>CAWJYB010000033.1:0-45234 GCA_963846905.1 uncultured Actinomycetota bacterium
GGGGGCGAAACCGGATCTGCTTCTCCTGCTGGCGGCGGCGGTCCTGGTCGGCGCCGATGAGTGGGAATCGTTGCAGGAAAAGCTGTCTTGGCTGTCCCGGCCGAGAATCAACGAATCGATCGCCGATGCCGATGCCGATGCCGTGCCGGCCGCACTTACCGTCAAGCCCGCCTCATCGACGCGCAGAGTTTCGTTGCGCCGCGATGGCTCCAGCACACCATGGACGCCCGGCTGGCGGTGCTGTTCGCGACGATCGTGGTCATCTGCCCGTTCTGACCTCGGCGGTCAGGCTGGGCAGTAGCACATCGTCGACCAGCGTGCGGACTGTCTGCTGGGTCGGCTGCCGCCCTGACACCACGGAACGGAACACCAGGTATCCGGGCAGCAGGTCGTAGGTGTCGTCATTGATCGCCGTCGCCTCGATCTCGCCGCGCTCCACGGCTTCGGCGAAGATCTCGTCGATCACCTGCTTGCGCTGATGGACGAACTCGGCCTGCATCGCCAGACGCAATTGCGGGTTGTGCGACATCTCGTTGAGAACCGCGCGAATCGTGCTCGCGTGTTCGCGCGACTGCCGACACACCGCCCAGCCGAATTCGAGTAGATCGCCGCGCAGTGAACCGGTGTGCGGCGCAACCGTCACACTTCGGGTCCCCTCGGTCACGGCCGCCAGGACCAGATCTGCCTTCGAGGGCCACCGCCGATACATCGTGGCCTTGCTAGCCTTCGCCCGGGCTGCCACCGCTTCGACCGTCAGGCGGTCGAATCCGTGCTCGCGCAACAACTCCAGTGTGACGGTCAGGAGTTCGGCCTCCCGGTCGGTCCACTTCGACGCCGACGACCCCGTCGAGGGCTGATCAGCAATATCGGCCAACACCTGCCCACCTCATATCCGAAACACCGCGATTGCATCGCACACGGTACGGTACCGTACCGTCCTACACGCATCATTGCGTGCACGCAGGTACGAATCGGCCGGACTTCGAAAGGCTCCCGGGTGAAACGGTTTTCGGTCGGCCATCTGCTTAGGCGGCAGTGGACGGTGGTCGTTGCTCTCATCGTGATCGCTCTCGTGAGCTTCTCCGTGTACCGGTTGCACGGCATCTTCGGCTCCAACAACACGGTGTCGAGACCCAGTGCCGACGTCTTGGAGAACACCGGCTACAACCCCAAACACGTGCTGTTGGAGGTGTTCGCTTCACCCGGCACCACGGCCACCATCAACTATCTCGATGAGCAGGCGCAGCCCCAGCGCGTCGACGATGCTCCCCTGCCGTGGTCGCACATGCTGACCACCGATGACCCCACGCTCTACGCCGACCTGCGCGCGCAGGGCGACGGCGCTTGGATCGGGTGCCGTATCACCGCCAACGGAATCGTCAAGGACGAAAGGTCCTCCGACAACGTGAACGGATACATTTCCTGCTTGGTCAAGACCGCATGAGCGCGACCCTGTCCGATGTCGCGATGAAGGGTTCGCGGCCCGCGCACATCATCGGCGCCCTCTGTGTGCCGATCGTCTTGCTGTGGGTCGCCGTCGCCGCCGTCACCAACATCGTCGCCCCGCAATTAGAGGTGGTCGGGGCCGCCCGGTCGGTCGGTCTGAACGCGCCCGACGCGCCCTCCATCCAGGCGATGAGACATATCGGGCAGGTGTTCGCCGAGTTCGATTCCGACAGCTCGGCGATGATCGTTCTCGAAGGTGACCAACCGTTGGGCGCCGATGCACATCACTTCTACGACACCCTGGTACAGCGCCTGGCGCGCGACACCGAGCACGTCGAGCACATCCAGGACTTCTGGGGTGATCCGCTCACCGCGGGGGGTTCACAGAGCAAGGACGGCAAGGCCGCGCTGGTGCAGGTATACCTGCGGGGCAACCAAGGCACGGCGCTGTCCAACCAGTCCGTCGATTCCATCCGCGAGATCGTGGCGAACACACCGCCACCCCCGGGGGTCAAGGCCTACGTCACCGGCGCCGCGGCGCTGATCACCGACAACTTCGAGGTCGGCAGCCAGGGCACCCATAAGGTCACCGGGATCACCTTCCTGGTCATCGCGGTGATGCTGCTCTTGGTCTACCGCTCCATCACGACCATGCTCGTGATGCTTGTCACCGTGGCCGTCGAACTGGCCGCCGCGCGCGGGGTCGTCGCCGCATTGGCGCACTGGGGTCTGATCGGGCTGTCGACGTACTCGACCAACCTGTTGACGCTGCTGGCGATCGCGGCCGGTACCGACTACGCGATCTTCATCGTCGGCAGATATCAGGAGGCCCGCAGCCACGGCTTGGAGCGAAAACACGCCTACCACGACATGTTTCGGGGAACCGTGCACGTCATCGTGGGGTCAGGGTTGACGATCGCCGGCGCCGTTGCATGCCTGAGCTTCACCCGGTTGCCGTACTTCCAGACGCTGGGCATCCCCGCGGCCATCGGCGTTCTCGTGACACTCATAGCTGCCCTGACACTGGGCCCCGCCGTGCTGTGGATCGCTGGCCGGTTCGGGCTGCTGGAGCCCAAACGTGCTGTGCGCGCTCCGGGTTGGCGCCGGATCGGCACCGCCGTCGTCCGGTGGCCCGGCCCCATCCTGGCCGTCTCATGCGCGGTCGGCCTCATCGGCCTGCTTGCGCTGCCCGGCTTCAAGACCAGTTACGACGCACGCCCGTACCTGCCCTCCTACGCACCCGCGGTGGTCGGCTACGCCGCGGCCGAACGGCATTTCTCCCAGGCCCGGCTCAATCCGGAACTGCTGATGCTGGAATCGGATCACGACATGCGCAATCCCGCGGACATGCTGATCCTCGAACGAGTCGCCAAATCGGTCCTCCATACTCCCGGCATCGCCCTGGTGCAGTCGATCACCCGGCCACTGGGCACCCCGATCAGCCACAGCTCCATCCCGTTTCAGATGAGTGCGCAGAGCGCGAGCCAGATCATGAATCTGAGCTATCAGCACGACCGCGCGCAGGACCTCATGAAACAGGCCAACGAGATCGGCAACACGATCGACATCCTCACCCAGCAGTTGGCGTTGCAGCAGCAGAGTTCGGCAGCCACCCACGAGCAGACCGAGGCATTTCACGACACCGTCGCCACCGTGACCGACCTGCGTGACAAGCTCGCCAATTTCGACGACCAGCTCCGTCCGATACGGAACTACTTCTATTGGGAGCCGCACTGTTTCGATATTCCCATGTGCTCGGCGCTGCGTTCAGTGTTCGACTCGCTCGACGGAATCTCCGAACTCGCCGACAAGTTCAAAACGATCACGGCGAGCCTGGACAACCTCGACGCCCTGCAGCCCCAGCTGCTGGCACTGCTGCCACCGCAGATCGAAATCCAGCAGCGCAATCGGGAGCTCATCCTGTCGAACTTCGCCACCACCTCCGGCACCAACACCCAAAGCGAGGAGGCACTGCGCAACGCGACGGCGATGGGCCAGGCGTTCGACGCCGCGAAGAACGACGACACCTTCTACCTGCCGCCGGAGGCGTTCGACAATCCCGACTTCAAGCGCGGCCTGAAGCTGTTCATGTCCCCCGACGGCAAAGCCGTCCGCATGATCATCACCCATCAGGGCGTTCCCGCTTCGACAGAAGGCATCTCACACATCGATGCGCTGCGAGACTCAGCGTTCGACGCGATCAAGGCCACACCGTTGTCGGACGCCAAAATCTACGTCGCCGGAACTGCGTCCGCTTACAAGGACATTCAGGACGGCAAGAAGTACGACCTCATCATCGCCGCACTCGCCGCCCTGGCGCTCATCTTCCTCATCATGATGTTCATCACGCGCAGTCTGCTCGCCGCCGTCGTCATCGTCGGCACGGTCGTACTCTCACTGGGGGCGTCGTTCGGATTGTCGGTCCTGGTGTGGCAATACATCTTCGGCATACCGCTCTACTGGATCGTGCTGGCACTGGCGGTAATCCTGCTGCTGGCGGTGGGCGCAGACTACAACCTGCTGCTGATCTCTCGATTCCAAGAGGAACTCGGGGCAGGCCTGCGCACCGGGATCATCCGCGCGATGGCCGGCACCGGCCGCGTCGTCACCGCAGCCGGTCTCGTGTTCGCCGCGACGATGTCGTCGTTCATCTTCAGCGATCTGCGGGTGCTCGGCCAGATCGGCACCACGATCGGTCTCGGTCTGTTGTTCGACACACTGATCGTCCGATCCTTCATGACACCGTCCCTCGCCGCCATGATGGGCCGCTGGTTCTGGTGGCCGCTAAACGTCCGGCCACGACCGGCAAGCCGGATGCTGCGCCCCTACGGATCCCGCCCCGCCGTCCGAGAGCTATTACACACCGAGGACACGGCGCCCTCCGACTCCTCGGTTTGAGTCCGAATGTTGGCGATCCGCTTTACCGCGGTATGCGCACGCTGAGGCTCCTGACCCCCTCACAGTCCATCGACAAGGGGCCGACAACATTCGCAGCGGCGGCTCCAGCCCGCCGCTGTCGATGAGGATCCATCGTTCGCAGCGGGTTGGGTGGATTGACGTCCCTCTCAGCCGATGTGGGGAGGCCCGTACCGTCTGATTGGTGCGGTGGATCATCGATGCCATGAACGTGATCGGTACTCGTCCAGATGGTTGGTGGAAGAACCGCCAACGTGCGATGGTCGGGCTGGTGGACCAGCTTGAGCGCTGGGCTTTGGCCGAAGGCCAGCACGTGACAGCGGTGTTCGAGGGTCCGGCGTCGCCACCGATTCACTCATCAGTGATCGAAATAGGACACGCGCCCAAGACGGGTGCAAATTCGGCCGACGACGAGATCGTCCGGCTGGTCGGAGACGACGCTCGACCTCAGCAGATCACTGTCGTGACATCGGACAGCACGCTGGCCGATCGGGTCCGAAACGCAGGCGCATCGGTGTATCCGGCAGCCGCCTTTCGCGCCCTCATTGATCCGGGTTGCCGATAGCGCGGAGTTCGGTGAACGGGGCGCGGGCTCAGGCCCTTCAGTCGGGCACCGTGCTGGTAGGCCCAGTCGGGCCGCAACCGATAATTTCTCACGCCCATGTTGCGGACACCGGGCGGGCTGCGCGAAGGTGTCGGTCCACCCGCTTACCATTCCTGCGACGCACCTCGTCGACAATGACGATCGCAGGAAGCCCGCACGTCGTGGGTGATCACCCCTACCAGCCCCGATCGCTCTGCCAGCGACTCTGGTGGAAAGGACCAGCAGTGAGTTACAGCGCCGCAGACATCACCGAGCTCGACGATGTCCAGCACACCCGCCTGCGTCCGGCGGTGAACCTGGGCCTCGACGTGCTCAACACCGCCTTGCGCGAACTGGTCGACAACGCGGTCGAAGAGGTGGCCGATCCCAGCCACGGCGGCTCCACCGTCACCATCACGTTGCACGTCGACGGATCGGTCAGCGTCGCCGACGACGGCCGGGGCCTGCCGGTGGACTCCGACCCCGTCACCGGGAAGAACGGCATCGTCAAGACACTGGGGACCGCGCGGGCCGGCGGTAAGTTCTCCGCCCACGCCGACGCCACGAGCACCGGGGCCGGACTGAACGGAATCGGTGCTGCCGCAGCGGTGTTCATCTCCGCACGCACCGATGTGACGGTGCATCGGTCCGGCAAGACCTACCTGCAGAGCTTCGGTCGCGGCTACCCCGGCCTGTTCGAGGGCAAAGACTTCGACCCGGGAGCCCCGTTCTCCCGAGCCGACTCGCAAAAACTCCGCGGCGCCGGCAACCGCAAGCCGGACGCTCACGGCACGACGGTAAGGATCCTGTTCGACCCCGTCGTGGTGCCGGATTCCAGCGTGGACATCGGCGAGGTGCTGCTGCGGGCACACGCCGCGGCACGGATGTCACCCGGGGTGCACCTGATCGTCGTCGACGAAGGCTGGCCCGGCGACGAGATTCCGCTGGCGTTGATCGAACCGTTCAGCGGCCCATGGGGAACCGAGACGCTGCTGTACCTCATGTGCACCGCCGCCGGCACTCCGGTGCCAGGTGTCCGGGCTGTCGTGGAAGGTCGCGGTGAGTACACCACCGGTCGCGGCCCGACCCCGTTCCGATGGTCCTTGACCGCCGGACCTGCTGAGCCGACCACGGTGTCGGCGTTTTGCAATACGGTGCGCACCCCGGGCGGCGGATCCCACCTGACGGCCGCCATGAAGGGGCTCTCTGAAGCCCTGGCCGACCGTGCTTCCCGCATAAGGGATTTGGGCCTCGCCAAGGGCGAGCAAGGACCGGAGCCACAGGATTTCGCTGCCGTCACCGCGCTGGCCGTGGACACCCGCGCCCCCGATGTGGCATGGGACTCCCAAGCCAAGACTGCGGTGTCATCGCGGTCGCTGAACGTGGCGATGGCCCCGGATGTGGCCCGCAGCGTCACCATCTGGGCGGCCAGCCCCGCCAACGGCGACGCCGTGTCGCTGTGGACAAAGCTGGCACTGGAGTCCGCCCGAGCTCGGCGCAGCGCCGAAGGTGCGAAGGCCCGGTCCCGGGCTGCCTCGAAGGCCAAGGGTCTGGGGACGAACCTGTCGCTGCCCCCGAAGCTGCTGCCCAGTCGGGAGACCGGGCGCGGGTCGGGTGCTGAACTGTTCCTGTGCGAGGGCGATTCGGCGTTGGGCACCATCAAAGCGGCGCGGGACGCTACTTTCCAGGCCGCCTTCCCGCTCAAAGGTAAGCCGCCCAACGTCTACGGGTTCACCGTAAGCAAGGCGCGGGTCAAGGACGAGTTCGATTCGATCGAACGGATTCTGGGCTGCGGGGTGCGCGACCGCTGCGATCCCGAGCAGTGCCGCTACGACAGGATCCTGTTCGCCTCCGACGCCGACCCCGACGGCGGCAACATCAACTCCAGCCTGATCTCGATGTTCCTGGACTTCTACCGCCCGCTCGTCGAGGCCGGGATGGTGTACGTGACGCTGCCGCCGCTGTTTGTCGTCAAAGACGGCACCCAACGCATTTACTGCCAGGACGAAGCCGAGCGCGATACCGCGGTGGCTCAGTTGAAGGCCACCTCCAAACGTAGGGTGGAGGTGCAACGCAACAAGGGTCTCGGTGAGATGGACGCTGACGATTTCTGGAACACGGTGCTAGATCCGCAGCGGCGCACTGTGATTCGGGTGAGCCTCGATGACGGCGAGAAGAAGCTGCACCACACGTTGTTCGGTGGACCGCCGGATGGCCGGCGCACGTGGATGGCCGACGTTGCCTCCCGCGTCGACATTTCCGCGCTGGACTTGACGTAGGACGTAGGAGAAACCGGCCATGACCGCCATCATCGAACAGAACCCCGACCTGGTGCTCGACCAGAGCGCCGACGACTACTGGAACCACTACCAGCTGACTTTCGCGCTCTACAGCGTCAGCGACCGCGCCATTCCGTCGGCGTTCGACGGGCTCAAACCCGGCCAGCGACGTCTGCTCTACCAGATGCACGACTCGAAACTGCTGCCTGGCAACAAACCCCAGAAGTCCTCGAAGGTCTGCTCGGCAGTCACCGGCAACCTGCACCCGCACGGCGGCGCCTCGATGTACGGGGCGGCGGCGCTGATGGCCGCCGAATTCCAGCGCGTGAAAGTCATTGACGGCCAGGGTGCATTCCCTCGCATCCAGGGTGATATCCCCGCCGCCGACCGCTACACCGAGATGCGGCTGTCGGCGCCCGGTGCTGCGCTGACCGCCGAACTCGACGATCACGCGGTGCCGATGGTGGCGACGTTCGACGGCGAGTGGACCGAGCCGACGATGCTGCCGGCGCAATGGCCCGTGCTGCTCTGCAATGGCGCCGTGGGTATCGCCGAAGGCTGGGCCACCAAGGTGCCCGCGCACAATCCGCGCGAGATCATGGCGGCCTGCCGGGCCCTGCTGGCCAGGCCCAACACAACCGACGACACGTTGATGAAGCTCATACCCGGCCCCGACTGGGGATGCGGGGCCACCGTTGTCGGCACGACCGGCCTGCGGGAGTACATCACCACCGGCCGTGGCGCGTTCACGGTGCGCGGGACGGTGTCCGTCGACGGAAAGAACTGCATTATCACGGAGCTACCGCCCGGTGTCGCGAGTAACACTGTGCAAGAAAGGATCCGGGCCCTGGTCGAGTCCGGCGAGATGTCGGGGGTGGCCGACATGTCGGACCTGACCGACCGCCGCAACGGGCTGTGCATCGTGGTCACCGCCAAACGCGGACACAGTGCCGAGCAGATCCGCGATCAACTGCTGGCCCTGACACCGCTGGAGTCGACGTTCGCCGCCAGCCTGGTCGCGCTCGACGAGGACCGGGTGCCGCGCTGGTGGTCGGTGCGGGAACTGATCTCCGCATTTCTGCATCTGCGCGACTCGGTGGTGCTGCACCGCAGCGAGTATCGGCTGGAGAAGGTCACCGCCCGCCGACATCTGGTGGCCGGCCTCATGAAAATCCACCTGGACATCGACGCCGCAGTGGCAGTGATCCGCGGATCCGACACCGTCGACGACGCGCGGCAAGGTCTGCAGGAGCGGTTCCAGATCGACGAAGAGCAGGCTAATTACGTTCTTGCACTGCAGCTTCGACGACTGACGAAACTCGATGTGATCGAGCTGCAGGCCGAAGCCGACAAACTGGACGCCGAGTTCGCGGAGCTGACCGAATTGGTGCACAACCCCGACGCGCGCCGGAAGGTGATCGACCAGGAGCTGGTGGAGACCGCGAAACTGTTCAAAGTAGCCGAATACGATCGCCGCACCGTGCTGGACTTCGATGCCACACCCGTGGCGTCCAGCGCCGATGAGGACGGGCCGCGGGAGCGCAAGGTCAACGCGTCCTGGCGACTCGATGACCGCGGGGTGTTCTCCGACAGCCACGGCGAGTTGCTCACCTCGGGCCTGGGGTGGGCGGTGTGGACCGACGGGCGCGTCAAGTTCACCACCGGTAACGGTCTGCCGTTCAAGATCCGCGACATCCCCGTCGCGCCGGACATCACCGGTCTGCTGCGTTCAGGCGTGTTGCCCGATGACTATCACCTGGCGCTGGTGACGCGGCGCGGGAAGATCCTACGCATCGACCCTGCTTCGGTGAATCCGCAGGGCGCCGCAGGTAACGGTGTGGCCGGTGTGAAGCTGCTGGCCGACGGCGACGAGGTGATCGCTGCGCTGCCGGTTTCGTGTGCGAACGGCGAGGCCCTCCTGTCAATCTCCGAAAAGGGCTGGAAAGTCACCGAAGTCGCCGATATCCCAGTGAAAGGTCGCGGTAGCGGCGGTGTCGGGTTCCACCCGTTCGTCAACGGCGAAGACGCATTGCTCTCGGCGTCGATCTCTGCGACCGGGTTCGTGCGCGGCACCAAACCGGTACGTGCTGAGAACCGGGCGAAGGTTTCGACCAAGGGTGCCGCGACGGACGTAAGGCCAGCGGGGTAACGGTTGTACCCATCCGCTGCCGCCTGAACAGACCGTCACGGTGATTCTTGGGCGGCCTAAGCCTGCAGACCGGGACCGCACCCCGTCGTTGTCGCATCGTTCAACTGCCTCAAGAATCAAACTGGGCTCCAACAACTTTCACCTGACAAGGACGGCCGCTATCTTTTGCTACGATCTGGCCGACTCGCGGCCCAGTGAGTCGCCAGCGCCCCGCCAAGCGTGGCATGCCATCAATGGATGTGGCTGAGCCCCTTGATCATCAAGTCGAGGCCAAAGGCGAACTCGACTGCCAGAGGCACCGGCAGCGTATGAGCGGTCGCCAAGGTAGCCGGGAATTCGACGGGATCGACACCGCGGAACGCCGCTGAGTCGTGCGCAGCGGGTGAGTCTGAGTCTGCGGCAACCTGGGTCGCGAAGCCCAGGACGTAGCGCGACAAGGTGGCATAAGAGCGCGCGGCGAGTTCAGGGGTGAAGCCGTTGTCGAGGAACATGGCCAACCCGATTTCGCGGACTGCCATGGCATTAGGGCCCAGGGGCGTCTGCTCGAGGAACAGCGGCGCCACATTCGGGTGGCGGCCCAATGCGGCGAACATCGCCGTGGCGAGGCTTTCACAGGAGTGTGGCCACTCCTGGCGGGCGAGTTCGTCGACGTCGAGCTGAACTTCGCCGAGGACACCGTCGACCACACGGGCAACGAGCTGTGCGCGGTTGGCAAAGTGGCGGTACAAGGTGGCCGTACCGGATTCGAGGCGCTGAGCCAGCGTCCGCATCGACAGGGCTTGGGCGCCCTCGGCATCCACCAGAGCCAGCGCGGCCGCGACGATGCGTTCGGGCGCGATCGCCGGCCGCCCGGCCGAGCGACGCTGGGACCCGGATGCACCGTGGCCATCTGTGGTCTTCACGTCAGTGGCACTCAGCTGGGGTCGGGCGCGTCCCACGGCACGGTGCCCGAGCGCCAGTGGGTGACGCGTTCTTCCTGATCGTTGCGGTGTAGGTGTCGCGGCGGTTGCGCGAACGTCTCATAGGGGCGGCAACGCAGCACGACCCGCTGCTCCTCGTCGGCCATCGTCGCTACCACCGGACGAGCATCTTCGCTGAGGGCTTCGCCCGACATCCGCCCAGCGACGGCCATCATGACGTCGACCACGAGATCACGATCGCGTTCGACCGTTGCGTCGGCATACACCTGGAGATACGCGAACGGCCAGCGCTCATCGAGGATGCACAGGCTGACCGTTCCGTCCTTGGCGGTGGCCTTCGCCTTGCCCCGGTCGGCCATGGTCGACACCAGCAACTCGTCGTCGTCAGTCGGGATGTAGTAGACGACCGACATTGCCGGCCCATCGTGGAGCCGCCGGTGCCCGAACACACAGGTGCGGTGCGTGCGCACGAATTCTCGGCGTTCCGAGGGAAGCAGATCGCGATCGGCGGGAACGGTGAACGGGTCCGGGGCGAATGGCAGCAACATGGTGGTTTCCCTTCCTCGGTGGGCTGGTCCTTTGCTAATTATGGATACAATGTATCCGTTATTTAACCGTGGTCAAGGACGAGAACGTTGACGCGTTGAAGAACTGTGCGGGTGAAGGTCTGCTGCACGATGCGGCGGCGATCGCGGCGCTCCGTGAAGTCGAGCAGCAGGATGCCGCGGTGGAAGAACGGTCCGGTGTGCACCCGCCGCCTGCATGATCGTGAAGGCAGGTCCTTCGCGCCGTGATCAGCCGATTCAGTGGAAGGAGCTCTCGACGTGTATCTCGACAGGTATGACCGCAGTATCCTCGGCTTCGTGCGGGAAGCCCGTCTGCTGTCGGAAAAGTGGCGCGACGACACTGCGCCGCCGTGGCGCGCAGACGTGACCATCCCCGCTTCACCCGAGGCCACTTCTGCCACTGCCCCTTACTTCTTCGACCGATCTGGCAACTCCTACGACCTGTCCACCCGCCGGTGGCGGGGTTCCGACGGCAGCCCCCTGATGACCAGCGCGTTGCCCGGCGTGACCCCCGATCTCGTCGACACGTCGGAACGGTCGCTGTGGCGGTACGCGGCGTCCATCCCGGTGCCGACCGATGCGCGGATCTCACTCGGGGAAGGTCTGACGCCTCAGCTGTCGTTGCAATGGCGCGACCGCACGGTCCACTTCAAGCTCGAATGGTTCAACCCGACCTCGAGCTTCAAGGATCGCGGCACCTCGGTGATGATCTCGCATCTTCACTCGTCCGGTGTTTCAGCGGTCCTGGAGGACAGTTCGGGTAACGGCGGATCCTCCGTCGCTGCCTACTGCGCAGCGGGTGGACTGGCGGCGAAGATCATCGCACCGGCGTCGACCAGTGCGGCGAAGATATTGCAGAGCAAGGCATTCGGCGCAGATGTCGAGTTGGTGCCCGGACCTCGAGACGCCGTTGCCGCCGAGGCGGTACGCCAGTCCGAACAGATTTGCTATGCCAGCCACAACTGGCATCCGATGTTCCTGCAGGGAACCAAGACGATCGGCTACGAAGTGTGGGAGCAGCTCGGTTTCCGTGCTCCGGACAACATCGTGACCGTCGCGGGGGCGGGCAGCATCGTTCTCGGTTGCGATATCGCTTTCACCGAACTCCTCGCTTCGCGGGCCATCGCCCGGGTCCCGAGGCTGTTGGTCGGGCAGCCCCAAGACTGGGCTCCGATCGTCGAAGGCGTGAACGGAGCGGCCGGCACGGCTGTGCCTGCAGAACACCGGCGCCCCACCATCGCCGAGGGAGCGTCGATCGCCGCGCCGCCGCGGCTGCCCGAGGCCGTCGACGCGATCCTGCGCTCAGGCGGCGCCGCGGTCGCGATTTCCGAGGAGGAGATCCGCAGCGCACTGCGGGCAATCACCGCGCGCGGTCTGTACGCCGAACCCACCAGCGCGGTCGCGGTCGCCGCGCTCGATCGCTTCATCGAGGACGGCACGATCACCAAGGACCAGACCACGGTCGTCATCGTGACGGGATCCTCGGTGAAGACTGCCGACAAGACCGCGACGGTGTTCGAGTAGGCGTGTTTTTCGACGCCGTTCAATCGACGGCGGCGACGGCATGAACTTCCACCGCGGATCCGTAGTGAGTTGTTGCAGTTCGCGTCCTCGACGCTGACCTGTTGGCTGCCGATGTCGTCCAGCAGATGCGACAGGCGAGTGGTGCCGGGGATGGGGATGGGGACGATACTGGGACCTTGGGCCATCAACCAGGCAAGCGACATCTGCGCCGGCGTTGCGCCCTTACGCACCGCCCAGTCCTGGATCAATTGCACCAGAGGCATATTCGCCGACATGTTCTCGCGGCTGAACCGAGGGAACGTTGGCCCGGAAGTCGCCCTCGGTGAACCGCGTATAGGGGCTGATGGTGCCCGTGTCGTCGGCCGAGCCTGAATCCTGTTGTAGTGCAGCGGGGCTACAGGCTGTTGCCGCGGTGGCAAGAAGTGGTGCCGCGGCGACAGCGGTGGCGCCCAGCAGAAATTTGCGCCTGTGAGTCGTGCTGTCCATATCAGTGCCTTTCGGGTGCGATCGGATGCGCGCAGGCATACCTGTAATGTCGCCGTCGGCCGTTCATTGCTGTGCTCGCCGGGCCGCCGCTGCGCGACTGTTCGGCGAAC
Organism: uncultured Actinomycetota bacterium; assembly: GCA_963846905.1. Lineage (GTDB taxonomy): Bacteria > Actinomycetota > Actinomycetes > Mycobacteriales > Mycobacteriaceae > Mycobacterium. Next base: position 12,980 of record CAWJYB010000033.1, read on the forward strand.
CGAGGGACTCCTGAATCGTCACGGCCAATCATGCTTCCGGGATGTCCCGACCGAAAGCGTCTGGAGTGACCGCCTCGGGATCGGGTCCGCCCCGAACGCCGGTGTCCAGCCCATCGATCACGCCCAGTTCGCCGGCGGAGAGCTCGAAGGCGAAGACGTCGAAATTGGCAGCGATGCGTTCGGGCTTCACTGATTTCGGGATGGCCGAGCGCCCCTGCTGGAGGTGCCAGCGGAGCATGACCTGGGCAGGGGTCTTGCCATAGGCGGCGGCGATGTCGGAGATGACCGGATCGTTGAACGTCGACCTATTGCTGTCACCTCGGTAACTGGTGATCCCGCCCATGGGCGACCAAGCCTGCGTGACGATCCCGTGCCCTGCATTCGCCGCCTGCACGGCGGGCTGGCTGAAATAGGGATGGACCTCCACCTGGTTCACTGCGGGTACGACGTCGGCCTGCTGCAGCAGATCTGCCAGGACCTCGGGCATGAAGTTGCTGACGCCGATCGCGCGGACCCTCCCATCGGCCAACAGCGTCTGCAGGGCCTTGTACGCCGCTACGGTGTTGCCGAACTGTGTGGGGACCGGCTGATGGAGGAGTAACAGGTCGATCTCATCCACGCCCAGCTTGCCGGCGCTCTTGTCGAACGCGTGCAGCGTCTTGTCGTAGCCGTAGTCGCTGATCCAGATCTTGGTCTCGACGAAGACGTCGGAACGGTCGAGCCCGCTGCCACGAATGCCTTCGCCGACCTCGCGCTCGTTTGCGTACGAGGCAGCGGTGTCGATCAGGCGATAGCCCACGCGAAGCGCCTCGACAACGGACGCTGTGGTGGTCTCGGGTGGGGTCTGAAAGACACCGAAACCCAGCGCCGGCATCTCGACGCCGTTGTTCAGCGTGATGATGGTGCTCATGCGTATCAACGCTAGATCGCTGATCGCGGGTCAGGGAGTACCTGACAGGTCCCGCTCGATTCTGGCCAAGGCACACCACCGACTTCCCCCCGACGACGCCATTGACGGCGGTGCATGACGACGAGAAACCTCTACCCTATGACCCCTGCCGAACACCACCACCGCGTGGCAGTCATCACGGGCGCATCCTCCGGGATCGGAGCCGCCACCGCCCACGCTCTTCATGCCGACGGCTACCGCGTGGCTCTGCTGGCGCGGCGGCTCGAGCGAATCGAAGCCCTCGCCACCGAACTCGGTGACGACGCCATCGCCGTTCCCGCGGACGTGACCGACCGCGACGCGCTGGTGGTCGCCGCGCGGCGGATCGCGGACGAGCTCGGTACGACGGATGTGTTGATCAACAACGCGGGCACGATGCTTCTGGGCCCCTTCTCCTCAGAGCAACGTGACGACTACCGCAACATGGTCGAGGTCAACTTGATGGGCGCGATCACCGCCACCGAGGTGTTCCTCGAGCAGTTGAAGGACGGCGGCGGCGATCTCATCAACATCTCGTCCGTCGCCGGGCGCACGGCGAGAGCAACGAACGGGGTCTATGCCGCGACGAAGTGGGCCATCAATGGCTGGTCGGAATCACTTCGCCAGGAACTGCTGCCCGATATCCGCGTGACGTTGATCGAACCGGGCGTCGTCGACACCGAACTGCCGTCTCACATCACCCATGAAGCTACCCGGCAGGCGGTACAGAAGGGCTACGACGTCGCCGCGGTCAAGCCGGAGGAGATCGCAGAGGTGATCTCGTTCGTCCTGTCTCGCCCCCGGCATTTGGCCATCAACGAGGTACTGCTGCGTCCCGCCGACCAACTCGGTTGACGCCAGGCGCGTGGGCCGTCGAGCGGGAAGCCGAGTGTGGCCGCCAGTTCTACCAGGGATCAACTCGATGGAGTCCGGCGTCGTCACCGCGTCGCTGAGCCGTCCCTCCTCCAGGTCGGCCAACCACAACCCGTCCGTGGCTCACACGTAGTCCAGCGTTGGTGGGAGATGAAGACTCGGGAGCACCAGATTGCGAAACCAGATGCCCAGCCGCGTCTGCGTCGCGAAGACCGGGACAAACTGCCGCCCGGCAGCCTGTTTGCCTTCGACGAACGGGCGCAATTCAATCCGTCGGCGCCGATGACGAGGTCAAATCACGGGTCTTGGCCTGCGCGAAGCTCATCCGGCATCGCGGAGCTGCGGGCCCTTCAATCGCTCAGCGTCGCGGCCCGAGCAACCGGCGATCCACCCTGCTGGAACTCACCGACGCCGGCTGCGCCATTCTCGACGAACTGGTCGCACTACGCATCCGGGCGTTCGGCCAGGTCGCCGACCAGATGAGCAACCAAGGCCGCGCCGCGCTCATTCAGGGCGCCCACGCATTCACCGCCGCGCAGCAACGATTTTCCGACAAGAACACCAAGCGGCGCGCCGAATCCCCGACGAGCGGGCCGGTGATGAAACTCAGATCCTGCATGTCGGTGAGGAACAGAAGGATGACGAGTGCGACGATGATGACCGGGGTGGCGCTGTCTGGATGCCGATGATGCGCCCGTCGCGACGAACGCGATCAGCACGATCGACATTGAATTTCCTTGCTAGCCCAGCACGAAGTAGCGCAGCCAGAGATAGATCGCGGCGAGCGCGATGGACATCGCGGTGACCACCGCACCCTTGCGGGTGAATTCCCAGAACGAGATGGGATTGTCTGTGCGGCGGGCGATTCCGAGCATGACGACGTTGGCGCTGGCGCCGACAGCGGTCAGGTTGCCACCGAAATCGGCGCCAAGCGCAAGCGCCCACCACAGCACGTCCGGGTGAGCCAGATCGGGCAGGTTCGCGGCCAGCTCGCTGACGATGGGTGTCATCGTCGCGACGTAGGGGATGTTGTCGATGATGCCGGACACCGGCGCCGATACGCCCAGGATGAGCATCACGGTCATCAGCGCATTGCCGCCGGTGAGGTCGGTCGCTGACCGGGCCAGCTGGTCGATGACACCGGTCTTCGCCAGGGCGCCGACCATGATGAACAGTCCAGCGAAGAACAGCAGCGTCTCCCATTCGACGCTGGACAAGTAGTCGGATCGCTCCAGCCGCGAGACCAGGACCAGGATCCCGGCGCCGAGCAACGCCACGATCGAGGGCGCGATGTGCAGCACCGAGTGGGCGATGAACCCGGTGAAGACCCCGACGAGAACGACACCGCACTTGACGAGCAGCCGCGGATTGCGCAGGGCCTCGCGCTCGTTCAGCGACATCACGTCGGCCACCCGCTCGGCATCGACGTCGAACGACCCGCGAAACAGGCGCGGCAACATGGCGACGAAGACGACCATGACGACGATCACGATCGGCGCCATGTGCACGAGGAAATCGTTGAACGACAACCCTGCTCGGCTGCCGATGATGATGTTCGGCGGATCGCCGACCAACGTTGCCGCGCCGCCGATGTTGGAGGCGAATACCTCGGCCATCAGGAACGGAATCGGGTTGATCGCGAGCCGGTCGCAGACCAGCAGGGTGACCGGCGCGATCAACAAGACGGTGGTGACGTTGTCCAGTAGAGCCGAGGCGACAGCCGTGACCAGCACCAGCAGGATCATGATCCTCAGCGGGGAACCCTTGGCCCGTTTAGCCGACCAGATCGCGATGTACTCGAAGACACCGGTCTGCCGCAACACGCCGACGATAACCATCATCCCGAACAGCAGAAAGATGACGTCCCAGTCGATTCCGGTGTCGTGGGAGTAGAACACGTCGGCAGAGCCGACCACCCCGACGGCAACCACGATCGCCGCACCGCTGAGCGCGACGACGGTCTTGTTGATGCGGTCGCTGGCGATCAACACGTAGGCGACCACGAACACGGTGACCGCAAGAACAGCCATCGGGTCAGTGCCCCAGCGCCGCGGACAACACCCGCGAGTCGTTGAGCACCCCGGCCGGCGCGGGATCGTCCTGCACGTAGCGCGGCACGATGAACCGCACCACCTGCGAGGCGGGCAGTACCGCATACGGCTTGCCCGCGGAGTCAGTTACGACGATGCCCGGCAGCAGATGCTCGGCAAGTAGGCGCGCGGCGTCAAGAGCGCCGCAGTCGATGCTGACCACCGGGAAGTCCTCAGGGATGTCGTCGGCATGCATATCAGCACCATCCGAGCACGACGAAAAGATCAAACTGCTGGGTCACGCGATCGATACGGAAAGCGAAAACAGACGTGGTGCGCGACGGCAACGCTGATGAAGCGGACACCGGAAGCCTTTCACGAGTCGGGCAATTGACTGCCGACCCGACTTCCCGGCGCACCAACATGGAATGTACTTCACGACGGATGTTACATCTAGACCGGCCCGTCAGGTGGCCCATACTGCCCGTGCGAGGAGGCGGAGAGGGAGAAGAGCGAGGTCGAGGTGCACGATGTGGTGGTCGTCGGGAGCGGGCCGACGGGGATGATGTTGGCTGGCGAGCTGCGCTTGGCGGACGCGGACGTCGTCGTTGTCGAACGACGCGAGTCGCAGGACCTTTCGGGCTCGCGCGGTGGCGGCTTCCACTCCCGCACGATCGAGTTGCTCGACCAGCGCGGAATCGCCGACCGGTTCCTCGCCGCGGGACAAACAGTGCACACAGCGATGTTCGGCGGCACTGCGCTGGACCTCAGCAGCCTGCCCACGCGCCATCCCTACACGTTGGCGCTGTTCCAGAACCACATCGAGCGGCTGCTGCTGGGGTGGGTCGAGGAACTCGGGGTGCCCATCCGGCGCAGCGCGGAGGTCACCGGTGTCGCACAGGGCGACGCGGGTGTCGACGTTGAACTCGCCGATGGCGGATCGCTGCGGGCCCGGTACGTGGTGGGCGCGGACGGTGGGCGCAGCGTCGTGCGACGCAAGGCCGGCATCGACTTCGTGGGCCCGGACGCGACACGCAGCAGCCTGATCGCCGAGGCGCAGGTCACCGAGGAGCTGCCGCAGGCCGGCAAGATCGATGCGCGCGGCGTCCACGGGCTGCACCCGATGGGTGATGGCACGGTGCGGGTGGTGGTGACCGAGGCCGAGCTGGGTCCGAGCACCGAGCCGACCCTCGACGAGCTGCGGCGAGGGTTGATCGACGTGTTCGGCACGGACTTCGGCGTGCACAGCCCCACATGGTTGTCGAGGTTCACTGACGCCACACGGCAGGCCGCCTCCTATCGCAAAGGCCGGGTACTGCTGGCCGGGGACGCAGCACACGTCCACTCCCCCACCGGCGGGCTCGGTATCGGCCTGGGACTACAGGACGCCGTCAATCTCGGTTGGAAGCTTGGGCAGGTCGTGCGGGGCGTCTCTGGTGAGGAGTTGCTCGACACCTACCACGCGGAACGGTATCCGGCTGGAGCGCGGGCGCTGAAGTACACGATGGCGCAGTCCCTGTTCCAGAAGGCCGATCCAAGACTGGAAGCGCTGCGCGACCTCCTCGACGAGATTCTCGACCGCGACGGCGCCGCCACCCTGGTCGCTGCACTGGTTACGGGGCTTGACGTGGCCTACGACCTGGGCCCGGGACATCCGTTGCTCGGGCGCCGGATGCCGGACCTCGACATCGTCACTTCCGATGGCTCGGTGCGACTGTTCGAGTTGTTGCACCCCGCCCGGCCGGTGCTGCTGGAGTTCGGCGGGCCGGGGCTGGACGCCGAGGCTTGGGCCGACCGAGTCCAGCACGTGCCGGCGACTTATGGCGGCGCATGGAAGCTGCCGGTGGTGGGCGAGGTGGCCGCGCCCACGGCTGTCCTGGTTCGCCCCGACGGACACGTGGCGTGGGTCGGAGAGAAGTCAGCTGAGGGGCTCAACGAGGCACTGAGCACCTGGTGCTGCGCGGCGAACCGAATAGAGCAACCCGCGGCGGCCGGCGCGGGCCGCCGCTTCACCGATCCTCCGTGTCGACGAAATCGCGGAACTGATGCGATGAGTTCCAGCGGCCCCGTCGGTCTACCCCACCAGAACCCGACACAGCCAGGAAGGACTGAAACCCCATGCCCGTGATCGACGTCAAGCAACATCTCGACAACCTCACCCTGACCATCACCGCCGACTTCGCTGCGCCGGTGGAGCGGATCTGGCAGGTTTACGCCGACCCGCGTCAGCTGGAAAAGGTATGGGGACCACCGACCTACCCGGCGACCGTGGTCGATCACGACCTCACGGCCGGGGGCCGCACAACTTACTTCATGACCGGCCCGGAGGGCGACAAGCACGCCGGCTACTGGCAGGTCACGGGCGTCGACGAGCCGACGAGCTTCTCCTTCATCGACGGCTTCGCCCACCTGGATCTCAACCCGAACCCCGAGATGCCGGTCTGCACAAACATCTACACCTTCTTCGAGCACGACGGCGGCACCCGCGCGACCTACGTGAGCACCTACGAGTCCACTGAAGCGCTGCAGCAGGTGCTCGACATGGGTGTGGTCGAGGGCACCTCAGCAGCAATCAACCAGATCGACGAACTGATCGCCTCCTGAATCGCACCGCGGCAGTTTCGCAGGAATGCGGCGCCTTCTGCAGCACCGCGGTATCGGCCTCTGCCAGGACGGCGAGGTCGCACCACGATGCCGGTGTGGTACCGATCTTCGAGTAGCAGCGGAAACAGATTGTTGGACAGCATCATTGGCTCGTGGATCCCCCGTCGACGATGAAGACCGCGCCGGTGGTGTAGGCGCTGTGTTCCGTGCACAGGAATGCGATCGTTGCGGCCGCCTCTTCCGGTGTGCCCAACCTTCCCAACGGGATGCGTACAAGCTCGGCTTCCACGATCGCGGGCACCGACTTTGCGACGGCGGTCATCGGGGTGTCGATAACGCCGGGTGCAACGGCGTTGACCCGAATGCGACGCGGCGCCCATCTGACGGCGAGGTTGTGGGTGAGGCTGATGATGCCCGCTTTGGATGCCCCGTAGCCGGGTACGACGATCACCGCGCGCAACGCTGACAGTGAGGTGAGGTTGACGACGCTGGCTCCGCCGACGGCAGATGACTTGCTCAGGGCATGTCGCAGCCCCACCGTCAGGCGGTAAGGGCCGGTGAGGTTGAGAGCCACCGAGGCTGCGAAACCGTCCGGCTTCGATTCGTCGAGTCCTCCGGGGAAGTTAGCGCCGGCGTTGTTCACCAGGACATCCAGTTCCGGTGTCGAGGCGATCAGGTCGTCGATCGACTGCGCATCGGTGAGGGCGAGCTGGTGGTAGGTCATACCGGACAGGTCGAGGTCGTATCCGGCCGGATCTGGTTTGGTGCCGGTGATGGTGACCTGGGCGCCGGCATCGCGGAACAGTGTTGCCGCCGCGTATCCGATGCCGCTGGTGCCGCCGGTGATCAAGGCGCGGGAACCGGTGAAGTCGAATGTCACTCGCGCAGTCATGTGTAGGCCTCTATCCGTTCGGTGAGCCAGGCGCGTTCCCAGAAGTTGGTGGCCTGGGTCAGGAGGCGTTCATGGCTGGCCTTCAGTACGCCGCGCGCCTCGATGTGGTCTGGATGCTGGGCGAGGACCAATTCGGCCAACGAGATGGCGCGCAGTGGCCGGTCGTTGCCCAGATGTTCTTCCGCGCGTGCGAGCAGCCTGTCTGCGCTCGCGAGGTCGACCAGGTCTCCGGACACGTCGGCTGGGGTGAGCGCGTAGAGTTCGGTGGTGGATCGATGGTGAAACCAGCCCGAGTAGTTCTCCCAGATGGCGCGGACGTTCCACGAGACTTTGCCGTACCCCTGTCCCACCTCGAGTTCTGCGGGCAGGGCGATCTCCCGCATCAACGTGTGAACGTCCTTACCGGCATTCATGCCCGCGACGGTCTGATCGTGGATGTATCGAACCGCGTCACGCAACCGGGTGAGTTCGGCATGAATGCGGTCGGCGCCGGTGATCGGCGCGAAGTGGCCGGTGATCAGAGTCTGGGGGTTGAGATCGCGGACACGTTCGATGGAGGCGATCACGGTCAGGGGGTCTCGGTAGCGATCACCGCGCATGGTGACGAGGTTGGGTATGTGCCCGAACAGGGGGCCGAAAGTATTACCGCACAAACAGATTTGCTCGTCAGGCAACCAGAGGACCATGGAGTCGGTGGTCTCCCCACCCGGAGTGGCCAGTAGTTCGATGGTGCGTCCGCCCATCGTGAGCGTCAATGTGTCGTCGACTTCGATGTCGGCTTTCGGGCTGGCTTGGCCAGGAAGATCGTCGCCGAAACGTTCGTGGATGGTGGCTATCCCCCGGGTCAGGCTGCCGGCGAACGCGAATGCGCTGTTGCGGGCGCGGAATGTCGACAGGCGCTCGTTGTCGTCGCGCCACTGTCGCCAGTTCGCCTGGGCGACGACCAGGGTGTCGGGCTCGCGCATGAAGTCGACGCCGCCGACGTGGTCGTAGTGGCCTTGGGTGAGGACGATGTACCGGGTCGGGGAATCATCGACGGTGTCGAAATTGGCTTTGTGGACCGGGCTTTCGAAGCCCATCCCGGTGTTGACGATCACCCGTCCATCGTCGGTGGTCAGCAGGTAGGAGTTGGAGAATCCGGGTGACTCCCAGATGCCCGGGGCGACCGCTGTGGCCTGCGGCGCCGAAGCCGGCGCGAGCGCGTCGGCGCCCGGCCGCTCGCGGTAGATCGGTTCATAATCCGAGCAGGAGGTGCTCATCTCGTCGGTCAACGAGTTGCGCTTACTTCGGGACGGACGTCGAAGCGGTCGAAGTAGAAGTCGAAGCGCGACCGCAATTCGTCAGCACTCACCCCGAACTGGCCTGGCAGGTCGTAGCGGATCTTGCCGTGTTTGCCGCGCGGATTGCTGTCGAGATACGCTTGAAACGCCTTGCGCGACGACGAGTTCAGGTCGACGTCGGCCTTGCTGTACAGCTGACCGAGGAGATCGAGTTCGTGACCGTTGAGCTGATGAAAGCCGATATCGATGCTGCACTCCGCTGGCACGAGCTCGCGGTCACGGACGCACGCACCGAGCAGTCGATGCACGCGGTCAGTCCAGTATTCGACCAGCCAGTCAGGGTCAATAGTCTTGCGTCGCAATCTATCCGAATAGGCCATCATGGTGATTGCCGACTGGATGACCGCCACCGGATCGCGGTGGGTGAATGCCACAGTCGCGTCAGGAAACGTCGCCATCAGCGGACCGAGTTGTTCACAGTGCTGCGGCGACTTCAACACCCACGAACGCGGTCCGCGAAAGAAGGTCAGCGCCTGCAGCACCTTCTTCAGGTAACCGTAGTGGCGGTTTTGATCGAGTTCGAGATAGTAATCACGCCAACCCGGGACGCGCGCATGCCATTCCAGCACGTACGCCGCGAAATCGAGATCGAGAACCTCCACCTCCTCCTCGATGGCTTCGGGGAAGCGGTCATGCATGGCCGCGGTCTGCGGAGCGCTCACCAGCAAGGCCTCGTGCTCAGCCTTCGCAGTGCTGTGGCGCGGGTCCACCCCGAACACGTCGGGGCCCCGACCGGGGTACGGCAACGGCTCCCGACTCTCCCAGTACGGCAAGGCGCGCCGGCGGCGATCGGCGGCCAACAGGTTGACCAGGTGGGTGGTGCCCGAACGTGGCATTCCGACCACGATGAACGGCTTCTCGATCTCGATCGCCTCGATTTCGGGATACCGTTTGAGCAGTGCGGTCAGGGACAACCGGTTGCGCAGCAGACGCACCACGCGCGCCCGCAGACTGCCCCGAATCAACTGCGTAAGGCCCTCATCGGCCTCGATCGCCCCAACATAGGCGTTTAACCGATCGATGACACCGTCGGTGGTATCCAGATCATCGCTGCCGGCCAGATCGACAGCCTCGGCGATCATGCGGTCGATGCCGAATTCGACATGCCTCGATTCGGTGTGCTGGAGGATCGACCGTTGAGTCTCGGTCAGCTGAGGCGACCTCAAATCGTCGAAGACCATCGTGTCGCTGCCGACGCTCATCCGGCTTCCCTCCACTTTGCGTACTTCGATTATTCGAAGTACGCTTCGAAAATATGCCTCTGGTCACCGTAGCGGGCCCGCACGATCGCCGTCAACCGTCCTCTCCGCCGACCGAGCGGGTGGTCATGATCATGGAATTGCTGGCCCGTTCGGGTGCGCCGCTGTCCCTGACGGGAATCTCGCATGCACTCGACATCAGCCGATCCACCACGCATGCCATCCTTTCCACCCTCGCCGATCGTCGATGGGTCATCCGCGATGCGGAGACCGGCGAATACACCTGGGGGCCAGCCATATCCGCATTAGTCCGCGCGGCGGGTGACCGGCCGATGCGGGCGCAGCTGCACGACCTTCACGTTGCTGCCGGCATTCCTGCCTTCCTGGCCCGGCGCGATGGAGACGGGGTGACCGTGATCGACCGCGTCGGTGACAGCCAGCTGGGAACCCCGGTGCAGATCGGATTTCGGATGCCGCTGATCGCCCCCTTCGGGCGCGACTTCGTCGCGTGGGCCGGCGACCGCGAACAGCAGGCGTGGCTCGACCGGATAGCGCCCGCGGACCCTCTTCGTGAACGGCTGGTGGCGGTCCTGGCGGAGGTTCGTCGCCGTGGCGTCGTCATCGAACGGCTGAGCCGGGAGTACGTCCGGGTCTACTCCGCGCTTACCGCGTTCGACAGCAGCGATGCTGCCGACCCCATCACCGCCCGACTCGCCGGCGCTTTCGCCGACCTCACCCTGGTCGACTTCCTGCCCGAAGAGCTCGACGCCCGCCGCTCGCTGCCGGTTGCCACGGTGTCGGCGCCCGTTTTCGACCGTGTCGGAGTCGTCGTGATGTCGGTGAGTACCGCGCCTTTCACAGATCTGAGCGCCTCGGCGCTCAGAGTGCTCAGCGAGCAGGTCCGTGCCGCCGCGGCTCAGGTTCAGGAGATGCTGCCGTGACCGACTACTCGTCGGGCCCGGCGTCAGCGCCGATCAGTTGGTGATCTTGCCCAGCAATCCCGCCTTGGTGAAAACGGTCAACTGTTCGAGCCAGTCGGGATCGAGGCCGATGTCGGTGAGCGGTGGCCGTAGGCAGAACGGTCGACGCTGGCCGGCATCGTGATCATCGAATACATCGCCATGCCGGCTCGGCGCTGGACCTTATCGTCGCTGAGGTCGGTAGTGCTCGCGCGGCGACAGCCAGGAACAATTCGGTGATGCTGGGGTCGGTGCCGAGTTCGTCGGACCAGAGTTGATCCTCGGTCCGTGCCGTGGACAGGCGAGATCTTCCATTCCGGAGGAGGGCTGGTCGCACCCCTGGGGTGGGCTTCGGCCCCGTCGTCACCTGGTGAGCGCACCCCAGTGGCGAAGCGAGATGGCCGATCGCTTCGACGTCTGCGACGAAATCACCGCCGCTGCGGCGGCGTGAGCCCCCACTGCCAGCCAACACATCACGGCTTCTGAGTCACCAACAACGACTGCACCCCAACCATTCTCAAACAACTTGACGATGCCATCCCCGGGCGAAGCTAGCTGCCGCGGCGGCGCGACTTGATGATCTCGAGGCGTTCCTTGAGCAGTTCTTCGAGTTCCTCGATCGAGCGGCGTTCCCGCAGCATGTCCCAGGGTGTGCGCGGCACCTTGACCTGCTTGGGTTCGGCCAGCTCACCACCCTCGATCAGGTTGCCCTCCATGCCGTTGCGGCACAGCCAGGTGCCCGGTATGACCTCGGCGTCGTCGGCGAAAGGTATGTCGAATTCCTCGCCGTTCTCGGTGCGGTACCGCGCGATTTGACGCGGCGCCAAACTATGGTTGCGGTCGGTCTCGTAGCTCACGGATCCGAGGCGACTGCCCCTCATGACGCGATTAGCCATCATCAACACTCCTCATTGCGCGTATCGGCGCATATCTGTGCAGGCTACTCCCCGGCCGTGGTAGCGATCCTTGGTCGTTAGCTCGACCCCATCATCGGCCTGTTCATCACCGTCGCCATCCTCGCCGTCCGACGCAGCGCCGGCCGCGACGTGTTCCGTCGCCTCATGGACGGCGTGGACCCCGTCCTCGTCGACACCGCCGAAGCCGCGCCGGCCGCAGAACCCGGCGTCACAGAGGTGCGCAGCGTGAAGATGCGCTGGATCGGCCACCGCCTGTATGGCGCTCGCCGCACTCAGCGCGATCACAGCCACGGCCACGGCCACGGCCAGAACGACGGGCCTGACCGACTTCTCCCGCAACTCAAGCACGTGGATGACAGCAACCAGAAGGGCAGCCACTAGCAGCGAGATCATGGTGTCGCCCAATTCGGTGTGCGTGTGCAACAACGGCGATCTGCCCACCCATCTCCGTGGAATCGAGTTGTCGATCCCACTCTGTCAGGGAAACAACTGGTGGGTACGTCGGCAGTTCGTGGCATCTCTGGCTAACTTCCATGGACTTGCTCGCCGATAGCTGTGCCGGTTCGACAAGCGATGTCGTGGAGCTGCGTGCGCCCTTGGCGTAACGATGACGATCTGCCCACCCATCTCCGTGGAATCGAGTTGTCGATACCACTCTGTCAGGGAAGCGACTGGTGGGTGCATCGGCAGTGCGTGGCATCTATGGCTAACTTTCATGGATTTGTTCGCTGATAGCTGCGCCGTTTCTGCAAGGATGTCGCGACCTGCGTGCATCCTTAGAATTGGCTGAGAATTCTGTCGTTAAACTGTTGTGGTAGCTAATGATTCGCTGAATCAGTTCCGCTGATCCCGCCGAATTCCTTGCGGGCCGGGGCTGTCATGGACAAGGATCGGCTGCGTGGGGGCAGCAACTCGATGCCCCCCGGAAAGGAAAAGGGTTGTGGCTGATATAGCGGTGTTCATCGTTTGGGACGAGGTTCGGCAAGGCCGTGAGCGGCGCGCCATCAGGGTGTTGACAGCCGTGCGGGAGTATTTCGAGGAGCTGGAGAAGAAAGGGGCCGTCGAGGGTGCCGTGGCGGGCATCGTCGGCCCCGCAGGACCGGCAAATATCGGTGGTTTCTTCGTGGTGCGGGGCACCCAGGAGCAGCTCCGCGAGGTTCGCGGCAGCAAGGAATTCCGGCGGCTGATGCTGCGCACCAAGCTGGTCGTCGAACACCTGCGGGTCGTGCGGGCGCTGCTTGGCGGGGAGTTCCTCGAGCACCTCAAGGAATTCGCGGCAGAGATCGACGATCTCGAGAAGTGACCCGTCGCCCACCCCGGCGCGGTCTTGGGTGGCTGTGTGAACCGCGCAACGCACGGACCGCGGGACGGTTCGCCGTCTGCGGTTCCCGAGATCAGGCAACGGGGTGTGGCTTGCGGTCCGGTTCCCTACCGCCGTGTAGGGAACCGGACCGTCCAGGGGTCAGTCAATCGTCACCGGTCCGGGTTGTCAGACCAGCAGATCGATCCAGTCCGGCAGCTCGGCAGCCCTGGCGGATACCCGGCCAGGTATCCGAAGGAGTTTCGCTCATGTACGTCAGGCCGGACTCGGCGCATCCGCTGAAGCGTTCTTTGGGCTGTCGCCCGTATGGTTTTGCCCATCGGGGCGTCGACCATTGAAACCCCGCCCTCGCGTCGAGTGCTCTGACACGATGGTGCGGTGTCTGCGTCGGGTGTGTCTTCCGGGTCCACTGTGCGTCCGTTGACGACGCCGCGGGCGGCGGCGCTCGCCGGGGTGCTGTTCGCCGTGCTGTTCGGGACGACGGTGTTTCTGATCCGGCACAACATGCCGGAGGCGGCCGACAAGGACGCGACCGGGTGGCTGGCCACCCAGCACAGCGGCATCGCCATCGCCACGGTGCTGATGCCGTTCGCCGGGATCAGCTTCCTGTGGTTCATCGGCGTGGTCCGCGACATGCTCGGGCCGTTGGAGGACCGGTTCTTCGCCACGGTGTTCCTGGGCAGCGGACTGCTTTTCCTGGCGATGATGTTCGTCGCGACCGGGGTCGCCGCCGCACTGGTGGCCAGCAAAGGCGTCATCGATCCGGCGGCCCACCCTCAGGTGATCGACTTCGGCAAGTTTATCGTGCTGGCGATCACCAAGACCTACGCCATCCGGATGGCGGCGGTGTTCATGATGTCGCTGGCCACCATCTGGCTCAAGACCGGTCTGATGCCGCGCTGGCTGGTGGCCATCAGCTACCTGGTGGCGTTGAGCCTGCTGATCATCGGCGACGTGAGCATGTGGGTGGCGATGGCCTTCCCCGCGTGGGTGCTGGTGGTCAGCGCCCTGATACTGGCCCGCGCGGGACTCTTCGAGCAACACCGCTCCAGGGACCGCTGAACGATTCCGGGTGGCAGCACCAGGCCACCGACCAACATCGACAGCCCAGCGATTCGGGCAGCCCAATCGGGTTCCGGGGGCACCGCTGTCAGGGGCACACCGCTCTGGGCGGTGTTAACTGCTCACAATGAAACTGGCGGTGCCGTGGACGCCGATACCGACTCCTCATTCCTGCCCAGGTTGTACGTTAGTGACTTAGCTTGACTCCAATCGGGAAGGACACTTCTGAAATGCGAATTAAGCCCACCCGTAGCGCAGCGACATTAGCGGCAGCGCCCGCCGCCGTGGGGGTGATTCTTCTCTCCGCACTAACGGCTATTCCGGCCAATGCCCAGGTGAGCTTTGACGCTCCCGTTCCGCAAGCGCCCGGACCCGACATTCCCGGCCCCGGCATTCCCGGCCCCGACCTCAACCTGCCCAATGTCCCGGGCAACGTCAACCTGCCCAACGTCAATGTCCCCAACGTCAATGTGCCCAACGTCAACCTGCCCAATGTCCCGGGCAACGTCAACCTGCCCAACGTGAAGGTCGGCGACGACATCGCCGACATCGTCCCGGACTTCAAGGTCCCCAACGACGTCGCCGACATCGTCCCGGACTTCCACCCGCCGAAAGTCAACGTCCCGAACATCAACCCGCCGAAAGTCAACGTCCCGAACATCAACCCGCCGAAAGTCAACGTCCCCAACGTCGGTGGCGGCGGCCGAGGCCGCCGGTAGAGCGGCCGAGGGTCAGCGCGGGGTTAGCGCAGCCGGGTGACCACCGGCAACGCCGAACCGTTCGGTAGCGCCGACCCCTGCACAGAAAAGTACCAACCCCTTCGCAAGCGAATATTTGCGGTTTCGCGCCGGCGCGGGTGGACGCGGGGGGTGGTCGGCGGTACGGCGCGGTGGTGCCGTTGTCCCGAATGGCGTTTGGCGTGAATCGGGCCGCAGTACCTGCGGGCGGCGCGGTGCGGCATCAGAGCGCGCGGCACATGCGAGCGACCGATATCGGCACAGCGTTCTGGGGAGAAGTCTGCAATGCGCACAACCCGGTCAGCCGGTTCGTGGTCGGGTTTCCGGAAGAGAGAACGTGAAGAAACTGGATCAGCAACAAGTCGACCATCTGCGCTTTGACGCCGCCCATCCCGCCAGAATCCCAGAGCGACGCGCGGCATCTGATCCGGCCACAGGGCTTTCGCGCAATGAGTTAACCGCAATGCAAGAAAATCGCGACCGATTCTGTTTAGCTGTGCATTGTCGGTACTCGCTACCGACGAATGGGTTTTCGTGCCTAATCAAAGGAGTCCGACATGTTGCTCAATGCCCGACTGGCCCGTCGCGCGGTTGTCGGTGCGATCGGTACCGGCGCAGTCGCCGGTGCATTGCTTGCTGCGGCCCCGTCAGCGTCGGCCGATCGCCCTCCCAACTGCACCGCCGGTGACCTGGCGCAGGTAGCGTCGAGCGTCTCGGCGGGAACGTCGGTCTACCTGTTCACCCACCCGTGGGTGAACGACTACTTGACCAGCCTTCAAGACGAGCCGCGCGACCAGGTCCGTCAACAGGTCAGGGACTACCTGGCGGTCAATCCCCGTGAGCAGTCCGAAATCCAGGCCATCCGCCAGCCGCTGGTCGATCTGCGCACCCGCTGCGGCACCAACGTCCCCACCCCTTAAGCACCGCGCGGGGGCGGCCGTGAGCGGCCCCACCCGACAGCGCAGGCCGCACGGTGCCGAGGGTGGTGTGCCACTTGCCCGTGCGTCAGCGCCCCACCGGCCACCGCACCGGCTGCCGGATGCGCTCGACGGTCGCGAGCATCACCGAGGACGACGATATGAGCGACAGCCACGAAGAGGGCGTGGAGCGTGCCGCCGAGTTGCAAGCCAACGGCGGCACCCCACCCACATCGTGGCCGACCCGTTCGGCCGGACAAAGCTTCCACAATGCAAGGACACGCCACCTCCGCGTCAGTGTGGCCCCACCGACCCGAGCGTGTTCTTCACCTCCGACTCGTTGGCGTTGCGGGCCATCCGGCACATCGGCCAGGTTGATGTCGGGCCCGAATGGGTCGGCGGCGACCCCCGAGGCGCAGGGCTCCCCTGGTCCGGGTTCCCCGGCGTCGGGTTCACTCAGCCCGAGCAGCGGATCCCGCGCGGACCCCCAATCCAGTGACCGGGCGGGGACTGCCAGGGGCACCATTTCTTGAGCTGCCCGGGCGCGCCCCAATTGATTCCCTGATCCCGATCCGGAACCCAATCTCCGGGACCCGGAATCCACGGAATGTCCGGGCCCCGGCCGGGATCAGCCTGTGCTGAACCCGCGCCAAGTCCAAGGACGGACAAACACAGCGCGACGGCGATCATGACTTCGGCCGCGATCTTCTTCGAATTCATCGACATGGAATTGTCTCCCGATTCGAGGGCGACGGTCCGTCCTTGGTCCGAGGATCTGACCGGATACATATCGACGTTACGCCGCGCCGTCTGGCCGTGGAAGAGCCGAGGGACACAGTCCGAAACCGCCGGGGCACACAGATCGGATTCAGCTTCAGCCGCCCGCCGTGTTGCGGGCCGTATGCTCGTGGTCGCCGACCACCGCAGGATGATCTCGCCCACATCTCCTGCGGCACTGTGGACTTGACCGCGTCGCAGATCTGGTTCGTATGGACCTTCATCACCAACAATTCGTGGTCGTAGTCCCTGGAATGCCGGCGACTGCAGCCGACCCGCCGCCGGGATGCCGATGCCGTTCGCCTTCGCGCGGCGTTCCAGGATCTCCCTGTACTTGGCGGTCTGACAACGTGTGAGACGGGGGAAATGCCGAACGCAGTGGTTGCGGATGGATTCGATCGTGACCCGATCACACATGGCCGGCGTGGCGTTGTCCGCCGCGAGTGCGCTCATCGACACGGCGAAGTGCACGGTGCTCGTCGATCCCATGCGACTCAAAGCAACGACCTGCAGGTAGATCAGTAGTTCTTGGAATCGCCGCGGTGCTTCCCTGTACCTGCTCCGCCGATAACTCTGCAGCTTCTCCAGCGACGCCGCAGATTTCGCCGTCGTCGATCGGTGCAGGACGGCGTGGAACTGCTGCGCGGTGCCGCCCTGGGTGGTCCATGCCCATGCGCGAGCACCGACCCGGTTCGATCCGACCGCCCGGTTATCAGGTTGACGTTGCCGCCTGACGCGTGCCGCGAAATGACTTGCAGGGCTTGCCGCTCCACGTCACCTGTGTCAACGAACTCGACCCACCGTGCGACGGACTGGACTCTACGACCGCCGCCTGCTGCGTGCGGGAGTTCCTGCGGTCGGCCGCATCGTCGCCGGCACCTGCCGCGTCGGCGACATGATGTGCGCTGGCATCATGCCCGACGTCTACACCGCGACCATCCGGGACATCAGCGGCTTCGCGAAATCGCTCGCTCCATAGGCCCGACTACGTCGCGCGGTCCATGACGTCGAACGCCTCAACGGCGTGACGGAACGGTGCGGGCGTGACGCCGATTTCCGTTCCAAATGGATGGTCGAGCCAATAGACGACGAACAGGAGCAAGCCCAGCAGCACGGCGACCCCGCTCGCCAGAGCCGCGTGACCACGTCGGCTGCTGAAATTGACGAAACCCGCGATCGCAATCAGCAGTCCGCCACCGAAGATGAGGCCGACCCATAACAGCGTCGGAATTCGAGGCTCTTGATCCAGGACACGCTGATCTCTGTCGGACGTCAAAACACCCAGCTTACTGAGAAACTCTCCGTCGACTGGACTCGACGTGCCGGCGGGCCGATCGCCGAAGAGGCGATACATGTCGGTGATGGCGGCTCTTGCCGTGTCGCTCGTGCCACCGCCGGTTTCTTGAGCAGACCATTCCGGACCCGATACCGCCTCTGCGTACTTGCGAATCTGCTGGCGCAGCTGTGTGCGCTGGGGATCCGGCATCGCGACGGTCTGCCGGTACATCGTCGTGAGGGTTGACGCCTCATGAGCGACGTTGGCCTCTGCCGAGGAAAACTGTTCCCACGCAACGACCACGGTAAACCCGAGCAGAGCTCCGAAGACCAGGCCGACGACAGTAAGGAACGGCGACAACGACGGATTGTGCGTCGGGCCGACGTCCCCGAGCATGCGTTTCGACAGCCACAGGAAGCCGAGCGCGACTGCTACCGCCCCGATGAGAGTCAGGACCAGCGTCGCCCATAGGCCCAACACTCCGAAGCCGCCCATAAAATGCCCTCCCTCGCATGGTGTCGACGGCCCGACCGGCCGCCACCTGATGTAATCACGGCGGAACGCTGTAATCACGGCGAAACGACATTCCGTAACGCGAATTGTGACCTTGGGTGGGCTCGAGCCTCGCTTGCAGGCCGGACCAGGTCTATTCAAAGCCCTTGCCCGCGAACGATATTCCGACGGCCGGTTGTGGTCGCGAAACATGACGTGGGCTGGTCGCGAGTATCGACGCGCAGACATGCCGGGAGAGTCTTTCTCGCGAAATTTGATGTCGCTGTGGGGATTGCCTTGATTCGATCAGACGTTCGAACTCCCGCCGGTTGGATGCCCGGCACGCCTTGTAGTGGGTGTTGCGCGTCGGGCACCGCCCACACCCCCTGCCCCAACAAGACGGCCCCGGCCCGGCGCAACTCCCGCCAGAACGCCACCCTAATGGAAGGGCTCCGATCCGAGCCGTCATTCGATGTCGGGGTGTGGTACGGCGATCTCGGTTGCGACGTCGCGGCCGCGCAAGACTTCGGTGTCGACGATGTGCCATCGACGGGCTTCTGCGTCTTGTGCCCGGTTCACGGCGGCACCAGAGGCCACGACACCGCCGGACCGCTTGGCGACCTCAGTCAGTCGTGCCGCCTCGTTGACCGGATCACCAATAACGGTGTACTCATACCGCCCCGGGTCTCCGATGTTGCCTGCCACCACCATCCCGGCCGACACGCCGATGCCTGCCTTGATGTCGCTGTCCGACAACCGAAGCCGGCGGTCGAGTTCGCGGGCGGCAGCGAGCGCGCGGTCGGCATGATCGGCGCTCGGCACCGGAGCGCCGAATATCGCCAGTGCCGCATCACCCTCGAATTTATTGATCAGACCGCCGTGGTACTCCACGACGTCGACCACCACAGCGAAGAAGTCGTTGAGCATTGCCACGATTGCGGCCGGAGGAAGGTTGGCTGCAAGTCTCGTTGAGCCGACCACGTCGACGAACAGCACCGCCACCTCGCACGTCACGCCGCCCATCTCGGTGCGCGCGCCGTCTTTCGACGCAGTTTCCTCCGCAAGGCGGGCGACGTCACGGCCGACGTGACGACCGAAGAGGTCGCGGAGTCGCTCGCGCTCGCGAAGTCCCCCCGCCATGGTGTTGAAGCCGGCTTGTAACAAGCCGAGTTCGGAGGCGTCGAACACGGGAACCGCGATGTCGTAGTCGCCCAATTCGACATGTTTCATGCCGCGCGTGATCTCGTCGATAGGGTCGGCGGTGCTGGCACCGGTGAATGCGGCCGCCACCAGCCCGCTGACGACGACACATCCTCCGAGTACCAGCATCACCCAGGCCAGTCGGTGACCGGGATAGTGGAAGACCAGAGAACTGGCGGCAACCAGCATCAGCATCAGCAACGGAACGCCGGTGCCCCCCACCCAGGCGCCCACCGTTCGCAGCCGAAGGCCGGGCCCCCGCGACCTGGTTGGCGGGTCTTTGGTCAACACCTCCGCGACGGCGGGGCGCAGGGCACGCGTGCATCGCCAATACGACAGCGGCGCTGTCACCGCAGCTCCGAGTAGCACCGAGACACCCAACGTGGTCGCCAGCCAGGGTGTGGCGAGATTGATCAGCACAAAGAGCACTGTCGCCGTGCTCCACACTGTCGCGTGGATCACCGCCATCCGTGACGGAATGACCAGCAAGATGCGCCTGCCGACCGATTCGTCCGCGTCCGCCGGGAAGGTCATCCACAAGTACCCCCAGGCGGCCGCGATCGGAATGATGACCCCGGCGTAGATGGCGAGGCTGATCACGTTGCGCATCAGGACGTGATGGTCACCTAGAGCGGCACCGGTGGGCAGTGCCCAAAACGTCAACGCGG
Source organism: uncultured Actinomycetota bacterium (assembly GCA_963846905.1). Taxonomy (GTDB): domain Bacteria; phylum Actinomycetota; class Actinomycetes; order Mycobacteriales; family Mycobacteriaceae; genus Mycobacterium. The sequence goes on from CAWJYB010000033.1 coordinate 33,172, forward strand.
CGATGATCCCGGCCCCCAAGACCGTCGGGACGATGGCGCCCCACACCAGCAGGGCCCGGCCCTCCAAACCGACCGGATGCTGCCTGCGGCGCACTCCCCGAGCTAATTTCATGACGACCCGATGTCGTGCGGAATTTCGGCGACCTCTACAGCGTCGCGCCGTCGGGCGATTGTGCGACCCCGTTGGGCATCTCCAGCGGGTACACGATTTCGCGAAGGTCGCCGTGGCCGGTGCCCGGTGATGCTTCGGCTCCGGCCTTGGACCGCTCCTCCGTCGGTCACGTAGGACCTCCCGTCGCTGTCGACGCAGACTTCGCCGGGTCTGACCAGAGGTAGCATCCTACCCGAGCGCGTGCTGAATTCCGTTGCCAGCGCGGCGACGCGACCACCTCCGACGATTTGCAGCTGAAGGGTTACCGGATCAGCACTGTCAAGTTGGTGAGTTGCCTGGTCGCTCCCCGGATCGGTGGTGGCGGCGGCTGGATCGTCGTGTAGGCATTGTCACGTTGATTGAAATACGCGATGGTGCAGGTGGTATAGGAGGCGGCGGCACGGTGTAGCGTTCGGCGACGATGGCGCGTCCTTGTCAGAGCGGACTCGACCGGTTCGGTGTGAGGCTGTAGTTCCAGTCGCCGTGGAAGCTGTGGCGTCGCAGTGTGGTGGGTTCGAGGTCGTGCTTCTGCTGGTCGGTGATCTCGATGCCTGCGGGTTGTTGAGCGGTGTCGAGTTCGGCGGTGACGGTCAGCCCGGCGCGGATGGTGGTCGCGGCGATGGTGTTGACGATGACTTCGTGGCTGGCCAGGGGTCTTCCGGGCCAGTTCATCGAGATGTGGGAGAACAGTCGGTGATCAATCTTGTTCCATTTTCTGGTGCCCGGCGGCAGGTGGCAGACGGTGATGATCAGCCCGGTGTCTTCGGCGAGGCGGGCTAGTTCGGTCTTGCACAGCCGGGTGCGGTGGCCGTTGGAACAGTCACCGTCGGCGGTGATCAGCAGCCGCGACGCATGCGGGTAGGCCGGTGATCCGGCCTTGCGCCACCAGGTGGCGATGGTGGCGACCGCGAACTCGGCGGTGTCGCGGTCGGTGCCGACGCTGACCCGTCCCCCGTCAGCGGCCGCGTCGCAGACGCCGTACGGGACGGCATTGCCCGGCTGCTTGTCCATGACGTCGCGCACGTTGACCTGCTGCGCTTGGGTGCGCGGAAGCCATTCCCTCCCAGCGTTTTTGCACTCACCGACCAGCTCTTCTTTCTTGGTGTAGACGCTGATCACCGGATCCCCGGTGCCCAGGTAGTCGGTGGCCTGGTCGTTGAGATAGCGGAACTGAGCGTCGCGATCGGGATGTCCGGCGCCCTCGATCATCTTGACGTTGCCCTGCAGGCTGAACCCCTCGGCCTTGAGCAGCTTGGCAACCGTGCTCACCGACACCGGGTGCCCAACCGCGGCGAGCTCGCTCTGCAGCCGCCGCATCGATTTCGTCGTCCACCGCAACGGAGACTGCGGATCACCACGCGACCCCAGCTCCACCAACCCCAGCAGGGCCGTACTCACACCCGGGTCCGTGTGCGTCACCGGCTTGCGGCCGCCACCGGGTTTACGGATGCGCCCCAACGGTTCTCCACCCGCCTCGAGTTCATCGAGGCCCCGTGAGACAGTCACCGCGCTCACCCCGGCCGCCCGCGTCACCAACTTGATCCCACGGGGGCCCAGAAATCGTGCTTCCGCGCCCATCAGCAACCGCCGCTGACGCTCATCCAGATGCGGCAACAGCGCAGCGAACTTGGCCGCCAATGCCTCCTCAGACTCCATGGTGGAGTGATTCGCGCGTTGGGGCGCCGGAAAGGGCGGGTGCGCCGACGAGCGCGCTGGCCCGCACCCCGACAACCCTTGCGTCGGGATCGGTCAATAACGATAGGGCCCGGGTGTGTCTCTGGGTGCGGACTCCATTGCGTGTTGCCGCTGCAGCGAGCGGCCGGTAGATCTTCTTCCCCGACGCCCCCGGGCCGTTTGCACGATGCCCTCGTTGCACCGGCCGGGCAATGCCGCGGAAGCGCCCAGAGTTCTCACGTCCGGAGTAATACAGGTAGTACCTGTTGTTCGGGCACGACGTCGTGTACGGACATGCCGAGGCATCGAACGGGGCGTCGAGCGGGCTGAGCCAGTCAATCATCGTTGAACTGGAATCCACGTTGAACTGGAATCCACGAAGCGCCGCGGGGTTTCGAGCCTGACCGTGTCGCCCATGTCAACTCGCAGATATGCAAACATCGCTTCACCGCTGTCCTTGAGACCGGCTTGGCGTCGAACCCAGGTTCCGCCGCCGTCGTAGATGACGCCGCCGGAAAGGGCGGCTGCACCGCCGCTGTTGCCCCGGTCGAGGGGCCACGACATCAGCGCCGCCGGACCATGCCTCCAAAGCAGCGCACACACCCACTTCGCGCCCCACCGCGACAACATCAGCGACCTGTTCTGCGCCCATCGTTTCCTCACCCGTCGTCACCCGCTGCTCGCCGAATACACATTCAAACATAGAGTTTGTACTCAGAGTACAAACTCGTGCTGACAATGCCCCGTAGACTGCGGTCGTGGCTGAACAAAGTGGGCGGGTTGTGCCCGCATCGGTGGCCAACAAGCTGTATGCCGCAGCCGATGTCGTCGCCAACAGCGGACTGGTGAACATGAAGATCGAGGACATCGCCGCGGCGTCCGGTGTCCCAAAGGCCACGCTCTACTACTACTTCACGGGCAAGGAAGAGATTCTGTCCTTCCTCTTCCGAGATTCTCTCGCGGCGCTGGCAAGCGATGTCGCCCACGCCGCTGACTCACCGGGATCCGGCGGAGACCGGTTAGAAGCAGTGATAAGGGTGCAGATCGAGCACACCATGAACCGCGCCGGATCCAGCCGGGCACTCGTCGGCGACCTCGGACTCGCGATTCGATTGCCCGAACTCACCAGTGCAGTCCAAGAGGCCCTCTACGATCCCATCGCCCGAGTCCTTCAAGCCGGGGCCGCGGACGGGTCGTTGCGGTCTCTGGAGGACCCACAAAGTGGCGCGGTCGGCATCTTCGGGGCCATCATGATGACGGCGATGCTGCACAACGTCATGAACTCCGGCAAAGCCGCGCACGACGTCGCCGACGGGGTCATAGACCTCATGATGACCGGACTCGCGCCCTCAATCTGACGAGCAAAACACCGTTAGAAACAGCTACACCAATCAGATTCACACACGGCTGCGGCACACAGCTTGTTGGCCACCGATGCGGGTACGACCCGCCCACGTTGTTCAGCCACGACTGCAGTCGGTGGGCAATCGCCAGCACGGCTTTGTACTCTGAGTACAAACTCTATGTTTGAATGTGTATTCGGCGAGCAGCGAGTGACGACGGGTGAGGAACGATGGGCGCAGAACAGGTCGCTGATGTTGTCGCCAGCATGACCAGTGCCCACAACGAGTACGGCGACGTTATGCGGCAATGGCCGCCCTGTCCGCCAAGCCGGGGCCGTCGTTTCGATGCTCGCACAATTGCTCCTGAAGGCCTGAAAGACTTGATCACCCCGTTAGCACATCGATCCTCTCGAGGAGACGCACCGAATGCCCAATCCCCACCTGCCGTCCGGATTCGATTTCACCGACCCGGATCTGAATTGTGAGCGCCTGCCCGTCGAGGAACTGGCGGAGTTGCGTCGCACCGCTCCGATCTGGTGGAACGAGCAGACCGCCGCTACCTGCTTCGGTGACAGCGGCTACTGGGTGGTGACCAAACACAAGGACGTCAAGGAAATCTCCCTGCGTAGCGACGTCTTCTCCAGCCGGGAGAACACCGCGCTCCCCCGGTTTCCGGCCGACTCGACCCGCGAGCAGCAGATCGAGGCCAGCAGGCTCGTCCTGCTCAACATGGACGCTCCGCACCACACGCACCTGCGCAAGATCATCTCCCGCGGATTCACCCCCCGTGCCGTCGAGCGGCTGCGTGAGGATCTCCACCAGCGTGCCCAGAACATCGCCAAGTCCGCCGCCGCCGAGGGTTCCGGCGACTTCGTCGAACAGGTCGCCTGTGAACTGCCGTTGCAGGCAATCGCGGGCCTCCTCGGGGTACCACTGGAAGACCGCATCAAACTGTTCGACTGGTCAAACCAGATGGTCAGCGACGACGACCCGGAGTTCGCGCACTACGACAACCGCAACGCGTCGGTCGAACTCATCATGTACGCGATGCAACTGGCCGCCATCAGGGCCAAGGAACCCGGCGACGACATCGTCACCAAGCTGATCCAGGCCGATGTCGAAGGACACAAGCTCTCGGACGACGAGTTCGGGTTCTTCATGGTGTTGCTTGCCGTGGCCGGAAACGAAACCACCCGCAACTCCATCACGCACGGCATGATCGGATTCGCCGAGCACCCACAGCAGTGGGAGCTGTACAAGCGGGATCGCCCACTCACCGCCATCGACGAAATCGTGCGCTGGGCAACACCCATCACCTCGTTCCAGCGCACCGCCCTGCAGGACTACGAACTGTCCGGAGCGCCGATAAAGAAGGGCCAGCGGGTCGTGATGTCCTACCGGTCGGCAAACTTCGACGAAGAGGTCTTCCAGGATCCGTTCACGTTCGACATCCTGCGCGACCCGAACCCGCATCTCGGCTTCGGCGGGAACGGTGCGCACTACTGCATCGGCGCCAACCTGGCCCGGATGACCATCGAGCTGATGTTCAACGCGATCGCCGACAACATCCCCGACCTCACCTCCCTGGCACCCCCAGAGCGGTTACGCTCCGGCTGGCTCAACGGCATCAAGCACTGGCAAGTCGACTACGGAAAGCATCCGTCCCCGTCGAGATAAAGGCCCGGCCGGACCCGGTTTGAGATCTCGCTGTGGTCCAGCGTGTCCAATCGGCGAGGTACTTTTTCGGCGACGGGCGGACCGGGTCAAGTGTGAGCGGCAACCGGCAGCATCGCCCCCCGCCATCACCTCATTGGCCGCCGCAGCGGCACAGCCGAAAAGCCCGAACAGAACAGCGATCGCCGCCACGGTCCGGGAGTCGAACCGCAGAATCAGAAATGGCGACGATGTATCGCCGCTGTGCCGGCAATGGGCGCGTAACCTATGCGCGTGTCAGACTTTTGCGCTGGCGTAGCTCACCAAGCATGAGGCCTAAGGTATGCCGCGCTGTTTTCGCCGTTACCCGAACGTCGAGCGTGCTAAAGATCGTGTCGGCGAGACCGAACGCCATCATGGACAGGATCGGTCCGCGCGCATACTCCAGCATGAACGAGCCGGAGTCTGGGATTTTGTAACCCTCCGCGCGACCAGTCCCAAGGTGGTGGAATTCCCCGGGCTTGAACACCTGGCGCTCAAGTTCGCCCTCTCCGTAACCCCAGATTTCGCCAGCGAAGATGAAGTCCCACACCTCGGCCGTATAGCGTCCCGAGTGACCCTCAGTCCCGATCGGCGTGCCGAACAAGATCAGGTACTCCGAGAGCGAACAGTGAAGAAACTTCATCTGCCCCATCGCACCGCCGGCATTATTGAACAGCCAAGGGATGTCAGTGCGAATATGATCCGGATACTTGCGCTTCAACTCGTCGACGATCTGCGTGCATGCATCTTCCGTACTGTCGAGGCCGACCGCGGCCTTTGCAATCTCGTGTAAATCGTTTGGCTCAAATACGTTATCCACACGGCGGATGCTAACCCGCCCAGCAGAGGTGCGTAAATAGTGTGTAAATAGAATGCGGGTTACTTACGCCGCCAGCGTCGAGGCGACATCGCTAACTATCCGAAGTACCGGGCCACTGGCGGGCGGGAGCCCACCGACACCGACCGCCGACGTCGATAAAGGTCGCTCGCGATCGCCTAGCCGGTCACGTCACACCTGTGAGCCGGCGATCGCCGAAAAGAGTCGCTGCGACCCGGGGCTGGGTTCGACCTCGTCCTTGTGGAGCCTGCCGGAGTGTGTTCCGTGGATAGTCACATGACGCCCGAAGCCAACAGCGTGTCTAGTTTGGGGGCTACGGGTTTTCATCGGCACTGCCTGGTGCTTGTTGTCCTGCCTACCAGGATGGCATCGCGACCCCGGGCAAGGCAGCTGTTTGCGGCCGACGGGGCGGGCTACTTGCTGGCGCGGATGGCTTCGAAGACGCTGGGGTCGAGCAGGGTTGAGGTGTCGCCGAGTTCGCGGCCTTCGGCGACATCGCGCAGGAGTCGTCGCATGATTTTGCCGCTGCGGGTTTTGGGTAGTTCGGGGACGACGTGGATTTCGCGGGGTTTGGCGATCGGGGAGATTTCTTTGGCGACTTCGGCGCGCAGTTCGTCGATCATCTGCTGGTGCGACATGTCGGCGTGGTGTTCCTTGAGGATGACGAACGCGCAGATCGCTTGGCCGGTGTGTTCGTCGGAGGCGCCGACGACGGCGGCTTCGGCCACGCCGGCGTGGCCGACCAGGGCCGATTCGACCTCGGCGGTGGAGATGCGGTGCCCGGAGATGTTCATCACGTCATCGACGCGTCCCAGCAGCCAGATCTCGCCGTCGCTGCCGTAGCGTGCCCCGTCACCGGCGAAATACCAGCCCTGTTCGGCGAACCGGGACCAGTAGGTTTCGGTGAACCGCTCGGGATCGCCCCAGATTCCGCGCAGCATCGCCGGCCACGGCTTGTCGAGCACCAGATAACCGGTGGCCTGTTCGCCGTGCTCGGGGCCGGGCTGCAGTTCGTTGCCGTCGTCGTCGACGATCTTGGCCGAGATGCCGGGCAGGGTGCGCATCGCCGAACCCGGCTTGCAGGCGGTCACCCCGGGCAGCGGGGAGATCATCGCGGCCCCGGTCTCGGTCTGCCACCAGGTGTCGACGATCGGGGTCTGGTCGGCGCCGAACACCAGCCGGTACCAGCGCCACGCTTCGGGGTTGATCGGCTCACCGACCGAGCCGAGCAGCCGCAGGCTGGACAAATCGTGGGCGAACGCCAGATCGCGACCCCACCGCATGAACGTGCGGATCAGGGTCGGCGCGGTGTAATAGATCGTCACACCGTACTTTTCGATCACCTGGAAATGCCGGTGCTCGTCGGGTGAGGACGGAGTGCCCTCATAGACCACCTGGGTGACGCCGTTGGACAACGGGCCGTACACGATGTAGGTGTGCCCGGTGACCCAGCCGATGTCAGCCGTGCACCAATACACATCGGTTTCCGGTTTGATGTCGAACACCTGGTAATGGGTGTAGGACGCCTGCGTCAGATAGCCACCCGACGTGTGCACGATCCCCTTGGGCTTCCCGGTGGTACCCGAGGTGTACAGCAAGAACAACGGCTGCTCGGCGTCGAACGCCTCCGCGATGTGCTCGGCCGACGCCGCCCCCACCACCTCATGCCACCACAGGTCACGACCCGCGGTCCACGGCACATCGATACCGGTACGGCGCACCACCACCACATGCTCGACCGGGCCGGCGTCACCAAGCCCGGCGATGGCCTCGTCGACACCGGCCTTCAACGACACCGCCTGCCCACGCCGGTACTGCCCATCGGTGGTGATCACCACCTTGGTCGCCGCGTCCTCGATACGCGCACCGAGCGCCGACGCCGAAAAACCAGCGAACACCACCGAATGCATCACACCCAACCGCGCACACGCCAGCATCGAAACAATCGCCTCGGGAACCATCGGCATGTAGATCGCGACGCGGTCACCGGCCACCAAACCGAGATCGGTCAGCACGTTGGCGGCCCGCGACACCTCGTCCTTGAGCTGGGCATAGGTGATGTCACGAGCGTCTCCCATCGGCTCGCCCTCCCAGCGGATCGCGATCCGATCACCGTTGCCCGCTTCGACATGGCGGTCCACACAGTTGTAGGCGACGTTGAGCCTGCCACCGACGAACCACTTCGCGAACGGGGCGTCCGACCAGTCCAGCACCTCGGTGAACGGTGTCGACCAAGACAACCGCTGCGCCTGCTCCGCCCAAAACGCCAACCGATCGGTTTCGGCCTGGCGGTACAAGTCCTCGGTAGCGTTGGCGCCCTCGGCGAAACCCACCGACGGCGGATAACATGACGGCACTTCGATGGGCGTCTCGGCCATCCCTGTGAGCGTAGTCACCTAGCGGTTCATCTGCGTTGGCTAAAAATTAGTTTTTCCGATGCAAAAAGTACCTCTTAGATTGGCTGGAGATTTCCGCCACTTTCGTAGTTGATCGGCGTGGCATCGGTTGTGGTGCTCGGTCAGCGGTGCGGACGTAAGAGTAATCGCTTGCACCACAACACATCACACATCACACATCACTCGTCACAGGGCGCAGAGCAGTCAGACATGACCAGCGATGAGACGCCCAGCGGGACTTATCCTTCGGCCGGATTTGGCCAAGGACGCGGCGGCCTCGCGGGCGCGGTGAGAGCATCTGGCGATGAGGGTTGGGCCAGAGCAGCTGTTCCCGGGCAAGATGTTCAAAAGCACGATCCTCGAGGTCTTCGAAACCAAGACCACGATGTCGGGCAGTCTTACCCGCCGTTACCTGCAGCGGGCGGCAATGGCCGGCATCATCATCGCGGTGGTCTACTGCCTGCACACCGCGGTGATCGCGGCCTTCGCGGCCGTGCCCGCCGGCACCACCACGATGGCGAGCCTCGGGAAGCTCGCCGGTGCCGTGACCTTCGGCTGGGCCCTGGTGTTCATCTACTACTCGAAGTCCGAGCTGCTGACGTCGAACATGATGATCGTCTCGATCGGCTGGTACTACCGGCGCACCAGTTGGGCACGGGCGTTGCGGCTACTCGGCCTGTGCTACGTGGGAAACGCATTGGGCGGGCTCTTCATCGCCGTCCTGCTGCGGTTCAGCACCCTCCCGGACGGCGCCTCGCTGAAACTGATGGAGGCCGCCGTCGCGACCAAGCTCGACTTCATCAGTTCGGGCCCGGCAGGGTGGGCGGACCTGCTGGTGCGGGCGATCCTGTGCAACTTCATGATCAACCTCGCCATGCTGCTCGTCTTTACCGGCCGGATCAAGGACGATCTCACCAATGTCCTGGTGATGATCACCGCGGTGTTCACCTTCGTATTCCTGGGGTTCGACCACTCGGTGGCCAACACCGTTCTGTTCAGCGTCGTCGGGCTCAAAGAGGGCATCGACCTGCCTCTGGCCGGCGCCGAACTGGCCATCTCCCTACTGGGCAACTACATCGGCGGTGGGCTGCTGATCGGCATCTACTACGCCTACCTCAACGACGACACCGCCTACCTGCCCGGCCCCGCTTCGGCGCAACCCACCGCCGGCGACGCTGACCCGCCCAACTGAACCGACCGGTCGACTGGGTCACTCTTACCGCCCCGGCGGTCAAGATTCGGCACAGAGAAGGCTGTCAGTTCTCGTTGGAACTGGCAGGATGGATGGGTACGATCCACGCCGAGAAGCTTGCGTCAACTCGATCGCGTCGAGGGTGCGGTCGGCGTCTAGAAGCTGCGCCGTGCGCAGCGCCTCGTCGATCCAGATGCTGCCCGCCAGGCCGTCCATGTTGAGCTTGGCGATCACCGCTACCCGCTCCCCAGTGACATCACGGACCCGCCGCGCGATCTCCCGCACGAACCGGGACCGGTAGTCGATGTCTCCGCCATACTCGTCCTTGCGCCGGTTGTCAGCCGACTCAAAAAAAACCGACACCCCCGTCGGCGACCGCGCGGTAAAACGCGATCAGTCGACGGTCACAAGCCCGTCGGGCGAGCGACCCTCCGAGCGCCCCAACAGCTTTGGCGATGGGAAGGATGAAGTCTGGGTAGCGTGGCAAATCCTTAGCAGTCACAGGGGTGATCTCAGCCACGGTATGCGGCCGAGCGGCTGAAAACGCCGAGGACCGTGACGCGATGGCGCTCGTCGTCGATCCGGTAGAGCACGCGGTAGGTGCCGCGTCGGGCGCTGTGGCGGTCATTCAACGGTGGCCGCAGCTGCTTGCCGACACGTTGGGGATTGTCGAGCAGGGGACCGATGATGAAGTCGTAAGCCGCGAACGCCACCGCTTCAGGTAGCTGCTCGGCAAGTTGCCTGCGCGCGGTAGGAGCGATTATCAATTCGTTTCGCTCGTTGGTCACGTCCGAGCTCGGCGTGCTTGCATCGCCGCGGCAAGAGTGTTCTGGTCTTCCCCTTCTCCCCGGGCTAGCTCCAATGTCACTCAGTTAAGGATGTGACTGTTGGGTCAAGTGTGATGTGTGCGGCGTGTCGAGGAGGTGGGACAGCGGAACTCCCGGTATCGATGGGTGTCCTCTCAAGACAACCCTTCACCTGGGAGTTCCGCTGTCTGTTCAGTCTGTCATTCGTGGTTCGGTGGTGGTTGCTGCGGGTCGGTTCGCGCCCGGTCACCTCGGCGAGTTGACCCAGATCGTCCCGTTCGAGATGGTCGATGCGGTGCTGGAATCGACCCGGACGGTGCAGGCCAGGGTCCGGGCGTTGCCGTCGCGGGTGGTGGTGTACCTGCTGCTGGCGGCGGCGCTGTTCGCTGAGCTCGGCTACGGCCAGGTGTGGGCTCGGATGACCGCGGGCCTGGATGGCATCGATGTCGCCGATCCGGTGTCCTCGGCGTTGGCCCAAGCCCGTCGCCGTATCGGTGTCAAACCGCTGCGGGAGCTGTTCGACCTGGTCCGCGGCCCCGCCGCCGGTGCGGCGCGATGGCGTGGCCTGCTGGTATGCGCGATCGACGGCACGTCGATGTTCACCCCCGACACCCCGGCGAACCTGGCCGCGTTCGGCCGGGCCGGCGGCGGCAACAGCCCGTCGGGGTATCCGATGCTGCGGATGCTGACCGTGGTCGCATGCGGCACCCGCACCGTACTCGACGCCGTCTTCGGCACCCTGCGCGTGGGCGAAACCAACTATGCACCAAAGCTTCTGGGCTGCCTCCACCAAGGCATGCTGCTACTCGCCGACCGCAACTTCGCCGCCGCGGACCTGATCGGCCAGGTCGCCGCCACCGGTGCCGACCTGCTGTTCCGCGCCAAGTCCAACCGCAAACTCCCCGTGATCGGCCACTGCGGCGACGGCTCGTGGCTGTCGCGGATCGGCACGACGACCGTCCGCGTGATCGACGCCCAGGTCGTCGTGCGACTCGCCGGCGGCCCCCGTCGCACCGAGCGCTACCTGCTGATCACCACCCTCACCGACCACCGCCGATACCCCGCCACCGACCTGGTCGCCCTCTACCACCAGCGCTGGCAGATCGAAACGTCCTATCTGGAACTGAAATCCACCATCCTCGGCGGCCGGGTGCTGCGCGCCCGCACACCCGACGGGATCGCCCAGGAAATCTATGCCCTGCTGGTCACCTACCAAGCGCTGCGCATCGCGATGTCAGACGCCACCGACACCGCCACCGCTGACCGTGCGGGCTTCAGCATCGCCCTCAACACCGCCCGCGACCAGGTCATCCAGGCCGCCGGCGTCATCGCCGACACCACCATCGACTTCATCGGCAAGATCGGCCACGCCGTGCTTCATCACCTGCTCCCGGGCCGCCGCCACCGAACCAGTCCCCGCGTCGTCAAACGCGCCATCTCCAAACACCGCGCCAAAGGCGACATCGACCGCAACAGCTACAACATCGCCGTCGACGTCACCATCAACGGCCACTTGACAACCGACCCATGAACTTAACTGAGCGGCATTGGGGCTAGCTCGGCGTCGGCCTGGCCGATTGCGTGCAGAGCTGCTGGTCGGACAGCACTGCGATGGTTTCCTCCATCGACTCAAGGTCATCGACTGCCAGAAGCACCGCGACGGGGCGGCCGTGCACCGTTACCGTGACACGTTCGTGCTGTCCGCCGACACGCGCCACCAACTCCGACAGGTGAGCCTTCGTCTCGGCGAGTGAACGATCTCAGCCATGGTAACGAGCTGATCCCCGTTCGGAAAAACCCGGCCGTAGATGGGCGCCCTCGGACACATCGCACGCTGACCGTGAGGTCCGATCCAAGCATGACCAACCGCAGAAAGCGGCAGCATTGGCGCCGTCAGATCTGAGCAACGAGTGGCGCTCGCTGGCCGGATGCTCCCGAGCGACATGGATCAGCGAAGAGCTCCCATTT
>CAWJYB010000034.1:0-21455 GCA_963846905.1 uncultured Actinomycetota bacterium
GGCCGGCACCCGGCCGCTGAGATCGTCTTGTCCCAACCGGGCTGGGACCGATCCTCGGCGCCCGGGTGCTGGCCGAGTTCGGCGACGCCCAAGACGTTACGCCGCGCCAAGTCCCGCAAGAACTACGCCGGCCGAGCCCGATCACCCGCGCCTCGGGCAAGAAAAAGGTCGGGCTGGCCCGGTTCGTGCACAACGACCGGCTCGTCGAGCCCTCACGTCCCAGGCGTTCTGCCTCGCTGAGTGCCCGCCCGGCGCCCGCGCCTACTACGACCACCTCGGGCGCGGTCGGCCATCCCGGCGCGCTGGAGCAGCTCGCCAACCGGCTCGTCGGCATCCTCCGCCGGATACCTGGAAGACCACCTTTGACGAAGCATCGCCTCGTCGTATTCGCCGCGCGACGGCGAGCTGCTTGACCTTAACTCCGGGGATGTCTTCTTCGTCTTGAACCTTCAATCAGTCCAAAACGTAAGCGGGACAAGGCGTTGCGCCTCAGATCGCCTAGTCAGAAACCCACTACAACGTCACAAGAGCCGTCGGTCGTCAGTGCCTTCGGCGCGTCCGCTGCGCGGCAGCAGAATGTTCAGGTGAAGATGCGATGAGCGTCGTGTCAGGGTTGCTCACCGCCTGCAGTGGGTTCCTGCTTGCCATCTTGTGGATGGATCTCATCTTCGATACCCAGGTTCTCGCTCACCGTCACGCAGGCGATCAACTACCCGAACCCGTGCTCGCTTCCATCGCGGGCTATTACCATCGCGCGACAACCAAATCGGCGCCGATGAGTCAGCTGATCGCACTCGTGATGATTGTCTTATTGGGCGCGTTGGGATTCCGGGCGATCCGCGGCACGACCCCGGCTGGCTGATAATCGTTTCGATCGCGCTCGCGGGCGTTCCAATTCTGCTGGCATTGGTCCGTACGGTGCCGAACGCGGTTCGACTCGGCAACCGCGTGGACAGTCCGGCCGAACAGACACGCCTTGCACGGTCAATCTGTCGAGACCATCTTCTATGCGTCTGCTGCATGCTCGCGTTCCTCGTCCTCGGGATAGCCCGCTCCGAGGTGGGGTGAGGCGGGAAAGATTTCTAAGAACGTGTTTGGAAAGCGCTCATGCAGCTGGGGCTGGCTGCCAGGGACGGCGTCCGGGTGGCGGTGCGAGGCGCCGGGCCATGAGGCCGATCATTGCCCACTTGACCAGTGCTTCGGAGGTTTCGGGCAGCCGCTCGTAGTCGCGGTCGAGTCGGCGACAGCGCACCAGCCAGGACAGGGTCCGTTCCACCACCCAGCGGCGCGGCAGCACCTCGAAAGTGCGCTGTCCCTTTCGTTTACGCACAATTGCCAACATGATCCGGCAGTACCGGGCGACCCAGGCGACCAGCTTGCCGGCGTAACCGCCGTCGGCCCACACGCACACCGGTGAGGGCACGGCCATCTTCGCCCGATCCAGCACCCGACGCGCACCGTCGCGGTCCTGCACGTTGGCCGAGTCACCAGGACCACGATGAGCAGGCCGAGCGTGTCCACGACGATGTGCCGCTTGCGGCCGTTGGTCTTCTTGCCCGATGTCTACCCACAAGACTTCGGGAAGAGCCCAATATCTACAACGAATCTCTGGCGTGGGACACTAGGCGGCCACCGGGTTGGCGGACGCGATTTCGCGACGGCACTCGGCCCCGACTACTACACCCGCCACCACCCCAGGCGGACCAAGATCAAAGTCATCAAGCAACTCGAAGCCCTCGGATATAAAGTCACTCTCGAACCACTCACCGAAGTCGCCTAACAGCTGCCGCAGTCACCCACCCCCGCGACGGGTCACCAAAATCTGCTGTCGGCATCTCGCCGGAGGCGACCGTGACGGTCACTATGGCCTCCTCAGTACTGGGTGCATGCACGCTTGCGCAGCAGGGTATCGGTAAGCGCCGACACGGCCGACGCTCCCACGCCGACGTGTGACGAATGAGGCGGATGGGGTTCTCCGGGGTCCGGTCTACGGAATCAGACCAGCGTCAGGTTGTGTGTGCCGGCGTTGCGAACGGCGTCAATGGGAATTGACTGGTCGGGCGTCGCGAACCGGCCGCCATTGGCGGTTGCGAGCGCGAGCAGGTATGCGTCGGTCACCTGGCGACGCCCGTGGCAAATCCCTGTCGTTGTAGTGCGGTGGGCGGTCTGTGTGTTGGCGTGGGATCGGACCGTTGACCGTTACCGGCGTCTGCCACGGCTCGAATGACAAGATCGAAACGCATTGCACGGCAGAGTGTAGCTTAGCGCAGGGTCAAGAAGTCGGGTTCGGCGGCATTCGCGCGCATCGGCCGCCCACAACCAGGCTTCAGCCGGAAAGGGTGTACTCTCAGGTGAGTTGGTCATTCCAACCGGTCCGGAATTGAGTCACTGCTGACCTACCGAGCCGCCTTCACGCCGGACATACCGGTGGCCACCGCCCAGTCGGGATAATTTTGAATGCTAGATCGTTGATTCAACCGTTGATTGCTCCCTTTGGGTTGCAACACTTTTCGTACATGCCGCGTTTCGGGATTCTCAGCACCCACCCTCCGACACCGTGCGGGCTGGCGACGTTCAGCGCCGCGTTGTCCGACGGACTGGCGGCACAGGGTGCCGGCGTCAGCGTGGTGCGCATCGCCGACGGTGAAGTCTGCACGCGCGCCGACGTCGTCGGAGAACTCGTCAATGGCTCGGCCTGGTCAGTAAATGCGAGTGCAGAACTGCTGAACCAGAACGACGTCGCGGTCATCCAACACGAGTACGGCCTATACGGCGGCCCGGACGGGGACGAAGTCGTCCAGCTCATGGAAGGCTTGCGGGTCCCATCCATCGTGATCGCACACACGGTGCTCAAAGATCCTACGCCGCAGCAACGTTGGGTGCTCGAAGCGGTCCTGGCGCTCGCGGATCAAGTGGTCGTCATGTCGGAGGCGGCCAGCCAACGCCTGACCGTCGGCTACGCCGTCGACCACCACAAGGTCGTCACGATCCCCCACGGCGCGGCGCTGCCCGCGAGCGCGGCCCTGAAGCGTTCGGGCAGACCGACCATCTTGACGTGGGGCCTGATCGGGCCGGGCAAGGGCATCGAGCGAGTGATCGACGCGATGGCATCGCTCAAGCACCTCCCCGGCCGGCCGCGGTACCTGATCGCCGGCCGGACTTCACCCAAAGGTGCTCGCCGCCCAGGGTGAGGCGTACCGCGAATCTCTCATTGCACAAGCGCAGCGCCTCGGTGTCGCCGACTCGGTGTCCTTCGACGCCGTGTACCGCAGCCCCGCCGCGCTCACCGCGCTCATTCAGACCGCTTCCGTCGTGGTCCTGCCCTACGACTCGAAGGAGCAGGTCACCTCCGGTGTGCTGGTGGACTCCATCGCCAGCGGTCGTCCCATCGTTGCCACCGCGTTCCCCCATGCCGTCGAGTTGCTCGGCAGTGCGTCCCATAAACGATGGGCCGGTGGTCATGTTGCGTGCCGATATGGACGCGCTGCCGGTCGCTGAAGCTACGGGCCCGCCGTACGCGAGCACCGCTGTATCCGTCGATGCGGCCGGCAGCACTGTCGCCGTTGCGCATGCGTGCGGGCATGACATGCACACCGCTAGCCTGGTTGGCGCGCTGTTCGTGCTCGCCGACGGGCGGAACGCATGGGCGGGCACCGTCGTGGCGGTCTTTCAGCCGGCCGAGGAGCTAGGGTGCGGCGCCTCGGCCATGCTGGCCGACGGACTCTTCGAGCGGTTTCCCGCTCCGCAGATTGTGTTTGGTCAGCATGTCGGACCGCTTTTCCCGCCGGAATGATCGCCTACGGGCGGGGACCGCTGATGGCCGCCGCGGACTCGGTGCAAGTGACCTTGTACGGCCGCGGTGGTCACGCGTCACGGCCGGAGAACGCTGTTGATCCCGTGGTCATGGCCTGCCGCTGCCGTCATGCGACTGCAGACCCTCGTCGCGCGAGAGGTATCAAGCAACGACCAGGCCGTGCTGACCGTCGGCCGGCTCCAAGCGGGCACGAAGCACAACATCATCCCCGACACCGCAGAGCTCGACATCGACATCCGTAGCTTCTCGGACGAGACGCGAAACCACTTGCGCGTCGCGGTCGAGCGGATCGTGCGTGCCGAGGCCCAGGCCAGTGCGGCCCCACGCGATCCGGTTTTCGACTGGAACTTCAGCGTCCCGGTCCTGATCAGCGACCCCGATGCGACGGACGCCACGGTCAGCGCGTTTCACTGCCACTTCGGCGTCGACCGCATGCTGGAACTCCCGACACGCGCCTGCCTGCAGCAGACCGCGGGCCATCATCATGCCGATACCCCTGGTGCCGCCGGTTACGAGGGCGGATTTGCCGGTCAGGTCGAAAAGTTGCGCATGCGTGGTGGTTTGGCCGTCCGTCATTGGGTTACCTTCCGTCGTCGGTTGGAAGTGCAGCTGCGCTCGAGTTCACCAAGAGACTTGCTGCCAAGCCTAAGTGGGAGCCGGAAACTACCTGACGGTGTTGATGCCATCAGCCGCAATTCTTATATCCGCAGGTCGCGTCGCGGCGCCTGGTCTTCCCGCTGGCTGGGGCGCGAGATTCGGCGCGGGTAGCCTGAGCTCATTCCCATCCAAGGCGACGCTGACGGCCCGATCCGAGTCGCCGTGCTGGCGCCGATCGCGTGGAGGACACCGCCTCGTCACTACGGGCCGTGGGAGCAGTTCGCCTCGTTGCTCACCGAGGGACTGGTGGCGGCTGGCCATCACGTCACGCTGTTCGCCACCGCAGACTCGATCACCACGGCCATCCTGCACGCAACCGCGCCGTTCGGCTGGTCTGAGGACGCGACGATCGACGCCAAGGTCGCAGAGTGCCTGCACATCGCCTCGGTGTTCGAGCGCGCCGGCGAGTTCGATATCATCCACAACGGGTTCGACTTCCTGCCACTCACGTACAGCGATCTCGTCATCACACCGGTAGTCACCACGATCCACGGGTTCTCGTCCGATCGGATCGTTCCTGTCTACGAGCGCTACGACAGCACTACCGCGTACGTGTCGATCAGCGACGCCGATCGACACCCGAGTCTGCACTACGCGGCCACCATCCACCACGGCATCGATATCGACAGATTCGCGATCCATCCGAGCCCCGGCGAGCACCTGCTGTTCTTCGGACGGATCCACCCCGACAAGGGCACCGCCCACGCGATCGAGGTCGCTCGCCGATGTGGCCGCCGGCTCGACATCGCCGGGATCATCCAAGACGAGGAGTACTTCCGCAACGAGGTCGCGCCGCACATCGACGGCGAGCAGGTGCGCTACCTCGGCGTCGTCGACGGCTCTGCGCGCGCCGAAGTACTGGCAGGTGCGCACGCGCTGCTGCACCTGATCGACTTCGACGAACCGTTCGGATACAGCCTCGTCGAGGCGATGGCCTGTGGCACGCCGATCGTCGCCAACTCGAGAGGTTCGATGGGCGAGCTGATTGCGCACGGGGTCACCGGCTTTCTGGTCGACAACATCGATTCGGCGGTGGCCGCGATCGCTGGAGCTGGCGAACTCGACCGGCGCAAGATCGCCGAACTCGCCGCCGAGCGCTTCACAGTCGCCACCATGATCGACAAGTACGTAAAGCTCTATCGCGACGTCATTGGCATTCGGAAGTGACTCCGGGCGGCCGACGCGATGCTGCTTGGTGGAAGTCTGCCGTCGTTTACCAGATCTATCCGCGCAGCTTCGTCGACTCGAACGGCGACGGGTTCGGAGATCTGGGTGGCATCATCGGGCGGCTCGACTATCTACGGGCGCTCGGGGTCGACGTGATCTGGTTGTCACCGATCTACCGTTCACCGCAAGCCGACAACGGCTACGACATCAGTGACTACCGCGACATCGATCCGCTGTTCGGCACCCTGGCCGAATTCGACGTGCTGCTTACCAAGGTGCACGAACTCGGGATGAAGCTCGTGATGGACCTCGTGGTCAACCACACCTCGGATGGCCACCCGTGGTTTGTCGAATCGCGTTCATCCCGCGACAACCCGACGCGGGATTGGTACATCTGGCGGGACGCCCATGCCGGCGCCGAGCCGAACAACTGGGGCTCATTCTTCGTGGGATCGGCGTGGGAGTGGGACCAGGCCACCGAGCAGTACTACCTGCATCTGTTCGACCGTAAGCAACCGGACCTGAATTGGGAGAACCACCAGGTGCGGAAGGCCGTCCACGGGCATCGTCAAGTTGTTGGCCCGGCGGTGGTGCTGCGAGGATCGGTCGTTGTGGCGGGTGCGGCGAGGTACAAGGGCTACCGGTATCCGATCGAGGTCATCGGGCATGCGGTGTGGCTGTATCACCGGTTTGCGCTGAGCCTGCGAGACGTCGAGGAACTGATGCTGGCCCGCGGTGTGGTGGTCAGCTACGAGACGATCCGGTCCTGGTGCGCAAAGTTCGGGCCGGACTACGCCAACCAGTTACGTCGGCGCCGTCCCCGCCCCGGCGACAAGTGGCATCTCGACGAGGTCTTCGTGAAGATCAACGGCACGATCCATTACCTGTGGCGTGCGGTCGACCAGCACGGCAACGTGCTCGACATCCTCGTGCAGTCGCGCCGCAACGCCACAGCAGCCAAGCGGTTCTTCCGCAAATTGCTCAAGGGCCTGCGGTATGTGCCGCGCGTGATCGTCACCGACCAGCTCGGCAGCTATCAGGTCGCTCACCGCGAGGTTTTGCCGTCGGTGACGCATCGCCGCTCGAAGTACCTCAACAACCGGGCCGAGAACTCCCATCAGCCGACCAGAATCCGGGAGCGGGTGATGAAACGCTTCGCCTCACCTGGGCAGGCCCAACGGTTCCTGTTTGCGTTCACCCACATCCGGCAGCACTTTGGGCCCCACCGTCATCTGATCAGCGCACCCCAATGGCGAACCCAGATGACCAACCGCTTCGCGGTCTGGGATGAAATCACAGCCGCCGCAGCGGCATGAAAGACACAATCAGCCACTACGTTCCGCCGCACAGTCCACTCACATCGACTGCACCACAAGCATTCTCAAACAACTTGACGATGCCAGCGGCAGGCCATGACCACGGGATCAACAGCGTTCTCCGGCCGTGACGCGTGACCACCGCGGCCGTACAAGGTCACTTGCACCGAGTCCGCGGCGGCCATCAGCGGTCCCCGCCCGTAGGCGATCATTCCGGCGGGAAAAGCGGTCCGACATGCTGACCAAGCACAATCTGCGGAGCGGGAAACCGCTCGAAGAGTCCGTCGGCCAGCATGGCCGAGGCGCCGCACCCTAGCTCCTCGGCCGGCTGAAAGACCGCCACGACGGTGCCCGCCCATGCGTTCCGCCCGTCGGCGAGCACGAACAGCGCGCCAACCAGGCTAGCGGCAATGTCACTCAGTTAAGGATGTGACTGTTGGGTCAAGTGTGATGTGTGCGGCGTGTCGAGGAGGTGGGACAGCGGAACTCCCGGTATCGATGGGTGTCCTCTCAAGACAACCCTTCACCTGGGAGTTCCGCTGTCTGTTCAGTCTGTCATTCGTGGTTCGGTGGTGGTTGCTGCGGGTCGGTTCGCGCCCGGTCACCTCGGCGAGTTGACCCAGATCGTCCCGTTCGAGATGGTCGATGCGGTGCTGGAATCGACCCGGACGGTGCAGGCCAGGGTCCGGGCGTTGCCGTCGCGGGTGGTGGTGTACCTGCTGCTGGCGGCGGCGCTGTTCGCTGAGCTCGGCTACGGCCAGGTGTGGGCTCGGATGACCGCGGGCCTGGATGGCATCGACGTCGCCGATCCGGTGTCCTCGGCGTTGGCCCAAGCCCGTCGCCGTATCGGTGTCAAACCGCTGCGGGAGCTGTTCGACCTGGTCCGCGGCCCCGCCGCCGGTGCGGCGCGATGGCGTGGCCTGCTGGTATGCGCGATCGACGGCACGTCGATGTTCACCCCCGACACCCCGGCGAACCTGGCCGCGTTCGGCCGGGCCGGCGGCGGCAACAGCCCGTCGGGGTATCCGATGCTGCGGATGCTGACCGTGGTCGCATGCGGCACCCGCACCGTACTCGACGCCGTCTTCGGCACCCTACGCGTGGGCGAAACCAACTATGCACCAAAGCTTCTGGGCTGCCTCCACCAAGGCATGCTGCTACTCGCCGACCGCAACTTCGCCGCCGCGGACCTGATCGGCCAGGTCGCCGCCACCGGTGCCGACCTGCTGTTCCGCGCCAAGTCCAACCGCAAACTCCCCGTGATCGGCCACTGCGGCGACGGCTCGTGGCTGTCGCGGATCGGCACGACGACCGTCCGCGTGATCGACGCCCAGGTCGTCGTGCGACTCGCCGGCGGCCCCCGTCGCACCGAGCGCTACCTGCTGATCACCACCCTCACCGACCACCGCCGACACCCCGCCACCGACCTGGTCGCCCTCTACCACCAGCGCTGGCAGATCGAAACGTCCTATCTGGAACTGAAATCCACCATCCTCGGCGGCCGGGTGCTGCGCGCCCGCACACCCGACGGGATCGCCCAGGAAATCTATGCCCTGCTGGTCACCTACCAAGCGCTGCGCATCGCGATGTCAGACGCCACCGACACCGCCACCGCTGACCGTGCGGGCTTCAGCATCGCCCTCAACACCGCCCGCGACCAGGTCATCCAGGCCGCCGGCGTCATCGCCGACACCACCATCGACTTCATCGGCAAGATCGGCCACGCCGTGCTTCATCACCTGCTCCCGGGCCGCCGCCACCGAACCAGTCCCCGCGTCGTCAAACGCGCCATCTCCAAACACCGCGCCAAAGGCGACATCGACCGCAACAGCTACAACATCGCCGTCGACGTCACCATCAACGGCCACTTGACAACCGACCCATGAACTTAACTGAGCGGCATTGAGGCTAGCGGTGTGCATGTCATGCCCGCACGCATGCGCAACGGCGACAGTGCTGCCGGCCGAATCGACGGATACAGCGGTGCTCGCGTACGGCGGGCCCGTAGCTTCAGCGACCGGCAGCGCGTCCATATCGGCACGCAACATGACCACCGGCCCATCGTTTATGGGACGCGACGACCGGGCCGGGACGGGGCCTTGGGCCGCCGGACACGTCCCGTTCGGGGTTCCGTCACGCGGACGACAAAGAACGTCGTTCAGTCGTCGTCAGTCGACAGGAGGCGGTCGAGTTCGTTGGTGATCTCCTCGTCACTGCGCCCGAGATGCCTCAGGTCGGTTACGAGGTTGTTCACCGCTTGCTGCAACAAATCTCGGTACCGCTCGGGGTCGACCGAATAAAGTGCCAAGTAGAGTGTTGCAGCTTCCCGGTCTGCGGACAGAGCAGCATCGAAGTCGTCACGCTCGGAGAGCTGAATCCCAAGTGACGTCAATGACCCGGCGAGGCTCTCCCAAAAGACAGGGTAAGCGGCGGCCAGCTCCCGGTACATCGCGACGGCCTCGGTGAGTCGGCGGCGGCATGGGCGGTCAGCTGCGGTACCGGCGGCCAGGCGGGCCGCCGCCACCCCGCGGTCACGGTGGACTGGCCAATCCTGGCAGCACCACAAGGTCAACAACTTGACGATGCCTCCCCAGGCGTGACCCGAGACTCGACAGCGCCGCCAGCACGTGCGGATGTTCCTTTGCGGCGAATCCGGCGCCCATGTGTAGGACGTTCTCACTGAGCGCATTTCGCTGGTTGCCGTCGGACTTGCTCTTCATGGCCTCATCTCGGGTGCGTCGGTTCGGTCGGCGATGGCAACCAACAGGTCTGGAAGCGCCACGGTGGCGATGCCGATGGCGCTGTCGCAGATCCCATAGGGGATCACCAAGGTGTCGGCGTGGACGAGTGCTCCGCAGGAGTAGACGACGTTGGGCACGTAGCCGTTCTGCTCGTCACGGCGTGGGACTCAGCAGCGGTTGAGTCAGCCGACCGATCACCCGGGTCGGATCGTCACGATCGAGCAGAATCGCCCCGATGCTGTACGTGCGCATCGGTCCGACTCCGTGGGTCAGCACCAGCCATCCTGCGTCGGTTTCGATTGGTGGACCGCAGTTCCCGAGTTGCAGCACTTCCCACGCCTCGGTCGGTTGCTGGCAGGGCGACGCCGTCGACCAGACCGACGGGTGGTCGGTGAAGGCGATGGTGTTCGTCTCGCGATCCGATCGCGACATGGCGGCGTAGCGACCGTTGATCGGGCGGGGAAACATTGCCAATCCCTTGTTGGCCGCGGCTCGACCGACGAGCGGCACGGAGGTGAAGGACTGGAAGTCCTTGGTCTTGAGGAGTTGCTGGCTGATATGGGTTCCGCTGTAGGCCGTGTAGGTGGCGTAGAAGGTGACCGAGCCGTCGTCGTCGACGAAGCGCAGTAATCGCGCGTCCTCCATACCGGCCTGCTCGGCTTCGCTCGATGGCCACAACACCCGCTCGGATAGTGGTATGTCGCTGGGAAATCCGATGGCGTAGCACCGCGCGGCGATGGTGTCGATCAGCGCGATCGCGTCCTGCGCATGCCCGCGAGTGCTCAGGTTGTCCCGCAGATTGTCGAGTCGCTCGTCGAGGTCGGATCTGGTGAAGAGCTCATCGAGCGCGTCGAAGACGTAAGCGACGGCTTCGCGGGCGTTACCCAGTCGGCTCAGTTCGGTGCGGAAGACGGCGGCATCGAGCAGGGCGGGTTCGACATGCCCGGTGGTGGCGAACGGCGCTGGGTCGTCGACCGATGCCCGGCCTACCGAGTCGATGACCCCGGTCCGGAATCCGATGCAGGAACGGTGTCCCTCCCCGATCCCCCGAACGCTCATCACGAATCGCAGGCTCCCCGCGGGAGTGTCGGTCTGATCGGGATGGGCCACGATGCTCGGATTGCACAGCGCCGCCCCTTCGATGGCGTACTCACTGGTAAAGGCCGCTCCCAACAACGACATTCGCGACTCCGATAGTTCGCGATCGGGATCAATGCGATCGGCGAGCTCGCGGGCATGGCGACGGAACGTGCCGGCCAGGTCGCGGTGCCGCCCAGCGAAACGGGTGACGATGTCGTGCAGGGCCAACTCGACGTCGTCGTCGGACAGGGCCAGGATCCGCGAAAGCACCGGTCCCGCTCGGGATTCTTGATGCTCGAACGCTTCCTGGCCTGGCACGAAGAGCCGCGTGATCACGCGCGAGGGGTCGGCCGCGACCCTTTGTGGGCTGCGGGTGACGATCCCCGCCCGCACGGATGTCATCGCGGGACAGGAGAAAAACGCTGTGCGTGTTGCAAGGTGGATATCACCGCGAGGGTCGACTCCGCGCCCTGGTTGAGGTTGACGCCGTCGGGCAGCAATCCATCGAAGCCGGCGCCGGTCTCGGGGTCCCACATGAGCTGTCCTGAATCGTTGGCGCCCTGGAACCAGGCGGCGGCGGATCGGACCCCTTCGGGCCAGCTCGGCCGCGGATCGGCCTCGGCGGCACGGGCACACGCATCGGCCAAGGCGGCCACTTCGATCGGCTGTTGATCGAATGCGGGCCCGCTGTCCTGTGCGCCCCGTCCCCCGGCGGGCGTGGGCGAAAGGTGGCCGTCCGCCGATTCGCGGTCGAGCAGCCACGCCAACAGATCCAGGCCCTGATCGCGCAGCGTCGGGTCGTCGAGCGCGACGCCGGCGGCAATCATGGCCTCGGGCAGGATCGCGTTTGCATAGGTGAGCCGTGGTTCCGGCCACCGCCAGTCGGACGTGCCGTTCGGTGTCGCGGTGGTGGCGGCGAAGTCGGTGAGCAGTCGCAGGGCCGGTAGGTGCCTGGGCTCGACGGTGAGCAGTTCGGCGGCACCGACCGCCGCGTACGCCATCGCCCGGGGCCATGGCGACCTGACCTTGGCGGCGCGCTCGAACTGAATCACCGCCAATCTGCGAACCAGGCCCACGTCACTGTGGGCGGCGGCGGTGCCGAGCCCCCAGAGCGTGCGGCCCCAGTGGTCATTCGTGGTCGGTTGATCGGTCCAACGACCCGCGTAGTCCATCCGGTTGCGGCAGGCGCCGCCCTCGGACTGCGCGTCGTTCAAGAACGTCAGAGCCTTGCGGGCGAGACCCTTCACCACATCGGGTGGGTCGGGCTCGCGGGTGGCGACCACGAGCACCCTGGCCATGTCATCGGTGCAGTAGCCGTGCTCGCGACGGGGCTCGGTCAGGCAGGCGTGCTCGAAGGTGGCCCGGTGGTCGGTCATACCCAACAGATGCCCGAACAACGGTTTGGGCGCAGTGCCGGTCACGTCAGTGCCAACCGCGCGGCGACCAGCCGCTGCGCCAAGCCGACGTAGGCGTTGGCGACGACCGGCCAGGCCATCGTGGGAGCCAACTCACGCGCTTCGGAGGCCATCGAGCCCGCGACCCGCGGGTCGGTCAACAGCCGGTGCAGTGCACTTGCCAGCGAGTCGGGGTCGTCGTGGCCGACCACGGTGCCCGCGCCGCTGCTCGAGCAACTCGACGGCATGGGGGAACGCGGTGGCAACGATGGGCCGACCGCTGGCGATGGAGTCCACCAGCACACCGGAGGTGACCTGCTCCTTCGAGTCGTAGGGCAGGACCACGACGGAAGCGGTCTGGATGAGCGCGGTGAGCGCGGCGGGGCTGCGGTACACGGCGTCGAAGGACACCGAGTCGGCGACACCGAGGCGCTGTGCTTGTGCGATGAGGGATTCGCGGTACGCCTCACCCTGGGCGGCGAGCACCTTTGGGTGAGTCCGGCCGGCGATCAGGTACCGCGGCCGGCCGGGGAGGTGCTTCAGCGATGCCATCGCGTCGATCACCCGCTCGATGCCCTTGCCCGGCCCGATCAGGCCCCACGTCAAGATGGTCGGTCTGCCCGAACGCTTCAGGGCCGCGCTCGCGGGGAGCGCCGCGCCGTGGGGGATCGTGACGACCTTGTGGTGGTCGACGGCGTAGCCGACGGTCAGGCGTTGGCTGGCCGCCTCCGACATGACGACCACTTGATCCGCGAGCGCCAGGACCGCTTCGAGCACCCAACGTTGCTGCGGCGTCGGATTCTTGAGCACCGTGTGTGCGACCACGATGGACGGGACTCGCAAGCCTTCCATGAGCTGGACGACTTCGTCCCCGTCCGGGCCGCCGTATAGGCCGTACTCGTGTTGGATGACCGCGACGTCGTTCTGGTTCAGCAGTTCTGCACCAGCTTTTACTGACGAGGCCGAGCCATTGACGAGTTCTCCGACCACGTCGGCGCGCGTGCAGACTTCACCGTCGGCGATGCGCACCACGCTGACGTCGGCGCCCTGTGCCGCCAGTCCGTCGGACAACGCGGCGCTGAACGTCGCCAACCCGCAGGGTGTCGGAGGGTGGGTGCTGAGAATCCCGAAACGCGGCATGTACGAAAAGTGTTGCAACCCAAAGGGAGCAATCAACGGTTGAATCAACGATCTAGCATTCAAGATTATCCCGACTGGGCGGTGGCCACCGGTATGTCCGGCGTGAGAGGCGGCTCGGTAGGTCAGCAGCTGACTCAATTCCGGCCCGGTTGGAATGACCAACTCCTCTGAGGGTACACCCTTGCGGGCTGGAGCATGGTTATGGGCGGCCGATGCGCGCGAATGCCGCCGAACCCGACTTCTTCGCCCTGCGCTAATAATCTGCCGTGCAACATTTTTCGGTCTTGTGAGGTTGTAGTGGGGTTCTGACCAGTCGATTTGGGGCGCAAGGCCTTGTCCTGCCTAAGTTTTGGACTGTCGAAGGTTCAAGCCGAAGAAGGGTGTACGACGTTACGCATTCCCAGGATATTCGCATTCGGGATGGGGGTGCGCGTGGCTGACCGCGCAGGCCGCGATCGCACCGCTCACCCGAGGAGGACTCTGCCCCCCGCACTACCCGGCCGGAAATGACCCACTACAACATCAGTAGAACCAACCGGGCCCATGAAGTTGGCAAACGAATCGCAGGCATCAGTATTCACCTATGTGCCCGGTTGCGGTTTCGCAGACGCGCGACAATAGCAATACTGCGCGGATGTACGTCCGGCGGGGCGTGCGTCGTCCCTTCGGCGAAAAGGTTCATCTATTGAAGGAGTGTCATGTCTGAGACGGCGGAGTCCACGCCGCGCGACCAGGCAAACGAGCCTGCGGAAATCACTTTCGACGAGCACCTGCATCCCGCTCGGCCGCGCACGTTGCGGTTCCGTCCCAGGGTGCGGACACCGTTCGCGCGGCGATCCATCGCAAAGGACGGTCCGCCGAACGGGCGACAACCCCGCCTATGTGTCCTGGTTGGTCTCGCAGTCGATGTTGGCCGATGCCAACGTGATCAGCCAGCAGTTCTCCGGGCAGGGATCGATGTGGCAGAACCCGTTCGCCACCCCTAACCCGCGGGCCGCGGTCGATGCCGCCTCGGTGTGGTTCACCGCATATCCGTTGTCGTTGATCACCCGTCCCGACGAATCCTTCCTGCAAGCCATGGCCGACGAGGCAATGTGGAAGTGTTTCGCGCAGATCGGTATTCAGGCTGTGCACACCGGGCCCGTCAAACGGGCCGGGGGCATCACCGGGTGGCAGCTGACGCCGAGCGTCGACGGGCACTTCGACCGAATCAGCACCCAGATCGACCCCGCATTCGGCACCGAGGACGAATTCCGCCACATGTGCGGCACCGCCAACTGGTACGGCGGCACCATCATCGACGACGTCGTCCCGGGCCACACCGGCAAAGGGCCGGATTTCCGGCTCGCTGAGATGAAGCACGCCGACTATCCGGGCATCTATCACATGGTGGAGATCGATCCGCGCGACTGGGAGTACCTGCCGGAAGTCCCGCCAGGCGAGGACTCGGTCAACATCGATGTCGCCGCCGAGGACTGGCTGGCCAAGGCCGGTTACATCATCGGCCGCCTGCAACGGGTCATCTTCTTCGCCGAGGGCATCAAAGAAACCAACTGGAGTGCCACCCGCCCCATCGTGGGTGTGGACGGCGTCGAGCGGCGCTGGGTCTACCTGCACTACTTCAAGGACGGCCAACCGTCGATCAACTGGCTCGACCCGAGTTTTGCCGGCATGCGGCTGGTCATCGGCGACGCGCTGCACTCGCTGACCGACCTCGGTTCCGGCGGTCTGCGCCTGGACGCCAACGGCTTTCTCGGCGCGGAGAAGTCCGCCAAAGACGACACCGGCTGGTCCGAAGGGCACCCGCTGTCACAAGCGGCCAACCAGTTCATCGGAAGCATGGTCCGCAAGGTCGGCGGCTTCACTTTCCAGGAGCTCAACCTGACCATCGACGACATCAAAGCGACCGGCATCGCGGGCCCCGACCTGTCGTACGACTTCATCAACCGACCCGCCTACCACCACGCACTGGTAACCGCTGATACCGAATTCCTACGGCTGACGCTACGCACCACCCTCGAATTGGGCGTGGATCCCGCCTCGCTGGTGCACGCACTGCAGAACCACGACGAACTCACCTACGAACTGGTGCACTGGTCCACCGGACACCGCGACGACGTCCACACGTACCGGGGAGCAACGATCACCGGCGAGGCGCTGGGGGAGACTGTCCGCGCCGATCTGACAGCGGCCCTGACCGGTCCGTCCGCCCCGTACAACCGCATCTTCACCACCAACGGAATCGCCTGCACGACAGCCAGTGTCATTGCCGCCACCCTCGGCCTCACCGACCTTGGCGACATCACCGATATTGACCCGATTCGCCGGGCACATCTCTTGCTGGCAATGTTCAACGCCCTTCAGCCGGGAGTGTTCGCACTGTCCGGCTGGGACCTCTGCGGCATGCTTACCCTGCCTGCCACGCAGGTCAAGGCGTTGTTGCGCGGAGGCGACACGCGCTGGATTCACCGTGGCGCCCACGACCTGATGGGCGTCAACCCCACGGCGACACAATCGGTTGCCGGCATGCCCCGCGGCACCAGCCTGTACGGCCCGATCCCGCAGCAACTCGACGACGAGGCCAGCTTTCTGCGACAGCTACAAGCGATCCTGCAGGTGCGGTCCCATTACGGCATCGCCACCAGCCGCCAGATCGATATCCCGGAAGTGTCTCACCGCGGGATGCTGGTGATGGTCCATCAGCTCGACGATCCTGAGCAACAGCAGCTCACCGTGCTCAACTTCGCTAACGAACACATCGCCGGCACCGTACGCTCTGAGCACCTCCCTGCAGGCTCGACCGTATCGGACATGTTTACTGGGAACACCACCGCCACCGTCGATGACCTGCACAGTTTCGCCGTGGAGATGCCACCGCACCATGGAATGTCGCTGCTGGTCGAATCAGGCGTCGCGGCTGAACTCGGCTCCAGCTAGGTAGGGCTGAAAAGGAGGAGAGACACCAGGTGGCCCGGTGCGCGGCCAGTGGTGGTTCCGGCGTCGTTTTTGCGAGCTTGAGCGGCGGCCGCGTTGGGTCGTGACCCAGGAGATATCTGTTCCACGCTCGACCGGGTGGGTAGTCCTGCTTGAACTCTGGGGTGTGGGCCTGCTCGTCGATGGTGAAGTAAGTCGAGGGTGAACCCGCCCGGCACCGCGGGCAGCTGCGGCTTGGGTTTGATCACCGTGTCGTGCCCACCGGCCGCAAACGCGGTGCGTGCCCCACCGGTGCCGTAGGCGGAATCGCCATACACCTGCAGCCCCTGCCTGGTCACCGACCATGCCGCGTAATCCGGTTGCACCGCAACGTGATCGGTGGCATCCACACCGGAGTCACGAGGTTAGTCGGCGGCTGGCGGGGCCACCGGCACGCCACCGTCGTTGTCTTCGCCACCTTTGGACATGCGGCGTACACCAGCGATGGCGCGGCGGAACTGGGCAGCCCCCCGATCCTCGGCAAGGCCGACCTGCCCGGTGAGGTCGGCGCGACGATCACCGCCGAGGTGACCCACCGTGGCATTGTCAACTTTGAGCAACGGGAACGATTTTCGCCGGTTCGCCTCCGCGATTCATCAGGTTTGCGTGCGACGTATGAGGCTTGTGGTGCTGGCGTGCCCTACCAAACACGCACATAGTCAACGAGCATCTGCGCGGGATAGGTACCTGGCCTGGCATCGCCGCCGCCCGAACCACCTACCGCGAGGTTGAGGACCGGATACAGCTGGTAGCCGGGATTGTTGAATGGCCACCCCGGGACAGAGCCCGCCGGAACATCAATGCATCGGGGCCCAGTCTTCCAGAAGCGAATACCTCTTCATCCCATTGCATGCGCCACTGTGCATTCCCTCGACTTCACCGCCCACATTCGGGCCGTCGTTGACCGCCCACCACGCTGGCCAGCAACCCGCAGTGAGGCATTCGAGCTTTACTCGGGCTTCCCACGTATGCCCGACCCAATCCCCAAATCCCTTTCCCCCCCTTTGGCCCGACAAAAGCCCAGAAATCTGCCCCCCGTCCCCTTTTCTCCGGTCCGTCCCCGTCCCGTCCCACTCCCTTCTCTCGGGCACCCCCCATCCTCAAAAGGTACGAACCCGCCTCCGCCTCAGGTGGCACCGCCCGAGCCGGCCCGGCGGGGATCGCTGCTGCCAGCACACCGATCCCGGTCATCAGCATGGTGCGACGATTCATCTCAGGCACAACCAGACGATAGAAGCCACAACGTAACCCCGAGAGTAATTCGATGACGATCGGATGGACGACGATGCCGAAATGGCGGCGCTGGGCTTGCTCGAAACGACGCAAGCCAGCGCATGCTTGGGCCACAGTCGCGACGAGCTGACCTCATGTACAGACGGCAGCCGCCGGCTGTGACGGCGCAAGTTCGCATTCCCGCGATCCATGAAACATTCCGAAACGTGATCGTCTTGTAATTGAAACGCGAGACAGACATTCTCGTCCCGGACCGTCGAAGGAGCCCGACGTTGCAACAGATCGATCCTGCCGCCACCGCCTGGCTGTTGGTCAGCACCGCCCTCGTTCTTCTCATGACACCGGGGCTTGCGATCTTCTACGGCGGCATGGTCCGCACCACCGGCGTGCTCAACATGATCATGATGAGCTTCATCGCTATCCCGCTCATGACGGTGTCCTGGCTGCTGGTCGGCTACAGCCTGGCGTTCTCCGGTACCAGTGCCGGCGGTGTGATCGGTGACCTAGCGCATATCGGTATGCGCGGAATCGCTCCGGACACGGTGCATGGACA
Source organism: uncultured Actinomycetota bacterium (assembly GCA_963846905.1). GTDB lineage: Bacteria > Actinomycetota > Actinomycetes > Mycobacteriales > Mycobacteriaceae > Mycobacterium. The sequence continues at coordinate 18,069 of CAWJYB010000034.1, forward strand.
GGTTCCCGAATTGTTGTTCGCGACCTTCCAGCTCAGCTTCGCCATCATCACTGCCGCGCTGGTCAGCGGTGCGATCGCCGACCGGGCCAAGTTCGCCGCGTGGGTGGTTTTTGTTCCGGTATGGGCGATCGTGGTGTACGCCGTTGTGGCGCACTGGGTATGGGCGCCGGGTGGGTGGCTCTTCCGGCTCGGGGTGCTGGACTACGCCGGCGGGTTGGTCGTCGAGATCGTCTCGGGGGCATCCGCGTTGGCTCTGGCCTTGGTGCTGGGACCGCGCATCGGGTTTAAGAAGGACGCCATGCGCCCGCACAATCTGCCGTTCGTTCTGCTCGGCGTCGGACTGCTGTGGTTCGGATGGTCCGGATTCAACGCCGGATGGCGCTGGCCGCCAACGGAACCGCCGCAGCAATCTTCCTGGACACTCTGGTCGCGGGGTGCCTGGGCATGCTGGGCTGGTTGACGGTCGAGCAGGTACGAGACGGCAAGCCCACCACTTTCGGTGCGGCCTCTGGTGTGGTCGCCGGTCTCGTCGCCATCACACCGTCCTGCGGGACGGTCAACACTCTCGGCGCAGCCGTGGTCGGCGTGGCGGCGGGCATCGTGTGCTCGTTTGCGATCGGACTGAAGTTCCGCTTCGGTTACGACGATTCGCTGGACGTGGTGGGCGTCCATTTCGTCGGCGGCGTTGTCGGCGTGCTGCTGATCGGCCTGCTGGCCACCGACGTGATGACCGCGGGTCCGCGTGGACTGTTGTACGGAGGGGGGTTGAGCCAACTCGGAAAGCAGGTGCTGGCCGTCGTAGTCGTCGCCGGGTATGCGTTCATCGTGTCCTTCCTGTTGGCCAAGCTGATCGACCGCGTTGTGGGGTTCAGGATCAACGCCGAGGACGAAACCTCCGGCATCGACTTCTCGCAGCATGCGGAAACCGCCTATGCCGAAGGCGTTCACGGTCACGCCGCGCCCCGACGGCCCGGCCCATTCGGGACGCCGGGTGTTCCGGCGCAGCAGCCCGGGATCGCGGGCGAGCGTCTGTCCCAGCCGCCCCACGGCACATCGATCATCTGACGCCGCTCGGATTGTGGTTACGACCCCGATCAGGAACGAAAGTGAAGGCAGTCAGCTTGCGCTGCGCGCTTCCTGCGGCACCGTCGATTTCGCCGCGTTGCGGGTCAGGCCGCCGTGACGCCCATCCAGACGCTACCGGAGCCGACCACGACCGACTGCGAGTTGCGCCCGCGGTCGTCAATCCATCCGCCCCGCGTCGACCAGCCGCAGCACCGCCACGCCCTGCTCGTCTGAGGCCTGTAGGTCCACCTCCACGTCAAAGCCCCAGTCGTGGTCGCCTGCCGGGTCGTCCAGGATTGGTCGTACCCGCCACACGCCGGGCCGGCGGTCGATGATCAGCAACGCCGTGCTGCTGGCGTCTGCGCCGAACCCCGTCGACGTTGGTCATGCTCGGCGAAGTAGACGCGCACGCCATCCTCCCAGCGCCGCGATGTCACCCGGAATCGGAGTCCAGCTGGCCGAGGTCATACCAGCGGAGCCGTGCGAACAGCTCCACCCGCCGGAACAGCGCATTGCGGACCATCGCGGTGCAGTCCCGCTCGTTCCCGGTCAGCGGGCGTGGGCGGCTCCGGGGCCGCCGCGGGCGCCTCCGGCTCATCCGGGCCGGGGAGCTGCTCCCACTCGTCGAGCAGACTTGAGTCCACCTGACGTACCAGCTCGCCTGGCCGACTCGACGATGTCGGTGAGCTCCTCGGTCCGTGCCGAGGCGGGCAAACCCGACCGCAGCGCCTTGAACGCGTCGAACAGGAGGCGCAGCACCGCGCCCTCGGACCGGGTCAGCCCGTAGATGCTGACGAACTCCCGGAAGGTGAACGCCCGCCCGCCATTTCGCGGAACGATTGACTTCGGCGACAACTGCGCGTCAGCGGCCCATGGGTTGGTCTGCAGATACACCTCGAAGACGTGTCCGAGCAGCAGTTCCAGAGGCTTCGGATAGGTGACGTCGTCGAGAAGCTCTATCCGCTCCTCGTCCTCGACGCCCTCGGCCTTCATCTGGGCCACGGTCTCGCCCCGTGCCTCGTCCAGCTGCGCCGCCAGGACTTGGCGGGGGCCTTCGAGAGTCGCCTCGATGACCGAAACCACGTCCAGCGCTGAGTATCGGAGGGTCTTCAGCCGCCGGGTCGAGCACGTTCAACGCTGCCAGCGCGAACGTAGACAGCGGCTGGTTGAGCGCGAAATCGTGCGGCAGGTCGACGGTCAGCCGGTAGCGCCGCCCGTCGGCATCGGGCTTTTCGAGCCGTTCCAGCACCCCGGCCTGCAGCAGCGAGCGGGCGATGCCGACCGCCTCGCGGATGTGTTGGAGCTGGCGCTTGCGCGGTTCATGGTTGTCGGTGAGCAGTCGGCGCATCGCGACAAACGGGTCGCCGGGCCGGTCGATGATGTCGAGGAAGATCATCGCCGTGCAGACCCGGACGTCGCCGGCCAGCGGATCTGGGGCGGCCTCGACCAGTCGGGTCATGGTCCGACCCGCTCCACGGGACCATGCCCTCGGGCACCTTGCGGCGCACCAGCTTTCGGCGCTTCTTCGGGTCGTCGGCGACCTTGGCGAACTGCTTGAGGTTCTCCACCTCGTGATCGGGCGCCTGCACGACGACGGTGCCTGCGGTGTCGTAGCCTGCACGCCCGGCCCGCCCGGCGATCTGATGGAACTCGCGGGCATTGAGCAGCCGGGTACGTGTGCCGTCGTACTTCGACAACGCCGAGTACACGACGGTGCGGATGGGCACGTTGACGCCGACACCAAGGGGTGTCGGTGCCGCAGATGACCTTGAGCAGGCCGGCCTGGGCGAGCTGCTCCACGAGCCGCCGGGCAATGGGCAGAATCCCCGGCGCGATGGATGCTGACCCATGACGGACCAGCCGCGTCAGGCCTTCGCCCCGAATGCCGAGGAGACCCGGGATTCGCCGATCAGGTCGGCGATCGCGGCCTTTTCGTCCTTTGCGCTCACGTTGACGCTCATCAGTGCCTGCGCCCGCTCCAGTGCGGAGGCCTGGGTGAAGTGCACGACATAGATCGGGGCCTGCTTCGTGTCCAGCAGGTCGCCGATCGTCTCGTGTATTGGCGTGGTCGCGTAGCAGTAGTACAGCGGAACCGGGGTGTGCGGCGTCGGCGACCAGCGCCGTCGGCCCGCCCGCCCGTGCGCCGGGTGAGGTCCTCACGCAGAAACGTGACGTCGCCGAGCGTGGCCGACATCAGCAGAAACTGCGCGTTCGGCAGCTCCAGCAGCGGCACCTGCCAGGCCCAGCCGCGGTCGGGGTCGCCGTAGAAGTGGAACTCGTCCATGACGATCATGTCCGCGGAAGTGTTGGCTTCGCCGCCCT
>CAWJYB010000035.1:0-41125 GCA_963846905.1 uncultured Actinomycetota bacterium
CGTGAGCCGGTCACGCCGCTACGCAGAATTCACCCACTCGTCGGTGCCATCGGCGAAGAACTGGTGCTTCCACACCGGCAGTCGTTGCTTCACCGCGTCAACCAATCGGCTGCAGGTCTCAAAAGCGGCGCGACGATGGTCCGCGGCCACTGCGGCGACCAGAGCCGCGTCGCCTATCTGGAGCGTTCCGACCCGGTGGCTCGCGGCGACAGCATGCACTCCGGTGGCATCCAGCACCACTTCGGCGAGAACCTCGGCCAGTGTCTGCTCCGCAAGCGGATGGGCCGAGTACTCCAGGCGGACAACCCGCCGACCGGTGTCGTGGTCCCGGACCACGCCCGCAAAGCCCACCACGGCCCCGGCCGCGGGAGTGGCGACCAACTGCTCATGTTCGGTCAGGAAGATCGGTTTGTCGGTTACGGCGGAGCGCAGAACGCTCGTCATCGAGAGTGATCCCCGCCCGCCAACTGATCGAGCGCGTGATGCACTACGTCGGTGAGCACGCCCAGGCCGTCGCGCACGCCTCCGGGCGACCCCGGCAGGTTGACGATCAGTGTCTGGCCGGCAACCCCGCAGAGTCCGCGGGAGAGCACCGCCGTGGGCACCCTGGGCAGCCCGGAGCGCCGGATCGCATCTGCCAGGCCGGGCAATTCGAAGTCGAGCATCGCCATTGTCTGCGCCGGCGTCTTGTCCATCGGAGAAATCCCCGTGCCTCCGGACGTGATCACCAGGTCGACGCGGTCCGACACAGCGATGCGCAAGGCGCGGCCGACCGGGTCGCCGTCCGGTACGACAACCACCTCCGGTGCTGAAAAACCCTGCTCGACGAACCATTCCGAGATCATCGGACCGCTGCGATCGTCGTACACACCCTCGGCGGCCCGGGTGGACGCGATGATGACGCGGCCGGTACGGGTCATCGGGTCCATGTCCCGGTTTGCCCGCCGGCCTTGCGCAGCACCTTGACGTCGTCGATCCGCGCCGCCGGGTCCACGGCTTTGATCATGTCGTAGAGCGTCAGCGCGGCGACACTGACGGCGGTCAGCGCCTCCATTTCCACCCCGGTGCGGTCGGTGGTAAGCACGGTCGCGGTGACGGCGACCGTGGTATCGGCGACCTCGAATTCGATGTCGACGCCCGTCAACGCCAGTTGATGACACAGCGGAATGAGATCGCTGGTTCGCTTGGCCGCCAGGATGCCGGCCACGCGAGCGGTAGCCAGAGCGTCACCTTTGGGCAGACCTCCCGACGAGATCAGCCTAACCACCTCATCCGTGGTCCGAAGGGTGCCCGCCGCCACCGCGGTCCGTTTCGTCGAATTCTTACCCGTGACATCGACCATGTGCGCCGCCCCGCGCTCGTCGAGGTGGGACAGGGGCCGAGCCCCCGGGCCTCGTACCACCGCTATTGGTTGATGACGGTTACGGGATGCAGGTAGGGCAGTTCCTCGGCAGGCACCGGGAAGATGACGTCGCCGAACGGCGACAATGCCCCGGTACGGTCCGCGGCGAGCTCGCTCACCGCATGGTCGTCGGGATCGGTGGTGGGCCAGCCGTTGTCGACGTAGCGCAACCTCTTGCTCCTGGTGCTGTCAGCCACGACAGTCATTGTGACAGGTTATGGCCCGATCGCGCGCGTTCGCGGCTGCTTTACGCTGATCCACGATGACCGAACACACCCCGGGCGTCCCACTGGGTGCATGGTTGGCAGACCTGCCCGACTCGCGGCTGGTCCGTATGCTGGAGTTGCGGCCCGACCTTGCCCAGCCTCCTCCCGGGAGTATCGCGGCGCTGGCCGCCCGTTCCCAGGCACGGCAATCGGTGCGGGCCGCGACCGATGACCTCAACTTTCTGCACCTCGCGGTGCTGGAGGCGCTTCTGGTGCTGCACGCCGACACCACAGCGGTCCCATTCGCGGAGCTGGCGGCGGTGATCGGCGATCGCGCGCCGCAACCCGCAATCGCCGCCACGCTCGACGATCTTCGCGATCGTGCGCTGGCGTGGGGCGACCCTTTGATCCGGGTGGTCGCCGAGGCCGCTGCCGGACTGCCGTGGTACCCGGGCCAGGTCATACTCGGCACCCACGCCGAGACACCTGCCGACGTCGCCGCAGAAATCGATGCCCTGGGCGACATCGAGCGCGAACTGCTGCACCGGTTACTTGAGGGCTCCCCGGTGGGCCGCACCCGCGAGGCCGCACCCGGCACACCACCCGACCGGCCGGTCCAACGACTGCTGGCGGCCGGCCTTTTACATCGGCTCGACCACGAGACGGTGGTTCTGCCCCGCCGGGTTGGCCAGGTGCTGCGCGGCCAACAGGTGGACCCCGCTTCATTGAGCGCCCCCAGCCTCCCGACAGCCGCAGCCGCCGCGGCGCGCGACGTCGACGGGGCTGCCGCCGGAGCTGTCATCGACCTGCTGCGCGAGTTCGACGTCGTCATCGAGGCGCTGGGCACCGCACCGGTGCCCGAGCTCCGCAGCGGCGGTCTGGGCGTCCGGGATATGAAGCGGCTGACCAAGCTGACCGGTGTCGACGACAGCAGGCTGGGGCTGATCCTCGAGCTCGCTCACGCCGCCGGGCTGATCGCCAGCGGGTTTCCCCATCCCGAACCGGACGCCGGCGCGGGACCGTATTGGGCACCCACGGCAGCAGCGGACCGCTTCGCCGAAGCCCCGATCGCGGAACGTTGGCACCTGCTGGCCGCCACCTGGCTGGACCTGCCGGCACGGCCAGGGTTGGTCGGGCGCCGCGGCCCTGACAACAAACCCTATGCCGCGCTTTCTGATGCACTGTATTCGACGGCCGCCGCAGTGGACCGGCGACTGCTGCTCGAACTTCTCGCCGTCCTTCCGCCGGGAAACGGCGTCGACGCGGCAGCCGCGTCTGAGACGCTGACCTGGCGCCGGCCCCGGTGGTCGGCGCGCCTTCAGCCCGAACCGGTCGCCGATCTGATCGAGGAGGCAGGCGCACTGGGGATCGTCGGGCGAGGTGCGATCACCACACCGGGGCGGAGGTTGATCGCCGAGGACGCATCCGCCGCAGTCGTCGCGATGGCCAAGGTACTGCCCGCCCCGATCGACCACTTTCTGCTGCAGGCAGACCTGACCGTGGTGGTGCCGGGGCCGCTGCATCGTGGCGTGGCCGAAGAACTGGGGGTTGTGGCCACCGTCGAATCAGCCGGCACCGCGATGGTGTACCGGGTGAGTGAAGCGTCCATCCGCAATGCGCTCGACACCGGCCGCACCGCCGGCGGCCTGCACACGTTTTTCGGAAAGCATTCCAAAACCCCTGTCCCGCAAGGGTTGACCTACCTGATCGATGACGTCGCACGCAGGCACGGTCAGTTGCGGGTCGGCATGGCATCGTCGTTCGTCCGTTGCGAGGATGCCGCCCTGCTGGCCGAGGCCATCGCCACGCCCGCCACACAGCGGCTCCAACTGCGGCTGCTGGCACCCACCGTCGCGGTCACACAGGCACCGATCGCCGATGTGCTCGCCACACTGCGGTCGGCCGGCCTGACACCGGCCGCCGAGGACACGTCTGGGGCGATCGTCGATCTTCGAGCCCGTGGCGCACGCGTCCCCGCGTCCGGACACCTGCGGGCATTCCGGCCACCAGCCAGCGGGCCGAACAAAGAAACCCTGGCCGCGATGGTTGCCGTGTTACGCAAAGTCGTTGCGCTGCCCACGGACCGGACCCGCGTTGATCCGGCGCGAGCGATGGCGCTGTTGCAGCAAGCCGCGATTCAGCAGCAGTCGGTGGTGATCGGATACACCGACGCCGCCGGTGTTTCCGCGCAGAGAATGGTGTCCCCCATCAACGTGCGCGGCGGACAACTCGTCGCGTTCGAGCCTGCATCGGGACGGATCCGTGACTTCGCGGTGCACCGGGTGACATCGGTCGTACCGGCGGACAGCGTCTGAGGCGAACTCAGATACCGGTGCAGATCGATACGAACGGAATCGGAGCGCAGATACCGATCGAGAAGCCCGGCGTCGGGTCACCGTTCCAGACCGGCGGTGCCGGCGGAGGCGGCGGGGGCGCCGGCGGCAACAAACACAGGTTGGTCGGCGGATCGAAAATGGTACCGGGACCGCACTCGGCCGCGTGACCGCTCGCCGGCCAGGCCAGCGACACACACCCGAGCGTCAGGACAATGGGCGCCCCGGCCGTCAACAGCCGGCGAACTCCGACGATCACCGCAGGCACCTCCCTCGCTCCTCCCCGACCTATTTGGGAGCTAGTGTAGGACGCCCGGTCACACGGTTCATCAGGTTTACCAAAGTGCAGGTCAGCGGCGGCGGATCGGCTGCAGCAGCGCCCGGAGCAGCGAATCCTGGCAACACAGGCTGGACGACAGCCCAGGCGTGGAGATGGAATGCGGTCAAGATGTGCCGACCGATCAAAGCCGACCAAAAGGCGGACCAACAGAACGGACCAAAATGCGGAAGAAATATAGTTAGAGAAATGACCGACGGACCGCTGATCGTCCAGTCCGACAAGACCGTCCTGCTCGAGGTGGGCCACGAACGGGCCAACGACGCTCGCGCGGCGATCGCACCGTTTGCCGAGCTCGAGCGCGCACCCGAGCATGTGCACACCTATCGCATCACCCCGTTGGCGCTGTGGAACGCCCGTGCGGCCGGGCACGACGCAGAGCAGGTGGTCGACGCGCTGGTCAGCCTCTCGCGGTACGCGGTTCCGCAGCCGTTGTTGGTCGACATCGTCGACATCATGGCCCGCTACGGCCGGCTGCAGCTGGTCAAGCACCCCGCACACGGCCTCACACTGGTGAGCCTGGACCGCGCGGTGCTCGAAGAAGTGCTGCGTAACAAGAAGATCGCCCCGATGCTGGGGAGCCGCATCGACGCCGACACCGTACTGGTGCACGCCAGCGAACGCGGCCGGGTCAAGCAGATGTTGCTCAAGATCGGCTGGCCCGCCGAGGATCTGGCGGGCTACGTAGACGGCGAGTCGCATCCGATCAGCCTGCGCCAGGAAAGCTGGCATCTCCGCGACTACCAGGAGATGGCCACCGAATCGTTCTGGGCGGGTGGCTCCGGTGTGGTCGTACTGCCGTGCGGCGCCGGCAAGACGCTGGTGGGCGCGGCGGCGATGGCCAAGGCGGGCGCGACGACGCTGATCCTGGTGACCAACACCGTGGCGGGCCGGCAGTGGAAGCGCGAACTGGTCGCCCGGACATCGCTGACCACCGACGAGATCGGCGAATACTCGGGCGAACGCAAAGAGATCCGGCCAGTAACGATCGCGACCTACCAGGTCATCACGCGCCGCACCAAGGGCGAATACAAGCACCTCGAACTGTTCGACAGCCGCGACTGGGGCCTGATCATATACGACGAGGTGCACCTGCTACCGGCCCCGGTGTTCCGGATGACGGCCGATCTGCAGTCGCGCCGCCGCTTGGGACTGACCGCGACATTGATCCGCGAGGACGGCCGCGAGGGTGACGTGTTCTCGCTGATCGGGCCGAAGCGCTATGACGCACCATGGAAGGACATCGAGGCTCAGGGCTGGATCGCGCCGGCCGAATGCATCGAGGTGCGGGTGACGATGACCGACAACGAGCGCATGCTCTACGCCACCGCCGAGCCCGACGAACGCTACCGGTTGTGCTCGACGGCGCACTCCAAGATCGCGGTCGTGAAGTCGATCCTGGAGCGCCATCCCGGCGAGCCGACCCTGGTGATCGGGGCCTATCTGGGCCAACTCGACGAACTCGGCGAGCAGCTGAACGCGCCGGTGATACAGGGTTCGACCAAGACCTCGGAACGCGAGGCGCTGTTCGACGCCTTCCGGCGCGGGGAGATCGGCACGCTGGTGGTTTCCAAAGTCGCGAACTTCTCCATCGACCTGCCGGAAGCGTCTGTGGCCGTGCAGGTTTCGGGGACCTTCGGGTCCCGTCAGGAGGAGGCGCAGCGGCTCGGCCGGTTGCTGCGGCCGAAGGCCGCCGGCGGCGGCGCGGTGTTCTATTCCGTCGTTGCGCGCGACAGCCTGGATGCCGAATACGCCGCGCACCGGCAACGGTTCCTCGCCGAGCAGGGCTACGGCTACGTCATCAAGGACGCCGACGACCTGCTGGGGCCGGCGATTTAGACGTGCGGCCCAACCGGTTTGACGACCGTCAGTAGCACCACCGAATCCTCGATGGCCTGCAGCGCATGCCTGCTGCGCGGTATGACGAGGTGGTCGCCGGGGGCACCGTCCCACCCCGTGTTGGAATCGGTCAGCCGAACCCTGCCCTGCAGAACCTGCAACGTGGCCTCACCGGGGCTTTCGTGCTCGTCCAGGCCGGTGCCGGCGGTCAGTGCGAGCAGGGTCTGACGCAACGCGTGCTCATGGCCACCGTACACGGTGTGGGCGCTGCGCCCGTTCTTGGACTCCGACGCCGACTTCAGGTGTTGACGCGCCAGTGCCGTCAGCGAGATCTTCTCCATCGCAAGCGGTTTCCTTCCTTCGATCACGGACCGTGCCGGCAGTCAGCTCAACGCCGGGATCACCTGTTGTTCGAACATCTCGATGCCCGAGCGGTCATAGGCCGCCTCGGGGAAGTAGCAGATGGCGTACTCGCAGCCGAGATCACGCATCCGCTGCAGCTTCTCGACGACCTGATCCGCAGTGCCGGAAGCCGAGTCGGGAGCGGTGAGCATGGCCAACATGACATCGACGGCCGCTTCGTTGGCCTTGGCCACCTGCCTGGTGCGGACGCGTTGGACACGCTGCTTGACGTCGGCCTCCGATTCGCCGACGACGACGTTGAAGTTCGCGGAGCGCACGATCGCACCGTAGTCGGCACCGACGTCGCGGCAATGCCCGGCCAGCACCTGCGACTTGTGCGAAAACCCTTCGGAATCGGAAGCGAAGTTGGTGTACTGCGCGTATCTGGCGGCGATCCGCAGCGTGACCTTCTCTCCCCCGCCGGCGATCCACAGCGGAATTCCGCTGTTCTGCAACGGCTTCGGTTGCACGATCGCGCCGTCGACTTGATAGTGCCTGCCGTTGAACGTGACGGTCCCGTCCCGCCAGGCGTCCCGCATGATTTGCACGCCCTCATCCAGCCGGGCCAGGCGCACACCGGCCGACGGGAAGCCGTAACCGTATGCGCGCCATTCATGTTCGTACCAGCCTCCCCCGATACCCATCTGGACCCGGCCACCCGAGATGACGTCCACCGTTGCCGCCACCTTGGCCAGGTAGACCGGGTTGCGGTAGCTCATCGCGGTACACATCTGTCCGAGTTTGATCCGCGAGGTGGTCGCGGCGAAGGCCGACATCAGCGACCATGCCTCGTGGGTGGCCTCGCGGGTCGGCACGGGCACTGTGTGGAAGTGATCGTAGACCCACAGCGAGTCCCATGCGTCGCTCTTGTCGGCGTAGGCCGCCAGGTCGCGCATAACGGGCCAGTGCTGCTCGGCGGGAATGTCCACCAGATCCAGTCGCCAGCCCTGCGGGATGAACAGTCCGAAGCGCATACCCGAAGTTTAGTTGTTCACGTCACCGCTTGGGCCGAGCCGCCATACCCAGCAGGTTCACCAGCAAGGTACGTGCGCCGCTCGCCATGGCCTGTTTCCGATGCTGCGTGCGCAAAACTACCGATGACGAAACGCTGTGGGAATGCCTGCACCGCTGTGCGCAAAGCTCGCTACCGACATGTCCCATAAGCACCGGGGAGCCTGGGTATCGCCCGATATTGGATACGTCATAACCTGCCCGGACCTGCCCGTCCCGGAGCGGGGCGAAGCCGTCCCCTCAAGGCGAGAGTACCTATAGTCGCTCTGACGTCCGGACCACCCTCGTTAGGGCTGCGTCGACAGCGCGTCAAAAACTGCGCCCCGGTAGAGGCGGCGGCACGCTCACAGCCCGAGCGCGGCCATCGCGCCGTCGACCGTGGCCCGGCGCAACTGCTCGTGGGGCACGTCGGGGAACTGCAGGCAACAGTCCTGCAACCCTCCGAAGGCGATGACGGCCCGCGTCGCCTGCTCCAGCGTGGGCTGTGGACCGAAGACCAATTTGCCGAGTCGCTCGCGCCAGGCCAGTAGTTGGTCGATGAACCCGAGGTCGGCCAGCGTGGTCAACTCCGTGACCACGAGCACCAGGTCGCCACGATGCCGGAAGTGGTAGTCGAAGTATCCCTCCAAGAGTTCGCGCGGACCGCAGGTACCGTCGCGCTCCTTCTCCTCGAGGTAGCGCTCCCCCTCGTCGATCAAGGGCGAGACGATGCTGCGGACCAGGTCCTCCCGGGAGCCGAAATGGTAGTACAGCGCGGGCTTGGTGATGCCGAGCCTATCGGCGATATCTTGCAGACTGGTGCGCTGCACGCCCTTTTCCACGAACAACTCGCGGGCAACATCCTGGATGCGCTGCCGGGTTCCCGACGACGGCCTGGCCACATTTGAAGACTAACTGACCTATCGGAGGGTAAGTCCGTGGACGTACACTTACTTATCGTTAAGTAGAACGGAGGACGCTATGCGAGTCCTGGTGTCGGGGGCCAGCATTGCCGGCCCCGTTGTGGCCTACTGGCTCACCCGGCGCGGCTTCGATGTGACCGTCGTCGAGCGGGCATCCGCTCTGCGCAAGACCGGCGGACACGCCGTCGACCTGTTCCGGCCGGCGATGGACATCTCCGAACGGATGGGAGTGCTGCCGCAGATTCACGCCCGCGTCACGGGGACCGACGAACTCGTCTTCCACCGGCCCGGCGCACACAAGCCGGTCACGATCGATTACCGCAAGCTGACTGGCGCCGTATCCGACCGGCACGTCGAGATCATGCGAGACGACCTGTCGGAGATCTACCACAGTGTTACTCGGGACAGTGTCGAGTACATCTTCGGTGACCAGATCACCCGAATCACCGAGGACAGCGGCGTCTCCTTCGCCCACGCGGCACCGCGGCGGTTCGATGTCATCGTCGGCGCCGACGGACTGCATTCGGGTGTACGACAGCTGGTATTCGGCCCCGACTCTGGGCACACCACCTATCTGGGCGGTTGCCTGGCGGTGATCTCCGTACCGAAAGCGCTTGCACGCGATGGTGAATCGACCGGATACATCGACGTGGACCGGCTGACGATGATCTACACCGCCAGGCACCTCGACGACGCACGGGCGGTGTTCATCTTCCGCCCCGCGGCGCCGCCGCAGGTTGACCACCGCGACCTCGCGGGGCAGCACGAGATCCTGCGCAACCAGTTCGCCGGCATGGCACCCGAAGTCGACAGCTGGCTCGCCGACCTGGACCGAACGCCGGCGTTCTACTTCGACTCGATCACGCAGCTGCAGCTGACCACCTGGTCGCGCGGGCAGGTCACGCTGGTGGGCGACGCTGCGTACTGCCCGGGTCCGGCGGTCGGCGGAAGCACCAGCCTGGCGGTACTGGGGGCGTACGTACTGGCGGGAGAACTCGAGCGCGCCCGCGGCGACCATGCCTCGGCGTTCGCCGCCTATGAGGCGGTCATGACGGGCCCGGTCGAACACAGCCGGGCATTCGCGCGCAACATCTCCCAGGTGCTGGTGCCGACATCCCGTCTGCGGTTGCGGGCGCTTGTGCATGGCGTGCAACTGGTTTCACTGCTGCCCGCCGGGCTCAGCAAGGCCCTTGCACGCCTCAACGACAAAGGGATCAGACTGTACGACTCGATGCCGGTGCCGGTCTATGACCACGGCGTCAATGCGTAGCGTGGTCGCATGGCACTCTGCGACCCGAGCATTGGCTCTCGGCCGACCTCGGTTCGCTCTGACCCGAACCGCCAAGGCCCCTCGACGGGCGGGTACAAACGTCCGTCGCGGGGCCTTGGCAATTGGTGCTACGAGGTGAGCGACTCCGGCGGAGTGAACCGTTCGCCGTACTTGGCGGCCAATTCCCGGGCGCGGGCCACGAAGGCCTCCTTGCCCGTGCCCGTTGACCCCTGGTAACCGACGACGAACTGCGCCACGCCACCGGTCCACGCCGGGAAGCCGATACCGAAGATGGAGCCGATGTTGGCGTCGGCGGTCGACGTCAGCACACCCTCGTCGAAGCATTTCTGGGTTTCCAGCGCCTCCGCGAACAGCATCCGGTCGATCATGTCCTGAAGCGGCGGGGTCACACTGCCGGAGTTGAACGTCTCCCGCAGGCCGGACCACAGGCCGACCCGCTTGCCGTCGACGTACTCGTAGAAGCCGGCGCCCTTCAGCCGCGACGGGCGTCCGGCCTCGATCATCTTGTTCACCGCGGCTTCTGCCGGGTGCGGCTGGTAGGCGACGCCGGCGTCCTCGAAGCCCTTGCGGGTGGCGATGGCGATCTTCTGCATGAGTTCGAGGTTGAGCTCATCGGACAGCTGCAGCGGCGGAGCCGGGTAGCCGGCCTGCGATCCGGCCTGCTCGATGCTGGCCGGCTCGATACCTTCGCCGAGCATCGCCAGTGCCTCGTTGACGAAGGTGCCGATCACGCGCGAGGTGAAGAAGCCGCGGCTGTCGTTGACCACGATCGGCGTCTTGCCGATCGCCAGGGCGTAGTCGAACACCCGGGCCAGCACCTCGTCGGAGGTCTTCTCGCCTTTGATGATCTCCACTAGCGGCATCTTGTCGACCGGAGAAAAGAAGTGGATCCCGATGAAGTCCTCCTGGCGCTTCACGCCGGAGGCCAGACCGGTGATCGGCAGCGTGGACGTGTTCGACCCCAGGACCGCGTTGGACTCGACGACGTCTTCGATTTCCTGGAACACCTTGTGCTTGAGGTCCTGGCTCTCGAATACCGCCTCGATCACGAAGTCGACACCGGCGAGGTCGGCGGCGTCTGCAGTCGGCGTGATGCGGTCCAACAGCGCCTTGCTCTTCTCCTCGGTGGTCCTTCCGCGCTGGAGCGCCTTGACCTCCAGACCCTCGGAGTAGCCCTTACCCTTCTGCGCGGCCTCTAAAGTGACGTCCTTGAGCACGACGTCGAAGCCTGACCTGGCCGAAACGTAGGCGATGCCTGCACCCATCATGCCGGCCCCAAGCACACCGATCTTGTTGATCGGTATCTTGCCGATACCCTCCGGCCGTGAGCCACCGCCGTTGATGTGCTGAAGATCGAGGAAGAACGCCTGGATCATGTTCTTGGCAACCTGGCCGGTGACCAGAGTCGTGAAGTAGCGGCTCTCAATCCGGCTGGCGGTGTCGAAGTCCACCTGCGCGCCTTCGACCGCGGCATCCAGAATGGCCCGGGGCGCGGGCATGGGCGCGCCCTTGAGCTGCTTGCGCAGCAGCGCCGGGAACGACGGCAGGATGGCGGCCAGCGCGGGGCTGGCCGGCGTTCCGCCCGGCATCCTGTAGCCCTTCTTGTCCCACGGCTGCTCGTGCGAGTCGGGGTTGGCCTTGATCCAGGCCTTGGCCGCGGGCACCAATTCATCGACGCTGCCGACCACGTCGTCGACCAGTCCGATCTCCTTGGCCTTGCCCGGCTTGAACCGGGTGCCCTGGCTCAGGATCTCCATGAACGCCTTCTGGATGCCGAACATCCGCACACTGCGGGCAACACCGCCACCGCCGGGCAGCAGGCCCAGCGTCACCTCGGGGAAGCCGACAACGGCTCCGGGAACGTCGGCGACGATGCGGTGGTGACAGGCCAGCGCAATCTCCAGGCCACCGCCGAGCGCCGCACCGTTGATCGCGGCGACCACCGGCTTGCCCAGGGTCTCCAGCGAGCGCAGGTCGCGCTTGATGTCCTCGACCTCGGCGAATGCCTCACCGGCGTGCTCGGGGCCGACCTGGATCATCCCCTTGAGGTCACCGCCGGCGAAGAAGGTCTTCTTCGCACTGGCGATCACCACGCCGGTGATCGAATCCTTCTCTGCAACAAGCCTTATTAGCCTTTCGACGGCCTTGTGCATGGACTCCTTGTAATGCTCGTTCATCACGTTGGCCGACCCGGTCGGGTCGTCCAGCGTCAGCGTGACGATGCCGTCGGCATCCTCTTCCCACTGAATCGTGTTCTCTGCCATAGCTTCTGGTCCTATCCCCTCAGATTCCTGCTCAGACTCGCTCGATGATGGTGGCCACACCCATTCCGCCGCCGATGCACAGCGTTACCAGCGCGCGGCGCGCGTTGCGTCGTTCCAGCTCGTCGACCATCGTTCCGGTGATCATGGCGCCGGTGGCACCCAGCGGGTGACCCATCGCAATGGCGCCGCCGTTGACGTTGAGCTTCTCGTCGGGGATGTTCAGGTCCTTCTGGAACTTCAGGACAACCGATGCGAAGGCTTCGTTCAGCTCGAACAGGTCGATGTCGTCGATGGTCAGGCCGGCGCGGTTCAGCACCTTACGGGTGGCCGGGGTCGGGCCGGTGAGCATGATGACCGGATCGGCGCCGCTGGTTGCGGTGGCCACGATGCGGGCGCGCGGGCTCAGACCCTGTGACTGGCCTGCCTTCTCGCTGCCGATGAGGACCAGTGCCGCGCCGTCGACGATGCCCGAGCTGTTACCGCCGGTGTGGACGTGGTTGATCTTCTCGACGAAGTGATACTTCTGCAGCGCGACATCGTCGAAGCCGCCCATCGCGCCGATACCGTCGAAGGCGGCCTTGAGCTTGGCCAGACCCTCCATAGTGGTGTCGGGACGCATGTGCTCGTCGTGGTCGAGGATCACCAGACCGTTCTGGTCCCGGACCGGGACCACGGACTTGGCGAAGTAGCCGCCCGACCACGCCGCGGCGGCCTTCTCCTGCGAACGCAGCGCGTAGGCGTCGACATCCTCGCGCGAGAAGCCCTCGATGGTGGCGATCAGGTCGGCGCCGATGCCCTGCGGCACGAAGCCGATCCGG
Organism: uncultured Actinomycetota bacterium; assembly: GCA_963846905.1. Classification (GTDB taxonomy): domain Bacteria; phylum Actinomycetota; class Actinomycetes; order Mycobacteriales; family Mycobacteriaceae; genus Mycobacterium. Next base: position 12,806 of record CAWJYB010000035.1, read on the forward strand.
TAGTTCGTCTCGGGATCGGATGCCCATGCTCCGCCGTCGGAACCCATCGGCACCCGGCTCATCGACTCCACACCGCCGGCGTACACCAGGTCGTCCCAACCCGACCGCACCTTCTGGGCAGCCAGGTTGACGGCCTCCAGGCCGGAGGCGCAGAACCGGTTGAGTTGGAATCCGCCCGTGGTTTCGGGCAGGCCCGCAACCAATGCCGCGGTGCGGGCGATGTCGCCGCCCTTGCTCGCCGACGGGCGACACGACACCCAGGATGACGTCGCTGATCATCGCCTCGTCCAAGTCGGGATAGCGCGACCGCATCTCCGCGATGAGCCCGACCACGAGACTGACCGGTTTCACCTCGTTGAGGGCGCCACCCTTCTGCTTTCCGCGCGGCGTACGAATTGCCTCGTAGATGAAGGCTTCTTCGGACATGTTGTTGCTCCAGGTCCTGTTGAAGTTTTTGTGCAGGATCCCAGGCCGGAAATCCTGCGCGGAGGATCGTCCTCTGGCGGCCAGAGTAGCAGGGTCGCCCAACCCGTTGGTTGGGTGGTGTTGTGGGCCTGAATCGCCACGGCCGGGGCTTGCGGCACATGTCGGACGCCTACGCTCGACGCCTATGACGGTGTCGCGGCTGCAGCCGTACGCAGTGACGATTTTCGCCGAGATGTCGGCACTGGCTGCGAGTCTCGGGGCCGTGAACCTCGGCCAGGGCTTTCCCGACGAAGACGGCCCGGCCGCGATGCTGCGGGCGGCCGAGAGCGCCATCGCCGACGGCGTCAACCAGTACCCTCCCGGGCTCGGAATCGCTGCCCTGCGCCAGGCCGTCTCCGCGCAGCGCAAGCGTCGTTACGGGATCGAGTACGACCCCGACACCGAGGTGCTGGTAACCGTGGGCGCCACCGAGGCGATCGCCGCGGCTGTGCTCGGGCTGGTCGAGCCAGGCTCCGAGGTCGTGCTGATCGAGCCGTTCTACGACTCGTACTCCCCCGTGGTCGCGATGGCCGGCTGTCGTCGCGTCACCGTTCCGCTGGTCGCCGACGGCCGTGGCTTCGCGCTCGACGTCGACGCGCTGCGGAAGGCGGTCACGGCGTCAACGAAGGCGATCATCGTCAACTCACCACACAATCCGACCGGGACGGTGCTTCGTCATGAGGAACTGGCAGCGCTCGCGGAGGTCGCCGTCGACGCCGATCTGCTGGTCGTCACAGACGAGGTATACGAGCAACTGGTGTACACGACGCCCGAAGGCCGCACCCATTTACCGCTGGCGCTCTTCCCGGGCATGGCCGACCGCACCGTCACCATCTCCAGCGCGGCGAAGATGTTCAACTGCACCGGCTGGAAGATCGGATGGTGCTGCGGCGCACCGGAACTCATCGCCGGAGTGCGCGCGGCGAAGCAATACCTGAGTTATGTCGGCGGCGCGCCGTTTCAGCCCGCCGTGGCCCTTGCGCTCGACACGCAGGACCAATGGGTGGATGCCCTGCGCGATTCGCTGCAGCTCAAGCGCGACAGGCTGGCCGGCGCGCTCACCGAGATCGGTTTCGATGTCCACGACAGCTGCGGCACCTATTTCCTGTGCGCCGATCCACGGCCGCTGGGCTATCACGACAGTACCGAGTTCTGTCAGCAGCTACCCCAGCAAGTCGGCGTGGCCGCCATTCCGCTGTCGGCCTTCTGCGATCCGGGCGGCCCCCACTTCGCTTCGTGGAACCACCTGGCGCGGTTTGCGTTCTGCAAGCGCGGCGACACCCTGGATGAGGCGATCCGGCGCTTGGAGTCAATGCGACCGGATGGCCGCCACCCGTGACGACGGGGCCGTGCACGCGTATCGGGCTCTGGCTGCACCCCGATGTCATCCCGGGCCGGTCGCCCGCCCGGTGTGACGCAGGTTGCCCAGGATCGGGAAGAAGCACAGGCCCGCCAGAAGGACGACGGTCAGCCACGGCGTACTCATGTACCAGACGGCGTATCCGTGCCAGTTGGGGAAACCGATGAACAGGAACACCACCGCGTAGGCGAACAGCGCATTCCATTCCAGGGGAACCGCGAGCAGGAACGTCGAGATGATGAACAGATGGAAGCAGACCATGATCGCCGCCGCGATGAATGTCGGCCAGGGCCAGGGCGATAGCAGCAGCGTCAGGGGCGAGATTATCTCGACGCCGGTGATATAGAAGATCGCGAGCTTGGCGAGTTATATCAGGTGGACCATGCGCGGGACGCCGTACCCGTAATCCACCCACTTGAGTACCAGCGTCTTGATTCGGTCCATGAGCGGTTGCGCCAGAAAGGATTCCGGCTCGACCTTGGGCAGGTTGGGCGTGGTGAACCCCATCAGCCCTGCGCCCCGGTCAGCGGCAGGCGGAGACACACATCGAGCATGGTCGCATTGTTACGGCCGCGTCCGCGCGGAGCCGGTGATTCACCATCCGATCTCATCGATCGGGGTGGTGCGTTGCGGAGGACGGCCGGGGATGGCGGACGGCGTCCGCGAGAACCGGGGTGCCGGCGCCGCCTGCCGGATCCCGTCGACGTCGATGAGCGAGTGCCGGGCCAGCAGGTGCTCGCTGTCGGCCGCCTCGGTCCAGGTCAGCACCGGCGTCACGCAGGCATCGGTCCCGCCGAAGATCCGCGTCCAGTCGTCGCGGGTCTTGGCGGCGAACCGTTGGGTGAAGATCGCGTGCATCTCCTCGTAGCGATCACGGTCCAGCTGTCCGGGCACCTCAGCCGCAGTGAGACCCAACCCGGTCAGCAGCTGCGCGAAGAACTGGGGCTCTATCGCGCCTACCGCCATAAAGCGCCCGTCGGACGTCTCGTAGGTGCGGTAGAACGGCGCGGCTCCGTCGAGCATGAACGACTCCCGCTCGTCCCTGAGGCTACCTACGGCCTTCATCGTCCACGCTATCTGAGCCAGCACGTTGACCCCGTCGACCATCGCCGCGTCGACCACCTGACCACGGCCGGACTTCTCCCGCTCGTAGAGCGCGGCAACGATGCCCAACAGCGCCAGCATCGAACCGCCGCCGAAATCCGCGACGAGATTCAGCGGCGCCACCGGCGGGCGGTCGCGATATCCGATGGCGTGCAGCACACCGGTCTGCGACAGGTAGTTGATGTCGTGTCCGGCGGTCATCGCCAACGGCCCGTTCTGGCCCCATCCGGTGATGCGCGCGAAGATGAGCCTCGGGTTGACGGTGGCGCATTCGGTTGGACCCACGCCGAGTCGCTCGCACGTTCCGGGCCGGAAGCAGTCCAGCAGTACGTCGGCTTTGGTGGCCAGGTCGAGGAGACGTTCCGGCTGACTCTTGACGTCAAGATCGACGACGCGTTTGCCGCGGTGGAACAGATCGACGTTCTCCGCAGGCATGGTCAGGCCGCCGGGCCTGCGTACCCGGACAACGTCGGCGCCGAGGTCGGCCAGCACCATCCCCGCATGTGGGCCAGGACCGATTCCCCCCAGCTCGACAACCTTAACCCCGGCCAGAAGTCCCGGATTCGTCACCGCCGCAACACAACTCGTTCTGGTTCAGCCGTTCTTGACTTTCAGCACCTGCTTACGCAACCCGTCAGTCGCCGTCTCCACGGCTCCCTTGACGCTGCCCTTCAGCAGAAAGCCGGGCAGCGGAACCGACGGGTCGATGGTGATGTCGAAGCGGACCTTGGTCCTGTCGCCGTCCTGGGTGAGCGTGTACTTGGCGTTCTGCGCTTTCAACTGACCTGCGGACAACAACGTCCAACTCGCACTGTTGTCGGTCCAGCTGTACTCGACGACCTGCACGTCGGTAACACCCGCCGCTTTGATCTTCATCTTCACTTTGCGCGGTCGACCGTCCTCGTAAGTGTCGAGCACCTCGGCAGACTGGTACTGCGGCGACCAGGTCGGGGTCTTCGTGACGTCGGCGATGACGTCGAGCACTTCTTCCGGTGTTGCTTCGATGACCACTTCGCGGGAATCACTGACTGCCATGGCTGAACACTAGCGACATCGCACGGGTCCGTCGGGGCCGGGGTGGAATCCCGCGCAGACACGACAGCACTCGGGCTTACCGATCACGGGCACAATCCGGCGAGATACACCTGACATGGAATTGCGCGGAAAAGCCCTGCCTACTACTCAGTGCTGGGACCGCAACCACGCAACGACTCACCCGCAAATCCGCAGATCAGCGACCGGATCATCGCCCCGCGGTCGCTATGTCCAGGGTCCTGGACACCACCTGCGTGCGACTCCGTCGCGGCCCCTTCTGAGATCGACCCTTCCGGCTGCGGCACAAGCGTCTCCGGGGCCGGCCCCGGCGCCGTGCCGTGCAGCTGCGGGGTCGACGCTTCCGGCTGTGGCACCTTCACCTCAGGCTGCGCCAACGCCGCCGCCGGCGGCTGCGGGGTCGATGCGGCCGGCTGTGGCACCTTCACCTCAGGCTGCGCCAGCGCAGCCGCCAGCGGCTGCGGTGCGGACGCTACCGGCTGCGGGGTCGATGCTGCCGGCTGTGGCACCTTCACCTCGGGCTGCGCCAGCGCCGCCGCCAGCGGCTGCGGTGCGGACGCTACCGGCTGCGGGGTCGATGCTTCCGGCTGTGGCACCTTCACCTCAGGCTGCGCCAACGCCGCCGCCAGCGGCTGCGGTGCGGACGCTACCGGCTGCGGGGTCGACGCTTCCGGCTGTGGCACCTTCACCTCAGGCTGCGCCAACGCCGCTTCCGGCTGCGGGACCTTCACCTCCGGCTGCGGGGTCGACGCTGCCGGCAACGGCGCCGTCCCTTCCGCCTGGAAGGACCCGGCTGTCGGCGACTGCGCCGGACCGACGGCGGCGGGCGCAGGCGCAACGGGGCCCCGCACCATTTCGATCGAACCGCCCTTAGGCGAGGCGATGGCGACCCAGCCCGGGGTCTCGACTCCGACCGGAGTTGTTCCGTGATACACCAGCGAGCCGTCGGGGTTCTGGGTGAGGGATCGTGGATCCATCCCCGGTAGCAGCACCAGGGCAATCACATCCGCCGGTACGGGATGGCTGGCAGCAGGCTTGGGCCCGTCCGGCTCGGCATCCACGCGCGCCGACGCCGAATGGGAACGTCCTGCCGGTGCGGGGACGGGATTCTCGGAGTCGTCAGCGAGAGCCACCTTCATCAGCGAAGGTGGCGTGATGACCGCTCCGCCAATGACCGAACCCGCACCAAGCGCACAAGCCCCCACGATGGACGCGACTTTAACCCACATGATGTCCCCTTAAACACACTGCCGAGTATTGTGCGGCAGACTGCGCACCGCCCGCAGGTGAACCTAGCATTGCCGGTCATCAGGCGCAGCGGGGGTAGGGGGTTACCGGCCGTGCGTTGATGATCAGGTCATATCCCGGTTGAGCGCAACCAGGTCATGGGTGGGGTCGCGCAGGTGCCTGCAGCCCCGATCGCTCGGCCGTATCCGGCCGAGCCATTGCTCGCCGATCGACCCACCAAGTCAAATCTCCGCACTCACCCAACACTTGCACGGCAGCTCCGGAATGCCGCGCGTCTCGAATAACTGCTCTCTGCGGTTTCTCCAACTCCGGTGACAAGATCGGCCCGGTGACGGAAGTAGCCGCGTCACCGGCGGGCGGCGAAAGTACTCGAACCATCATCAACGCATTTTCCGCGAATCTCATTGTGGCTGTTGCCAAAACGGTGGCTGCCGTCCTCGGTCGCCTCGGTGGTGTCCGAGGCGGCGCATTCGTGGGCAGACAGCGGGGGTTTTGCTCGCGGTCGTCGCGGTCGTGCTGATCGATCGCAATCGCCGGTTCCTCACCGGCGAATCCGGCGTCGTCGCAGTTCTACCAAGCGGTTTGGCAGCGTTTTGGAATCGATGCCCGATGTCTGCCCGGGTGCGGTTTCTGAGCTTGGAGTTCATCGGGCCCAAGCAGCTTTTCCTGGTGGGCAGCGTCGATCTGGTCGGCAACGACATCGAATCCAATGTCGCGCGCCGGCTACGGACGCTGCAGCGGGCGATGGAGCGCGACCCGGTGGTCGTCGACGCATTGTTCACGGTGTCCGATCCTGACACGGATGACCGCAATCGACCCATTACAGGTGTGGCGCCTCGCTGATCTTGGTGTCCTGCTTGCCAATCGTCTGACAAAACGTGGATATGGCGAGTCGCGTAGCGGTGAGCTCAAGGTTGGCGGGCTCGGTCCCACCCCGGTCTTTGATCATCTTGGTGATCGCTTGGTTCTGGGTCTTCTCGTCCGCGGAAGCGAAGTCCTTGCATTTGGTGTCGCCGCCCTGGTTGATCACAGTCGAGGAACAACCGCTGACCACCACCGCGGCGGTTAAACCGGAGGCCAGGATCGCTTGCATTCGCTTCATGCGCAGTCTGTTGCCGATTAGCACGGCAATCAAACCTACCGCGGCTGAAATTCGTCAGACCTCCCAGTCGGATAGCGTTATCGTCGAAAACTATGGGTGATAACGACCACAACCACCGGGTACTGGCCGAACTCGGTACGGGCACACGGGCGCTCAGGCAGATGATTCCCGATGTGTATCGCGGCTTCGCCGAGATGAACCGCGCCGCATTGGGCCCCGGCGGTGCACTCGAACCCAAGATCAAGGAACTGATCGCGATGGCAATCGGCGTCGCCCATGGGTGTGACGGCTGCATCGCGTCGCACGCGCGGGGTGCTGTGCGCGCTGGCGCCACCAGGCAGGAGGCCGCCGATGCGATCGGAGTGGCGATTCTCATGAACGGTGGCCCCGGCACTGTCTACGGTTCAAGGGCGTACAACGCGTTCTGCGAATTCGCCGATGCTGCAGAAAAGCCGAAAGCGGAGTGATCGGCCGAGACAACACGAACCTAAACGGATCTCATGTCAGATCCGTTTGTTAAGGTGCGCGCCATGACCGGGATGGCTGTGCCTTTGCGGCCCGAGAAGGAGGCTCCGTTCCTGCCTGACACGGCGGGCGGGTTCAAGACCGTGCTGGCGGATCCACCATGGCGGTTCACCAATTCGATGGAAAAGCGGCCACCAGGGCATCGCCGGCTAGACCGGTAAAGCACGATGTCACTGGATTCAATGAGGTTTTCCCACTTGGGGCGTGTGGGGTTGGTGTGACTGGAGTTTCTGGCTTGTCGTGAGAGCGGGACGTGGGGGGTCCCTGCTCAAGGATCGGTTTCGATGCCCAACCCCGCCGCGGCGTCGGTGGTCCCCTGCTGCCGCTCTCCTGCTCACCGCCGTCGTCGTCGAGGGGTGCCGCTGAACGCCTTTCGCCGAACACTCAACCCGATCACCGACACGCCCGAACCGGACTGCCTTAATTCATCGCAGGCCCTGAGACCGAAGTCCCATCAAGGGATCTGCCAGAATGCACGGACCAACTGCCCACTGATTCGGCGTGACTGGACGTGCCGAACATGAGCCCTAGACTTGGCCTGGTGGGGACGCTAGAGGTTTTGCGACGAAGGCCCGAACATCCGGGCTGGGCAGTGCACCGCTACCGCATCGCGATTAGCCAGCCAGGTTCCCACCTCGGCCGTTGGCCCTCCAACGCAAGCAACAGCGGCAGCAGTGGGTAGCGCTTACGCCGCCCGGCAGCTATCCGTGCTGAGTGGCGGACCGATGCGGAAATAGATGCCTGGCGTCACAAGTACGGCACTGCCAAGCCTGTCGAAAACCCTCGGCTGGGACAGCGAACACCTCTACCGCGCCGCCACCGACTGGAGCAAGACCGCCGAGCACTGGGAGGACGCTTTCGGCACCGTACACCGAGGCATGCTGGCACCTGGCGGCGCCCCATGGGAAGGCGCAGCTGCTGACGCGGCCCAAGAACGCACCTTGGGTGATTTGATGAAGGTCCGCGGCCTGGCCGACGAGTTGAGCGAGGCCGCGACCATCGCTCGCCGCGGTGCCGACCAGTCGGACTACCTCAAACGCCAGGCCATTGAGGCCATCAACGAGGCTCGCGAAACGGGCTTCACAGTAGGTGAAGACCTGCCGGTCACCGACACCAGTAAGCACGGCCGACCGCGCATTGCGGCGATGCGGCAGCACGCGGCAACGATCGCCGCCCGAGTGGTCGCACTCAGCACCGCCGATAAAGACATCGCCGCCAAAATCACCTCCGCTACAACGGAACTGAACGGCCGCGGGTTCGCTGAGTCGTCCGAGAACGTCCAAGCATTAGATGTCCCGCTTGCGCCGCCACCCGATCCCTCGTATCCGGTCAACGACGTCATCGCGGACGCCACCGACCTCGACGGCAACCATGTTGTACTCAGCCGCGGCTACTACAACGCGGCCACGGATAAGGGCTTTGGTTGGGACAAGATCTACTGGAAGCACGGGCTGATCAACCCCAACGTGTTCAAGGATCTGATCTCGCATTCTCGACCGATCGAGAATCAAGGTGGATCGCTGGTCTATGAAGTGCCGATCAATAAGACCCATTGCACGTCAGGCTTTCTCGGTTTGCCCAGTTGCACCGACACTGGCGAGAGCCTGACGATGAGGATCGTGGCCAACACAATCCCAGCTACGACGTACCCGGTGGCGGCCAGCAAGGAGTGATCACGATGTTCCCTCTCCCTGGGGGCAGCGGAGTTGTTGAAGTGCAGAAGAATTGGACGCTCACACCGCCGTGGGTAAACAACTATGCACCCATCAACTGAACCCTCACCGGGCCAGGCCCCGACTGACGCAGACCGGGACTTTGCAGCCAGGATTCTCCGCGAGTTGCTGCACCGCATAGAGGTACGCAACGCCAATGCTGCCGTGTACCCGCGGCCGGGGTGCTGCACATTCCTGGTGTCCCACGCGTGGACCGATGGCGCGGTGATGCATTTGGTTTACACCGCGCCACCTTCGGATCGCACCTGGGGTTTGGCCCGTGACACCCGAGAGTCGCTGATCAACCCGTCCCCGTGGAACAAGGCCGACGATCCCGCCCTGTACTACTACTTGCTCGATCTCGAAGAGAACTGGCCAGCAGGAGAAGCCCGAGAAGACGATGAGGACAAAGACCTGATCTGGTGGCGGGGTGACCCGCTTGCAGATCTCCCGGCCTACCTCCCCGAGCTTCCTGAGGACCACCGTTACATCCCCCCACCTCCAGACCCGGCGTGGATCGACCACACCCCCCGGCCTGTTATGGAACCGCGCCGCTAAGCAGACCCGAACGGACCGCTACCGCCAGGCGTGCACCCCCCATCCCAGTGAACAGGCAGAGTCCAATAACCGTTTCAGCCACATCAGCCGGTCGGGCCTCTGCCTATTGGCGGCAGGTGAATACTGACCAGAGGACGGCCGCCGGGGTGGCCGCAAAAAACCCCATGACCTCCCTGCCGACCGGCTCCGAGCACTCCAACAGCATCACCATCAACCGCGTCTAGTACCGCAGCCGTAATTCGTGACCTGGGTGGTTGGGCGTGTCTGCGCTGGTAGGGGCGGTGGCCGGGGCAGTGTTCGGAGTTTGTGTCAACATCAGAGATTGCCGCGGCCACCGCGGCTCATAGCGTAGACCCTGACCGGTGGTCCGCGGAGTTCTCGGCGGTGATCGACCGGATCGCGCCGCGGTTCAGCAGGTATGAACCGCTGGGCCATGCCGGGGAGTTGATGCTCGGGATGGTTTCGGGTCTGGACCGCAAAAATTGCTGGACGATCGCCGAGCACCGCGGAGATGCCACCCCCGACGGGTTGCAGCACCTGTTGTCGCGGGCCAAATGGGACGCCGACGCGGTGCGCGATGATCTGCGCGACTATGTTGTCGACGCCTTCGGCGACCCCCGCGCGGTCCTCGTGCTCGACGAAACCGGCGACGTCAAGAAGGGCACCCACAGTGTCGGCGTGCAACGCCAGTATTCAGGCACCGCCGGGCGGATCGAAAACGCCCAAGTCGCGGTCTATCTGACCTACGCCGCCCCGCGCGGGCACGCCCTGATCGACCGCGCCCTCTACCTACCACGATCATGGGCGCAGGATCCCCGAGCGTTGCGACGACGCCGGAATCCCCACCGAAAGAACCAATTTCGCAACCAAACCCACGCTCGCACGATCACTGCTGGACCGCGCCGTCAGCGCCGGCGTTCCCGCATCCTGGGTCACCGCCGACGAGGTCTACGGCGCCGACCCGACACTGCGCGCCGCCATCCGCGCCCACCACCTCGGCTACGTGCTGGCCATCGCCGCCAACCGGTATGTGCCCACCCACGCCGGCAAAACCCGCGTCGATCGACTCCCGGCGATGGTGCCGAAACGGGCCTGGCAAAAACACTCCGCCGGAGCGGGCAGCCATGGGCACCGCTACTACTCGTGGGCCTGGATCCAGTTGCTGGCCGAAGACCCCACCGACACCGGCTACCACTATGTGCTGATCCGCCGCAACGACAAAACACGCGAGCTGGCCTACCTGCGCTGCTACGCACCCCGCCCAGCCACCCTGCACACCCTGCACACCCTCGTACGCGTCGCGGGGCAGCGCTGGCGCATCGAAGAATCCTTCCAAACCGCCAAGGGACTCACCGGACTCGACCAACACCAGGTCCGCCGCTGGACCTCCTGGCACCGCTGGACCACCCTGGCCATGCTCGCCCACGCCTTCCTGGCCGTCGCCTGCGCCACCGAACGCGACCGCAACCCCACCCCAGAAGGACTGATCACATTGACGGTCAACGAATTCCGCCGCCTCTTCGACGCCCTACTGCTCGTCACCAAACACACCATCACCACCCTGCTGGCCTGGTCACGATGGCGACGACAACACCAACACCGAGCCCGCCTATCCCACTACCGGGCACGCGAACACCAATGATCACGAACTGCCGCTGCGGTACTAGGCCTTCAGTAAGCGTGTCGTCGGGGGTGGATAGGGCAAAGGCCTTACCCTGACTGGGTTTGCGACCTCAACGCAGCCCAGCAGGGAAGGCCTTTGTGGTGAAGAAGATAACGCATGAGCAGAGTCGGCGGAACATCGCACGCCGGCGGGGCAGGGTGGCGGCGCGGCACGCGCGGGCGGGACGTTGGGGCGCGCAGCCCAGGCCGATGCTGAACTCGGGCGCGGTGCACTATGAGGTCGGCGCCAACATCGACGCCACCGCTTTCGGCGGTATTGCTGCGGTGCATCGGCTGGTCACCCGGCTGGGGCTGGTCGAGCGGATCGACGAGGATCTGCAGTTGTTGAAGGTGCACCTGCCGTATCACGAGTCCGACCATGTGTTGAACCTGGCCTACAACGTGGCCTGCGGCGGCACCCGGCTCGAAGACATCGAACGGCTGCGCCACGACAGCGCCTACATGAACGCCCTGGGCGCGGATCTGATCCCGGACCCGACCACGGCCGGCGATTTCTGCCGCCGGTTCAGCGAGGCCGACGTGGCCACGTTGATGGAGGCGATCAACGCGGTGCGCCCGCAACTGTGGGCGGGTCGTGGCCGCGAGTTGCTCGGCCCGATCGCCTACCTCGACGTCGACGGCACCATCGCCCCGACCACTGGTGAGCACAAGGCCGGGATGGACATGTCCTACAAGGGCATCTGGGGGTACGCGCCGCTGATCGTGTCGCTGGCCAACACCAAAGAGGTGCTCTACCTGGTCAACCGGCCCGGCAACGCGCCCAGCCACGCCGGGGCGGCGGCCTGGATCGACAAGGCGATCGAGCTGGTCGCCCCGCACACCGAGCGGGTGTGCCTGCGCGGGGACACCGACTTCTCGTTGACCGCGCACTTCGACCGATGGGCCCAGCGGGTCGATTTCGTGTTCGGCATGGACTGCAATGCGGCGCTGCGCTCCCGCGCCGAGGCACTCGACGAGGCGTCCTGGGCACCACTGCGGCGGCCCGACCCCGCCCCGCCACGCAGCGGGGCTCGGCGCCAACGCGAACCCAACCACAAGCGGCGCATCGTCGCCGAACGCGGCTATGTCAACCTCGAACTCAACCACGAGGACGTCGCCGAGTTCAGCTACCAACCCGGCAAATGCGCCCGGCCCTACCGAGTGATCGCACTGCGCAAGAACATCAGCAAGACCCGCGGCGAGCAGGCCCTGCTCGACGAGATCCGCTACTTCTTCTACATCACCACCCGCACCGACCTGACCCCCGCCCAGGTCGTCGCCTGCGCCAACGACCGCTGCGACCAGGAAAACGTCATCGAGCAACTCAAAAACGGTGTCAACGCGCTGCGGGTGCCCCTCTACGACCTGGTCTCCAACTGGGCCTACATGGTCATCGCCGCCCTGGCCTGGAACATCAAGTCCTGGTTCGCGATGATGCTGCACCACAAGGCCGACCGCCGCGACTGGATCGCCATGGAGTTCCGCCGCTTCACCACCCAGGCCATCCTCATCCCCGCCATGATCATCCGCCGCGCCCGCGGCATCACCATCCGGATCATCGGCTACCACCCCAGCCTGGGCCGATTCTTCAGCGCCTACAACACCATCGAACGCACCCGCTTCGGCTGACACCCCCATCGGCCACGCCGCCGCCCGGCCACGCAGCCGTCCGGCCACCACACGCGCACACGACGGTAACCCTCTTCCGCGCCGAAACGGCGCATCCCGCGTGGTTCACGCATGTCCTCACACACGAACGACCCACGCAGAAGCGGTCATTCAGCCGATCCGCGACCACCGCTGCCTCCGCAGCAACTTTCGATACCCCAAAATCGGGCCCGCCGCCGAACTCATCTCACTCCCGAGCCAATCCCGGGACCCACCCGGTGCCGACACGCTTATTTGAGGACTAGGTCGATGTGACAAAGTCATTGTCGCGGATCGGCGGACGTTCGCCCGCGACGATTTGGCCCTATAGAAAGGACCTCGGATCGGCTCACGAGGGCGATGAAATGGGAGCGCAGGCGCTTGACCTGCAAGAACTTCGAGTGGCCAGGGCCGGGATCGAACCGGCGACCTTCCGCTTTTCAGGCGGACGAGATAGCCACTGACCTGCGGTTTATCTGCGTCCGTGCGTCGTATGCGCCGCATTGAGCAGGGCTGACGTATTCAGTCTGTCCGGCGAACGGACATAAACCGGACACGGTGCTTGCACTCCCGACCAGGAGCTTCCGTGCTGCCGCTTGCGTTGTGGGCAGCCTCGGCGGCTCCGGGGAGCAGGCACCCCGATGCCCAGCATCGCATCATCAGCCACCGGATCGACACCCTCGACTGACGGCTCGACATCCGCATCTGAGCACCGTCCATTCCGGCACGGTTCTGCCGGTGCCTCGGTTGACGGGAGGTCGCGAGCGTCCGAGGCCGCCAGGCCGCAGGGCGCGAGAGCGACAGTGGTCGGCCGGACGTCAACCGAGGCACGCGGCCTCAACCCGGCCACGGCCGGCGGGCTTGTTATATGTGCCGAAAATGTCCGCGGCCCGCTCGCCGACGGGATCGCGACCGGCGAGCTGCGGGCGATCGATGCATTGGGGCTGCGGTTCCCGAGCCCCGAGATGGTCACCGCGGCTGCGGCACTGTTCGAACCGGCAGCGCCGTGGGCATCTGGTCCTGGACGTCGAGGCACCGAACCTGAATCCGGACGGTTCCGCATCACCGTCGGTCCTGGTGTCGTACGCCTCGGGTGGACCAATCCCGTCCGCGCCGAGAAGACCGCCGAGCGGGCAGTCGGTCATCACCAACGTGACGTTGACGACGCCAAGCTGCATGTCAGAAATGACGTCGCTCTGACTGCCGGGGACGGTAATCAGGCCGTCGTGTCTTTGACACGACGGAGTCCTACGGAAAACGACCAGCACAGTTCTGGTGGTGTCGATCACCGAGTGGTCCCGCAAATCGCGGTCTGCTATGTGCCGCACCTTCGCCGAGCTCGACTACAGCCCACTGGTGGAATCTGGCCGCGTCCCGGCGATGGTCACGCTCACCTATCCCGGCGACTGGGAGATCGTCGCCCCCGACGGGGCCAGCGTGAAGCGGCATATGGTGTTGTGGCGCAAACGCTTTCAACGCGAATACGGCGAGCCGGCCCGCTACATCTGGAAGCTCGAATTTCAGCGCCGCGGCGCACCGCACATTCATCTATGGATGGCTCCGCCGATGTCACCGGGCCGCTCGGGGCGCGGCTTCGCTCAGTGGTTGTCCGAGGCTTGGGCTCAGGTCGTCGACCACCCTGACCCGGAGCAGAAGGCGCGGCACCGGCTCGCCGGCACCGCCGATCGACGTACGCAATGGCCTGAAAGCCTGCGACCCCAAACGATTGGCGATCTACTTCACCAAGCACTCATCACCAAACCTGCACGGCGACAAGGAGTACCAGCACATCGTGCCCGAACTGTGGCGGCAGCCCGGACGCGGCCCCGGCCGCTTCTGGGGCGTGTACGGACTCAAGAAGGCCATCGCCGTCGTCGAGGTCGCTCAGGACGCATACCTGACTGCTCGACGGATCATGCGGCGGTGGTCTCGGAGCCAGGCGGTCTACGGCGACTCGGCCAGCCGCTTCCCCACAGCCGTGGTGCCGCGCACGGCCACTCGCCTGGTTCCGCGCGTTGACCGTGACACCGGCGCCGTGGAGTATCGGTGGGTACGGCGACGACGAAACCTGTGTAACCAAGGCGGGCTGGCCGGCGGCTATGCGCTTGTGAATGACGGTCCAGCGTTCGCGGCCCAGCTCGCCGCAGGATTAGCGTCCGGCCGCCCGCGACCGGGGCACCAACTCGCTGGACACAATATTCGACATGACGCCAGGTGAAATCCGATCCGTTGGGGCGTAACTACTCAGCAGGTCCGGGTCTTAGAACGTGTTTGGAAAGCGCTCATGCAGCTGGAGTTGGTTGCCAGGGACGGCGTCCGGGTGGCGGTGCGAGGCGTCGGGCCATGAGGCCGATCATTGCCCACTTGACCAGTGCTTCGGAGGTTTCGGGCAGCCGCTCGTAGTCGCGGTCGAGTCGGCGACAGCGCACCAGCCAGGACAGGGTCCGTTCCACCACCCAGCGGCGCGGCAGCACCTCGAAAGTGCGCTGTCCCTTTGGTTTACGCACAATTTCCACCATGATCCGGCAGTACCGGGCGACCCAGGCGACCAGCTTGCCGGCGTAACCGCCGTCGGCCCACACGCACACCAGTGAGGGCATGGCCATCTTCGCCCGATCCAGCACCCGACGCGCGCCGTCGCGGTCCTGCACGTTGGCCGCGGTCACCAGGACCACGATGAGCAGGCCGAGCGTGTCCACGACGATGTGCCGCTTGCGGCCGTTGGTCTTCTTGCCCGCGTCATAGCCGCGACTGTTCCTGCCGACGGTGTCGGCGCCCTTGATCGATTGGGCGTCCACGATCCCGGCGCTGGCCATCGGGTCGCGTCCGTCTCGATCACGCACCGCGGCGCGCAGCGCGTCGTGGATGCGGTCGGTCATCCCGGCGTCGTTCCACATCCTGAAGTACCAGTACACGGTCTGCCACGGCGGAAAATCGTGCGGCAGTTGCCGCCACGCGCAGCCGGTACGGTTCACATACTGGATCGCGTCGACGATCCTGCGCCGCGCGTGCGTGGGCGGCCGACCGCCCGGCAGCGACGGCACCATCGGCGCGATCAGCTCCCACTGCGCATCGGTCAGATCCGAAGGGTACGACTTGGGTGGACATGAGCAGGCACACACGAAACCACAATGACCCCATGCGTCACACCAGTCACGGAGGCACGCCGCCACCTTTCAAAACACGTTCTTAGGGTCCCGAACATGACTACTTCCCCGCCACAATTCCATTCACCGGCACGACGGCCGCCGGCCTGGCAACGCTGGGTGCTCAACGCACTGCACAATTTCGACAGACGCACGATCGACGACTGGACAGCGCTCATGAGAAGTCACCTCCAGCGATCCGGCGGCGCCACCCCAATGCAGACCGCTCGTTACACCGTCGATGCGCTACGCTTCGCGGAGGGGGCTCAGGTTGGCGACCGCAATCCTTGCTGCACACGGAAACCCTGCCGCCCGCTACCAGCTAGCTGACGCTGCTCTCGACTTGAAGTCCGCCCTCGACGGGTTTTATGAAGCACGTGACCAACTGCTGAAAGCCGCTGGCGCCGAGCGCGTTACCTACGATTAGCGTGGGGCAATTGTCAGTGTGGCGCAGTAGATTCGCGCCATGGTGACCTACCTGCTGAGCGAGACCCCCGGGGGGTGGGCGCTTTACGACGACGATGGTCGGCCAGCACTGCTCGCCGCCAATCTCAATACGGCACTCCTTGATGCCGCAAAAGTCATGCGGGACAACGGCGACCCAGTGCAAGGAGGGTGGGCACTCGTCGACAGGGAGGAAGTTATGACTCTGCGGTTCACGCCAGCCTGTCAGCCCGCCTGGTGACCTTCTATAGCACCCGATGAAAGGAAAGAACCGGGGCCAACCGCGAGGACCGAATACCGAGAGACCCAGAGATTTCAAACAGAACGTCCGTCGACCAGACGACACTCGTCGGCGAAGGACGCCCCGTCCTAGGGGCTGGTCCGTTGTCGGACCCCACACTTACGCTGATCCCGAACCAGACGGAGGAGGTCCGAGATGAACAAAGCCGAGCGCCTGTGGAATCTGCGGGACGGGGTGCTGGCGTGGCTGTACGAGCTGCGGGTCGGAGGGACCACCATCGCCGAGGGGAAACCGGCGGCCTTCATGGATGCGACGTCCTGGCCTGACACCGAGGTCACCCGCGAGGAGCTGAATGTCGCGGTCAGATGGCTCAAGAAGGAGGGCTACGCCGACGGCAATGACACCTTCCAGGGAATCATCCTCCGGCCGGAGCTGACGCCCTACGGCGAGAAGTACGCGGCGTCGGGCAAGTCGGTGCGTGACCTCCCCGGTGTCGCCGAGGTGCAGAATCCGTACCTGCACATCGAGGGCAGCAGCGGTGTCGCCATCGCCTTCAACAGTTCCGGCGCCACGCAGACCGTCAACGTCCAGCAGACAATCGAGCAGGCCCGCAACCTCGCCGACGCGATCGAGCAGGCACTGCCCGCGGTGACCGACACCGCGGTCCGTGCCGACGCCGAGGAGCTGGTATTGGAGATCCGCGGCGAATCGAACTCGGACTCCCCGTCTCCAGGCCGGGTTAAGACATTGGCCACCACGGCGATGACCGCGATCGCGACGGCGGCCGGCACCGAGGCCGGCAAAGCGATCATCGAGGCGGCCTTACCGCTGCTGTCGTGACCGGCGGCATCACCGTGACCCGCTGCGAGATGGGTGAGTTAGGACTTCTACGTCGGTCGTCTCGTTGAATCTCATCAGCGGGGTCGGCGCGCCCCGCTGTGCCGGCTGCGGCACACTGACACCGTGCACGGAAAGAGGTGGCGGGCACCGTGGTAGTACGCATCAGTGTCGCCCCCAGCCTCTTGGAGTGGGCCGTGGAGCGTGCCGGCTGGGATGACGAGACCACACAGCGCCGCGCCCCAAAGCTCGACGAATGGATCAGCGGTGAGCGTCAGCCGACCCTCAAGCAGTTGGAGAGCTTCGCACAGGCGACTCATACCCCGTTCGGCTTGCTGTTCCTACCTGAACCGCCGAACGAGCCGGTGCCCATCCCGGACATGCGTACGGTCGGCAACGCCACGGTGCCCCGCCCGTCCGTCGACCTGCTGGACACGATCTACATCTGTCAGACCCGACAGGAGTGGTACCGCGACTACGCTCTCGAACACGGCGCGCCCCAGTTGGAGTTCGTAGGCTCCGCGACCACCGACACGCCCGTGGCCGACGCAGCGCGAGCGATCCGCGAGGCCATCGACTTCGACCTGACCGAGCGTGCCGTGTTCACGAACTCCGACGATGCGCTGCGGCAGCTGATCGACCGCATCGAGGCCATCGGTGTGCTCGTGATGGTGAACGGCATCGTCGGCGGTGACACGCACCGCGCACTGGACCCGGAGGAGTTCCGCGGTTTCACGCTCTCCGACCCGATCGCTCCGCTGATCTTCGTCAACGGCGCGGACACCAAGGCCGCGCAGATCTTCACCCTGATCCACGAACTCGGCCATGTCTGGCTCGGCGGCAGCGCCCTGTCCGACGCCGCGATGGTGGTGCGCGACGGCGTGTCCGAAGAGTTGTGGTGCAACCAAGTCGCTGCCGAGGTCCTGGTCCCGCTGGCCGCAGTCCGCCGCGACTATCAGGGCGAGCCGACACCCCACGAGCTGACACGCCTGGCCCGCCGGTACCGGGTGAGCACGTTGGTGATCCTCAAGCGCCTGTTCGATGCAAGCTTCCTCGAATGGGACGACTACCGGGAGCGGTACGAGGCAGAGAGGGATGCGGTCATCGAGTTGGCGAAGCGTCGCCGCGGGGAGAATTCCGGCGGGAACTACTACAACACGCAGCGGCTGCGCCTGAGCCGCCAGTTCGCACGCGCGGTGGTCACAAGCACCTACCAGGGTGACACCAGCTTCCGAGACGCCTTTCAACTCCTGGGAACCAAGAAGCATGAGACCTTCGCTCGCCTGGCCGACGAGATCGGGGTCGGTTGATGTATCTGGTTGACGCGAACGTCCTCATCGACGCGAAGAATCGCTACTACGCCTTCGACATCGCTCCCGGGTTCTGGGAGTGGCTTGAAGGTGCTCATGCCGCCGGCGAGGTGGGCAGCATCGAGGCCGTCCGCAAGGAATTGGTTGACGGCAACGATGAACTGGCGGAGTGGGCGAAGGCGAACGGTTCCTTCTTCCAGCCGATGGATCAGGAGACGACGGCACATTTCCCGACGCTTACCGCGTGGGCGGTGTCTCGCCCGTTCACCGCTGCCGCACTCGCGGCGTTCACCGGCAACCAGGCCGACTATCAACTGGTGGCCCACTCGCGTGGCCACAACCACGTCCTGGTGACCCACGAACTCCCGGAACCGAACTCGCGAAAGCGGGTGAAGATCCCCGATGCCTGCACCGCGATCGGCGCCACGTACATGGACCCGTTCGAGATGATGCGGCGCACCGGAGCGAAACTGGTCCTAGACACCTGACCTGGGTAGGGACCACCACATTCTCCCCTTCACTGTGCTCCGCCGCCTGGAGTGCGTGCTTGTTGGAGCTGAGGTCCCGGACTTCTTCCCGCGAGCGGTTCTATGAACTGCGAGCACTTAGGTCACGAACTCGAATGACGACGTGACCTTTGTGTTTGGTGTGGTGAGCTGTATCCGAGCGTCCTACGACAGGAGGTGGGGACTTCCGCCGGGAAGTCCCGTTTCCCGTAGGCGTCGCGCACATATGCACGATCACCGGTTGCGGTTGTGGCCCCACCCGACGCGGCTTGCCAGAGGCCATGCCCGCCCCCTGCCGCGGCTGCGCTCAGCGGTGGGGGCTCTACCGGACCCGCATCGGCCCACCGGGCGGCGTTGAGATCGATGTGCGCGGCCAGCGGAGTGTGACTGCGCGTCAAAGCTTGGTCACGACCGGTCCAGAACGGGCAAAATTTGAGCCAGATCGACTTGGAGAACGGGGAGGGGCGAGATGACGGGACAATTTGCACCCAGTCGGCCTACGAGCCACCGGCCGTCGCTCATTGTGGGCATCGCAGCTTGCGTCGGCGTTCTGATCGCATGCACCGGAACGTGGGTCAGCTTCGCGGTGTTCAGCATCGGGGGCCTTGACGCCTCGAATTGGGGCAAGGTTTGGATCGGCATCGCGGTACTGTCGGCGGTTCTTCTTGCGGTCGTGTTTTTTGGCCCACGATTTCAACTTGGCGCGGATGCCGCCGTCATTCTGGTCTGGGTCGTGTTTGTCGGCGCCGCCGGTTGCGCGGCGTTCGCCGTGCCGTACATCGTCCGAGTGCTCACCTTGCCCAAGGCGGAGTTCTTCGGACTGAAGATGGGCGCTCAGGTCGGCTGGGGGCTGTGGTTGTTAGCTGTGTCAGCGGTGGTGCTTGCCATCGCGTCGGCGGCAGCCGCCCAACAGCTCAGCCGCCTGGGCGGATTGACCGTGAGCCGACTCGGCGAAACCCCGGCGGCGAATAGATACCGCTGGACGGCCCTCGCTGCGGCAGCGGCAGTCACCACCGGGTGGATCGGCTACTACGCCGCTAACTGGGATGGTGCCCCACCCGGGGCCGAAAACGCGAGCAAGAGCGGCACCAGCAGTGAGCCGCCCTTCGGAATCGGTAGCAGCCAATCCAGCACCAGTTCCTCCCCCACACCGACTGCGGCGGCCGGCAAGGCAGTTCAACTCGGCGATCTCCAGGTCGAGGTTCCCGGCATCTGGCTGCAAAGGATCATCGGTAATCGCGACAACCTGTTCAGCAGCCATGAGCCGCGCGGCGTTTGGGTCGTCGCCCCCATCAAGGTCAGCAACAACAGCAATACCGAACAGCATTTCGACTCCATGGGTCAGAAGCTCGTCGTCGACGGCAAGACCTATTCCTCTGATTCGTTCGCCGCCAACGACGTGGCCAGCGATGCCCGCTCGTCGATTTCGTTGAACCCGGGATTCTCCGGCTACGTGGCCGCCGTCTTCGATGTACCGACCACCACGTTCCCCGCCGGGGAGGCCTCGCTGGACCTGCAAGCCGACTACGGCGGCCCCCACGTCGTGATCCAGGTCGATCCCTCGCCCAAGACACAGAGTGCGACATCCGGGCGCAGCAGCGCATCGCCGACACCCAGCACGCGCTCATCATCGACGACAGTGCCGCCGAAATCGTCTGCCGTACCGCCGAAATCGTCTGCCGTACCGCCGATCACTGATCCAGACCTCGGCTTGGACATCCCATTGTCGCGTCCGGCCTGTGATGGGACCGGAATCGTCATTCTCGGATCGGCCTATACACCCGGCAAGTACCGCGAACAGATTCAACGCCTGCTGAACTTCAATCCGGGCGCGTCCTACTTACGCACTGATCTTGCGTGCCCCTCGTTACGTCAGAGCGTCGATGGGAACCCGGTCTATGCGGTGTATCGCGTTGGGGGAACGACCAAAGAACAGGTATGTGCGGTGCTGGCCACCGTCCCGGCCGGCCCTGGCACCTACGGTAAATGGCTCAACTCAAACCCCGACCCCGACAACCACATCGACTGCGGCTGAGATCTCAGCTGGCGCCCAGACGGATTGTTGGTCCGCGAGGTGGGTTCCAGTGCCATTCCGGCAATGCTTCTAGGCGTTTTGCCCTCTCCGGGCTGAGTTTCTGCTGTCTGTGTTGGCTGCGCTGGGTACTCACCCATGTTCCTAGTAGTACTTTGTTAGGTTGGGAAGGTGTGGTGGCATAGTGGGCAGGTGCCGATCCAATAGGCAAGTGCGCGTTGGAGTTCGCGCACGATGCCGTAGAGGGTCAGCCCTGCCCAGTGGCTTTTGGGTCGGTCAGCCGCAGGGTGGTGAGGAACAGGTGGGCGGCGGTGACGAGGGTGGCGTGGTGGTGCCAGCCGGTCCAGGAGCGTCCCTCGAAGTGGTCGAGGCCCAGAGCGGTTTTCAGTTCCCGGTAGTCGTGTTCGATGCGCCAGCGGATCTTGGCCAGGCGCACGAGTTCGGTCGAGCGGTGTGTCGGGGCCGAGGGTGGAGATCCAGTAGTCGGTGGGTTCTGCTGCGCCGGTGGGCCATTCGGCGAGCAGCCAGGCTTCGGGGAGGCTGCCGTCGTCGGCGGGGGTGATGTCGCGGTTGGCGGGGCGGATCCGCAGGGCCAGGAATCGGGAGCGCATCGCCGCGGCCGGGTTGTCGGGGTCGGCCTTGGTGCCGTGGCGCCAGGTCACCGTTTTCAGGGCGGCGCGTCCGGCGGCCACGACCAGGTCCTTGCAGGACTGGCGCGGGTCGCGGTAGCGCGGGGCCGGCGGGCCGTCCGCGCCCGGCGTAGGGCGCGGTCTGCGGCGTCGCGTCGCCGGGATAGGCGCTGGTGGCGCCCTTGACGGCGACGACGTAGCCGATCTCGCGGTCGGTCAGTCCCTGCCGGAATGCGGTGGTGTCGCCGTATCCGGCGTCCGCGCTCAGCACGGGCGGGGTGCGTCCCCACCCGATCAACTCGTCGATCATCTCCAGGGCCATCTGCCATTTCGGCCGGTGCCGCTCGTGCTCGGGGATCGCGCACCGCTTACGGCGCGGCCGCGACCGCGGCCGCGTCGGCGGGGTCGTCGGCGCACTGCTCGTCCCAGCGTTCGGGGCACGTACAGTCGCCAGTCCAGCGGCGCGGAGGCTGCATCGGAGGCGGCGTGCACGCTGACCGCGATCTGACAGTTGCCGACCTTGCCCAGGGTGCCCGAGTACTGGCGGGCCACGCACGCCGAGGCGTCCCCGTCCTTGACGAACCCGGTGTCGTCGATCACCCACGCATCCGGTTCGATCAGGGCGCACGCCTTGCGGGACAGCGCTTTACGGACCGGCTTCACGTCCCACGGCGAACTGGTCACGAACTGCTGCAACCGCTGGTGATCCACCCGCAGCCGCGCCGCCATCGGCTGCATCGACTTGCGCCGGCCGTCGAGCATCAGCCCCCGCACATACAGCCCCGCCGTCGCCCGCCGATCCCTGCGCCCCAACGACGAGAACACCTCGCCGACAAAGGAATCCAACTGCTCATCGACACGTACCAGACCGGCTGCATCCACCCTTCGATTCTCCCAGGCACGACACCGAAAACCGTTGCGACACACCGACCTAACAAAGTACTACTAGCTAGGCGCACGCCGTTCTCGACGTGCTGTTGTCGAACAAGAGCGTGACCTTCTCGTTCGACATACTTCTCAAGCAGTGCGTAGCTGGATTCCCAGCGGTCTTTCCGACGGTCCTCCCAAGACCAGCCTGGAAGAGCCTCCAGTCGGTGCTGGCGTTCCGGTTTCAAAGTGCCCTCCGCGTATGCGCTTTGTTGCACGGCCGCCCACTGCTGGCGCTTGATTCCATCGACGGTGTAGTTGTTGGGAACGCGAGCCGTGCCGTGTTCGGCAACGTACTCCCCCAAGCAAAGCAAAAGCTCGTTCCCATCTGTCCGTGAACGGGTCCCATGACCAACCAGGTGTTGAACGGCACTCGGTATGGGGCTCACTGCGTCACTGTGGGTGAGGACGAGCAGGCGGGTGGTGTGCGGCGGCATGATGACCACGACCAGGATTCGCCGAGGAACCGGTGCCTGGCTGAAGCCATGTCGGTGAGCATGGTGACGGTGGCAGTCGGAAGGGATCTGCTGGGGCAGAACCGGTTTCAAACCGTCTGACATCAACACCAGTTGGCCCCTTCCCGGCCAGGACGTGATAGACCACGCTGGTGGCTCATGCGCACCGGAGCACCCGATGATCGTCGTCCGTACCGCCGAATCGGCCGAGCAGGCCCTGACCGAGGGTCAGCTGATCTGCCCCCGCCGCGGCTGCGGCGACACCTTGGCGCGGTGGGGATACGGCCGCCGCCGGCATATCCGCACCCTCAGCGCGGACCCGATCGACATGCGGCCGCGGCGGGTACGCTGCCCCGGCTGCACAACGACCCATGTTCTGCTGCCGGCTGCCTTGCAGCCACGCCTGGCCGATGCCACCGCGGTGATCGGCACCGCCCTGGCCCACAAAGCCGCAGGCATGGGGCGCCGGCAGATCGCCGCCGCGCTGGGCCGATCACCGTCGACGGTGCGCCGCTGGCTGCGCCGTGCCCGTGAGCATGCTCATCTGACCCGGCTGTGGCAGCGCGGCGCCCAAGCACTCATCCGCCTCGACGCCGACGCGTTCAACCAGCTGGCCTGGACCGGCAACCGGCTGCGCGACGCCCTTACCGTCCTGGCGGCTGCGGCCTGGTGCACGCAGCACCGGCTGGGCATCAACGAACCCCTATGGACCCTCATCGGCCTGCACACCCACGGCAGGCTTCTGGCAGCGCCGGGCTAATTCGCCGTGCGGCCCCGGCCCCACGCGGCCTGGGCCGACGCTCCTGCGCGCCCGCCTGCCTCCGTCACCGTGAACACCAACACCGCTGTCACGGCGTCACCGTGAACACCACCCCGTCAGCCTGCACACCAACTACCGCCGTTCGTCATCACCGAAAGTGCCGCCGTCGTGTTCATTTTGAGTGCCCGGCAACAACCAGGCAGCTCCTTAAGCCTTTCCGTCCTTTCCGGACTCATCCCCTCGGTGCGGTAGATGTCGCGTTGCTTCGGCACCCACGAACCAAGTGGATAGTCGTTGTGGCGTAGACGTGCGGGGACCAGCGCGGTGCCGTGTTTATCCACGTAGTTCACGAGCTGGCGGAAACCCTCTTCCCATTTGGCGTCGTTGATCGACCACACCCACGCTGGCAGCGCCGCTAAGCGGTCTGCGAGGTCAGGCCGGAGCGTTCCCTTGTTCCTCAAGGCCCGCTGCAAATTGACCCACGCCCCGAGCTTCTGTCCGTCGTGAACAGTCGACTTTGTTGGGGAACAGTGGCCGTGCTCAGCTGCGTACTCTGCAAGATTGCGGAAATTGTCTCCCACGCGCCCTCGTTGGCGTCCCACACCCACCCGGGGAGCTTCTGCAAACGTGCGATCCGCTCCGCATTAAGGCGTCCTCTGGCGAACGCAGCCCTCTGATTGTGCGTCCACATTCCCAGTTTGTAACCGTCCCCAGGGTCAATATAGGTGCGTACCATGCGAGTGTCACCATGGGCCGCAGCATATGCCTCAAGTCGTCGAAATCCCTCCTCCCACTTAGTATCCCGGGGTGCCCATGACCACCCCGGCAGCTTTTCGAGGCGTGCCTGGCGCTGGTCATCTAAGTCACCGCTGCGGTAATCGGACCGGACCGAAGTGACCCACACGCCCAGCTTGTGTCCGTCCTCGCATCGAAACGATTGCGGTACAGAGCTGTCGCCGTATTGTCGGACGTAATCCGCCAGGTGGCGGAACCCTTCTTCCCACTCATCGGTGACCGCGTCCCAGGTCCAGTCCGGGAAGAGCTCCAGAAGTCTGATGCGATCGGCCGCCAGATTGCCCCTGTTCCGGTGGTATCGCTGTTGAGTGACCCACTGGCCGAGCCTGAAGCCCTGGTATTTCTCTAGCGCCGGGATCCGCGTATGGCCGTTTTCGGCTACATAGCGCTGCAGTGATCGGTAAGCCTCTTGCCACCGATCTTTGACCGAGTCCCAGGACCAACCTGTGACGCCTTCGAGCCACTGCTGCCGTTCCGGTGCTAACCGGCCTTGCTTGTAGGCACGTCGTTGGGTCGTAACCCATGCTCCCAATTGGTATCCGTCGATGGTGTAAATCTTCGGGACAAGGGCGTCGCCATGTTTCTTGACGTACTTCTCGAGATTGTCGAATCCCTCCTCCCAGAGGCCTTCTCGCGGATCCCAGGTCCAACCTGATAGTTCGGCTAGCCGCCGTGCGCGGTCCGCATTCAGCGTCCAGTCGGGGCCTTTCGCCCTCTGCTTGGCGACCCAACTACCCAGCCTGTAGTCGCGGTCAGTGAATTGAGCTGCGACTCGCGCGGTCCCATGTTCGGCAACGTACTTCTCCAGCAGCCCGTACCAGAACTCCCACGGTGCGGTGGTCGCGTCCACCAGCCGCACATCGAAGGCGCGGGCGAAATCGGTGCCGACCGTGGGGGGAACGTCGAGGTGAATCTTGTCGGGCAGCCGCGGCTTGTCCGCCGGTCCGACCCAACTGCCGGCGCAGCGAGTCGAGTTGCTCGCCCAGTTCTCGTCGTGGGCCCGAAGTGCTTTGATGACATCCCAGACCGGCTTGAAACGCGAGGAGTCTAGCGCCGACCTGCGGCGTCGTCGTCGGTGTCGATGAACACCGGAATAACGATGGTACCGACGGTCTTGTCGCTCGGACTTGCGGATCGCCCGTCCGACCGCCTGAACGATGTCGACCTCGGAGCGGCGGGGGTCGATGAACGCCACGCCGTCGAGCGTCGGCACATCCACACCCTCGGAAAGGCAGCGAGCGTTGGCCAGCAGGCCGCGCTCGCCGTCATCGAGCCGGCTCAGGTGCTGGAGAAGCACGTGGCGTTCGCCGGCGGACATCTCGCCGGAGGCTACATCGGACCACAGCGCAGCCCTTCGGCCGCTGCCGGGCCGGCATCCAGGCGATGACTCGGGCATCGAGGCGGCGAACTCCCGCGCGCGTTCGACCCGGGAGTGGAAGGAGATGATCCGGCGCAGGTCGTATTTCCGCATCGCCTTCGCCAGACCGATCTGTCCGGCCAGGGTGCGGGCGTCGGTGATCTTCTTGCCGTCGCGGGTGACCAGGTGCCCTTCTCCGCCCACTCGCGGTAGGTGGCGTCGTCCACGCCGACGACCGCCACCTGGTAGTCGGTGAGCAGGTCCCGCTCGATCGCCTCGCCGAAGTCAGCCGATGGAACACCGCGCCGAACTTGCCGCGTCGTCCATCGAGGCGACCTCGAAGTCGGCGTCCTGGGCCGCCTTCAGGACCCGCCCCGTGAAGTAGCGCGGGGTGGCCGTCATGAACAACCGTCGCTCGTGCCTTGATCGCCGTCGGCGTCGAGAACGGTGGCGAAGTCCGACGGACACCGGCCCGGCGACCCGGTGCGCCTCGTCGGCGATCACCAGGTCGAACCGCGGCACCCGCCCGAGCGCGAAGGCGGCGGCGATCTGCGGGGAGGACTGGTAGGTGGAGAACACCACCCGCGGCCCGACCGGCCGGCGCAGGAACGCGGCGATGTCATGCGGGTCGGTGGTGACCGGCACACCCAGATCGCTGGTATGGGCGACCGCCGCGTCGTCGTCGGTGTCGCGACGGTCTCGTCGGAGCACACCGGCAGTGCGTCGAAGGCGCCTTCGCGTTGACCCGCCACACCTGCATCGTCTGCTTCAGCAGCGACAGCGACGGCACAAGCACCAGGGTCCGTTCGGCGTTCAGCTTCTCCGTGATGAACAGACGAGGTCAGGGTCTTGCCGGTTCCGCACGCCATGATGAGCTGACCGCGGTCCGAGGTCGCTGAACCCCTTCACCACATCGCGGATCGCCTCGCGCTGGTGCGTCCCGGGGCTTGGCGGGCTTCGGCGCCTCGCAGGGCGCAGGAGCGCCGGCGAGGTCGGGCCAGTCCACCGCGGCGGCGAGTAGGTCGCTGAGACCCGAAGAAAGCTGACTCTGCTTCTCCTGGTCGTTCGATCGTGCGCTCAACGGTGCGGTCGATCAGGTCGGTGGTGGCGATCAGCAGTCGGTAGGAGAACACCGTCGCGCCCGACTCCGACAGGAACTTGTCGACGTCCGTCTTCGACGCCCGGTACTTCGGGTCGTAAGCCTTGGCCTGGATCGCCCACAGCTCGCCGTCGCGGTCCTCGGCGACCAGGTCGATCCCGGCGTCCCCGCCCCACCGGCCCGGCCACTCGTCCCAGAGCCACACCCGCCGCAGTTCACTGCGATAGACCGGGTCATTCTCCAGAAACCACTTGCAGACGTGTTCGAACTGCCTGCCGCGAACCCGCGGGTCAGCATCAAAGGTGCCGTACAGGCCGTCGAAATCCCCCATGGGCAGAACGTTAGTAGACCCGAGAGAGCCGAGGGACTTGGACTGCATGCGGCCGGGAGCTGCCGATAATCACGACCGCAGTCAAGCCCCTGCAGGTTCAAAATCCCTCTGGAGAAAACCCGGAAAAACCCTGGACACCCCCCTCGGAACGTTGCCCCTACCATTAGCTTTACACCGCACCCCGCACGCGGGTCGGTCTCCCACATAGATGACGCTTTCGAGGTCGCGTGGGACGGCGGTGACCTCCTCCCCGCGTGAGCAGTCCGGCGACTTCACCGTCACCGTCATCACCGGCACCAAGGCACCGGAGAAGATAAGCGTGGAGATGATCGCCAGCGCCATGGGCGCGCAACCAGTACGAAGACGGACCAGCTCACCGTCCTTCCTGAGCTGTGGACCCTCGACGACTTCTACGTTGCTGGACCAGGGGACTGATCGGCTTCACGCCTACCGAGACTCGAACCCCCACCCGATCGCACGGGCGAGAGTCGGCGAGTAGTACGCGCGGTCGGCCATCTTCTTGAATCGCAGGGAGCCGGGGTGCTCCGGGAACAACAGGTAGGTCGCCCCGGGCCTACGGGTGCGCGGCTTGACGAACGGCCACTGCAGACCAAGTGCATCGGGGTAGCGCGCCGACAGCACTGACTCCGCGTCGTCGCCGAGGCCGATGATCAGACGCGGCACCACAACTTCCAACTCCTCGTGGAGGAAGTGCCGGCAGTTCTCGATCTCGTGCCGATGCGATTTCCGGTCGTCGAGCGGGTGGCAATGCACCACGTTCGTGATGAACAGCTCGCGCTTCTCCCGCCCGGCGAGTTCCAGCGCTCGGTCGATGTACACACCGCTGCCACCTGTGAACGGGATCCCCGACTCCATGCACTTGCGGCACAGGCTCTGCCCAACGATGGCCACGGGGGCCTTCGGAGAGCCATATCCCGGTGCAGACGCAGTGAGGCCGGGCTCGTTCATCTCGGGGCATTCTCGGCACGTACTGATCCGGTTGGCGATGAGCTTA
>CAWJYB010000036.1:0-154906 GCA_963846905.1 uncultured Actinomycetota bacterium
TGGGCGGCTAGCGCAAGGTCGCCGGGATCGCGGCTACCTGCATCGCATAGGTCATGGAAGAGGCTGGATTCGTCCAGCTGGCCCGTCGATGATCGCCAGCGGTAGGCGCACCAGGTCGTGGGTGTCGCCGGCGAACAGCGCGGCGATCGCCTTGAAGTCCTGGCGGTGGGCCTTCAAGGCGTGCGCCGAGGGTTTGCGGGCGCCGCGGTCGGCCAGGAACTGTTCGAACCACCCTGGGCGCCCACGGTCTCGCCGGTGGGCAATGTGCCGTTCGGCCGGTTCGTGGTCCACGACCCCGCGCACAATGCGGCCCGGCACTCGATCCACAACCACTTCATCAACAAGTCGCTGGCCCTGACCGCGCCCGGCGGGTACGTCGCGGTCCTGACCAGCCGCTACACGATGGATTCGACCTCGGATGCAGCTCGGCGCGACATCGCCGAACGCGGTGAACTGATCGGCGCGCTGCGGTTGCCGTCGCGCGCGTTGAGCCGCGTGGCGGGCACCGAGGTGGTGACCGATCTGCTGGTGTTGCGCCGCCGCACCGAACCGGTCGACCTGCGCGCCGAGCGCCCGCTGTGGCTGGACACTGCGCGGATCTCCCTCGACACCGACGCCGACACCGACGGCGCCGCCGCGGCCCCGATCGCCATCAACGCCTACTTCCACGAGAACCCGCAGCACGTCCTGGGCACGATGGAGGTTGGTCACGGCCTGCACGGCAGCCCGAATCTGGTCGTCGAGGGCAGCCACCGGCGCCGAGCTCGCCGCGCAGCTGTCGGCGCGCCTGGGCCCGATGATCGACGCGGCTCTCTCCCGCGGCGTGGGTCTGGCCGCCTCGGCCGCGGACCTGACGGTGGTGTCCCCGCAGAGCTTCGATCCCGGGCTGATCACCGCCGCCGACCAGGGCGAGCAGACCGGGTTGTTCACGTTGCGCTACAACGCCGAGACCCGCCGCATCGAATACTGGTCGGGTCACAGCTGGGAAACCCACGACACGCCGAAGACGCTGATCGCCGAGACGCGGGAGCTGATCGCGCTGCGCGATGCCGCCAACAGCCTGATCGTGTCCCAGCGCGACGGGCGCCCCGGCGCCGAACGCGACCAGCTGCGCGGGCACCTGAATCATCTCTACGACTCTACGTGCGCCGCCACGGCCCGATCAACCGATTCAGCTGGGTACGGCCCAAGGACATCACCCAGGAGCGTCACGCTCAGAAGGTCGCCGCCGCCGAGGCGAAGTGGCGCGCGAAGGAGGGCGAACCCGGACTGCCCTACCGCGGGCCGGTGCCGGCCGAGCTGCTCGACAAATGGGACACCGACGCCTGGACGGCGCCCGCACCGTACAAGAAGCGGCGCCACCTCGACGGCGGTATGCGCCACGATCCCGGCTGGGCGGTGGTGTCCTCGCTGGAGATCTTCGCCGAGGCCACCGGCCAGGCACATAAAGCCGAGATCTTCTCCACCGATCTGGTGTCCAAGCGCGCCGAACAGCTCAGTGCCGCCGGCCCGGAAGAGGCCTTGGCGATGAGCCTGGACCGGGCCCGCCGCATCGACCTGGACCTGACCGCGGGCCTGCTCGACGTCGACACCGCCACGGCCCGCGATCTGCTGCAGGGTCTGGTCTACCCCGACCTCGACGATCCCGACGAGCTGGTGCCGGCGACCACGGCACTGTCGGGCAATGTGCGCCACAAGCTTGCCGATTCCATCGCCGCATGCAACACCAACCCGGTCTACCAGGATTACGTGGCGGCGCTACCGGGCAACCTGCTCGTCATCGACGACGCGACCACCTCGACCCAAAACAGTTGCGCTACTTCACCGAACACGCCGCCCGCACCAACACCAAACTGCTGCTGGTGCACACCCCCACCGACAACCGCACCCCCACCAAGAGCCTCCTCGACGCTCGCCGAGATCCCCCAGTGGATGCAGCGATGACTGCGCAGCGGGCGTTGGAATTGCCGGTGCGGATGGGCATGGCGACCGGTGATGCGGAGCTGCGCGACGGGGACTCCTCGGAACGGTGCTCAACCGCGCGGGGGGTGATGACCGCCGGGCACGGCGGTCAGATTATGATGGCCGACGCGTGACACTTCACGCCGCCTTTGGCGGTCGGTAGCGCGTCGGCGGTCAGCCTGGCGGCGACGGTCCGCAGCGACGCACCGCCAGCCTCGCAGCGACGATGCGGGCGTCGACTCGCGCGGAAACGCCGAGGGGGGAGCGGTGGCCTCGCCTGCGGGTGCTCGTGCGATCGCCAGATCGCAGGTGACCCGATCCCGGCCACGGCTCGTGGCTTGTCGATATCAGTCTGCGGTGTGGTTGGCCACCGAGGCGTCGATTTCGCTCCAAGTTCGTTCCAGCCAGCGGCTCGATCGATCCGACTGGGGAAGTTGGGCGGCCGAACCAGAATGTGCGGACAGTAGCTTCGGTGGACGGGAAGCTGCCACCACGGCCTGGCGCGTCCGTCCGGGCAGAAGCCGTTGTAGGTGAAGACTCCCGATTGATATGCGCACCACTGGCCGTGCACAAACGAGAATCTCTGTTCCGCAGGGCGTTCCGGCGACGGCGGTTATTCCGATCGAGTACCGCCATCCTTTGCGGCTTCGCTGTTGTCCTTGTCATCCTCGTTGTCCTGCTCTCGTTTGTCGGGGCGCTGCTGCTCGTCCGATTCTTCGAACAGCTGCGGCGCCAGCAGATTGGCCAGGGCGCGCCGATACAGGGCTTCATCTTGTCGGTCGTTGTCGAGGTAGGTGTCGGCTTCATCGGCGACTTCACGCACGCTCCTCCAGGTGTCTGGAGCATCGCCGGAATCGCCGTCCACCTTGCCCAGGGTCAACAGCCGGGCAGCCGCTGCGGCCGTATAGCGAAGGGCTAACTCCTTCTCCTGGGTGTCCTGCCGTCGGCCACCCCCAGCCAGTGGCGAATCCGGTCCGCGCGCGCGTCAATACATTTCCCTACACGTCGTTGGGTTGATCCGTGTGTGTGGGTTATCCGTTTCGGCCCGGTGTCGGGCGGCAAGGGTCTTCGCCGCAGGCCACAGGTTGCGGCAATGCGATTCGCCAGCGACCTGAACGGGAAGACTGAGCGGATGGCGGATTCTGGCAGTGACGCATTCGAGAAGCTGGTGGCGCTGCTGAACTATCCGATGTTCGTCATCACCACCGAAGCCGGCGGCGTCACGGCCGGCTGTTTGGTCGGGTTCGCCAGCCAGACCAGCATCCATCCTCCGCGTTTCCTGGTCGGTCTGTCCAAGCGCAACCACACGTTCCGGGTGGCCGCCGACGCCACCCAACTGGCGGTGCACGTTTTCGACCGCGAACACCTCGACGTCGTGGAACTGTTCGGCGAACGCACCGGCGACACCGTCAACAAGTTTGATCACTGCCAGTGGCACTGCGGCCCGGCTCAGATACCGATTCTCGACGATGCGGCCGCCTGGTTTGTCGGCAGGATCCTGGAACGATTCACCCTCGGTGACCACGTCGGGCACCTGCTGGAGCCGGTGGGCGGCAATCCGCCGGATCGGCTGGAGCACTGGGTATCCTTCGGCGACGTGCACGACCTGCAACCCGGCCATGAAGCTCTAGCCGATGCCTATGCCACGCGACGCGGTCATCGGGCGACCCCGGTGAACGCAGTCCCACGGATCGGCACCGTCGGCGGCATCACCGAACTCGAACCGTACTACGCACGGGCCCCGGCCGGGGTGCGCGCCAACATGATCTTCAGCGCCGACGGCGCCGCGGCGTTCGGCGGGCGTGCCCGTCCCTTGTCGTGTCCCGTTGATCAACAGCTGCTGGGCATCCTGCGTGGTTTCGCCGATGTGGTGCTGGTCGGCGCCGGCACCGTGCGCCCGAGAACTACGGCCCGGTGCGCCTATCCGACGCCCAACAGGCCACCCGACAGGGGCAGGGGCGCCCCAACCCGCCCCCGATCGCGGTGGTCAGCCAGTCAGGCGACCTGCCCGCCAGATTGTTCATCAGCCCTGAGCAGCCGCCGATTCTGGTGACCTCCGCGCAGGCCGCGGCGAAGCGGAATGTGATCGGTGACCGGCGCTGGAAAGTGCTGGTGGCCGGCGAAGACTCCGTCGATGTCGCGCGCGCTGTCGGCCTGCTTCGGGAGCAGGAAATGCACCGTATCCTGTGCGAGGGCGGACCCACCCTGCTCGACGAACTGGTCGACGCCGATGCCGTCACCGAGATCTGTGTGGACGCTGGCCCCCAAACTCGCCGCGAGCCAACCCGTGGGCCGCCGGGCGGCGCCGTCGCCGCTTGCCCTTCCGATCTCGATGCGGCTCGAGCACCCGCTGGTTGCGAGGACTACTTGTTCCTGAAATACCGACGCTGAGACAACCGTTCGGCGCGTCTCACACTGCGCCCTACACCGGCGACTTGTTCGTGACGGCTTTATAGCCACGGGCGCCGACACGGTCAACGGCGGCGCGCACCAGACCGAACACCAGACCCTGCAGGCCGGCGGCGACCAGCGCCGCGCGGGCCGACCGGTTCAGATCCTTGGGATCCGGCGGGGGCTGATCGGTATCGCGGAGACGTTTCCAGATCTGACTTCACACCGCCCCGGCAAGCAAGCCTCCGGCCACGCTGGTAACGATCGACGGCGGCATGTAGAACGCCTTCGAGCCACCGCTGATGTCGACCTCCCGATTCCGTCCGCCTCTGGTGCGGCGTGTTGGTGATACCCGGCCGGGACCTGTTTCAACCACAGCGCCCACACCGCCTCCCTGTGAAAGATGTTGCGTGACAACCCGAATGTGGGCGACGTGCCCGCTCAGCTGGGCAGACCGTGGACGCCCAGCAGGGAGCGCAGATCCCGGGCGTTGCGCACGGCGTTGCCGCCACCATCATTGTTGAAGTACGCCAGCACATCGTGGCCACCGCGATGCCAATCCACGATCCGATCAGCCCACCACCGCAGATCCTCGGCGCTGTAGGAGCCACCGTAGAGGGTGGACGGATCGGGACCGTGCAGCCGCACGTAGACCAGCTTCGCGGTGGCCTTCAGAACACACGGCAGACCGGCGCCACTCATGACGACATACGCCGCATTGCGCCGCTGGAGCAGCCGATACACCTGCGGGTCGTCCCAGGAAGGGTGTCGCAGCTCCACGGCCACCGTCATCGACGGCGGGACGGCACCGAGGAAGTAGTCCAGCCGGGCATCGTCGCGGTCCTGCGCAGGGTGCAGCTGCACCAGCAGTGCACCGCGTCGATCCCCCAATTCGTGCCAGCACCGGGTGAAGCGTTCGATCCACTGCTCAGGGGCACGGAGGCGTCGCGCATGCGTCAGGCCCCGCGCCGCCTTCACCGACATCAGAAAGCCCGCGGGCAACCGGTCCCGCCACCCCGCGAACGTCGTGTCGCGGGGCCACCGGTAGAAGCTGGCGTTCAGCTCCACGGTGCCGAACTCCTCGGCGTAACGCGCAAGCCGACCGGCCACCGGCACGCCGGGTTCGTACAGCACACCAGCCCAATGACCGTAGGACCAGCCTGACGTGCCGATCCGGATCACCATGGACCCGATGTACCCCCGTCATGTGTGCGCCACTCCTTACAGGGCATTCGACAGTGTTGGCGTCCGTGAGTCGTCGTCGCGCAGGGGTCGGTGAGTAGCGCTGAAAACCGGCCCGAACGGCCGGGCGCCTTGGCACCGTCGTCGACGTCAGGCTGACCGTGGACGGTGACCTCGACGACCGGGCGTCGGAACGTTCATACCCCAGGTAGGAGGAGCGGGCCGCCGGCTCGACCACAAGGCCGAACAACGTTTGGGCGAGCGGGGTTGAGTCCGACGTTGGGCGTAACGTCCCCATCAGCAGGGGTGCTGGTCGATGGCGTCGTCAGGGACCAGCCGGCCCAACTCGCCGCGCACTTCGTCGTGGTAGCCGAAGCTTCCGTGACCCGGACGGGCAGCGCACTGGAATTCTTCGCGACGGCGGGCGTAGACGGCGGACGGACGGGGTACGCCTGGCGCCATGTTGGGAAAAATTGGATCGTTGGTCGCGCGGGTGGCCGAAGAGGCCGGTTCGGTAGTGGGGTTGCGCTTCGGCACCGAGGAGCCGCGCTACACCAGCGAGAAAGTGACCCACGGCGTTGAGATCCGCAACTACGGATACCGCATCGCCGCCCAGACGATAGTCTTCGGGCCTGAGGACAAGGCCCTCACCGCCGGGTTCCGGCGCCTCGCCGGCTACGCGGTGCCGGTCGCTTGTCGCTGACCCCCTAGCCGGGCTTCGCCCGATCCCGATGGGCATGCTGGCTGGTGTCTTTTGGGGGCTTCGGTTCGAACGGGATGATGACCCTGGTCGAAACGTGTCGATCGGGTGTACGAACCGCCTGTAGCGGTTGGTGGGTCGTTGCCGACCGCCCGTCCGAACCGGAGCCCATGATGACTTCTTCGTCGGTCACCGCGGCCACCACTACGCCTCGACGGCGTTGATGGATCCGATGACGAAAGCGTTCGTCGCCGACATCCGCGGCTTCGTCGCGGCATGGGGCCTGGAGTTGGTGTCCTTCGGCAAGGAACGCAAGGACGATGTGGCAGCGGAGTTTTTGGCCGGTTCACCGGCTCCGAGGGCGCGTTGTTCGTCGGGCGGGCGCAGGAGAAGGCGCTGGTGTGGCGCACTCACGTCTACCCCAAAACATCCCCGCGTCTGGCTGTCCCTCACTTGTTCACGGTTGATGCCAGGTCGCCGTCAGTCCGGGCTCTGCGTGCCAGCCAAGTACGTCGCGAGGTTGTCCAATGACGATGTCACGAGCAGCTGGCTGATTTCTTTGGCGCTGTGTCCGGCCCGGCGTAGCGGCAGGATCTTGTCGCGGGCGGGGTTTTTTGCCGGGGCCGGGGTGGGGCCGGGGCGGGGGTTGAGGAAGAACCCGGTTTTCCCGCTGCGGAAGTCGCGGACCGCGGAGCGCAGCGTCGCGGTCGAGTAGCCGGACCGCGCCGCGGCCGCCTCGTAGGTCAGTCCTTCGAACAGGTAGCCGCGTAACGCCTCGTAGCGGCGATGCTGTGGTCCGGTCCCCGGCGGAAGTCCCGCTTATGGGGGTGGGTTTCGCGGTTTTGGACAACACATATAGTGCATCGGTTACCGGCGTGTTGGTCACGGATGCGGGACCGGCGCGTCTTACATCGTTGTGATTCAACAGTTCTCCCGTAGACCTGTGCGTACTGCACTTCAGCAGCCACACGCCGTGGACAGCGAGATCCTCCCCAGTTTAGCCAGGATGAACCTGGTCACGGTCGAGGTCACCAGACAGGCAACCGATCTCACAGCCACAAACGACACACCCTCAGTACCTGCGTTGCACGCGAAAATCCGGGTTAGGGACCATCGTGGGCGAGGTATCGGACACGGGCCTTCGGTTGGTTTAGCAGCCCGGAACACCGGTGCGGGCCGCCACGGATGCAGTGGTGGCGGTGTTGAACACCTCTATCGCGACGTCGGCGTCGCGGTAGCTGCCGGTAAGGTGCAGCCCCGCCGTGGCGGCAATGACGTCATGGGTTGCGTCACCCGACATCGGGTAGTCATCGACCGGGTGGCGCCAGTGCGCTGCGACGACGGTCGCGTCGGTCGCCAGCTTGGGGAGTTCTCGATCCAGTACGGCGCGCAGCTCATCGGACGTCAGGTAGTAGCCGACCTCGGAAATCACCACGAGGTCGAACGGACCGGGCGGCCACGGCTCGTCCATCGAGCGGCGCAGCAGCGTCACCTGATCGCTTCGCCCGGCGTTGGTGAGTCGCCGGCTCGCATTCTCAAGCGCCGCGGATGAGACATCCGTCGCGGTCACGCGAGTACAGCGCAGCGCCAAAAGCGCCGTCAACACCCCGATGGAACAGCCGGGTTCGAACGCGTGCTGGTAGCGCTGGCATGGTAGCAGCGCGAGCGTTATCGCGTACTTGCGCTGCTCATACCACCGGTTGGCCAGTTCCCACGGGTCGGGTGAACGGGAGTACATCTGGTCGAAATAGTCATCCGGTAGTCGATTCACACGAACACCAACTCACCCACCGCCAGCAGTCGCTCAACCACGATCGGGGAAAGCACCGAAGCGCCGTCCTGCGTGGGCACAATTTGGCTCGCGAAGCAACGTGTGGCGAGCCGTTTCAGACGAAGTGCCCTGTCGGTCAGGGTCACACGGCGGGCGTGGTGCCACGGCACCGCCGGATCACCGGGCCGGGCCCAATGCCACATCCACACCGGGTATTCGACAAATACCGCGCCGGTTTGCGCCGCGGCGGTCGCGGTCGCCCGCCCGGTCGCCTCATGGTCGGGGTGGCCGTCGCCGCGCCAGGTGGCCGCACACCACGTTCCGGGCGGGAAACGGGCAAGGATCGCCGCGATCGCCTCTGCCGTCTGCCGTTCGTGTTGGTGCAGTTCTCCGTCGGGCATCCCTAGCCGGATCGGCTCGCCGGCACCCAACAGCTTTGCAGCGCGGCGAACTTCAGCTCTGCGCACCGTTTCCAACTGTGTACGACGCTCGGCCGACAACCCCGGATATGCGGCGCCCCCGTCTGAAACCGAAACCAGGTGCACGTCCACGCCGGCCTCGATGAGCGTCGCGGTGGTTGCTCCGAGCCCCAGCGTTTCGTCGTCGGGATGCGGTGAGACGATCACCAGGCCCGGGCAGTCCGCGATGTCGAGGGAGGTAAATCCGTCCTCCCAGCTGGTCCACACCTCGATGGGAGTGCCGCCGTCCGCGATCGGGCACGTCTGTAACCGAATGCTGTTGCTGGACAACATCTTATCGTCGTTCACGGTTGGTGGCTGTCAGCAGGCCGAGGGCGGCCAGATCGCGCTCGGCGTGGC
Organism: uncultured Actinomycetota bacterium; assembly: GCA_963846905.1. Classification (GTDB taxonomy): domain Bacteria; phylum Actinomycetota; class Actinomycetes; order Mycobacteriales; family Mycobacteriaceae; genus Mycobacterium. The sequence continues at coordinate 8,825 of CAWJYB010000036.1, forward strand.
TTTGCCGGATATACACCGTCAGATCGGCCACCGCGCGGGCGTGCCGTTCGTCGAGGCAGAGCGGGCCTGGCCCCAGCGCCCGATCCGTTCGCGCGAGCGCCTCGTCGACTGCCGATTCTACGACCGCACGGGCGCGCCGGGCGATCAATTCCGCCAGGCCGGACCTGTTGGCCGGGTCGGTGTCGATATGGTCGGCGGCGGCGGCGAGGGTGGCCTCGGCGGCGGTGAACGCCGCGTCCACAGCGCCGAGGTGGGCCAGCATGTGGTCGCCCGCGCCACCGCTGGCGACGCGCTCGTAGAGCGGCTCGGCGACCGCACGCGCCCCCCCGAGCCAACAGGCCGCCACCCCGATGGCGCCATGCCAAAAGCCGGGCCGTGCAAGGTAATCACCCGGTGCGCCGATCGGCATCGCTGGTGCATCGTCGAAGCGTACGGATCTTGTGTCGGAGGTCGCCATGCCCGCATTGCGCCATGAGCGAGCCAGCCGAGTAACACCGGGCTGGGCCAAGTCGACAGCGAACAGTTCGCGGCTTCCGCTTTCGCTCATACCATGGGCGGTGATCAATGCGTGTGAGCACAGCCCCGCGCCCGAACACCACGGCTTCACGCCCCCGAGCACCACGCCATCGCCGGCGCGACGAGCCGTCAGCGTGTGTCCGGGGGCCTCGGCGGCCCACACACCCCACAGTTGCCCGGGTTGCGCGCGTAGCCCCCCTAGTTCGGCGAGGATCGCGACGGCGTCAGCGTGAGCTTCGGCCAACCGGCCCGCCACAACATCGACTTCTGTGAATTCGGCAAGCTTTAACCACCGGCCGACCGTGTCCCCTGACGCTGGCAGCGGAAGATCCAGCACGCCGGCATCCAGCCACTGACGAACCAGGGGCGGTGTCATGCCAGATCCTCGGCGCCACGTGGATGCTGCATGGAGCGCAGGTGCGCGGCGAACCCATTGGGTGCCCGTCCCTCGTGCCGCGCTGACGTGACCACCGAGAGGTCGGCGTCGCACCGAATGCGAAATCCGTTCAGCGCAAACCGGCGCACCAAGTCCACATCCTCGCTGCTCGGCAAAGCGGCGAAACCTCCAACTTCCCAATACTTATCGGCAGCAAAGCCCATGTTCGCGCCGTGGATGTGGTGATGGCCTGCGCCATCGCTTCCAGATTTGCATCGGTAGCGACGTAGGTACCGGCGCGCGACCGACGTCGGGACATGTCGCCAGTTCGCGACGCGGACCACCCCGAGCACCATGTCCGTGTCGGCGACGATCTGCCGCACCAGCCAGTCAGGATCCACGCGGCTGTCCGCGTCGGTGGTGGCATACCACGTACGGGCCATGTTTGCTTCGGGCCAAACCGTCCGAGCACGATTGAATCCGGCCGCACGCGCCGCGCCAACATTGTGAGCGTCGGTCGACAGCACCTGCACACCCGAACCGAACCCTTCAGCGACATCGGCGCTGCGGTCTGTGCACGCGTCGAGCACCACCACCGTCAGTACCCGGCCCGGCATAGCCCTCGCAGCGGCCAGCACGGAGGTCAAGCACCCCCGCAGCCTCGTCGCCTCGTTGTGAGCGGGAATGACCACCACCGTCCGATCGAAACCCGCTCGCGTCACGCGGGTGGGATACCCGTTTTCGCGAAGTTTGAGCCACCTTGATGGGCGGGCGTCGACCGCTCGCAACGATTCAACGGCCACACGCCACCGAAGGCAGCGGAAGCGCATGAGCGCCGAAGACAAACTGAGGTTTTCGTAGTTTCCCCTCTGGAGAGTTGATAGGACGATTGCGGCGGCAACAATCTGGCCGATTCTGTTTGGGCACAGTCTGATTCGCCGGAGACACCGCCAGCGTTCCGTGAGTTCGGCGTTGGCGCGTTCCCCGATCGCCCGAATCGCGGTGAGCAGCGTGTTGTAGCTGCGATTGGCGACATCGAGGTCACGGCCTTTGGCCGGGCTGTGCACCCCGATCCCGGCGCCCTGGTATCCCTTGTCCGTCAGCGTCGGCAGCCCATCGGCGGCTGCCTTGTACAACGCGCCCAAACAGTGCGCGCGGGCAGCGGTGAGGTCATGCACGCTGCCCGGTTCGACCTCGGCTGGACCACACCGGGAACCCAGCCGGGTCGGCGAGGATCTGCACGTTTGCGCCCTTGCGGGAGCAAGGCGCCTCGTGCGAAGGACGGTGGTGTTGCAAAGAAGGTCACGAGAGCAATCGCCGGCACCCGAACGCCGGACGGCCCTTGCGTAGGTAGGGTAACCGACGCCTCACCGACGTCGATCTGCAGCGCGGGCCGGTTCAGGCTTATCCCGGCAGCGTCTCACCCCCGATAGGTGCGAGCACCTCGCCACTGTAGTAGGAGGAAAGCTGCGGGGCCGCGAAAAAAACGTAGGACGGAGCGATTTCGTCCGGCTGTGCGGGGCGCCCGAAGGGGGTGTGCGCGCCGAACGACCCGACCCGTTCGGCGTCCATCGTGGCCGGTATCAGCGGCGTCCACACAGGTCCCGGGGCCACGCAGTTGACCCGGATGGCGCGCTCGGTGAGCGACTGCGCCAGGGAATACGTCAGCGCCAGCACCGCGCCCTTGGTGGCCGAATAGTCGATCAGCGACTTGTTGCCGCGCAGTCCGTTGATCGACGCGGTGTTGATGATCGCCCCACCGTCGGTGAGGTGCGGCACCGCCGCCTTGGTCACGTAGAAGAAGCTGTCGATGTTGACTGCGAAGGTGCGCCGCCCACTGCTCGTCGGACAGCTCGGTGAAGTCGTCGACCGGATTCTGGTAGGCCACGTTGTTGACCAGGATGTCGAGGCCGCCCAGCGAACTCGCGGTGCGTTCCACAACGGAGCGACACTGGTCGCGGTCGGCCAGGTCGCCGGGCAGCCGCAGGCAGCGGCGGCCGGTGTCTGCGACCAGACGTTCGGTGTGCATGGCGTCGTCGTGTTCCTCCAGATAGGCGATCGCGACGTCGGCGCCTTCCTTGGCGAACGCGACGGCCACCGCCCGACCTATCCCGGAGTCACCGCCGGTGATCAGCGCACGCTTGCCGGCCAGCAGGCCGCGGCCCACGTAGCCGCGCATCTCGTCGCGAGGCCGCTCGTTCATGTCTTCGGTGCGACCGGGGTAGGGGATGACTCGGGATGCGTCATCTTGATGGTCGGGCACGGTGCACTCCTCAGACGAAGTCGGGATCCCACTGCTCGTCGCCGGCGTCGGCGCTGGTCAATTGTTCCTGCCAGTCAGCCGGATTCGCCTCGTCGGGAGCGTGGCCCCCGATCTCGCTCACTTCGGTGGGCTGGAAGTCCTCCGACAGCTCCGGCGTCGGCCCGACCGGCAGCCGCTGTTCGATGGCGTCCGGGATCGGCACCTGGTCATCGATGGGTGCGTCGGATTCTCGGGGATGTATCACCTTTGTTCGGTACCCGACCGGGCTGCCGACGAAACGATTCGTTTCCGCCGCTGGGTCTGTGGCCGCTGTGTCGCCACTATCTGAACGTTCCGAGCCTCATACGCCGGGGAGTTCTTCAGCGCCTGCACATTCAGGTCTTCTATGGGTAGATGACGTCCCGGCCGGTTGGGGTTGCCCGTACAGGTTGGTGGGTATATCCGGTCAGGTGACATCCCCGAACCAGCGGCTTGCGCCTGCTCTGGATATCGACGCCCGCCTCACCGAGATCGGGCGCGGCGTGAACCTGTTGCTCAACATCACACCGGTCAATGCAGCACAGGCATGGGCGGACTTCGAACGAAGTGACTTCGCGACGGTTCCCGCGCTCCGGCTCAGACCGCTGGAATTCGAGCCGGACCTGGTGCGACGTGAGCTCTACAACCTCGATATCGAGAACGTCACCGACCCCGCGCTGCACACGCTCTTCCGGGCGAAGCGAGACGAGATAGCACGACAAATCACAGCCTTGGAGGATCGTGACACGTCACGGTTCGTGTACGGGTCGCTGCAGCTCTACGGAGGGATCGCGCAGCCCCTGGCATCCGCCGCGGAGGAGCTCCTCGAGACCCTCCCAGCCCACGCTCCCAGCACCGGGAGCCTCACGGCCGGGGCGTTCGCGGAGGCGGCGCGTGCGGAGTTCGATCGATACCGCGCCGTGTATCGGGACTTCCCGGCTCACATCGAAGTACGCGACGACATCTCCGACCTGATGGTGTCGTTCGGGCGGCTGCTGATCCCCGAAGCCGCCGTTTTCACGGGCGGACCGCGTGGAGCCCCTGCTGCATCACGAGATCGGCACCCATGTCGTCACCTACCACAACGGCGCCCGGCAACCACTGACGCTGCTGACGATCGGACTGCCAGGCTACGACGAGACCCAAGAGGGTCTTGCCGTTCTCGCCGAGTACCTGACCGGCGGATTGGACCCGCGGCGTCTCCGCATGCTCGCGGCGAGGGTCGTCGCCATCAGCAAGATGCTCGACGGCGCCGGATTCCTGGAAATCTTCCAAGCGTTACGAGAACAGCGGATACCAGCGAGAACCGCATGGTCCATCACCATCCGCGTCGTCGTCGGCGGCGGTTGCGTGAAGGACGCGATCTACCTCCGCGGGATCATGCGCATCCTCGAAGCCCTCGCCGAGGGCAGCAGCCTCGACGTCCTCTTCGTCGGAAAGTTCTCGTTGGACCACATCCCGATGATCCAGGACCTGCTCGACCGCGAGGTGCTCCAAGCACCATGGGTCCGTCCCCGGTGGCTGGACGTGCCCGGCGCTCAGGAGCGCCTGGACAAGCTGCGCGCGGGCACTTCGGTCACGCACCTCTACGAAGGAGATGTGTCGGCATGAGACTTGCCATCTTCGTCAACGACGTCGCTACGGAGAAGGCCAACTACACGACGACGCACCTGGCCAGGGCCGCGGCCCGGAGCGGGCATCAGGTTTGGTACGTCGGGGTCGGAGACGTCGAGCACGGGGAAAGCGGTGGGCAGCTCTGTGCCCGGGCCCATGGCGCAGAGTTCGAGGAAGACGACACGCTCGAAAGCTTCATCAAGCGCATCAAAGAGCGCGACGCCCAACGGATCGCCATGTACGACCTCGACGCCTTGTTGCTGCGAAACGAATCGATCGACGATCTGCACGACCGGCCGTGGGCAGGTCCCCTGGGTGTGGTCTTCGGCCAGATGCTCACGGCTCGAGGCGTCACGGTGGTGAACGACCCGACGTCCCTGATACGCGCCACGAGCAAGCTCTACCTGGAGGAGTTCCCGGAGAAGATTCGACCGCGATCGCTGGTTACGCGCGACCCGGAAGCGATCGAGCGGTTCGTCGCCACGGTCGGCCACTGCGTCGTCAAGCCCCTGTACGGGGCCAAAGGTCGCAACGTGTTCATCGTCGAGGACGAGGGCGAAACGAACCTCGCGCAGATGATGGAGGCGGTGCTACAAGACGGCTACGCGATCGTTCAAGAATTCGTCGACGGCGGCGAGGACGGCGACGCCCGGATCTTCCTGCTCGAGGGACAGATCCTCGAGCGGGACGGGAAGCTGGCCGCTTTCCGGCGAGTGCCCACCGGTAACGACCCGCGCGCCAACCTCAGCGTGGGCGCACGCCCGGTCCCTCTCGAGATCGGTGACATGCAACGCGGCATCGTCGAGGCGATGAGCAAGAAGCTCGTCGCCGACGGCATGTTCCTCGTCGGCATCGATGTCATCGGCGACAAGGTGGTAGAGATCAACGCGGAGAGCCCCGGGGGGTTACACACCGTCGAAAGGCTGTGCGAGATCGACGTCTGCCCAACCGTCATCGAAGCCCTGGAGCGCCGCACAGGCTCGAAGTCCTGAACCATTCGGCCATCAGTGAGCTGGCAGCCCCGTCCACCTCTCGAGCGGCCCTCTTGGCCGGGTAGGCCGTCTCCCTGCGCAACGAGGTTGTTACTGGTGTAGCGCAGCCCGACGGGCCCGACTTCCGCAGATGGTGGGCACACGGATCGCCGGATTTGGGCGTTGATCAGCGCAAACGTGGAATGAGCCGATGTGGGTCGTGTTACTACACGACGCCAGCTTCGGGGTGGGTCCTGTCAGTCGGTGACGGCGGTGTCGATGCCGGGCGTGAAGTCGAGGTATTTGGGGGGTTCGGGCAGGTCGAGGGCGGCCAGGATGGTCTTGTGGCCGCTGGTGAGGGCGGAACGTTGGGCGACGCGGCCGTCGGCAGTGGCGAAGGTGACCAGGTGCTGTTGCCCGTCGCTGAGTTTGCAGATGATGCCGTCACTCGGTTTGCCGATGTCGGGAATGGTTGGTCGCGGGCTGGATGACGGGATGGTCGGCACGGTGACGGCGTGATCGGCGCCGTGATTGCATGGTCGGCGTCGTTACGGCATGGCCCGGGCGTGCCTGGACGCGGGAACCGCGACGCGCGGTTCCCCGGAGCGAGGGTCAAGGTGGTGTGAGCAGCCGCCCGCGCGTGTACATGCCGATCAGCGTCCAGGGCGGGTCGGCGATGCCGCAGTAGGTGCGGTCCCAATAGGCGGCCGCGGCGAGCACCGTGAGGGTGTGGCGCAGCATGTTCCCGGTTGTAGCGCAACTCGGTGAACACGTCGGGGGCAAGTTGGATCAACCGCGACGCGCCTTGTTGGCGCATCCATTCCAGATGGGTGGGGCTGCTACGGCGCAGGCAGCGCCGCACCGTCGATTCGGCCTTGTTCATGGCCGTGGTGATCCGCCGGTACCCGAGTCCGTTCGCCTTGTGCACCAGCGCTGTTCCGATGACCTCGGTGGTATCGGCGCGGCGTGGCTGCAACGCGGCCGGCAACACGATGTGGGTAGTGCGGCAGTCTCGGCAGCGCGACCGGTGCGGGCGCACGGTGATCGTGTCCGAGCCCGGGCCGCGGACGGTGCGTTCGCGCCCGTAGCCCCATTTGGCCAGCGGCCCCGCACAGCGCGGGCACCGCATTCCGTCGCCGGCCAGGAACTCGGCGGTGTCCTGTGGGTTTCGGATCACGATCATGGCAGCTCGCTGGGTTCACGACTCACCAGCGTTGACTACCACACCTGGGCGGGGAAGGGGCCAGTTGGTGTTGGCCGCAACCGCTTTGGGCACCACGGCGTCATCGATGGTGCCGACGGGCAACGCGGTGCGGCGCGTCCGTCAGGATTCGGACGCGCCAGCCAGGCCAGGGTTCTCCGATCAGGGCATCCTCGATCGTGGGCACGTTGGTGATGACGACCACCGGCGCATCGTCATCCGCGCCGCAACGGCCGGTCGTCAAACGAGATGACGGCAACCCCTGCCGTGGTCGTTGTTCCCAGAGACGCTCAACACTCGCCGTCCGAGTTCGTTGGGGGGCGAATCCGGGCGCTCGGCATACCCGCGACGGCGTCTACGAATGCGAGGTTTCCCCGACCGACCGGCGGGTATCCCTCGGACACGGTATTCACGGGTTCGCAGAGCAGCCCGTAAACGAAGTCGATTCGTTACGAGGAGCTTTTGACATGTCTGAGCAGACGATCTCCAACGCTGACGATGTGATCGACTTCCTGGTGGCCCAGCACGCCGCCATCAAGGCGTTGTTCACCGAAACCTTAGACGCCAAAAATGCGGATACGCAGAAAGAGGCATTCTCACGATTGCGGGCGATGCTGGCGGTCCACGAAACCGTCGAAGAGATGTTGGTTCACCCGCGGGTTCGCCGGAAAGTCAAAGGCGGAGCCGACGTGGTGCATGAGATGCTCAGGGAAGAGCATGACGCCAAGACTGCGCTGCGTGACTTGGAACATCTCCAGCCCGGCACTGCAGAGTTCAGCGCGGCGCTCGCCCAGTTGCAGGCCGCAGTACTGGCTCACGCCGAGCGCGAAGAAGCCGAGGAGTTCCCGGGGCTGCGCCAGGCCGTGGACAAGGGTGAGCTTCACAAACTAGCGAAAGCGGTCCGCATGGTCGAGCGGATCGCGCCAACGCATCCGCACCCCGGTGTGGAATCGGCCGCCGCCAATTTCGCTGTTGGGCCGTTGGCAGCGATTGTCGATCGAGTGCACGACACGTTGGGCGCGATGCGCACCTGACGTCTCGGCACGCGACGGTGCCCGTGGTGGTTTCGGACCGGGGCGTCGCGGGAAGGGGAACGGCCCGACACGTCATTGCGCATGCGGCGAGCCAGGATGGCGCGGCGCCCATCATCGGGATGGAGGGATTTGGCGATGCAGCAGCATCAGAACCCAGCTGACAAGAAGACTCCGACGGTCATCACAAACGCGTCGCACTTGCCTGCAGATGATGTCGTTCGGCCCGGGAACCATCCGAGCGCCGCCACTGCCACGGGGCCCACCGGGTTGTCGTTGTGGTATTCGGTGACGGCGACCAGTTCGCGCTGTATGTGGGCGTTGCACAGGGCGTGGGTGAGCTGCGGGTAGGTGTCGTAGGGTGCCCATGCGTCGTGCACGGCGGTGCCGGTGAAACGGGGCAGTACCCGCGCCGCGTCCATGCCGGCCTTGCCGCGGCGGCGGTGACAGGTGATCCAGGTGAGCATGGCGGTCGAGGCCGAATGCAGCCAGTGCAGTTTCGCGGCGGCGCGCAACCCGGTCTCGTCGAAGTGGGCGACATCGGCGGCGGCGATGCGGTCGGCCACGGCGATCCCGAACGCGCTGCGATCGTTTGCGGCCCTGTCGGTCGCGGAGCCGACGGTGCCCTCGGAGACGGGGATGTTGAACAGTTCGGCCATCGCTTTGGCGGTGCGGCTCTTCGACAAATATTGGCCCATGTAGAGGTACACGATGACCGCGAGGATCCGTGGACCGTACTGCACGGGGGCGTTCACCCCGTTGGGTGCCTCGGCGGTGGTCACCGCGCCGCAGTCGCACCGGCGCGAGACCAACCGGTGTTCGAGCACTCGGATGTCGATCGGGGGCAAGTCGAACACCTGCCGCCGCGTGACACCGGTTTGGGCGGCAGTGTCGAGACTGTTCCCGCAGCCATGGCAGCAGGCAGGTTCGTGCCCGATGATCTCGTCCGGGTCGGCCACCTGCGGCAGGGTCCGTCCTTGGCGTCCCGGCTGCCCACCCGGTTTGCGGCCCGACCGCGTTCGCAGCGACTTCGGCGAAGGCTTGTCCAGGCCTTCGCTGCTCGGCGGCATAGAAGAGTTCTTCGAGTTCATCCCCAACCGGCGTTCCAGATCAGCGACCCGGGCGTCCTGTTCGACGATCCGAGCCTTCAGCAACGCGATTTCCGCGGCCTGAGCAACGACCAGTTCCGCGAGTTCCTCATACGTCGGCCGCTGCATAAACACATTGTCCCGCAACGTATTTCATTGCCAGCGATGACACGCCGAAAGAACCTGACTAGTTAGAGCGCCGGGATAAACCGGCATGAAGAAGGAGATGTGAGAGCTCTACATCGAAGGGCTAGCGAACCCACGATGACCCCGAACCATGCGTGGATGCTCGTGAGGGCATCGGCGAAGCGTTGGGAGGGGCACGTGCAGGCCGGGCTATTGAGCCGCGAAATCAAGGAGTTCGGGGTGCCGACACGGTTAACTGACGTGGAAGGCAACATCGTTGGCGGCGCTATCGCGAGTCGTCAGGGGATCCCGCGCGGTCGGAGAACCAGGGCATGTACGGAATCTTCATGCGCGAGAACCGGGAGATCCCACGTCTTGCCCGTCCCGCTGATCGCGGGGCGGGCCGCTCAGGGAACGCCGAGGCGGTACGCCTGAGATGCACGAGCGTGGGAAGTCTGACAGCCCCGTAGTACCTGCGAAACCGTCGAACAAGGCCGCGTCAGCGGTGGCGGAGATGGTGGAGGGAAGGGGGCTGGCCGAGGAGAACACGGCCGACAAAACGCGTCCCGGACACAGAGCCGGACCAGGCGCGCCAAGTGCGTTGGCTCGTGTGCGTCACGTGGCACAACAGGATAAGGGAACACGGTTCACGGCGCTGCTGCACCACGTCACCGTCGATCGCCTGCGGGCGGCCTACTGGGCGATTCGCCCGAAGGCCGCACCGGGAGTGGACGGGGTGACGTGGCAGGCCTACGGGCAGGAGTTGGCGGACAACCTCCACGATCTGCATCAGAGGCTGCACACAGGGCGTTACCGCGTGAAACCGTCGCGGAGGGTGTACATCCCGAAGGCGGACGGGCGGCAGCGACCGCTCGGTATTGCTTCGTTGGAGGACAAGATCGTCCAGCGGGCCGTCGTCGAGGTATTGAACGCTGTCTACGAGGCGGATTTCCTGGGCTTCTCCTATGGGTTCCGGCCCGGACGCGGCCCGCATCACGCGTTGGACGCGCTCGCGGTCGGGATCGATCGGAAGAGGGTGAACTGGGTGCTCGACGCGGACGTCCGCGACTTTTTGGAGGCATTGCCATACTGCTCCTTTCGTTGATTGTCATGGTCAAAACAGTCCTTCCTGGGTGGGTGGGGGCTCGATACGCAGGCCTTTTCGGCGTCCGGTGCGCACGTGCACGGCTTTGAGTTCGCCGTGCTTGACACGTTGCATGATGGTTTGGCGGGATACGCGGTAGGCGAGGGTGGCTTCGAGCATGGCCAGCCAGCCGTCGGGGGCGTCGTCGACGAACAGGTTGCGGATGTTGTCGGTGAGCCGGATCCGCCAGGGCGCGCCGGGGGTGAGTTGTTCGCCGGCGATGAACCCGTCGCCGAGCCAGCGGTGCAGGGTTGAGGGCGCCAGGCCGAGTTGTTTGGCGGCGTCGGTCACGGTGAGCGGTTCTCCGTCTTGCGGGTCGTCGCTGGGTTGGTGGCGGGCGATGTTGTAGTGGTGGCGCAGTGATTGGACCCTACCGGCGGTGTATGACAGTCCGCGGGCGGTGCGGCGGTCTTGCCGGTTGAGGATGTGGGCGATGGTCGCGTCGGGGTAGTGGGCGGCGAGGCGGCCGATGAGGTCGATGGTGTCTTCGTCGGTGCGTAAGGTGTTGGCGGGTTTGCGTTTTACCGGCACCGACAGTTCGCTGATCGCGCCGCCTTTCCACCGCACGACCAGCTCGGCGTGGGAGTCGGTGTGGTCGCGGTGCACGGTGATGTTGACCTCGTCGAGCAGGGTGTGCAGCAGTTGTTTACGGTCGCGGTCGGTGGTGGTAGCCGCGTCCCACACGGTCGGCAGGTCGTCGCCGAGGGCGAGGATTGCCGATTTCTGTTGTGGGGTCAGTGTTTTGGGGCGGGCGGTCTGGCGGTGGGCGAGTTCGGTTTCGGCGTCGGCGAGGTGGCGCAGCGCGGTTTCCCACGCGTTCTCCAGTCCGCGGGCGACGAGCCGGTTCTCGGGATCGACCGCCTGATAACGGCGTTCGGCTTTGGTGACCGCGTAGCGGGCGGTTTCCACCTGGCGGCGCCACTGGGCCAGGGCGGCGTCGTGGCCGTCTTGGAGTTGTTGGGCCGCCTGAAGGCAGGCTTGCGCCGCCGAGGGTGCCAGCGCGGTCAGGAACACGGCGGTGACGGCGGCGTCGATCGCCACACCGCCGACCCGCAGGTGGCGGGTGCCGCGGCCGTCGACGAGTTGGCCGGTGCCGGTGCAGTAGTAGCCGGGGGTGGCTTTGCGTTCGCCGTCGTAGTAGATGGACAGTTTGCGGCCGCAGGTCCCGCAGGTGACCAGTCCCTGCAGCAGGGCGCAGCCCTCCCGCAGCGCGCCGGTGCCGGGCTGGTGGGCTTGGGGACGGATGTTGGCGCCGATGCGGTCCTGGTTGGCCAGGTAGGTGTCCCAGTCGATGAATCCCTCGTGGTGGTCGGGGATGCAGACCTGCCACTGGTTGCGGGGCAGCACCTTTCGCCGGGTCCGCGGTGTCCCGTCGGAGCCGACGTATCGGTGTTGGCCGGTGCGCCCGAAGGTGTAGGCGCCGCCGTAGGCGGGATGGGTCAAGATGGTGTGGACCGCGTGATAGGTCGGGTCGACCCAGGCGAGCCCGTCGGTCGCTGCGAGGTACCCGCTGGTGATCAGCGGCAGTTTGAGGCCCTGGTCGCGCAGCCACAACCACACTGCCCGTACCGAGCCACGGGCGCTGAACTGCTCGAAGATGGCGGCGATGACGCCGCGGACGGCCTCGTCGGGGTGTTTGAGGATCTGTCCGTCGGCTTGGCCCCAGACCAGCCCGATCGGCAACCCGATGCGCAGTTCGCCGCGGGCGGCCTTGGTGCGGATACCGCCGTGCAGCCGGGCCCGCAGGATGTGCAGTTCGGCCTCTGACATCGTGCCTTTCATGCCCAGCAGCAGGCGGTCGTTGAACAATCCCGGATGGTAGACGCCGTCGGCGTCGGCGATCAGGGTGTCGGTCATCCCGGCCAGGTCCAGCAGCCGATACCAGTCGGCGTTGTTGCGGGCCAGCCGGGAACACTCCAGCGACAACACCATCCCGACCTGCCCGAGCCCGACCCGGGTGACCAGATCCGCGAACCCGCACCGCCCGGCCGTGGACGACCCGGACACACCGAGGTCGTCGTCGATCACGCTCACCGCGCCGCGCGGCCATCCCAGCGTTTCGGCTCGTGACACCAGATCGTATTGGCGGGCAGTCGATTCCTTGTTGCGTTCGACCTGGGCGAGGCTGGATTGGCGGACATAGATGACCGCGGTTCGCCGCAGGTGCGCGGCGGTGATCTTCGATTCATTCATCGCCGCTGCCTCCCGTCTCGGCCGGGTCCATCGCGGCGGGGCCGGTCTGGGTCGCGTCCGGCATCGACGCCTTGGCGATCAGGCCGGCCAACACGGTGATCGCCGCCGTCAATCCGGGTTCGGGCAGCGCAATCATCGCTGTCGGGGGTGTCTTGGGCGCATGGTCGGGCAGTAGGGGCAGACTGAGCTGTGCGGGCTGCATGGAAGTCCTCCTTGGACGGTGACTGCCGTGCAGCCTGCTGCCCGTCCCCGGCCCGGCGCGCCAGAAGCGCCGAAACCAGCCCGCACACGACCAGCAGGTCCGCCGTTGTCCCCAACGTCTGCGGCACCGCAGCGCAAACACCTTCGGGCGCAGTGGTTTGAGGCTGATCATGGTCGGTCCACTCCGCAGGGATGAGACGCTTGCTGCCATCGCCCAACACGACCAGCAACTCCAATCGGCCGTGTCGGCGAAAGTGGCCCAGCACCACCAACAACTGCCCTTCCAGCGCATGCCGGGCACGCGTGATCGTCACGGTCGTGGTCATCGGCTCATCACCGCCCCGGACGGGGTCGGGGCATATCCGGCGGCTTCGGCGACGGCTCCAACGACCAAACCGACTTCCTCGAGGCCGGCCAGGGCGTCCCGCAGATCCACCGGGATCCCCTCGGCGATGCTGGCCGCGATCAGCAGAACCTGCCGCTCATCTGCCGAGCACGGCAACACCCCGGCCCGCAGCGCCTCGACCGCCGCCACGAAATCCACCGTGACCAACTCTTCACCGGTGAACACGTGCCGCGCCCAACTCAACGCGACGTCACCGAAGTCTGCGCGCCACAACCACCGCTGATGCCCGATCAACAGCTCGACGGCCACCTGCAAACACAACAGGCCACGCGCCCCCGCCCTCAACCCGGCCCAAAGGTCCTCGAAACCGGTAGTAAGTCGGGTGGTCGTTCAATCGGCTTGATCACAGTTGGTTGGAGAGGTTTCTCGAGCACCGGATAGCCGATCAGCGGATCCTGCGTCTCATCCGAAAGTGGTTGAGCGCGGGAGTCATCGAGGAGGGGAAATGGTCGCAGACTGTGGAAGGGGCACCCCAGGGGGCATCGGCATCCCCGTTGCTCGCCAACGTCTACTTGCACTACGTCTTCGATCTGTGGGCTCAGTGGTGGAGGAAGCGGTTCGCGCACGGTGACGTCGTCATCGTGCGATTCGCCGACGACTTCACCGTCGGTTTCGAGCACGAGGAAGACGCGCAACGGTTCCTGTTTGACCTGCGCGAACGGTTCGCGAAGTTCGGATTGGAGCTGCATCCAGACAAAACCAGGCTGATCGAGTTCGGAAAGCATGCTGCCCGAAGACGAACGGCTCAGGGTCTGGGGAAGCCGGAGACGTTCGATTTCCTTGGTTTCACCCACTTCTGCGGGAAGACCAAACATGGACGGTTCTGGCTGCGTCGCATCACGATATCGAAGCGGATGCAGGCGAAGTTACGAGAGGTCAACGACCAGCTCAAGCGACGCCGACATCAACCCATCCCGGTGCAGGGCACGTGGTTGAGAAGTGTGGTCCAAGGCCACCTCGCCTACTACGCTGTGCCCGGCAACACCGACGCGGTAGCGGCTTTCCGCACCCAGGTCGGACGATGTTGGTACAAAGCGTTACGGCGCCGCAGCCAACGTACTCGCCTGAACTGGAAGCGGATGAACCGACTCACCACGAAGTGGCTCCCTCCCGCCCGCAAGAGGCATCCCTTTCCTGACGTGCGGTTCGACGCCAGAATCCGAGGCAGGAGCCCAGTGCGGTAATTCCGCTCGCTGGGATCTGTGCGGGGGGCCGCCCGAAAGGGCGGTCCCTACCGCGAACGAGCCGAGTTGCCTCGCGGGCCGAGCCCACCGGAAGCGTCACCGCGAAGCTGGGCGCGGGCGTCAACGACCGGGCGCCGAGTTCATCGTTGACAGGAGGCCCACACCGGATTCGGCGGTCCAGGCCCACGGTGCTGGCGCGAAGCAGTGGTGTTGTCGAACTTTCTGCTCCGCCCAGGCGTGACTCCTGGCGTGTGCGCACCCGATAGGGAAAGCTGGACCGCGTGTCCGCCCACACTCCCGCCGAACACGCCACCACCACGATCTACATCGCCTCGCCCGAAGGTGACACCGGTAAGTCGACGATTGCGCTCGGCATCCTGGACCGCCTGAGCGCGATGGTGCCCAGAGTTGGCGTGTTCCGGCCCATCACCCGGGTGGCGCCCGACAGGAAACGAAGCGACAACGCTTCGCCGAGTGAGTCCCTGGACTACATCCTGGAGATGCTGCTCGCGCATGCGACCGCCGATCTGGCCTACGACCAGTGCGTCGGTGTCGACTACGAGCGGTTGCACGAGGATCCCGACAGCGCGATCGCCGACATCGTCGACCGGTTCCACCGCGTCGCCGCGCAGTGTGACGCCGTCGTGATCGTCGGCAGCGACTACACCGACGTCGCGACCCCCAGTGAGCTGTCGGTCAATGCGCGCATCGCCGCCAACCTCGGAGCGCCGGTCGTGCTGGCCGTGCGCGGCAAGGGACGCGCACCGGCCGAGGTAGCCAAGGGCGTGGAGGTGTGTCTTGCCGAGATCAAGGCTCAACACGCCCACACGGCGGCGGTCGTCGCCAACCGGTGCGATCCGGCACAGCTGGACGCCGTCGCAACCGAACTGCGCAGGCTCGCCCCGAAATCCTATGTGCTGCCGGAGGAGCCATTGCTGATCGCGCCTTCGGTCGGCGACCTTCGCGCCGCCGTCGGGGGCACTTTGATCAACGGCGACGAGCAGCTTCTGGGCCGAGAGGTGCTCGGCGTGCTGGTGGCCGGCATGACGGCCGAGCATGTGGTGGAGCGACTCACCGAAGGCGCCGCCGTGATCACCGCCGGAGACCGGTCGGACGTCGTGCTGGCCGTCATGAGCGCGCATGCGGCCGAGGGCTTTCCGTCCCTGTCCACGGTCATTCTCAACGGCGGCCTTGCCCTTCATCCGTCGATCGCCGCACTGGTGGATGGATTGGGACTGCGATTGCCGATCATCGCGACCGGCCTGGGGACCTTCGACACGGCCAGCGCGGTTGCATCGGCACGTGGGCGCACGACGGTCAGCTCACAGCGCAAGATCGACACCGGGTTGAGCCTGATGGAGCGTCACGTGGATACCGCGGATCTCCTCGAGCACCTTGCCATCCCATTTCCGACGGTGACCACGCCGCAGATGTTCGAGTACCAGCTGCTGGAACGTGCCCGGGCCGACCGCAAACGGATCGTGTTGCCCGAGGGCGACGACGACCGCATCCTCAAGGCGGCCGGACGGCTGCTGCAGCGCGAGGTGGCCGATCTGACCATCCTGGGCGACGAGTCGCAGGTGCGCTCCCGTGCCGCCGAGTTGGGCGTCGATCTGTCGGCCGCGAAGGTGCTCAATCCCCGCACCTCCGTACTGTGCGATTCGTTCGCCGAGCAGTATGCGGAGATCCGGAAGAAGAAGGGTCTCAGCGTCGAGCAGGCGCGGGAGATCATCCACGACGTCTCCTATTTCGGGACGATGCTGGTGCACAACGACTTGGTCGACGGCATGGTGTCCGGCGCGGCCCACACCACCGCGCACACGGTTCGGCCGGCATTCGAGATCATCAAGACCCGCCCGGACGTGTCGACGGTGTCCAGTGTCTTCCTGATGTGCCTGTCCGACCGGGTGCTGGCCTACGGCGACTGTGCGATCGTCCCGACCCCCACCGCCGAGCAACTCGCCGACATCGCGATCAGCTCCGCGCGTACCGCCGACCAGTTCGGGATCGAACCCAGAGTCGCGTTGCTGTCGTATTCCACGGGCAGTTCGGGAAGTGGTGCAGATGTCGAAAAAGTTCGCACCGCAACCGAATTGGTGCGACAGCGGGTGCCTGACCTACTGGTCGAAGGCCCGATCCAGTACGACGCCGCCGTCGAGCCGTCGGTGGCTGTCACCAAGATGCCCGACTCGCCGGTCGCGGGTCGCGCGACCGTGCTGATCTTCCCCGACCTCAACACGGGCAACAACACCTACAAGGCGGTGCAGCGCAGCGCCGGTGCCGTGGCGATCGGTCCCGTGCTGCAGGGTCTGAAGAAGCCGGTCAACGACCTGTCCCGGGGGGCGCTCATCTCCGATATCGTCAACACCGTGGCGATCACGGCGATCCAGGCGCAGGGGCAGTAGCCGTGCAACGCACCGTCCTGGTGCTCAACTCGGGTTCGTCGTCGCTCAAATACAGCCTGGTGCAACCGGATTCGGGTGCAGCCGTGGCACATGGGATCGTCGAGCGCATCGGCGGGGAATATTCGACGGCGACACTGAATTTCGGCGGGCTCAAGGTCGGCCGCCAGACCCGCGTTGCCGACCACGAATCGGCCCTGCGGCTGACCTTCGACCTGTTCGCCGAGGCCGGCGGGTACCTCGAGACGCTCGGATTGGTCGCGGTCGGCCACCGGGTGGTGCACGGCGGACGTGACCTGTACCGCCCCACGGTGGTGGACGACGCGTTGGTGTCCCGGCTGGAAGAACTGGCTCCGCTTGCACCGCTGCACAATCCGCCGGCGGTGCTCGGAATTCGAGTGGCCCGCAAGATACTGTCCGACCTTCCGCATGTAGCGGTGTTCGACACCGCGTTCTTCCACGACCTGCCGGAAGCAGCGGCCACCTATGCCATCGACGGCGAAACTGCCAGGCGTTGGCGAATCCGTCGCTATGGCTTTCACGGCACCTCTCACCAGTACGTCAGCGGTCAGGCGGCAGAGTTCCTGGGCGCCGACCCTGGCGCCGTCAGCCAGATCGTCCTGCATCTCGGTAACGGGGCGTCGGCTTCGGCCATCGTCGGCGGCCGGCCGGTCGACACCTCGATGGGCCTGACTCCGATGGAGGGCCTGGTGATGGGCACCCGCAGCGGCGACATCGACCCCGGCATCGTCTTCTACCTGGCCCGCACCGCGCGGATGAGCAACGAGGACATCGAGAACATGCTCAACCGGCGGTCCGGTGTGTCCGGGCTGGGCGGTGACAACGATTTCCGGGAGCTGTTCAAGAGGATCGAAGCCGGCGACTCCGCTGCGAAACTGGCCTACGACGTGTACATCCACCGGTTGCGAAAGTACATCGGGGCCTACCTCGCGGTGCTGGGTAACACCGATGTCATCACCTTCACCGCGGGAGTGGGGGAGAACAACCCGACGGTGCGCCGCGACGCGCTCACCGGCCTGGCCCCACTGGGCATCGAACTTGACGAGCACCTCAACGAGAGTCCGGCCAGGGGCCCGCGGGCGATTTCCGCCGAGAATTCGCCGATCACCGTGTTGGTGGTGCCGACCAATGAGGAACTCGCCATCGCCCGCTCCTGCGTCGGGGTGGTCTGAACCCTGAACCCGGGGCGCCAGCGAGCGTGTTTGTACGGCGACACCCCGTCGTGGCCGTACAAGGGTGCGCGCTCGCGCAGGTTTGGCGGCGCTTGGACCGGCTCAGAACGTGCTGATGGGCCGGACCGTGTTGGCCATGTCGACCAGCGCGTAGCGGTGAGCCTGGGTGGGTGCTGCCCGGGCCAGCGCCCGCAGCGACGCCTCCACCCCGAGTTGAAGACCGTGCTGTGTGAACGGGAACCCGAGGATGTGGTTGCTGCTTGCCTGGTGGTCGGCGATCCAGTCCAGTGCCGTGCCGAGCACCAGGGCGCGCAACTGCAGCACCCGCGGTTCGCTGCTCGGCAGCGCCTCGACGCGATGCGCGGCGTCACGCAGTTGCTCCTCGGTCACTTCGTTGATCGACCTGCCCGACAGCAGCGTCACTGCGCTGGTCAATCGCGCCGTGGTGAAATGCCGGGAGGCCGGTGGCACCTCGTCCAGCGTCCGGACTGCGGCCTCGCGTTCACCCTCCGAGGACTGAACCCGCGCGAGGCCGAACCCGGCGGAGATCACACCGTTGTCGGTATTCCACACCGTTTCGTAGAACGCTTCCACGTGGCTGACCCCGGCCAGTTCCGCGGTCGCCGCCAGCGCCAGTTTGGGCGCCGACTCCCCGGCCAGCATGTCCAGAACCTCGGTGAAATGCTTTATCGCCGAGTCATAGTCGGCGGTCAGCAGTTCCGAAACGGCCCGGAACCAGGTGAGTCGCCAGGACCAGCCGACGCGGTCGGCCAGATCATCGAGTTTGTTGGTGGCCTTGGCGACGTCGCCGAGGTCCAGTAGGGCCCGGACTTCCATCAGCGGCAGTTCCACGGATTCGCCGAGGTCGACTCCCTCGGAGTCCAGCGTGCCGTACCGGGCCGCCCGCAGCGAGTCCAGGGTCTGAATCGGTTGCGAAAGTACGTGGGCGCTGAGAACGGCGGCGCCGACATCGGTGGGATCGACCAGGGGTACCGGCAATGCGCCGACGATCTCCGAGGCGGTCAGCCGTTCGGCATGCGGCCGGCCGTCGAGGTAAACATCGGTGTGTGCAACCAGCAGGTTGACGCCGAAGGTGGAGCGTGCGGGGCTGAACACCGTAGACAGGCCCGGACGGGGTACGCCGGTGTCCTTGGCGACCACCTCGCGCAAGACACCCAGCAACTGGCCGGACATCTCGTCGGTACTGGCGAACCGTCGGCGGGGATCGGGGTCGATGGCTCGGCGCAGCAGTCGGCCGAAGCTGTCATAGGTCTTCAACACCGGGTCGCCGTCGGGCAGGCCGTCGACGTAGCGTCCTCTTCGGGTCCGCAGCGTCAGGGTCAGCGCCGCCAGCGTCCGGCCCACGGTGTAGATGTCGGTGGCGACGGTGGGCCCGGTCCGCACGATCTCGGGCGCTTGATAGCCCGGTGTGCCGTAGAGGTAGCCGAAGGAGTTGATCCGCGACACCGCCCCGAGGTCGATCAGCTTCAGCTGTTCCTCGGTGAGCATGATGTTCTCGGGTTTGAGGTCGTTGTAGCACAAGCCGATCGAGTGCAAATACCCCAGTGCGGGCAGGATCTCCATCATGCAGGCGATCGCCTGTGCGACCGGGAGTCGTTGATCGCCGGTCTGCTTCAGCGAGAAACCACCGACATACTCCATGACGATGTAGCCGACCGGGTCGCCGTGGCTGTCCGGGTGCTCGACGAAGTTGAAGATCTTGACGATCGACGGGTGCGCGACTTCGGCGAGGAATTGCCGCTCGGCCATCGCGATGGCCTGTGCCTCCGCGTCGCCGGAGTGCACCAATCCCTTGAGCACAACCGGTCGCTCGTTGACGTTGTGGTCGACGGCGAGGTACACCCACCCCAGTCCGCCGTGAGCGACGCAGCCCTTGATCTCGTACTGGTCGGCGACAAAGTCCCTGGGGCCGAGTTGCGGCAGGAAGGAATAGGCGCTGCCGCAGTACGGGCACCATCCTTCGGAAACGGCTTTGCCCTCGGCAGAGGACCTGCCGACCGGCTTGCCACAGTTCCAGCAGAACCGTTTGGATTCCGCCACCACCGGATTGGTCATCAACGCGGCGAACGGATTGATCTCCGGTACTTGCGGAATCTCCACCAATCCGCCGCCAAGCCGCCGGGTGGGCGAAATCGGGCGGACCACCACGGTGGGGTGGTCCTGCAGTTCGCTGCCGGAACGGGGCATGGGGATGTCGTCATCGTCGAAATGCGGCCGGAACAGAGCCTGGGTGGACATCGGGCGCATCGTCGAGACCGAGTCGAACCGGAATTCGGCGGGCTCTGTCATCGGTCCCGCGTCGTCGGGTTGTTCCACCGCGGGTCCCCTCGGGAGATCCTGGCTGGTCGTGCCCTGATGGCTGTTGGTCATCGGCTCAATCCAGGTAGCGCGCGGTCGGGGGCGGCGGCGGTGGGCCGAGGACGGTCAACCACTTGCGGTGGAGCGTGGTCCAGGTGCCGTCGCGGCGGATGCGGTCCAGCGTGCCGTTGACGAACCGGACGAGGCCGGTGTTCTGCATGTTGATGCCGATGCCGTAGGGCTCCTGGCTCATGTTCGGCCCGACGATGTGCAGGTAGGGGTCCTGGACCACGAGTCCGGCCAGGATGGTGTCGTCGGTGGAGACGGCGTCGACCTGCCGCTGCTGGATCGCGACGAGACAGTCGGCCCATGTCACGACCGACACGATGACCGGAGCGGGGCTGATTTGCTGAATGCGGTTGAGCGACGTGGTCCCCTGCGCGACACACACCCGCTTGCCCGGAAGGTCCGACTCGTCGGCGATCGGCGAGTCGCGCGGAGCCAGGATCTGTTGGTGGGCGGTCAGATACACCGTCGAGAAGTTCACCAGCTTCCGGCGTTCGCAGGTGATGGTCATCGTCTTGACCACTATGTCTACCTGATTGTTCTGCAGCGCGCTGATCCGGTCGGCCGACGACAGGATGCGGTATTCCACTTGCGAGGGAATGCCGAAAATATCGCGGGCGACCTCTCCGGCGATGTCGACGTCGAACCCGGTGATGTCGCCGGTAATCGGGTCCCGGAACGAGAACAGGTTGCTGCCGATGTCGAGGCCGACGATGAGCCGCCCGCGGTTGCGGATGTTCTCGACCGATTCCGCTGCCAGTTCGGGCGTCGGGAATGGCCGCAGACTTGCGGTTCGATCGCAATCGTTGTCCGGGGCGTGTGGCGGGGCAATTTCGGGTCGCAGTTCGGCCATTCCGGCCGGTGCCACAGGTGACAGTGTCAGGCCGGGCGGGGTGGGCGGAACCGGCGACTGGCCGCATCCGCTCAGCAGGAGGACGACGGCCGCCAATACGGCGGGGAGGCCGTTCATCGGTACTCGCCCATTCGCGGCCACAGACCCAGCGCCACGGCCAGAGCGGCACCCAGGGAAAGGGCGACACCGCCGACGGTCGTCCCGGAAAGAACCTTGCGGGCGTTGACGATGTCGGTGCGCAGGTGGTCCCGGCTCTGCTGGATACCGTCGTCGAGAGCGCGTTCCAGCTTGTCGAACGCCGGTGTCGAGTCATCGTCTCCGGTCCCCAGCGCCACCTGGGTGGCGGCCTGGTAATTGCCGACGGAGATGTAGGCATTGATCCGTTCGTCGGCCGCACGCCATTTCCTCAAGAGCCCGTCGGCGTTCTGAAGGTCGGACTTGCCGAGCGATTTGTTCTGCGCCAGATACGCCGACAATTGCTCCTGCATGGTGTCGATGCGCAGGTAGTACGACTGCTTGCGGATGTCCTCGTCGCCCCGTCGGATCAGCGCGATGGTCTCGTCGGCCCGGGCCTGCTGCGCGGTGATCGCGAGATTGGTGATCGTTTTCAGCGATGCCGCCGAGGTGTCCTTGGCGGCTCGGCTTCCCGCGGTCGAGATCGCCAGGGCGGTACCCACCCAAATCACCATGATCATGATCGCCATGCCGCCGGCGATCAGGCCGATGTTGACGCGCCGGCGGGTGCGGCGACCCAGCCAGCGGTGGGCGAAAACACCGAACACGATGGTCGTCGCGACGACCAGGATCACCGACGCGGGAATGCGGGTGGACGTGGTGGTCTCGGCATCGACCCGGGAAGACGTTTCCTGATAGAGCCGCTGGGCGTCCGGCAGGATCGTTTCCTGCATCAGCGACGACGCCTCCGACAGATACGACGAACCGACGGGATTGCCCGCCCGGTTGTTGGTCCGCGCGGTCTCCACCAGTCCCGTATACACGGCGAGGTGCGCATTGATACGGCCGAGGAGTTCCTGCATCGGTTCGTCGTTCAGTCCGTTCGACGCCCTTGTCAGTGCAAGCGCGGCATCGGTGATGGACTGCTCGTAACGGTGCCGAACCGCGCGCGGCTCGGCACCGGCGATGAACGCGGTGGACGCCGCAGCATCCGCGACGGACAGTTTGGTGTAGAGCTGGCCGGCCGCGAACGAGAGCGGCTCGGTGTGGTCGAGGACGTTGGTCAGTGCCTGCTGGCGGTTGTCGATGGTCGTCGATGTTGCAATTGCGCTCGCGACACCCAGCGCGGCCAGGATGAGTCCGATGGCGAGAATGCGTCCCGGTGTGGTCCACAGGAAGGCCCAACGCGGTTGTCCGGCACCACTGGCCGCCCGGGACGCCAGCGGCTCGGTCGACGGGTGCGCCAACTCAACCGTCACCTGTGCAAACCTACCCTTTCGTTTGTTTGCTCGTTCTGCGTGCCCATTGCTCGACGGGTTAAGCAAAGTCTAAGAGCATTTCCGTGACAGGGATGGTCGGATCGCGATCCAACGGGATCTGCCACCTATCCTTTACATGTGCGCGGCGACGGCGACGGTTGGGTCATCTCCGATTCGGGCGCTCGTCACTGGGGCCGGCACGGTGCCGCGGGCCTGCTGTTGCGGGCGCTCGGGCCCGACGGGACGACATCGGTGTTGCTGCAGCACCGAGCGCCGTGGAGCCATCAGGGCGGCACCTGGGGATTGCCGGGTGGCGCGCGTGACAGCCACGAAACGCCGGAACAGGCCGCCGTCCGCGAAGCCCATGAAGAGGCCGGGCTACCGGCCGACCAGCTGCGGGTGCGAGTCAGCGTGATCACCGCCGAAGTCGGCTCGCCCGGCGGGGCGTACTGGACCTACACCACGGTGATCGCCGACGCGTCCCACCTGTTGGTGACCGTGCCCAACCGCGAGAGCTCGGAACTGCGCTGGGTTGCCGACGACGGGGTCGCCGACCTGCCGCTGCATCCGGGATTGGCGGCGAGTTGGCAGCGGCTGCGGGCGGTGGCGGCGGCTATCCCGCTGCTCGCAACGCCGCCGCCAGACGGGCGGTCATAGCACCGGGATCCTCGTCGGCGGTGATCGCCCGGACGACGACGACGCGGGTGGCGCCCGCCGCGAGCACCGCGGGCAGCCGCCTTTCGTCGATTCCGCCGATGGCGAACCACGGCTTGGCGCACTGCGACTCGGCGGCAACGCGGACGAGGTCGAGTCCGGGTGCGGGCCGGCCCGGCTTGGTGGGTGTCGGCCAGCACGGGCCGACACAGAAGTAGTCGACCGCGGCGTCCTGCGCTGCATCTCGCAGCTGCGCGACCTCGTGCGTGGAACGGCCGAGCAGCGTGCCCGCACCGACGATGCCGCGCGCCGCCGGCGGCGGCAAGTCGTCCTGGCCGAGGTGCAAGACGTCGGCTCCGGCGACGCAGGCGATATCCGCGCGGTCGTTGACCGCCAACAGTGAGCCGTGGCGGTGTGCGACGTCGGCGAGCATCTCCAGCGCTTCCAGCTCCGGGCGTGCCTCGAGGGGACCGAAGAGACGTTCCCCGGGTGAACCCTTGTCGCGAAGCTGGATGATGTCCACTCCACCGGCCAGGACCGCCTCGGCGAAGTCTGCGAGGTCGCCCCGCTCGCGCCGCGCATCGGTGCACAGGTACAGCCGGGCATTCGCGAGGCGGTCGAGCGGGGACCTGCCGATCGGTCCGGAGGATGTCGGTTGGCGGGGTCGAGCCACCTCGCGAGGGTACTGTGGTACGCCGTAGACACGGGAGCCCCGGTGGGGGCTGAGAGTGGGCCGCACCCGGTCCTGACCGTCACACCTGATCCGGGTCATGCCGGCGAAGGGAGGGACATGGGCTCAGTACCGCCGTCGGGGACCGTGGCCGTCATCGGCGGTGGTGTGATCGGCCTGTCGGTGGCCCGTCGGGCGGCGCTGGATGGCTGGCAGGTCCTGGTTCACCGCACCGAGATGCCCGGTGCCTCGTGGGTGGCCGGCGGCATGATCGCCCCGTACAGCGAGGGATGGCCGGGCGAAGAAGACGTCCTGCGCATCGGGTTGGAGTCGCTGGCGCTGTGGCACCGGAAGGGACCCGGTTCATATCTGGACGGGCTGCCCGGCGACGTCATCACCGCGCGCGAAACACTCGTGATCGCCGTCGATCGGGCAGACGCCGAAGATCTGCGCACCGTTTGCGATTGGCTGGCCGGCCAAGGGCATCCGGTGACGTCGACCTCCACCGCGCGTGACATCGAACCCTTGCTGGCGCAGGGCATCCGGCACGGCTTTCAGGTGCCTGGCGAACTCGCCGTCGACAACCGCAAGCTCCTGCACGCATTGGACGCACACTGCCGGCGGCTCGGCGTGACCTGGGCCGGACCGGTGAACGGGCTGGGCCGAACACGACGGGATGCCGAACTTACCGTGATCGCCAACGGCATCGACGCACCCACTTTGTGGCCCGGCCTCACCATTCGGCCGGTGAAGGGCGAAGTGTTGCGGCTGCGTTGGCGAAAGGGATGTATGCCGTTGCCGCAGAGAGTGATTCGAGCCAGAGTGCATGGCCGCCAGGTGTATGTGGTGCCCCGTGCCGATGGTGTGGTGATCGGAGCGACCCAGTACGAGCACGGCCGCGACACCGCACCGGTCGTGTCCGGCGTGCGGGAACTGCTCGACGACGCTTGTGCGGTGATACCGTCGCTCGGGGAGTATGAGCTCGCCGAGTGCTCAGCCGGGTTGCGTCCGGTGACCGCCGACAACTTGCCGGTGGTGCGCCGTCTCGACGACCGGACGCTGGTGGCAGCCGGGCATGGCCGTTCCGGCTTTCTGCTGGCACCGTGGACCACGGAACGGATCGCTGCGGAACTTCGGTCTGCGGCGTTGACAACTGCGGACCTTCAGGGGGGCCGATGAGAGTTCTGGTGAACGACGAAGAAGTCGATGTCGACGAGCGCATCTCCGTCGCCGGCCTGCTGGAGCGGCTCGGCTACCCCCACAGGGGCGTCGCGGTCGCCGTCGATTGGACGGTGATCCCGCGATCTGATTGGCAAACAACGCTTTCCGAAGGCTCACGGGTAGAGGTGGTCACGGCGGTCCAGGGTGGCTGACGACCTGTTGACGATCGCGGGTCGTTCGTTCGGGTCGCGGCTGATCCTCGGAACGGGAGGTGCGGCCAATCTTGCCGTGCTCGAGCAGGCCCTGGTCGCGTCGGGTACCGAGTTGACCACCGTCGCGATACGGCGGGTCGATGCGGATGGCGGCACCGGCGTGCTCGACCTGCTGGACCGGCTGGGCATCACCCCGCTGCCGAATACCGCCGGTTGCCGCGGCGCCGCTGAGGCGGTGTTGACCGCGCAACTCGCGCGTGAGGCGCTGGGCATCGACTGGGTCAAGCTCGAGGTGATCGCCGACGAACGCACCCTGCTGCCGGACGCCGTCGAATTGGTTCGTGCCGCAGAGCAACTGGTGGACGACGGGTTCGTCGTCCTGCCGTATACCACCGACGATCCGGTGCTGGCACGGCGACTGGAGGACGTCGGGTGTGCCGCGGTGATGCCGCTCGGTTCCCCGATCGGAACCGGGCTCGGCATCGCCAATCCGCACAACATCGAGATGATCGTCGCGGCCGCCCATGTCCCGGTGGTTCTCGACGCCGGGATCGGCACCGCCAGCGACGCGGCTCACGCAATGGAACTCGGTTGCGACGCGGTGCTGCTGGCCAGTGCGGTCACCCGCGCCGGCCATCCGCCGGCGATGGCTGCCGCAATGGCCCATGCCGTCGCTGCGGGCTACCTGGCCCGCCACGCCGGCCGGATCCCGAAGCGGTTCTGGGCGCAGGCGTCCAGCCCGCCGGTTTGACCCGGTCACAGTCACGTCAGGTCGATCAGTTTCCGGAGCGTTTCCAGGTTGCGTCCGGTGCCCTGCACGCCGAGTGCCCTGGCGATCATCTTGGCGTCCAGCCGGGATTTGCCGGCGCCGTCGTGGTAGCGGACGTGCAGTTCGGTGCCGATCACCCTGGCCTCGTCCTGCCCGTAGTCGCCGCCGGCGACACCGGCTTCGAAAGCCGTGACAGCCGCAGCCGCCGGTTTCGCGGTGAGGAAGTATACGTAGGAATACCTGCTCTCGACGACCTGGAACGGGTGGTCGGCCACGGCTGCCCGCAGCTCGTCCGGGGTGCGGCTGATCACCTCCCGGAAGAATCCGCACCTGTCTTGGATCGCCTGTTCGAGTGCCCGGTCGAACTGGCCCGGGCGGCCCGGCGGGCTGCACAGCAGGTTCCCCGATGCGATGTACGTTGCGACTTCGGTGGCGCCGAGGTCGGTGGCCAGCTCGCGGAGGTCGGCCATCGGGAGCTTGGCTCCGCCGACGTTGACAGCGCGAACGAACAGCACGCGTCTGGCTGGTGTATCGGCCATACCTGTCAGTGTGCCCGGCGTATCGCCGACAACCTGCAGGGACCTGCCGTCTCCGGAAGGTGACATCGACAGAAGCGCAGCGCAGAGTGCGTCGAGTTGATCCGGGCGCCGACCGCGACCACTTGCCGGCCGTCTACCGTGGTGCAGATGGGCCGTACGTCAGTGACCTTTGCCGTGGCCTTGTGTGTTGCCATGGCCCAGGGCGGCTGCACCCGCACCGTCGACTCGGCGCTGCCCGTCGCCGCTCCTGAGGCCGACCGCTACGGCCAGATGCTCGCGAAGCGGATCAGCGTCGACTCGATGATGACCCACCTGCAGAAGTTGCAGGACATCGCGACAGCCAACTCGAACACCCGGGCGGTCGGAACCCCCGGGTACGAGGCGAGCGTCGAGTACGTCGCCGACACACTGCGGGACCGCGGTTTCGACGTCCAGACCCCGCAGTTCCGGGTAAGGGTGCCGCACGCCGAGCCCGGCACTGTGACCGTAGGCCCGGACACGTTCGACGCCCGTGCGCTGCAGTACAGCATCGGTACCCCGGCCGAGGGCGTCACGGCGCCGCTGGTGCCCGCCCCGATCGACGATTCGCCGGGGTGCACCGCAACCGACTACGACGGCTTGCCGGTGTCGGGTGCGGTCGTGCTGGTCGATCGCGGCAAGTGCCCGTTCAGCGAGAAACTGACCGCGGCCACCGCCCGCGGTGCCGTCGCGATGGTGGTCGCCGACAACGTCGAGGAGAAGGAGATGGCCGCCACCCTTGGCGAAAAGACCGACGTGTTGATCCCCGTCGTCGGTGTCGGCAAAGCCGACGGCGCGACCCTGCGCGACCGCGGTGGCCAGGTGACCGTGCAGGTCAACGCCCGTGTCGAGGATGTCACCGCGCGCAGCGTGATCGCGCAGACGCGGACCGGGTCCACCGGTGACGTGGTGATGGCCGGGGCACATCTGGACAGCGTGCCCGAGGGGCCGGGCATCAACGACAACGGCTCGGGTGTGGCGGCGGTGCTGGAGACCGCTTTGCAACTGGGCCCGTCGCCGTCAGTGCGCAACGCCGTCCGGTTCGGTTTCTGGGGTGCCGAGGAACGCGGCCTCGTCGGTTCCGAGCGCTACATCGAATCGCTGAACGTCGACGAATTGCGGGACATCGCGATGTACCTCAACTTCGACATGCTCGCCTCGCCCAATCCGGGCTACTTCACCTACGACGGCGATCAATCGACGTCACCGGCCCGCGGCAGCGCGCCGCCGCGGGTGCCCGAGGGTTCGGCCGGCATCGAGCGCACCTTGGTCGCCTACCTGAAGTCCGCGGAAAAACCCGCACAGGACACGTCCTTCGACGGGCGATCCGACTACGAGGCCTTCACCCTCGCGGGTATTCCCTGCGGCGGGCTGTTCGCCGGTGCCGAAGAGAACAAGACCGCCGAGCAGGCCGAGTTGTGGGGCGGACAGGCCCACGAACCGTTCGACCCCAACTACCACAAGCAGACCGACACCATCGACCATATCGACCGTGCCGCACTGGGAATCCAGGGCGCCGGGGTCGCCTACGCACTGGGGCTCTACGCGACCAGCATCGGCGGCCGAAACGGCGTGCCCGTCCGCGAGGACCGGACCCGGCATGTCGTGGAACCATCGTAGGAGGAACATGGACGAATACCGGCGCGGCGACTTGACGTTCGACGTCATCGACCGGGGGCCGCGCGACGGGCCGCCGGTGGTGTTGCTGCACGGCTTCCCGCAATTCAACACCAGCTGGGAACCGGTGATGGATCACCTTGTCGCCCAGGGGTTTCGCTGCTTGGCACCCAACCAGCGGGGGTATTCGCCGAGGGCCAGGCCGCCGCGGCGCCGCGATTACCGTGTCGCTGAACTCGTCGGCGACACGGTGGCGCTGATCGACGAGATCGGGCAGCCCAGGGTGCATTTGGTCGGCCACGACCTCGGCGCGTTCGTCGCCTGGCTGGTCGCGGCGAAGGCGCCCCAGCGGCTGGCGACACTGTCTGCGCTGTCGGTGCCACATCCGGCGGCATTCCTCAAGTCGATGCCGACCAGCAGGCAGGGCTTGGCGTCGTGGTACATGTACGCATTCCAGCTGCCGTGGCTGCCGGAGTTCGTGCTGTCCCGGCGCGGCGGCACCGGGATGGCGGGGATTTTTCACGTCCGCTACGGGCAGTCGCGTGAAGGCGCGGAACGCGACGCCCGCGCGATGCGCGAGTCGGGGGCGATGACCGCGGCGATCAACTGGTATCGGGGCATGCCGCTCACCGACCCACGCAGTGTCCTGCCGCCGGTCTCCGTGCCGACGATGTTCGTCTGGAGTGACGGCGATCCCGCGTGCCTGGAGCCGGGCGCCCGTGCGTGCGGCCGGTACGTCACCGGCGAGTACCGTTTCGAGACGCTGCACGGGGGGTCGCACTGGCTGCCCGACGAGCGGCCCGGTGACGTCGCCGGCCTGCTGGTGGAATGGTTCGCAGCCCACCCGTCGGTGGCGGCTGCGCATTGAGGTGAGGGCCGCGTCGAGGTGAGGGCCGCCCACGTCCCGCGCACCGAGCCGCACGTCGCCGAATCGGCCGGAGATGGCAACGGGGTCTTGCCTCGTGCGCAACGCCCTCGCCGGTACCCCCGCCTCGGATAGCATTCGCAACATGCCGTTGGCCGATGGCGAGGTCTTCGCGGGTTACAGAATCCTGCGATTGCTCGGTGCCGGGGGAATGGGCGAGGTCTACCTCGCCGAACACCCGAGGCTGCCGCGGCGTGACGCGTTGAAGATTCTGCCCACCGACCTGTCGGCAAATAGCGAATTCCGGGAAAGGTTCAACCGCGAGGCCGATCTCGTTGCCACGCTGTTCCACCCGCACATCATCACTGTCCATGATCGCGGCGAAGCTGACGGGCAGCTGTGGATATCGATGGACTACATCGACGGGCCCGATGTCGGCCGGTTTATGCGCGAGCGCTATCCGGGCGGGTTGCCGCGCGGCACTGTGGCCGAGATCGTCATCGCCGTCGCCGACGCTCTGGACTACGCACACGACCGGGGTCTGCTGCACCGGGACGTGAAGCCGCCCAACATGCTGCTCACCGACCCTGCGTCGGGTGTCCGGCGGATATTGCTCGCGGACTTCGGCATCGCGCGAAACGTCCATGAGTCCAAAGGGATCACCCAGACGAACACCGTTCTGGGCACGGTCACCTATGCCGCGCCCGAACAACTCATGGGCCAGCAAATCGACGGTCGCGCCGATCAATACGCGCTGGCCGCTACCGCTCACGAATTACTTTCGGGCACACCGCTGTTCGACGATCCCAATCCGGCCGTCGTGATCAGTCGCCATCTGAGTGCGCCGCCGCCCACGTTGGCGAAGCTGCGCCCGGATCTGGCTGATCTGGACCCGGCGCTGGTCCGCGCGCTGGCCAAGGATCCCGCCGATCGGTTCGCCCGATGTGCCGACTTCGCACGTGAACTTGCCCGGCCGTACGGCGGCTATCCGGGTGTCTCGATCGACCCGACGCCGACTGTCCCGGCGCCGCTGCGGTCGACGCGTCCGTTTCCGGTGACCGATGCACCGCCATCACCACCGGACTGGGCTCATCCGCCGGATCGTGTTGCCGCCGTGCCGGGCAGCGGCACCGGCCGGCCGGCCGCTGTGCCCCGTGACGGTCGGCGCAAGATGTGGTTGGCAACCGCCGGTGTCATTGCCGGGATCCTGTTGCTGATCGGCATCGCGTTCGTCCTGCGTCCGTGGAAGGACAACGCGCGAACGGGTGTGCCGGGGGTGCCGTCGGCGGGACTCTCCACTGCCCAGATGGCCACCGACACGACCACGGTGACCACCACCTCGTCGGATGTGATGTCGGCGATCACGTTCGAGGGCATGCGCGACTTGGCGGTCGACCTCTACGGCGCGCTGCCGCTGCACCCCGTCATAGCCTGGGAAAAGTTCGATCAGCACTACCAGAATCGGACCGGGCTGGACGACTTCATGGCCTTCTGGTCCACGATCCGGACGGTGACGCTGATGTCCGTCAAGCCCCGCGATGCGACGAGCGTCGTCGCGCGCCTGGTCTACCTGACCCAGAGCGGGTCGGCCGACACCGAGGACCGTTGGCTGAGCATGGTTCTCGTCGACGGGAAACTACTTGTCCACGACTCGGAGCGAATCGGTCCGGCGTAGCGGCCCGCATCTTCAGAATTTCGACGAACCCCACATCGACCCCCCGCCGACGCGGCAGAATCACGTCGATGAAATCGACGTTGCGGGAGTGGGCGCCCGGTATCGCGAACCTGCGCGAGTACCAGCGGTCCTGGCTGCGGGGAGACGTCCTCGCGGGTGTCACCGTCGCGGCCTACCTGATTCCCCAAGTCATGGCATACGCCAGCGTCGCGAAACTGCCGCCGGTCACCGGCCTTTGGGCATCGCTGGTACCGATGTTGTTGTATGCGTTGCTGGGTTCGTCCAGACAGCTCTCGGTCGGCTGCGAGTCCACGACTGCCCTGATGACCGCCACCGCGCTGGCCCCCATCGTCGCGGCCGGTACGGACGAATACATCGAAATGGCGATGGTGATGGCGATGTTGGTGGGCGTCATCTGCCTGGTGGCCGGGTTTTGCCGGCTCGGGTTCCTGGCGGAGCTGTTCTCGCGCCCGGTACTGGTCGGATACATGGCCGGGGTCGCGGTCATCATGATCGTCGGCCAGCTGGGAAAAACCACCGGCGTGCCGGTCGACGGGATCTCGGTCGTGGACGAGGTCAAGTCCTTCTTCGCCAATATCCGTGATTTCCATCTGCCGACTCTCATCTTGTCGACGGCTGTGCTGGTATTGCTGCTGATCGTCAACAAGGTGGCCCCGAAGTTCCCCGGTCCGTTGGCGGTTGTGCTTGTCGCGGGCGCGGTGGTGGCGCTGTTCGGCCTGGACGAGCAGGGGATCAAGGTGGTGGGTGAGATCCCCGCCGGCCTTCCGACACCCACCTTCCCCAGCTTCCCGATCGCAGACCTGGTGCACCTGATCATTCCCGCGGCCGGGATCGCCGTGGTCGCGTTCACCGACAACACGCTCTCGGCGCGCACCTTCGCTGCCCGCAAGGGCGAATACATCGACGCCAACGCCGAACTGCGGGCGCTGGGAGTCTGCAATGTGGCGACCGGCGTGACGCGCGGTTTCCCGGTCAGCTCCAGCGGCAGCCGCACGGCGCTCGGTGACGCGGTGGGCAGCCGCTCACAGGTCTACTCGCTGGTCATGCTCGTCACGGTGGTCTTGTTCATGTTCCTCGGCCGGGGAATATTGGAAACCTTCCCCATGGCGGCGCTCGGGGCGCTGGTCGTCTACGCCGCACTCAGGCTGATCGACCTCCCCGAATTCCGTCGGGTCGCGAAGTTCCGGCGCAGCGAACTGCTGCTGGCGCTGGCCACGACGGTGTCGGTGCTGGTTCTTGGGGTGTTGTACGGGGTGATGGTCGCGGTCGCGCTGTCGATCATCGACATGGTGCGCCGTGTCGCCCGTCCGCACGACGGCATTCTCGGCTACGTGCCGGGCATGGCCGGCATGCACGACATCGACGACTACCCCACGGCCGAACCGGTACCCGGGCTGGTGGTCTACCGCTACGACGCGCCGATGTTCTTCGCCAACGCCGAGGACTTCCGGGAGCGGGCGCTGGATGCCATCGAAAAGAACCCGACACCGGTCGAATGGTTCGTGCTCAACGCGGAGGCGAATGTCGATCCGGACCTGACGGCGATGGACGCGCATGGAGCAGCTGCGTAAAGAGCTGACCGATCGCGGCATCGTCTTCGCCATGGCCCGGGTCAAACAAGACATGTATGACGACTTGCTGGCGGCCGGATTCATCGACCGGCTGGGCCAGGACAGGATCTTCATGACGCTGCCTACAGTGGTCGAGGCCTTCCGCGCCCGGGCCAAGAGGAACGATCCGGGTGCGATGAGCACGCCGTAAGCGTCGACTGGCGAGCTGCGGGCGCCGACGACCTGGGTGAGTGCAGGGATGGGCAGGCTCATGGTGCGCAGAGGTTGGACAACAGCAGCACCGGCCACATCACGACCCCGCCCAAGAATGCGATCGCCTGGCTCACAAAGCCCAGGCCCGCCAGGCGATCGGTGTTCAGGGATGACCAGATCAGCCCTACGAACAGGTACGGCGTGGCGAACATCACCGCCAGTCCGATGAGCTCAGCGATCGTCAGCTCGTAATCAAGGAACCGGCGGAGCTTCGGATTCATCTTGCCCATCTGGACCATCGTAATGTGGAAATTCCGAGGCCCAAGTGGCGTCCGCCGAATCGCTCAGAAAGTCTTGCGCACCACGTTGCGGCCCAGGTAGGTCAGGTAGCCCATGGAGCCCAGCGTGGCGAGGCGACGGGTTCGCCGACCGGCGAGTCCGAGCCCGAGTGCGGCCTCCACAGCCCCGTCGATATAGGTGTGCTGTCGCGTGCGGTTCGAAAACGCCTGGCTGGTGAGCGGATCGAACAAGTTCGGGTTGGTGAAGTGGGCCAGCCCGAGGCCGGCTATCACCAATCCGAGGTAGCGGGCCAACCGGGAGCGCTGGTCTTCGGCAGACATGGGATCGTTTGCCCTTTCTAATCGATGTGGTAGTCGGACAAGGGGAACCGCGAGGCTTCGCGGATCGCTGTTCGCGCCGCCACCGGGCGCAGCAGGGTGGCCTCGCCGCTGGGGTTGAAGTAGTAGGAGTTCGACGACGCGCAATCGCCGGTGGCCCACACCCCGGCGCGGGCCAGTTCGGTCATGCGGTCGAGGAAGCGTGTGTTGGCGTCTTCGGTGACTTCGAAGGTGGTGGCTCCCTGGCGCCGCAACTCGCCGAACAGTCGGTCCATGTGCCGCATCTGGTATTCCATCGTGTTGAAGAAGTTCAACCCGAGGAACGCGTAGGGACTGGCCAGGCTCAGCAAGTTCGGGAAATACGGCATTGTCACACCCTGGTAGGCCTGAAATCTGGTGTCGCGCCACCATTTTCCGAGGTTCCGGCCCTCACGTCCGATGACCTCGATGGCCGGGAAGTTGGCCTCCCACAGGTCGAAGCCGGTGGCCAGCACCAAGGTGTCGATGCCGGTCTTGGTGCCGTCGCGGTTGACGATGCCGTCGGATTGGACGTGGTCGATGCCGTCGGCCTGCAGGTGCACATTCGGTTTGGTGAACGCGCCGTAGTAGCCATTGGAGAACGTCGGCCGCTTGCAACCGAAGTCGTAGTCAGGTGTCAGCTTGGCGCGCAGGTCTTTGTCGCGGATCGCGAGGAAGCGGTTGATCTTGGACAGGTCGGAGGCCGCGATGTTGAGCCTGCGCAGCGCCCGGTGGTGCCGGCCGACGAAGACAATGAAGTCGTAAATTGCGTCGGTGAGCGCGCGCACGGCGCGCTGGGTGAGCGGTATCCGCGCGAACAACCGCCGGACGGGCTCGCTGATCGACGGGTCGAACTTGGGCACGACGTGGATCGCGGTGCGCTGATAAACGGTCAGCTCGGCAGCCGACTTCGCCAACTCCGGAATGAGCTGGACGGCGGTTGCCCCGGTGCCGATGACCGCGATGCGGCGTCCGGCGGGGTCGAAGTCGTCGTCCCAGTCCGTCGTGTGGATGATCTTGCCGTCGAAGCTGGTGATGCCCGCAATATCGGGCACCCGCGGCTGGGAGAGGAATCCGGTCGCCGTGATCAGGTACCGAGCCGCCAGGGTCGCGCCATCGGCCAGGGCGACCAGCCACGTCCGGGCATCCTCGTCCCAGCGTGCGCTCTCGACGGTGACGTTGAACCGCATGTGGCGCCGGACGTCATATTTGTCGGCGACATCCGAGGCGTACTGCTTGATCTCCGGACCCGGCGTGAACAGTCGTGACCAGTTTGGGTTGGGCTCGAAGAAGTAGGAATACGTGCTGGTTGGGACGTCGACTGCCAGCCCGGGGTAGTGGTTGACGTGCCATGTTCCACCGAGGTCGTCCTCGCGGTCGAGGATGACGAAGTTCTCGAATCCCAGTTTCTTCAGTTCGATGGCGGCACCGATCCCGGCGAAGCCGGCACCTACTATCACGGCGTCGAATTCCTCCGCTGTCATGGCAAAGACGGTACCTCAGGCATCGGCGGTCTCAGCCGCGCAGCGAGCCGGTTCGCGGTGCGTCGCTGGTTGCGATGCACGTCACCGTGCGATTGCCGTGCTGCCAGCTCCATTCCGTGGGAAAGAGGCTGAACACACCGATGGAGTCGTCCTGCATCACGGGTGGAAGGAGCGCCGACAATTCCGGGCCGCACTCGTTGCGGTATGCCTCGATTGTCACCTTGCCCGGGAATTCGGTGCCCGGGACAGGGACGGTCCCGAACACCTCACCGCGATGCGGTTGGGTGCAGGCAACGATGTCGATGTCGGCGATCGGGCCGTCTTCCGGAATCTCCGCGAGGCAGTCGCCGACCGCGGGACCAGTGGGTGCAGCGGCGACATCCGGCATGTCGCGATGCCGGACGACGAGCAGGGTCGCGAGGGCGCCGAGGGCGACGAGCCATACACCGGAGAACGCCAAACCGGCGATGGCCAGCCCACGTCCACCCTGTCGTCCTTCCTTGGTCTTGCTCAGCGCGACGATGCCGGCGATGACGCTGACGAGAACTCCGCCGACGATGCCGAACACCAGCGACACCACCGCCCAGGGAGAGATAGGGGGGGCGGCCGGGGGCGCGGGGTATGCGGCGTAGGCAGGGTAAGGGGGAGCGTCGTGCTGGGGCGGTACTTCATACGGAGGGCCGTAATGGGGCGGTGCGGCGTACGGAGCGCCGTAGTCTCGGTGGTGGGAGGTAGGGCGGCGGTCCGCCCTCGTGAACCGGTCGCCGGATCCGGCGGCAGCTCCGGTCCAGGTGCGCTCATCGCCGTACTTTAGCCGAGCATTCGTTGTGCGGCGTCGACTGCGAGGACCGGCACATCCAGCGTCTTTGACCCCAGGTCATGACGTGCTCCGGGCACCTCGACAATCGTGGCGGGGCCGTCGACCAATTCGGCAGCGGTCCGTAATTCGTCGATCGTGCCGAACGCGTCGGCGGTGCCGTGGGTGAACACCGTCGGCGCGGTGATGCGCGGCAGATGCTCGGTGCGGGCACGGTCGGGCCGGCCCGGTGGGTGCAGCGGATAGGAGAACAGCGTCAGCACATCGACGGAAGTCCCAGCTGCGACAACCAGGGAGGTCATCCGGCCGCCGTAGGAATGCCCACCCGCCAGCACCGGACCGTCGGCCAGTGTTCGTGCCAGCGCGATGGCCTCGACGATTCCGGCTTGATCGGAGGCTGCCGATCCCGACGGCGGGCCCTTCGGCCGGCGCCGCCGGTACGGCAGGTTGTACCGCACGGCCAGCAGACCGCGGCGGGCCCATTCGTCGCAGATCCGGATCAGCAGCGGCGATTCCCGACTGCCCCCGGCGCCGTGGGTCAGTACCACTACTCCTGTCGGGGTGTTTGCGGGCTGGTGCGCGATACCGGCGATCGCGTCAAGATCCATCAGAACCCAACCGGAACAGGGCGCTCACCGGGCCGTGCCCATGGCCGAGCGGATAGGCCGCGCGAATGCATTCGGTGACCCACGACTTGGCGAACGCGACGGCAGCGGGTACGGAATA
Source organism: uncultured Actinomycetota bacterium (assembly GCA_963846905.1). GTDB lineage: Bacteria > Actinomycetota > Actinomycetes > Mycobacteriales > Mycobacteriaceae > Mycobacterium. Next base: position 45,049 of record CAWJYB010000036.1, read on the forward strand.
GCCGTGCGCCAGCGCGCATGTGGTCGCCGCCGCGAGCGTGTCACCTGCGCCATGGTCATGGCCGGTATCCACCCGGGGCGCATCGAACTCGTGGAATTCGTCCCCGTCGAACAGCAGGTCCGGACTCATCTGCGACGAACGCAGATGCCCGCCTTTGACCAAAACCCAACGCGGGCCCAACGCGTGCAGCGCGCGGGCGGCCTCGCGCTGGGTGGCGGCATCGACCACATCGATATCGACGAGCAGTCGTACCTCGTCCAGGTTGGGGGTGACAAGGGTGGCCAGTGGTAACAATTCGGTCCGAACGGAATCCAGTGCCGAGGGGTGCAGCAGCGGATCGCCGTGCATCGACGCGCACACCGGATCGACCACCAGGGGCACCGTGCCGGCCAATCCCTCTGAGTGCCAGGTCTGTGCGACAGTGGTGATGATGTCCGACGACGCGAGCATGCCGGTTTTGGCGGCCTGGATTCCGATGTCGGAAGCGACGGCGCTGATCTGGCCGGCGATGACGTCCAGCGGGATCTCGTGGAAACCCTTCACTCCCAACGAGTTCTGGACGGTGACGGCAGTGACCGCGACGCAGCCGTGCAGTCCGAGCATGGCGAAGGTGCGCATATCGGCCTGGATTCCGGCGCCGCCGCCGGAATCCGAGCCCGCGATCGTCATGACGCGCAGCGGCGTTTGCCCGGGCCGGGTCAGCGGCAGGTAGTTCACGCCGTCACTTCCCGGTCACTCGCCGTCACTTCGGTCACGCCCTGTTACTTCCGGTCAGCCCGTTACTCCCGGTCACGTCCTTGTCACTCCCTACGCCGGCATTATCCGGTCAGGTTCTACGGTCGACGGTCTATCCGTCCTCTCAGCGCGTGTCCGCGCTCCCGTGTGGTTCGACGTTCAACGTAGCGCAGCCGGACAAGATGCGGCGTCCGGGAATACGGATTGCCCGGTTTGATTTGAATAGCTAATATATATTTCTGGCTTTGGGGAAGGTGCTGCGCAGGTGATAGACGATGACGATAGAGATTGAGATGCCCGAGACTGTCGCAGGCGACGTGGCCGAGAAGCTGACGGCGCAACGCCGGGTCCGGATGGACCGCGAACATCCCCACTACAAATGGGTGGTCCTGTCCAACACCACGCTGGGCACGCTGCTGGCGACCATCAATGCGTCGATCGTATTGATCTCGTTGCCGGCCATATTCCGCGGCATCGGGCTCAATCCGCTGGCCCCCGGGAATGTCAGCTACCTGCTGTGGATGCTGATGGGCTACCTCGTCGTGACCGCGGTGCTGGTGGTGCCGTTCGGTCGGTTGGGGGACATGTTCGGGCGGGTCCGCATCTATAACGTGGGTTTCGTCGTGTTCACGCTGGCCGCCATCGCCTTGTCGTTCGATCCGTACCACCTGGGTGGCGGAGCGGTCTGGCTCATCGCGTGGCGGGTGGTGCAGGGCTTTGGCGGTGCGATGCTCATGGCGTCCTCGTCGGCGATCCTTACCGACGCCTTCCCCGCGAACCAGCGCGGCATGGCATTGGGTGTCAACATGGTCGCGGCGGTGGCGGGATCTTTTCTCGGATTGCTGATCGGTGGGGCGCTTTCGGAATGGCACTGGAAGGCGATCTTCTGGGTCGGCGTGCCGATCGGGCTGATCGGTACGGTGTGGAGCCTGCGGTCGCTGAAGGAGATCGGCGTGCGCACCCCGGGCAGGCTGGACTGGCCCGGCACATTCACGTTTGGTGTGGGGCTGACCACCCTGCTGATCGGCATCACCTACGGCATCCAGCCCTACGGCGGCCGCACGACTGGATGGACCAACCCGGCAGTGCTGGCCGCGATCGCAGCCGGCCTGCTGCTGCTGGTGGCGTTCTGTGTCATCGAGTTGCACGTAGACCAGCCGATGGTCGACGTCCGGCTGTTCAGGTCCAAGGCATTCGGCATGGGAAATCTCGCCGGCCTGATGTCCTCGGTGGGCCGCGGCGGCCTGCAGTTCATGCTCATCATCTGGCTGCAGGGAATCTGGCTGCCATTGCACGGGTACAGCTTCGAGTCGACGCCGTTGTGGGCGGGCATTTACATGCTGCCGATGACGGTCGGCTTCCTGGTGGCCGGTCCGGTGGCGGGTTGGCTTTCGGACCGCTTCGGTGCGCGGCCGTTCACCGTGGGCGGCATGCTGGTGATGGCGGCGTCGTTCGTCGCGCTGGTGATGATCCCGGTCAACTTCAATTACGCCGTTTTCGCGGTTCTCGTGTTCCTCAACGGGCTCGGTGGCGGCATCTTCACCGCACCCAACACCGCGGCGATCATGTCCAGCGTTCCGGCCGACCAGCGCGGAGCGGCGTCTGGCGTGCGCGCCACGTTCTTCAACGCCGGCTCGTCGCTGTCGATCGGCATCTTCTTCTCGCTGATGATCATCGGCCTGGCCAACACGCTGCCGACCGCGCTGAGCAGCGGCCTGCAGGCACAGGGCGTGCCTGCGCCGGTCGCCCATGACGTCGCCAGCCTGCCGCCGGTCGGGAAGCCTGTTCGCGGCTTTCCTGGGCTACAACCCGATCGCCGAACTGCTGGCGCCGTCGGGTGCGCTGCATCAGCAGGGCGTCAATGCCGATGTGCTCACCGGGAAGACGTTCTTCCCCGAACTGATCACCGAACCTTTCCACGCCGGCCTGACGGTGGTGTTCGGCGCGGCCGCGGTGATGATGCTGATGGGTGCGGTGGCTTCGATGTTCAACCCGGGTCGTTACGGCACCGAGGCGGGTGCTGATAACGCCGTCTGACGGTGGGCGACCCGTCAGGCGGCCAGCTCGTCCTGTGCAGCTGCAAATACCTCGTGCTGTGCAGCTGCAAATACCAGGAGCAAGAAGCTGGTTCTGCCGGGTCCGCCCTGTGCCGGCCTTATCCCGGATCACCGTCGCCAGCCTCATCCGGGATCACCGTCGCCGTCGCGTTCGGTGAGGAAGCGCTCGGGGTGGTGGTAGGGGTTCGTGCGGGGCCCGCCGTTGTCCAGGTGTGGCGGCGGGATCCATTCGGTCCGGCCGTCGGCTCGCTTGCGGGTGACCCATCCGCCCGGTGCGACCATCTTGTGGTCTCCGGAACAGGCGAAGGTGAGGGTGTCGATGTCGGTGGCCCCGCCGTTGCGCCATTCGGTGACGTGGTGGACTTCGCACCAGTATCCGGGCGCGGTGCAACCCGGTCGGGAGCATCCGCGGTCCTTCGCATACAGCACGATTCGCTGTCCGGCCGAGGCCGTTCGGCGTGCCCGGCCCAGGTAGAGCGGGATCTCGGAATGTTTGTCGAACACGGCCAGGTAATGGTAGCTGTGGGCGGCCAGCCGGATAACGTCACGCATCGGCAGGACAGTGCCGCCGCCGGTGACGGCATGCCCGTGCCCATTCTCCAGCGCCGCCAGCGTGGTGGACACGATGACGGTGACCGGAAGCCCGTTGTGCTGGCCCAGCTTTCCGGAGGCGAGCAGAGCCCGGGCGCCTGCCTTGAGGGCGTCATGCCTGCGCTGGGCGGGACTGCGCAGATCCCCGCGGATCTCCTCCTCGGTGGGCGTACCGTCGACCCTTGGTGTCTCCCGGTCGGGTCGCACATGCCGGGTGCGGCCAGCTTGGCGAACATCGCTTCCAGCGTCGCGCACAACTCCGGGTCGAGCAGGCCACTGATCGCGCTCATCCCGTCGTAGCCCTGCTTGCCGATCGTGATGCCCCGTTTGCGCGCCCGGTCCCCGTCGGAGAAATTGCCGTCCTGATCCAACAGCGTCATCAACCGATCCGCGGCCGTTCGAAGTTGTTCGGGCGTGAATCCGGTCGCGATCGCGGCCAGATCGGCTTCGGCGGCCTCCCGTGTCCCGGCATCGACCGTGGGGGGCAGGTGTTCCCAAAACGATCGGATGATCCGCACGTGTTCGGCCCCGATGGCTCCCGCCGACACTCCCGCGGCGACATGGGGCAGGATCGGCTCGAGTTTCTCCCCGGTCACTGCGGTGCGCGGCCCCAGCAGCACCGCTTCTGCGATGCGCCGGCGAGCGTCGCCACGGCTGATCCTCAACCGCTGCGACAACGCCTCGGACAGATTCTTGGCGCCCAGTTCGGCGGGTGAGCACTGCGCGGCCAGCCGGCCGACGATGCGGTGATCCACCGTGGCCTGCCGGCGCTTCAGTGCTTCCAATCGATCCAAAACCGCGAGCAGATCCGCGTGGGACAGAGCGTCAAGGGACATCGACGAAAACCGCTCGGCGGCCGACTCCAACTGCTCCAGCGCCGTCTTGACCGTGGCCCGGTCCGCGACTTGCAGGACTCCCATGTATAGAACATTAGTTCGAAGGTCTGACATTTATGGGCTGCCCTAAACCGATGCACGCGGCACATTCATGCCAACGTCAGCAAGTCCTGCCTTGGTCAACGCCAGCCATCCGCATCATCGCCACATTGACGGAAGTCGGTCTCGAGCAGCCGGGACGCGCTGGTCGCATGTGATCGCCGGGTTCATCGCCAGCCAACGACGTGTCAGGAACAGCTGTTGTGCAGCCGCCGGTGAAGGGTGTGCGAGCTTGCGGGGGGCATTGGGCAGTGCGAATGGGGCGGGCCACCGCCTATCGGTACCTGGGGAGGAGTCTTTCACCGTTCTTGCCCGAAGGCTCGGGTCAGGTCGGTCCTCGACGCCTCTTCGGCATACCGCCGCTATCAGGGGGTGGGTAGGTACGGGCAGAGCGTGACGTAGTCGATGTCGGGTGATACCCAGTCGCGCCACTGCTGCTGGCTCATATTGGTCGTCTGCTTGGCGCACAGCATGTCCGGTGACGCGTACCCCGGCCACAGCCGCACCGTGGCGTCGTAGCTGGCGGTGGCCAGCCGGGTGCAGTCGTGGCTGAACGCCACCCCGTTCACCGCGCTCGTGTGGCCGGTGATGAATCTTCAGAGTGCTGGCCCGTTGGGCCACCGCGGTGTAGAGGGCGCCGTCGGTGGCGTCCCCTTCCGCCGTCGCGCGACGGGGTCCGCCGCGAGCGTGCGGTGATCGTGCCACAAGCCCGGTCGAACTGAGAACAGTTCCCCTCCCGGACCATGGCGACGCCGGATCAGGGACGAAGTTCCACCACCACGGGCGCATGATCGCTGGGCGCGATGCTCCCCGGTTTACCGGGCCGCCGCTCGTCCTTGACGATCTCGGCGTGCGTGACTCGCGCCGCGAAAGCGGGGGATCCCAGGACGAAGTCGATACGCATGCCGCGCCGCTTCTGGAACGCCAACCGGGTGTAGTCCCAGTACGTGTAGATACCGGGCCCGGGCGCGAAAGCCCTTACCACGTCGGTGAATTGGGCAGCGGCAAGTGCGCTGAACGCCGCCCGTTCCGGAGCGGAAACATGCGTCTTGCCGTCGAACACCGCCATGTCCCAGACGTCTTCGTCGGCGGGGGCGATGTTCCAGTCGCCGACCAGGGCGATCGGGGCGTCCGGCGCATCCTCCAGCCAGGCCGCAGCCGTATCACGCAGGGCAGCAAGCCAATTCAACTTGTAGGTGTAGTGCGGGTCGTCCAGGGTTCGGCCGTTGGGCACATACAGGCTCCACACCCGCACGCCGCCGCAGGTCGCCCCCAGGGCGCGGGCCTCGGCCGCCGCCTGTACGTCCGGCTTGCTGCTCCAGGTGGGCTGGCCCTCGAAACCGATCTCGATGGCCTCCAGCCCCACGCGTGAAGCGATCGCGACGCCATTCCACTGGTTGAACCCGACGTGGGCAACCTCGTAGCCCAGCGCGGCGAACGGCATCACCGGGAACTGCGCATCCGTGCACTTGGTCTCCTGCATGGCCAGCACGTCGACGTCGGCCCGGGTCATCCAGTCGACGACGCGATCCAGTCGCGTCCGGATCGAGTTCACGTTCCAGGTGGCCAGCCGCATGGCTCAGATCCTATGGGCCAGCAGTGATTGCGCGTCGACGTAATGGCGCCGGTGGTGCAGCCGGAAGCCCATCGAGGTGTACAGCGCGTTTGCGGCCGCGTCGTCGGCGAGCACCTCGGCATACGCCCGCCGGGCACCGCGGGCGGCTCCCCACGCGAGCAATGCCGCGCACAACCGGCGGGCATGCCCCTGACGTCGCCGGGCCGGATCGACGCGCACCGACGAAATGCCCACCCAGCGGGTGCCCTCGGCGCCCGCGGTAACCGCGCCGCGGCCCACCGCCACACCGGCGCTCGAGGCGAAGGCGACCTCACCGTCGAGCACCGCGGTCAGCACGTCGACCGGGACGTCGCGCCCGTAGGTCGCCAGCCATGCCCGATCCGGCTCCGGAGCCAGGTCCACGCCGGCGGCCTCCGTGTCGGTCACGTCGCAAACCAGGATCCTGGTCTGCTCGACCCCGGCGGCCCGTACCGGCAGCAGTCGCTCCGGCAGCACCAGCCGGGCCGGCAGGCCGCGGGTGCCGTACCAGTCGATGATCGCGGGCAGGGTGTCGATCGCGGCGGAAAACTCCAGTGGCACGGCAGAGTTGGCACGGCTGATGGCGCCGTGCCCGGCTCGCAGGAACCAGCCTGCCAGCCAATGGTTTTCGGTGCCCGGCCAGGCCATCGCCGCGGCGTGCTCCAGTGCGCGGATCTCGGACGTGCGTACCGGAGTATGCGACAGTTCCCGCACGCTGACCACCGCTTCGGGCGGGACCTGCACCGTCCCTTCGGATTTCGTGCGGATCACGAGCATGGGCGTGACGGCTTCGAGATGGCCGATGACGTCGGTGAGCGGTTTGTCGGCCCCTTCGGGCGAGCGGTAGCGCACGCTGACGCGGCTACCGATGGCCATACGGCCGGGGAGGGGGGCGGACATCTGCTCTAGTGGCCGAACGGGTCGGGTACCTCGCCCGGCATCCACGACAACCCCGGCACACCCCAGCCGTTGGATTTGACGGCGCGCTTGGCGGCCCGCGCGTGGCGCCCGACCAGTCGGTCCAGGTAGAGGAACCCGTCGAGATGCCCGGTCTCGTGTTGCAGCATGCGCGCGAACAGCTTGTGGCCCTCGATGCCGACCGGGCTGCCGTCGATGCCGAGACCCGTCACTGCCGCCCAGCTTGCGCGGCCGGTCGGAAACGTCTCGCCCGGCACCGAAAGACACCCCTCGTCGTCATTGTCCGGGTGCGGCATGGTCTCCGGGACGGTCGAGGTTTCCAGCACGGGGTTGACCACGACGCCACGCCGGCGGGCGGATTGGCCTCGTTCATCGGCGCAGTCGTAGACGAACACCCGCAGGCCGACACCGATCTGGTTGGCCGCCAAGCCAACTCCGTTCGCGGCGTCCATCGTCTGGAAAAGGTCGTTGACCAGATCGGCGAGATCGCCGGGCAGCGAACCATCCGGTCCGACCGGGACCGGAGCTGTCGGCGTGTGCAGGATGGGATCTCCCACGATGCGGATCGGAACGACTGCCATGATGGGCAAGCTTAAGTCAGCCGACTCGCGGGCTCGGGTGCCGTCCGAATTGTCATGGCCGTGATTGAATGCTCGCTGAGCAGCAGCTATGTCAGTCGGGCTGGCGAAAGGCCAAAGAAAAGATATGGACGGCGCCAAGGCACGAGCCGAGCGGTCGGGGGATGACGCTGAACTCGCCGATGGGCTCACCCGCCGCGAACACGACATCCTGGCTTTCGAGCGACAGTGGTGGAAGTACGCCGGCGCCAAGGAAGATGCGATCAAGGAACTATTCAGCATGTCGGCCACTCGCTACTATCAGGTGCTCAACGCCCTCGTCGACCGACCCGAGGCGCTGGCCACCGACCCGATGCTGGTCAAGCGGCTGCGTCGGCTGCGGGCCAGCAGGCAGAAAGCGCGGGCCGCTCGCCGCCTCGGTTTCGAGGTCACCTGATCCGGCCGATCCGGATTGTTTACTGGATCGATTGCCGGTCCCGATAGGGTGGCTCGAATGAATGAGCGTCTCCCCGATTCCGCGGGGTTGCCCTTACGTGCCATGGTGATGGTGCTGCTCTTCCTCGGGGTCGTATTCATGCTGGTCGGATTCCAGGCGATGAGGTCCGGCGATGACGGCGACGACTCCTCCACCACAGCCGCGACTTCGACGACCTCGGCGTCGACGTCACCGACGACAACGACGACGACTGTTGCCCCCCCGCCCAAGGCCGACGTGCGGGTGTTCAACATTTCCGACGTGGCCGGGGCTGCGGATCGCGCCGCGGACCGCCTTCGCGAAGCCGAATGGAACGTCACCGAGACGGGCAATTTGATTCTGCCCGACGTGACGGCGACGACGGTCTATTTCGGCCCGGCCGAGGGTGAGCAGCAAGCCGCCGAAGCGGTCGGCAGGCTGCTCGAAGCGCCTGTGGAACCTCGACTCCCCGAATTGACTGAGCAGCCTCCGGGGGTCATCGTCGTCGTAACGGGTTAGGCTCTGCCAATGGTCACGCCGCTCGCAAAGTCTGCCATCGTACTGTGTGCCGCACCCGTCGCGTTCCTGACCGCGTGCTCGGCCCCCGGAGAGGTGCCGGCCACCACACCGGGCACCACGCCGTCGATCTGGACCGGCTCGCCGTCGCCGACGTCGGCGCACGGTGCCGAGGATTCTCACCAGGCGGATTCTCACCATGCGGCTGCCGCGGGTGCGTCCAAACTCACCGTCCCGATGAATGCTGCCAACGGAACTCAGGTGGCCACTGCGGTATTCGAATTCACCACGGGCTACACGACCATCACCATCGAAACCACCGGCACCGGCAAGCTGTCGCCCGGATTCCACGGCGTGCACATCCACTCGGTGGGCAAGTGCGAAGGCAATTCGGTGGCGGCCACCGGCGGCAGCCCGGGCGATTTCAATTCCGCCGGTGGACATTTCCAGGTGCCCGGGCACAGCGCACACCCCGCTAGCGGTGACCTCAGCTCGCTGCACGTGCGGCAGGACGGCTCGGGCCTGCTCGTGACCACGACCGATGCCTTCACCGAGGATGACCTGCTGGCGGGGCAGAAGACGGCGATCATCATCCACGAGAACGCCGACAACTTCGCCAACATCCCGCCCGAGCGATACAACCAGGTCAACGGCACCCCCGGGCCCGACGAGACAACCATGGCCACCGGCGACGCCGGCAAGCGGGTGGCGTGCGGTGTCATCACCGGCGCCTGACGTACCGCATCGCATCGAGTTCGCCGGGAGCACCCGGCCCACCCTTGGCGTCGAGTGGGAGTTCGCCCTCGTTGACGCGGACACCCTGGACCTGAGCAATGAGGCCGCCGCGGTCATCGCCGAACTCGGCGAGAACCCGCGGATACACAAAGAGCTGCTGCGCAACACCGTCGAGATCGTCACCGGCATCTGCGAGAACAGCGCACAGGCGATGGCAGACCTGACCGCGACCCTGGGCACTGTTCGACACGTGGTGCACGACCGCGGCATGGAACTGTTCTGTGCGGGAACTCACCCGTTCGCGCAGTGGTCGGCACAGAAGCTCACCGACGCGCCGCGCTATGCGGAACTGATCAAGCGGACCCAGTGGTGGGGACGTCAGATGCTGATCTGGGGTGTCCACGTGCATGTCGGAGTGTCCTCCGCGCACAAGGTGATGCCGATCGTCTCGTCGATGCTCAACTTCTACCCGCATCTGCTGGCGCTGTCGGCCTCGTCACCTTGGTGGGAGGGCGAGGACACCGGGTACGCCAGCAATCGCTCGATGATGTTCCAGCAGTTGCCGACGGCGGGCCTGCCGTTCCAATTCCAGACCTGGGCCGAGTTCGAAGGGTTCGTACACGACCAGAAGAAGACCGGAATCATCGACCACATCAACGAGATCCGTTGGGACATCCGGCCTTCTCCGCACCTCGGGACGGTGGAGGTACGCATCTTCGACGGCGTGTCCAACATCGGTGAGCTGTCGGCGCTGGTTGCGCTCACGCACTGCCTGATCGTCGACCTGGACCGCCGGCTTGACGCCGGGGAGTCGCTTCCGACGATGCCGCCCTGGCATGTCCAGGAGAACAAGTGGCGGGCCGCTCGTTACGGTCTGGATGCCGTGATCATTCTCGACGCCGCCAGCAACGAACGCCTCGTGACCGACGATCTCGACGATGTGCTCACCCACCTCGAGCCGGTGGCGCACTCCCTGGGCTGCAGCGACGAATTGGCGCGGGTAGCCGATATCCCGCGCACGGGCGCGTCCTATCAACGCCAGCGTCAAGTGGCCGAGGCACACGGCGGTGACCTCCGTGCGGTGGTCGACGCACTGGTGCACGAACTCGATGTCTGAATCGTCCCGCGGCTCTGGCAGCACGGCGATGTTCCCGCTGCAGTCCGCGCTTCTGCCGGGGGAGACGCTGCCGCTACGGGTATTCGAACCGCGGTACTCCGCGCTGGTGCGCGACTGCCTGGCCACCGACGACCCGGTCTTCGGAGTCGTGTTGATCGCCCGTGGCCGTGAGGTCGGCGGCGGCGACGAACGAAACGATGTCGGCGTCCTTGCTCGTATCGCGCGGTTCGAGGACCACGGCGGGGGCCGGTACCACCTGGGATGCTCGGTGCATCAACGGATCAGGGTCACCGATTGGTTGCCCGACGACCCTTATCCGCGAGCGGTGGTCCGGGACTGGCCCGATGAGGACGGCATCGTCGGTCGCGCCGCGATTGCCGCGGTCGAGGACGACATCTGGGCACTGTTGAACAGCATCGCCGCCGTACGTGACATCCAGCTGCCCCGTCGCGGCGAGATTCTGGGTGACCTGCCAGAGGATGAGAGAAAACGCTTGTACGCGTTGGCATCTCGTATTCCCATCGGCGCGGCCGACAAATACGCGGTGTTGGCGGCGCCGGGTCCGGTGCAGCGAATCGCCGCGTTGCGCGAAGCAGTGCAGACCCTGAGGGCGATGGTGACGTTTCAGCTCGCCGGAGAATAGCCCATCTTGTCGGAGCACTGGCCGGGCGCCTGCGCCGCCGCCCACGTCGCATACGACAGCGACTGCACGATCTCGAGTTCCTGGGGCGCCGATTCGCTGAACACGAACCGGCCGACACACAGAAGGTTGGGTGCACACGATTCGGCGGAGCCGAGCGATTCCAGGCCGACCGTCCACCAGCGCTCGTGTCCCGCAGCCAGCAGGGTGACGAGGTCGACGGTGCATCCTTCCGTTGGCTGATCGTCAAAGGCCACCTCGGTTGGCTCGCCGCGGTCGACCGAGAACAGGCGTCGGCGGCGCTGCTTGTCTACCGTTATCCATGTCGGTTCCGATGCGAGGATGCTGTCGGCCCACTGCGGGAATCGATCCAGCGGTGCGCTCCACTTCACCCATTCGTCGACCCGAGCCGTGGCCCGAGGGCCCAGCCGGACCACGCGGGGACCACGGATCTGAGCCTTCACCTCGAATTGGCTCCGGCTGGGGTCGTTGGCGTCACGGATCTTCACGCCAACCGAGTCGCAGCCCGGGAACACCAGGTAACGGTCGCTTCGTGCCTCGGGCTCCGTTGAAGGGCCGAACCAGGCAACCAGCCGGTCGGGCAGCTCGCCCTTGAAAAACCAACGTGCTTCGCTGGAGTGCTGCATGGGGCCTCCTCCCTCAATCCAAACGGTAGTCGTCGGCATCCAGAATTGTCGGCGTCGCGAAATCAGGTCCGTGATTCGTCTACCGCCAGGATGGCCCGCAGGTCCTGCTCGCGGTAGGCGAGCTGACCAACGCGTTGTGCCACCACCGGCGCGGTGATCACGGTGAATATTGCGCTCAAAATGATCATTCCGACGTCGGGGTGTCCGCGCAGCCGGATCGCGGCCCCTGCCAGCACCAGCAGCAGGCCCAGCACCTGGGGTTTGGTCGCGGCGTGCATCCGGGACAGGGTGTCCGGGAACCGCACGACGCCGATCGCCGCGGTCAGCGCGAGCAACGAGCCGCCGAGGATCAAGATGGCGCACACGACATCGGTGGGGACGGCAAGGTTCATGGCATCTCGTTGCTTTCGATTGGGCTTTCGATGCGGCCTTCGATGTCGCGGACCCGGAACCGGGTGATGCTGACCGAGCCGACGAAGCCGATCAGGGCCAGCGCCGTCAGGCTGTACGTCACGGTGGTGTCCAGGCTGAACGCCGCCCAGGTTCCGACGGCGCACATGGTGACGGCGATCAGCGTGTCGAGGGCGACCAGGCGGTCCAGTGTGTTCGGCCCCACGAGCAATCGGAACATGGTCGTGGCCGCGGCCAGGCTGAGCATGACCGCCGCCGCGATCCAGACTGCGCTCATGCGTGATCGGCTCCTGCCTTCGCTACCCGACGGTTGTTCATTCGCCGGGGACCTCCCGGGCGGGCTGCCATTCGCTGTCGCGTTCGAAGGCCGCGACCAGCAGCCGTTCCAGCTGATTGACCTGGCGGTGGAACTGGGCCACCGCGCGTTCGGTGCTGATGTCGATGACGTGCACGTAGATGATGCGGCGGACCTGGTCGATTTCCAGCACGATCGTGCCCGGAATCAGGTTGATGATGTTGACGCCCAGGGCCAGGACCAGGTCGGACTTGATGTCTAAGTGTGCACGTAGCACAGCCGGAAGCGGCGGCGGCCCGGGCCTGACCGCCAGCCATGCGATCTGCGCACTCGACCATGCGAGGTTCCAGCTCACCACCGCGATCAGGCGCAGCGTCGACAGCAGGTGCACCCGGCCTTCCACCGGAACCGGTGGCAGCGGCAACAGCACCGTCACGACCAGCGCGATGGCCAGCCCACTGATCACGTTCGCGGCAGAGACGTTGCCCCACAGTAGGTTCCAGACCAACACCAGCCACACAACCACCCAGATCCGCAGTGTCAGCGCGCGCGGTGTGAGCCCACCTTTTTGCCTCATCGGGACGCCCCGCCCAGCACCGAGGCGATGTACTCGCCCCGGTCGAGGATCTCGGCCGCTGCCCGGTCGCTGTAGGAGAAGATCGGGCCGGCCGCCACTGTCAGCGTCAGCCCCACCGTGATCAGGGCCAGCGTGGGCGCGAGCATCCCGGCGGGCATCGGTCCCACATCATCGCGCTCCGCGAAGGCCACATCGGCGGATTCCTCGGTGTCGTCGAGCAGGGCCATGGGGGCCGCGCTGGCCAGCGCTCCTTCGGGTGCGTCGGCACGTGTCCGCCAGAATGCCTTCGTCCACACCCGCACCATCACATAAAGCGTCAGCAGGCTGGTCAACACCGACCCGCCGACCAGGATCCAGGCCAGCGCCGAACCGTCCCGGGCGCCCGCCTCGAGCAGGGCGACCTTCCCGATGAATCCGGAGAACGGCGGAACGCCGCCGAGATTGAGGGCGGGCACGACGAATGCGAACGCGAGCATCGGGCTGGCCGCGGCCAACCCGCCGAGCCGGCTCAGCGTGGCCGCCCCCGCCTGCCGTTCGATCAGGCCCACGACCAGGAAGAGGGTGGTCTGCACGACGATGTGGTGAGTGACGTAGTAGATCGCGCCGGCTAGGCCGAGCCGGCTCGACAGTGCGATACCGAAGACCATGTATCCAATGTGACTGACCAGGGTGAACGACAACAGCCGCTTGATATCGCTTTGGGCGATCGCGCCGAGAATGCCGACCAGCATCGTCAGCAGGGCGGCGACCAGCAGGATGTTGTCCAGCCCACCGTTGGGGAACAACAGGGTGTGGGTCCGCATGATCGCGTAGACACCGACCTTGGTCAGCAGGCCGGCGAACACGGCGGTGACCGGCGCCGGTGCGGTCGGGTAGGAGTCGGGCAGCCACGCCGAGAGCGGAAACACCGCGGCCTTGATCCCGAACGCAACCAGGAGAACCGCGAAAAGCGCACCGCGGGTGCCGGTGCTGACGCCGTCGAGACGGACCGCGAGTTCGGCCATGTTCAACGTACCGGTGGCGGCGTAGACAACCGCCAGACCGAACAGGAACACCAGTGACGACACCATCGACACCATGACGTAGGCGATGCCGGCCCCTACCCGCTCCTTGCTGGCGCCGATGGTCAGCAGCACGAAGCTTGCCGTCAGCAGCACCTCGAACCCGACGAACAGGTTGAACAGGTCCCCGGCCAGAAACGCGGTGCACACACCGGTTGACAGCACCAGGTAGGTGGGCAGGAAGATCGACACGGGCTGACGCTCGTCGCCGTCCCGAATGCCCTGGCCGATCGCGTAGACCACCACCGCCAGCAGCACGATCGACGACACCACCAGCATCATGGCCGAAAGTCGGTCCACCACCAGGGTTACACCGAGCGGACCCATGCCGGACCCGGTCGGTCCCCAGCCGCCCACGTGCAGTGCGATGGTGCCGTGCCGATCCGTGAGATACAACAGCACGGCGCAGACCACCGGATTCGCGGTCAGCGCGCACAGCGTGACCAGTCGTTGCAGCCGCGGCCGCCGGCCCGCGATCAGGGTCAGCGCGGCGGCGATCAACGTGATCAGGACGGGCAGTGCGATGAGCTGCTGGCCCAGATGCGCGGTCGTCATCGCGACCCCTGGTGTCCGGGCAGCGCGTCGAGTTCGTCGGGGTCGTCGGTGTCCAGGTAGCTGACGATCCGCTCGGCATCGAGGAGGTGAGCGCCTGTGGTGCCGGCCGCCACACGGGTGTCTTCGGTGTCGTCGCTGACCACTTCGGCGGTGGTCAGCCGATAGGAACGGTATGCCAGTGCCAGAACGAACGCGGCAACACCCATAGTGATGACGATGGCGGTCAGGATCATCGCCTGCGCCAGCGGATCCGCGGTCGTGGTGTGGCCCGCGCTGGTCCGCTCGCGCACCGGCGGGTTGCCCGAAGGTCCGCCGGCGGCCAGGATCAGCAGATTGATGCCGTTGCCGATCAGCAACAGCCCCAGCAGCATTCGGGTCAGGTTGCGCTCCAGCAGCAGGTATACGCCGCAGCTGGTGAGTACACCGATGAGGATCAGCGGGATCAGGTAGGTCGTCATCGGTTCGCCGCCAGTTCTTCGTCGACCCGGGCGCCGAGGCTGCGCAACACGTCGAGCACGAGCCCGACCACGATCAGGTACACGCCCAGGTCGAAGAACAACGCCGTCACGAACTTGACGTGTCCGAGCACCGGTGCGTCCACTTCGATGAGCGCCGAAGACAGTGCCGGTGCGCCGGCCAACAGCGACGCGACTGCCGTGCCCGCGGACAGACCGAGCCCCGCCCCGAGGATCTTCCCGGCGTCCAGCGGCAGTGTCTCGCCCAGTTCGTACCGACCCCCTGCCAGGTACCGCAGCACCAGCGCCAGACCGGCGGTGAGCCCGCCGGCGAAGCCGCCCCCCGGGGTGTTGTGCCCGGTGAAGAAGAAGTAGGCCGACAGCACCATCATCAGCGGGAAGATGCTGCGAGTAGCCACCTCCAGCACCAGCGACCGTGAGTGGGGATCGCGGTATTCGCTGCCGCGCAGCCACGTGATGTCACCGACGGCAGGGCTGTTCGGCGCATCGGATGTGATCGGCCCGGCATCGGCATCGGCATCGGCACGGCCGTCGGCCGCGCTGCGGGACGCGCGGCGCGGCACCGAATCGTCGGTGCCGGAACACCAGCGAGGCCACCCCGGTCGCGGCCACCAGCAGGACCGAAACCTCGCCGAGTGTGTCCCAGGCGCGGATGTCGACCAGAATGACGTTGACCGCGTTGGCGCCGTGGCCGCGCTCGTAGGCGGCGTCGGGAAGCAACGCTGCCACGCCCGGGCCGGAGCGGGCCGCGGTGGCGAATGCCGCCAAACCTGTGACGGTCGCGCCGACGGCGACGGCCAGCAGCGCGCGCGGGATTCGCATCCGGCGCATGTTTTCGGCGTCCGCTTCGGCGGGCAGCGTCCGCAATACGAGTACGAAGATCACCAGCATCAGTGTCTCCACCAGAAACTGGGTGAGCGCCAGGTCCGGTGCGCCGTGGAACGCGAAGATGACGCCGCAGCCGTACCCCGTGACTCCGACCATCAAGACCGCCGCCAAACGGTTGCGCATCACGGTGGCGCCCAGTGCGCCGGCGACGATGAGCAGGCCGACCACGACCTGCAGCAGGCCCTCGCCCAGCCGCACCTGCGGTTGGTCGCGGGCGCCCGTGGCCAGCACCGTGACGGGCAGGGCGACCAGCGTCATCAGGATCACCGACTGGGTCGCGGGAATGGATCCGCGCTGGGTGTATCCGGTGAGTTTGAGCGCGACGATGTCCAGGGAGCGCACCGCCGCGTCGTAGGCGAGGTCGGCGTTGCCCAGCGGCAGCCGGCCCACGGGTAGGTGTCGCAGCCGTTCCCGCGACACGAAGGACGCAATGCCGGCCGCCAGCACCGCTGCCGACAACAACAACGGCAGATTCCATCCGTGCCATAGCGACAGGTGATAGCCGGCGCCGTCGGGAACCGATTCCGCGTACGGGCCCAGTGCTCGTTGCAACAGTCCAGGTGCCACGCCGAAGACAAGCCCGGCGGCGGCCAGCACCGCGGGAGCGACCAGGAACGCCGCGGGCGGGCGGTGGGTCTGCGCCACCAGGACGCTGGGTTCCGGTAGCCCTTTGCGCGCGAACGCCCCCCACACGAATCGGAGGCTGTAGACGGTGGTTACCACCGACCCCACGACCACCCCGGCCAGCACCCAGGGCGCCCATGAACCCAGCGACGGGCTGTGCATCAGGGTCTCGAAGTCGGCTTCCTTGGCGACGAAGCCCAGGAAGGGCGGGATGGCCGCCATGCTGGCGGCAGCCGCGGCGGCGATCACGAACAATGCGCGCAGCCGGTGGCCGAGCCAGGCCAGCCGGCGGATGTCGCGGGTGCCCGTGGCGTGGTCGATGATGCCGACCACCATGAACAGCGCCGCCTTGAACATCGCGTGCGCGCACAGCATGGTCAGACCGGCCAGCATCAGATCGCCTCCGCCGGAGCCGACCAGCACCGTGATCAGCCCGAGCTGGCTGACGGTGCCGAAGGCGAGGATGAGTTTCAGGTCGTATTCGCGGACCGCGCGCCAGCCCGCGAGCAGCATGGTCAACAGCCCGAGGGTCACTGTCGTCGGGCGCCACGGCGCGGCGTCGGCGAATCCCGGTGTCATCCGGGCGATGAGATACACACCGGCCTTGACCATGGCCGCGGCGTGCAGGTAGGCGCTCACCGGAGTGGGTGCGGCCATCGCCCCGGGCAGCCAGAAGTGCATCGGCACGATCGCCGACTTGGACAGCGCTCCGATCAGGACCAGCACCAATGCGACGTCGACGGCGAGGCCGGCCGGCGGATGGGCCACCAGCTCGGAGAGCAGGTAGGTACCGGCGTACTGCCCGAGGACGATGATGCCCGCCAGCATCGCCAGGCCACCGGCGGTTGTGACCATCAGGGCCTGGGTGGCGGCGCGCCGGCTGGTGGCCCGTTCGGCGTAGTGGCCGACCAGCAGGAATGACAGCACCGACGTCAGTTCCCAGAACACGTAGAGCACCAGCATGTTATCGCTGACGACGAGACCGAACATGGTGCCGGAGAACGCGACGAGTTCGGCGGCGAAGCTGGGCAGCCGCTTCTCGATGTGTCCGTCGCGGTGGTGGAAGTAGTCCGCGCAGTAGAGCAGGACAAGGGCGCCGATCGCCAGAATGACGACACTCATCACCGCGGCCAGGGTGTCGAACCGCAGCTCGACATCCATCGAGAGTTCGGTGATCCACTGCGCGCGCCATCGGTGATCGTCGGCCTGATCGGCCGGCCAGTTGGCCGCCACCCAGCCCAATGAGCCCAGCGGCACGGCAGCGAGAAGATAGAAAGCCGAGCGACCCCACCGGAACACCAGCAGCGGCGCCACGGCGGCGGCGATCGCGTGGGCCAGCAGGATGGCGAGCATGGCACTCCGGACTGTCGGGGTGTCAGCCGTCTGGTGAACGTGGCTAACTCCAGGCCTCCGCCAGTCTACTTTCGACGGATGACAATCCGTCGGGAAGCGACATCCGCACCGGTGGATTCAACAGTCGTGGCGCGGGTCGGATGCCGGGGTGCTTGAATGAGTTCGTGGCCGAGGAACGGCGAGTGGTCAGTGCGGGCCGCGACATCGCGGCCCCGGCGGCGGCGATCTTCGAGCTCATCGCCGATCCCGCGCAGCAGCCGGGTTGGGACGGCAACGACAACCTTGCGGAGGCGTCCGCGGGTCAGCGGGTGCGATCCGTCGGCGACGTCTTCACGATGGCGATCACCAGCGGTGCGGTACGCGAAAACCACGTGGTCGAGTTCGAGGAGGGCAGGCTCATCGCCTGGCGGCCGGCGGAACCGGGTGCGCCACCGCCGGGACATCTGTGGCGGTGGTCGCTCGACCCGATCGACGACACGCACACCCGCGTCACGCACACCTACGACTGGACGGCGCTCGCTGACGAGAAACGGCTTCCGCGGGCGCGTGCCACCACCCCGGACCGGTTGTCGGCATCGATCGACCGGCTGGCAGTACTATCCGAGCGCCCCCGCGACGGCACATCGGCGTGAGCTGACTCTTTGCTTGGAGCGCCTCTGGCAGGCCGCGGCTGACGCAGGCTAACGCCCCTCCGCGAAGGCCCGCAGCGATGCGACCTGAAGCGGGTCCAGCGACGGCCGGACCGTTTCGCGGGCCTTCTCGACGTCGGCTGCCGTCACGTCGGCGGCGTCGATAGAGCGGCGCATCGCGGTCAGCGCGGACTCTCGCAGCAGCGCCACGCAGTCGGCGGCGCTGTAGCCTTCGAGCTCGCCCGCCAGCGCGGCCAAGTCCACGTCGTCGTCGAGCGGCACCGACTTCGCCGAGGCCTTGAGGATCTCCCGGCGCGCGTCGGCGTCGGGCGGTTCGACGAACACCAGCCGTTCGAGCCGGCCCGGCCGCAACAGTGCCGGGTCGATCAGGTCGGGCCGGTTGGTCGCGCCCAGCACGATGACATCGCGCATCGGGTCGATCCCGTCGAGTTCGGTCAGCATGGCGGCCACCACCCGGTCGGTTACGCCGGAGTCGCTGCTCTGCCCGCGTCGCGGCGCCAATGCGTCGATCTCGTCGAGGAACACCAGCGACGGTGCGGATTCGCGGGCCCGGCGGAACAGGTCGCGGACCGCCTTTTCCGAGGACCCGACCCATTTGTCCATCAGCTCGGCGCCCTTGACGGCGTGCACCGACAGTCGCCCGGTACTGGCCAGAGCGCGTACCACGAACGTCTTTCCGCATCCGGGAGGCCCGTAGAGCAGCACGCCGCGCGGAGGATCGATGCCGAGCCGCTCGAAGGTGTCGGGGTGTTGCAGCGGCCACAGCACGGCTTCGGTGAGCGCCTGCTTGGTCTCCACCATGTCGCCCACGTCGTCGAGGGTGACCGAGCCGACGGAGATCTCCTCGGTGGACGACCGCGACAACGGCCGGATGACGGTGAGGGCGCCCAAGAGGTCGGCCTGGGTCAGCACCGGTGACTTGCCGTCGGCGCTGGCGCGCGACGCGGCCCGCAACGCGGCTTCCCGGACCAGGGCGCGCAGATCCGCGACGACGAATCCCGGTGTCCGCCCGGCTATCTCGTCCAGCTCGAGGTCCTCGGCGGGAACGGGCCGCAGCAGCACCTCGAGCAGCTGTTTGCGCGTGTTGGCGTCCGGAAGCGTCAGGACGAGTTCACGGTCGCACAGATCGGGCGCGCGCAACCGGGCGTCGAGTCCGTCGGGCATCTGGGAGGTGCCGACGAACGCCACGCCGGGTGTGCCGACCGCGGTGCGCAGCTCCGTCAGGATCAGCGTGGCGACGGGTTCGGGCGTGGTAGGCAGCAGCGCGTCGATGTCGGTGATCAGCAGGACGCCGCCGCCGTCACGCACTGTCGCCACCGCCCGCGAAACGGTGTGCAGCCGGTCGTCGCCCGCCAGCGCGCCGACCTCGGGCCCGTCGAGTTCGACGAGGCGCCGCTCCGCGCAGACGACGCGGACCATCATGGCCTTGCCGACGCCGGCCGGGCCGGACACCAGTACACCCAGATGTGCTGTGGCACCTAGCTGTTTCGAGCAGCTGCGGCTCGTCGAGGGACAACTTGAGCCACTCGGTGAGCTTGCCGGCCTGCACGTGGCAACCCTTGAGGTCGTCCAAAGTCATTGCCGGTCTGGTGTTCTCAGACACCCGATCGGCGTCGGCGGAATCGCAACCCGGCACCGACACCGACACCTTCGCCGGGGACGCTGACGCCAACGCTGACGCTGACGCTGCCCGTGACGCTGACGCGGCCGCGGGCGGATCGCTTATCCCATTGGTCCAGCTCACCGCCGAATTGGGCTGAACGCTCACCGGTCCCCGGGGGTCGACCGCGCTGACGGTCAGCAGCTCCGAGGTCCAGGCTATCCCGACGGCTGTGGCCAGCGCGGCGCTTGCCTGCGAGGTCGAGGTGCCGGGCCCGAGGTCGCGGGGCAGCAGCGACACCGTATCGCCGACGGTCATCACCTTGCCCAGCAGCGCCTGCCGGAGTGTGGCGGGCGGCACCGAGCGCGAGGCCAGGTTGGAACCGGTGACGGTCACCGACCGCGCGCCGTACACGGTCACCGGCGCGACGATCACCGTGGTGTCCTCACGCAGGCCCGCGTTGGAAAGCGTGACGTCGTCGAGCAGCGCCGTGCCCGGCGGCGTTCCGGCACCCGCGACGCCGACCACGGCGGCGGTTTTGCGCGATCCTGTCAGCGAGACCGCATCCCATTCCCTGATGCCGAGGGCGGCAATCGCCTCGGGGTGCAGGCGGATGACCCCGCGGCGAGAGTCCAGCGCCGAGGTGTTCAGCCGTGCAGTGAGCGAAAGCTGGCTCATCGATTACTTCCTGGCCTGCGGAGGCCGAGTCGGGAAGCCGACCGCCGGGCAGCCGCCGACCGCCTTCCGGGATGTGCGCGTCGGATGGCGCGCCGCGCCTGGCGCTGCTGCTTGGGCTTGTCGTCCCAGACCTCAGGATGGGCTGCCAGCCACCGCTTGCCGCGCACTGAGAACGGGATGTGACAGACGTAGGCGAAGATGATCGCCAGGATCGTCAGGTAGGGGAATACGAATGCGGCGGCGGTGCCGATTGCCAGCAGCGCGAGCAACAGTGCCACCATGTTCGGCGGCACCGTGAAAGTGTGGATCTTGCGCATCGGGATCCTGCTGACCACCAGCAGCGACACCCCGATCATCCACAGCGAGACCGCCCACCACGACGTCCACCAGCCGTCGCCGAACTCCATCCTGGCCGCCAGCGGCCCGATCGCGCCGATCGCGCCCGCAGGCGCCGGCATGCCCACGAAATACTGCTTGGCGTAGGGAGGCAGGTCCTCGTTCAGCAGCGCGTTGTAGCGCGCCAGCCGAAGCACGATGCATACCGCGTAGAGCAGGACCACGATCCAGCCCACCCGCGAATGCTGAAGGAGCAGGGCGTAGACGATGAACGTCGGTGCCACGCCGAAGTTGACGGCGTCGGCGAGGGAATCGATCTCCTGGCCCATCCGCGACGTCGCGTTGAGCACCCGTGCCATCCGCCCGTCGAGGGCATCGAGGATGGCCGCCAGCGCGATCAACGCCATCGATTCGGTGGGCCGATCGTCGAGTGCGAACTTGATCGACGTCAGGCCGAGGCAGATCGCCAGCACGGTCATGGCGCTCGGCAGGAACCGCAGCGGTCCCTCGTGTCCTTGGGTGGCCTTGTTCATGACAGCTCGGCGATGGCGGTTTCACCGGCTACGGTGCGTTGTCCCGGCGACACCAGCACGCCGGTACCGGGGGGCAGGTAGGTGTCCAGCCGCGAGCCGAACCGGATCAGTCCGTAGGTGTCGCCGATGGCGACCTTGTTCCCGGCCCTGACATCACAGACGATTCGGCGCGCGAGTAGTCCGGCGATCTGCACGACCACGACTTCCTGCCCCTCGGGCGTGCGGATGACGAGGCTGTTGCGTTCGTTGTCGGTGCTGGCCCCGGGCAGGTCCGCGGAGACGAAGCGGCCCGGACGGTGGATCGCGGTCGTCACCTCGCCACCCACCGGGGCACGTTGGACGTGTGCGTCGAGAAGCGACAGGAAGATACTGACCCGTGGCCGCAGCTGATCGCCCATGCCGAGTTCCGGCGGCGGCGCGGCTGTTTCGATGAGGCAGACCTTTCCGTCCGCCGGCGCCACCACAACGCCGGGCCGGGTGGGCGGCACCCGGCCCGGGTGACGGAAGAATGCGGCGTTTGCGGCCGCCGCCGCCAGCCCGGCGGTGACGGCCCAGCGATTCTTGCGGCCCAGCGCGGCCAATGCCAACCCCGTGCCGACGAACGGACGGCCGGCGGGATGCATCGGCGGAATCTCGGACCGGATCAGGTCCAACACATGTGACGTGTCGGACTTGGGGGGGCGTCGGGCCACCGGGCCATTCTATGTAGTCAGGTCCCATGCTTGTACGGCCGATCCGGCTGTCAGTTCGGTGACTTCCTCCGGGATCTCCAGCAGGCAGTTCGCCGATGCGAGCCAGCGCAGGTGATGCGATGCGGGTGGACCGTAGCCGGTGACGGCGTCGCCATCGAGCACACCGCGGCGGAACTGCCGTTTGCCGCGCGGTGACGTCAATCCCTCGGTCAGCGTCGCGGTGCGCCGCGGACGATCCGCATGCGGCAATGCCATGGCCGTCCGCAACGGTGGCCGCACGAATACTTCGAACGAGACCAGCGCACTGACCGGGTTGCCCGGCAGCGTGACGATCGGGACACCGGCGACGCGCCCGCAGCCCTGCGGCATGCCGGGCTGCATCGCGACCTTGACAAATTCGACCTCGTCACCGAGGGCATCCTTGACCACCTCGTACGCGCCGGCGCTCACCCCGCCGGTCGTGATGATCAGGTCGACGCGACCGCCGGACACAAACCGGCGCAGCGCTGCCCGGAACTCGGCGACGTCGTCGCCGGCCGACGGTGTGCCGACGACCTCGCCGCCCGCCTCGCGGACGGCGGCGGCCAGCATCACCGCGTTGGACTCGTAGATCTGCCCCGGCCGCAACGGGGCCCCGGGTGCCACGAGTTCGCTGCCCGTCGACATCACCAGCACACGCTGCCGTGGATGCACGGCGAGTTCTGCGATGCCCAGTGCCGCGGCCAGGCCGAGCACGGCCGGTGTGGCCACCTGACCGGCGCGCAGGACGGTGGTGCCCGCGGTCACGTCCTCGCCGGCCCTGCGGATGTGCTGGCCCTCCTTGGCCGGTGCCCGGATCGCCACGATGTCGGTCGCCGCGTCGGTGTGCTCGACGGGCACCACCGCGGTGGCGCCGGCGGGAACCGGAGCACCCGTCATGATGCGGTGGGCCGTGCCCGTCCCGAGTGTGAGCACATCGGTTCGTCCCGCCGGAATGTCTTCGGTGACAGGGAGTCTTACCGGGAACTCCGGCGAGGCCGCCGCGACCTCGGCGGCCACCACGGCATAGCCGTCCATGGCCGAGTTGTCGAAGCCCGGCAGCGGCAGTCCGGCGACCACATCGGCAGCCAGGGCCAGACCCTCGGCCTGCGTCAGGGGCAGTGTCACCGCGGGCCGTGCCGCGATCAGTGCGGCCACAACACGCTGATGTTCCTCGACGGTGCGCACGGGCTAAACGGGGAATGTAACGCCGGTGAGTGCTTCGGATACCGCCCACAGTCGCTGCTGCTGAGACTGATCGCGCGACTGGGCACTGGAGCCGACGAGCTTCGGGTAGCCGCGCATCTCGCCGAGCCCTCCCGGCCCGTAGTATTGCCCGCCGCGCACCGCGGGGTCGGTCGCGGCTCGCAACGTGCCGAGCGCGCCCATGGCCGCATTCTGGGCAAGGAACGGGGCAGCCATTCTCGCCAGGCGGTTGGTCAGCAACGGCGAGTGCCGCCCCAGACCGGTGTCGGAAAGACCCGGGTGCGCCGCCATGGCGATGGTCTGCGCCTTGGCGGCCGCAAGCCTGCGTTGCAGCTCGTAGGTGAACATCAGGTTGGCCAGCTTGGACTGGCCGTACGCCTCCACCCGGTCGTACCGGCGCTCCCACTGCAGGTCGTCGAAGTGAATGCGGGCCCGGATCCGGTGTCCGTGGCTGCTGACCGTCACCACGCGGGAGCCCGGCACGGGGAGCAGGCTCTCCAGCAACAGCCCGGTGAGGGCGAAATGCCCAAGGTGATTGGTGCCGAACTGTAGTTCGAACCCATCGGCGGTGGTCTGCTTCGGTGGGTACATCACACCGGCGTTGTTGATAAGTAAGTCGATGTGAGGGTAGGAGGCCTTGAGTTCCGCGGCCGCCGACCGCACTGACCGCAACGAGCCAAGGTCCAGCTCTCCGACGTTCAGCTTGGCGCCCGGGACGGCTTCGGAGATGTTCGCCGCCGCCGCCTCGCCTTTGTCGGTGTCGCGTACCGCCAGCACGACGGTGGCCCCCTGTGCCGCCAGAACCCGCGCTGTCTCGAAGCCTAGACCGGAATTGGCGCCGGTCACGATCGCGATGCGGCCGGACTGGTCAGGAACGTCGGCCTCAGACCACTTCTGTCCACTCATGGTGTCGAACATACGGCGGGCTCTGGACATGCTCGCGCCCGCGCTGCAATCTGGCGCGATGCGAACGACAGTGGCTTTGATTGTGACGATGCTGCTGGCGTCTCCGAGTTGCGCGACGATGAGCTGCGTTTACTGTCACATCATGGCGACCGGTGGAGTCCTTTTCGATATCGACGGTGTCTTGGTGACGTCGTGGAAGCCGATCCCGGGCGCCCGGGAAACCCTGACCCTGCTTACTGAACACCAGGTCGCGCGGTGTTATCTGACGAACACCACAACGCGAACCCGCGTGCAGATCGCCGACCTGCTCACCGAGGCGGGCATGGCCGTGACGCCCGACGAGGTGATCACCGCCGCGGTGCTGACCGCCGAATTCGTGCGCGATCGCTATCCCGGCGGCCGGTGCTTCCTGGTCAACAGCGGGAACATCGCCGATGACCTGCCGGGCATCGACATCTTGTCATCCGCGGACACCCACGGCGATCCGATGCCCGACACACCCGATGTGGTGCTGCTGGGCGGCGCCGGGACCGAGTATGACCATGTGACGCTGAGCTGGGTCTACGACTGGATGGCCCAGGGGGTTCCGGTTGTCGCCATGCACCGCAGCACCGCGTGGACGACGACCGAAGGGCTGCGCATCGACACGGGTTCGTACCTGTGCGGTCTGGAGGCGGCGACGGGCCGCAAGGCCACGGCCGTGGGAAAGCCCGCACCCGAGGGGTTTCTCGCCTCTGCGGCTCTGCTGGGTGTCGAACCCGACGAGATGTACATGGTCGGCGACGATCTGAGCAACGACGTGCTTGCCGGCCAGGTGGTCGGGATGACGGGGGTGCTGGTGCGCACGGGAAAATTCCGGAAGGAGGTGTTGGATCGATGGGCGGCAGACGAATTCGCGATGCAGCCAAATCACGTCCTCGACTCGGTCGCCGATCTGCCGCGGTTGCTCGGCCTGTGATTTGTGGTGTGTGAGCCGCGCTCAGCGCGGCTCACACACCACAAATCACAACTCACTGTTGAGCTGGCGCACCGCTTCTATGCGGGACTGCAATTCGTCGCGCGTGGCCGCGGCCACCGGAGGGCCGCCGCAGCGCCGGCGCAGCTCGTTGTGGATCCAGCCGTGTGGCTTCCCCGATCGATGGTGGATCGCCGAAACCAGTGCATTGAGCTCACGGCGAAGCTCGCGGAGCTGACCATGGGTGGACCTCGGCGTTGCGCCCTCCGCCACGGCGCGCCTCTGCAATTGCTCCTCCTGGCGCCGGCTCAGCAGATCACGCATCTGGTCGGCGTCCAGCAGCCCGGGGATGCCGAGGTAGTCGGCCTCCTCGGCACTGCCGGCCGGAGTGGCGGTGCCGAAGGACGACCCGTCGAAGATCACCTGATCCAGCTCGGCCTCGGCGCCCAGCGACTCGAAGCCGCTGTCCAGCTCGCCGGGTTCGGTCCGGCGTTGGGCCGCGAGCGCGGCGTCCAGGTCCTCGGATTCGCGGTGCGGCCGGCCCAGCACGTGGTTTCGCTGCTCCTCCAGCTCGCTGGCCAGGTGCAGCAGGTTGGGCACCGAGGGCAGGAAGATGCTGGCGGTTTCGCCCGGCCGTCGGGAGCGCACGAACCGGCCGATGGCCTGCGCGAAGAACAGCGGGGTCGACGCGCTGGTGGCATACACGCCCACCGCCAGCCGGGGCACGTCCACGCCCTCGGAGACCATGCGGACCGCGACCAGCCAGCGGCTGGTGCCAGCGCAAAACGCGGTGATCCGGTCCGAGGACCCCGGATCGTCGGAAAGCACGACGGCGGGCGCTTCGCCCGTGATGGTCGTGAGCAGACCGGCGTAGGCGCGGGCCGCAGTCTGGTCCGACGCGATGATCATGCCGCCTGCGTCGGACACGTGCTTGCGCAGTTGCCGCAGCCGGGTGTCGGCCGCTGCGATCACGGCCGGCATCCACTCGCCCGCGGGATTCAGCGCGGTTCGCCAGGCGCGCGCCGTCTGCTCGGCGGACAGCGGTTCACCCAACCGCGCCGCATGTTCTTCTCCGGCGCTGTCGCGCCAGCGGGCCTCGCCGGAGTAGGCCAGGAACACCACCGGCCGCACCACCCCGTCGGCCAGCGCTTCGGCGTAGCCGTAGGTGTGGTCGGCCTGGGAGCGGGAAAGACCGTCTGTGCCCGGGGAGTACGTCACGAACGGGATAGCGCAGTCGTCGCTGCGGAAGGGTGTGCCGGTGAGGGCGAGGCGGCGGGTGGCGTCGTCGAAAGCCTCCTGAATTCCCTCACCCCAACTCTTGGAATCACCGCCGTGGTGGATCTCGTCGAAGATCACCAGGGTTTTGCGGTTTTCAGTGCGGACGCGGTGCCGGAAGGGGTGCATGGCCACCTGCGCGTAGGTGACGACGACACCGTGGTACTCCGACGACGTGCGGGTTTCGGAGTTGGAGAACTCGGGGTCCAGCGCGATCCCATGTCGGGTGGCGGCCTGCGCCCATTGGAATTTGAGGTGTTCGGTGGGAACCACCACCGTGACCTGTTCGACGATCCGCTCGGCCAGCAGTTCGGCGGCCACCCGCAGGGCAAACCTCGTCTTACCCGAACCGGGAGTGGCCACCGCGAGGAAGTCCCGCGGGCTGGCGGTCAGATACTTCACCAACGCCCGCCGTTGCCAGCCCCGCAAAGCCTGGGTGCTGGGCGCTGCCTCAGCCCGCACCCGAAGACTCCTATCTGGTCGAACGGCAGTCTAGGGGACGGCCCGACCGGGGTCCAATCACGCAAGCGGACATGGCTTTTCATGCCGTGACACCCCCTCCGCGCGGTTCCAGGGGATTTCCAACCGGTTGCCAAGGCGCCCTCAGGCTGAGGGCCTATCGTGTGCCCATGTCCACCCGGCGAACGTTCCTGGCAGGAGCGCTGGTCGGCGGCGCCGCCGCGCTGGGCGGCGGGCTGCGAATCCCCGGCGCGGCCCCGTCGCCTTCGGGCACCGATCCAAGTGTCGTGGCCGCGATCAACGCCGGCCGCACGCCGACAAGGTGGGGTACTTCGCTGCCCGGTATCGCGACGGCCTTCAATACTGCCGGCCGTCAGCTTGCACTGACCTTCGACGCCTGCGACCGGGGCTGCGACGAGGCGCTGCTGAACGCGCTGCAGACCAAGAATGTGCCGGCGGCGTTGTTCATCTGCTCGAAGTGGATCGATGGCAATCCGGGCCGGATCGATCAACTGGCGGCCAACCCCCTCTTCGAGATCGGCAACCATGGCACGCGTCATGTCCCACTGTCGATGACCGGGCGTTCGGCTTACGGCATCGCCGGGACGAAGTCGGCGGCCGAGGTAGTCGACGAGGTGATGACCAACCAGAACCGGATCACGGCGTTGACCGGCAGTGCTCCCTCGTGGTTTCGGGCCGGCACGGCGCACTACGACGACGACGCCGTGCAGATGGTGCACCAACTCGGCCTCACCCCGGTCGGTTTCTCTGTCAATGCCGACAACGGTGCAACGGCATCAGGCGCCGCTGTCGGCGCCACGATGGCCCGGGCCGCGGCGGGTTCGATCGTGTTGGCGCACATGAACCGCCCGCGCTCGAGGACGGCGGCGGGCATCGCCGCCGCGATCCCGGCAATGCGGACGGCGGGTTGGGAGTTCGTGGCGCTGAGCGGCCAGGCGGTTCGGTAGCCAGGGAGCTGCGGCTATCGTGAATTAGCTTTGCGGTGGACCGTCGGTGTGACAGGGCAGCCACACAGGCCGTGTGGGTCAGGAGCAAGATCGAGATGGTCAACGTGCGTAAACAGTTGGTTGCGTCAATCGCGGTGCCAACGTTGCTGCTGGGCACAGCAACGTTGGCACCGGTGAGTCACGCCGAGGAAGCGGTGCTGATTCCGGGGCGCCATGGTCTTCAAGCGGATCAACCCGATCTATCCCACGGTTGCGACCACTTACCCGGACATCGGGGTCCACTTTCACACCGATGAAACCCCGGTGGTGGTCAAGTACTCGCAAAACGCCCTGGACTCCGACCGGGCCATCGCGGACGGGGTGCGGGCAGCGAAGTCGGCGGTCGAGCAGACCGACGGCAAGGTCGTGGTGATCGGCGAGTCGATGGGATCCATGGTCGCGTGGCGCGTTGCGGCCGAACTGGCGAACGGTGACGACCCGCCTGACCCGGACGACATCCGCTTCGTCGTGATCGCGCCGCCAGAAGCCGGCATCGCCGAGTACTTCCCGGCGGGCACCTTCATCCCCATCCTGAACTATCGGGTTACTCGCATTGCGGAATCGCCGTACCCCACCACGATCGTGATCGGCGAATACGACGGCTGGGCCGACCCGCCCGATCGTCCGTGGAATCTCGTCGCAAGTGCCAACGCCCTGCTGGGTGTTGTGTACGTGCACGGCCCGCCGATCTTCACCGCAAATCCCGACGAC
Source organism: uncultured Actinomycetota bacterium (assembly GCA_963846905.1). Classification (GTDB taxonomy): domain Bacteria; phylum Actinomycetota; class Actinomycetes; order Mycobacteriales; family Mycobacteriaceae; genus Mycobacterium. The sequence continues at coordinate 73,832 of CAWJYB010000036.1, forward strand.
GTACCGCCGGAGAACATCAGCACCAGTCCGGACGGCAAGGTCAGAACCATATTTGTGCCGACCGAGAAGCTGCCGCTGACCCAGCCGCTTCGGGACCTCGGCGTCCCCGATGAGGTCGTCGACGAGGCCGACCAGGTGCTGCGCCCGGTGATCGACGCCGGGTATCGCCGCCACGATGAGCCCGGTGACCCTCGTCCGTACCTGTCCGACGGTCGGATTCAGCAGAACGTTCAGCGGCCGCAGCAGGTCCGCGGACAGTGGCGAGAGCGGCGCATCGAAAGAACAGAACGGCGTCAGCAGACCAGAGCGGACCTGACCGGCGGGTCGCGCAGGGCGTCCATCAGCTGAAGCAGAAAAGAGCGGAACGGAAGGCGGAGCGGCCGGCGTGATTTGTGGAGGGCGGCCCGCGCTCAGCGCGGCTCACCCTCCACAAATCACGCGCCTTGCACTCGCCATGGCTGAGTGCTAAGAATGACGTTGGCACTCGCGACCGGTGAGTGCTAGGTCGGCAAAGGTGAGGCCGGGGCCGCACTCGCGGAGCACATCCCCAGCCGTCCGTCGCGGGCACTGGACCCGACCCGAAGACGTGCATCCCCAATCCGGAGGAATCACTTCGCAATGGCCAAGACAATTGCGTACGACGAAGAGGCCCGTCGCGGCCTCGAGCGGGGCCTGAACAAGCTCGCCGACGCGGTAAGGGTGACGCTGGGCCCCAAGGGCCGCAACGTCGTCCTGGAGAAGAAGTGGGGCGCTCCCACGATCACCAACGATGGCGTGTCCATCGCCAAAGAGATCGAGCTGGAGGACCCCTACGAGAAGATCGGCGCTGAGCTGGTCAAAGAGGTCGCCAAGAAGACCGACGACGTCGCCGGCGATGGCACCACCACCGCCACCGTGCTGGCCCAGGCGCTCGTCCGTGAGGGCCTGCGCAATGTTGCGGCCGGCGCCAACCCGCTCGGCCTCAAGCGCGGCATCGAGAAGGCCGTCGAGAAGATCACCGAGACGCTGCTGAAGTCGGCCAAGGAGGTCGAGACCAAGGAGCAGATCGCTGCCACCGCCGGCATCTCCGCTGGCGACCAGACCATCGGCGACCTCATCGCCGAGGCCATGGACAAGGTGGGCAACGAGGGTGTCATCACCGTCGAGGAGTCCAACACCTTCGGCCTGCAGCTGGAGCTCACCGAGGGCATGCGCTTCGACAAGGGTTACATCTCGGGCTATTTCGTCACCGACGCCGAGCGCCAGGAAGCCGTCCTGGAGGATCCCTACATCCTGCTGGTCAGCTCCAAGGTGTCGACCGTCAAGGATCTGCTGCCGCTGCTGGAGAAGGTGATCCAGTCCGGCAAGCCGCTGCTGATCATCGCCGAGGATGTCGAGGGCGAGGCCCTGTCGACCCTGGTGGTCAACAAGATCCGCGGCACCTTCAAGTCGGTTGCCGTCAAGGCTCCGGGCTTCGGTGACCGCCGCAAGGCGATGCTGCAGGACATGGCGATCCTCACCGGTGGCCAGGTCATCAGCGAGGAGGTCGGTCTCTCGCTGGAGAACGCCGACGTCTCGCTTTTGGGCAAGGCCCGCAAGATCGTCGTGACCAAGGACGAGACCACCCTCGTCGAGGGCGCCGGTGACGCCGACGCGATCGCCGGCCGGGTGGCCCAGATCCGCGCCGAGATCGAGAACAGCGACTCCGACTACGACCGCGAGAAGCTGCAGGAGCGCCTGGCCAAGCTGGCCGGCGGTGTTGCGGTGATCAAGGCCGGAGCTGCCACCGAGGTGGAACTCAAGGAGCGCAAGCACCGCATCGAGGACGCGGTTCGTAACGCCAAGGCCGCCGTCGAGGAGGGCATCGTCGCCGGTGGCGGCGTGGCCCTGCTGCAGGCCGCTCCGGCCCTCGACGACCTGAAGCTCGAGGGTGACGAGGCCACCGGAGCCAACATCGTCAGGGTCGCGCTGGAGGCGCCGCTGAAGCAGATCGCCTTCAACGCCGGCCTCGAGCCGGGCGTGGTCGCGGAGAAGGTCCGTAATTCCAAGGCCGGCACCGGTCTGAACGCGGACTCCGGTGTGTACGAGGACCTGCTCAAGGCCGGCATTGCCGACCCGGTCAAGGTCACCCGTTCGGCGCTGCAGAACGCGGCGTCCATCGCGGCGCTGTTCCTGACGACCGAGGCCGTCGTCGCCGACAAGCCGGAGAAGGCGTCCGCGGGTGCGGGCGATCCGACCGGTGGAATGGGCGGGATGGACTTCTGAGTTCCCGGGAGTCCTGCAGCTGAGATCGGTAGAGCCCGGTCCCCCTCGCGGGGGCCGGGCTCTACCGTCGGCTGTGCGCCCGGGGTTTGGCCGTGGGGTTTGGCTGCGTGGGACAGGGCCCCCAACCCTCCTGATCCCGACGTCGCTGCCCGCAACTTCGGGCTAACCCCGCGGCGATCGCCACGGCGACGACTTTCTGACAGCGCCGCCGAGATCGCTGGTCGATGACCCGCTGAGTATGATCTGCGCGGGCATCGGCCCATCCGAAAATTGTTTTGTCGAACGGAATCACATGAACGCGCATGTCGAGCAGTTGGAGTTTCAGGCCGAAGCCCGCCAACTGCTGGATCTGATGGTCCATTCGGTCTACTCCAACAAGGATTCGTTTCTGCGGGAGCTGATCTCAAACGCCTCCGACGCGCTGGACAAGCTGCGGATCGAGGCGTTCCGCAACAAGGAGCTCGACGTCGACACCTCCGACCTGCACGTCGAGATCGAGGTGGACACGCAGGCCCGCACGTTGACCATCCGCGACAACGGCATCGGCATGACCCGCCAGGAAGTCGTGGACCTGATCGGCACCCTCGCCAAGTCGGGGACCGCGGAGCTGCGCCAGAAGTTACGTGAAGCCAAGAGCGCGAACGCCGGCGACGAACTGATCGGCCGGTTCGGTGTCGGTTTCTACTCGACCTTCATGGTCGCCGACAAGGTGGAGCTGCTCACGCGCAAGGCCGGCGAGAGTGCGGCGACCCGCTGGGAGTCCAGTGGTGAGGGCACCTACACCGTGGAATCCGTCGACGGTGCTTCGCAAGGCACGTCGGTGACGCTGCACCTCAAACCCGAAGATGTCGAGGACGAGCTGCACGACTACACCTCGGAGTGGAAGCTCAGGGAGCTGGTCAAAAAGTACTCCGACTTCATCGCCTGGCCCATCCGGATGCAGGTCGAGCGGCATAGCCCGGCCACGGAGGAGGGCGGCGAAGCCAAGCGTCACCATCGACACGGAGACCATCAATTCGACGACGGCACTGTGGGCCAGGTCCAAGGACGAGGTCTCCGACGAGGAGTACGCGCAGTTCTACAAGCACATCGCCCACGCCTGGGACGACCCGCTCGAGGTCATCACGATGAAGGCGGAGGGAACCTTCGAGTACCAGGCCCTGCTGTTCATCCCGTCCCACGCCCCGTTCGACCTGTTCAACCGGGATGCGCACATCGGGGTGCAGCTCTATGTCCGACGGGTCTTCGTGCTGGGCGACTGCGACCAGCTCATGCCCGAATACCTGCGCTTCGTCAAGGGGGTCGTCGATGCGGCGGACATGTCGCTCAATGTTTCCCGAGAGATGTTGCAGCAGGATCGACAGGTCAAGGCGATCCGTCGCCGGCTGACCAAGAAGGTCCTCTCGGCGGTCAAGGATCTGCAGTCCGAGCGCCCGCAGGACTACCGCACGTTGTGGACCCAGTTCGGCGGTGTCCTCAAGGAGGGCCTGATATCCGACCCCGACAACCGGGAGATGCTGCTGCGCCTTGCCTCGTTCGCCTCGACGCACAGCGACGAGGAACCCACCACTCTCGCCGGGTACGTCGAGCGCATGAAAGAAGGCCAGAGCCAGATCTTCTATGCCACCGGCGAGTCGCGTCAGCAATTGTTGAACTCACCGCACCTCGAGGCGTTCAAGGCCAAGGGCTATGAGGTGCTGCTGCTCACCGACCCGGTCGACGAGGTGTGGGTGGCATCGGTTCCCGACTTCGACGGCAAACCGCTGCAATCGGTGGCCAAAGGCGAGGTGGACCTCGACTCCGGCGACGACAAGACGGAGCACAAGGCCGAGCGCGAGGAGCAGCAAAAGGACTTCGCCGACCTGTTGGCCTGGCTCGAGGAAACTTTGAGTGACCACGTCAAGGAAGTGCGGTTGTCCACGCGCCTGACCGAGTCGCCGGCCTGCTTGATCACCGACACCTTCGGCATGACACCGGCGCTCGCCCGCATGTACCGGGCATCCGGACAGGTGGTTCCGGTGGGAAAGCGGATCCTCGAACTCAACCCCAACCATCCGCTCGTCACCGCCCTGCAGCAGGCCCGCAAGAACCGCGGCTCCGATTCGTCGCAGGCCGGGGACCTCGCCGACACCGCCGAGTTGGTCTACGGCACGGCACTTCTCGCCGAGGGCGGCGCACTCGAGGATCCGGCACGGTTCGCCGGATTGGTCGCCGACCGGCTTGCCCGCACGGTTTAGGACGAACCGCGAACGCGCGTTGGGGTCTGGCGATCGGTTGGCAGGAGTCCGGCCGGTTCGGAGTCAACCACGCAGATAGATCACGTAGGCCAGTGCGACAGTGGTCAGCATGGTCAGTAACAGCATGGGCAGGCCGACTTTGACGTAGTCGGAGAATCGGTAACCGCCGGGCTCCATGACCAGCATGTTGGTCGGTGAAGACACTGGCGTGACGAATGCCGCCGAGCATGCAATCGCCATCGTCATCGCGAATGCCTGAGGGGATACCTCCAGCGCCTGAGCGGCTTGGATCGTGATCGGTGCAATCAGTACCGCCGCTGCCGCATTGGCGATGAACAGACAGACCAGCGAGGTGACCAGGAACACCACCCCGAGCATCAGGACCGGCGCAAGCGGGCGGAGCACTTTCACCAGCCAATCGGCCATGAGAGTGGTGGCGCCGGTTTTCGTGAGCGCCGTCGCCAGCGGCAGCATTCCGGCGACCACCACCAACGCCGACCAGCTGATGATTCGATAGATGCTGTCCGCACGGACGCAGCCGACCGCGATCATCGCCAGCGCGCCGATGATCGCCGCGTTGACCGTGGGCAGGAGGTCGAAAACCATCACCGCGATCATGGCGACCAGAATCACCACCGCAAGTGGTGCCCGTTTCCGTGCGGGCAGTCGCTCCTGGTATTCCGCCGGCAGCGTCAGGAGCAGAAAATTCTGGCGGTCATCGCTGAGTCTGTCGATGTTCTCCCAGTTTCCGCCCACCAGCAATATGTCACCGAAGTCCAGGGTCTGTTTCGCCACGTCTTCGGTTATCGTCCGCCCGCGATGACGGATCGCCAGGACGCTCACGTTGTAATTCGAGGGCAGATCGAGCTTTCCCAGAGTGGAACCGATCGACTTCGAGTCGGGAGCGGCCATCACCTCGGCGACACCGATGTCGTGCAGTGCCTCCCGGAGCTCGGGCTCCGGCAGGCGTCCGGTGGCGGCGCATCGCAGGTCTGCGGTCAGTGCGGGCACGTGTTCCTCTTCGACGAGTGTGAACACGATGTCGTCGGCTTCGAACAGCGACTCCTGCAGAGCCGGCAGGAGTCGCGTTCTGCCTTCGAAATGCTTCTCGAACCCGAGGAGGCGAAGCCCGTAGCGCTCGCGCAGCGGTTCTCGCACCGCAGCCACCGACTGGCCGATCAGCGGCGAGTCGGCCTCGAGCCGGAGCCGATGCCAGCGCTCCTGCAGGCCGTAGGAACTGATGACATCGCCGACGTTCGGTGTTTCGGTGCCGTCCTTCCCGGAGCGTTGGCGGCTCAACAGGTTGCGTCCGAACAACAGCATGAAAGCGATAGCGACGGCCAGTGTGACCACGCCGAACGGAGTGAAACTGAAAAAGCCGAGTGCGGGATCTACCCCATGCTGTTCGAGGGCTTCCTGAATGATGATGTTCGGGGAGGACGCGATCAGCGTCATCATGCCGCTGATCATGACGGCAACGCAGAGCGGCATCAGCAGTCGTTTGCGGTTGAACCCGGTCTTGGCGGCGATCGTCAAGACGACGGGGATGAGCATGGCGACGATTGCCGCGGAGTTCAGAAACGAGCCGATGAGCCCCGCGAGGAGCATGATCAGCGCGATCAACCGTGTTTCGCTGCCGCCGCCCACCCTGACGACCAGTTCGCCCAGGCGTTGTGTCAGGCCGGTGTTCACCAGTCCCGCGCTGACAACGAAAATCGCGGCCAGCAATATCACCACTGGCGAACCAAAGCCCGACAGTGCCTCCTGAGGTGAGAGCACTCCCGTTGCCATCAACGCCGCCACCACAATGAGCGAAACGATGTCGGCCCGGGGACGCCCCCACGCAAACAGTCCTATGGCGCCGGCAAGTATTGCCAACACGAGCAGCATCTGATGGTGCATTCAGTACCTCACCTTGGCGAGAAGGGCGGTTCAGGTCAGACAACCAGACCTCGGCGTCCGCGCACCAGACGACCGGGGCGTGCGTCTGTGGGAACCCCGTTTTCGGCGATGATCTCGCCGGAGACGATGGTGGCGACATAACCGTCCGCGGACTGGTCCAGTCGGCGTCCCCCCGAGGGCAGGTCGTTGGCGATCAACGGCTTGTGCAGCCGCAGCGCCCCGGCGTCGATCACGTTGAGGTCGGCCTTGTAGCCCACGGCAATTCGGCCGCGGTCTCCGAGGCCGGCGACCCGCGCCGGAACCGACGTCAGCTCGCGCACGGCCTCGGCGAAGGATAAGCGCCCCGATGCACGGTCGCGTACCCAGTGGGTGAGCATGTACGTCGGATACGAGGCGTCGCAGATCATGCCGTAGTGCGCACCGCCGTCGCCGAGTCCGAGCACGACATCCGCGCGACCGATCAGTTCGGCGACGGTGTCGAGCGAGTTGTCGCGGAAGTTGGCCAGCGTGACCAGGAGCATGGCCCGGCCGTCGTCGTCGAGGACGCGGTCGTAGGCCTCCTCCAGCGGGCTCACCGCGCGGGCTCGCGCGCGAGCCCCGATGCTGGCCGACGGTGCGGGCTCGTAGTCGGGCGGGTCGCCGAGCGGGTACATGTAGTCCCATGCCTGTGACGCGAACATCAGCGGGTGTCCGTCGTCGGCGGGCCTGTCGTTCAGAATACGTTGGCGTACCTCGGGTTTGCGCATTTCGGCGACGCGGTCGGCCAGCGGCAGGTGGGCGATCTCGCGATAACTCGGATAGAGCACGAACGGGTTGCCGGACAGTTCGAGCCCGATCACCAGGCCGATGGGACGGGGGAAGATCTGCGCGGTGACGGTGGGATCGGTCCCCCCGGCGTTGTGATTGGCTTTCTCGACCATGGTCAGGGCATCGAGGTACGTCGGCGGGCCGGCGTTTCCGATCGCCAGCGTGAAGGTGACGGGCAGTCCGACGTCTGCGGCCGCGTCCAGCACCGTCTGCAGTGCGCCGTGGTAGTCGCCGGTGGCCAGGTCCGGCACGAACTGCACCAGCCCGCCCCCGGCATCGGCGACGCCGGAGGCGATGGCATGGATTTCGTCGTAGCCCGCTTCGAAGCTGGGGATCGGGCTGCCGCTGAGGGTCTTGTGCAACGTCAGTCGTGATGACGCGAATCCCAGCGCGCCGACCTCCACGGCCTCGGTGGCCAGCTTCCGCATCTGCGCCAGGTCCTCGGCCGTGGCGGGTTCCCGGTCGACGCCGCGCCGGCCCATCACGTACACGCGCAGCGGTGAGTGCGGCAGCAATACGGCAACGTCGATGTCACGCCGGCCCGCGTCGAGTGCGTCGAGGAATTCCGGAAACGTCTCCCACGTCCACGGCAGCCCGTCGACCATCACCACGCCGGGAATGTCCTCGACTCCGGCCATCACGTCGACCAGGACGTCGTGGTCCTCAGGCCGGCAGGGCGCGAACCCCACGCCGCAGTTGCCCATCAACGCAGTGGTGACCCCGTGCGCCGACGACGGGGTGAGCCGGTCGCTCCAGATCGCCTGCCCGTCATAGTGGGTGTGCAGATCGACGAACCCCGGTGTGACAAGCAGACCGGTCGCATCGATCTCACGGCGCGCCTCGCCGTCGACGGACCCGACTGTGCAGATCACCCCGTCACGCACCGCGACGTCCGCCGCATAGGGGTCACCGCCCAGGCCGTCGACCACGGTGCCGTAGCGAATGACGAGGTCGTAGCTCATCGAAGCAATCTACGACAAGGCGAGTACCTTGGCGGGCATGTCGAGGTCAGGCACCGATGCCATCCGCGAACTGCTTCGCGACGCGTTCACCCGGTTGATCGAGCACGTCGACGACATCACTGCGGGTCTCACCGACGACATGTCGTTTCACCGCCCGGTGCCGGAGGCCAACAGCATCGCCTGGTTGATCTGGCACAGCGCGCGGGTTCAGGACGCCCAGGTGGCCGACATCGCCGGCGTTTCGCAGGTATGGACCGGTGATGGGTGGGTGCAACGGCTCGGCCTGAACCTTCCGCCAGGGGATACCGGTTACGGCCATTCCGCGGCCGACGTCGCCAAGGTGCGTGCGCCCGGCGCTCTGCTGGCCGGCTACTACCGGGCAGTGCACGCGATGACGCTCGACTATGTCAGCGCCGTGACGCCCGATGAGCTGGCCCGCGTCGTCGACACCCGGTGGGATCCGCCGGTGACCGCAAGCGTTCGGCTGGTGAGCATCGTCGACGACTGCGCCCAGCATCTTGGTCAGGCCGCCTATGTTCGCGGAATCGTCGATTGAACTTCCGCATCCGGCGTGGTTTGCCGCGACCGGTCATCGCGATGACGGCTCGGCGTGGGCGGGTTGAGCGAACGATGAATGGCACATCAGCTGTTCATCGTCAGGCCACCCGGGCTTATCCCGGTCCCGGTACTTTGTGCCGGTGTTGTACGTGGATACAAATAGTTCCTACACCGTACGTGACGATGACGACGACGACCCGGAGCTGCTGCTGCAGCCCGGCGGCGAGGTCGTCGACACCTGGCGCGAGAAGTATCCGTACGACGAGCGCATGCAGCGTTCGGACTACGAAGAACAGAAGCGACTGCTGCAGATAGAACTCCTCAAACTGCAGAAGTGGAGTCAGGCTCACGGGCACCGGCATGTCATCGTGTTCGAGGGCCGCGACGCCGCCGGCAAGGGCGGCACGATCAAACGCTTCATGGAGCACCTCAACCCACGTGGTGCCCGCGTCGTCGCCCTGGAGAAGCCCACCGAGAAGGAACGTACGCAGTGGTACTTCCAGAGGTACGCCAACCACCTGCCCGCGGCAGGCGAGATCGTGCTGTTCGACCGATCCTGGTACAACCGCGCCGGTGTGGAGCGCGTCATGGGGTTCTGCTCCTCCAAGCAGCATGCCGAATTCATGCACCAGGTACCGCTTTTCGAGCAGATGCTGGTCAACGACGGGATCAGCCTCACCAAGTTGTGGTTCTCGGTGACCCGAGGCGAGCAGCGCACCCGCTTCACGATCCGCCAAATCGATCCCGTACGGCAGTGGAAGCTGTCGCCGACCGACCTTGCTTCGCTGGACAAATGGGACGAGTACACCACCGCCAAGGAGGACATGTTCGCGTGGACGGACACCGAGGTGGCGCCGTGGACCGTGGTCAAGAGCAACGACAAGAAGCGGGCCCGCATCAACGCGATGCGCTACGTGCTCGGCAAATTCCACTACAGCAACAAAGATCACGAGGTGGTCGGCCGCGCCGACCCGCTCGTGGTGGGGCGGGCCCTGTCCGACTAGGGGGCGCTGAGGACAACACTGTCGCCTACGCGGGCGTGCCGAGCATCCGCCAGAGGAACGCGAAGCTCAGCGCTGACTTGAACGCGGTCTGGGCGTTGTCGGCCGCGCCGGCGTGGCCGCCCTCGATGTTCTCGTAATAGCGCACCCGGTGTCCGGCGGCCTCCAGCGCCGCGGTCATCTTGCGGGCGTGTGCGGGGTGCACGCGATCGTCGCGAGTGGACGTCGTCATCAGCAAGGCCGGGTAGTGCGTGTCGGGGGCGATGTTGTGGTACGGCGAGAACGGCTCCATGAACGCCCAGTCGTCGGGGTTGTCCGGGTCGCCGTACTCGGCCACCCACGACGCGCCCGCCAGCAACAGGTGGTAGCGCTTCATGTCGAGCAGCGGCACCGAGCAGACCAGCGCCCCGAACAGTTCCGGGTAGCGGGTCAGCATCACGCCCATCAGCAAGCCGCCGTTGCTGCCGCCCTGCGCGCCCAACTGCGCAGCGGTGGTGATGCCGCGCGTGACCAGGTCCCGCGCGACGGCGGCGAAATCCTCGTAGACGAGGTGGCGATTCTCGCGCATCGCCTGGGTATGCCACCGGGGTCCGTATTCGCCGCCGCCGCGAATGTTGGCCAGTACGTAGGTGCCGCCGCGGGCCAGCCAGAGCCGGCCGAGAACGCCCGCGTATCCGGGGGTGTTGGAGGTCTCGAACCCACCGTACCCGGCCAGCAGCGTCGGCTGCGGACCCGACGCATCACGCTGTGCGACGACGAAATACGGGATGAGGGTGCCGTCGTCGGAGGCGGCGAAGTTCTGCGTGACCTCGATGCCCGAGGCGTCGAAGAATGCCGGCGTTCTCTTGATCTCGGTCAGTTCGGCACCGGCATGGCCCCACAGCAGCCGTGAGGGGGTGTCGAATCCGCTCGAATCGACGAAAATTTCGTCGCCGTAGTGGTCGATATCCACGATCACCGTGTTGGTATTGGGCGGAATTCCGGCCACCGGCTCGCGCTCCCAGGTGCCGGGGGTCGCGATCTCCAGGCGGCTGGCCACATCGACCAGCATCAGCAGGATCAACCGGTCTGCAGTCCAGGCGAAGGACTCCAGGCTGGTGTGTTCGTCGGGTTCGAATACGACATCGAGGTTCGTCGTCCCGGAGATGAATTCGGCGTAATCCGCGGCCAGCAGCGATCCCGCGGCATACATCGTGGTGCCGACCCACCAATCGGTGCGGGGCCGGATCAACAGCCAATCGCGGTGAACCGAGACGGTGGCATCGGTCGGCACATCGATGCGGATCAACTCCTCGCCGCGCAGTTCGTACCGTTCGCGGTTGAAGAAGTCGAACGATCTGGTGATGAACAGGCGTTCGTATCCGGGAGTGGGGTCGTATCCGGCGCTCACGGCCACATCCGAGGCTTCCCCGGTGAACAGCGTGGTTGCCTGCGACAATGGCCGGCCGCGCTGCCAGCGCTTGACGATCCGTGGGTAACCCGAGTCGGTCAGCGAGCCCGGACCGAAATCGGTGCCCACCAGGACGCTGTCGTGGCCTTCCCAGCCGATGTCGGTCTTGGCTTCCGAAAGCTGGTATCCGTCGGCGACGAAATCTTTTGTCCGCATGTCAAATTCACGGATGACCGTCGCATCCGACCCGCCTCGCGACAAGGCTATCAGCGCCAGCGTCAAGTCAGGTTCGATGACGTCGGCCCCGCCCCAGACCCAGTTCTCTCCGTCGGCGGCGGCCACCGCGTCGAGGTCGATCAGAATTTCCCATTCGGGATCGTAGGTTCCGTAGCTCTCGAGTGTGGTTCTTCGCCACGCCCCACGGGGGTTGTCGGCGTCGCGCCAGAAGTTGTACAGGTGTGCGCCGCGCCGGCGCACGTACGGGATGCGCGCGTCGGTGTCGAGCACCTCGAGGGCCTGTTGGCGCATCCTTTCGAACTCGTCGTCGCAGAGTTCGGCGAGCGCCGGCTCGTTGTGGGCGCGGACCCAGTTCAGTGCGTCCTCGCCGGCGATGTCCTCCAACCAGAGGTGCGGGTCGCGAGCTGTCTCATCGGGCATGGCGACATTGTCGCCTCGGGGTCACCCCGGGCGATAGGGTGGGCCGCATGGTGGCCCCCGCCCGCGTGTTGATCACCCGCTCGGCTGCCGATCTGCTGGCCGATCTGCAAGCCCGTCACGGCGCGGTCATGTTCCACCAGTCAGGCGGTTGCTGCGACGGTTCGTCGCCGATGTGCTACCCGCTCGGCGATTTCGTCGTGGGTGACCGCGACGTCCTCCTCGGCCTGCTCGACGTGGTCTGCGACCGCCAGCCCGAAGGCGTACCCGTGTGGATCTCCGGCCCCCAGTTCGAAGCATGGAAGCACACCCAGCTGGTGATCGACCTGGTTCCCGGCCGTGGCGGGGGATTCAGCCTCGAAGCCCCGGAGGGTGTTCGCTTCCTGTCCCGCGGTCGGGCCTTCACCGACGACGAGAACGGCCGGCTTGCCGAAGCCGCGCCGGTGACCGGCGCGGCTTACGAGGCGGGGGTTCGGCCGGCGGGCCCGCGCGGTCAGGTGGTTGCCGAGGCGGCGGAAGTTTGCCCAGTACCCGCGGGGCACGCCGCGCGGGTACATGGCTAACCGTCGGTCTCGCGGTACCGTTTCAGTTGTGATGCCCCTTCCCCGTGCGCGATGGCTGACCGGCTCCATGCTGGTCGGCGTGGCGGTGGGAGTGATCGCGAGCGTAGCGGCGAAGCTCTCGATCACCGCATCCGTGCGGCCGGACGCGGCGATCGCGCTGGTGCTGGTCGTGCCCACGTTTTTCGGGCTTCTTCTGCTGCTGCTCTCCGGCAGCCGCTGGGTGACCGCCCTGGGGACGTTCTGCCTGGCCGTTGCACCGGGCTGGTTCGGTGTTCTCGTACTGGCGCAGGTGGTGCACGGTGCGTGACAGCCTGGACACCGGCTGCCTGCCGATGACCGAACCGCACTCTGCGCCGATTTTCGACACGGGTCCACATCCGGATCCCCTTCCTCCCATCACTGAAGGCGACGTCGTCGACTACACGCCGCCGGTCGACTCGTCGGCACTGCCTCGATTGACGAAGGCCGCTGCCCAGCCGGTTCGTGTCGACCTCGGCCCGGTCGTGAGCTCAGCGCCGCTGCCGATGCCGGCTCAGCCCGTCGCGTTGCGCGGTCAATTCCAGTTCGTCAAACGCTGGAAGTTTGCCTTGTTGCTGGCCGGTGTGTGGCTGGCGGCCGGCGCCATCGGGGTGGGGCTTTACTACTGGTGGTTTCACTCCTTCGACAAGACCTGGCCGGACTTCGGCGTACTGGTGTACGTCGTGGTCTGCGTCGTCAGCGCGTTGCTGTTGTCGATGGCCGAGATCAAACCCATGGTTTCGGCACTGGCGATCGGCATCATGGCGGCCCCGTTCGCCTCCGGATGCGCCGCCGCGGTGCTGTACGGGGCGTACGCGTTCGGATGGGTGGCGCCCGGCGGTCTGCTGCGCTGACTCGCCCCTCGTAAGGCGCTCCGCCCCACTAGGGTGGGTCGGGTGACACACTACGACGTCGTCGTTCTCGGTGCGGGTCCCGGCGGGTACGTCGCGGCCATCCGGGCTGCCCAGCTGGGGCTCGACACCGCCATCGTGGAACCGAAGTACTGGGGCGGAGTGTGCCTCAACGTCGGCTGCATTCCATCGAAGGCGCTGCTGCGCAACGCCGAACTCGCCCACATCTTCACCAAGGAAGCCAAGACCTTCGGCATCAGCGGAGAGGCGTCTTTCGACTACGGAGCCGCGTTCGACCGCAGCCGCAAGGTCGCCGACGGCCGAGTCGCCGGTGTCCACTTCCTGATGAAGAAGAACAAGATCGCCGAAGTGCATGGCTATGGGAGGTTCACCGACGCTCACACGCTGGCCGTCGACCTCAACGACGGCGGTACGCAGACGCTCACCTTCGACAACGCGATCATCGCCACCGGCAGCAGCACACGGCTGGTGCCCGGCACCTCGCTCAGCGAGAACGTCGTCACCTACGAGAAGCAGATCCTGTCCCGTGAGCTACCCGGGTCGATCGTCATCGCCGGAGCGGGTGCTATCGGCATGGAGTTCGCCTATGTGCTCAAGAACTACGGGGTCGACGTCACCATCGTCGAGTTCCTTCCGCGGGCGCTGCCCAATGAGGACATCGAGGTGTCCAAGGAGATCGAGAGGCAATACAAGAAGCTGGGCGTCAAGATCCTCACCGGCACCAAGGTGGAGTCCATCACCGACAAGGGGGCCGGCGGTTCCGTTCGCGTCCTCGTCAGCAAGGACGGCAAGGCCGAGGAACTCCACGCCGACAAAGTCCTGCAGGCCATCGGGTTCGCACCCAATGTCGACGGTTACGGCCTGCAGGCCGCCGGGGTGGCGCTGACCGAACGCAGGGCGATCGGCATCGACGAGTACATGCGCACCTCGACGCCCCACATTTACGCGATCGGCGACGTCACCGGCCTGCTTCAGCTGGCGCATGTGGCCGAGGCGCAGGGCGTGGTTGCCGCCGAGACCATAGGCCGCGCCGAGACGATGCCACTGGGCGACTACCGGATGATGCCGCGCGCGACGTTCTGCCAACCGCAGGTCGCCAGCTTCGGTCTCACCGAGGAGCAGGCCCGTGCCGAGGGCCGCGACGTGAAGGTCGTCAAGTTCCCCTTCACGGCGAACGGGAAGGCACACGGCCTTGCCGATCCGACGGGTTTCGTCAAGCTCGTCGCGGACTCCAGGTACGGCGAACTGCTCGGGGGTCACCTGATCGGTCCCGACGTATCCGAACTGCTTCCCGAGCTCACCCTGGCGCAGAAATGGGATCTGACCGCCAACGAGCTGGCCCGCAATGTCCACACCCACCCGACCCTCTCGGAAGCGCTGCAGGAATGCTTCCACGGGCTGGTCGGGCACATGATCAACTTCTGACGATGCCTGACGTGGCCCGCACTGCGGCGGTGGTCATGTGCCTGGCACTGCTGGCAGGTGCCGGACCGGCGACGGCCGCACCCGCCGCACCCGACTTGTCCCGCTTTCCGGCCGTCGCGGTGGATGCGTACGTCGACGGCAGCGAGGTCTATTTCCAGACGCCGGACGGGCTGTTGTGCGCAATCCGGCCCGTGCAGGGCCTGGCGGGTTGCGACGGCCTGTTGCCGGGCGTGCCTGCCGGCGTCAATCAGGTTGCGCTTTCCGCCGACCAGTCGCAGCGGGGCCTACGGACGACGACCGGCCCGTTGTTCGTCAAACCGAGCGGCGTCGCGGCAAAAAGTCTGCCCGCGGGCCGCAAGATCGGATTCGCCGACTTCGCCTGTGCCGTCGCTGACGGCTCGACGACGCTGTGCACCAAGGGGACGCCACCCGACCAATGGCTGGTGATCGGACCGTCGGGGACCTCGGTCGGGCCGCGGACGGCGGGTCTGCCGCCCGGCTTTCCCGACCCGAACGAGTCCGTCGCAGGCGACGAGAGCTACCTCGTCGGAATCGGTGCCAAGAACCTGTTTCCGGTATTCACGGTGGGCGACGGGTTGATGTGCAAGATGGCGATGTTCAGCGGTGGTGTGGTCGCTTGCGGCACCGTATCGTCCCAGCCCCTTCCCGGCGTGAACAACGGCGACGACGAGGTCTTCGCGCAGATGCCGGGGCCGGTGGGCACTCGCAGGTCCGAAACGCCGCGGTTCACCGCTCCGGAATACCCGGGCTTCGTTCGCCAACTGCTGCCCGGGCACCGGATCGACTCTTTCGGCGCGACGTGCATGGCCACCGACGAAGGCGTGGCGTGTTTCGGTGCCGCGGGAGGGCCACCCCAGGGGTTCGCGGTGTCACACACTGCGACGACGACATTCGGCGGCAGCCCCTGACCGGCACCGTCAGTCGGGGAAGTCCAGGGGTAGCTTCAGCGTTTCCGTCGTTGCCGCGAGTGTGTCGTACTGCCCTGCCAGGAAACAGAATTCGATCAGCTGCTTGCGGTTGAGGTGGCCCGCCAGAGCGGTCCAGGTCGGCAAGCTGACGGCGCGGCCCAGGACGAACTCGTCGGTGGCAGCGATCAGCGTGCGTTGACGGTCGGTCAGGCCCGGGGCATCCGGCCCCTCGAGGACTTTCTGCTGCAGCGCATCGTCGATTCCGCGGGACCGGGCCAGCCGGCGGTGCTGCTGCAACTCGTAATCGCAGTTGCGCAATTGGCCCACCCGCAGGATGACCAGTTCGGCGTCCCGGCGGGACAGCCTGCCCCAGTAGAGTAGGACGCCGCTGAACGGCAACCAGGTCCAGAACAGCATGCTGTGCCGCGCGAGTGCGTTGAACAAGTGGACCTGGGGTGCGCGGATGCGTCTCGCGGCGACGCGGCAGATCACCCAGTTGATCGGGCCGAGGTCGCGCAGCGCGCCGGACGCGGGGATGCGTGCGGGTTCATTCATCGCTGGCGCACCAGATACGGCGACACCGTGCTGCGATGTTCGTTGAGGTCGAGTGCGCGGCCAAGGGTCGGAAAAGCGCGCTGCGGGCAGTTGTCCCGTTCGCAGACCCGGCAGCCGGCGCCGATAGGTGTGGCGATGTCACTGGACAGGTCAAGCCCTTCGGAGTAGGCAAGCCGGTGCGCGTGCCGTAGTTCGCAGCCCAGCCCGATGGCGAACGTCTTACCGGGCTGACCATACCGGGATGCGCGCCGCTCAACCGTGCGAGCCACCCACATGTAGTTGCGTCCGTCCGGCATCTGTGCGATCTGAACGAGTATCTTGCCCGGGTTGGCGAAGGTCTCGTAAACATTCCACAACGGGCATGTCCCGCCCGATGACGAGAAGTGAAATCCGGTCGCGGACTGGCGTTTCGACATGTTGCCCGCGCGGTCTACCCGCACGAACGAGAACGGCACCCCGCGCATCGACGGCCGCTGCAGGGTGGACAGCCGATGGCAGATGGTCTCGTAGGAGACCGAGTAGAACGCCGATAGGCGTTCGATGTCGTAGCGGAACTTCTCGGCGACGTCGTGGAACTGCGCATAGGGGAGTACGGCCGCGGCGGCGAAGTAATTCGCCAGCCCGAGTCGGGCCAGCGTGCGCGATTCGTCGCTGGTGAATTTGCCGCCGTCCACCAGACTGTCGATCAGCCCGCCGAATTCCAGGTAGGCCAGCTCAGCGGCCAGCCTGAACACCTGTTGCCCGCCGGACAGGTGGCTGCTCATCTCCAGTGTCCTGGTGGCCGGGTCGTAGCAGTGCAGCACCTCCCCACCCAGGTCGATGCGGCCGGCGATCCGCACTCCGTGGACCTGGGTCAGTCGACGGGACAGGTCGCCGGCGAGGTCGTCCCGGCTCAGCCGCATCCGTACCGTCAGATCTTCGGCGGCGGTATCGAGTTCGTGCAGATAATTCTGCCGCTGGTAGAAGTAGTCGCGCACTTCCTCATGGGGCATGGTGATCGCCCCGTTCCCGCTGCCGTCGTTGAACCGGCCCTCGGTGACCGCGGCCAGTTGCGCGGTGGTGATCCGGTACCGGCGATGGAGGTTGACCATCGCTTTGGCGAGCGCGGGATGCGCCGCCGACGACATTGGCGATCTCGGCGGGATCGATATCGACGTCGACATCGCGGTCCAGTGTCACCTCGCGCAGTTCCGCTACCAGCCGGGTGTCGTCCTGGGAGGCGAAGAAGGTGGCATCAACGCCGAATACCTCGGTGATGCGCAGCAGCACCGCCACGGTCAACGGGCGAACATCGTGCTCGATCTGATTCAGATAGCTGGGCGATATCTCCAGCATCAGCGCCAGGGCTGCCTGGCTGAACCCGCGCTCGTTGCGGAGCTGGCGGACCCGCGACCCCACGAACGTCTTCGGCAAAACCACAGGTTACCGTCTGCTAATACCGGCTTCGCATAGTTCGCAACGTGGGACCGACGTCGATCTGCAACCCACGGTGCGGCACGCCCAAGATGGTTTGGCATGATCGCGCAAGAACGCCCTAACGGAGCGTTGGTCGGCGCGAATCGATGAAGGGTGGTGATGTCCGGATGGCAACTGTTGACGGGCCGGGTCTTGGCAAGGTCCTGATGCCGGTGCCGGACCCGCATCCCGATGTATTCGACCGCCAGTGGCCGTTGCGCGTCGCCGACATCGACCGGGTGGGCCGCCTCCGCTTCGACGCCGCCTGCCGGCACATTCAGGACATCGGTCAAGATCACCTGCGCGAGCTGGGTTTCGAGGACACCCACCCGCTGTGGATCGTGCGCCGCACCATGATCGACCTCATCGAGCCAATTGAATTCTCAGACATGCTTCGGCTGAGGCGCTGGAGCTCGGGCACATCGAACCGCTGGTGTGAGATGCGGGTGCGCATAGACGGCCGCAGGGGCGGCCTGATGGAGTCCGAGGCGTTCTGGATCAACATCAACCGCGAGACGCAGGGCCCGGCCCGTATTGCGGACGATTTCATCGACGGCCTGCGGCGGACCACAGCGGTCGACCGGCTGCGCTGGAAGGCATACCTGAAGCCCGGTGTGCGGGATGACGCCGTGGAGATTCGTGATTACCCGGTGCGGGTGTCCGACATCGACCTGTTCGATCACATGAACAATTCGGTGTACTGGACGGTGATCGAGGATTACCTGCACGGCCGTCCCGAGTTGCTCTCCTCGCCGCTTCGGGTGACCCTCGAACACGATGCGGCAGTGGCGCTCGGAGACAAGCTGGAGATCTTGACTCATGTCCACGAACCCGATTCGACCGGTCAATTCGGTCCGGCGTTCGCCGACCGCACTGTGATCTCACTCACATATGTGGTGGGAGACGAAACCAAAGCCATCGCGGCGCTCTTCCCGCTCTAGCAGTACGTTCGTCCGGTTTCACCGCCTGAGCTGCACAGTTACGTTACTGACAGGTAGCTTCTGAACCGTTCCAGGTTGTCGGCGCCTTCGCGAAATTTGCAGTTTTCCCCGAAGGTTTGGCTGAGATTAGCAGTTGAAACGGATAGACCTGCGGTTATCGATTATGGCATCGTGTGATTAGCGCACCAGTTAAGTTGCTAGGTGTTAACCCACACGGTGATCCCGTCAACTCCTCGGCAACTTGCCATTCATTCACAGCAACTTTCGAGGAGTAGCCAAATGTCGACCGTCGGTACACCCAAGTCCCCTGAACAGATCCAGCACGACTGGGATCACAACCCCCGCTGGAAGGGCCTCACCCGCACGTACACCCCGACCGACGTCGTGGCCTTGCAGGGCAGCGTCGTCGAAGAACACACGCTGGCCCGCCGCGGTGCGGAGGTGCTGTGGGAGCAGCTGCACGATCTGGAGTTCGTCAACGCGCTGGGCGCGCTGACCGGCAACATGGCCGTGCAACAGGTGCGTGCAGGCCTCAAGGCGATCTACCTGTCGGGCTGGCAGGTCGCCGGCGACGCCAACCTGTCCGGTCACACCTACCCCGACCAGAGCCTCTACCCGGCAAACTCCGTCCCCGCCGTGGTCCGTCGCATCAACAACGCGCTGCTGCGCGCCGACGAGATCGCCAAGGTCGAGGGCGACCGCTCGGTCAAGAACTGGCTTGCGCCGATCGTCGCCGATGGCGAAGCCGGCTTCGGTGGCGCTCTCAACGTCTACGAACTGCAGAAGGCCATGATCGCCGCCGGCGTCGCCGGTTCGCACTGGGAGGACCAGTTGGCCTCGGAGAAAAAATGCGGCCACTTGGGCGGCAAGGTGCTGATCCCCACCCAGCAGCACATCCGCACGCTGACTTCGGCAAGGCTGGCCGCCGACGTGGCCGATGTGCCGACGGTGGTCGTCGCCCGCACCGATGCCGAGGCGGCGACCTTGATCACATCCGACGTCGACGAGCGGGACCGCCCGTTCATCACCGGTGAGCGCACCGCCGAGGGCTTCTACCGGGTCCGCAACGGCCTGCAGGCGTGCATCGCGCGCGCCAGGGCCTATGCGCCGTACTCCGATCTGATCTGGATGGAGACCGGGACCCCGGACCTCGAGCTGGCCCGCGAGTTCGCCGAGGGCGTCAAGAGCGAGTTTCCCGACCAGATGCTGGCCTACAACTGCTCGCCGTCGTTCAACTGGCGCAAGCACCTCGACGACGCGACGATTGCCAAGTTCCAAAAGGAGCTCGGCGCGATGGGCTTCAAGTTCCAGTTCATCACGCTGGCCGGCTTCCACGCCCTGAACTACTCGATGTTCGACCTGGCTTACGGCTACGCCCGCAATCAGATGAGCGCCTACGTTGAGCTGCAGGAGCGCGAGTTCGCCGCCGAGGAGCGCGGCTACACCGCCACCAAGCACCAGCGGGAGGTCGGCGCCGGCTACTTCGACAGGATCGCCACGACGGTGGACCCCGCCAGCTCGACCACGGCGCTGGCGGGCTCGACCGAGGAGGGGCAGTTCCACTGAGCTGGCGCAGCTCATGAGCCGGAGCTGCTCGTGACCGCGAGCGCGCGTGTTTGTACAGTGACACGCCGTCAGGCGCGTACAGATACGCGCGCTCGTCGGTCGAGAGGGATCCACAGGGATCCAGAGGGGAACACTGTGAGCACGGAAACGATCAGCCGGGTCGGTGTCGTCGGCGCCGGGCAGATGGGCGCAGGGATCGCCGAGGTGTCGGCGAAAGCCGGCGCCGACGTCCTGGTCTTCGAGCCCACCGCGAACCTCGCAGCCGCGGGGCGCAAGCGTCTGGAAAGTTCGCTGGGGCGCGCCGCCGAAAAAGGCAAGATCACCGCGGATGAGCGGGACGCGGCGCTGGGCCGGCTGCGGTTTACTACCGAGCTCGCGGACATGGCCGACCGCCAACTGGTCATCGAGGCGATCGTCGAGGACGAGAACGTGAAATGCAAGGTGTTCGCCGAACTCGACTCGGTCATCGAGGACCCGGACGCTGTGCTCGCTTCCAACACCTCGAGCATTCCGATCATGAAGGTCGCCGCGGCTACCAAGAACCCACAGCGCGTTCTCGGCCTGCATTTCTTCAACCCGGTGCCGGTGCTGCCGCTTGTCGAGCTGATCAGCACGTTGGTAACGCACGAGGCGGCCGTCGCACGCACCGAACGGTTCGCGAGCTCGGTTTTGGGCAAACACGTGGTGCGCTGCCGGGACCGATCGGGATTCGTCGTCAACGCACTTCTCGTGCCCTATTTGTTGTCGGCGATTCGCATGGTCGAAGCGGCCGTCGCGACCGTCGAGGACGTCGACAAGGCCGTTGTGGCAGGTCTCTCGCACCCGATGGGGCCGCTGAGATTGTCCGATCTGATCGGCCTCGACACCCTCAAACTGATTGCCGACAAGATGTTCGACGAGTTCAAAGAGCCCCTCTACGGACCGCCGCCGTTGCTCCTGCGGATGGTCGAGGCGGGACGGCTCGGCAAAAAGTCCGGGCATGGTTTTTACTCGTACTGAGCATTTTCTTTGCCCATAGTGGGCATGGCGTGTTGGCTAGAGCGTCGTCTGGTGGGTTAGCCTATCCGGCGGTGGACCTAAAGGTTTCCGGGTCCGGGCTCTGCACCAGGTGCATTGTTGTGGGCGTTCCGGAAGGGCCGGATTGCCCGGCAACCATCTTCGCCGAACGGAACAAGGGGTTTTGCAACGCATGACGGATCTCGACAGCACACTTACGCCGTATTACGAGGAATCCCAGTCGATCTACGACGTGTCGGACGAGTTTTTCGCGCTGTTCCTCGACCCCACCATGGGCTACACGTGCGCGTACTTCGAACGCGACGACATGACCCTGGAAGAGGCCCAGAACGCCAAGTTCGATCTCGCGCTGGGCAAGCTGAACCTCGAACCCGGAATGACGCTGCTCGACGTCGGATGCGGCTGGGGCGGTGCGCTGCGCCGCGCCGTCGAGAAGTTCGACGTCAACGTCATCGGTATCACGCTGAGCAAGAATCAGCACGCCTACAGCACTGCCATGATGGCCACGATCCCGACGTCGCGAACCGTGGAGGTGCGACTGCAGGGGTGGGAGGAGTTCACCGACAAGGTGGACCGGATCGTTTCCATCGGTGCGTTCGAGGCATTCAAGGTCGAGCGGTACCCGCTGTTCTTCGAGAAGGCCTATAACGTCCTGCCGGGTGACGGTCGCATGCTGCTGCACACCATCTTGGCGCACAACCAGCAGTTCTACCGCGAGAATCAGATCAAGCTGACCATCAACGATCTGAAGTTCATGAAGTTCATCGAGAAGGAGATCTTCCCGGGTGGCCGACTGCCGGCCGTCGGGGACATCGAGAAACTGGCCGCTGATTCGGGCTTCACCCTGAAACGCACCCACCTGCTGCAACCCCACTACGCGCGCACACTCGACATGTGGGCCGAGAACCTGGAGAAAAATCGCGAAACGGCGATTGCGATGCAGTCCGAAGAGGTCTACGACCGGTACATGCGCTACCTGACCGGTTGCGCTGACTTCTTCCGTCGCGGTATCACGAACGTGGGCCAGTTCACGCTGTCCAAGAGGTGACGGCGTGTTTGACGCCGCATCAGGCCGCGGGGAGAGCTTTCGTCTCCCGTGGCATCCTCAGGCTTCCGCGACCCGTTTCTTTTCTGCCGCGACGTCGAAGTCCGCCGGTGGCCACGACAGCTTGAGTGAGGTCAGGGCCTCGATGAGCAGTTCGGTGACGGCCAGTCGGCTGTACCACTTCTTGTCGCACGGCACGATGTGCCAGGGCGCATGGTCGGTGGACGTCTTGTCCAGCATCACCTGGTACGCCTCGCGGTAGGCGGGCCACAGCGCGCGTTCATCCAGGTCACCCGGGTTGTACTTCCAGTACTTCGTGGGGTCGTCCAGGCGCGCCGCCAAACGCCGCTTCTGTTCGTCCGGCGACACGAACATCGCCACTTTGACGATGGTCATCCCGCCGTCGACGAGTTCTTTCTCGAAAGTGTTGATCTCGTCATAGCGGCTGCCCCAGACATCGGCCGGGACCAGATTGTGCACACGGACCACCAGGACGTCCTCGTAATGCGAGCGGTCGAAGACGCCGATGTGGCCACGTTTCGGCAGGGCATTTCGAATCCGCCACAGGTAGTGGTGCTTGCGCTCTTCCTCGGTTGGCTTGCCGAAACTGGTGTAGGTGATGCCCATCGGACTGCCGGCGCCCACCACATGTTCGACGATCCCGCCCTTGCCGGCGGTGTCCATGCCCTGCAATACCAGTAGCAAGGACTTCGTGCTCTCCTTGCGGCCGTTTGCGTACAGCATCTCCTGCAACTCGGCGAAGCGAGAGTTGCGTTCGGCCTGGATCGCCAGTGCGTCGTCCTTGTCTCCCTTGAAGCCGGGGCTGGAATCGGCGTCGATATCCGCCACCTTGTCGCCGGGCCTGAACAACAGGACGTTGCGCGGTTGATGGGTCCACAGAGACGGAAGGTCGGCCATGACAGCAGAGCCTATTATCGGGCAGCGACAGTCAGCACGAAGATTGCGGAAGCCGCGGCAAGGCGTGTGGCTCGCTGTTGAACAGCTGCAGGGACCCGCCCGCTTCGACGATGCCGCACATCGCGCTCCACGACAACATGGTCAGGTAGTCGATCAGCTCGTCGGAGGTCATCCGCCGGTGCGACATCCACGAGTGCGTCGCCAACTGGACTCCGCCGACGATCATGTACGCCCACGGTTCGACGCCCTTGGTCTCCATGCCGATGGACTGCGCCCGCCTGCGGAACATCACGGCCAGCATGCCCGCGATGATCCGCTCGCTGTCCGCGATCACTTTGCTTTTGCTGGCGGAGCTGTTTGCGAACACGAACGGGTATATCTCCGGCTCGGCCGCGACCGTCTCGACATAAACGCGGATGATCTCGCGGGCCAGGTCGTAACCATCCAGGTCGCTGGACAATGCCGCCGCCAGGTTGGGGATCAGCGTGGTCTGGGCAAAGCGCATCATCACCGCGGTGGTGAGGTCGTTCTTGTCTACGAAGTAGCGGTACAAAACGGTCTTCGACACACCGATTTCCCCTGCGATCTCGTCCATACTGACATAGCGGCCGCGGTCGCGAATCGCCTCGAGGGTGCCATCGACGAGTTCGTTGCGGCGATCGACCTTGTGCTGGCGCCAACGGCGCTTGCGACCGTCGACCTTGACGGCTGCGCGCTCCGGCTGAGATGTCACTGTCGAGATGTCCGTTCTGTAGGTGATCCCGATAGTACGACCCCGGCGGCAGCCCGCACCCGCGCATCGTCACAGTAACTGGTTCACGCGGGTCGGACATGCAGCCGGACTGCGATAGCGGATGATGGTGTCGTGGCAGCTGCACCGAATCTTCCGCCTTCGCCCGTGGAACCCGGCCTTGCGGTGCCGCGTTCAGGTGTCGGGGCGGTATCCGACCGGCTGAGTTCGCTCGCGGATTCGTTCGCCGACGCCGATTCCTCCGCCGATGCCGAGCGCAGTCAGGCGCTGCGGCGCATGAAGCTGGTCGCGGTCGGGTTCCTCGTAGGTGCGACGTTCATCTTCCTGGCCTGCCGCTGGGCCCAGGCCGACGGATCGGCGGCGGCGTGGGTGGGCTACGTCGGCGCGGCCGCGGAGGCCGGCATGGTCGGTGCCCTGGCCGACTGGTTCGCCGTCACCGCGCTGTTCAAGCATCCGCTCGGCATTCCCATCCCGCACACCGCGATCATCCGGCGGAAGAAAGACCAGCTCGGGCAGGGTCTCGGCACGTTTGTTCGGGAGAACTTCCTGTCCCCGGAGGTGGTCGAGACCAAACTGCGGGACGCGCAGGTGGCCGGCCGGCTCGGCAAGTGGCTGTCCGACCGCGGCCATGCCGAGCGCGTTGCCGGCGAGGCGGCGACGGTGTTGCGCGTCGGTGTCGAACTGCTCAACGACGACGATATCCAGCAGGTGATCGACCGGACCATCGTGCGGCGACTGGCCGAGCCGCAGTGGGGACCGCCGGTGGGCCGGGTGCTTTCCACGCTCCTGATGGAAAACCGCCAGGAGGCGCTCATCCAGTTGCTGTGCGACCGGGCGTTCGAGTGGTCGCTCAATGCCGGTGAGACCATCGAGAGGGTCATCACCCGCGACTCGCCGGGCTGGTCGCCACGGTTCGTCGACCAGCTCGTCGGTGACAGAATTCACCGCGAACTGATGGACTTCACCGACAAGGTGCGGCGCAACCCGAATCACGAATTGCGGCAGTCGGCCACGCGCTTCTTGTTCGAGTTCGCCGGCGACCTGCAGAACGATCCGGTGACCATTGCCAAGGCGGATTCCGTCAAAGAGCAGCTGATGGCCCGGGCCGAGGTGACCCGGGCCGCTGAGACGGCGTGGCGGACAATCAAGCGGCTGGTCCTGGAAGGCGTGGACGATCCGTCCAGTACGCTGCGGGACCGTATCTGCGAGTCCGTGGTGCGGATCGGCGAGTCGCTCCGCGACGACGATGCCTTGCGGGAAAAGGTCGACAGCTGGGTCGTGCGCGCCGCACAGCATCTGGTGGGAGAGTACGGGGTGGAGATCACCTCGATCATCACCGAGACGATCGAGCGGTGGGACGCCGCCGACGCGAGCCGGCGCATCGAGCTGCACGTCGGCAGAGATCTCCAGTTCATCCGCATCAATGGGACGGTGGTCGGCGCGCTCGCCGGTCTCGTGATCTACACAGTGGCGCAAATCATATTCTGACCTGCGCTAGCAGCTGCTTGCAATTGTTAGCATCGTGACTTAGGGTGGGGTTCGTCATGATCGGCCAGCGGGCTGATGACCACCATCGCCGAACGGATAGCCATGCCGCAGGAGGAAAACCTCGCAACGGTGGTCAGCCATGCCGCGTCCGACATCGGGACCTTCATCCGGGCACAGCGTGAGGCGGCGCAGGTGTCCGTGCGCCAGTTGGCGGAGAAGGCGGGCGTCAGCAATCCATACCTCAGCCAGATCGAACGCGGATTGCGCAGGCCGTCCGCCGAAGTCCTGAACCAGATCGCCAAGGCTCTCCGCATGTCCGCCGAGGTGCTCTATATCCGGGCCGGAATCCTCGAGCCGCAGGAGGCAGCGGGGGAGACCAGGGCCGTTCGCGACGCCGTCGTGATGGACACGGCGATCACCGAACGGCAGAAGCAGGTGTTGCTCGACGTCTACACGTCGTTCCTCCAACAGAATCAGCGTGGCCTCGAGGAGCTAACAACGAACTGATTTCGATAATGTAAACAGTTGAACATCCGTGAGAACGAAGGGTTAACCCTTCACGAATCCGTCGAAAGGACAAATAAATGCCTGACAACCCCACTGTTCCCACCGTTGACGATCTCAAGGCTCCGTTGCTCGCAGCGGTAGGTGCGGCGGATCTGGCGCTGGCGACTGTGAACGAGATCGTGGGAACGCTGCGGGAGCGGGCCGAGGAGGCTCGTACAGACGCCACAACGCGTGCCGAGGAGCGCCGTGCCCGGCTGACCGCGCGCGTCGACGAGGCCCGCGACCGGCTGGCCAAGCTCCAGGACGGGCTGCCGAATCAGCTCGGCGAATTGCGCGACCGGTTGACCGCCGACGAGCTGCGCAAGGTTGCCGAGGAGTACGCCGAGACCGCGCAGAACACCTACACGAAGCTCGTCGAGCGCGGCGAGCAGGCCCTTGAGCGTCTCCGCAGCAGCCAGCCGAGGCTCGATGAGGCCGCCGGACGTGCTGAGGGGTACATCGACCAGGCCGTCGAGCTGACCCAGGAAGCGCTGGGCACCGTCGCTTCGCAGACCCGCGCGGTCGGTGAGCGCGCTGCCAAGCTGGTCGGCGTTGAGCTGCCGGGCAAGGTCGAGGACGCGGCTGCTCCGGTGCGTGAGGCCGCGAAGAAGGTCGCTGCCACGGCGCCGGTCAAGAAGGCGACCGCGGCCAAGAAGGCCCCGGTCAAGAAGGCCCCGGCAAAGAAGGTCACTCAGAAGTAAGACCCAAGGTCGTCGAATCCCGGTACCGGGATTCGACGACGGGGACGGCACCCGCATACCCTTAGGAGCTGTGATGCTCCAAGGTGTAGCGGGTGCCGTTCTTATTGGCGTGCAGTTCGCCGTGCTTGCCACCGCGCTCTACGCTCTGGTTCACGCCGCCATGCAGCGGCCCGACGCCTACACAGCCGTCGACAAGCTGACCAAGCCGGCCTGGCTGATGATCCTGGCCGGTGTGATCCTTCTGGCCTTCCTCCTGGGGCCGGGATTCGGATCGGCGATCGCAGCGTGCGGTGCGGGTGTCTACCTTGTCGATGTCCGACCCAAGCTGCTGGAGATCCAGGGAAAGTCGCGCTGACCCGGGATGCGAGGGCTAATCGCAGCGCTGGGCGCGGCCTGCGCGTTGCTGGCGTCGTCCGTGAGCAGTCCGGCGGCTCGGGCCGACGATTCGTTGGTCCCGCCTTTCGTCGACCACACCGAGTGGGTGCATTGGGGCGACCTGTCGTCGCTTCGGGTGTTTCCGACGCCCGCGGGACGCGCCGCGGCGGGAACCCTCAGAACAACCGAACAGGCCGACGAGGCCTGGACCGAGGTGGTCGCTGACACGACCGACGCCGACCAACCAGGCATGCGCGCACAGTTCCTGTGCCACTGGCGGCTCGCCGAATTCAGCCAGCCCGGCAAGGTCAGCTGGAATCTGGAACCGTGGCGGCCCACCGTGGACGACTCGCACATGCTGGCCAGTGGGTGCAACCCGGGCGGGACGGAGGAACCGTTCTGATGTCAGCTGTGTCCCTCCGGGGCGGTCCGCTGACTGTGACGAGCGCACCCGGAGCCGGAATCGAGGTGGCCGGCCACACCCCTCGGTGGACCCGCGCCGCGGTGGCCGCGCTGGTCGACCACACGCTGCTGAAACCGGAGGCGACCACCGTCGACGTCCTTGCGCTCGTCGACGAAGCGAGCGGACTCGGCGTCCACGCCGTGTGCGTATCACCCTCGATGGTCGCCACCGCGGCGCCGCGGTGTCCTGCCGGTCTGGTGGTCGCCGCGGTGGCCGGATTTCCGTCCGGGAAGCACTCCTCGGCGGTCAAGGCCCATGAAGCCGAGTCGGCGGCGGCGGCGGGGGCCACCGAGATCGACATGGTGATCGACATCGGGGCAGCGCTGGCCGGTCGATTCGCCGCGGTGCGCAGCGACATCGCCGTTGTTCGCGCGGCCGTCCCGGATGCGGTGCTCAAGGTCATCGTGGAGTCGGCTGCCCTGATGAGCCTCGGGAGCAGCGCCGCCTTGGTGTCGGCCTGCCGCGCGGCCGCTGATGCCGGCGCCGACTTCGTCAAGACATCGACGGGGTTTCACCCAGCGGGCGGCGCAACGGTGTCCGCGGTGTCGCTGATGGCCGACGCCGTCGTGCGGGAAACTCGGCGTGAAGGCCAGCGGCGGTATCCGCACGGCGGCCGACGCCGTCGGGATGCTCGAAGCCGGAGCCAACCGGTTGGGATTGTCGGGGACGCGCGCAGTACTCGACGGCCTCCGCTAGCGGCCTTCACAGACTTGGCGAACTGCCTCACAGACCTGCGAAACAGGGGTCCTGATTGTCGGGCGGAATGGTGGCGTTCTGCGTCGAGAACCGGGCTGTCACCCCGTCGTCGGTGACCCCGACGCCGTCGGCCTTGATGCCCAGCGGATAGTCCTTCGTCACACGCGAGGTGAACACGTCGAGCGCCGGCTGCACCGATTCGCTGGGCAGCGTGAAACCCAACCCGGTGACGCGCAGTGCTTTCAGGCCAATGCCCCCGTCGACCAGCTCCGGCTTGGCGATGACCGTCCCCAACGGACCGTCGAGTTGAACTGTGCCATCGAGTTGGTTCGTTTTGACACCGGAGACGATTCCGCCGAGCAGTGGGATCGCGTTCTGGACGGTCTGCTTGATTCCCTCGGCGGTCCAGTCGACCGATGCGACCAGCGAGCCGATGGTCCCGGCAGAGTCTCCGGAGTTCTGAAGATGAACATCTTTGATGTCGATGGCCACCTTCATGCCCCTGGCATCGCGGATCTGATTGCCCGCGGTTTGTATCGCGATGTTGGTGTAATGCCGGTTGAAGTGCTGCCAGAGGAAGGGCGGCGCGACGCCGAACGACACGTCGGCCGTATCCTGCACGACGCATTCGACAATTCTGGCCACGACGATGTTGGCCCGGTGTCGTGCGTACAGCTCTCCCCCGAGCAGGCCCGCGATGGCCAGCGCACAGAGGATGACGAGAACTAAGACGATGGACAGCGGATCACGCACGAAACGGCGCAGAGTGCGCTCCTTGGGGCCGGGGGACCTGCCGGGGTGGGACTGTGGGGGGACGCGGGGGTTGCCGGTGGCAGATGCTGGGGTGCGGGGGAGGCGGTGTGTAGACACCTCCGGTGCGACCGGCTGGTGGGTGAGGCGTTCGGTGGGGTCTGCGGTGGGCGGCGCCTGGCGTGGAATGTGCTCGGTGGGCGGCGCCTGGCGCGGAATGTGCTCGGTGGGCGGAACCTGGACCGGGCGCGCCCACCGGGACTGATCGTGGCTGTCCGGGGACCGGCCTTGTGGCGGAATCGTCACCCGCGTGATTCTGCCTTATCGGACTGCGTGAACGCCGAGCGGTTGCGCAGGACCGCGAGCGTCTCCCGGGCGCTGTCGACGGCACTCACGTCGATGTCGCAGATCAGCAGCTCAGGATCGGCGGCCGCGGCGCAAACCACGTCGCCAAATGGTGCGACGACCAGACTGCCGCCGACACCGGTGGGACCGGAGGCCGCCGCCACATCCCCCGGATAGGCCTGACCGACCGCTGCGACATAGCCCGCGATGTCCAGGGCCCGGGCCCTGGCCAGCAGGGTCCATTGGTCGAGCTTGCCCGGTCCCGACGCCCACGAGGCGCTCACCGTGACGATGCGGGCGCCGCGTCGGGCAAGTTCGACGTACAACTCGGGGAATCGGATGTCGTAGCACGTGGTCATACCCACAGCGACAGCATCGACCGATATCACCACCGGGTCGAACCCCGGCGCGACCGTTCGCGACTCCGCGAACCCGAACGCGTCGTAGAGGTGAATT
Organism: uncultured Actinomycetota bacterium; assembly: GCA_963846905.1. Lineage (GTDB taxonomy): Bacteria > Actinomycetota > Actinomycetes > Mycobacteriales > Mycobacteriaceae > Mycobacterium. The sequence continues at coordinate 103,462 of CAWJYB010000036.1, forward strand.
TTGTCGTAATGTGCGTCGACATCGGAGCCGGCGGCGATCAAGGTGTTGGTGACCCGGCCGTCACCCGACGGGCAGAACATTCCCGCCACCACCGTTACTCCGGCGGCCGCTGCGGCCCGGCGCACGCCGTCGGCCCACGGACCGTCCAGCGGTTCGGCCACCGACCCGAGCGGCACGCCGAATCGGCACATCGCCGCCTCCGGGAAGACCACCAGCCGGGCGCCGCTCGCGGCGGCGCGACGGGTGTTCTCCTCGACGGTCCTCAGGTTGGCCGCAGGGTCGGTGCCGCTCCTGATCTGCGCCAAGGCAATCCGCATGGCGTCAAGCGTATGCCCGGGACGGCACACGCCCCACGGTCAGGATCCGGCGTTCTTCGTCTTGCGGGCGTCGAATGCCACGGTCACGGTGTCTGCGACCTTCATCGCTCCCATCAGCGAGTACGGCTTGACCCCGAAGTCGCTCTGGGTGACGTCGGTCTCCAGGTTCAGCTGCCAGGCATCGCCGGCGTCTGTCATCGCGAGGTCGACTTCGATGGACTTCGTGACGCCGTGAATCTGAAGGGGGCCGGCCAGCCGGTATCCGGTATCGGTTCGGGTGATCGTGTCGGCGTTGAATTCGATGCGTGGGAAGCGCTTCGCGTCGAGCGATTTCAGTGCGTTCGTCCGGGAAACCCCCTTCTCCGGGTTCGTCAGCGGGGTGAGGCCGCCCTCGCCGCTGAGCACCTCGAGCGAATCGACGTCCACCACGAGACTTCCGGACACCGGGGTGCTGTCCGACCATGTGGTGGTGACGCGCCAAGACCCCATTCGCAGCTTCAGGCGGTGGCCCATCCGAGCGGCCCTGCCCGCCACACCGGTGCGGACGGTGAGCTCACCGTCCGCACTGTCCAATTCCCATGTCGCCTCGGTCATGGCCTAGACCTTAGCGGTGGGTGTCGCCGCCGGGCTCGCAATCCGCTGGTGATTGCCGCCGGTGCCCCGCGGACGATGGGGCGGCTGTCGGTGGTCCGGGGGCGTTGCCGGTCACTCGTTCCTGGACAGCCACTGCGTGGTGAACTGCTGTTCGGCACCGAGCAGGTCTACCAGCTGGGTGCCGATGTAGTTCTCGATCTTGGCGCCCACCAGCGGTACATCGACCTCTACGGTGCCGTGGAAGTCGAGATGGGACGTGCACCGCCGGTCTGAGTCTCCGGGCGCCAGGATTGCACTGCCGGACAACGAGACAGGCGCTCCGGGGATGTGGCCGGTCACCGTGGCCCGGGTCTGGCGGCCGGTGATCGGCGTCCAGGTCTCCCGCCTGCCGATCTGCAGGTCACGCTTGTAGAATTGCGTCACGACGCCCGGCAAGCGGTTCCAGCGCAGCACCTGCGTCGTGACGACCGCGATCGCGCCGTCGGCGCCGACATCCAGGGAGTCCAGTGTCGCGTCGTCGGCGCCCGAGTCGGCCAGTCTGGCCAGCCAATACTGCGTGTCGGCGAAGGTCCGGTGCACCAGCTCGACGGTTCCGGTGTATTCGGCGGATATGTCGAATGAACGCGGCATAGCTGGTCAGGCTACCGTTACGGGCCGTGACCTCGCTATATTCCGGCGCGACGGTCAGCTATGACGTGCCACTGGCGCCGCTGACCACCCTGCGGGTGGGTCCGGTCGCGCGGCGACTGATCACCTGCACCACGACCGAGCAGGTCGTCGCCGCGCTCGGTGGACTCCGTGCCCAGGGCGTCGACCCGCTGGTGCTCGGCGGCGGATCCAACGTCGTGATCGACGACGGCTTGGCCGGGATGACCGCGGTCCGGCTGGCAAACACCCGGATCACGGTCACCGGCAACCGGGTCCGTGCGCAAGCCGGTGCCGAGTGGGACGCAGTCGTGCGGACCGCGGTCGCCGCCGGTCTGTGCGGCCTGGAGTGCCTGTCGGGGATTCCCGGATCCGCGGGTGCCACTCCGGTTCAAAATGTCGGGGCGTATGGGGCCGAGGTCGCCGAAACCATCACCGGTGTCCGGCTGCTCGATCCCGCGACGGGGGAGTTGTACTGGGTGTCCGGCGCCGACCTGGGCTTTGGTTACCGCACCAGCTTCCTGAAACACCCGAAGACCCCCGGACCGGTGCCGATTGCCGTGGAGGTCGAATTCGCACTCGATGCGTCGAAGCTCGGCGCGCCGCTGCGGTACGCAGAGTTGGCGACGGCGCTGGGTGTCGAACCGGGTGATCGGTGCGAGCCGGCGCGGGTGCGCGACGCTGTGCTGGCGCTGCGCCGCCGCAAGGGCATGGTTCTCGACCCGCCCGACCACGACACCTGGAGTGTCGGGTCCTTTTTCACCAACCCGGTGGTGTCACAACAGCGTTTCGAGGAAGTGCGCGCCGGTTGGGAGCGACAGCCCGCCCACAGCCGCGAAGGGCACTGGCCGCTCGGTGCCCGGTTTTCCCGTCGACGGTGGCGGGGTGAAGCTGGCGGCGGCTTGGCTGGTCGAGCAGGCCGGGTTCGGCAAAGGGTTCCCCGGCGCCGGAGCGCCGGCCCGGTTGTCGAGCAAGCATGCGCTGGCGCTGACCAACCGGGGAACCGCTGCCAGCGCCGACATCGTCGACCTGGCCCGGCGCGTTCGAGATGGCGTCGCCGACATGTTCGGACTCATCTTGGAGCCCGAGCCGGTGCTGGTCGGATGTGTGATCTGAACGTCAATACTCCAGCTCAACGGTGCGAATCCGTATCCTGGGACGCCGTGGGCCACGCATCCGAGCCGTCCGCCCCGGCGCCGGTCACCCGGCGCCGGGCGATAGGCGTCATCGCGCTCGGCGCGCTTGCGCCGGGACTGCTCGCGGCCTGTTCCGGCAAGTCGGGCAAAGACGACGATGCCGCGCGGCAGCCGGCGCCGGCGCTGGTGTTCGAACCTCCGGCCGCCGCCACCGGTGTGCTGCCGACCGCTCCGGTGCGGGTGGGCGTCACCGACGGCTGGTTCCAGTGGATCGCGTTGACCAATTCGGACGGCAAGGTCGTGGCCGGCATTCTCAACCGCGACCGCACCGCGTTCGTCACGTCGGAACCGCTGGGTTACGGCAGGACCTACACATGGGTGGGCTCGGCCGTCGGACGCGACGGCAGGGCCGCCCCGGTCGGCGGCAGCTTCTCGACCGTCAAGCCCAACGTCGTGGTCGGCGGCCAGTTCCAATTGTCGGACGGCCGGACGGTGGGCGTTGCGGCACCCATCATCCTGCAGTTCGACGAGCCCATCAGCGACAAGGCGTCCGTCGAGAGGGCGCTTACCGTCACCACGGACCCACCCGTCGAGGGCAGTTGGGCGTGGCTGCCCGACGAGGCCGAAGGCTCGCGTGTGCACTGGCGTACCCGCGACTACTACCCGCCCGGAACCAAGGTGCATGTCGACGCCAGGCTGTACGGGGTGGGGTTCGGCGACGGCAACTACGGTGCCACCGACTCCACGCTTGATTTCACCGTCGGCCGGCGGCAGGTGGTCAAGGCTGACGCAGCCAGCCACCGGATCCAGGTAATCACCGATGCCGGTGTGCTGTTCGACTTCCCGTGCAGCTACGGCGAGGGCGACGTGCCGCGCAACGTCACACGCAGCGGCGTCCATGTGGTCACCGAGAAATACGCCGACTTCTACATGTCCAACCCGGCGGCCGGGTACAGCAACATACACGAACGGTGGGCGGTGCGGATCTCCAACAACGGCGAGTTCATCCACGCCAACCCGGCCAGTTCCGGCGCTCAGGGCAACACCAATGTCACCAACGGTTGCATCAACTTGTCCCTGGCTGATGCCGAGCAGTACTACAACACGGCGATCTACGGCGATCCCGTCGAAGTGACCGGTACGTCGATCCGGTTGTCCTACGCCGACGGCGACATCTGGGACTGGGCGGTGGACTGGGACACCTGGAGGTCGATGTCGGCCTTGCCGCCGCCCGGCGCGCCGCCGCCACAGACGCCGATTCCCAGCACTGCACCGGTGACCCCGGCCGACGCGCCCACGCTGTCGGGCACTTCGACGATTCCGCCGATCAGCTCCGCACCCGGCGGTTGAACCGGCCGTGCGGGGCCTGGTCACGAGGCCGGATAACGATCTGATCCAGGTCGACGTGCGACGGCCGTGACGCCACGAATCCGATCACCTCGGCGATATCGCGGGCGAGCAGAGGCGTGATGCCGGAATAGACCGCGTCGGCGCGTTCGGTGTCTCCGCCGAACCGCACCAGCGAAAACTCCGTCTCCACTGCGCCAGGTGCGATCTCGGTGAGCCGCACGGGCTTGCCGAGCAACTCGCCGCGAAGCGTGCGATGCAGCGCGCCTTGAGCGTGCTTGGCCGCGGCGTAGCCGGAGCCGCCGTCGTAGGTCTCGAAAGCCGCGATCGACGTCACCGTGACGATCAGCCCATCGCCCGAGACGATCAACGCGGGCAGCAGGGCACGTGTGATGCGCAGCGTGCCGAGGACGTTGGTCTCCCACATCCAGCGCCAGTGATCGAGTTCTGCTTCGGCCACCGGTTCGAGGCCCTTCGCGCCCCCGGCGTTGTTGATCAGCACATCGACGCGATCCAGCCCGGCGGCCAGTGCATCCACCGCGGCATCGTCGGTGACGTCGGCGACAGTGGCACTGCCGCCGATCTCGCGGGCGAGTGCTTCGATTCGGTCACCGCGGCGCGCTACCGCCACGACATGAAATCCTTGGGCAGCAAGAACTTTCGCAGTCGCTTCGCCGATCCCCGAACTGGCGCCGGTGACGACGGCGACGCGGCGGGGTGCGTCAGGTGAGGTCATCGCCTCAACCCTAGCGATGTGCTAAGTTCTGCACCCATGACGGGCACCCCGCTGGGTACACACGCCGCCGCGCACGCCGGCATGTGTTGTTGTCCGGTCTTCGCCGCCCCTGAGTCCTGAGATTTACGGCGGGTGCGGCCGGTCCAGTCCACCCGAACCGACAGACTCAAGGACACCGCGTGCGCCCACCCACCCTGACCCCCGTTCCCGCTGCAACCCCGTTGCGGCTTCGGCATAACGTCGTCGCTCCCGCATTGCGGGTCGGCGACGGTGCCACGGCTGCAGTCTTCGCCGCGGCGCGGCGCCACGGCCCGATCGCGCGTGACACCGTAGCGGATCTGACGTCGCTGTCCATCGCGACGGTGAACCGCCAGGTGACAGCGCTGCTCGGCGCCGGACTGCTGCGCGAGCGGGCCGACCTGGCGGTATCCGGTGCGATCGGCCGGCCCCGCGTGCCGGTGGAGGTCCATCACGAGCCTTTCCTGACTCTCGGCATGCACGTCGGTGCACGCACCACCAGCATCGTCGCGACCGACTTGCTCGGCCGCACCCTCGACGGCGTCGAGACGGCCACGCCGCGGGGCCCGCAGGCAGATGCGCTGGCATCGCTGGCGGCCAGCGTGCGGCGGTATCTGAGCCGTTGGCACAAACGTCGTGCGCTGTGGGTGGGTGTGGCGGTCGGCGGGGCGGTCGACGGCCACACCGGACACGTCGACCATCCCCGGCTCGGTTGGGTCCGGGCGCCCCTGGGGGTAGTGCTGGCCGATGCGCTGGACTTGCCGGTATCGGTGGCTGCTCACGTCGATGCGATGGCTGGCGCCGAACTTCTGTTCGGCATGCGCCCGGCCCCGGCCAGCAGCCTGTACATCTACGTTCGTGAAACCGTCGGCTGTGCACTGGTGATCGACGGCAAGGTCCATACCCCGGCCACCGGGCCCGGAACCATCGCCAATTTGCCCGCGCATTCCGAACTGCTGGGCGGCACCGGGCGGTTGGAGTCGACGGTCAGCGACGAGGCGGTGCTCGCCGCCGCACGCAGGCTCGGCTTGGTGGCCGATCCGGCCCAGGTGTCGGGTGTGACGCCGGTGTTGGCCGCCGCGCGTCAGGGCAGCCGACTGGCCCGCAGCCTGCTTGCCGAGCGTGCCCGGGTGCTGGGCGAAACCGTGGCCTTGCTGCGCGATCTGCTCAACCCGGACGAATTGGTGGTCGCCGGCCAGGCGTTCACCGAGTATCCGGAGGGTCTGGCGGACGTCGAAGCCGCGTTCGCGGCCCGCTCGGTGCTGCCGGCGCGCGAACTGCGGGTCACGGCATTCGGCAACCGGGTCCAGGAGGCCGGGGCCGGCGTCGTGTCACTGGGTGCCTTGTACGCCGACCCGCTGGTCGCGCTGCGCAAGGCCACTCGTTCGGCGGCCGTCTCGTGATCTGAGCCGCGTGCAAGGATTGGGGTGTGCGTGTTGCCGTCTTGTCGGTCCACACCTCGCCGCTGGCCCAGCCGGGCACCGGTGACGCCGGTGGGATGAATGTCTACATCCTGCAAAGCGCGCTGCACATGGCGCGCCGCGGCGTGGCGGTGGAGGTCTTCACCCGCGCCACCTCGTCGGCCGACCCTCCGATCGTGCGGGTCGCGCCGGGGGTGGTCGTGCGCAACGTGGTCGCCGGCCCCTTCGAAGGGCTGGACAAATACGATCTGCCGACCCAGCTGTGCGCCTTTGCGGCCGGGGTGCTGCGTGCCGAGGCCACCCATGAGCCGGGCCACTACGACATCGTGCACTCCCACTACTGGCTCTCCGGCCAGGTGGGCTGGCTGGCTCGGGACCGCTGGGCGGTGCCGCTGGTGCACACCGCCCACACGCTGGCAGCGGTGAAGAATGCCGCGCTGGCCGCGGGCGACGCGCCCGAACCGCCGCTGCGAGCGGTCGGGGAGCAGCAGGTCGTCGACGAGGCCGACAGGCTGATCGCCAATACCGAGGACGAGGCGTGCCGGCTCGTTTCGGCGCACGGAGCGGACCCGGCCCGCATCGACGTCGTGCATCCGGGCGTCGACCTGCAGACATTTACGCCGGGGGACCGGCTGGCCGCTCGCACGGCGATCGGTCTTGCCGCGGACGAGCCGGTTGTGGCCTTCATCGGCCGCATCCAGCCGCTGAAGGCGCCGGATGTGCTGCTGAGGGCCGCGGCGCTGCTCCCGGGTGTGCGGGTGGTGGTGGCCGGCGGACCGTCCGGCAGTGGCCTGGCCGCCCCGGATGGCCTGATGCGGCTGGTCCGCGAGCTGGGAATCGGTGATCGGACCACATTCCTGCCGCCGCAGAGCCGTGACGAGCTGGTGCATCTGTACCGCGCCGCCGACCTGGTGGCCGTGCCCAGCTACTCCGAATCGTTCGGCCTGGTGGCCGTCGAAGCGCAGGCCTGCGGTACGCCGGTGGTGGCCGCGGCGGTCGGTGGGTTGCCGGTGGCGGTCCGTGACGGCGTCAGCGGCGTGCTGGTGGACGGCCACGACCCGGGGGACTGGGCCGCCGCGATGGGCCGGTTGCTGGGCCTCGACGCGCCCGGGCGCGCAGTGATCGCTGCCGGCGCGGTGGCCCACGCCGAGACCTTCTCGTGGGACAGCACCGTCGATGCATTGCTGGGCGCCTACGGCCGGGCCATCACGGACTACAACCGGGCCCATGAACGCAGCGGCCCCGTTCGAGATGCAGTGGCCCGCCGCAACGGCCGGCGCTGGAGCCGGCGTCGGGGTGTGCGGATGTGAGCGTGCACGAGCTTATCGAGCGTGCGCTCGGCGATCGTCAGCTGGTCTACACGCGGCACGAAGGCGCGCACGGTGGTCTGCCGGGACTGATCGTGGAACTGCCGGGTGTACGCAAGCTCAAGACCAACGTGCTGCTGTCGATCGGTGGGCACTCGCTGCGGGTGGAGGCTTTCGTCTGCCGCAAGCCGGACGAGAATCACGAAGGTGTCTACCGGTTCCTGCTGAAGCGCAACCGGAGGCTGTATGGGATGGCATACACCCTGGACAACGCCGGCGACATCTATCTGGTGGGCCGGATGGCGCTCGACTCGGTGACCGACGACGAACTCGACCGGGTGCTCGGCCAGGTGCTGGAAGCCGTCGATTCCGATTTCAATACGTTGCTGGAGTTGGGCTTCCATTCATCGATCCGCAAGGAATGGGCGTGGCGGGTGGCGCGCGGGGAGTCGCTCAAGAATCTCGAGGCGTTCGAGCATCTCATCGACGACGGGCGATAGCGGCGAATCGATGTCAATGCCCGGGACGACGGACCCGGGCCGTGAGAGGATTTCTCCCATGGGAGACACCGCCACGTTGGTTCTGCTCCGTCACGGCGAGAGCGAGTGGAACGCACTGAATCTGTTCACCGGTTGGGTGGACGTCGACCTCTCCGACAAGGGGCGTGCCGAAGCGGTCCGCGGCGGGGAGATGATGGCCGAACAGAACCTGCTGCCCGACGTGGTTTACACGTCTGTGCTGCGCCGCGCGATCACCACCGCCAACCTGGCACTGGACGCGGCCGACCGGCACTGGATCCCGGTCATCCGGCACTGGCGGCTCAACGAACGGCACTACGGCGCCCTGCAGGGGTTGGACAAGGCCGCGACCAAAGCCAAATACGGCGACGAGCAGTTCATGGCCTGGCGGCGCAGCTACGACACGCCGCCCCCGCCGATCGAAAAGGGCAGCAGGTACAGCCAGGACGCCGACCCCCGGTATGCCGACATCGACGGCGGCCCGCTATCGGAGTGCCTCGCAGACGTGGTGGCCAGATTTGTGCCGTACTTCGAGCAGACCATCGTGGAGGACCTGCGGGCGGGCAAGACCGTCCTGGTTGCCGCGCACGGAAACTCACTGCGCGCGCTGGTCAAGTACCTGGACGGGATGAGCGACGAGGCCGTCGTCGCACTCAACATCCCGACCGGCATCCCGCTGCTCTACGACCTCGACGCGAACCTCAAGCCCACAGTCCCGGGTGGAACCTATCTGGATCCCGACGCCGCGGCCGCGGGTGCCGCGGCGGTTGCCAGTCAGGGCGCCAAGTAGCCGCTTGCGACTTGCGGCGGCTTGGGCGGGTCGGCAACGCACGTCAGGCCGGTATTAAGCCTGCGTTAAGTCCAGGCGAACGACAGTAAAACGATTGCTCCTGTCATGGTGACTTGCTCCGACTTCGGTCGCTCCATGCTGGGATGTGATCAACGAGATGCGTACGATTTCGTCGTGAACGCGATATCGGCGCTGATAGACGCCGGAATCTTCCTCGCAGCGGGTGCCGTCATCGGTGCCGTGCTCGGGCCGCGCCTGAGACGTCGTCGGCGACGTGCCCAGGCCCAGCAGGCGCGCGCGGTTTCGGCATCACAGATCCTGCGGAAGCTCGTCATCGATGCCCCGTTGGGCATTGTCGTCGTCGACAACCACCGCAACGTGGTTTTCACCAACGGCCGTGCCGGAGAACTCGGCCTGGTGCACGACGACACCCTTGACGATCGGGCCTGGATGGCCGCCCAGCGCACGCTGGTCACCGGTGACGACACCGAGGTGGACCTGTCCCCTCAGAAGCGCTCCGCGTCGGGTCGGTCGACGGTGTCGGTGCGCGGACACGTTCGGTTGCTGACCGGCGAAGACCCCCAGTTGGCGGTGCTCTACGTAGACGACCAGTCCGAGCACGCGCGGATGGAGGCCACCCGCCGAGACTTCGTCGCCAATGTCAGTCACGAACTCAAGACGCCCGTGAGCGCGATGAAGGTGCTGGCCGAGGCGCTGCTGGAGTCGGCAGACGATCCGGCGACGGTCCGGCGCTTCGGCTCCAAGGTGCTTACCGAATCCGACCGCATGGCGAGAATGGTCGGCGAACTCATCGACCTGTCCAGACTGCAGGGTGCCGAACGGCTTCCGGATCTGACCGCCGTCGATGTCGACACCGTCGTGGCCGAAGCGATCTCGCGCCACAAGGTAGCGGCCGACAACGCCGACATCCAGGTGATCACGGACGTGCCCAGCGGGTACCGGGTGCTGGGTGATCAGACCCTGTTGGTGACGGCGATGGCGAATCTGGTGTCCAACGGGATCGCCTACTCGCCCTACGGTTCGACGGTGTCGATCAGCCGCAGGCGAACCGACGAGAATGTCGAGATCGCCGTCACCGACCGCGGCATCGGCATCGCCGGCGCCGACCAGGAGCGCGTGTTCGAGCGATTCTTCCGTGTCGACAAGGCGCGTTCGCGCGCCACCGGCGGCACCGGGCTGGGACTGGCGATCGTCAAGCACATCGCGGCCAACCACAACGGATCGATCCGGCTGTGGAGCAAGCCCGGCACCGGATCGACTTTCACCCTGTCGATCCCGGAATATCCGGCCGACGCGGGCGGCTCTGACCGGCCGGATACGCCGATCGCCGAACAACTCAGCGCAGCAGACGGAGAGGAACAAACGTAGAGATGGTCAGTGTGCTGATCGTGGAGGACGAGGAGTCGCTGGCCGATCCCCTCGCGTTTCTGCTGCGCAAGGAGGGCTTCGAGGCCACCGTGGTCACCGATGGTCCCAGCGCGCTTGCGGAGTTCGATCGGGCCGGCGCCGACATCGTGCTGCTGGATCTCGATGCTTCCCGGAATGCCCGGCACCGACGTCTGCCGGCAGTTGCGGCAGCGATCGAGTGTTCCGGTGATCATGGTGACCGCCCGTGACAGCGAGATCGACAAAGTCGTGGGCCTCGAATTGGGAGCCGACGACTACGTCACGAAGCCCTACTCGGCGCGCGAATTGATCGCCCGCATCCGGGCAGTGCTGCGCCGTGGCGGCGAAACCGACGATTCGGGTCCTACCGATGGCGTGCTGGAGGTCGGACCGGTCTGGATGGACGTCGAAAGGCATGTCGTCAGCGTCACCGGCGCACGGATCACCTTGCCGCTCAAGGAATTCGACCTACTCGAATATCTGATGCGCAACAGCGGCCGGGTGCTGACCCGCGGGCAGCTGATCGACCGGGTCTGGGGCGTGGATTACGTCGGCGACACCAAGACGCTCGACGTACACGTCAAGCGGCTGCGCTCAAAGATCGAGGCGGACCCGGCCAACCCGGTGCATCTGGTGACCGTGCGCGGGCTGGGTTACAAGCTCGAGCCGTGATCACTCGGCGGCCCGGGTGGCCGGGTGCACCGCGATCAGGCCCAGGCCGCTTCGTCGCTTGCACATCGCCCGGAGTTCGGCGTAGGCCTTCTCGCCGAGAAGTTCGGTCAGTTCGGCCGCCAGGGATTGGTAAACCTGCTTGGCGCCGGCGTGTACGGCGGGGTCGCCGGTGCAGTACCAGTGCAGGTCGGCACCGCCTTCGCCCCAACCCCGCCGGTCATATTCGGTGATCGTGGTCTTGAGGACCTCGGATCCGTCGGGCCGGGTGACCCATTCCTGGGTGCGCCGAATGGGCAGCTGCCAGCACACGTCGGGTTTCATGGTCAGCGGTTCGACGCCCAGTGCGAGCGCCTTGCTGTGCAATGCGCAACCCATGCCGCTCCGAAACCCGGGACGGTTCAAGAAGATGCAGGCTCCTTTGTACCGCCGCGTTCTCGGGTTTGGTTTGCCGTCGTACTCGTCCATCTTGAGGTAGCCCCGGGGACCCAGACCGATGTGCCGGAACTGCCAGTCGTCGGCGCTGAGCTGCTTGACCGCGTCGTCAAGCCGGGCCCGGTCGTCCTCGTCTGACAGAAACGCGCCGTGGCTGCAACAGCCGTCATCGGGACGGCCGGCGACGGTGCCCCGGCATGCCGGGGTGCCGAACACACACGTCCAGCGGGACAGCAACCAGGTCAGGTCCGCTGCGATCAGATGCTCCGGGTTGTCGGGGTCGTAGAACTCCACCCACTCGCGCGCGAAGTCCAGCTCGACTTCGCCGGGATGGGTTGGTTGCGAGGAGGTCACGGGCCTCAACGGTAGCCGAATATCGCCGGTTCGCCTCAACCGATAAGTTGTGCTTCGTGCGATTGGGCGTCCTCGACGTGGGAAGCAATACCGTTCATCTACTCGTGGTCGACGCACGGCGCGGCGGCCACCCGACTCCGATGAGTTCCACCAAGTCCGCACTGCGGCTGGCGGAAGCGATTGACGGCTCGGGCAAGATCACCCGCCGCGGTTCCGACAAGCTGGTTTCCACCGTCGACGAGTTCGCCAAGATCGCGGTCAGCTCCGGGTGCGTGGAGCTGATGGGATTCGCGACCTCGGCCGTTCGCGACGCGAAGAACTCCGACGATTTGCTGGCGCGTGTGCATTCCGAGACCGGTGTCGCGTTGCAGGTTCTGTCCGGGGTCGACGAGTCGCGGCTGACTTTCCTCGCGGTGCGACGGTGGTACGGCTGGAGCGCGGGCCGGATCGTGAACATCGACATCGGCGGCGGGTCGCTGGAACTGTCCAGCGGGGTCGACGAGGAACCCGACGTCGCGCTCTCGCTGCCGTTGGGTGCGGGACGGCTGACCCGGGAGTGGTTGCCCGATGACCCGCCGGGCCGGCGCCGGGTGGCGATGCTGCGGGACTGGCTGGACAGCGAATTGGCGCGGCCCGCCTCCGACCTCACGGCGGCGGGCCGTCCGGACCTTGCGGTGGGTACCTCCAAAACGTTTCGTTCGCTGGCCCGGCTAACCGGTGCGGCCCCGTCGGACGCCGGGCCGTGGGTCAAGCGGACACTCACCGCCAACGGCCTCAGACAGCTCATAGCTTTCGTCTCTAGGATGACCGCGGCGGACCGAGCCGAGTTGGAGGGAGTGAGCACCGAGCGAGCCCCGCAGATCGTGGCCGGCGCCCTGGTGGCGGAGGCAAGCATGCGAGCGCTGGGCATCGACACCTTGGACATCTGCCCCTGGGCTCTTCGCGAGGGCCTCATCCTGCGGAAACTTGACAGCGAGGCTGACGGAACACCTTTGGTGGAGACCCGGGTGCGGGATGCTGAACACGTACCGGAACGCAATGGCGCGGACCGGCGAGGTGACCGGTCGAGAGGCAGCAGACGATGACTGGAGCACAGGACAGCGACGCGGCTACCCGACCGATTTCCGTGGCCGAACTGCTGGCCAAGAATGGAACCGTCGGATCGCCGATGGCGGGCGGTGGCCGGCGTCGTCGGCGCCGTGGCAGGAACGATGCGGTGACGGTTGCCGAACTCACCGGTCAGATTCCGATCCTGGGCGACTCGTATAGGTCAGCGATCGACGTGGGCTGCGAAGCCATCGACGATCCACCGCCGCCGGTCGTCGCAAACCCGGTCTCGACGGTTTTCCGCGAGGGAACCGGTGCCGAGCTGATGAGCCCGGATCCGGTCGATGACTCGTTGGTCGTGACCTATCCGTCGGATGACACGGCGTCCTATGCGATCGCCGATTACGCGGAGCCGGTCGCATCCCATGAGCTTGGGACCCAGGAGGCGGTGTTCGCGCAGAGTGCCGGTGCGTCCGATCCGATTCCCGAGGAGGTGTCCGGCGATCGCGTCGAAGCGGTGGAAGCTCTCGACTACGCCGGGGACGCCGACGAGGCGTTCGATGACGATCACGACGTCCACGATCACGGCGTCTCTCGCCGACGCCGATGACTACGCCGAGGACTATGCGCAGGCACCCTCGCGCGGACGACTGATCCTGCGGGGACTGGTCATGACCGTGGAGTCGCTGGCGGCCGTGGCGTTCGGCGCCGGGCTTTTCCTCGGTTTCGGCCAGTTGTGGCAGTGGAACAGCCTGGTGGCCATGGTGTTGGCGGTCCTGGCAACACTGGGCTTGGTCGCGGGCGTCCGGGCCATTCGCAGAACCGAGGACATCACGAGCACGCTGTTCGCCGTCGGGGTTGGCTTACTGGTGACGTTCGGCCCCCTAGCGTTGATGCACGCGAACTAGATGGTCTAGCCCGTGCGCCCCGCGATCAAGGTCGGTCTATCCACTGCCTCGGTCTATCCCTTGAGGACCGAGGCGGCTTTCGGCTACGCGGCGCGACTGGGTTATGACGGCGTCGAACTGATGATCTGGGGGGACGCGGTCAGCCAGGACATCGATGCCGTGCAGCAACTCTCCGAGCGGTACGACGTGCCCGTGCTGGCAGTGCACGCACCTTGCCTGCTCATCTCGCAGCGGGTGTGGGGCGCCAGCCCGATTCTGAAGCTGGAGCGCAGCGTGCGCGCAGCCGAACAGCTTGGTGCGCAGACCGTGGTGGTGCATCCGCCGTTTCGCTGGCAGCGCCGGTACGCCGAGGGTTTCAGTGCTCAGGTGGCGGAATTGGAGGCCGACAGCGCCGTTCTTGTGGCGGTGGAGAACATGTTCCCCTTTCGCGCCGACCGGTTGTTCGGTGCAGGGCAGACGTCGATCGAACGGATGCGTAAACGCGGCGGCGGGCCTGGTGCGGCCATCTCGGCCTTTGCGCCCTCCTACGATCCGCTCGACGGCAACCATGCCCACTACACGCTGGATTTGTCGCACACGGCGACCGCCGGTACCGATGCGGTGGACATGGCCAAGCGGATGTCTGACCGTCTTGTCCACCTGCATCTGTGTGATGGCAACGGATCCTCGGCCGACGAACACCTGGTACCCGGTCGGGGTACCCAGCCCACCGCCGAGGTGTGCCAGATGCTGGCCGCCGGTGATTTCGCAGGACACGTTGTGCTGGAGGTCACGACGTCGGGCGTTCGCTTCGAACTCGAGCGGGAAGAGCTGCTGACCGAATCCCTTCAGTTCGCCCGAACGCATCTCATGCGCTGAGGGGTTTGTGGGGTTTGAGCCGCGCTCAGCGCGGCTCAAACCCCACAAATCCACATCCGGCCGCCAGCGGTCCGCCTGCTGGCCGATAGGGTTTCGGCATGGCGAGAATCGCGATCATCGGCGGCGGCAGTATGGGTGAGGCGCTGTTGGCGGGTCTGCTGCGCGCGGGCTCCCGGGTGAAAGACCTCGTGGTGGCCGAGCGGCTGCCTAACCGTGCCCGGTACCTCGCTGATACGTACTCGGTGCGGGTGACATCGGTGGTCGATGCCATCGAGCATGCGGCATACGTCATCGTCGCGGTCAAACCGACGGACGTGGAGTTGGTGGTCAACGAGATCGCCGCCGCCGCGGCCAAGGCTGAAGCCGACGAGGTCGAGCAGGTCTTCGTGACCATTGCCGCGGGAGTGACGACCTCGTTCTACGAGTCGAAGCTTCCCGCGGGGTCACCCGTTGTCCGGGTGATGCCCAACGCGCCCACCCTGGTGGGCGCCGGCGTCAGCGCGCTCGCGGCCGGTCGTTTTGCGACGCAGGAGCAGCTCAAAGCCGTCTGTGCGCTGTTTGATTCGGTGGGCGGCGTGCTGACGGTTCCCGAGCGCCAGCTGGACGCCGTGACCGCCGTTTCGGGCTCGGGTCCGGCGTATTTCTTCCTGCTGGTCGAGGCATTGGTCGATGCGGGCGTGGCAGTGGGCCTGACCCGGCCGGTAGCCACCGAGTTGGCCGTGCAGACCATGGCCGGGTCGGCGGCGATGTTGCTGGAACGGCTCGAGCAGCGTCACGATCTGGCGACCGAGTCGGCGACTGGCGCCGGCATCGACACGTCTGCCGCCCAGCTCCGAGCGACTGTTACCTCGCCGGGGGGCACTACCGCAGCGGCATTGCGCGAACTGGAATGCGGAGGTTTGCGGGCTGCCGTTGCCGCCGCGGTATTCGCCGCAAAAACACGCTCTGAGCAGCTTGGAATCACAGCGGAGTAATTTATGAATTTTCAACGGATTAGCCCACACCCGTCGCAGTAACCCCACCTGCCCCGTTATCCTCCTCGTTGTATGCACGCGTTCGTGCCAGCGGAGGGGAAGCCGCTGGAGCTGGCCGTGCCCGATTGATTGGGTTGCGATGACGTCTACGAACGGGCCATCGGCGCGGGATTCGGCTGGCGCTAAGCGGGAAAACGGAGGAGCGTCCGACAGCAAGCCGGCCGCAAAGGCTCAATTCCTGACGGTCGCTGAAGTCGCCGGCCTCATGCGGGTCAGCAAGATGACGGTGTACCGGCTTGTCCACAACGGTGAACTACCGGCGGTGCGGGTAGGTCGATCATTCCGCGTACACGCCAAAGCGGTCCACGACCTGCTGGAGACGTCATACTTCGACGCCGGTTAGCGCTTGGCTTGCTCACCCTTCGCGGCTGGCGTGTTTCGGGTTCGACGGCCGCCTTCGGTAAGGTGGCCGGGTTCATCCGTGTCAATGGACGCATCGAGCGCGCAGCAGAAGGTCTCTGAGGAGATGCCGATTCACCGCGCCGGGGCGACGTATCCGTAGGTAGGCGGCGAAGTTCATGGGTTCAGTCATCAAGAAGCGGCGCAAGCGCATGTCGAAGAAGAAGCACCGCAAGCTGCTTCGCCGTACCCGCGTGCAGCGCAGAAAACTCGGGAAGTAGCGGTCTCGCGGCTTCTGGGCGGACCCGGTTGCGTGACGGGCCGGTCACGTAACCCGGGAACTTGCTGGGGTTTTCCTGTCGGTATCACGGCGGAAATGTGATCTCCACCTCCGGCCGGTAGCCTGGCGGGATGGATTCAGCCCGGGACGGGAGCAGCGGCGATCCGCCTCAGCCTGCGTTCCCGAAAGTGGTGCTCGTCACCGGCGCCTGCCGTTTCCTCGGCGGGTATCTGACGGCCCGCCTGGCGCAGAATCCGAACATCGAGAAGGTCATCGCGGTGGACGCGATCACGCCGAGCAAGGATCTGATGCGCCGGATGGGCCGTTCGGATTTCGTCCGTGCCGACATCCGGAACCCGTTCATCGGCAAGGTGATCCGCAACGAGAATGTCGACACGGTGGTGCACGCCGCAGCCGCGTCGTATGCACCCCGTTCGGGTGGGCGCGCGACCCTCAAAGAACTGAACGTCATGGGTGCGATGCAGCTGTTCGCGGCTTGCCAGAAGGCGCCGTCGGTGCGGCGGGTCGTTCTCAAGTCCACATCGGAGATCTACGGTTCGGATGCATTGGACCCGGTGATGTTCACCGAGGACAGCAGTGCCCGGCGTTCTTCTCGGGAGGGCTTCGCCCGTGACAGCAACGACATCGAGGGATATGCGCGCGGCCTCGGCCGTCGTCGCCCCGACATCGCGGTAACCATATTGCGGTTGGCGAACTTGATCGGCCCCGCGATGGACACCGCGCTGTCTCGGTACCTTGCCGGCCCCGTGGTCCCGACGGTGCTCGGCCACGATGCCCGACTGCAGTTGCTCCACGAACAGGACGCCCTCGGCGCGCTCGAGCGGGCCACGATGGCGCGCCGGCCGGGTACGTTCAACATCGGCGCCAGTGGCGTGATCATGATGTCGCAAGCGATCCGCCGGTCCGGCAGGGTGGGAATCGCAATGCCCTCGCTCGGCCTGCGTCCCCTTTATGCGCTCCTGGGGTCTGCCCGCGGGCGAGAGTTCACCAGGGATCACATCGATTACATCAGTTTCGGTCGCGTCATGGACACCACCCGGATGCGCAATGAGCTCGGCTATCAGCCGAAGTGGACAACGATGGAGGCGTTCGACGACTATGTGCGTGGCCGCGGGTTGATGCCGATCATCGATCCGCGATGGGTACGCTTAGTAGAACGCCGCGCGGTGGCGGCAGCGCAAGGCTGGAGCTAGGCAGGCTCTGGTTTGCGGGGGCGAAGAAACGGGGAGAGGTAGCTAGTGGCTGCAGATTCGAAGGCGAAAGTTATTCCGTTGCACGGTACTCCGAGCCGTGCAGCGGCCGTGCGACGTGCGGAGGCCGCACGCCGACATCCGTCATTGCAATCGGATCGAGCTGCGGCCGAAGAGATCGACGCCGTCGTACATGAGATCGACCATCATCGGGCGGGTGGCGCACTGCTGAGCGACAACGCCTCGCCGAACGAACTGGCCCAACGGATCGGCTCCATCGCGGACTTCGTTCACAAGCGACTTGTCGGCGATTACGCCGTCGACGAGTTCGGCTTCGACCGGCACCTCAACGACTCGGTTTTTCTGCCGCTGATGCGGGTGCTCTTCCGGAAATGGTTCCGGGTCGAGGTGAGCGGCATCGAGAACCTGCCGGAAGAGGGTGCCGCACTCATCGTCGCCAACCACGCGGGCGTCTTGCCGTTCGATGCACTGATGGCATCGGTCGCCGTGCACGATCACCATCCGACAAACCGCGACTTGCGCATGTTGGCCGCCGATCTGGTTTTCGACATGCCGATGCTCGGCCAGGCCGCCCGTAAGGCCGGCCACACCATGGCGTGCACGGCGGATGCTCACCGACTGCTGGCCAATGGCGAGCTCACGGCCGTCTTCCCGGAGGGCTACAAGGGCCTTGGGAAGCACTTCCGCGATCGCTATAAGTTGCAGCGGTTCGGTCGTGGCGGCTTCGTTTCGGCGGCCCTGCGGACCAAGGCGCCCATTGTGCCGTGTTCCATTGTCGGTTCTGAGGAGATCTACCCGATGATCGCCGACGTGAAGTTCCTGGCCCGGTTGATCGGGGTGCCCTACTTCCCGGTGACGCCGCTGTTTCCGTTCGCCGGTCCCCTCGGAATGGCTCCGCTGCCGTCGAAGTGGCACATCGAATTCGGTACGCCCATTTCGACCGACGACTACGACGCTGCGGCCGCGGACGACCCGATGGTCACCTTCGAATTGACCGACCAGGTCCGCGAGACCATCCAGCAGACGCTGTACCGGCTGTTGGCCGGTCGTCGCCACACGTTCTTCGGCTGAACCTCACCCTGCGCCCGGGAACGGCAACCGCGGTCGGCGAACGCGTGACGCTGATTCGTCCGGGTGGACAGGCGTCACACCTGGCCGATCCGTGCCGCGATGGCGGCCACCTGCTCATCGGTGTGCTCATCGCTGATTGCCTCGCCGATCATGGTGACCACGCTGGTGATCAACGGTTCGCCGTTGGCGTCGGAAACCTCGGCGCGCAGTTCGGCGATCACGGTGCCATGTGACTGCAGGACCGAGTCCAGGTAGGAGTCGAAGTACAGTTCGTCGCCGGCCACCATCGGGCGGTGGAAGGTGAACTTCTGGTCGCGGTGGATGACGCGGGCGATGTTGATGCCGACGTCGAAGCGATTGAACATCTCGAGCTGCACCCGCCGGCCCGCGACGGCAGCGAATGTCAGCGGGGCCAGCAGACTGCCGTAGCCGAGTTCGGCGGCAGCTGCCTCGTCGTAGTGGGCGGGATGTGAGTCGTGCACCGACTTGGCGAATTCGCGGATCTTCTCACGCCCGACCACGAAATGGTCGTAGTAGCGGTAGTGCGTGCCGACAATCTCTTCAGCGATGGACATATCGGGTAGAATCCTATCAACCCGTCCGTCACCGTCGCCGGGAGGCGACCGCCGCCAGTGCGCCGCCGGCGGCGCCCAGCGCCAGGGCGGAGGGCACGCCGATCCGGGCGGCCTTGCGTACAGTGCGGAAATCGCGAATCTCCCAGCCGCGCTCCCTGGCCACTTCACGCAAGCCGGCATCGGGATTGATCGCGACGGCCGTGCCGACCAGCGTGAGCATCGACAGGTCGTTGTAGCTGTCGGAGTAGGCCGTACAGCGGCGCAGATTCAGCCCCTCGCGGATGGCCAGCGCCCGAACTGCGTGCGCCTTGCCCGTGCCGTGGAGGATCTCGCCGACCAGTCGGCCGGTCAACACGCCGTCGACCGATTCTGCGACCGTGCCCAGCGCACCGGTGAGGCCCAATCGGCGTGCGATCGTGGCTGCCAGCTCATACGGCGTCGCAGTCACCAGCCAGACCTGCTGGCCGGCGTCGAGGTGCATCTGGGCCAGATCGCGTGTTCCGGGCCAAATCTTGTCGGCGATGATCTCGTCGTAGATCTCTTCCCCGAGTTCCTCGAGCTCTGCCGTCGACCTGCCCTCGATGAACGCCAGCGCTTTGCGCTTGCCCTCGGCCACGTCGTCGCTGTTCTCCCGGCCGGTCATCTGGAACTTCGCTTGCGCGTACACGAAGCCGAGCACGTCGCGGTAGGTGAAGTAATTGCGTGCCGCGAGCCCGCGGGCGAAATGCACCAGCGACGACCCCTGAACCATCGTGTTGTCCACGTCGAAGAATGCCGCCGCGGTGAGGTCGGCGGGCGGGTGGGTCCGGGTGCGCCGCTCGCCAGGTTCGACGGCATCCTCGACATTTTTGGTGACCCGTCTGGCACCGCCCGTCCCGACCACCGGTACACGCTCATCGGTCAACGCCCTGCCACCCCTTTCGTCGTGTGGCTGCCCGGGCTGTGTCGGGGCCCATGACAACCCTAACGAAATGGCAGACTGTGCACCGTGCGGCGGCCTGTCATCGAATTGCTCACCCGCGACGGGTGCAGCATCTGTCAACGGGTGCACGGCCGACTGGCCGAGCTGGCGGCCGAGCTGGACTTCGACCTCAAAGCGACTGACGTCGACGCGGCTGCTGCCGGTGGCAAACCCGCCTTGCGTGCGGAGTTCGGCGATCGGCTGCCGGTCGTCCTTCTCGACGGTCTCGAGCACAGCTACTGGGACATCGATGAACCGCGGTTACGCGCGGATTTGGCCGCCCGCCTCAACCCCGGCAACGTGATCGAGAGATTTGGTGACGGTGCAGGTAAACGGTTACCTTTGACGTGATCTTTGTGGTTCTTCAGCCGTAACGGCGAGGGAGCGGACCGGTGGTGGCGCTGTGAGTGTCCTGCTTTTCGGAGTGTCGCACCGCAGCGCGCCGGTTTCCGTTCTGGAACGGCTGTCCGCCGATGAGGGCGACCAGGCGAAGATCGTCGATGACGTCCTGCGGTCACCGCTGGTGACCGAGGCGATGGTGTTGTCGACGTGTAATCGCGTCGAGGTCTACGCGGTCGTCGAAGCATTCCATGGTGGGCTCTCGGTGATCGGTCAGGTCGTCGCCGAGCATTCAGGTATGCCGATGGGCGCGCTGACGAAGTACGCGTACGTCCGCTACGCAGAGGCTGCGGTCGAGCATCTCTTCGCCGTCACGTCGGGGCTGGACTCCGCGGTTTTGGGTGAACGGCAGGTCTTGGGGCAGGTCCGCCGTGCCTACGCGGCCGCGGAGGCCAATCACAGCGTGGGGCGCACCCTGCACGAACTGGCTCAGCGCGCGCTCGCCGTCGGTAAGCGGGTGCACAGCGAAACGGGTCTCGATGCAGCCGGCGCTTCGGTGGTCTCGGTGGCGTTGAAGATGGCCGAGGACCGGCTGTCCGGCTTGTCCGGCCGCACCGCCGCCATCATCGGCGCGGGCTCGATGGGCGCGTTGTCGGCCGCCCACCTGGTGCGGGCCGGCATCGGCAGCGTGCACGTCGTCAACCGGTCGTTATCGCGCGCCCAGAGGCTGGCGGCGAACCTGCGGGAGCAGGGCGTGCCGTCGACTGCGATGGTCCTCGACGACCTGGCCGTTGCGCTGGCCCATGCCGATATCGTGGTCAGCTGTACCGGTGCGGTCCGGCCGGTGGTGTCGCTGGCCGACGTCCATCACGTCCTGGCCCGGCGCGACGAGAAACAGGGACTGGTCGTCTGCGACCTCGGCATGCCCCGAGATGTCGATCCGGCTGTCGCAGGTCTGCCCGGTGTCTGGGTCGTCGACATGGACCGCGTCCAGCGTGATCCCTCGACCCGCGCGGCAGCCGGCGATGCCGAAGCCGCCCGGCAGATCGTGGCCACCGAGGTTGGGATTTACCTCGCCGGACAGCGAATGGCGGAGGTGACTCCCACCGTGACGGCGTTGCGCCAACGCGCGGCCGACGTCGTCGAAGCGGAGTTGCTGCGGCTGGAAAACCGGCTACCCGGAATGGCCTCGGCGCATCGCGACGAAGTCGCAAAGACGGTGCGCCGGGTGGTGGACAAGCTGCTGCATGCTCCCACTGTCCGGGTCAAGCAACTGGCCAGCGCCCCCGGGGGGGACAGCTACGCCGAGGCATTGCGCGAGCTTTTCGAGCTCGATCCAACTGCGGTCGACGCTGTCGCAACGGCGGGCGAGTTGCCCCTTGTCACAGCGAAATTTGATGTCGACGCCAGTAGCGACCCGGAGTAAGGCCTGGCATAGAAGATGATCCGGATCGGTACCCGTGGGAGTCTGCTGGCCACCACACAGGCTGGGACCGTGCGAGACAGCCTGCGCGGGCTCGGGCATGACGCCGAATTGGTGATCGTCACCACAGACGGGGATCGTTCGTCCGCCCCGATCGCCGAGATCGGTGTCGGAGTGTTCACCACCGCTTTGCGGGAGGCGCTCCACGACGGTCGAGTCGACGTCGCCGTGCACTCGTACAAAGACCTGCCGACCGCAAACGACGCGCGGTTCGTCATCGCTGCCGTCCCCCGCGCGCGGACGCCCGCGATGCCCTGGTCGCCCGCGACGGTCTGGTCCTGGGCGAGTTGCCGCCGGGATCGGTGATCGGCACGTCGTCGGTGAGGCGGGCCGCACAGCTTAGGGCACTGGGTCTCGGTTTGGAAATCCGGCCCCTACGAGGCAACCTAGATACCAGGTTGAACAGGGTAAGCAGTGGTGATCTCGACGCCGTCGTGGTGGCACGGGCGGGACTGGCCCGGATCGGGCTTCTCGGCGGTGTCACCGAGACGCTGGAGCCGGTACAGATGTTGCCGGCGCCGGCACAGGGGGCATTGGCGATCGAGTGTCGTGCCGGTGATACCGCACTCGCGGAATTGCTGGCGGAACTCGACGACGTCGACACCCGTGCGGCGATCACCGCAGAGCGCGTCCTGCTGGCCGAAATGGAGGCGGGCTGCTCCGCACCGGTGGGCGCGATCGCAGAGGTGGTCGAGTCGATCGATGAGGACGGCAATGTCTTCGACGAGCTGTCGCTTCGCGGTTGCGTGGCGGCGCTGGACGGATCCGACGTGATCCGCGCGTCCGGTATCGGATCTCCCGGTCGGGCACGAGAGCTGGGGCTCTCGGTGGCCGCGGAGCTATTCGAGTTGGGTGCGCGCGAGCTGATGGGTCACTAGCACAGGAGTGACAAATGAGCATGCGAGGCCGTAAGCCGAGGCCTGGCCGCATCCTGTTCGTCGGGTCGGGGCCGGGCGATCCGGGTCTGCTGACGACCCGGGCGCATACCGTGTTGGCAAACGCCGCGCTGGTATTCACCGACCCCGACGTGCCGGAGCAGATACTTGCAGTGGTGGGTCGCGAGTTGCCCCCGGCGTCCGGTCCGGCGCCGGCTCCGAAGGCCGGGCCCGGCGGCGCGGACGCCGACGGCAGTCGCGGCGCCGACGACGTGAGCGGCGGGACTGCAGCGCCCATTCCGCCCGTCGTGACCGTCGGCCCCGACATCCGGCCGGCGCTCGGCGATCCCGAGGAGGTGGCGCTGACCCTGGCGCACGAGGCGCGGCTCGGCGCCGACGTCGTCCGGCTGGTTGCGGGCGATCCGCTGTCGATCGACTCGGTGCTTGTCGAGGTCAATGCCGTGGCAGCCAGCGGGCTGGTCTTCGAAATCTTGCCGGGGCTCCCGGCCAGCAGCGCGGTTCCGGCCTATGCGGGGCTTCCGCTGGGTTCGTCGCACACGGTCGCCGACGTCCGGGGAGACGTCGACTGGGCCGCGTTGGCGGCCGCGCCCGGACCGCTGATACTGCACGCCACGGGTCAGCATCTTGCCGATGCCGCGCGGATGCTGATCGAGCACGGGCTGCTGGAAACCACCCCGTGCGCTGTGACCGCACACGGCACAACCTCGGCGCAGCGCAGCGTCGAGGCGACCCTGGCCGAACTCGGCGATCGTGCTGCGCTCGGCGCCAACGACGTCGCCGGTCCGCTGACCGGACCCCTGGTCGTCACGATCGGCCGGACGGTCGCGCACCGGTCCAAGCTCAACTGGTGGGAGAGCCGGGCGCTGTACGGTTGGACCGTCCTGGTGCCCCGTACCAAGGACCAGGCCGGCGAGATGAGCGAGAAGCTGGTCGGCCATGGCGCACTGCCGATCGAGGTCCCGACCATCGCCGTCGAACCGCCGCGCAGCCCCGCCCAGATGGAACGGGCCGTCAAGGGACTGGTCGATGGTCGCTATCAGTGGGTGGTTTTCACCTCCACCAACGCGGTGCGTGCGGTCTGGGAGAAGTTCGGCGAATTCGGTCTGGACGCCCGTGCCTTCTCCGGGGTGCGGATCGCCTGCGTTGGCGAAGCAACCGCTGATCGGGTGCGCGCCTTCGGCATCAGCCCGGAGCTGGTGCCTTCGGGTGAGCAATCGTCGGTCGGTCTGCTCGACGAGTTCCCGCCGTATGACGGCATCTTCGATCCGGTCAACCGGGTGCTGCTGCCGAGGGCCGACATCGCGACCGAGACCCTGGCCGAAGGGCTGCGTCAGCGCGGCTGGGAGATCGAGGACGTCACCGCGTACCGCACGGTCAGGGCCGCTCCGCCGCCCGCACCCACGCGGGAGATGATCAAGACCGGTGGATTCGATGCGGTCTGCTTCACGTCCAGCTCCACCGTCCGCAACCTGGTCGGGATCGCCGGCAAGCCGCATCCGCGCACCATCGTCGCCTGCATCGGTCCCAAGACCGCCGAGACGGCAGCGGAGTTCGGCTTGCGTGTGGACGTGCTGCCGGAGGTGGCTGCGGTCGGACCCCTCATCGAGGCGCTCGCCGAGCACGCCGCGCGGCTGCGCGCCGAGGGTGCGTTGCCGCCGCCGCGCAAGAAGAGTCGTCGCCGCTAGGCATCGCATGTCGGCGCACGATTATCCTCGGCAACGGCCACGCAGGCTGCGCTCGACACCGGCGATGCGCCGTCTGGTGGCCGAAACTTCCTTGGAACCCAGGCATCTGGTGCTGCCGATGTTCGTTGCCGACGGTATCGACGAACCAAGGCCGATTTCGTCGATGCCCGGAGTCGTTGCGCACACGCGTGACTCGTTGCGTCGTGCCGCGGCAGCGGCGGTGGACGCCGGTGTCGGCGGGTTGATGCTGTTCGGCGTTCCCCGGGCGCAGGACAAGGATGCCACCGGATCGGTCGGCCTCGACGCCGACGGAATTCTCAATGCCGCCCTGCGCGATCTGGCGAAGGACCTCGGTGGATCGACCGTGCTGATGGCCGACACCTGTCTGGACGAGTTCACCGATCACGGCCACTGCGGCGTACTCGACGCGCGCGGCCGGGTGGACAACGACGCGACCAACCTCCAGTACGTCAAGCTCGCCGTGGCGCAAGCGGAATCGGGTGCCCACGTGGTGGGGCCCAGCGGCATGATGGACGGCCAGGTCGCCGCGATCCGCGACGGTCTCGATTCGGCCGGTCACGCCGATGTCGCCATCTTGGCCTACGCAGCCAAGTTCGCGTCGGCGTTCTACGGGCCGTTCCGAGAGGCCGTGTCCTCCAGCCTGCACGGCGACCGACGGACCTACCAGCAGGACAGCGGCAATGCCCGTGAGGCGATGCGCGAGATCGAGCTCGACCTTGCCGAGGGGGCCGACATCGTCATGGTCAAACCGGCAATGGCCTACCTCGACGTGGTACGCGCCGCGGCGGATCTGGCGCGGGTGCCCGTCGCCGCCTATCAGGTGTCGGGTGAGTACGCGATGATCACCGCCGCTGCGGCAAATGGTTGGGTGGATTCGCGCGCCGCGGTGCTGGAGGCGTTGACCTGCATCCGGCGCGCCGGGGCGGACATCGTGCTGACGTACTGGGCCGCTGAGGCCGCCGGGTGGTTGGCGTGACACCGCCGGTGCCCCCCGATGCGGGCGGATCACTGCCACGGCCCGAAGACGTCGACACCGGCTTCTGGCTGTGGGTGGCTGCCTTGCCATTGATGCTTGCCGGCTATGTCAGCGACGTGGTGACCTCACCGCGGTTCTCGCCGTTCCTGATCGCCGTCAACGCCGTGTTCGTCCTCGTTGTGATGACCCTGGTGTTGACGTTCCTGATCCTGATGCGGGCGGGTTACCGGTGGGCGCGGACGGTGTTGACTGCGGGGGCGATCGGATCCATCGTCTATACCGTCAGCGGACTGTTCTCCGTGCAGCGACCGACGGTGCCCGCGCTGATCTACGCAGGGTCCGCCATCGTCGGTGGTGTCATGCTGGCCGGCGGCGTGGTACTGCTTCATCGCCGGAACTCCCACGCCTACTTCACCCGCTGAGGAGTCCGCGCCTGCCGAGTGTCCACTTCACCGGCTGACGCGCCGGTCCCGAAGAAACCGATAGGCTGGCCCGACCATGACGCCTCCCTCTCCGCCCGCAGCGCGGCCGCGCATCGTCGATTCCGGCTTCTGGCTGTCGGGCCGGCCCGACCTGACCGGGCAGCGCCGATGACCGGGATATCGCCGCTCGGCGAATCTTCCGCGGCCAAACCCGAGGTGTTGTTCTTCGAGGGCGGCGTGAGGTGGTTGTGGGTACTCGCATGTCCGGCCGCCGCGCTGGCGATGGTGCTGCTCCAGGTTGGCAGCGACTCCGGCGTCCAGGTCGCGGTCCCGATGGTATTTTGGTTGTTCATCACCTGTTTCGTCGCCATCCAGGTGAAGGCGGCGCGGATCCATACCTCGGTGGAACTGACCGCCGAGACGCTGCGGGAAGGCGCCGAGACCATCGATGTCGCGCGGATCATCTCGATCTATCCCGAAGCGCCTGCTCCGGTGCCCGGACGCTCCGGCGACTGGCTTGCCGCGCAGAATACGTACACCGGGGTGGAAGCGGGGGATTGGCAGTCCTCGCGCACGTTGGGACAGTTGACCGGGGTTCCGCGTGGGCGAACGGCGATCGGCCTCAGACTCAGCGACGGCCGGGATGTGCGGGCGTGGGCGCGCCGGCACCGTAAACTCCGTGCGGCGCTCACGCAACTCGTCGAGCAACGCCGGCCGGACCGGGCCATGTGATGGCTTCCCGTCACGGCCGGGTTCCACTCGTGCTCGCGGTGCTGGCGGCCGTCGGCTGCGTATCGAGTTGGCTGGCAGCGCAGAGGGTCGTCGAGGTGGCGCCGGTCATCGACGGCGAACCGACGACCACATCGGTGGTGTTCTACCCGCCCTGGCTGGTGGTGGCGTTTCTCCTGGCGGCGATCGCGGGCGTGCTGGCTGTGTTCGGCTTCGCGCACCTGCGGCGTGGCCGACAGCATGGGCGCGGTCCGTCGACCGGCTTCGTCAGCTGAATGACCGCCCCGCTCGGACCCGCAGCATGCTGATGCCCGAGTGAGCCCGGTCTCGTTGGTACAAGGTGCAGAATCTGTAACACTGTATACGTGACGGAGCTGGTGGAGACCGAACCCCAGGCCGATGCCGAACCGCTGGACGGGAATTCGTTGATCTGGCGGTATTTCGGGGACAACCGGATGTTCCTGATCGGCCCGCGGCCCGGTGTGCTGCAGCTGATGCTGGCCGACCTGGGTCAGGGCGTGCTGGAACACTCGGTGTTCTTCGCCGACACCGCGGCGCGCATCAAGCGCTCCCTGCCGCCGATATTCCGGACGGTATACGGCACCCCGAACGACAATGCCGGCATTCAGGTGCGCGACTTCCACCGTCACATCAAGGGTGCGATCACGCGCCCGAACGGTGACGCCGCCCGCTATCACGCGCTGGACCCCGACACCTACTTCTGGGCCCATGCCACCTTCCTCGACCAGGTCTTCTACTTCGCCGACACCTTTGTCGAACGCCTGAGCCACGCCGACAAGGAACGGATGTACCGCGAGTCCAAGACCTGGTATCGCCGCTACGGCGTCAGTGACCGCCCGATGCCCGCCACCTACGCCGACTTCGAGAAGTACTGGCAGCACATGCTGGACCACGGCGTCGTCGCCCACCCCGCCGCCTCCTACAGCGTCGGCTATGTCACCAAAGGCTTCCCGAAGCCGGTCGGGGTTTCGCCGCTGTTGTGGCGCGCGCTCACGCCGGTATTCGATCCGGTGCTGGCGTTCCTGACCACCGGAGGGCTGCCGCCCCAGGCGAGAACCCTGCTGAACCTGACGTGGAGTGCCGCGCAGGAGCGCCGCTATCAACGCTTGGCCGCACTCTCCCGGTCTGGCGCCGTAAACGCGCTGTGGAATCGGCTGCCGATGCGGGTGCGCTACAACGCCCACGCCAGAGCGGGGTTCGCCAGGGAAGGCATGACGTCATAGGCGCCGGCACGACCGGCGATCCCGCCACCGCCATGATCCTCGACGCGGCGGTGGCGGAGTTCGGGCGGTGAGCGAACTGGCCGAGGTGATCCTGCGCTACGCGTTGATGGCATTGCTGCTGCCGGGGCCGCGTCCCTTGGAAACGGCCGACGACGTTTGCGCGTTCCGCGCATTTCCTGCCGAGCCTGCCGCCGGCGGTGCGGGCGGTCTCGATGTGAATCGGCCACCCCGGGTCGCACCCGAGGCGCCCCCACCACGCAGCCGCTGGGTTTGAGCGGGCTTGGCGCCCGGCTGCTGGGTCCCCGGCGACGGGCGCAGTCGTGAAGCGCGAAATGAGCAGGTCGACGACGGCGGGATGGGCGCCGATCGGCTCGCTCACCGCGGTGGCACCGCACTCATGCAGCCGGGTGTGGAACAGGCCCGGTGCCAGCAGGTAGGACGCGATGAATATCCGGCGCCGTCCCGCTGCCCGCAGCAGCCGAACGACGTCGCCCACCCGCGGTACTCCGGTGGCCACGCAACCGAGATGAACCTCTCCGACCTGCTCGGCCAACATCGCTGCGGCGCAGAACAGTTCACTACGCGCGATGGGGCTCGTGGAGCCGGCGGCGGCCATCACCACCACATCGCCGGGCCGCCAGCCCACCTCGCCCAGTCTGGCGTGCATCACGTCGGCCAGCACCGGATCGGGACCCAACGCCGCGGTGACGGTGGTGTTGTGGTGTCCGCTGTCGGCGATGCACGCCGGCAGGTCCGTGTGCACGTGATAGCCCGAGGCCAGGAACGCCGGCACGACGATGGCCGGTCCGGAAACGTCGGTGAGCAGGTCGGTCGGGTTGGGGCCGAGCACGTCGACGAACGCCGTTGCGACCGGCCCGATCCGTGCCGTCACTCGCGCCGCCAGCTCGCCGATGGTCTGCAGCCCCGCGGGGCTGCGGGTGCCGTGCGCGACGAGGATCAGCATTCGGCCGCGCCGATCGCCAAGCGATAGCCCCGCTTGACGACGGTCTGGATGACGGCTTGGGCTCCCAGCGCCGACCTCAGCCTGGCCACGGCGGTCTCGACCGCATGCGTGTCGTCGCCGCCACCGGGCAGCTGGGTCAGCAGCTCTTCCCGTGACACGACGCGGCCGGGCGTCGCCATCAGCCGCCGTAGCAGTGCCATGCCGGCCGGCGGCACGGCGCGGACCGTCCCGTCGACGGCGACACCGGCGGCGGATACGCTGATCCGGTGCCCGCCGGCGGTGAAATGTGTTGCCCGCCGGGGTAATTCGTCGGTGATCAACCGTGCCAGCGCGCCGAGACGGTAGCGGTCGGGATGCACGGCGGGCACCCCGAGCAGACGCAGCGGCGCCGCGGTGACCGGGCCGACGCACATCGCCGCCACCCGGTCCTTGAACGCGGCAACCAGTTCGCCCACGCAGCCCAGCGCCTTGGCACGGTCCAGCATGGCCGCCACCGCGGGGGCGCTGGTGAAACTCACCCCGTCGAGTTCGGCGTTGACGACCATGCCGATCAACTGCTCCATCGGTCTCGGATCGGCCGGCGACTCCCACCGGTACACCGGAACCCGGATCACTTGCGCCCCCGCGAAGGTGAGCGCCTCGCAGATGTCGGCGTCGGACTCCCACTCCGACCCGGTGCCGTGCAGCTGGACCGCGATGCGCAGATCCCTCACCCCGTCGGCGAGCAGGCGCTCCACGACCTCTGGCGAGGCCTCCGATTCGGGACTCCACTGCTCGCACAGACCTGCCTGGCGCACCGCCCCGCGGGCCTTGGGTCCGCGGGCCACGATTCGTGTCGACTTGAGCGCTGCGATCAGGTCGTCGGCGGCATCCCAGCCATGCCCGGCCTCGATCCAGCCGCGAAACCCGATGCCGGTCGTCACCACGACCAGATCCGGCGGTCGCTTGATCAGCTCGGAGGTGACGCGGCGCAGTTCGACGTCGTCGACCAGGGGGATGATGCGGATCGCCGGTGCGTGCACGACCGCCGCACCGCGGCGCCGCAGCAGGGAGATCAGTTCTTCTGAGCGGCGCGCCGCGGTCACGCCGATCGTGAAGCCGGCTAGTGGGTCATGGGCTTGAGAGTTCAACGATTCCATCGGTAACCCGGACGTCGTAGACCTTTAGGCTGCGCGAGTCGTCGTCGAGGCAGCGTCCGTCCACAATCGAGAACACCTGCTTGTGCAGTGGCGATGCCACCGTCGGTTCGCCTCGTTGATCGCCGGTGATGCCGCGTGACATCACAGCTGCCCTGCCGAACGGGTCGATGTTGCCGACCGCGGCCAGTGCGCCGTCGGCCAGCCGGAACAGCGCCGCCTGCTCTCCGCCGGGCAGCAACACGGCAACGCCCCGCCCGGGCAGCAGTGCCGACAGTGGGCATGCCTGCGTCCAGCAACGTACCTGCCGCCTCTCCATCAAAACAGTCATCGGTACCGTGTCCTCTCGTATGCCGTTGTACGTCGGGCACGTTTCCTATCGATTACTTCGACCTTTCGGTCGTGTGACGGGAGGTCGGGGCGTCCCCAGCAACACCGGAGTCTTGCGAGGACCGCTATCGTCGAACATCACCGTGGGGTCGGGCTGTCCGGCGCGTTGACGAACGACACAAACCGCGACAGTTTTGCCTTGTCAGAGCACGGCGAAGCACCGGTCGTGCCCGGGGGCCGGCGGCACGAACGGGTGAGAATCGGTGGCCGGCACGGTCGCGCAGCGCCTCGACGAACCGGTGGCCGACAATCCCGTGGCCGACCACCACGACCGACCGGGGCGGGGCCGTCAGGCGGTGGCGACGGAGCCGCGGAGCGTCGCGGGTACGGCTGGCGATGTCGCCGATGTCGGCCGGGACCGGCCGATCGTGAATACTGCAGTTGGCCAAATCACAATGCCGCCAAGGTATTTCAACCAACCCTCACATCGACGTCACCGCCGTTTTCCCCTTGTGCCGGCCGGGGCGAAGGCCATCGGGCGGGCTTGGGTCGTTGCCGGACATTCTGCGGCCACCAGAACCACTTGCCGAGCAGCGCCGCGATCGACGGTGTCATGAAGGATCGGACGATCAGGGTGTCGAACAGCAGGCCCAGGCCGATGGTGGTGCCGACCTGAGCCATCACGGTCAGTTGGCTGACCGCAAACGACATCATGGTGAAGGCGAACACCAGGCCGGCGGCGGTCACCACTGATCCGCTGCCGCCCATCGCCCGGATGATGCCGGTGTTGATTCCGGCGTGGATCTCTTCTTTGAGCCGGGCCACCAGTAGCAGGTTGTAATCGGCGCCGACGGCCAGCAGGATGATGACGGCCATCGCCATCACCAGCCAGTGCAGTTCGATCCCGATGATGTGTTGCCAGATCAGCACCGACAAACCGAACGAGGCGCCCAGCGACAACACCACCGTTCCGACGATGACGCCGGCTGCGACCACGCTTCGGGTGATGATCAGCATGATGATGAAAATCAGGCACAGCGCTGCGATTCCGGCGATCATCAAGTCATAGGTGTTGCCTTCGTTCATGTCCTTGAACATCGCCGCGGTACCGCCGAGGTAGATCGTGGATCCTTCCAGCGGGGTGCCCTTGATGGCTTCGGTGGCCGCGGTCTCGATCTTGTCGATCTTCGAGATGCCTTCGGGGGACAGTGGATCGCCGGCGTGGCTGATGATGAACCGCACCGCGTGCCCGTCCGGCGACAGGAACTGCTTCATGCCGCGTTTGAAGTCGGGGTTGTCGAAAACCTCAGGAGGTAGATAGAACGAGTCGTCGTTCCACGAGGCGTCGAACGCCTCGCCCATCGCGGCCGCGTCGGCCTGCATCGCGGCCTGCTGGTCCTGCATGCCCTTCTGGGTCGAATACATGCCCAGCATCATGGCTTTCATGTTCTTCATGGTCTGGATCATCTCCGGCATCATGGCCGTCAACTCCGGCATCAGCGCATCCAAGCGCTCCATGAGCGGCATCAGGTTCTTGATGGTCGTCGGTCATGATGTCGATGCCGTCGAGGGTGTCGAACACCGAGCGGATGCGACCAGCACACCGGGATGTTGTAGCAGTGCGGTTCCCAGTAGAAGTAGTTGCGGATCGGGCGGAAGAAGTCGTCGAAATTGGCGATGCCGTCGCGCAACTGCTCGATGTCGACCACCATCCCCTTCATCTGCGCGACCATGCCGTGGGTGACATCGGCCATCTGCGCGGTGAGGTTCTGCATCCGCTCCATCTGGTCGATCGTGGTCTGCATGTCTTCGGCCTGTTGCATCGTTTTGGCGGTGAGGTCCTGGTTGTACTTCTCGGTCAGTTTCTGGCTGGTGCCCTGCATGCTGATCAGGAATGGGATCGAGGTGTGCTCGATGGGTTTGCCGTCCGGCCGGGTGATGGCCTGCACCCGGGAGATCCCCTCGACGGCGAAGATCGCCTTGGCGATCTTGTTGATCACCAGGAAGTCGGTCGAATTGCGCATGTCGTGGTCGCTTTCGACCATCAGCACTTCGGGGTTCATCCGGGCCTGCGAGAAATGACGGTCGGCGGCCGCAAAGCCCTCGTTGGCGGGCAGGTCGGCAGGCATGTAGCTGCGGTCGTTGTAGTTGGTCTGGTAGCCGGGCAGGGCCAGCAAACCGATCAAAGCCAGCGCCGTTGCGCCGATCAGGATCGGGCCGGGCCACCGGACGATCGCGGCCCCGATCTTGCGCCAGAGCCGGACCCGCGCCGCGCGCTTGGGCTCGAGCAGCTTGCCGAACCGGCTCGCCACGGTGATCACCGCGGGACCAACGGTCAGCGCGGCAAAGACGACGATGACCATGCCGATCGCCAGGGGCACACCGAGGGTCTGAAAGTAGGGGAGCCGGGTGAAACTCAGGCAGAACGTCGCACCGGCGATGGTCAGACCCGACCCCAACACCACATGGGCCGTGCCGCCGTACATGGTGTAGTACGCCGATTCTCGATCCTCACCGGCTCCCCGCGCTTCCTGATAGCGGCCTATCAGGAAGATGGCGTAGTCCGTGGCGGCCGCGATCGCCAGCACCACGAGCAGGTTGGTCGCGAAGGTCGAGAGCCCGATGATCTGGTGGAAACCGAGGAATGCCACGCTCCCGCGGGCGGCGAGCCAACCCGAACACCACCATGGTCAGCATGATCGCGGCCGTGACGATGGACCGGTAGACCAGCAGCAACATCACGATGATCACGGTGAACGTGACCATCTCGATCAACCGCAGGCTGCGGTCGCCGGCGATTTGCTGATCGGCGGCCAGTGCGGCGAAACCGGTTACGTACACCTTGACCCCGGGTGGCGCCTGAAGGCCGTCGATGATGCCCTGGACCGATTCCACTGACTCGTTGGCCAGCGCCTCGCCCTGATTGCCGGCGAGTTTCACCTGAACGTAGGTGGCCTTGCCGTCGGGGCTCTGTGCACCCGTGGCAGTCAGCGGATCGCCCCAGAAGTCCTGCACGGACTGGACGTGTTTGGTGTCGGCTTCCAGCTTGTCGATCATCTGGTCGTAGAACGCGTGGGCGGCGTCACCGAGGGGTTCCTGACCCTCCAACACGATCATCGCCGCGCTGTCGGAGTCACCTTCCTCGAATATCTTGCCCATGTGTTTCATCGAGATCATCGACGGTGCGTCGTCGGGGCTCATCGACACCGCCTGCATCTGCCCGACTGTTTCCAGCTGCGGCACCACGACATTGACAACGGCGATCAGGGCGATCCAGCCGAGGATGATGGGTATCGCGAACCTGCGGATCGTCCGCGGGATGAACGGCCGAGACGTGCGCCTTGCCGGCGGGAGTGCGTCCGCCGGCGCGGATGTCGTCGGGGCGCTCATGCGGACTTCACAAAGCAGTAGATCAGGGCGTTCACGCCGGTTGCGGTCCTCTCGTCCTTCACTTCGTCATCGACGGTGATTCGGCAGGTGATCGAATTGCCGTCGCCCTGCCCGAGGATGATGGGGGCCGCGGACGGCGCCGTGGTCTCCAAGGTGAGCGACCACGGCAGCGCCGCGCCGTCGGTGCGCTGTGGCTTCGCATCGAGATCCAGGTAGTTGATGTTGGCGTAGGTTCCGGAGCCCCAAATTTCGTACTTCACGACCTTGGGGTCGAACGGCTCAGGGTCATTGGCGAAAACCTTCTCCGTCCTCAAAATGCCCGCGGAACCGAAGAACGTGCGGATCCGCTGGACCGTGAAACCGCCGACCACGACCACGACCACGATGAGCAGCGGCATCCAGACACGCTTGAGAATTCCGATCATCGCACTCGCCACCACCCGTCGGTCCGTTCGTCAACGGCGACCCCATTCCCGACCGCGACTGCAAGCCACGTCACAGGGCCGCTCATGAACCTGAACCGAACGGCCCAGCAACCTTGCGTCCGATCGGATAGCCCATCGGCTCGTCTTCGATCGCGCTCATCAGTGGCTTCCTCGGTGTCATGTGATGTCCCTGCGGAATTCGCCGCCAGAGGCGAAAGCCGTACTCGATGGACTTTCAGAGTACAGTGAAACTTGTGAGTATCAAGACTAGCTCAGCGATTTCTTTGCACGCCGACCGAGGCTAGAGTCGGCTCGCGGCGAAAGGTCCCCCCGCTCATCGTCTCGCCGGATCGGTATTGATCGTGCGCGGCGAATTCCAGCCCGTCAGAGCAAACCGGTCGTTGTCGACGCACAATTCGACCGTCTTGGGCTGGTACAGCGTGCCGATGACGACCGGCGGCTCACCGAGGAAGTCATGGCCCGGACGTTTGGCTTCCCAAATACGACCGCGGCCACATGGTTGGCCACCTCGGGTCGTAGCGGTTCAGGTACGGTCGCCGGATCGACCCCAACCGGTAGCCGCCATGGAAGCGACATGGGCGCCTGCGTCTATCACACCGGGTGGCTCGCCGGTGCCGCGGGCGAAGACCACCTCGATCTCGGGACATGGACCAGCAGAGGCGGAAGGAATGCCGAGCTGCGCGACCGAGATCACCGGCGCCGACGTTGCCACGACCGCAGCAGCCGTCACCGCCCTCGCCCGCGTGCCAACATCAAGTCTGCCTCTTTTCGTTTATCAGCTTCTCGTCAGTTCAGCACCACAGGCAGGGCGGCCAGGCGCCTCCAGAGCGGCATCGGCGGGAACTGTAGCTCGGAGGGGTCGACGGCCAGGCGAAGATCAGGGAACCGGGTGATCAGTTTGCTGATCGCAACGGTGGTTTCCATGCGGGCCAGGTTGGCGCCCAGGCAGAAGTGGGCTCCTTTGCTGAACGCGATGTGGTGGTTCGGCGTGCGGGTGATGTCGAAGGCATCGGGGTCTCGAAGACATCGGGGTCGCGGTTGGCCGAGGCCAGCAGCGGGATGGCGATCGCCCCGCGCGGGATGGTGACACCGTTCAGTTCGACGTCCTCGCTGGCGTAGTTGGGTTTGGTGCCCCCGATGGTGCCGGTGTAGCGCAGGATCTCCTCCACCGCGGAATTGATCAGCTCCGGACGGCTCTTGAGCAGATCGAGCTGGTCGGGGTGGGTCAGCAGGGCGGCGACGCCGTTGCCGATCAGGGTATACGTGGTCTCGTAGCCGGCGACTACGAGCGTGAACACCATCGCGACGATTTCGTCGTCGGTGAGCTTGTCGCCGTCCTCCGACGCGCGGAGAAGCCCGGTCATGATGTCCTCGGCGGGGTCGGTGCGACGGCGGTCGATCAACTCGCGGACGAAGTCGATGACGGGCTCCATCTTGGCGGCGGCCTCCTCCAAGCCGTACTTGGCCACCCCTTCCAATCGCGAGGTTCATTCCGTCGTGGAAGCGGCTGCGGTCGGCTTCGGGCACCCCGACCATTTCGCTGATCACGGTGACCGGGATCGGCAGCGCGTAGTCATTCTGCAGGTCTACGCGCTGTCCGGGCTCCATCCCGTCGAGCAGTTCGCGGGTGATCTCCTCGGTGCGGTTGGTCAGCCTGGCGATGGCTTTGGGCGTGAAGGCGCGGCTGACCAGTCTGCGCAGCCGCATGTGCTCCGGGTCGTCCTTGAGGATCATGCTGTCGGTGCTCATGAACTGGAGCGTCTTGGGGATGGGCAGCGGTTCGGTGCCCTCCACGACACGGCGGAACCGGTGGTCGGTGGTGAGGTCGACGCAGTCGCGGTAGCGGGACAGGAAGTAGACGTCCCGGTCGGCCATGTATGACATCCGGGTTCGATACACCGGGGCCTCGCGGCGCAGCCGCTCATAGACCGGGAACGGATCGGCGGCGAACTCGGGGCCGTCGAGTTGCACGGGACCTAGCGCGGTGTGGTCATGGGCCGGTGTGCTCATCGGGACTCCAAGGTGTCGTTCTGTGCTTACTATCGACAATTGATTAACTTTCACAGTACAGTGAAAGTTGTGAGTGTGAATGGGGGCGACGTCGACGGCGCTGATCCGAATGCCGAGATCATGGAATTCGTCGAGCAACTCGGCGGGTATTTCGAGTCCCACGGCTTGACCCGGCTGGCTGGGCGGCTGCTGGGCTGGCTGTTGGTGTGCGATCCCGAGCGGCAGTCGTCAGAGGAACTCGCCGCGGCGTTGAATGCCAGCAGCGGCGGAATCAGCACCAACGCCCGCATGCTGATCCGTTTCGGCTACATCGAACGGCTCGGCATGGCCGGAGACCGGCGCACCTACTTCCGGTTGCGTCCGCACGCCTTCGCCGCGGGTGAGCGACAACGCATACGCACCATGGCCGATCTTCAGACTCTGGCCGACGCCGGGCTACATGCCCTGCGGGGAGCCCCGCCGCAGCGCAGCCGGCGTATCCAGGAAATGCGGGACCTGTCCGCCTACATGGAAACGCTTCTGACCGACGGTTTGGACAACTTCCCTCAGCCAGACAAAGACGAACGAGGACAAGAATTAACGAGGACAAGAATTGAGGACGTCGGCGATCTGGGTCGAGACGGCCACCCACGAACTGCTCGACGGGATGGCAGCGTCGAGGGACGAGCTGCTTGGCCGACCGGTCGCGATGTCGATTGCCGAGGGCGGAGTGACGCGCTGCCGGGATTCCTGCGGCTCCGGCTAAACGGACCCGCCTCAGCAGCACCGCTCCGTTGTCGAACGGCAATCGGGCAAACACCTTTCTGCCCGCCCCGGTGACGTGCGTTGCCGCTTCGGCTTTGGTGACCATACGCGGATCGGTCACCTCGAAGGTGCGGCCGCGGCTCGTCACGCTTGCGCCGCCCGCGGCGGTGATGTTCTTAAGCCAGTCGCGGTCCGGGCCGTACGACAACAGGATGGCTATTCCGTCATCGGTGGAGAACACGTTCAACGGGGTTCGGTAGCTTTTTCCCGACTTGCGCCCGGTATGTTCGAGGATTCCCATGATGGGGGCGTGACCCGCCCATATTCGTAGGATCGGGTTGGTGACATGCCGGTTGAACCGGGCCAGCCGTTGTGGAAGTTGCATGGCCCCCATTATCGGCTGGACTCCGGGCAAGGGAAGGCCGGCGTTGCGCACTCGGTCGGTCTCGGCCACGCTTACGGGCATGGCCTATCTCAAGCCGCCGTGGTTCACCGTCAAGGTGTTCAACAGGATCGCGATGGCCACCGGGCTCTCGGGGAGCGAGACCCTGACGTTGACCCGGCGCGTCAGCGGCCAGACCCAGCGGGTGCCGGTGGTCACCGTCGAGGTCGACGGGATCCGTTACCTGGTGTCCACTCGCGGCGAATCGCAGTGGGTCCGCAACGTGCGAGCCAACCCGGACGTGGCGGTGACCTCGCAGGGGGGAACCATGCGCTATCGCGCCGCAGAACTGCCCGTCGGGCAGCGCGGCCCGGTGCTGGCGGCGTACCAGGCGAAGGCGGGTAGGGCCGTGCGGGGCTACTTTCGCTCCCTACCCCGACCCGCCGACCACCCGGTTTTCGCTCTGACGACGCCCTGAAACCCTTGCGCATTCACCCGGTCGATCCGGGCCTCACGTCACCCCTGTCCGGATGGCGGCCAGCGGGCGCAGTCATCGCCGCCCCACCATCGCGGGGCCCCGGTGGGGAAGAACCGATCACGGTCGCCCGCTGCTTCATCACGTCGACACAGTGCGCACGGTGGTCGAGCACTTCGCCCGCGGTCGCCAGGAACGAGCGGTCCTTGCCGAGGGTCCACTTGGTGT
Organism: uncultured Actinomycetota bacterium; assembly: GCA_963846905.1. Lineage (GTDB taxonomy): Bacteria > Actinomycetota > Actinomycetes > Mycobacteriales > Mycobacteriaceae > Mycobacterium. The sequence goes on from CAWJYB010000036.1 coordinate 141,361, forward strand.
CCCCGGGCGGGGGACATGCACCCGGCAGGCGGACGACGCCGCCACGGCTGGGACACTGTTCGCCATGAGCAGTGCCGACCTGTCCGCCAAGCTGTTCGCCGACGCGTGCACGGTGATCCCGGGCGGCGTGAATTCGCCGGTGCGGGCGTTCAATGCGGTCGGCGGCACTCCTCGCTTCATCGCGTCGGGTCGGGGCTGCTGGCTGACCGACGTCGACGGTGACCGTTATGTAGACCTGGTCTGCTCGTGGGGTCCGATGATCCTCGGGCATGCCCACCCGCAGGTTGTCGAGGCGGTCGCGCAGGCCGCTGCGAACGGTCTGTCGTTCGGGGCGCCCACGGCGGGCGAGTCCCACCTGGCCGCGGAGATCATCGCCCGGGTGGCACCCGTGGACCGGATCCGGTTGGTCAACTCCGGCACCGAGGCCACCATGAGCGCGGTTCGGCTGGCGCGTGCGTTCACCCGTCGCTCCAAGGTGGTCAAGTTCGCCGGCTGCTACCACGGCCACGTCGACGCCCTGCTCGCCGACGCGGGCTCCGGGGTGGCGACGCTGGGCCTCCCGTCCTCGCCGGGGGTGACCGGTGCCACCGCGGCCGACACCATCGTGTTGCCGTACAACGACATCGACGCCGTCGAGCGGGTCTTCGCCGAAGCCGGGGACCAGATCGCCGTCGTCATCACCGAAGCCAGTCCCGGCAACATGGGGTGTGTGCCGCCCGCGCCGGGCTACAACCGCGCACTGCGGCGCGTCACCGCCGAGCACGGCGCGCTGCTGATCCTCGATGAAGTGATGACCGGCTTCCGGGTCAGCCGAAGCGGCTGGTACGGAATCGATCCCGTGGACGCGGACCTGTTCACCTTCGGAAAGGTGATGAGCGGCGGGTTGCCCGCCGCGGCGTTCGGCGGGCGTGTAGAGGTCATGGAAAGGCTGGCGCCACTGGGCCCGGTGTATCAGGCCGGCACCCTGTCGGGCAATCCGGTGGCGACCGCTGCGGGCCTGGCAACCCTGCGCGCCGCCGACGACGAGGTGTACACGGCGCTGGACGCCAACGCCGACCGGCTGTCCGCGCTGTTGGCCGAAGCGCTGACGCAGGCCGGTGTGGCGCACCGGATTCAGCGCGGTGGCAACATGCTGTCGGTGTTCTTCACCGACACGCCGGTGACCGACTTCGCGTCCGCGCGGGCAAGCCAGACGTGGCGGTTCCCGCCGTTCTTCCACGCCCTCCTGGACGCGGGGGTGTACCCGCCCTGCAGTGCCTACGAGGCGTGGTTCGTCTCGGCGGCACTCGACGAAGACGCATTCGACCGGATCGCCGCCGCGCTCCCGGTGGCCGTGCGCGCGGCAGCGGCGGCCACGGAACCGGGGACCTGAGTGGCGATCACCAAAGTGCATGTCATCCGCCACGGCGAAGTGCACAACCCCGGCGGGATCCTGTACGGCCGGCTGCCCGGCTACCACCTCTCCGGACGCGGCCGCGCCCAGGCGCGAGCGGTCGCCGAAGCGTTGGCGGGCCGCGACATCGTCGCGGTGGCCGCCTCCCCGCTGCAGCGGGCACAGGAGACCGCGGCGCCCATCGCCGCGGTCCACGGCCTGCAGATCGTCACCGACGACGATCTGATCGAGTCGGCCAACTTTTTCGAAGGCAAGCGCATCTCACCCGGCGACGGCGTGTGGCGAAACCCGCAGGTGTGGTGGCAGGTACGCAACCCGATCACCCCGTCGTGGGGGGAACCGTACAAGGCGATCGCCGCGCGCATGGCCGCGGCCGTCCACCGCACCCGGGACCGCGCCGCCGGGCGCGAAGCGGTGTGCGTCAGCCATCAACTACCCGTCGAGACCCTGCGTCGGTCGCTGGAAGGCAAGTGGCTGCCCCATGATCCGCGTCGCCGCAAATGCAATCTGGCTTCGCTGACCACGCTCACCTTCGACGGGGACCGCCTGGTCGGGGTGGCCTACTGCGAACCGGCCGCGGGTCTGTGACCGTGCGCGGCGTGGTGGCGGCGCTCGTGTTGAGCTGGGGTCTGGTTGCGGGCGCCACCGCATGCTCGACCGGGCACGACGCCGTCGCGCAGGGCGGCACTTTCGAATTCGTCGCACCCGGCGGCAGCACGGACATGCTCTACGACCCGCCGCAAAGCCGTGGCCGGCCGGGTTCGGTGAGTGGCCCCGATTTGAGCGACCCCGCCAAGAAGCTGTCGCTCGACGACTTTGCGAGCAAGGTCGTCGTTGTCAACGTGTGGGGCCAGTGGTGCGGCCCCTGCCGGACCGAGATCGCACAGTTGCAGCAGGTTTACGACGCGACGCGGGACAGCGGAGTCGCGTTCCTGGGCATCAACGTGCGCGACAACAACCGCGATGCCGCGCTGGATTTCGTCACCGACCGCAACATCACCTTCCCGTCGATCTACGACCCGGCGATGCGCACCATGATCGCCTTCGGCGGCAGGTACCCGACAACGGTCATCCCGTCCACGATCGTGCTGGACCGTGAGCACCGGGTGGCTGCCGTTTTCCTGCGCGAACTTCTCGCGTCGGATCTGCAGCCGCTGGTTGCCAGGCTGGCGGCCGAGCCGGGGCCGGCGGCGTGACCGGGACAGCGGAACTCGCGGCCACCGGCCCGATTCTGCTGGCTTTGGTCGTTTGTGTGTTCGCCGGGTTGGTGTCGTTCGCCTCGCCGTGCGTCGTGCCCCTGGTGCCGGGCTACCTGTCCTATCTGGCAGCGGTGGTCGGTGTGGCCGACGAGCCCGGCGCGCTCCCTACGCTCAAATCGGTGCGCCTGCGGGTGGTCGGCTCGGCGCTGCTGTTCGTCCTCGGCTTCACCGCGGTGTTCATGCTGGGAACTGTGGCGGTACTCGGCACGACAACCGCCCTGATCACCAATCAGCTGGTACTGCAACGGGCGGGCGGGGTGTTGACCATCGTCATGGGCCTGGCCTTCATGGGCATGGTTCCCGCGCTGCAGCGCCAGGCGCGGTTCGCCCCGCGCGCGCTGTCGACGGTCGCGGGCGCGCCGCTGCTGGGTGCGGTTTTCGCCCTGGGCTGGACGCCCTGCCTGGGCCCCACGCTGACCGGGGTGATCGCCGTCGCTTCGGCCACCGACGGGGCCAGTGTCGCGCGCGGCGTGCTGCTGGTGTTCGCCTACTGCATGGGGCTGGGCATTCCGTTCGTACTGCTGGCCTTCGGTTCCAGCCGGGCGGTCGAGGGGCTGGGCTGGCTGCGCCGGCACACCCGCGCGATCCAGCTCACCGGGGGAGTATTGCTGGTCTTCGTCGGGTTCGCGTTGCTGACCGGGGTATGGAACGACTTCGTCTCCTGGGTGCGGGACGGGTTCGTCAGTGACGTGAGGCTGCCGATTTGACCGCCACCCCGGACACCTCCCCGGCGCGAGCAGACGTGAACTCGTCTCATCGCCTCCGGATTCGTGCGAGTTCGCGTCTGCTCGCGTGGAGCCGCAACACGTGGCGCGCGCTGACGTCGATGGGCACCGCGTTGGTGTTGTTGTTCCTGCTCGCCCTGGGTGCGGTGCCGGGCGCCCTGCTGCCGCAACGATCGCTGAACGCCGGAAAGGTCGACGAGTACATCGCCGCACACCCGGTCGTCGGACCCTGGCTGGACCGGCTGCAGTTCTTCGAGGTGTTCGCCAGCTTCTGGTTCACCGGCATCTACGTTCTGCTGTTCGTCTCGCTGGTCGGCTGCCTGACCCCGCGGATAGTGGAGCACGCCCGTAGCCTGCGGGCAGTGCCGGTACCCGCGCCGCGAAATCTGGTCCGGCTGCCCAAACACGCGGCGGCGCGAACCATCGGCGAGCCGAGACAATTGGCCGTCGCCATGTCGGCACGGCTTCCGGGCTGGCGCAAGGTCGTTCGCGCCACAGCGGGTGACACCGCGTTCGAGATCTCCGCCGAGAAGGGCTATCTGCGCGAATTCGGCAATCTGGTCTTCCACTTCTCCCTGCTGAGCCTGCTGGTCGCGGTGGCCGCGGGCAAGTTGTTCGGGTATGAGGGCAACGTGATCGTGATCGCCGACGGCGGCCCGGGCTTTTGTTCGGCGTCTCCGGCGGCGTTCGACTCGTTTCGGGCCGGCAACACCGTGGACGGCACCTCGCTGCACCCGATGTGTGTGCGCGTGAACGATTTCCAGGCGCATTACCTGCCCAACGGGCAGGCCAGGTCGTTCGCGGCCAACATCGAATACCAGTCCGGCGACAACCTGGAAACCGACGCGTGGCGGCGATATCGGCTGGAGGTCAATCATCCGCTGCGGGTGGGAGGTGACCGGCTGTACCTCCAGGGACACGGCTACGCGCCCACGTTCACGGTGACCTTCCCCGACGGCCAGAAGCGCAGTCAGACGGTGCAATGGCGGCCCGAGGACCCGCTGACGCTGCTGTCGTCCGGCGTGGTCCGAATCGATCCGCCCGCGGGCACCTTCACCGACGCCGACCAACGCCGCGAACATCAAATCGCCGTGCAGGGTCTGCTGGCCCCGACGGAGCAACTCGACGGCAAACTGCTGTCATCGAGCCATCCGGCGCTGAACAACCCTGCCGTCGCCGTCGACATCTACCGGGGCGACACCGGGCTGGATACCGGCCGGCCGCAGTCGCTCTTCGCACTCGATCCGCGGCTGATCGAACAGAACCGGTTGACGAAGGTGAAGCGGGTCAACCTGCGTGCCGGTGAAAACGTGGATCTGGACGACGGCACGGTGGTGCGATTCGACGGGGCGACGCCGTTCGTCAACCTGCAGGTCTCGCACGACCCCGGGCAGCTGTGGGTCCTGGTGTCCGCGCTGACGATGATGGCGGGGCTGCTGGTGTCGCTCGTGGTCCGGCGTCGCCGCATCTGGGTGCGCATTTCCCCGGCGGGCGAAAGCGGCGCCGCGGCCGGTACGGTGAACGTCGAACTGGGTGGCTTGGCGCGCACCGACAACGCTGGTTGGGGTGACGAGTTCGAGCGGCTCACCGAACGATTGCTGGCCGGATCGGCGGACTTCGACACGGAGCCGACCAGGGAGAAGGTCTGATGAACACCGAGTACGTGAATCTCGGCCTGGCCACGTATTCGGACTGGGCTTTCACCTCGTCCGTCGTGGTGCTCGTCCTCGCAATGCTGTTGCTTGCCGTGGAGTTGGCGTTCAGCCGCGGCCGCAAGGTCACCGAGCGCGAACTGGTGGCTGTCGGCACGCAGGCGATCGTCGTTGCGGACAGCGAGCGTCCCGGTGTCGTCGGCGCCGCGCCGCGCCGGCCCGCCGACGAGCGGGTGGGCCGTGCCGGATTGGCGCTGGTCTACGTCGGCGTCGCCCTGCTTTTCGTCTGCATCGTGCTGCGCGGACTGGCGACTGAGCGCGTGCCGTGGGGCAACATGTACGAGTTCATCAACCTGACCTCGTTCTGCGGCCTGATTGCGGCCTCGGTGGTGCTGCGCCGGCCGGCTCACCGAACGCTGTGGGTGTTCGTGCTTCTGCCGGTGCTGATCTTGCTCACCGTGTCGGGCCGCTGGCTCTACACCAGCGCAGCGCCGGTCATGCCGGCGCTGCAAAGTTACTGGCTGCCGATCCACGTGTCGGTCGTCAGCCTCGGCTCCGGTGTGTTCCTGGTGGCGGGTGTGGCCAGCATCCTGTTCTTGCTGAAGATGTCGCGCTTGGGCCGGCCCGATGCGGATGGCCCGCTGGCACGGATCGTGTCGCGGCTGCCCGACGCCGAGACGCTGGACCGGATCGCCTACCGGACCACGATCTTCGCCTTCCCGGTGTTCGGGTTCGGCGTCATCTTCGGTGCGATCTGGGCCGAGGAGGCGTGGGGCCGCTACTGGGGCTGGGATCCGAAGGAGACGGTGTCGTTCATCGCATGGGTGGTCTACGCCGCATATCTGCATGCGCGCTCGACAGCAGGCTGGCGAGACAGGAAAGCGGCCTGGATCAATGTCGTGGGCTTCGTCGCGATGGTGTTCAACCTGTTCTTCATCAACCTGGTCACGGTCGGCCTGCACTCGTATGCAGGAGTCGGGTGAAAGCCGCCCCGGCACACGGGGAGTGAAGCTGCGATAGGGTGCTGTGACGTCGTCCGCAGAGGAGAACGAAGCAGTGTCCGACCAACAGGCGCGCCGCGCCGAGGCCCGCCACGGTCGTGAATCCGAAGATCGGTCGTTCTCCGATCAGACCACGGTGCTGCGCACGGGATCGGCGAACTGGGATGGCGCTACGCCTCCTACCGGGCTGCCGGCGGTCCAGTACCCGTCGATACCGGCCCCCGCACCGCCCGCCGGGGCGCCGCTGCCGCCGCCGCACCGGCCGGCCGTTTCCCCCACGCCGCATGCGGACCTGTCGACCAGTTCGCTACTGCGCCGGCCCAGACCCGCGCCGGCCAGCGGATGGCGCCGAATGCTCTACGCGGCATCGGGTGGGTTTGTGAACCTCGGCGAAGGTCCCGGCGACATATACCGCAAGAACCTCATCGCGCACGTCGACCGGCCTCTGCAGGGCTGCTACCGGATCGCCGTGTTGAGCCTGAAAGGCGGCGTGGGCAAGACGGCCGTCGCCGCCACGCTGGGCTCGACGTTCGCCTCCATCCGGGGCGACCGGGTGATCGCCGTGGACGCCAATCCGGACCGCGGCACACTGAGCCAGAAGGTGCCGCTGGACACGCCGGCGACGGTACGCGACCTCCTTCGCGGCGCTGAGCGGGTCGAGCGCTACAGCGATGTGCGGCGCTACACCTCGCAAGGGCCGAGCCGATTGGAAGTATTGGCCTCGGAGAGCGATCCCGCGGTGTCGGAAGCGTTCAGCGCCGATGACTACGTCCAGTGCACTGGAGATACTCGAGCGCTTCTACAGCCTGGTGATCACAGACTGTGGCCCGGGTCTGTTGCACTCGGCGATGACCGGTGTGCTGGCCAACGCCGACACCATCATCGTCGTCAGTTCGGGATCGGTCGACGGAGCGCGCAGCGCATCGGCGACGTTGGACTGGCTCGATGCCCACGGCTACGAAGATCTGGTGCGAAATTCCGTCGCGGTGATCAATGCGGTGCGTCCGCGTTCCGGCAAAGTGGACCTGAAAAAGGTTGAGGACCACTTCTCGCGGCGTTGCCGCGCGGTGCGACTGGTGCCTTTCGACCCGCATCTCGAAGAGGGGGCCGAGATCAGCCTCGACCGGCTGAAGCGGGAAACGCGAGAGGCGTTGGTCGAACTGGCGGCGGTTGTCGCGGACGGATTCCCCAAACAGGCGTCCGGCGCAAGCTCCCGATGACAGGGCTCGCTACAGTGCCCGCTGACGGTGGTCGGTGACGTCGCTGGGGTCAGCGCGGGTTGTTGTCCCCGCGGTTGAGCCGCCACAGGAAGTCGGGATCGTCATCCGGTCCGATCACCCGCTTGGTCGGCTGACTTGCCCGGGTCTTCGCGACGCGCCAGCCGGCATACGCCAGCGCCGCCACTACCAGGATGACGAACAGGTACGTCACTGCTAACCTCCTCGTCACCGAATATACGCCGATCGGTAGGCTCGGCGCGTGTCCGAACAGCGTCCGACGAGCCGCATTGTGACCGACATCCTGGCCTACACGGTGGCGCGATTGATCCTGGTCGTCGCGCTGACCGCCGTGATCTTCTTCGGGGCGCACCTTCGTGGGAGTAGCGGATTTTCCGCTCGTCGTAGCGGTGCTCTTCGCGATCGTCATTGCGCTTCCGCTGGGAATCTGGATGTTTGGTTCGTTGCGGCGACGCGCAACCGCCGGCGTCGCCGCGGTCGACGAACGCCGCCGCCGCGACCGTGAGGAGTTGCGGGCCCGGCTGAGGGGCGAAACTCCGTCGGAGTGACGGTCCATGCGGACTGGCAGTTGATCTGGAAGTTGATTCGGTGTCGTCGCCGGGGGCCGGCTCACCCGGCATGGCTGCGCTGTCAGCCGGTCGCCGCGAGCGCGACGGACACCGCAACCGCCCATACCAACATGGCCAGACCGGTGTCGCGCAGCACCGGAATCAGTTGGGGGCCTTGCATACCCGCGCGCACCGGGCCTGCCGCCCGCACCGCCAGCGGGGCCGCCGCCAGGCCGGTCAGCGTCCACGGCGTGGCCAGGGTCAGGACCACCGATGCCACGCCGGCGATCGTCAGCAGCGCCAGGTAGAACCGCCGGGTGCGCGCGTCGCCGAGCCGGACCGCCAGCGTCATCTTGCCCGACGAAACGTCCGTCGGGATGTCGCGCAGGTTGTTGGCGACCAGGACCGCCGATGACAGGCAGCCGATCGTCACGGCCAGCACAAGGCCGACCCAGTCGATCCGGTTGGCCTGGGTGTACTGGGTGCCCAGCACGGCGACCAGGCCAAAGAAGACGAACACCGCCACCTCGCCGAATCCCTTATATCCGTAGGGATTTGAGCCCCCGGTATACAACCATGCGGCGGCGATGCATGCGGCGCCAACTGCAATCAGCCACGGGTCGGTGAACCACGCCAGCGCAAGGCCGGCCGCCGCGGCGACCACCAGGCCGATCACCGCCGCAGCCAGCACGGCCCTGGGCGAGGCTGAGCGCGACCCGACCAACCGGAGCGGGCCGGCCCGCTCGTCGTCGGTGCCGCGAATTCCGTCCGAGTAGTCGTTGGCGTAGTTGACGCCGATGGTCAGCGCCAAGGCGACCACCAGCGCCAGCACCGCCTTCCACCACACCGCGCCATCCAGCCAGCCTGCGGCGCCCGTTCCGGCGACCACCGGTGCCGCCGCATTGGGCCATGTGCGCGGGCGCGCGCCCTCAATCCACTTCGCGACGCTGGCCATCCGCAGATCGTTGCACGAGGCGATCTTCCGGACCCGGCCACCTCCACAACACAGCGATCGTCATGGCCGGGGCGATTGCCGCGCCACTGCGTTGGCGCTGCTGGGCGACGCTGTGGTGGCGCGTCGCTACGGTGGTGCGACGGTGCGACGGCGGTGGATGTACGACAATGATCGAATGCTCGGAGTCATCGGGGGCAGCGGCTTCTACTCGTTCTTCGGGCGCGCCGCCCGCACCATCGGGGTCGACACCCGTACGGTGCACCCAGTGCGCCGATCACCGTGGGCTCGGTAGGCGGTCACGAGGTTGCCTTCCTGCCCCGGCACGGAGCTCACCACGAATTCTCGCCACACACGGTTCCCTACCGCGCCAACATGTGGGCGTTGCGCACGGTGGGGGTGCGCCGCGTCTTCGGCCCCTGCGCGGTGGGCAGCCTCACTGCCGATCTGCGTCCGGGCGCACTTGTGGTACCCGATCAGCTGGTGGACCGCACCAGCGGGCGGCCGGCGACGTACTTCGACTCCGGCGCCGTCCACGTAGGCTTCGCCGACCCGTACTTTCATCGTGCGCCCGGACGGCTTCGTCTACCCCGCAGCGTCATCCGGACAGCCGCTACCCCCACCGCCAGCGGGATTCACCGTGACGCCCGCGGCCGCATACTTCACCTCGGTCCGAAACGGAGTCACTGCATGACCGGCACGAACCTTTCCGAGAACACCGTCACCGTCGGCGGCAAGCAGATCTTCTACGCCGAAACCGGCACCGGGCCAGCCGTTCTGCTCCTGCACGGCGGCGGGCCTGGCGCCTCCGGCGTCTCGAATTACTCCCGCAACATCGACGCTCTCGCCGAGGGCTTCCGGGTGATCGTGCCCGATCTGCCCGGCTACGGCCGCTCTACCAAGGGGGTCGACGGCTGCGACCCGTTCGGTTACCTCGCCAACGGCATCCGCGGACTGATGAACCAACTCGACGTCGACACCGCCCACCTGGTCGGCAACTCCTACGGCGGGCCGTGTGCCCTGCGCCTGGCGCTGGACACCCCCGACCGGGTCGACAGAGATGGTGTTGATGGGACCCGGCGGCATCGGCACCACCCGCGCGCTCCCGACCGCCGGCCTTCAGGAGCCTGCTCGGCCTACTACAGCGGCGACGGCCCGTCGCGGGACAAGCTGGAGACTTTCATCCGCATACTGGTCTATGACGGCGACTGCGGTGCCCGACTGAGCTCATCGACATCCGCTACGAGTCCAGCATCGACCCCGAGGTGGTCGCCGAACCCGCCGCTGCGCCGACCCTCCGGGCTCATGGCACTGCGGACGCTGTGGCGGATGGACTTCACCCGCGACCGCCGCCTGGCCTACCTTCGGACCCCGACGCTGGTGGTGTGGGGCGCCGCGGACAAGGTCAACCGCCCCAGCGGCGGCCAGACGCTCGCCGACACGCATGCCCAACTGCGACCTGCTACCTCGCGGCCAACACCGGGCACTGGGTGCAGTGGGAACGCGCCGACTTGTTCAACGACGTCACCCGCCTTCCTGGCAGTGTCCTGCGCGATGAACTCCGTCTTCGGTAAGGTCCGCCTGGGCTACGTCGTGATCGAGACCGAGAAGTTCGCCGACTGGCGCCGCTTCGGCGAGGACGCCATCGGCATGCACTGCGACGAACTCTCCGCCGAGCACATGCGGTTCCGCCTCGATGACCACGAGTGCCGCTTCCTTCTGCGACGCGGACCGGAGGAAGACGTCACCGCCATCGGCTGGCACCTCGATGACCACGACACATTCGACGAGATCATCCGCCGCGTCGACTGACTGCCGGAGTCCCCGTCAGTGAGGGAACCGACGAGGAAGCTGCTCTGCGCGGGGTGGAGCGACTGCTGCGCTTCCCCGGCCCCAAGGGACTGACCCAGGAGATCTTCACCACGGCGAAGACCGCCGCCGCACCGCCACGCATCCGCCACGGCGGGTTCGTCACCGGGGTGGCCGGCATGGGGCACGTGGCCATCACGTCGGCCAAACCCGCCGCAACTGCACGGCTACTACGACACCGTCTTCGACGCCCGGTTGTCGGACTACATCGACGAGACGATCAGCGGAGTCAAACTCAAGATCCGATTCCTGCGGGTCAACGAACGCCACCACTCCATCGCGATCGCCGCCGTGCGCGGCTTACCGGTCAACCCGATCCGCACCCGCGTGCAACACCTCAACATCCAGGCCACCGAACTCGACGACATGGTCGACTCCTACCAACGCGTCACCGCGCTGGGCTTCGACATGGCCCTGGCGATCGGACAGCACACCAACGACCGGGAACTGTCCTTCTACGCGGTCACCCCGTCGGGCTTCGAATGGGAGGTCGGTTGGAATCCCATCGTCGTCGACGAGACCACCTGGGAACCCACCACCCACCACGGCATCAGCATCTGGGGCCACACCCCCGTCGGGGAGACCATCATCGACAAACTCGCCGAGTTCAAGAACGGCGCTCGATCCCTGATATCCCGCGAAGAGACCGTGTCTGCGCTGACCGGCTCCAGCATCCGCAACTGAAGACGAGGAACACCATGCGCATCGACACCCACCTCCACCTCATCCCACCCGACTACCGAAAAGCACTGCAGCAGGCGGGAATCGACGAGGCGGGCGGCCACGCCCTCCCGGAGTGGAGCCCCGAGGCCTCTCTGTAGTCGATGGTCGACCTCGACGTCGATAGAAATGCGCTGCAACATGCATTGAGGGCAGACGTTTAAACCCGCTGTGCAACAGAGATTTTCGATCATCACGACTCGCTCGAGGCCAAGGCAAGCCGCCCGTACGTGACGGAATAGTTGCCGACGGGGCCCGCCCGGTCATGACAGCTCGGGCCGCTTGGCTTTGTCAGTCATCCGCAACCGCAGAAAAATGACAAGAATCTGAGACGAATAGTAATGACATGACGTGGGACAGGCCGCGTGGTTGCAGGTCACGTCTGGCCGATATGACACTCGAAATGAGAACCTGCACTCCACCACGCCGGTGCCATCGCGACGCCGCGCCTCAACGGCGGACAGGGCACCTGTCCGGCAAACGAGGCACTGCGCACAGATGCCGTATGCGACGAACTCCAGAGACGTCCGCCAAAGCCGGAACCCGTCACCTGATGAGGTTCCAGCCTGCTGGGCTGAGCCCGGTGCGTGGCAGGCTCGTCCGCGTCGCGATACTGAAGCGGTGAAGACCCCGATCTGCGACCTGTTCGGTATCGACTTCCCGCTGTTCGCCTTCAGCCACTGCCGCGACGTCGTGGCGGCGGTCACCAACGCCGGCGGCTTCGGTGTGCTGGGCGGAACGGCGTTCACCCCCGAGAAACTGGACTGCGAGCTGCAGTGGATCGACGAACAGGTCCAGGGCAGGCCGTACGGCGTGGACATCATCGTGCCGGCCAGGTACGAGGGCAAGGGCGAGCACCTTTCCCGGACGCAGTTGGCGGACCGCATTCCCGAGTACTACCGTAGGTTTGTCGCCGAACTGCTTGCCAGCCACGGCATTCCGGCGGAGGACTCTCCCCGGGTCGGAGCGTCGAACCTCTCCGGCGACACCGGTCGTCAGCTTCTGGAGGTTGCGCTGGCACATCCCATCAAGCTCATGGCAAACGCGCTCGGTGTACCACCGGACTACATGCTGGAAGCGGGCCGCGAACATGGCATCCCGGTGGCGGCTTTGGTGGGCGCTCGCGAGCACGCGGTCAAACAGGTCCGGGCGGGTGTGGACGTGATCATCGCGCAGGGCACCGAAGCCGGCGGCCATTGTGGCGAGGTGTCGACCCTGGTGCTGGTACCCGAGGTCTTGGAGGCCGTCGCAACCGAATCCGACCGTGACGTCCCCGTCCTGGCGGCGGGCGGCATCGTTACCGGCCGGCAGATGGCGGCGTGTGTGGCGATGGGAGCTGCCGGCGCCTGGACCGGGTCGGTATGGCTCACCACCGAGGAGGCCGAGACCGCGCCGTACACCGTTCAGAAGATGCTCGCGGCGACGTCCCGCGACACCGTGCGGTCGACGGGCCGGACCGGAAAGCCGTCCCGTCAGCTGGTGTCGGACTGGACTGACGCCTGGTTGCCGCAGGAGGGCGGGCAGCGTCCGCTGCCGCTGCCGCTGCAGTCGATGCTGTGCGAACCGGCGCTGCGCCGGGTCGACAAGCTGGCCGAGGCGGGCCATGAAGGGGCTCAGGCGTTGGCGACATACTTCGTCGGTCAGGGGGTGGGACTGATGAACAAGGTCAAGCCGGCCCGCGACGTGGTGCTGGAATTCATCGAGGACTACGTCAATGCCGCCGAGCGACTCGGCGGAACGCTGGACGTCTAGCTGAAAACGCGCTGCGCGGCGGGTTTCGCTGTCGGCGTCACGGGGTCCACACTCGACATCGAGCGGATAACGATGACCGCCTTCGTAATTCACGGTGTGTGTTCCGCGCATGAATCACACCGCGCGACCGCTACCGTTCTCCGGTATTGGTGACCGGGATGTGCGGGAGACATAGATGTGCGGAAGGCGTAGTGGAGGCTTCGGATCCGAGCCGGGACGGCGAGCGCGACGGCGGTAACTCGCGCGGGGTGCGGGAGGTGGCGCTCGTGTTCCTGCGGCTGGGCACGATCGCCTTCGGCGGGCCGGCGGCGCACATCGCGATGATGCGCGAGGAGTTGGTCCGCCGCCGGGGGTGGGTGACCGATCAGCGGTTTGCCGATTTGTTGGGCGCCACCAATCTGATCCCGGGGCCGAACTCGACCGAGCTGGCGATCCAT
>CAWJYB010000037.1:0-95936 GCA_963846905.1 uncultured Actinomycetota bacterium
CGGCGACGCTTGCCGCCCGCGACGCAGAGCGCCGGTGACCGCGAACTGCTGTGACGCCTCCGCGGTCGTCACGCTGCTCGTCGATGCGGGCCCAGACGGCGTGTGGGCGGCCGAGACGTTCGCCAGTGCGACGCTTTACGCGCCGGCGCTATTGCCCTTCGAGTGCGCCAACATCATTCGCCGCCACGAAGCGGCAGGTCTCATCGGCTCCGACCAGGCGGCGCAGGCGCATTCCGATTTGGTCGACTTGGCCGTCGAGCTGTGGCCGTACGAGGCGCTCGCCGGCCGGGTCTGGGAACTTCGACGTAACCTCACCAGTTACGACGCGGCCTACGTCGCTCTGGCAGAGGCCATCGACGTTCCCCTGGTGACATTTGACCGGCGTTTGGCCCGAACGCCCGGTGTCACCTGCACCATGTTTGTGCCGCCCCGTCGGTGAAGTGCCGTACGGAACCGACCAACCTCAAGGCCAAGGTGCAGGTGGTTCGCCTCCGGTGAAGATCTGCACCGCTTTCAGGCAGTCCACCCCCTTGACTGAATGCGTTAGCAGAAACTAACGTATTGACGTGTGCCCGACATGCTCGAGATCGCAGCGGAGCCCAACCGACGCCGGCTGCTACAACTGTTGGCCTCCGGCGAGCGCACGGTCACCGAACTCGCATCGCACTTTCCGGTCACCCGATCGGCCGTATCGCAGCACCTCGGGATCCTCGCCGAAGTCGGCCTGGTCGCCGCCCGAAAGCAGGGCCGTGAACGGCACTACCGGCTCGACCAGCACGGGATGCGCCGTCTGCGCGCGATGTTCGACTCCTTCTGGAGCGACGAACTCGACCGTCTCGTCGCTGATGCCAGCCCACCCCCCAAATAAATAGGAAGACGTCGCCATGCCCTTCGAGAAAGCAGTCCTTGTGCCGCTGGACGCGGCCGAAACGTTTGCGCTCCTGACCCAACCCGACCGGCTGCGCGCTGGCTGACCGTCGCCGCGCGCATCGAGCTGCGGGCCGGGGGCGATTACCGGTGGACGGTGACCCCCGGTCATACCGCGGCGGGCACGGTCGTCGAGGTCGAGCCCGGCACACGGCTGGTGTACACCTGGGGCTGGGAGGACGGCGGGGACCCGGCGCCGGGCGGATCGACCGTGACCGTCACCCTGACGCCCGTCGATGGCGGCACCGAGGTGCGATTGGTGCACGACGGCCTGACCGGTGAGCAGGGAGCCCGCCACGCCGAGGGCTGGAACCACTACCTCGACAGGCTGGTGACCGCGGCCGAGCGCGGCGACGCGGGTCCCGACGAATGGGCGGCGTCGGGCGGGCCGCTCGACGAATTGTCCTGCGCCGAAGCCACATTGGCAGTGCTCGAGCACGTGCTGCGCGGCGTGGGTAGCGCCGACATGGGCAAGCAGACGCCGTGCACGGAGTTCGACGTGGCGGGGCTGGCGGATCACCTGATGAACTCGATCACGGTGATCGGGACAGCGGCGGGCGCGCAGCTGCCACCACGTGATGCCAGCGCCCCGCTGGAGGCCCAGGTGGCCGACGCGGCGCAACCGGTGCTGGAGGCGTGGCGGCGGCGCGGGCATTGCCGGCACCGTCGAACTGGGTTCCCGCGAGGTGCCCGCGGTCATGCCGATCAGCATCCTGTCACTGGAATTCCTGGTCCACGCTTGGGATTTCGCATGCGCCACCGAAAACCGGGCGGTGGTATCCGACCCGGTCGCCGAGTACGTGCGGGCCAAGGCGGAGACGGTGATCACGCCGGCGGCGCGCGGCGCCGCCGGGTTCGCCGACCCCGTCGAGACCCCACCCGGAACCGCGGCGTTCGACCGCCTCATCGCGTTCACCGGCCGTCAACCGGCCTGTGTCGAAGTATCCGCCAGCTAGTCGAAAGGGATCGTCATGCCGAAACGAACCGAATACGCACAGGGCACCCCCGACTGGGTCGACTTGCAGACCACCGACCCGTCGGCCGCCAAGGACTTCTATGCGGCGCTGTTCGGGTGGAGCTTTCAGGACAACCCGATGCCGCAGGGCGGGGTGTACTCGATGGCCCTGCTCAATGGCGACACGGTGGCCGCGGTCGCGCCGATGCCGCCCGGCGCGCCCCAGGGCGTGCCGCCGATGTGGAACACCTACCTGGCGGTCGACGATGTCGACGCCGCCGCCGAGAAGGCGGGTCCTGCCGGCGGGCAGCTGCTGATGCCGCCGGCCGACGTCGGCGACGCCGGCCGGATGGCCTTCGTGGCGGACCCGACCGGGGCGGTCGTGGGGCTGTGGCAGGCCAACAGGCACATCGGGGCTACCCTGGTCGGCGACACCGGCGCGGTGGTCTGGAATGAGTTGCGCACCGACAAGCCGCAGTCCGCGCTGGCTTTCTACGAGACTGTCGTCGGCTTGGCGCATGCGGCGGTGGAAATGGCGCCGGGCCAGCACTACATCCTGCTCAGGGTCGGCGGGACCGACGTGGGCGGATGTGCCGAACCGCAGGCTGCCGGCGCACCGAACCACTGGCATGTGTACTTCGCCGTCGACGATGCCGACGCCACAGCGGCGCAGGCGGTTTCGGCGGGCGGACACGTCGCCGTGGCGCCGTTCGACATCCCCACCGTTGGACGGTGCGCGGTGCTGAGCGACCCGCAGGGTGCGGTGTTCAGCGTGCTGACGCCGTCGCCGCGGTAGCGGACATCTGAACGGAATCGACCACAACCTGCAAGCGCATGACCGGCAACGTCCACGCCAGCATCAATGCATCATGATGCAGTGATGCTGGCGTGAGGTGTGCGCACCACCATCGATCTACCCGAAATCGGGGAGTCGTGGGGCATCGGCAGGTGACGGATGCCTACCTCGCTCAACTCGCACGAAACCGCAACGGGCACTTGGCAACTCTCGACAGCGGCTTGGCGCACCTGCACAGCGACGTCGCGGTACTCGTTCCTTCCGTACCGTGATGGCAGCTCCGCTGGGATTGTGGAACCGGAGCGACCGGAGACACCGCACGGCTAATTCGGCGATGCGTGATCGCATCCGTCGACAGGCGGCCGACTGTTCAGCGATCACTACCTGACCGCGATGGCACAGCTGACAAAGAAGCCCGCGGTGGTCGGGCATTCCTTCGGTGGCCTCATTGCGCAGAAGATCGCCGGTGCCGGTGTGTCGGCGGCGACGGTGTCGATCGACAATGCCCCGTTCAGAGGTGTTCTGCCGCTGCCGATTTCGGCGTTGAAATCGAGTTTCCCCGTGCTGAGTAACCCCGCCAACCTCGGCAGGGCGGTCACGCTGACGCTTGAGCAGTTCAAGTTCGGGTGGGCGAACAACCTCGACGATGCCGAGGCTCGGCGGCTCTACGACACCTTCCATGTGGCCGCGCCCGGAGCCCCGATCTTTCAGGCGGCCGTCGCCAACCTCAACCCGTTCGGCAGCGAAGCCAGCGTGGACAGCAAGAACCCCGAGCGTGGACCGCTGCTGATCATCGCAGGCGAACGCGACAACACCATTCCGCTGGCCATCACGCAGGCCACCTACAAGCTGCAATCGAAGCACAACTCGGGTATCACCGAGATCGCGAAGGTCCCGGGGCGGGGGCATTCCCTGACCATCGATCACGGGTGGAAAGAGGTCGCCCAGACCGCGCTGGAGTTCGTCCAGCGATTCGCCTGAGGATGGGTGTCGGTTCGTAGACTCTGGGTGTGGACGACGTGCTCGGGTGGCTGCTGGATTCCGATCCTGCGCTGCGCTGGCAGGTCGAACGCGACGTAGCGGGCGAGTCGGCGCAGGTGTGGGAACCACCCGGACGCGCGTCGCGACCGAAAGCTTCGGTGCCCGGCTGCTCGAGCTGCAGGATCCCGACGGCCAGTGGGCCGGTGGCGCATTCTTCCCGGCGAACTTCGACTTTCACGGCCCGGAAGCCGCTGCGGGGCAGCCGTGGACGGCGACGACGTGGACGCTGAACTCGCTGCGGGAGTGGGGCCTTGCCGCTTGCAACCCGTCGAACTGCTGGGGCTCACCGCCAGCCAGAACGCGGCGACGGTGTCGACGGCGTTTAACACCATGGCGGAGCCCGGCGCGCCCCCTCTCGACCGGCAGCGCCGGCCGGAGGCCGATGCCTCACACCAGTTGCGCAATCCCCTTGCCGTGGTGCGGTTACTGGTGGACACGCTCGACGATCACGTGTCCTATGACGGTCGCTCGACGTACGAATCGATGACCGCCGAGCTGGACCGGCTGGAGAACCTGCAGAAGCTGCTGCGGCTGGCCCGCGTGGAGGAGGCAGGTCACAACCGCCGGCTCGGGTTGGTGGATCCGGTGACCGAATCCACCGACCTCGCCGCCGAGCCGGACCGTCGTGCCTTCCTCGCCGGCGCTGCGCTCTGGTCGCCGGATGCGCAGGGCGGACTCCGAGAGGCCGGCTCAGGGTGGCCGGCGGTGAACGTGGTGGGCTGTATCTGGCCTTCGCCGAGCTTCTGGTGCGCGAGCTCAACGCCGACCATCGGGAGCTTGAGTCGGTGGCGATCTCGACCGAAGGCAGTGTGGACAACCTCGCACGACTGCGCTCCCGCGCGACAAACCTGGAACTGGCGCTGGCCGACGTTGCCGAGCGGGACCCCGCGGCCGGACGCCACCGCCGCACCGTTCGCGGTCGCCCGTGTCTACGAGAACTACCTGCAGGGCGGTCGTTCGGGACTCGTCGTCGGTCAGATCTCGAAGATCTTGACGGAAGAGTGTTTCGATCGGACCACCGGGATCTGGGGCTGCCGCAACGAGCACAGTGCTGTTCGACGCCGCGGGGTCGGGCGATCACATCGAGATGTTGCGGCTCCGGCTGCGTGATGGTCCGAAGGCCCTTACCGCGGGATCGGTGGAGGCGTTGGTGTGGTCGGGCGCGTTCCCACACCGGCGATCTCTGACGTTGACACCAGGGTCCCACTGCGGATGGTCGATATCGGCGCGTGGGCGGCCCGGATGACCGACATATCCGGTTACTCATATATGGCACGGATAGTGCCTACCGGCGCTTACGTCCCGCTGGGTACCAATTCCATTGGGGTGCCGAATCTTCTGATGTGTCTCGGCGTTCCGGAAACTGCACGGCTGACCGCGAATCTGCGAATTGTGCGAGGAAAGCTCTCGCGCGGGGTCACACCCTTCCCCCGAGGCGCCTTGGTCGCGATGGTGGTGTCAGTACCGATCCAGGGGGAAGGAAAGGCAATGATCAAACACATCACGATCAAGCTCGCTGTACTCGGCTCTGGCGCACTGCTCTTCAGTTCGTCATTGGCGCAGGCGAATCCATCGACGCCGATGACGGTGATCGATTCCACGGCCGGGCAGCTGTGCCGGGCCATCGATCGTGATCCCAGTCCCGACGGCGTCGTCGACGCCCTGAAGGGGACCGAGGTGCCGGGGCTGGATGAGGTGGACCTCTCGATGGTCATCGCGTCCGCGATACACCATGTCTGCCCCCAGTACGGCGACCTGCTGACGAACGTGAGTGTGTCGGTCGCATCCGACGAGCTGTGCGGCCGTCCGGTCTAGCACGGACACGGGAGGAAATGATCATGGACCGCAACGGAAAGGCGCTGATCTCAGCGGCGGTGGTGGGGATCATGTTGGTCGGCGGCGTGCACTACCTGCATGGCCGCGGGGAGGAATCCCCCAGGGCCGGATGCCCGACCGTCGTCGTCACGGCGTCGGTGGACAAGTCGGACCTGATGGCGGAGGCCGCCGCGCGGTACAACGCCTCGGATCGTCGCGTCGGCGCGGACTGCTACGGGATCTCCGTGCGGCCCATGGCATCCGGTGTCGCAGAAGCACGGTTGGCCCAGGATCGGTGGGACGAGTCCTGGGGACCGGTTCCGGATGCCTGGGACACCGGCGGCATCGACGTGGTTG
The DNA here is from genome assembly GCA_963846905.1 of uncultured Actinomycetota bacterium. Classification (GTDB taxonomy): domain Bacteria; phylum Actinomycetota; class Actinomycetes; order Mycobacteriales; family Mycobacteriaceae; genus Mycobacterium. The sequence continues at coordinate 5,892 of CAWJYB010000037.1, forward strand.
CAATTGCTGCGCCACGACCGGGCCGCCCAGGATCGCCTCGACATACTGCCGGTGAAGACCGAATCCGTCGTCTCGACACCGATAGTGCTGGCGATGCCAGAACCGAAGGCACGGGCGCTGGGCTGGCCGCAGGCGCCGATCGGGTGGTGGGATCTGCTGGCATTGGCCGGTGATCCGGCCGGCTGGGATCCAAGGGGCACCCCGAATGGGGTGCGTTCAAGCTCGGCAAGACCAATCCCATCGTGTCGACGTCGGGACTTGCCGCCACCGTCGGTGCGTTCGTCGCGGCGACCGGGACCTCGAGCGACCTGACGCCGGCCGCGCTCGACGACCCGCGGGTGCGAGGCTTCGTCGCCGGTGTGGAGAAGTCGGTCGCCCATTACGGCGATACGGCTCTGACCTTCCTGACCAACCTGCAGCGTGCTGATGACGCAGGCGCGGCCCTCGGCTACGTCAGCGCCGTCGCGGTCGAGGAGAAGTTGGTGGTGGACTACAACGCGGGCAATCCGACCGGAGACCTGCAGACCGCCGGACGACACGGGCCCCCCCGGGTACCGCTGGTGGCCATCTACCCCAAGGAAGGGACGCTCGACAGCGACAGCCCGTTCGCCATTCTGAACACCCCGGTATCGGATCGGGGCAGACAGGCCGGCGCCTCGGACTTCCTGGCCTTTCTCCGGGAACCCGCCCAGCAGACGATGTTCACCGATGCCGGTTTCCGCACTCATGACGGACGGCCGGGCAAGGCCGTCGCCGGCAGCTCTGGCGCTCAAGCAGCAGCCGGGAATGATCCTGGCCCCGCCCAGCCCGCCGGTGCTCGCCGCGGTCCGCGATGCGTGGACCGAACTGCGCAAGCCGGCGCGGGTGCTGCTCGTCCTGGACACGTCCGGGTCGATGACCAACTCCGGCGGTGGCGGCCGGAGTCGACTGGAACTGGCCCAGAATGCGTCGGTCAGCGGGCTGGTGGGATTGTCCGACGGCGATCAGGTCGGCCTGTGGTCATTTCCGGGTGCCGCGACGGTGTACTCCGAGCAGCTTCCCGTCGCGCCGCTGGGGCCGCGGCGTGACGAGCTGACGACACGCATCAGGGGGCTGGTTGCCGGCGGGGGCACCCCGTTGTACGCCGTGATCCGCCGGGCGGTCGACGAGGTCCGGCGGGGCGCCGGTCCCGACACGATCAACGCCGTGGTGGTCATGACCGACGGGCAGAACGAATATCCCGAGGACGACGATCTCGACGGGCTGATCCGGGAACTGGACCAGCAGGCACTCGAAGACGGAGTTCGGTGTCTTCACCATCGCCTACGGGCAGGACGCCGACCTCGAGACCGCGCGACGGTTGTCGGAAGCATCGCGGGCCGCGGCCTACGACGCGACCGATCCGTTGACGATCGATTCCGTGTTCACCAACGTACTGTCGAACTTCTGATGAGCACCGCATCGCTGGGCTCCCGAGTACTCGAGTCGGCCCGCAACCCCTGGGTGGCAATGCTTTCCGCGTTCGGTGGCGGGATCCTGTGGGCACTGGACATGTCGGTGTCACAGGTGCTCGCGGGCGCCACCGTGCTGTGGGTGACGTCGGCGGCGGTTGGGGCGCTGACCCGTTCCCGCGCGCGACAGGTGGCGTCGCCGTGTTGCGGTGTCCGGCAACGGGAACTCGTCGAACAATTCGACGACCACGTACGCGCACTGCGCACCCTGGACGGGTATGGATTGCCGGAGGTGGTGCGCACCAAGGCGGCCGAGGCCCTGGTGGCTGCCGATTCGGTACGACCGACGGTGTGGCAACTGGCTGTCGCCACCGATGTCGTCGACGATGCCATCGCGACCGCCGGTGCGCTGCGGGCTCAGGGTCCACACGCGGTGTCGTCCATCGGAACGACGGTGGGGCGTCTCCGGACTCGACGGGACGGGTTGCTCGAACGGCTGGCCACGGCGGTGGACGAGATCGCCACCGTGTACGCCGGGTTGTTGGAGCTGTCCGCCACAGCCAGCACCATCGGCCTCGGGGTGCAGGACCGCGAGATCAGCGCCGTCAACGACTCGATCACGCTACTGCAGATGACCTTCGCCGAGTTGGAGGTCCAGGCCGCCGATCTGGTCCGGGACACCTCGCCATGACGAAATGTCACCGGGAGGACAGCGACAATCCGGTGTAGATCTGATCGAGGATCGTCGGCAGGAGCGCCTGCGCCGTCGTCCGGCCATCCGGTGTAAGCGTCATTCGTCCAGATCGCCAGTGTCACATCGTTTTCCGGGTCGTACCCCATGGACGGAGTTGAAGCCCGGAAGCTCACCACCGTGGTACATCGCCGCCCGGGGCCCGAAGCGCTGGTATGAGATGCCGTATCCGTACTGCTGCCCGTCCGGGGTTTGGGGCGGTGCCTCCGGAAGGGCAAGCGATGACCGGACATGAATTGATCCCGACCGATGCGGCGTTGCGGGAACGCCTCACAGAACTTTCGGTTCACATCCCGTGCGGCCGACGACGGGGTCCGCTGCAGACCCGAAGCCGCTTTCACCCTGAACTGCCGGTTGCTGTGGCAGTCGTGCGGCGACGAGGACTCGCCGGCGAGGTGGGTGGCCTGCGACGTGTCCGAGGACCGCCAACTGTGCATCGTCTGCTTTCGGGGCACCGCAGGCGGGCGCTCCCGCTGGTCATGGCTGGCCTGCGAGCACTGCCATGACATTCAACACCGCCCTCGAATCGACATGGGGTTCAAAGCCTTTGGCGCTAGGCCGGAACAGTTTGATGAATGGGATTGGCATTCGAGGGCGGCGTCACACCGCAGGTACGTGACAAGCAGGATTATCGCCTGAGCGAGTTCGCCCGCGGCCATCAGATCCTTCGTGACTGGCGAAACCGGGAATACCCGCGATTGGCGAGCACCTTCGACCCACTTGCCGATATGCCGTTGCGCGAGCGGCAGCCCGCTGGCCCGCGAGTCGGACAGCCTCACTCGACGCGTTCTCGCGAATTCGCCCGTGCGGCGTACCGTTTGTGCGATCGATGCCAAACTGGAGCGACGCAGAAGTCTGCGATTAACAACGCGGTCCACCGAGCCGCCGTTTTCTCCATTCACGATGGGTGCGATGTCGAACGCACGGTGCTGGAAGTACTGGCACTCAAGTGAGCGCGATTAAGCTGTTGGGGCCGGCCCAGTGGATCCTGAACACGCGGGGTACCGGAGGGTTGTCGTCGCGGATGGCCGCGTTTCTGGACACACCAACCAAGATGCCGAACTTACTGCCGTACCCACCACGGCGGAAAGCTGATATCCAACCGTTCGCTGCGCCGGTAGCCCGACCAGGTCGGCACCCCGGCCGGCTGGCCCAGATAGATCCCGCGCGCAGCCGCGAGCACCCGCGAGCGCTGAGTCGGCCACTGCAACGGCGTGGCTAGTTCGTCGAGCACATCCAGATCGCGGTCCAACACGCGGTCGACGATCGCCACCGCCGACAGCGCACCGCTCTTGTCGCCGTTGCACCGTGCGCAACGCCAGTACGAGGTTGGCCAGGCCGTCGATCCCGACCAACGACCACGGCAGCACATGATCGATCGGGTCGTCGGCGGGAAGGTGGGTCCCGCAGAAAAAGCAGTGCGGCTTAAAGACTTCCTTGAAGGATTCACGAACCACGGCCAACGCGGTGCGTTCACGGCCGAACAGGTGCCCGGCGACGTCGGGAACTTCGGCATCGAGGAACTTGTTCATCCGCCGCACGTCGTCGACCCACATGATCTCCAATGCGGGCTTGAGTAGACCGGCCAGTCGGGCCAGACCTTGCGCCACAACAGGTTTAAGGACAATCGAATCGCCGTTGGCGCGCAGCGTCGAGCGGCTGACTTTGTCGCGCAGGAACGAATCCTCGTAGAGGAACACGTCGCGGGTCGATGACCCCGGCAGCTTCTGCAGCCGATGCAACGGCTGGTGGGCCAGGCACACTGTGATTTCGTCGATCGCACGTTGGTAGGCCTCGGGTGCTTGCAGTCGCGCGGTGTCGACCGATAACCCACGTCGGCCAAATCTCTGCCGCGTCCCGAAGTGCAATGGTGGCCGACAGAATCCGCGCCTGCGGTTGGGTCGATTGCCGCAGCGCGTGGCCGTCGAAGGGCCGCACCTGCTGCCAGTAGATCTCCAGCACGCGGTGAGCCAGCGCGGGGATCGTCACCTGCAGGGAATCGGCAGGGTTCGTCGGCCAGTTCTCTACCCAGTGGTCGATCAACGCCGTCAGGGTCGCGAGCTTGTAGGTCGCCGTGCGCAGTCCCGTCTCCAGGATCGCGACGACGCGCTGACCGAGTAGCAGCGGATCGGCGGGCTCAGTCGGGTGTACGACACGAATGTAGGTGAGGTGGGTTGGGTCTGGTCGCGGTGTAGTCTGGTTGTGCATATGACAACCAGATAGGGGGTGAGACTGTGGGCGACGGCGCGCCGGAGGACCTGGAGCAGCGACGGGCGCGACTCTATGAGCAGCTGGCCGCGACCGGCGACTTCCGGCGCGGCTCGATCAGCGAGAACTACCGTCGCTGCGGCAAGCCGAACTGTGCGTGCGCGCAACCGGATCACCCCGGCCATGGCCCGCGGTATTTGTGGACGCGCACGTGGCCGGCCGCGGCACCAAGGGCCGGCAGCTGTCGACCCAGGAGGTGGACAAGGTGCGCGCCGAGCTGGCCAACTACCACCGTTTCGCGCGAGGTGAGCGAGCAGATCGTGGCGGTCAACGAGGAGATCTGTGAGGCGCGCCCGCCCAATCCGGCGGCCACGGCGCCCCCGGCCGCACCGACGGGGGACGAAAAAGGGGGCTCTGCGCGCAGGTCGCGGCGGAGTTCGCCGCTGAGGTAGACCGGCTCACTGCGTTGGCTGCCGCCACGCTGGGGTCCGGCGCGGCCCTGGGCGCGGTGGAGCTGGCGATCCGCACCGCGATGACCCAGCTGGGCGCCGTCGCTGCTGGGCCAACTGCTGGCCGCCGACACCGGGCACCGCGGCCCGCGAATCGACTGCGGCAAGGGGCATCACGCCGAATTCGTCGGATACCGCGACACACACCTCGACACCGTGCTGGGCCGCATCACCGTGCACCGCGCCTGGTACCACTGCGCCCACTGTGAACACGGGATCGCGCCCCGCGACGACGAGCTCGGCGTCACCGGCGCGTCGCTGTCGCCGGGACTGCGCCGCATCACCGCGCGCGCCGCCGCCACCGAACCGTTCGCCACCGCCGCCGACCTGCTCGCCGACCTGGCCGGAATCCGGTTGACCCCCAAGCGGATCGAACGTTCCGCCGAGGCCGACGGCGCCGCCGCGCGGCACGCCTGACCGCCGAGTCGGACGCCATCGCGCGCGGCACGGTGAGCGTGCTGGCCGCACCCGCTGACCGCGGCCCCGCGCCGGACAAGCTCTACATCGCCGTCGACGGCACCGGCGTGCCGATGGTGGCCGCCGCGGTCGCCGGGCGCGCCGGCAAGGCGGCCGACCGGCGCGCCCGCACCCGCGAGGTCAAACTCGCCGCCCTGTTCACCCAGACCCGCATCGACGACGACGGGCGACCGGTGCGTGATCCGGACTCGACCAGCTACCTGGGCAGCTTCGCCCCCGCCAACCAGTTCGCCACCCTGGTGGCGGCCGAGGCCCGCCGCCGCGGCGCCGATGCCATCCGCCAACTCGTCGTCCTGGGCGACGGCGCCCCTGGATCTGGAACCTGGCCACCGCAATCGCACCCGAGGCCACCCCCATCGTGGACCTCTACCACGCCCGCGAACACCTGCACGACCTCGCCGCCGGGCTCACCGGCGCACTCGGCGACACCCACCCCGCCTGGCTGGCCGCCCGCCTGGCCGACCTCGACGCCGGCAACATCGAAACCCTCGTCACCCAAACCGAGCGACTCCTGCCGCAGCTACCCGACGACACCGCCATCCTCACCCTGCGCTGCCACCAGGCCAGCGACCGCTTCGACCACATCTGGACACAACCACACAACCAGACCACCGCCCACGCCACCGCCTGACCAACAGGCCAGCCGCTCAATTCAAGATCAACGCCGGCCTACCTACAAATCTGTCGCACACCCGGCTCAGTCACTGCGCACGCTCGCTGTCGGTGCTGCGCGGTACCTCCTCACCGGAGGATTATCGCGGGAGGCGGGGACAACGTGGCCAAACTTGTACGGGACAACATCCCGGAAATCGTCCAATCGTCAGGGCGGACTGCGATGATCCGATAACTCTCGCGCTGAGTACGGGGATGCGCTCAACGTCAAGCTCTCCGAAGAGGTGGTCGAATTCCACAGCGCCGAAGCCGCGATGCGTTCCTCGAAGAGGCCGACATCTTGCGCCGGAGGTGCTCATCAAAGAAGGAGCGGGGTCCCCAGTTATGTCGAGCAAGGGATTCCTGAGGACTGTGGGCGTCCGAGACTGCCCGTGGACTGGGTGCTGTGCATCGTCTGCACCTACGAGTGGTGATTTCAGCGGTTCAAGCCAACTGGTCGGAGCTGCGCATTCCCGCCGGCCTGGTAGCGGCCATCGCCCGACGCGCCGATCGTCGCGGGCGTTGGGGGTCAGGGTTTGCGGCGGAAGAACTCTGCTGGTCGGCCCCGGGTTCCGGTGTTGTCGTTGATGATGCCGGTGGCGATCAGGTGTGGTTCCATCGTGCGGCGGAACTTGTCGCGCGGCAGTTCGTGGCCGGCGACGTCCTCGTGGGCCAGTTGTAGCTCGCGCAGCGTGAACTTGTTTCCGAGCAGCCTGTCGGGGTCCGGTCTCGACAGGTAGCGCGACCGGATGTGCTGCTTGGCCAGGCGAACGATGTCGGAATGGTCCCAGACCAGTTCGCCGGGCCTGTCCACCGGGACGAGGCGGACCTCTGTGGCCGAGCCTGACCCCAGCGATTCCAGTTGATCGGGGCGTACCACGGCCACGTGGGCCACCGAGAGCACCCAGCCGCGATCGTCGCGGTCCGGGGCGTCGAACACATGCAGCTGGCGCGGTCTTATTCCGTGCACACCGGCTTTGTCGCCAAGTGAGCGTTCGACCGCCTGGGCGAGCGTCTCGCCGTGGTGCAGGAAGGTGCCCGGCAGCGCCCATTTCCCGGTGTCGTCGCGGGCCACCTGCAGGACCACCAGCCCCCGCCGCGGGTCCCGGGTCAGCAGCGCGGTGTCGACGGCGACCGAGGGTCGGAGGTAGTCGGCGAGGGTGCGGCCGGTCGAATCGTGGAACTTCTTGTCGGACCCCCTTGTTACCGTTGCGTCAGTGTGTGGTGCTGTCAGCTTGTCGCCCATGGGTGTAGAACCTAGCATTTATCACGGAAGTTGCAATAAATACCTATTTGTGCGATAATGATCTAAATCAGAAGGTTTGAGGGGCGGTCACGGTGACCGCATTCACTGAACGCCCGGAAGGCAACTCGCCGGCCACGGCCGGTGACGTGTTGGGCGAATTACATACAGAGCCGGAGACTTTCAGAAAGGGGGTGGTGTGATGACACAGTCCATCAACACCAGCAATGCCGTCATCGTGGTAGGAGATCGCGACACCGCGCAGCGCGCGGACCTCGCGGAGAAGGCGGCCGAGCAGGGTGCGGTGATCGCCGAGATCTGCACCTTCGAACTGGGCGAGGCGGCATCCCATCATGACCTGGCCGAGGTGGAGGCGGTGGTTACGGCGCTGAGCCGGGCCATCGGCACCCGCACCGACATCTGGGTGCCGTTCCCGGTGCAGGATCTGTGCCGCGAGCAGCATATCCGCCGGCTGGGCCTGGTCCTGCAGCGTCACGGGCTCAACCTGCTGATGGGCCGCGAACTGGCGCCGTGCCCGGTGGACGGCGGGTACAACGAGATCGACATGGCGCTGCGGGCCGAGGTCCGCGCTGTCGACAGCCTCGACCACGCGGCGATGGCCACCGCCGGTGTCCGCGCGCTGAGCGAGGAGATCGAACTGGCGCTCGCCGAGGCCGGCGCGCGGTCCGAAGCACCGGCCATCCAGACCGGCCGACGAGCAGCCGTGCGACCCGACCGGCGTCGGGGAGAAGTTCTTCAGCACCAGCGAGGTGGCGACGTTCTTCGGCAAGTCGGTCCAGTGGGTGTACCGGGGGATGCGCGAGGAGATCTTCACCTACCCCGACGGGTCGATCATCGAGCCGATCCGCATCGGCAAGCACGGGCGGCGTCGTTTCACCCTCCCGGTCCTGCGCGAGATGGCCCGGTCATGCTACCGGCGCGGCACCTTGAGTGAAGAACGGCTCGAGGCGGTGCTGGCGGAGTTGTCCCGCGCCGAGCGGTAACAGCGGTAATTCTTCGCCGCCGACCGGGTTCCGGAGCGCCAGCCGGTGATCGTGCCAACGCTCGGGGGGCATAGGCACGCCATGTTCAGCGTGGGCTTTCTCGACAAGCGAACCGCGGTCCTTGTACGGCGCCCTCGCGTACAACCGAATTCCACACACAACTTCGACGAAAGGGGAAAGCGATGACATCCGACAACGACTCTCTGGGAGGCCCGACCTGGCCGCAGGACCAGACCATCCACGCGTGGTGGGTGATACCGGGGCGGTTGCTCGCCGGTGAGTATCCCGGTTCCACCGATCCGGTGAAGGCCGCCGAAAAACGGCGGGTTCTTCTCGACGCCGGCGTCGACTCCTTCGTGAACCTGACCGAAGCCGGCGAATTGGCCGGGGGCGGGCAACCATTGATGCCCTACCACGAACTCCTGATCGCCGAGGCCCAAGACCGTGGCCTCAGCCTGCCGGAACACCACCGCTTCGACATCCCCGACACCCACATCATCGACGAAGCGGGCTACGACCGGATCCTCGAACACATCCGGCAGGAACTCGACTCCGGCAAGGTCGTCTACGTCCACTGCTGGGGCGGCAAGGGCCGTACCGGCACCGTGGTAGGAGCCTGGCTGATCGAGCAAGAGGGTCTGGACTACGCGGGAACCCTGCGACGCCTGCGGGAACTGCGGCGCGGAACGAGAAAAGCCCATCACCCGGTTCCGGACACCGCAGCGCAGCGCGAGGTTCTGCGCCAAAGAGCACGACGCAAGGGGGAGTGACGATGAATTCACACGACTGGTTCGAACGCATTACCGGGTTTCGCGAGGACGGCTACACCGACACTCAGCGCCGACTTCTCATCGAAGGCGACGAACTGGTGTCTACGGTCAACGGCAAGCGCTACGGCATCGGGAACCTGACGATGCCGACGCTGGCCGAGCTGCGCTCGCGAGTGGATCCGGCTCGAGGGCAACGCAGTTCGGTGCAAGTCTTGGTCGGCGATGTCCGGGCGCTGCACGCCGACCCCGCATATGAGGGCGCTCTGTTCCAGGTTGCTTCTCAGTTCAACCTGTTGGAGATGACCTCCGAGCATGTCACTCCCGAGCAGGGGGTAGCGCGCTACGCCTACGACCACACCCAAGGGCCGGCCTGCGCGATGGCGGCCGGCGCGGCGACGATCTACCGCAACTACTGCGTGCCGGTCGGCGATCGGATCGGTCAGACCAGCGACCGTCAACTCGACGCACTGGCAGGTCTCGGTTCCGCCTTGTCGGACTTGGTGGGGCTGCCGGCCAGCAGGCTGTGGCGGATGCAAAACGGCTACGCGCTGTGCACCAGGGAGGGTCTGACCGCGATCACGGACCTACTGGACGACGCCCCCGAAGACCTGCTCGACCTGCTGCGCGGACACTTGGCCATTGGTCTGCATAGCGGCGTCGAGGTCACCGACCTGCCCGGCGGGGAGCGCAGGCTAGTCGCGCAGGCTTTCTGCTCGGCGCTACCGGTCGCCTATTCGTCTCTACCCCAACACGACTGGGAACTGTTCGCGCGACTGGTCCTGCAGGCCGCCTACGAAGCAACCCTGCTGGCCGCCGCCGAGCAGGCGAGCAATGGCGGTTCGAACACAGTTCTGCTGACACGACTGGGAGGCGGAGCCTTCGGCAACGGCGACGACTGGATCGACAGCGCCATCGAGCGCGCTTTGACCATCGTCGAGCACGCGGGACTGGATATTCGCATCGTCAGTCGCGGCGCCGTGAGCCCCGCAGTCCAGGCGATCGTCGAGCACTGGGGCTAACCCACGGCCACGGCCACATCCTTGAGCACATCCGACGGGAGCTCGATTTTAAGTGGAAACCGAGTAGCTCCATTTTCATTCTGCCCCAACGATTCTCGAGTTCCATTGCCAGGCCGTTGCGATAATCTACCGTCATTGTCGTCACACGATCATCAGTGCGAACCACCAGTCATTCCGGCAGCGGGGGCGCCTCGCCCAGCAAGCGCGTGAAGGCGTCCACCGACGCGTTCCGTCCCGGCGCCCATTCCTGCTGCCACACCCTCAGCGGGACGTCGGCGAGTGGGTCGAACCTGCTCGCCAACCGTGAGTACTCCTGCAGACGCCAATCACGCAGGCGGCCGTCACCCTTCAAGAACTCCACCAGTCGAGCGACCTGCGCCTCCTGCACCTCCGGTGGGCTACCGCCGCGAATCCCGATCCCGTTCATCAGGCTGTGCCTTCCGAGCGCGAACGGCCGTGAAGCCCCAAGAAGATTCGATCGCTTCGCTGACGGCGCGGCAGTCGTCGCACGCCAGCCAAGCCCAGCGGGATGTGCCGCCGGCCGTCGCCCGGAAGCAGATGATGCAGAGATCGCGCTCGCGCGAGACGTCGCACGCTGCCCACTTCTGTGGAGCGTCCTCGTCGCGGCAGGACTGCCACTTGATCGGCAGATCCGGGTAGAACGGGCTCTTCCGTTGCAGCGGACCGCGCAACTGCTCCGCAGGGGATGTGCACCGACAACTCGGTGATTCGCTCGCGCAGTGCTGCGTCGGCAGCGCTGAGACTCCGTTCGGTCATGTTCTTCGCCATTTCCGGCTACGCCACGGTCGGGCGTCCACCACTTGCACGCGTTCGCGTGCCCGCTCTTCCCCTGGGGCACCGTGCGGTGGTCGCGCGGTTGCCGTGACGGCGGGCCAGGTACCCGAACAGCCGTCCGCTCGAGAGCTGAATCAGGGTAGCGCCCGGCACCGACAGTCGTGATTCGGGTAGGACGACTTCGACGCGTGAGTGGCGGCTCACGCCAGCGGCGGTTCCGTCGCCAACGCGCCAACCGCTGCCTCCGCGGCAGCGACCTCGGGCTCCAACGCTGCGACGGCTTCCCGCCGTGCGGCCTCAGGCGCAACCGCCAACGTGATCAACCTTTGGTCGAGTTCCTGCACCCGGCGTTCGACGCGGACCTTCCGCTCGATCGCACCCGCGTCACCGAGCGGCAACGCCGCCAACGCCCGCGCCAGGCTCACCAGGCGTCGGTGCATCTTCGCCTCCGGTGTGTGCGCGCCGGCCCATTCCGGTGGTGCTCCGGTCGGCATGCCGGGCAGCACCTCCACATTCGCGGCGAGTTGCGCCTTGCTGCGCCGGGCCAGCGCCACCGCGAATGCCGCTGCGGCCCCAACCACCAGCAGCACCAGCACTATGACCACCGTCACGACGTCCACATCAGCCGCCCTTCGTCGCCGAGTACGCCATCAACGCCAGAATCACCAGCACGACCACGCAGATCAACGCGACGATCTTGGCCGTGCTGTAGGGCCGGCGGCCCTGCACCTCGCCGGTGAACCCGTTGATGCACACCTGAAATGGCTTGCCGTTGTAGATCACGGTCAACAACCAGATCGGTAGCAGCACGTGCGTGAACGTCATGTTGTACCAGTTGGTGTTCTTGTGGTGCACCCGCTGCTTGTCACCGCCGATGTTGCGCCGCACGGTGTTGTCGATCGTGGATTCCATCGACGTCTTCGCGACCCCGAAGGCCTGCTCCACCGTCCGGTCGTAGGTGCGGGACAGGTGCCCGGCGATGTACTCCGCCGAGAACGGCCGCACCTGCTGCGTCGGCCACGGCTCGAGCGCGGCGATCTTCTGCTCGTCCAGGCCGGTGTTGGCCAGCACCGGCAGGTCGTTGAAGGAATTGGTCACCTGGCCGTTGACGTAGGTCCAGTCGATGCGGGTTTCGGTCCGTTTCTGATTGCCCTTCCCGACGGTCACCGTGTAGCGGCGGCCACGCTCACCGGCGTAGTCGGTGACGGCGGTCGCGTCGTAGGTGAAGTACGCGACGTAGATGCTCGACAACGCGCCGGTGTCGTTGTACTTCTTGAACTCCGACGGCGCGAACCAGCGCCCGTTGATCCACTTGTCCACTACCGCGCGGGCATTGGCCTCGTCCATCCGGAACGGCAACACCGCGTCGACCGGCAGCCGGTCCGGCGCGTCGCGCACGTCGTCGCGCTGGATCGGCGTCGCGCAGTACGGGCAGCGCAGCGCGGTCAGCGTCCCGGTGAACGTCGTGTGCCCGCCGCAGTTCTGGCAGACGATCTCCTTCTGCGCCGCCTGCCCGCCCTGCCCGGCGAACCGCGCCACCGAACTCGCCTGCTGCTGCCCCCACGCCGAGCGCAGGTCGTGCTTGACCACCCGGCGGCCGGCGTCCTCGACGATCGGCACCACGTCGCCGCAGTGCGGACACTTCAGCTGCTGGATCCCGATGTCGAACACCAGCGATCCGCCGCACTGATGACACGGATAGGTTCGGGTCTGTTCCGTGGGCTGCAACGTCGCCCGCTGAGGTGGCGGTGCTGGAGCCTGCGGCGCGTGGTGCGGCGGGTACTGCGGCCGGGGCGGTGGCGGGCCCTGCGAGGGTCGGCCCGGCGGGCCCTGCGTCACGCCGGCGCCCCGGGCGGCGGCAGGGGTGGCGGCGTTGGCGGTGGCGCGAACAGCGACGCCAGCGCGGGAACCGTCTGTGCGGCAACCCAATTCGGCATTCCGGCGGTCCACACCGAGGAGTCCGCGCTCAGCTGCCCGCTGCCCACGTACTGGCGCAGCTGATCGACGGTGAACGGCCCGGCCGCTTGACCGTCGAGCGCGACGTGGAACAGCGGCGCCTGAGGAAGCGGGGGCGGCCCGGGCGGCGGTGGGTATCCGGGCTGACCGTGCTGGCCGGCCATCATGGTGCCCATCTGCTGGCCGAGCGCCATGCCGAGCCCGGCCCCCATCATGGAGCCGGCTTCGCCGCCGGGATTGCGGGCCGCCTCGACCATCGCCTCGGCCGCCGCACCCCGCTGCAGGCGATCCATCGGCCCCACGTTGTCGAGGTAGCGGGCCTGCTCCACACCGCGGGCGACACCACGCGTCATCGCCTGGGTGATCTCCTCGGGCAGCGTGATGTTCATCGTCACGCTCTCGACCTTGAGGCCGAACTCGTCGTCCACCCGCTGCTGCACGAAGTCGCGCAGCTTGTCCGACAACTCGACCTGGCGGCCCTGCAGATCGATCGCGCCGAGCTTGGTCGCCATGATCATGTCCGAGAACGCGAGCGTGATCACCCGCCGCAGCAGTTCGGCGATCTCCTCGGTGGTGACCGACGAGTCGGTGCCGATCACCTCGCGCAAGAAGATCTCCGGGTCGGCGATGCGCAGCACACACAGGCCGTTCGCCCGCACCTGCACCATCGTGAAGTCGGGATCGCGCACCGTCACCGGCGACGGCGTGCCCCAGCGCAGATCGGTCACCGCGCGGGTATTGATGAAGTAGACCTCGCTGCGGAACGGGCTGCGGAACCCGTGCGGCCAGCCCTGCAGCGTCGAGAGGATCGGGAGGTTCTCGGTGACCAGCCGGTAGTGGCCGGGGTCGAACTTGTCGGCGATCTGCCCGCGGTAGACGAACACCGCCCGCTGCCCCTCGCGCACGATGAGCTCCGCGCCGTTCTTGATCTCGTTCTGGTAGCGCGGATACCGCCACGCCAGTGTCGATCTCGAGTCGTCGATCCACTCGATGACGTCGACCAACTCACCCTTGAGCTTGGCGATGATGCCCATAAACCCCCCTCGGCGGCGTCCTCATAGCGCGGACCGATCCGCACCCCGGAAGTCTAGTTGCCGGCTACGACACGGAAGGCAGACGAGCTCGGCGCTATGCGCGCGTACTCCTGGGGAGGCATCCCCCGGCACTTGCTTTCCGCCCCGAAAGACCAGCACACACACCTTACGGTTGGTGACGTCGCGCCGCAGCGCTCGGAGCCCATCGTTCACCCGTCACCGGCGGTCACTACTTGCGAACGCCCTGATCGGTGTCGGTGAGTCGGGTATCCACGGCGCAGCTCTGCTTTCGTCGGTTCGGAGTCACCGCCGCGAACCTGGCCAGGTGGCCGGCCTGTTCGACAAAGACGCCTGCGACTGCTTGTGCTGGGTGGAAATCCCTCTCCTCAAGCCCGGAAAGCCATACCCTTGGCGGAACGCGGTCCGATCCCGACCGGGTGGATCGGGGGGAGTTCGGATCATGACAGCACCGGGAGCGTGCCCGAGGTGTGGTGCCGCGCCCCGCGAGAACGCCAAGTTCTGCGACGGATGTGGCGCACCGCTGGCGCGGTCGGTTTCATCGGCCGAGTACAAGCAGGTGACGGTGCTGTTCGCCGATGTGGTGCGCTCGATGGATATCGCGGCTGCCCTGAAGATGGAGCGGTTGCGCGAGGTCATGACCGACCTGGTGGAGTGCTCGGCGGCGGTGCTGCGCCGCTACGGCGGCGGAATGGTGCAGTTCACCGGCGACGGGGTGATGGCGGTGTTCGGCGCCCCGGTGGCGTTGGAGGATCACGCTTTTCGCGCATGTGTGGCCGCTCTGGCCATTCAGGAGGAGACGAGCCGGTTGGCGGCCGAGGTGCATCGCCGTGACGGTGTCGATCTTCGAGTGCGAGTGGGCCTGAATTCGGGTCGGGTGATCGCCGGTGAGATCGGCTCAGGGTCGTTGGGCTATGCCGCGACCGGCGCGCAGGTCGGGATGGCGCAGCGAATGGAATCGGCGGCCCCGCCCGGTGCGGTGATGCTGTCGGAGTCCACCGCACAGCTGGTCGAGCACCTCGTGCTGCTGGCGGAACCGGAGTGGGTGCGCATCAAAGGGGCCGACGAACCGCTGTGCGCGCACAGGCTGCTGGCGATCAGCCCACGGGAGGGCCTGGTCGGGCGCGCCGAGGCGAGCCTGGTCGGCCGGCGCTGGGAGCTGGCGGCCCTGGATGCGATGGTGGACCGCACCATCGGTGGCCGCGGTGGTGTGGTCAATGTGGTCGGAGCGCCGGGCATCGGCAAGTCCCGAGTCGCCCGCGAGACCGCGGCGTTGGCGGCCGGTCGCGGGGTCGAGGTGTTTTGGACCTTCTGCGAATCCCACGCCGGTGACATTCCCTTCCGGGTGGTGGCCCAGCTGCTGCGCGCGAGCACCGGCGTGGCCGCCCTGGACGGCGACGCCGCCCGCGCTGGGGTGCGGGAACAAGTTCCGGATGCCGGCGTCGACCACGGCCATGCCGCGCTGCCGGTTGCACTTGGCTTCCACCGTGAAGTCGGCGAAGTGCGCGGGCCGCTGATGGCACCGCGATATGACGGACACCACTGACCAGCGATGAAACGATACGGATGTGGACCCCAGCGAAGACGACGGTCGCGGTGGACTGACCGCGACGGGGCTGTCGTGTGGGTCGTGCGGCACCGAGCTGCCGCTGAACTCGAAGTTCTGTAACGAGTGCGGTGCAGCGGTCACCCAGGCCAGCCGTTCGGCTGAGTACAAACAGGTGACGGTGCTGTTCGCCGATGTGGTGCGGTCGATGGACATTGCGGCTGCCCTGGACATGGAGCGGTTGCGCGAGATCATGATCGAGCTGTTGGAGCGCTCGGCGGCGGTGGCGCGCCGCTACGGTGGCGGGACCGTGGAGTACACCGGCGACGGGGTGATGGCGCTGTTTGGTGCTCCAGTTGCGTTGGAGGATCATGCCTTTCGGGCATGTCTTGCCGCGCTGGCGATCCAGGAGGAGGCGGGCCGGTTGGCGGCCGAGGTGACACGCCGCGATGGCGTGGCGCTGCGGTTGCGGGTGGGCCTGAATTCGGGTCGGGTGATCGCCGGTGAGGTCGGTTCGGGGTCGCTGAGATACGCCGCGACCGGCGAGACGGTCGGGTTTGCCCATCGGATGGAATCGGTGGCGCACCCCGGTGGGGTGATGTTGTCGGAGGCGACCGCGCGGCTGGTCGAGCACATGGTGCTGCTGGCCGAACCGGAATGGGTGCACATCAGGGGGTTCGACGACCCGGTGTGCGCGCGCCGGCTGATGGGGATCGGCCCGCGGGATGGGCCTGCCGGGCGCACGGAGGCGAGCCTGGTCGGTCGGCGCTGGGAGATGGCGGCCCTCGGATGCGATGGCGGAGCGGGCGATTGGTGGGCGCGGTGGTGTGGTGAATGTGATCGGATCTCCGGGCATCGGCAAGAGCCGGGTGGCCCGGGAGGCCGCGGCCTTGGCGGCCGGCCGCGGGGTGGAGGTGTTTTGGGGGTTCTGCGAGTCGCATGCTCGTGACGTCCCGTTCCATGCCGTGACCCGGCTGCTGCGCGTGCGCACCGGCGTGGCCGCCCTGGACGGCGAAGCCGCCCGCGCCCGGGTGCGCCAACAGATTTCGGATGCCGACCCGCAGGATCTGCTGCTGCTTGATGATCTGCTCGGCATCGCCGACCCCGATGTGCCGCTGTCCCAGATCGACCCGGACGCGCGGCGGCGCCGGTTGACCGCACTGATCAACACGATTGCGCTGGCGCGCACGCAGCCGGCGCTGTTCATCATCGAGGATGCGCACTGGATCGATGCGGTCAGCGAGGCGATGCTGACCGACTTCCTGGCGGTGATCCCGTGCACGGCGTCGATGGTGCTGATCACCTCGCGCCCCGAGTATGGGGGCGCGCTGTTGCGGGTGCATGGCGCCCAGACGATAGCGCTTGGCCCACTGGGTGATTCGGACATCGCGGCGCTGCTGGGTGAGCTGCTGGGGTCGGATCCCTCGGTCGGCGAGTTGGCGGCGGTCATCGCCGAGCGGGCCTCGGGGAACCCGTTTTTCGCCGAGGAGATGGTGCGCGAGTTGGCGCAGCGCGGGGTGCTGGCCGGACAGCGTGGTGGCTATACGTGTCACGTGGATATCGCCGAGGTGAGCGTGCCGGTCACGGTGGCGGCGGCCATCGAGGCGCGCATCGACCAGCTGAAGGCCCCGGCCAGGCGGACGTTGAGCGCGGCGTCGGTGATCGGAGCCCGATTCGGAGCGGAGCTGCTGGCCGCGTTGGGCATCGATGCGGGGCTCGACGAGCTGCTCGGCGCGGAGCTGATCGATCAGGTGCGGTTCACCCCGAGCGCCGAGTACGCGTTCCGGCACCCGCTGATCCGCGCGGTGGCCTACGAATCGCAGCTGAAATCCGATCGCGCCGGGTGGCACCGGCGCCTGGCCGCCGCCATTCAAGAACGTGCGCCGAGGTCGGTGGAGGAGAACGCGGCGCTGATCGCCGAACACCTCGAAGCCGCCGGCGAACTGCACGCGGCGTACGGCTGGCACATGCGGGCCGCCGCGTGGTCCACCAACCGCGATCTCGGCGCGGCCCGGCTCAGCTGGGAGCGGGCACGCCGCATCGCCGACGCACTGCCTGACCCCGAGTCCGGCCAAGACCCCGGCCAGCTGTCGATGCGCATCGCCCCCCGCACCATGCTGTGTGCCACCGACTGGCAAGCCCGAGAGGCCCAGGACAGCCGGGGACGCTTCGCGGAGCTGCGGGAGTTGTGCAGCGCGGCCGGGGACAAGGTCTCACTGGCCATCGGCATGACCGCGCCGGCCAGCGAGCTCATGTACGCCGGGCGCGCGCGTGAGGCGGCGAGGCTGTCATCAGAACAGATGGCGCTGCTCGAGTCGATCGGCGATCCCATCCCGACCATGGGGTTGGTGGGCGTGGCGTTCTGCAACTGGCTCGGCTTCTGCGAAATCGGCGAGATCTTGCGGTGGTCGCAGACCATCATCGACCTGGCCGCCGGTGATCCCGCCAAGGGCGCCGGCTTCGGTGTGGGATCACCGCTGGCGATCGCGTTGGCATTGCGCGGCACCGCTCGGTGGTGGCTGGGCCGTCCCGGTTGGCGCCAAGACCTCCACGACGCCGTCGCGATGGCCCGAAGCAGCAACGCGGAAACCCTTGCCGGTGTCGTCGCCTGGACCTACGGTCTGAAAATGCAGTACGGGGTGCTTCGGGCCGATGACTCCGTGATACGCGCCAGCGAGGAGGCGATGCAGACCGCCGAAGAGGCCAGCAACGATCACGCACTGGGCTTGGCCGCGTACACGTTGGGTGTCGCGCTGCTGAATCGGGACGCCGCGGCCGACCGTGCAGCGCGGGCTTGAATTGATGATGCAGGCCCGCGACATGTGGCTGCGCAAGCGTGCCCTCTTCCTCATCCCGGTCACCGACTTGTGGGCCGCCCGGGAAGCGGCCAGGCGCGGCGACCGCGATACTGCCATTGGGGACATGCGCCAAGCCGTCAATGAGCTGCGTCAGGCACCGCTTCTACGGCGTTTGGGGCACCGGCGTTCTGGTGCAGACGCTGCTGGAGCGCGGCGCCGAGGGCGACCTGGCCGAAGCCCAAGAGGCGGTCGACCGGTTGACTAACCTGTGGGCAGACGACGGTTCGGCGATGCGCGAGATCACGCTGCTGCGGCTACGTGCTCTACTGGCACGGGCTCGCGACGATGCCGCGGCTTACGCACACTTCCGGGACCGCTACCGCGACATGGCGGCGTCGCTCGGCTTCGAGGGCCATATGGAGTGGACCGAGGCAATGCCATGAGGACTGCCCCTTCGGGCTCACCGCGGAGCTTATCGGTCAGGTGCGCTTCACCCCGAGCGTCGAGTACGCCTTCCGCCACCCGCTGATCCGCGCGGTGGCCTACGAATCGCAGCTGAAATCGGATCGCGCCGAGCTGCACCGGCGGCTGGCCGCCGCCATCGAATCAGCCAGTCCGGAATCTGCCGACCACAATGCCTTGTGTCGCGCGGTAAAACTCGTGGTAGTGGCCGTCTGTCAGCCCTGCGCCGCAAGGAGTTTCGCTTCGGCGGCGCGGTAGACGCCGTCCAGTGCGGCTGAGTTCATCGGCCATGTGAGCAGCATGTATCCGTGGTGTCTATGCCGATTCAGCATCGCCAAACTGAGATCACCACCGACGCCGTCACTCTGATCGCGGCCCGTGCTGGGGTAGCAGGGCGGCGAGTTCGTCACGGCTGGTTGCCCCTGTCTTCAACATGGCCCGGTAGATGTGGCTTTCGACGGTGCGTACCGACAGCGTCAGCCGCTGGGCAACTGCGCGGTTGGACAATCCCGCACCGATGAGCATCACGATCTCGCGTTCACGATCCGTCAGCGGCAACGGCTCGCTGGCCTGACGAAGTGCCGGGGTGCTGGTGCCGCCGCATTGCTCGGCCAGGGCGTTTGCGCGTGCCGAGCATCCCAATGCCGATCCCCGTAGGCCTGTGCTCCGGTACGCGATAGCGGCGTGCGCGGCGGCATCGACGGCAGCGACGAGGTCTCCCATGTGCTCGAAGTCCTCGGACACCGCAGCCAATGCGGCGGCGTCGCCGTCGCGCAGGGTCTCGGCGAATCGGGCGGCCAAACCGACGCGCGGCCCCTCGACGATGGCTTCGAGCTCGCGCAACCGGGGTGCGCATGACCGGTCCCCGAACTGGGTGGCGGTCTGCAGGCAGACCAATTCGGCCGCGAATTGCCCCTTGGCCGCAGCCCTTTCGGCTGCCGACAACACGACGGTGATCGCCTCACTGACAGCGCCCTGGCCGGCGGCCACCCACGCCCGGGCCACGCTGCGCTCATAATCCAGCGTCCGGAACCGACGTTCCAGCCTGTCGAGCGCCCCGAGTGCGGCAGCGGCCTCGCCGGTGGAACCGCGCATCGCGAGCGCGGTCGCGCGTGGCACCTGATACCGGTACCCCCAGCCGATGGCATGGGAGGCCGACAACGCCACCGCCGCCTTTTCCAGCAGTCCACACGCGTTCTCCAGGCGGCCGGAACCGAGGGCGGCCCGACCCGCCACGGCGGCACCGAGAAGCTGCGCGGCCCCCGGCAGATCGGCCGCCTGCCGGCGCACCCGCTCGGCCAGCTCGACGGCGTCGCTGACCTGGCCGGCCAGCAGCAGCGCGCTGACGTGGGCGTCGGCGATGTTGAACCTCATGTGCGGTGCGTCGAAAGAGCGCGTCGCAGAGGTGTATCCGGCGTCGGCGACGGCCACGGCCTCGGCGGTGCGGCCGGCGTCGGCGTAGATGGTAGCGAGCACCCAGGCTATCTCGGCGCCGACCACGGCGGGCAGGTCGCCCAATGCGAGGTGTTTGGCAGCTCGCACCGCGGCGGCCGGCTGGTCCATCGCGAACCAGTACACCGTCAGGAAGGCGTCGATGTAGCTGCGAGCCTGCGGCGGGGTGGTGCGCGACGCGTCGTCGATGATTTGTTTCGCGCGGGCGGGGTCGGCAAGCGCCCACAACGTGTTGCTGGCTCGCAGGAACGCCAACCTGGCCCGGTCGGTGTCGGTCAGTTCGCTGGCACGGATCGCGGCGAGCACCGCGTCGGCCTCCTCGCCACGGCCCAGCCACGAAAGTGCATGCGCGCGAACAAAGGTCGGTTCTGGTCCCGCTCCGGCGCGGATCGCGGCGTCCGCGAGCCGATCGGCCAGTGCCAGGTCTGCCAGCCACACGGCGCCGTGGCCAGCCCTGACGAGCAGGCCGGCGTCTGGGGTGAGGTCGGAGTCCAGACTCAATGCGGCCCGGCGCACCACCACGTGTATGTCGTCGCGCTCATCGGATGCGGCCAGTTCGGCCGCGGCCAGTCCGCGCAACCGTCGTAGCCGGGTGGGTGGCGCGCGTCTGCGGCGCACCTCGCCGTAGAGCGGATGTGCGACCCGCACCTGCACACCGCCGGCGACGGGCTCGAGCGTGATGAGGCCACGGCCGTCGGCCTGCTCGACCGCGGCCGGATCGGTCATCCGCCTCAGCGCCGCCAACTCGATCGGCTCCGCGACGGCAAGCGTGTCGATCACATCGCTGACCGGCTCGGGCAGCGCCCCGATGCGGGATTCGACCAGCTCGACCAGACTCGGTGGGATGATCGGGTCACCGATCCACCGCCAGTACCCGCGTTGTTGCGCCAGTCGGCCGTCCGCAGCCTCCTGCTCGACGATGTTGCGCAGATACAGGACGTTTCCGCGAGTCAGCTTCCATAACCGCGAGACGGCACCCGGATCCACCGAACCGCCTAATGCCGCCGACAGCAGCGTGGCTGTTTCTTCGAAGGACAGTGGCTGCAGGTCGAGCCGATCCAACCGGCCGCCCTTCCATATCTCCTGTGCCGCAACGGGAATCGGCTCACCGTCGCAAATGGTGAGCAGCACTTTCGCCGCACCGCGCTGCGCAACCTGATGCAAAACGAAAGCCGACAAATCATCGATCAGATGCACGTCGTCGACAGCCACCACCACGGTGGCGCCTGAAGGTGCCGCCGTCAGCGACCCGATCACGCCCCGCAGCAACTGGACGGTGTCGTTGGCATCGGTTGGCGCCCACGCGGTGAAAGCACCCAGCGGAATGGCTCGCGCCGAGGAGGTGCTCACCGCCCACCGGGCCTCGCAACCGTGTGACGCCGCAACCGACAACGCCTCTCGGGCGATTCGGCTCTTCCCGACACCCGCCGCACCACAAACGACGATCCCGGGTACGTCCCGCGCCGAGAGGGCGGCCCCGATAGTCCGCAATTCTTCCGAGCGACCGACCAACGGCCACGACAACTGCACCCCAACAGCCTAAAAGCGGTGACAAGCGACATGAAGCAAATGGGTCCTGCCGGCACTGGTTATTGTCGCCTTCAGGATTGGCGCGGGCCGGGCCGGGCCGGGCTGGGCTGGGCGGCGCGGCGATTCACGCAGTTGGCATCCCGGTGAGGAGTTTGAATGGACGAGAAGACGACGGCCGTCATCGCCTTGGTGTTGTACGGCGTCGGGGGTGCCGCCGGAATCGTGTGGCGCTGCTGGTGGCAGTGGCGCAGGACCGGGTCGACGGGCTTCCGCGGGGTCAGCGGGCGCCCCGGGTCGGCGGAATGGTTCGGCGGTGCGGGTCTTGCCGTCGCTGTCGCGGTCTCCCTCGCGGCACCCGTGCTGCAACTGGTGGCGGTGCTTTCGCCCTTGCCGTTCCTGCACGCCACCTGGATTCAGGTGACCGGCGTGGCACTGGGTGTCGTCGGCATCACCGCCACGGTGTATGCGCAAATACAGATGGGCGAGTCCTGGCGCATCGGTGTCGACGAGACCGAGACAACGACGTTGGTTCGCTCCGGTGTCTTCGCCGTGGTGCGCAATCCCATTTACTCGGCGATGTTCGTGTTCTGGTTCGGCGCCACGCTTGTGGCGCCGAACCTGCTGGCCCTGGTCGGCTATCTGCTCCTGGTGGCATCGATCGAGGTCCAGGTCCGCCGCGTCGAGGAGCCGCACCTGTTGCGGGTACACGGCGACGCCTACCGCGAGTACGCGGCCGGCGTGGGCCGGTTTGTGCCGCGGATCGGATTGATCGCACCGCCGCCGATGGTGTAGAAGCGGTAGATGATTCAATTTGATCTCGATGCCGAGCATTCGATCCTGCATCTGAAACCCGAGTCTGCGATCGCGCGGGATGACTTCGTCAAACTTGCGGAGGTGGTCGATCCCCATATCGAGGCAACCGGCGATCTTGCCGGCGTCGTCATGGAAGCCGCCCGGTTTCCGGGGTGGGACAGTTTTGGGGCCCTGATCAACCACCTGCGTTTCGTTCGAGATCATCACAAGCGTGTCAAGAAGATCGCAGTGGTGACAGATTCGCACCTGGGAGATTTCGCCGAGCGCCTGGCATCACATTTTGTTTCGGCTCAGATCAGGCATTTCCCGGCTGGGCAGACGGAGGCGGCACGGCAATGGATCCTGAATGGTTGACGCGTTGCAACCCGATCCCGAGAACCGGGATGACTCTTCGGCAACCCACGAAGACAGGGGACGATGAGCGTCCGTAGGTTAACGGTCGCGGTGTGCATCGCGGCCCTGGTCATCACGGGTATCGGTCTGGCGATCGCCCTGCTCGGGCAGAAGGACACGAGCGCAACGCGGTCGCCGAGCATGTCGCGCGTCGCCCCGGAACCCCGAATCCCCACCCCGCAGGAGTTCCGCGTCGGCGTGCAGGTCACCGCACAGCAATGCGCAGACTCCGGCACGTGCACGTACACGTACACGATTCAGCCGATGTATCTGGGCACCCACCCCCTGCCTGACCAGAACTTCACGGTGTTCTACGAGGTCGCAGGCGGGAATGAGGTGCAGCCGGGCAACTTCACCGTGAGCAACGGGCAGACCCGCGTATACGCCGACGTGAAAATCGAGGGTGCCCCGGGCGCACAGCTGCAGGCGACGGTGACTCGGGTCAGGCCAGCGACCGGCCCGGCCGTCCCCGGCTCGTCGCAGCCGACTATCCCGTTGCAGCCGACTACCCCATAGCCGGGAGCCGGTCAGCTCACCGGCCCGGCAACCAGTGTCAGCTTCGCGTTGCGCGGCACGCCCGCGCCATCGATCCAATTCACGTCGATGACCTCGCCCGGATAGCGTTGGTCGAGCAGCCCGGTCAATGTGCTGGCAGAGTCGATTCGTACGCCGTCGATCACAGTGATGACATCACCCGCGCTGAGGCCAACCTGATCCGCGGGGCCACCGCGCAGGACCGACCGGACCGGCAGGCCGTCCGACGTCGGGGGTGGCGCGGCGCTGATGCCGATACCCAGCATCGCCGAGGGACCGATGTGAACGGATGGTGACGGCACACCTGAGCGGATCTGATTGGCGATGTCCAATGCCCGGTTGATCGGAATGGCAAAACCCTGGCCGCCGGGCGTCGACTCACCGTTCATTTTGAAGTTCAGTGCCGCGGCCGCATTGAGACCCACCACCTGCCCGGCGGCATTGACCAATGCGCCGCCGGAATCGCCGGCGCGCAGGTTGGTCGAGGATTCGATCATGGCGTTCAACCTGTGCTTGCTGCCGCTCAGCTCGTCCTCGGCATCGATCGCCCGGGTCAACGAGGTGACTGTGCCGGCTTCATGCGTAAGGGGGCGTCCGGTGCCATTTGCGTTGCCGATCGTCACTACTGGATCGCCCACCGCAACTGAGTTGGAGTCGCCGAGCGGCGCCACGGGCAGTCCGGCCGCCCCAAAAAGCTGCAGCACCACGATGTCGTCATCGCGGTCGTAGCCGATCATATCGGCGTGGTATGTCTGTCCATTGGCCATGCTGACCGCTTTGATCGAGTTGGCGCCCTGCACCACGTGGTGGCTGGACAGTACTTGCCCGTCCGGGGTCAGGACAATGCCGGCGCCGTTGCCGACGACCCCCTGAAACTCGACCAGCGTGCTGAGTTGTACCAGGCCCGGCTCGACCTGAGCTGCCAACGCATACGGGTCCAGAGGTGCGGCGTTCGCCGTCGAGACCGGATGTTCCAGAGGCGCGACCAAAGTGAGCAACAGGATGCCCAGCAGGCAGAATGCGGTGCGGCATCGTACGGCGCCTTGCCGGCGTCGTTGTTCGGCCATGACATACCTCTCGGCAGAGCGGACCGGATCGTTACCCGTCCATTTTGCCTTCCCTGATCAGGAGCGCGGCGGATTACGAACGGGCGTCCGCAACCGCACGGATATGCCCACCTCTCGGCGGGCGCCGCGTCAGTCCGACACGGCCACTCCACCGCGCCGGCCTTTGACGGCCATTCTGCGGTTCAGCAGACGGCGGCGGGGAGCCGAAGGTACGGCGCCGCTCGCCTCCAGCTCGTCGTCCTCGGTGATGTCTTCGGGTTCGGGGAGGTCGGCGCTGTCGGCCTCGTCGGACTGGTCGGCGGGCACCTCGGCCGGGGCTTCGTCCTCGGTGGGGGAGTCCTCGGTGGGGGAGTCGTCGGTGAGGGAGTCAATCTTGGGGCTTCCGACCGACTCCGTGGGATCCAGGCCCGCGTCGGCGCTACGGCGCGAGCGCGCTTTCTCCCTTTTCGGCTTGATCGGCTTGGGTGGCCTAGGTGTCGATGCGGCAGCGAACGCCATGTAGAACGACAACGCACCAAGCACCGCCAATGTCGCGGCCGCGCCGTACGCCCCGAACAGCCACAGGCCTGCCTTGTCGAGCCCCAGCTGCATCTCGACGATAGCCGCCGCGACGATTATCACTCCGGCCAGCACATGGGCCACGATCGACCACGTCCGGAGGTTGAGCGCCAACCGCGGCGTACCGAATTCGGGACGTCGGCTTCTGCGCAGATTGAGCAGAAGAGGCAACGCTGTCAGCACGAGCAGCACACCGACAACGATTCGCATCGTCGTACCAACGGTGGGCGAAACATGTCCTGCGAATTCCTGCCAGCGTGGCAGCACGAAGAAGAAGTACAGGCCCCCGGCCAGGATGAAGGACACTGCGTGCCAGACCACCACAATGCTGCGTCGCATGCCACTCCTTGGTTTCAGTTTGAGGTCAGAGGTGTCCTGTCGGCGCCACCCGGACACACAGCGGAGGATGCGGGATTTGAACCCGCGAGGGCTGTTAACCCAACCCGCGTTCCAGGCGAGCGCCATAGGCCACTAGGCGAATCCTCCGTCGGCAATGGTAACCGAGGACTCTAGCTGGTCCAGCACGGCTGGGTAACGGCTCACCGGATAGATTATGTATCAACGCACCTTGCAATCGCCTGTGACAGCTGCGGGGGCACCTCCTTCGCCCGGTGGACGGGGTATTACACTCGCCCGTGGACCCCGTGCGGCGTCTATCCTGTGAACTCCCCCAGGGCTGGAAGGCAGCAAGGGTCAACGGGCTCTGGCGGGTGCGCGGGGTCCCCGAAACTTCTCTCCAGTGCCCGGCTTGTGAAAGGCCCACGGTGTCGTTCACCTCCCTCGGCAGCGCTGACCTCAAGGCCGAGTACAAACGGCAACAGCGCGCCTATGACGACCTGAAGGCGGAAAACCTCAAGCTCGACCTCACCCGCGGCAAGCCGTCTCCCGAGCAGCTCGATTTGTCCAACGTGCTGCTGAGCCTGCCCGGTGACAACTATCGCGACGGCGAAGGAACTGACACCCGCAACTACGGCGGACTGCACGGCCTGCCGGAGCTGCGCGAGATCTTCGGCGAACTGCTCGGCATCCCGGTGCAGAACCTGATCGCGGGCAACAATGCCAGCCTCGAAGTGATGCACGACGTGGTGGTGTTCTCGATGCTGCACGGTGGGGTCGACTCGCCGCAGCCCTGGACCAGGGATCTGCTGGACGGGTCGGGAGTCAAGTTCCTGTGCCCGTCGCCGGGCTACGATCGCCACTTCGCCATCACCGAGACCATGGGCATCGAGATGGTCACCGTTCCGATGCGCGAGGACGGCCCCGACGTGGACCTGGTCGAGGAACTCGTCGCGGCCGACCCCGCGATCAAGGGCATGTGGTGCGTGCCGGTGTACTCCAATCCCACCGGAGCCGTGTATTCGTGGGACAACGTTCGCCGTCTTGTCCAGATGCAAACGGCAGCAACCGATTTCCGGATTTTCTGGGATAACGCGTATGCGGTGCACACCCTCACGGACGAATTCCCGCCCCCGGTCGACGTCCTGGGCTTGGCCGCAAAGGCCGGCAATCCCAATCGCCCGTATGTCTTCGCGTCGACGTCGAAGATCACCTTCGCCGGTGCCGGCGTGAGTTTCTTCGGGGGGTCGCTGGGCAACATCGCCTGGTACCTGCAGTACGCCGGGAAGAAGACGATCGGGCCCGACAAGGTCAACCAACTGCGGCACCTGCGATTCTTCGGCGACGCCGACGGTGTCCGTCGGCACATGCGTCGCCATCAGCAATTGTTGGGCCCCAAGTTTGCCCTGGTGGCCGAGATCCTCGAGCGCCGGTTGGGCGATTCGAAGGTGGCCTCGTGGACCGACCCCAAGGGCGGCTACTTCGTCAGCCTCGACGTGCTTCCGGGTACCGCCAAACGGACGGTGGAACTGGCCAAGGGCGCCGGGATCGCCCTCACCGAGGCAGGTGCGTCCTTCCCCTACCGAACGGACCCGGAGGACAAGAATATTCGCATTGCCCCTTCGTTCGGATCGCTATCCGATCTGCGGACCGCCATCGACGGCCTTGCCACCTGCGTATTGCTTGCGGCGAGCGAGTCGCTCCTCGCCAGTCCGGACTGACGCCGGGCGGTCTCGGCCGATATGCGGCAATACTTCCGTCCGATGGTGTCGGTAGCCTGCTGACGTGGCTCTGTACCGCAAGTATCGGCCGGCTACCTTCGCCGAGGTGATCGGGCAGGAGCATGTCACCGCGCCCCTGTCCACCGCGCTGCAGGCGGGCCGCATCAACCATGCCTACCTGTTCTCCGGCCCTCGCGGCTGTGGCAAGACATCCTCCGCCCGTATCCTGGCGCGCTCCCTGAACTGTGAGCGTGGGCCGACCGCCACGCCTTGCGCTGTCTGCGATCCTTGTGTGTCGCTGGCTCCCAATGGGCCCGGCAGTGTGGACGTCGTCGAACTCGATGCCGCGAGCCACGGTGGCGTGGACGACACGAGGGAGTTGCGGGACCGGGCGTTCTACGCTCCGGCGCAGTCGCGCTACCGGATTTTCATCATCGACGAAGCGCATATGGTCACCACCGCGGGGTTCAACGCGCTGCTGAAGATCGTCGAGGAGCCCCCCGAGCACCTCATTTTCGTGTTTGCGACCACCGAGCCGGAGAAAGTGCTGCCGACCATTCGGTCGCGCACCCACCACTACCCGTTCCGGCTGCTGCCGCCTCGCACTATGCGAGCGCTGGTCGCAAACATCTGCGCGGCCGAGAATGTCCAGATCGACGATGCGGTTTACCCGCTGGTGATCCGCGCGGGGGGCGGTTCGCCGCGAGACACCCTCAGCGTGCTCGACCAGTTGCTCGCCGGCGCCGAGGCGAACCACATTTGCTACCAACGAGCGCTGGCTTTGCTCGGGGCCACCGACGTCGCGCTGATCGACGACGCTGTGGAGGCACTTGCCGCCGGTGATGCGGCCGCCCTGTTCGGCGCGGTGGAGTCGGTGATCGACGCCGGCCACGACCCGCGGCGGTTCGCCACCGATATGTTGGAGCGGTTTCGTGATCTGATTGTCCTGCAAGCCGTTCCCGACGCGGCGTCGCGCGGTGTGGTGGAAGCACCCGAGGACGAACTCGACAAGATGCGTGACCAGGCGGCCCGAATCGGTGCTGCGACGCTGACCCGGTACGCGGAGGTGGTGCACGCCGGGCTTGGCGAGATGCGGGGTGCGACGGCACCGCGGCTGCTGTTGGAGGTGGTGTGCGCCAGGCTGTTGCTCCCGTCGTCAAGTGACACCGAGGCCGCCCTACTGCATCGGGTCGAACGCATCGAGACCCGGTTGGATTTGTCGATTCCCGCCGGTGAGGAGTCCGCCGCGCGGCCGGTCAAGCAATTCGTCCGAAGCGGTCAGCAAACTCGTCCGATACCGACCGAGCGGCCCGGGGCCGACGTCGCGGCGAAGCCGGTGCCCGCCAAGCGGCTCCCACCTGCGCAGCCGTCCCCGCCTCAGGCAGCGCCCCGGCCTGGCGCTGGAACTGTGGGAGCTGAAGCGTCCCGGCCGGCAACTGCAACTGCGCCGTCAGCCGCCGAGCCCGCTGCGGTGGGTGCGTCGCCGGCTGCCGAGCGCGCTGCGGTGGGTGCGTCGCCGGCTGCCGAGCCCGGCGCCGCCGCCGTCCGAAGCATGTGGACGACAGTGCGGGAGAAGGTCCGGCAACGCAGTCGCACCACCGAAGTGATGCTGTCCGGCGCGACCGTGCGTGCCGTCGAGGACAACACCTTGGTGTTGATGCATGAGTCGGCCCCGTTGGCGAAGCGGCTCTGCGAACAGCGCAATGCCGACGTCATCCGGGAAGCACTCAAGGATGCGCTCGGGGTGAACTGGCAGGTGCGATGCGAGCCTGGCGGAGCGCCTGCCGAGCCGCCGATACCGGCTCGGCGGGATCGTCATGAGGCAGCGCAGGATGCCGAGGAGGACAGCATGCTCGCCGAGGCTGCTGCAGATGGTGCGGATGCCGGTCCGCGTCGCGACCCCGAAGAGGCCGCAATCGAACTGTTGCAGAACCAGCTCGGGGCGCGACGTATCGACGGTTGAGTTCGTCTCATGGTGTCCACCACGGCCGCAACGGCGATCCTCCGTCACCACCGAAGCCATCGAGCTTGACGGCCAACACCTGGTGCAGTTGAACGACATTGGCACGGGATCGCGCGGTAGCTGGACAGCAGCCGCTGAACCCCCGCCGCGTGTGCCGGTAGTCCGTCTATCACCGGAGCAGACACACAGATACGCTAGTCGGCGCCCGCCGTCGATGCCACTTGCACAGCCGGGGGTCGTCCTCCCGATCGCTACACAAGGAGTCTTCTCGATGGGACAAGTCAGCGCGGCCAGCACGGTCCTGATCAACGCCGAACCCGACGCGGTTCTGGCCGCCGTGGCCGACTACGCCACGCTCCGGCCGAAGATCCTGCCGTCGCAGTACAGCGGGTACCAGGTGCTGCGGGGAGGCCAAGGCGCAGGCACCGTCGTCACCTGGAAACTGCAGGCCACCAAATCAAGGGTCCGTGACGTCAGGGCCGAGGTGGATGTCGCGGGCCACACGGTCATCGAGAAGGACGCCAACTCGACCATGGTGACCAACTGGACGGTCGCCCCCGCGGGCAGCGGCTCAACCGTCACCACCAAGACCTCGTGGAAGGGTGGGGACGGAGTCAAGGGCTTCTTCGAGAAGACATTCGCCCCGCTCGGCCTGAAGAGGATCCAGGCCGAGACCCTGGAAAACCTGAAGAAGCAACTCGAGGGCTGAATTCCGGGGCGGCTGTTGGTTCAGGCGGTCCGCTGCGGCTGAGTGGCGAGGAAGGCCACAACGCCCTTCACGACGGCATCGGCATATTTCTGTTGACCCTCGGGGGTCTTCATGAGCGCTGAGTCGGCGGGGTTCTTCATGTTGCCGAGTTCGACCAGGATCGACGGGTACTGCGCGAGGTTGAGGCCGGCGAGGTCGGCGCGGCCGTAGAGCCCGTTGGTGCCGATGTAGTTCGCTGCGGGAATGCCCGCGGCGGCGAGTTGGTCGCGCATCGTCTGGGCGAACCTCACCGAGGTGCCGGCTTGGGTCAGGTTGAGCGGCGGGGCCGAGTAGTTGACGTGGAATCCGCGCCCGGTGGCCGGTCCGCCGTCGGCGTGGATCGACACCACCGCGTTGGGCTTGATTTTGTTGGCCAATCTCTGCGCGCTCGTCGACACACGGGCCCAGCGCGTCGTCGTTGCCCCGCGACATCGCCGTACGGACGCCGAGTTGGTTGAGCTGGGCGCGAATTCGCAGCACGGTTTGCCAGGTGAAGGTGTGCTCGGAGAATCCGTCCTCGGCCGACGTGCCGCTGGCCTGGCAGTCCTTGGTCCCGCCGCGGCCGTTGGGGACCTGGCGGCTGATCGACCCGTCGTTGGCTCCGTTGTGGCCCGGATCCAGGAAGACGATCATTCCGGCGATGTTGGCCGGGGCCGCCGGCGAACTCGGCGCGAAGGCCACCGAGGCAGCGACGAGCATGCCGGCGGCAAACGGTGCGCCGGCATGCAGGGCAAACCGCATGTGCCGCGACGAGCGCCGGCAGGAAGCGTTGAACACCTGCGTCACGGTAGTCGGCCCCCGACTAGGCTTGAAGACCGCGGCCGCAGGATTGTGGATGCGCAACCAAGTCGAGATCGATATGCAAGGGGACCGTCATGCAATCCGGAGGAACGCCCGACATGTCCGCGTTGTTCGCGCAGGCCCAGCAGGTGCAACAGCAGCTCATGGAGGCCCAGGAGAAACTGGCCGCCACCGATGTGCAGGGGCAGGCCGGTGGTGGCCTGGTCCAGGTGACCATGAAGGGCAGCGGCGAGGTGGTAGCCGTCGCGATCGACCCCAAGGTCATTGACCCGTCCGATCCCGAAACGCTGCAAGACCTCATCGTCGGCGCGCTGGCTGACGCGGCCAAGCAGGTGACGATCCTCACCCAGACCCGACTTGGCCCGTTGACCGGTGGAATAGGCGATGCCCTCGGCCTGCCGGGGTTCTGACCTGGATGTCGATGTTTGAGGGACCCGTCCAGGATCTGATCGATGAGCTCGGCAAGTTGCCGGGCATCGGCCCCAAGAGCGCTCAGCGCATCGCGTTCCACCTGTTGTCGGTGGCGCCGCCGGACATCGACAGGCTCACCGCCGCGCTCGGCCGGGTGCGCGACGGCGTGACGTTCTGCGAGGTGTGCGGCAACGTCTCCGACTTGCAGCGGTGCCGGATCTGCAGCGACGCGCGCCGGGACCTCACTCAGGTGTGCGTGGTCGAGGAACCCAAGGACGTTGCGGCCGTGGAACGCACTCGTGAGTTCCGGGGCCGCTACCACGTCCTGGGCGGTGCGCTAGACCCACTTTCGGGGGTCGGTCCTGAGCAGTTGCGCATTCGCGAACTGCTCAACCGGATCGGCGAACGCGTGGACGGCATCGACATCACCGAGGTCATCATCGCCACCGACCCCAACACCGAGGGCGAGGCCACCGCGACGTACCTGGTTCGGATGCTCCGCGACATCCCCGGTCTGACCGTGACTCGCATCGCTTCCGGCCTGCCGATGGGCGGTGACCTGGAGTTCGCCGACGAGGTGACGCTGGGCCGCGCTCTGGCCGGGCGGCGGGAGATGGCCTGAGAACCGCCGCCCTTGGGCCGCTCCTTCCGCGTCCTTCGCGCCCTTTCGGCGGGCGGGCCTTGGGCCGCGTCCTTCCGCGCCGAAATCGACGCTACGCAGAGGCTTACTCGCACTTTGGCTGCGTAGCGTCGATCTCGGCGATGGTGCTGGCGGTGTCGGGCGTGTCGGGCGTGTCGGCGTAGGTGTCGGCGTTTCGCCGTTTCGGCGTGCCTGTCGGAGGTGTCGTCCACCATTGCCGGCATGAATCGCATCTTTGTGGGCAGCGAGGCGCTGACCGATGGCGATCTGACTCGTCACGAGTTGTCGCGTTGGTACACAGCCGTCTTTCGCGACGTCTACATCGACAAACGCGCCACTCTCACCCCGCGGGATCGGGCCGAAGCGGCCTATCTCTGGTCACGCCGACGAGCGATTATCACCGGGATCTCGGCCTCCGGGTTGCACGGATCTGCCTTCGTCCGCGCTGACCATCCCGTCGAATTGATCTGGCGCAGCTCCCGCCACCACCAGGGGCTCGTGGTGCGCGATGAGCGGATCGTCGACGACGAGGTCATGGCCTCTGGTGGCCTCCCCGTCACGGCACCCGCCCGGGCGGCGTTCGACATCGGCCGGCACCTGTCGATGACCGAGGCGGTCGCCCGCCTGGATGCGCTTGCCCGCGCCACAGGCTTGCGCTGCGCAGATGTGGCCGCCTTGGCCGAGCGGTATCGAGGTGCTCGTGGCGTACGCCGCCTAAAAGCCGCCCTTGCACTCGTCGATGCCGGTTCGCAGTCCCCGAAGGAGACATGGCTGCGGCTCCTATTCCACCGGCACGGCTTGCCGCCGGCCGTGACGCAGATCCCCATCTGGGACGACGGCGTCATCTGTGCCTACCTCGATCTGGGTTGGCCGCAGTTCAAGGTCGCGGTCGAATACGACGGCGACCACCACCGCAGCGAGCGCACCCAGTACGTGAAGGACATCCGCCGCCGGCAGATGCTTCAAGACCTCGGCTGGACCGTCGTCTACGTGGTGGCCGAAGATCCGGCGGTGGGAATCGTGAACCGTGTCGTTGCGGCACTGAGGCGCCACGGCTGCGCCGAAATCGACGCTACGCAGAGGCTTACTCGCACTTTGGCTGCGTAGCGTCGATCTCGCGGACAGAGAACGCGGAGTGGGGTCAGGCCCGGCGCGGGGCGGCCAGGCGCTCCCGCCGCAGCTGATCGACCTCGGGCAGTTC
The DNA here is from genome assembly GCA_963846905.1 of uncultured Actinomycetota bacterium. GTDB lineage: Bacteria > Actinomycetota > Actinomycetes > Mycobacteriales > Mycobacteriaceae > Mycobacterium. Next base: position 38,731 of record CAWJYB010000037.1, read on the forward strand.
CAACACGGCAAGCGGACCCACCACCCGCGACAGCAGAAGGTCGGCCAATTCCGGATTGCGGGCCAGGCAGCAGCCGTGCAGATAGGTGGCGACGACGCTGCCCTGCACCGCACCGTCGATCCCATCTCCGGCGCGATTGCCGGCGCCCTTGGTCACCGCGGCCAGCGGCCGGGCATCGCTACCCAAAACCGTTCCGCCGCGGTGGTTTTCGAACCCGGTGAGCGGCTGCGTCAGGCCGTCGACAAGCGGCATCGACGCCACCTCGCCGATCGTCCGGCTCGGCTGCGGCGACGTCGTGACGTCCAGCAGGCCGACACCGTCGACCCGTTCACCAGCCGAGGTCTCATACCAGTGTCCGAGCACCTGGATGGCCGCGCAGATGGCAAGCGCCGGGGCACCGCGCGCGGCGGCCCGCTGCAGACCCGGGTGGCGGATCAAATGCTTGGTAGCCAGCCGCTGCGCGTAATCCTCGGCCCCGCCCAGCGTGTAGATGTCCAGCGAATCGGGCACCGCCTCGGCAAGTGTGGTCGCGACGATCTCGGCGTCGATCCCGCGCAGCCGCAACCTCTGCCGCAGGACTACCGCGTTGCCGCCGTCGCCGTAGGTGCCCATCACGTCGGGCAGCACCAGGCCGATCCGGACCACCGAGTCAGCCATGACGTGCCAGCACGCGGTTGAGCTGAAGGAAGGCGGTGTAATTCGCGACCACCTCGACGCGGCCCGGCGGGCAAGAGGCGATCGCGTCGAGGGTGTCGTGGACCAGGGTGTGCGAGACACCCGCGTATCCCAGCCGGACCGCGAGGTCGGTGCCCCGCTGGCCGGCCGCGACGAGTGTCTTCTCCGGGGGAAGGTCGACGAAGTGCTCGAAGTTCACGTCCCACAGCCAGGACAGGTCCTCGCCGTCCGGGACCTGGCCGTTGACCGAGATCACCACGCCCGCAGCGGTGGTGTCGACCATCGAGAGCGCCTCCTGCCAGCCGGCCGGATTCTTGGCCAGCAGTACCCGCACCGCATGCGGTCCTACGCGCACGGTGCGGTAGCGGCCGGCCACTTCGTCGACTCGCGACACCGCGGCCACCGCAGTCGCCGGGTTGGCGCCCAATGTCACCGCGGCGGCCACCGCCTGGGCGGCATTCCCGCGGTTGACCGCGCCGGGCAGCGCCAACCGCATCGCAACCGCAAGACCGTCGGGGCCGTACAGGACGTCGTCGTCGAACCACCAGTGCGGCGTCGGGCGTTTGAAGTCGGTGTCCGTCGAGTACCAGTCCCCTCCGGTCACGCCGTCCCGGACGATCACCTCTCCGCTGCGTGGACAGCTGACCGAGTCGCCGGCCCAGCCACCGCCGGACGCGACCCACACCACATTGGGGCAGTCGTACGCGGCTGAGGTCATCAGCACGTCATCGCAGTTGGCGACGATGGTCGCCCCCGGATGACCGGCCAGACCCGCGCGTAGGGTCCGCTCGATGTGGTTGATCTCTCCCACCCGATCCAGTTGATCCCGGGAGAGGTTCAGCAGCACGATGACGCTCGGCTCGATCGCGTCGGCGACGTGCGGCACGTGCATCTCGTCGACTTCGAGGGCGGCGTAGCGAGCGTCGCGGGCCGCCGCGAGTGCCGCGATCAGGCCCGCGTCCATGTTGGCGCCTTCGGCGTTGGTGGCCACCGCGCCGAGTTCGCCCAACGCCGCCGCGGTCATCCGCGTGGTGGTTGACTTGCCGTTCGTCCCGGTGACCACGACGGACCGGCGCCCCCGACCGAGCTGGCCGAGGATCGACTTGTCCAGGGACATCGCCACCAGCCCGCCGATCATGGCGCCCGCACCGCGCCCGGTGGCCCGCGACGCCCACCGCGCTGCCGAACCGGCGGCCAGCGCTGCGCGTCCCCGGGCGGTGATCACCCAGGCAGTCTAATTCGGCGGCGGCGACCCGGACGCCCGCGCGTGTCCGCCCGACTGGACCGGGTAGACGCCGAAGATGCCGCGGAAACCCTTGAATTCGACTTCGCGGGCCGGGCCGTAGCTGACGTCGTCAACGGCATCGTGTACGGACTGGGTCACCAGGATCTCGCCGCCACGGGCCTTGGCGGCCACTCGGGCCGCCAGCGCGACGTTACGTCCGTACAGGTCCTCGCCGATCTGTACGGACTTGCCCATGTGGATGCCGATGCGCAACCGGATGGCTTTCTCGGGATCGCAGTCCGCATTGGAGCTGAGCGCGCGTTGAATGGCGATGCCGCAGTGCACGGCCTCGTCCGGATTCGCGAAGGCGATCATCTGCCCGTCACCCTGGTTCTTCACGATATGGCCTGAATGCGTTTCGACGATCTCGTGGATCTTGCGTACGTTGTTCTCGAGGAGTTCGACCCATGCGGCATCACCCATCCGCACGTTCTCCGCTGTCGAGTTTTCGATGTCGCTGAACATGACCACCGCCTTGCCGTCGGTTGTCAGCCTGGAAAGCTCCGTCGGCTGATCTTCGGCCCACTTGGCGAGTTGCTCGATCGAACTGAGGACCGCGGCGCCGATTCCCTCTGTGCGGGCCAGGTTCGCGGTTTCCCGGACGGCTTCGACCGCCTGACGCCCCACCGGTATCACGACACCCTGCCGGACGGCTCCCTTTCGGCTCCGAACCAGCAGAACCGACAACGCGACTATCGCGACGGCCTCCAGTAGAGCGAGCGCCGCGAGCGCTGATACGAGGCCGCCACCCATGTCACCCGCCGTGCGACGGGGCCGCGCCGCAGGACGCACGGCTTGTCATGGTGAGCATCCTCTCAATTGCCGGTGAGTTTTGCACCGTGAACGATCGCGGTACGAGCGGCCCGCTGAGACGACACGGTGCGAGCCAGAAGGGGGAAGAAACGGATTGTCGGGCGCGCATGCCATGCTCACTCTGTGACGCACTGCTGGGGCCGGCCGTCCGCAGAGCCCGGTGATGGCTGGGCCGTCGTCGACGTGGAGACGTCGGGCTTTCACCCCCGCCAGGCCCGGGTGATCAGCGTCGCGGCGCTCGCACTCGACGCCGCGGGCCGCGTCGAGTCCTCCGTGGCCAGCCTGCTCAACCCCGGTGTGGACCCGGGTCCCACGCATGTCCACGGCCTCACCGCCGAGATGCTGGAAGATCAGCCGTCCTTCGCCGAGATCGCCGGCGATTTGGTCGAGGTGCTGCGTGGTCGCACGCTGGTCGCGCACAACGTGGTCTTCGACTACGGATTCTTGGCCGCCGAAGCCGAGATGGTGGACGTGCAACTGCCCGTGGACACGGTGATGTGCACGGTCGAACTCACCCGGCGGCTTGCGCTGGGCCTGGACAACCTGCGGCTGGAGACGTTGGCGCGGCACTGGGGGGTAACGCAGACCTGTCCGCACGACGCGTTCGACGACGCCCTCGTGCTCTCGCGGGTATTGGCGCCGGCGCTGGAGCGCGCCCGCGCCCGCGACGCCTGGCTGCCTGTGCGCCCCGTCACCCGCAGCCGATGGCCCAACGGCCGGGTCTCTCACGACGAACTGCGTCCCCTGAAGGCGCTGGCATCGCGAATGCCGTGCCGCTATCTCAATCCCGGCCCGTACGTCAGCGGCCGGCCCCTGGTCCAGGGCATGCGCGTGGCGCTGTCGAGCGAGGTCGCTCGCACCCACGAGGAGTTGGTCGAGCGGTTACTGCACGCCGGGCTCGCCTACAGCGACAATGTCGATCCCGAGACGTCGCTGGTGATCTGCAACGAGCCCAGCCCAGAGCAGGGCAAGGGATACACGGCGCGAGAGATCGGCGTGCCGGTGGTGTCCGACACCGAGTTCATGGCCCGCGTGGACCACGTCGTCGGAGGCACCGGCGTCGAGGAGTTCGCTGATGCCGCCGCCGACGGCGCGCAATTCGCGCTGTTCTGATCAGGTGGTTGGGCCGGGACGCTCGTCATCGTCATCCCAACGCCCGAGCCGGGACGACCACAGCCAGTTCTGCAATATTGCCGCCAGCGGCAGACCGTCGGTTTCGAAGGACACGACGGGGATATACGCCGGCGCTGTGTAGAAGCCCAACTTGCCCAATGCGACACTCGTTCGTGCGGCAAGGCTCAGGTCGACACCCGCGATGAACTCGACCTTCACGTGGCGCTCCCGTTTGACCGAAAACGTCTCGATGTCCGCCCATGCGCAGTAGTCCCCGTTGTGCTCGAAGCCGTCGGCGCTCAAAAGCAGCCCGGGCGAACCCAGAGTGCGCAGGCCCTGGATCGCGACGCGACCGAACAGCGCTGCGCAGAGCGCGCCCAACACGAACATCAGCACACCGCCTTCGGCGGTGAAGATCGCGAACATCATCAGTGTCAGTCCCAGCAGGGCGAAGCCAGCACAGCCGGCCAAGCGTAGCGTTTCGCCGGTTCGCTTGACCGGAAGGACTTTCGACGGCATCGGGTAACCCCAAAGGGGCAGCCGAAACTATCTGAGCGCCTTGGCTTTCAGCGAATCGAACTCAGCATGCGTGATGGTTCCGGCGTCCAGCAGGCCCTTGGCGTCGGCGATTTCTTGTGCCGCGGACCGGCCGGCGGCCTGGCGAATGTAGTCGTTGGTCTCACGCTTGGACTCAAGGGCGGCCGCCTGGGCGCGCGATGCCATCCCCTCGCCGCGGGCGACCAGGTACACCAACGCCGTCAGGTAGGGGAACAGGACGAGAAATACCAGCCATACCGCCTTGGCCCAGCCGCGCGACTGGTTGTCCCGCCAGAACAGGTCGACGAGGATGTGGAAAAGGATGATCAGGTAGGCGATGAAAGCGAAAACAACCAGCGAATACCAGATCAGGCCCCAGAGGGCGTCCCAATCGAAATGCACGTCGAACTCCTTGTCTGACAGGCGGACTGGGCGCGTCCCGACCCGCCACGGGATTGCCGTACCAACGGAGGCTACCGTGTGCCCGGGATTCCCGGTGATCTTGTTCTCATAGTGTTATGCGGCCGGGGCGGTCGTCCGGGGCACCAGGATCGCTTACCCGGCACGCCGGGCGGCCCGGTTGACCGCCGACACCACCGCCCGCAGCGACGCGGTGGTGATCGAGGTGGCGATCCCCACTCCCCAAACGGTCTGACCGTCCACCGAAGCCTCCACGTAGGCGGCCGCCTGGGCTTCCTCGCCGGATGACATCGCGTGCTCGAAATAGTCCAGCACGTGCACGTCGATGCCGACACCCGCCAGCGCGTCCACGAACGCCGCCACTGGGCCGTTGCCCGCGCCCGTGATCTCGGTTTCGACGCCGTTGATCTTCACGACCGCGGTGATGGTGTCGGTGCCGCCGTCGACCTCGGCGGAATCCACCTTCTGCCGCATCCGCTCCAGCGGCGTGACGGGCGCCAGGTACTCCTCGGCGAACGCGTCCCACATCTCTTTGGGCGACACCTCGCCGCCCGCACCGCCTGCGCCCTCCGCGATCGTCTGGATCACCCTGGAGAACTCGATCTGCAGGCGCCGCGGCAGTGCCAGGCCGTGATCGGCCTTCATGATGTAGGCGACGCCGCCCTTGCCCGATTGCGAGTTGACCCGGATCACGGCTTCGTAGGTGCGGCCCACGTCCTTCGGATCGATCGGCAGATAGGGCACCTGCCACAAGATGTCATCCACGTCGGCGTCCTGCTCGTCCGCGGACACCTTCATCGCGTCCAGACCCTTGTTGATGGCGTCCTGGTGACTGCCGGAGAACGCGGTGTACACCAAGTCGCCGCCGTAGGGATGGCGCTCGTGCACGGGCAGCTGGTTGCAGTACTCCACGGTGCGCCGGATCGCGTCGATGTTGGAGAAGTCGATCTGCGGGTCGACACCGCGGGAGAACAGGTTGAGCCCCAGCGTCACCAGGCAGACGTTGCCGGTGCGCTCGCCGTTGCCGAACAGGCAGCCCTCGATCCGGTCTGCACCGGCCTGGTAGCCCAGTTCGGCTGCGGCAACGGCGGTTCCGCGGTCGTTGTGCGGATGCAGGCTCAAGATGATCGAATCGCGGTGAGCCAGATTTCGGCTCATCCATTCGATCGAGTCGGCGTAGACGTTCGGCGTCGTCATCTCGACGGTGGCCGGCAGGTTGATGATCAGCGGCGCATCCGGCGTCGGCTGGATCACCTCGGCCACCGCGTCGCAGACCTGCTTGACGTATTCCAGTTCGGTGCCGGTGTAGGACTCCGGGGAGTACTCGAACCGCCACCGGGTGCCGGGGTACTTCTTGGCCTCCTCGACGCACATCGCCGCGCCGTCGGTGGCGATCTTCTGCACGGCGGCGCGGTCTGCCCGGAACACCACCCGGCGCTGCAGGATCGAGGTCGAGTTGTAGAAGTGAACGATCGCCCTGGGTGCTCCCGCACAGGCCTGGAAGGTCTTCTCGATCAGTTCGGGACGGCACTGCGTCAGCACCTGGATCGTCACGTCGTCGGGGATCGCGCCGTCGGTGATGATCTCGCGCACGAAGTCGAAGTCGGTCTGGCTCGCCGACGGGAAGCCGACCTCGATCTCCTTGTAGCCCATCCGCACCAGCAGGTCGAACATCCGGCGCTTCCGGGCCGGGCTCATCGGGTCGATCAGCGCCTGGTTGCCGTCGCGGAGGTCGACCGCGCACCACATCGGTGCTCTGCCGATGACCGTGTCGGGCCAGGTGCGGTCGAACGCAATCGGTCCGGCGCCCGATGCCGGGCTCCCTCCCGGCACTTCGTCGGCGAAGCCGCGGTAACGGTCAGCGGGCATCGACGAGCCGCGCTGGGTGTTGTACACGGGCTGGCCGGGATAGGGCGCACCGGACGGCGTCGAGATCGTTCGTACAGACGAAAAGGCGTCCGGGGAGTCTACGGTCGGCTTGCTGAAGCTGGTCATGATGGTGGCTCCGGATGGTCTTGTGATGGATGTCAGACCGGCGCGCCGCGATGACCCGCGACGGGAAGCCAGTCTGGATCAGACCCCGTCGCGGCGTCCGAGGAGGAGCACCCGCGCAGTGAACATCGTGCTTCACTCTACCTGGTCACAGGCCTGGCCAACACACTCGCGCCGGCGGTTTCCGGCGAAGACGCACGCTCGCGGGGATAACGTCGGGCGATGACGGTGAGCGACGTCCGTTCGCCCGGGGCAACCGGGGACGGGCAAACGGATGACCATGCTTCGCTTCGGCCCCGATGGCTGCCGCCGATCAAGCGGCCTGGTGGACGGTCTAGATGAAACTCGACCGGCGATGGTGGATCGCGATGGCCTGCGTGGTCATCGCTGTCACTGCGATTGCACTGTCGCAGAACATGTTTCGCCGAAATTCCGAAGAATGCCGGCCGGTGCGGGAACTGCTCGAGTTCAACAGCGCGCAGGCCGCGCTGATCGCGTCGAAATCCGATGACCAGGCGACGCCGACGGTGCCGTCGGTGGCCGAGGACGCCGCGTACCAGACCTGGGCGGACGGGCTGGCCCAACGCGCAGAGCAGGTGAGTTCACCGGAACTGGCCGTCCACGCCATCGGTGTCGCCGACCTGGCCACCCAGTTCGTCACCAAGCTGCCCCAACTCCGCGCGCAGACACAGGCCCGGGCTCCGGGGGCGAGCGCACCTCCGGTCGCATATGAGATGGCTGCCCTCAATGACCGCCTCTCCGGAGAACTGGCGCAGCTGTCCAGGGCCTGCCCGGGATGACCCGGGTCAGACCGGCCAGTTGAGCACGACCTCGCGCAGCGGCCGACGTTCCCGCGTCGATCGGTCACGCTCGGCGATATCCGCGGGGGCATCGGCGTAATCGCCGAGCAGCCCCACGGCCACGACCGCCAACGGCCGCAACTCGTCGGCAAGCCCGAACACCTCCCGTGCGCCGCGGGCGTCGAAACCGGCCATCGGGTGTGCGATCAGGCCGCGCGAAAACGCCTCGATCAGCAGGCTGGTCATCGCGGAGCCGGTGTCCACGCCGGAGTACAGTGCCGTGTTCTCGTCCGGCCCCTCGTCGGCGCACAACAGGATCAGTGCACTGGCGGCTCGCGCATAGCTGTTGCCGCGGTTGAGCAGACCCGACAGACCGGCGAAGGTGTCGTCGCCGCGCACACCCACCACAAAACGCACCGGCTGTCGGCGCCCCCACGTGGCCGCCCAGCGGGCCGCCTCCAAAAGGGCGATCAGATCGTGGTGGTCGATGTCGGCGGCGGAGTCGAACACGCGGGGACTCCACCGTGCGGCAATGGGAGGATGGATCGGGACCGAGGTGTCGGCCAAGCGATCGGTCGGGGCATCCGGCATCTGAGCCAGGCTACCGGCGGGCAAATCCAGGCGCCCGGTTCCATTATCCTTTGTGTGCATCCTCCACCCGCTTGAAAGGGCACTAGAGTGGCGCTCGTCGTGCAGAAGTACGGCGGATCTTCGGTGGCCGACGCCGAGCGCATCCGCCGCGTCGCCGAGCGCATCGTGGAGACCAAAAGGGCGGGCAACGACGTCGTCGTCGTGGTTTCGGCGATGGGCGACACCACCGACGACCTCCTCGACCTGGCCAAACAGGTCAGTCCGGCGCCGCCGCCGCGGGAACTCGACATGCTGTTGACCGCTGGCGAGCGGATCTCCAACGCGTTGGTGGCCATGGCCATCGAGTCGCTGGGGGCTCAGGCCCGATCGTTCACCGGATCGCAGGCCGGCGTCATCACCACCGGCACCCACGGCAACGCCAAGATCATCGACGTCACGCCCGGCAGGTTGCGCTCCGCGCTCGACGACGGCCAGATCGTCCTGGTCGCCGGATTCCAGGGAGTCAGCCAGGACACCAAGGACGTCACCACGCTGGGCCGCGGGGGCTCCGACACCACCGCCGTGGCGGTTGCCGCTGCGCTCAAGGCCGACGTCTGTGAGATCTACACCGATGTCGACGGGATCTTCACCGCCGATCCCCGCATCGTGCCCAACGCGCGCCGGCTCGACACCGTGTCCTTCGAGGAGATGCTCGAGATGGCCGCCGCCGGTGCAAAGGTGCTGATGCTGCGCTGCGTCGAGTACGCCCGCCGTTACAACCTGCCCATTCACGTGCGCTCGTCGTATTCGGACAAGCCCGGTACCGTCGTCAAAGGATCGATTGAGGACATCCCCATGGAAGACGCCATCCTGACCGGAGTAGCCCACGACCGTAGCGAGGCAAAGGTCACGGTCACCGGTGTGCCCGACGTTCCGGGGTATGCCGCCAAGGTGTTTCGCGCGGTCGCCGACGCCGACGTCAACATCGACATGGTGCTGCAGAACATCTCCAAGGTCGAGGATGGCAAGACCGACATCACCTTCACCTGCTCACGGGAGAGCGGCCCGCGCGCGGTCGAGAGGCTTAGCTCCGGACAACACGAAATCGGTTTCACGCGAGTGCTTTACGACGACCACATCGGCAAGGTGTCGCTGATCGGCGCGGGTATGCGAAGCCACCCCGGCGTGACCGCGACGTTCTGCGAGGCGCTGGCCGGGGTCGGTGTCAACATCGAATTGATCTCCACTTCCGAGATCCGGATCTCGGTGCTGGTCAAGGACACGGAATTGGACAAGGCCGTGGCGGCGTTGCATGAGGCGTTCGGACTTGGCGGCGACGAAGAAGCCGTGGTCTATGCGGGAACGGGGCGTTGAATGGGGCGCGGTCGAGTGTCGATAGGCGTGGTAGGTGCCACCGGCCAGGTCGGCCAGGTGATGCGAACCCTGTTGGAGGAGCGCAACTTTCCGGCTGACGGCGTGCGGTTCTTCGCGTCGGCGCGGTCGGCGGGCAAGAAGCTGAGCTTCAGGGGTCAGGAGATCGAGGTCGAGGACGCCGAGACGGCCGACCCTGGCGGCCTGGACATCGCGTTGTTCTCCGCGGGCGCGACGATGTCACGCGTCCAGGCGCCGCGGTTCGCGGCCGCGGGTGTGACGGTGGTCGACAACTCGTCGGCGTGGCGCAAAGATCCCGATGTGCCGCTGGTGGTCAGCGAGGTCAACTTCGAGCGTGACGTCGGAACCCGGGCGCGGTCCCTTCCCAAGGGCATCATCGCCAACCCGAATTGCACCACCATGGCGGCCATGCCCGTGCTCAAGGTACTGCACGACGAGGCGGGCCTGACCCGCATGATCGCCTCGACCTACCAGGCGGTGTCCGGCAGCGGGCTTGCGGGAGTCGAGGAGCTGGCGGCTACAGGCCCGCGCCGTCATCGACGATGCCGAGCAGCTGGTGCACGACGGTTCGGCGCTCGACTATCCGGCACCGGTGAAGTACGTGGCACCGATCGCGTTCAACGTGGTCCCGCTGGCCGGCGCGCTGGTCGACGACGGGTCCGGGGAAACCGACGAGGATCAGAAGCTGCGCACCGAGAGCCGCAAGATCCTGGGCATCCCCGACCTCGCGGTGTCCGGTACCTGTGTGCGCGTGCCGGTGTTCACCGGGCACTCGCTGTCGATCAACGCCGAGTTCTCCCGGCCGCTGTCGGTCCAGCGGGCCCGGGACTTGTTGGCTTGCGCGCCCGGGGTGAGGCTGGTCGACGTGCCGACTCCGTTGGCGGCCGCCGGGGTGGACGAATCCCTGGTGGGCCGTATCAGGCAGGATCCGGGTGTGCCGGACGGGCGTGGGCTGGCGCTCTTCATCTCGGGTGACAACCTGCGAAAAGGGGCCGCCCTCAACACCATTCAAATCGCCGAACTATTGGCCGCGCAGTTGTGATCCGCCTCTGCCCATGCGCCGTGACTCGGCTGGCTGATGCGCCGAAATCGACGTTGCGCTGACAAAGTTCGGGTTGCCCTCGGCGTGGCGTCGATCTCGGCGCTGACCGCGGGAGGGTGGGGCGCTCCACCGGCGGCCGCCGACCCGCTCGACACGACACCTGTGCCCGGTCCGCTGGCCCCCGGGCAGGTGGTGCGGATCGGCCCGGCCGCGGGCACCGGAACTCCGACGATGGACTACGGGGTGGGCGCCACCGATCTGTGCGAGTTCATGGAATTCCCGACGGAGTTGCTGCAGGTGTGCGGTGACAGTTTCCCCGGCCAGGGTGTGGGATTCGGGTGGTGGTCCTCCCCGGTTGCCCTTCGCGTCGACCGTGCATCGGTCGACGGGTTCGGGCCCGTCGTTTACACCGGCGTCGCCGGGGCCGACGCGCCACTGCTCGCCGATGCGGCACCGTGGGGGACCTCCCAACTGCCCGCCGGGGTGGTGACGATCAACCGGCAGAACTACCTGCTGGTGACGACGGCGAAGGCGCTGGTTCCGGCCAGCTCACGACTGGTGAAAGCCGAAGCAGCACAAGGAATCTGGCAGACTGTAGCGGGATCGGTGCGTGATGCCGGGTATCTGGCCGGCGGGCAGTCGCAGATAAGCGGGTACTACGACCCGATCCCCACCCAGGATTCGGCGACTGGCTGGGTGTACATCGTTGCCGACAGCTTCGACCGCAGTGCGCCCGTGCGGCTGTTCCGGGTTCCGCCGGGGGAATTCACCGAGAGGGCAAAGTGGCAGGGCTGGTCGGCGGCCGGATGGGGCAACCCGCCGGTGCCGCTCTGGCGGGGCCGGGTGGGGGAGATGAGCTTCAAGCAGATCGACGGCAAGGCGGTGCTGTCGTACTTCAACGCCAGCACCGGCAACATGGAGATCCGCGTTGCCGCCCACCCGACGGCGCTGGGCGCCGCGCCCGTGACCACCGTGGTGCGCGCCGACGCGTGGCCGGATCCTGCCGAGAGCCTGCCCTCGCGGGATGACAACACGCTGGCACAGCCCTACGGCGGTTACATTTCGCCGGTCTCGACGCTCGAGGAGGTGCGAGTCTTCGTCAGCCAGTGGAACACCGCATCCCGGGACCGCGCCCCGTACCGGGTCATCCAGTTCGCGGTCAACCCGTTCAAGCCGTGGTCGATCGGCTGACCCGAACCCGTTGCCAACGCTCATAGCTACTTCATAGCCAGGACCTAGCCGGCTCTGTGACGACAGCGGGGATCATTGCGGCCATGACCGAATTACCCGACCAGACCGTCGAAACCATCCCCGCCGCCGCCGCCCCTGTCGCCGCCCCTGTCGCGGCCCCGTCCAAATCCAACCGGCTGTACCAGGCCGTCGCATGGGTGGCGATCGTTGCCGGGACCTTGTTCATCATCGCCGTCATTTTCTTTACCGGATTCACCCTAGGCAGGCACTCCGATGGGCCCCGGCACCCATTCGGTCATTCGAAGATGGAGCGTCAGGGTCCGCATTGGGGCCCGATGCACGACCGCGGTCCCGGCATGAGGCCTCCTGGTGGTCGTGATCGCGGTCCCGGTGAGCCGGGGTCCGAAGGGTTCGGCCCGGGTGTCCCCGGCCCGGGTCAGCCACCGGCTGCGCCGTCAACGCGCTGATCGTCATTCCGTTGAGATGGCACTGAGAGCGACATCTGCCGAGATTTTTCGCTCTCAGTGCCGTTTCGATCCGGAGGTGGTGGGGAAGTCGTGGGCAAGCCCCAGGACGGAAGGACTCCCCGCATGTCTGAGAAAATCGCGACAACCGACGCAGGCGCCCGGTGCCCAGCGTTGAGCATTCGCTGACGGTCGGACCCGATGGCCCGATCCTGCTTCAGGACCATTACCTGATCGAGCAGATGGCCAACTTCAACCGGGAACGCATCCCGGAGCGGCAGCCCCACGCCAAGGGCGGCGGCGCGTTCGGCCACTTCGAGGTGACCCAGGACGTCAGCGCCTACACCCAGGCGGCGTTATTCCAGCCGGGCGTCCGAACAGAAATGGTGGCCAGGTTCTCCACGGTGGCCGGTGAGCGTGGCAGCCCGGACACTTGGCGCGACCCGCGCGGCTTTGCGCTGAAGTTCTACACCACCGAAGGCAACTTCGATCTCGTCGGCAACAACACGCCGGTTTTCTTCGTCCGGGATCCGCTCAAGTTCCAGAATTTCATCCGGTCGCAGAAACGCATGCAGGCCACCAACCTGCGCGACCACAACATGCAATGGGATTTCTGGACCCTGTCCCCGGAGTCGGCACACCAGGTGACCTGGCTGATGGGTGACCGTGGTATCCCGAGAAGCTGGCGCCACATGAATGGCTACTCCAGCCACACCTACAGCTGGCTCAATGAATTCGGCGAGCTGTTCTGGGTGAAGTACCACTTCAAGACCGACCAAGGAGTGCAGTTCCTGACCCAGGACGAGGGCGACCGGCTGGCCGGTGCGGACGGCGACTACCACCAGCGTGACCTGTACACGTCCATCGAGAAAGGCGACTTCCCGAGTTGGACGCTGCACGTGCAGGTCATGTCGTTCGAGGATGCCAAGACCTATCGGTTCAACCCCTTCGACCTGACCAAGGTCTGGCCGCACGGGGACTATCCGCTGCACGAGGTCGGCCGGATGACATTGGACCGCAACGTGACCGACTACCACGCGCAGATCGAGCAGGCGGCGTTCGAGCCGAACAACATGGTTCCCGGCACAGGGCTCAGTCCTGACAAGATGCTGCTGGCCCGCGGTTTCTCCTACGCGGACGCCCACCGTCACAGGCTCGGGGTGAACTACAAGCAAATCCCCGTCAACGAGCCCAGAGTCGAGGTGCACAGCTATTCCAAGGACGGCGCGATGCGGATCCGGAATGTCAGCGATCCGGTGTACACGCCGAACTCGATGGGCGGCCCCGTGCCTGATGCCGCCCGCGCCGCCGAGGTGCACTGGATGTCCGATGGTGACATGGTGCGTGCCGCCTACACCCTGCGTCGCGATGACGACGACTGGGGTCAGGCCGGAACCCTGGTGCGTGAAGTGCTCGACGACGCGGCACGGGATCGGCTGGCGTCCAACGTCATCGGGCATGTCTGCGACGGCGTCAAGGAGCCCGTACTGTCGCGGGTGTTCGAGTACTGGCGCAATGTGGACGTCGATCTGGGCAAGAAGGTGGAGGAGGGCGTGCGCGCCCAGCTCGAACACGGCTAGGCCGGGCTCGCCCGCCGAGAGCGGGCTGGCATGATCGGACCCATGACTATCGAAGCCATCTATACCGCAGAATCGACCGCGTCCGGGGGTGGCCGCGACGGCCACGTGAAGTCCGCGGACGGAAGAATCGACCTGGACACCCGCCCGCCGAAGGCCGCGGGCGGCAGCGGTGAAGGCGTGAACCCCGAGCTGCTGTTCTCGGCGGGGTATGCGGCGTGCTTCCTGGGTGCGCTTCGCTTGGTGGCCCGGAACGAAAAGGTCGCCCTCGACGACGCCACGGCAGTGACCTGCCAGGTCGGGTTCGGCAAGGACTCCGGAGGAGGCTTCGGCATCGACGCCCATCTCGTCGGCTATCTGCCCGGCCTCGAGCAGAGTGCCGCCGACGAGCTGATGGAAAAGGCGCATCAGGTGTGCCCCTATTCGAAGGCGACCCGCGGCAACATCGACGTCAAGCTGTCGGCCAAGGTCTAGCCCGTGCGGCGGGCAGCGGCCGCTGGTCTCGTGGGAATCGCGCTCGCTTCGATACTGCCGTCCGGTGCCGCGGCGGCGCGGCCGTCGGATCCGGGTGTGGTGAATTACGCCGTGCTGGGAAAGGGATCCGTCGCCAACGTCGTCGGAGCCCCGATGGGATTCGAGTCGCTGTTCACCGAACCGGTTCAGGCGTACTGGGTGGATGTCCCGGTGTGCAACAACTGGGCCGACGTCGGACTGCCCGAGGTGTACATCGACCCGGATCTCGCCTCGTTCAACGGCGCGGTCACCCAGACCTCGGCGACCGACGACACGCACCTCGTCAAGCAGGCGGTCGGTGTGTTCGCAACCACGGAGGCGGCCGCCGCTGCGTTTCACCGCGTGATCGACCGGACCATCGGCTGTTCGGGACGGACCGCAACCATGCGACTGGACAATGCAGCGGTGCAGGTGTGGTCGTTCACCGGCGGCGCGCCCGGGGCGGCCGATGCCGCGTGGGCCAAGCAGGAGGCGGGCACCGACCGGCGTTGCTTCACGCAGACCCGCCTGCGGGAGAACGTTCTGCTACAGGCGAAAGTCTGTCAGTCCGGCAACGGCGGGCCGGCGGTGAACGTGCTGGCAGGAGCGATACAGAACACTCTCGGCCAGTAGGCCGGGTCCAGAGCGGGCGCTAAGAATGGGTCTGGGAGGGGTCACAGCAGCAGCGATTGGGTACCCACGACCCTCGTGGCACCCCTTCAACCAACGCGAACTTGTCGGTAGCGTCGTCAAGGATGGCACTATGACGTTCGCCGCTGCATCGGTGGACACGCTGGCAGTGCGGCAGCTGACCGGTTCGGTGGCTGCTGCGCTGCACATCGCCGGAAAAACGCTGACCGACGGTCCAGTGGGGAGGGTCGGCCTCGAACTCGAGGCACACTGCTTCGATCTGGCGCGGCCGCAGCGGCGTCCCGGTTGGGACCGGCTCAACCGCGTGATAGCCACATTGCCCCGGCTTCCCGGCGGCAGCGTGGTCACCGTCGAGCCGGGCGGCGCCGTCGAACTCTCCGGTCCTCCCGCCGACGGACCCGCCGCTGCTATCGCCGCCGTCGCAGCCGACCGTGCGGTGCTGCGGGCGGCATTCGCAGGGCCGGCCTCGGCCTGGCGCTCGTGGGCTGCGATCCGTTGCGCGTGCCGGAGCGGGTGAATCCGGGGGCCCGTTACCGCGCGATGGAAGCGTTCTTCGCCGCCAGCGGAACCGGCGCCGCGGGTTTGGCGATGATGACGTCGACGGCCTCGGTTCAGGTGAATCTGGACGCCGGCCCGCGTGACGGCTGGCGGGAACGCGTCCGGTTGGCGCACGCGCTGGGGCCGACGATGATTGCGATCGCGGGCAACTCACCTCTGCTCGGCGGCGGTTTCACGGGATGGCTCTCCAGCCGTCAGCAGGTGTGGGGTGCGCTCGACTCCGCACGCTGTGGGCCGGTCCTGGCCGCCAGCGGTGAGGAACCCAACATCGACTGGGCGCGATATGCGCTGCGGGCACCCGTCATGCTGGTGCACTGCCCGGATCCCCAGCCCGTGCGTGACTGGGTGCCTTTCTCGGACTGGGCCGACGGCAGGGTTCTGCTCGGTGGGCGCCGACCCACGACCGCCGATCTCGACTATCACCTGACCACGCTGTTTCCCCCGGTGCGGCCCCGGGGTTGGCTCGAGATCCGCTACCTGGACGCCGTGCCGGATGCGTTGTGGCCGGCGCTGGTGTTTACGCTGGTGACCCTTCTCGATGACGATCGAGCTGCCGGGCTGGCGGCGGAGGTGGTCGAACCGGTGACAACGGCATGGGATACCGCGGCACGTGTGGGTCTGGGGGATCGGCATCTGTTCGTCGCCGCCAACCGATGCGTGGCGATCGCCGGCGAACGGACACCTCCCGTACTGGCCGACTCCATGGCCTTGTTGACCCAGATGGTCGAGCGCGGTCGCTGCCCCGGGGACGACTTCGCCGAGTGCGCCGTACGCAGCGGGATCGAATCCGCGATTGTGCAACTCGCTGGAGGAGGCACATGAACACCAGGGAGGAGTTGGCCGGCCAACTCAGGCGGGCGCGGGAGCGCACTTTGCGTCTTGTCGCGTTCGACGACGACGAACTCCGCCGCCAATTCGACCCGCTGATGAGCCCGTTGGTGTGGGACCTGGCCCACATCGGGCAGCAGGAAGAATTGTGGCTGTTGCGGGGCGGCAGTAGCGACGTGCCGGGCATGTTGCCGGCCGGCGTGGACGGCCTCTACGACGCTTTCGTGCACCCCCGCGCCAGCCGGGCGAATCTGCCGTTGCTGACGCCGTCCGAGGCGCGCCGTTACCTGGATGCGGTCCGCGCCAAGGTATTCGACGCCCTTGATGCCCTGCCCGGCGACGACCCGGGTTTCGTATTCGGCATGGTCGTCAGCCACGAGTGCCAGCACGGGGAAACGATGTTGCAGGCGCTGAACCTGCGTTCGGGGCCACCGCTGCTGGATGCCGGTGCGTGGCTGCCGCCCGGGCGTGAGGGCGTGACGGGCACATCGGTGCTGGTGCCCGGCGGCCCATTCGTACTTGGCGTGGATGAGTGTGACGAACCCTACTCGCTCGACAACGAGCGTCCCGCCCACGTGGTGGACGTACCCGCATTCCGTATCGGTCGGGTGCCGGTGACCAACGCCGAGTGGCAGACGTTCATCGACGACGACGGCTACAACCGGAGACAGCTGTGGTCGGAGCGGGGGTGGCAACACCGCCGAGAGGCCGGCCTGGTTGCGCCGGGGTTCTGGGGTCGTGGAAATCTCACTGCCACCCGCACCCGGTTCGGTCATGCCGAGCCGGTGCCGCCCGACGAGCCCGTCCAGCACGTCACCTTCTTCGAGGCCGAGGCGTACGCCGCCTGGGCCGGTGCCCGGCTTCCCACCGAGATCGAATGGGAGAAGGCCTGCGTCTGGGACTCGCGCACCGAAGTGCGGCGGCGCTTTCCCTGGGGCGCGCAGCCTCCCACGGCTCGGCATGCCAACCTCGGCGGCGATGCGAGGCGCCCGGCCCCGGCGGGTGCTTACCCGCTCGGCGCGTCGGCGTACGGCGCCGAACAAATGATCGGCGACGTATGGGAGTGGACCACCTCTGCGCTGCGGCCGTGGCCGGGGTTCACCCCGATGATCTACGAGCGTTACAGCCGGCCGTTCTTCGATGGCGACTATCGCGTGCTGCGCGGCGGGTCGTGGGCCGTGGCGCCCGATGTCATCCGGCCCAGCTTCCGTAACTGGGACCACCCGATCCGACGCCAGATCTTCTCGGGTGTTCGCCTGGCCTGGGACGTCTGATGTGCCGCCACATCGGTTGGCTCGGTGCGCCGGTGACGGTGAGTTCACTGGTCCTCGACCCGCCGAAGGGCCTTCTGGTGCAGTCGTATTCGCCGAGCAGGCAGAAATACGGTATGCTCAATGCCGACGGCTGGGGGGTGGGCTTCTACGCGCCGGAGTCTCCCGGCCCGGTGCCTCGCCGATGGCGCAGTGCCGCTCCACTCTGGGCCGACGCGTCATTCGACTCGGTCGCTCCGGTGCTGTCGAGTCGATGCATCGTGGCCGCGGTCCGGTCGGCCACGGTCGGCATGCCCATCGAAACGAGCGCGAACGCACCGTTCACCGACGGTGAATGGCTGCTTTCGCACAACGGTGTGGTGGATCCTGCGGTGTTGCCGGCGGCGAGGACGGCAGAGTCGACGGTCGACAGCGCCCAGTTGGCCGCGCACATTTTCGAACGTGGGCTCGACGCACTTGCCGACACCGTGGTGGACGTCGGGGCCGCCGACCCGAGTGCCCGGCTGAACATCTTGGCCGCCAACGGCTCTCGGCTTCTTGCCACCACGTGGGGGGACACACTGTCCGTTCTGCGCCGTCCCGACGGTGTCGTCGTGGCGAGTGAACCCTACGACGACGACCCCGATTGGCAGGACGTTCCCGACCGGCACCTGGTCGAGGTCCGGGAGGGTGCCGTGACGATGACACCGCTGGGAGGAGTGCCGTGACGCTGTTGCTGGCCAACCATCTGCCTGCCGACCATGCCATCCGCGCACTGCGCCGTGACGTCCTGCACGGTCTGAAGGCTTGCCCGAAATCGATTCCCCCCAAGTGGTTTTACGATGCCGCCGGTAGTGAGCTGTTCGACCGCATCACCCGGCTGCCGGAGTACTACCCCACCCGGGTCGAGGCGTCGATCCTGGCCGAGCGGGCACCGGTGATCGCCGCGGACAGCGGAGCCGACACCCTGGTCGAATTGGGCAGTGGCACGTCGACGAAGACCCGGATGCTGCTCGACGCGCTGCGCGACAGGGGCGCGCTGCGCCGCTTCGTCCCCTTCGACGTCGACGCGCGGATGCTGCGATCTGCGGGCGCCACTCTCGCCGGCGAGTACCCGGGTATCGAGATCGACGCGGTGTGCGGTGACTTCGAGGAACACCTCGGTGAGATCCCCGGCGGCGGAACCCGGCTCGTCGCGTTCCTGGGCTCGACGGTGGGCAATCTGACGCCCGGTCCGCGGGCACGATTCCTCGCGACGCTCGCCGGGATCATGTCGCCGGGGGACACCTTGCTGCTGGGTGTCGATCTCGTCAAGGACAGCGGCAGGCTGGTGCGGGCGTACGACGACAGCGCGGGAGTCACCGCCGAGTTCAATCGCAACGTGCTGGCGGTGGTGAACCGGGAGCTTGATGCCGACTTCGACCTCGCCGCGTTCCACCATGTGGCCCGGTGGAACCCGGGGGAGCAACGTATCGAAATGTGGTTGCGCGCCGGCGGCGCCCAGCGTGTCCGCATCGCCGACCTGGACCTGACGGTCGAATTCGCCGACGGCGAGGAGATGTTGACCGAGGTTTCGTGCAAGTTCACCCGCGATGGCGTGGCCGGCGAACTTGCCGCGGCAGGTCTGGTTCGCACCCACTGGTGGACCGATCCGGCGGGGGACTTCGGATTGGCGCTGGCCGTCAAGTGATTCCAGACGACGAACTGGCGGCCGGCTGGCGCGATGCCAGGCCTGTCGCCGCAGTCGCGCACCTCGATTCGGCGGCCTGCTCCCGGCAGTCCTACGCCGTGATCGACGCGGTCCGACAGCACGCGCAACACGAGGCCGAGGTCGGCGGTTACGTCGCGGCGGACGCCGCGAGACCTGTAGTGGACGCGGGCCGGGCCGCGATCGGGATGCTGACCGGGATGATGGCCGGGGACGTCGTGTTCACCACCGGCTCGGGGCACGCGCTGGATCTGTTGTTGGGCAGTTGGACCGGACCCCGGACGTTGGCGTGTGCGACGGGTGAGTACGGCCCCAATCTTGCGATCATGGCCGCCAATGGGTTTGAGGTCAGGGCGCTGCCGGTCGACGAGCTGGGCCGCATCCGGTGCGACTCCGCCGTCGCCGACCTGGAACGGGACCCCCCGGCACTGGTGCACCTGACGGCGGTGGCGAGTCACCGCGGGGTCGCCCAGCCGTTGCACCACGTCGCAGCGATATGCGCGGCACTGGGAGTGCCGCTGGTGCTCGACGCCGCGCAGGCGCTGGGCCAACTGGACTGCGCCGTGGGTGCGGACGCCGTCTACTCCTCGTCGCGCAAGTGGATGGCCGGGCCGCGCGGCGTCGGATTCCTCGCCGTGCGTCCGGAACTCGCCGGGCGGCTGGAGCGGCGGCTGCCGCCGCAAGGATGGGATGTGCCGGTTTCGGCGATGCAGAGCTTCGAGCAGGTCGAGGCCAGCATCGCTTCCCGGGTGGGGTATTCGGTTGCCCTCGGTGAACATCTGGCAGCCGGGCCGCAGCGGGTGCGTGAGAGGTTGGCGCGCATCGGCGCGGCCACCAGAACCCTGCTGGACGGCGTCGCGGGCTGGCGGGTGGTCGAACCGGTCGACGAACCCACCGCCATCACCACCCTGGTGCCGCCGGACGGCATCGACCCGGTGGCGGTGCGGCGCCGGCTGATCGACGAACACCGGATCGTCACCACTGTCGCTGAAACCGCCCGTGCCCCTTTCGAATTGACCAAACCGGTGTTGCGGGTGTCCCCGCACGTCGATGCGACGGCCGGCGATCTCGACGCGTTGGCCGCCGCGCTCGGTTGACCGGCCGCTTTACCGCGCAAGCACGTAGCGCACCTGAGGCCGGCCCGCCCGGCCGTACTCGGTGGACCGGCCGGCGGCACCGTCGTCTGCAAGCCGTTCCAGGTAGCGCCACGCCGTCACCCGCGATATGCCCAGTCGCTCGGCGACTTCAGAAGCGTTGAGCCCGTCGGGTGCTCCGCGCAGCGCACCCACGACCAGATCCAGGGTGTCCGCCGACACGCCCTTCGAGGTCGTCAGGCGTTGGTCGGCCGAACGGAGTGCATTCAATGCCCGATCGATCTCGTGCTGGCCTGCGGCGGCACCGCCGGATCCGAGGGCTTCGCGGTACTGCCGGTAGTGTTCGAGTTTGTCGCGGAAAGCTGCGAAGGAGAACGGTTTCAGCAGGTACATCGCGATGCCGTGGGCGACCGCCGAACGCACCACTGACAGATCGCGTTCGGAACTGATGGCGATGATGTCGGGTGCGGGCCGGACACCGCCGAGTGCCGACGCAACCTCGATGCCGCTGGCGTCGGGCAGCCCGATATCGAGCAGTACCAGCTCGATCGGAGTGCCGGCCTTAGCTGCGGCGATCGTTGTCCGCATCGCAGCGCCGCCGGTTCCGGCGGTGGAATGCACCACGAAACCCGGCACCCGCTCGGCGTATAGGCGATGCGCCTCGGCGATCAGCGGATCGTCCTCGACGATCAGCACCCGGATCATGCGTATGCCGGAAACCGGGCCGGGATGGCCGCGGTTACCACCGAACCATAGGTGTTCTCCGAGGTGATGGTGCCGCCGTGGGCGGCAACCACCTGCCACACCAACGCCAGCCCGAGGCCACGTGAACCGCCCTTGGTCGAATAGCCCCGCATCCGGGCGTGGTCGAAGGCGTCCGCGGACATACCCGGCCCGCTGTCGGCGACGGTGACGGTGAGCCCGTCGCTGCTACCGCGCACCGTCACTTCGACCCATCCCGGTGCGTCCGCCCGGGCGGCGTCGACCGCGTTGTCCACCAGATTGCCTACCAGGGTGACCAGTTCACCCTGGGTGACTCCGACGTTGTCGGGATCGTCCAGCAGCGATTCCTCGGTGACGGTGAGTTCGACTCCATGGTCGCGGGCCTGGCTCATCTTGCCCAGCAGCAGAGCCGCCAGCGCCGGCTCGGCGACGGTCGACATCAGGCGGTCGATCAGTTGCTGGGACACCGCCAATTCCGCGGTCGCAAACCGGACCGCCTCGGCGGTTCGGCCCAGTTCCACCATCGTGATCACGGTGTGCAGCCGGTTGTCGGCCTCATGCGCCCGTGAGCGCAGCGATTCGGCGAACTGGGTCACCGAGGTCAGTTCCCCCGAAACCCGTTGCAGCTCGGTGCGATCCCGCAATGTCATCACCGTGCCGACTTGCGCGCCGTCCCAGTGCACCGGCTGCTGATTGACCAAGAGCACGCGGTCTTCGGTGACGTGGGTTTCGTCAGTGAGGGTTCCTGCCCCGGCCTGGCGGAGCGAGCCCGGCAGTTCATCGCGGGTGAGCGGTGCCGACGGCAGCGAAAGCAACCGGCGCGCTTCGTCATTGACGACTTCGGCGCGACCGTCGGGGCCGAACATGAGCAAACCCTCACCGATAGCGTGCAGCACCGCCTCGCGTTGTTCGTAGAGCGCGCGCAGGTCCGCAAACGACAGGCCCATTGTGCGGCGGCGCAGGCGCCTCTCCAGAAGGGCCGAGCCGATCAGCGCCAGCAACAGCGCAACACCGACCGCGGCCGCGATGGCAGGCAGCGTGGCGAGCAGGCTGTGCCAGATGCGCTCCCGGGTGACACCGGCCGACACCAGACCGACGATCTGCCCGCCGCCGTCGCGGACCGGCGCCACCGCACGAATGGACGGGCCCAGCGTCCCGGTATAGGTCTCGGTGAACGTCTGCCCGGCCAGCGCGCGGTCGATGTTGCCGATGAACTTACCGCCGATGCGGGTGACGTCGGTGTGGGTGAACCGCGTGCGGTCCGGTGCCATCACGACGATGAAGTCCACGCCGGTGGCGGCGCGGATCGCTTCGGTCTGCGGCTGCAATACCGCGGTCGGATCGGAGGAGGCGACAGCCTGGGTGGTGGACGTCATCTTCGCCACCGACTCCGTCACCGCGATCACTTTTTGCCGGGCCGACTCGTCGGCGTCGCGGCGGGCGTCGAACACAGCAGCCGCTGCCGCGGCGAGGATCAAGATCAATGACAGCGCCAGCTGCCAGCGGAACAGTTCCGCGGCGACGCTCGATCCGGCACGGTTTCTCACGCGCGCCCCTCCCGTGAACGTAATGAACTTATTGGTGACGTGGCTCACGCCAGGTTCGAGCATGGCATGTATTCCCAACGTGACAGACCCAACACAAGGAGCCGCAGATGACGGACATCCCCATCAGGAAAAGGGACCGCACCCACTGGCTGTACATCGCGGTGATCGTCGCCGTGCTCGGCGGCATCGTGGTGGGCCTGGTCGCCCCCGAAACCGGGTCGAGCCTCGGCGTGCTCGGGACCATGTTCGTCAGCCTGATCAAGATGATGATCAGCCCGGTCATCTTCTGCACGATCGTTTTGGGTATCGGGTCGGTGCGCAAAGCCGCTTCCGTCGGAAAGGTCGGCGGTTTGGCGCTCGGCTACTTCCTGGCCATGTCCACCGTCGCGCTGGGTATCGGCCTGTTGGTGGGCAATATCATCAGCCCCGGAACCGGGCTGAATGTGGCCGCGGACCCGGCAGCGGGGGCCAAGCTCGCGGAGAAGGCGCACGGCGCCGGCGGCACGATGGGCTTCATCGAGCACATCATCCCGACGTCGCTGCTGAGTTCGCTGACCGAGGGCAATGTGCTGCAGACACTGTTCGTCGCACTGCTCGTCGGATTCGGCCTGCAGGCAATGGGCGCAAGCGGTGAGCCGATCCTGCGCGGTATCGGTCTGGTTCAGAAGCTGGTGTTCCGCATCCTGGCGGGCATCCTGTGGCTGGCCCCGATCGGCGCGTTCGGTGCGATGGCGAAAGTGGTGGGTGAGACCGGGTTCGACGCGGTCATCCAGCTCGGCGTGCTGATGGGTGCGTTCTACCTGACGTGCGTGATATTCGTGTTCGGTGTGCTCGGTGCCATCATGCGGCTGGTGGCCGGTATGTCGATCTTCAAGCTGGTGCGCTACCTGGCGCGTGAGTATCTGCTCATCGTCGCCACGTCGTCTTCGGAGTCCGCACTGCCACGGCTGATCGCCAAGATGGAACACGCCGGCGTGCAACCGGCGACCGTTGGAATCGTTGTCCCCACAGGGTATTCGTTCAACCTCGACGGTACCGCGATCTACCTGACGATGGCCTCGCTGTTCATCGCGGACGCGATGGGCGACCCGCTGTCAATCGGTGAGCAACTGTCGCTGCTGGTGTTCATGATCATCGCCTCGAAGGGCGCCGCGGGCGTCAGCGGCGCGGGCCTGGCGACCCTGGCCGGCGGCCTGCAGAGTCACCGCCCGGAAATGCTGGACGGTATTGGCCTGATCGTCGGTATCGACCGGTTCATGTCGGAGGCTCGCGCGGTGACGAACTTCTCCGGCAATGCGGTGGCCACCGTCCTGGTCGGAGCGTGGACCAAGACGCTGGACAAGGATCGGATGAACGCGGTGCTCGACGGCCGCGACCCCTTCGATGAACTGACGATGGTCGACGACCACGCCGCGTCGGCGCCCGAGTCGGGCCCGCCGGCCTTGGAGGAGCTGGAAAAGCCGGTCGGGGTCTGATCACCATGCGTCGGGTCTGATCACCATGCGTCGGGGTCTGACTCAAGCCCCGCAGACGTCGGGGTCTGACCCTCGCAGGCCCCGGGCCGGAGCGGCTGTGTGATCCTTTGCCGGATGCGCAGCCGCTTTCGGTGGGGGCGGGGTGTCGGGGGTCGGGTCTAGTATCGAACATGTGTGCGATGAATTGTTGCCTGAGCCTGGTGTGTTGGCCGGGCTTGTCGGGTGAGTGCCGATTGCTTGAGGGTCTGATCTCCAAGTTGGTCGGCAGCCTTGATCCGCGTAACGAGTCGGCGAAGTCGATGCGGCATGTTCATGCGGCCAACCAGCGGTGGCATCCGAACCGTGGCGCGTAGCAAGGCAGGCGTCGAAACCTCGCTGCGCGCCACCCGGATCGTCGCGACGCAGTTGGATGACGCGGCGTGGCGTGACCACTGCTGGCGGGAGACCACTAAGCCGGTTGACGCACTGGAGTCCGGTCGGGCCTTCGAGCTGCATCGTTGGCAACTGCCGTGGGAGCATCCGCAGCGTGGTGTCGGTGGGATCAACGACCGGCTCATGCTGACCGAAGACGACGAGCGGGTTGAAGCTGCGCGATGACTAAGTTGGGCCATTGTTCAACGCGTTGAACAACGCAGTTGCCCCAGCTACGCGCGCGGGGAGCGAAAGGGTCGGATTTGAAATCCGACCGCTTGCCGATAGTCATGGGCCACCGACTCGCCGCATCTCGGGGGAGCAAGTATCAATGCCACGACGTAAAGCTGTGTCGGTCGATCCGATCGGCCTGCCTCTGGCTAGGGTTCGTGTCGTACCTTGTTGGAAGGATCGACGGCGGATCGTCGATCGGCACTATATGGGGGAGGCGGTAGACCATAAATGCAACTGACCCCCCGCGAAGACCTGCGCTTCGATATTCCCCTCTACACCCTCACCGATGCCTCTCGGTACTTGGTGGTACCCCGTTCGACGCTCGAAACGTGGGCGAACGGCTATGAGCGGCGGCCGAAATCTCGACCCGTAGTCAAGGGTGCACCGATCATCACCGCGATCCCGCAGACTGAGCGCGGTCGGGCTCAACTGCCGTTCGTCGGAGTCGCAGAGGCGTACGTGCTCAACGCCTTTCGCCGGGCCGGGGTGCCGATGCAGCGCATTCGGCCATCCATCGACCAGCTGCTACGGACCGTCGGGCCAAACGCACTCGCATCGAAGGGTCTGTACACGGACGGCGC
Organism: uncultured Actinomycetota bacterium; assembly: GCA_963846905.1. Lineage (GTDB taxonomy): Bacteria > Actinomycetota > Actinomycetes > Mycobacteriales > Mycobacteriaceae > Mycobacterium. Next base: position 64,154 of record CAWJYB010000037.1, read on the forward strand.
CGAAGTCCTTTGGTACTTCGCGCAGCAAGCGGGAGAGGGAAGCCCCGATGACCAGGTGGTCAAGCACCTGATCGTCCCGAGGTCCGGTCAGTACGTCTTCAAGGACATCGTGCAGCACTACTTGAAGCAGATCACGTTCGGCGACGACGAGATCGCGCAAAGCATCCGCCTGCTCCAGTACGGGGACGCAAACGTCGTACTCGACCCGTACCGAGGGTATGGGCAGCCGATCTTCAACGACAGCGGCGTGAAGGTCGCCGACGCCCTTGGGCCGCTTCAAGCAGGCGAGACCTTCGAGGCTGTGGCCCTGGACTACGGCGTCTCCGAGAGCGACTTGCGCGATGCCCTCGCAGCCATCGCGCCCTGACGCCGCGCTGGCTTCGACCCTGCCCCACCTCTTCATCGACAGAAGCCTTGGCGCGATCCAACTCCCCGCCATACTCCGCGAAAATGGCGTCAGCCTGACGACTCTGCGTGAGCACTACGGCGTCCCTGCTGATCAACGCGTGGAAGACACCGCATGGATTTCGTTGACGGCGGAGCGGGGATGGATTGGATTCCACAAGGACGCTGCGATCCGTCGTAATGAGGTTGAGCGGCTGACGGTACTTGCGACGGGTGCCCGGCTGTTCTGCATCCCGCGGGCCGACCGCTCCGCCCAAGAAAACGCCGCGCGGTTCGTGAACAACCTTGCGGATATCGTCGGCGCGGCGAAGCAGGACGGGCCGTTCATCTATTCACTACATCCTCGAACGATCGAGCGGTTGCTCTAGCGGCCACGGCCCCGATTCGCTGCGAGCGCACCGGCATGAACCGGAGGTCTGCACCATCACCATCACCATGGCCGGGGTCGAAGAGCTGGGAGCCGGGAGCTGCTCTAGCTACTTCCACTTCCCATGCTTCCCGCCGTGACGCCAATCCCCACACCCGTGCCCGGGATTGCAGCCCCACCCCGGGTTCCAGTCAACCCAACCTGGTCCTGACACGCAGGCGCTCCAGATCCAGCGTTCCAGCAGAGTTCGGGGTTGGCCGAGGCGGTCGGTGCCCCGGTGAGCGCGAACACCGACGATATCGCCAGCGCGGCGAGGGTGACAAGAATCTTGCTCATTGGCACCAACCTCCTTGAAGGTGTGTACCCAGTTTAGGCCCAGCCGGTCACCGAGGCGGGTGATCCGGGCCCGGATCACCGAGTTGGCCCTGACACCTCGGTCTGGGCGTGCCCTCGGATCGCCAAGTTCCGCGGCGAGGACATCGACGCGCGGGTGAATGCGTCGGCGAGATTGCTCACGCGAGCCGCCCGGCCAGCGACGAGGCGGGGATACGCCGGCGGCCCGCCGCGTCGAGCACGTAGCCGATCTGCTCGGTGCGCACCATGCGCTGAATGTCGGGTGGAGACGCCGAGCCGTTGCGCGGCCTGCGGGTAGGTCAACAACGCGCTCACTGGAGTGCCTCGATCTCGCCGACGGTGCGGACGGTGCCGACGAAGTATCGGGTCCAGGTTGCCGTCGCCGATGTCTTCCCAGTGCCAGCGCTGGCCGTCCTCGGGTGGCGGTGCGACGTCGGCGTACAGGGCCGCGGCTGCGTTCTGCCCGGCGTACTCGCGGGCAACCGACAGCAGGGTTGCCTGGTGGTGTTCCAGGGGGCGTGGGCTGTGGTGGTCATGGCTATGCCCTCCCGGTGCTGTTGATTGTTCTTTAACAGTTCGGTGTCACCATTTGATCAAGACGTTTTGGCCCGGCTTCACCGACCGCCAGCATCCCGACGGCACCATCGAATGGACCACCCCCACCGGGCACACCTACACCACCCGCCCCGGCAGCACCCTGCTGTTCCTGGACTGGACCACCACCACCTCGGCACTACCCGAACCGGCGGCCTCACCCCCACCCAACCCGAACCGCGCCCTGATGATGCCCAAACGAAAACGCACCCGCGCCGCAGAACGCCAAACCCGCATCAACGCCGAACGCGCCCTCAACAAAGCCGACGACACCCCACACCACCGTTCTGAGCATGTCGTTGCGGCCGTCAAGGGGATTGCGGACTCACCGGTACACCGCCCCGCTTCATTGCCGACCCCCGGCCGGTTTCTCGCCGGTGCGCCGCTGACCGGCCCGCATGACGAGTTTGCGCAATTCGTCGAACCACAACACCACCGAAGCCATGGCGATCGCAACGCCCCAATGCGCCAGGTCGAGTGATGCGGTACCGAAAGCCTTTTGCAGAAGGGGCAATTCGACCACGGCGACTTGAAGGCCCGCGGCAATTGCCACCGATGCCCACAGCCAGCGGTTGCCGAACAGAGTGCCGGAATGCACTGCTGGTCGCCGAGCGGGAGTTGAACGCGTTGAACAGCTGGGCGAACACCAGTGTGGTGAACCCGGCGGTGCGGGCCACCTCCAAGGAGTCGGAGCCCTGCACCACGCCGCCCGGCAGGAAGATGTCCATCGTCAACAGCGTGACGGCGGCCATCACCAGGCCGATGCTGAGGATGCCCAGCCACATCTGGCGGTCGATGATGCGCTCGCTCATCCGACGCGGTGGCCGTGCCATTGCGTCGTCGATCTCGGGATCGACCCCCATGGCCAGTGCGGGGCCCGAGTCGGTGACCAGATTGATCCACAGAATCTGAGTGACCAAAAGCGGCACCGCAACCGAGCCGTCCGAAGCCTCGGTAATCCCGATGAATCCCGCAAGGACGACGCCGAAGAACACGGTGAAGACCTCACCCATGTTCGACGACAGCAGGTAGCGCAGGAACTTCTTGATGTTGTCGAAGATCACCCTGCCCTGGCGGACCGCGGCGACGATGGTGGCGAAGTTGTCGTCGGCGAGGATCATCACCGCCGCCTCCTTGGTCACCTGCGTGCCGGTGATGCCCATCGCCACGCCGATGTCGGCCGACTTCAGGGCAGGTGCGTCGTTGACACCATCGCCGGTCATCGCCACGACCTCACCCTGGGCTTGCAGGGCGTCGACGATCTGCAGCTTGTTCTGCGGAGCGACGCGGGCGTAGACCGACGTCGTCGCGGTCACCTCGCGCAGCTGGTCGGCGTCGAGCGCGTCGAGCCCGGCTCCGGTGACCGCGGTGGCGCCGGGATCGGCGATTCCGAGATCCTCGGCGATGCGCTCGGCGGTCACCGGGTGATCGCCGGTGATCATCATGACCCGCACCCCGGCGCGTCTGGCCTCGGCGACGGCGTCGGCCACCTCGGGGCGCGGAGGGTCGATGATCCCGACGACGCCGACGTAGACCAGATCGCGTTCGTCGCCCTCATCGAGTCGGTCGGATGCACCCGCCTCGTCGAGCCGGCGGTACGCCACGCCCAGCGTCCGGAAAGCCTGCGCGGACAACTGATCCACGGCGTCCAGCGCGGCCGCCCTCCGCGCCGGCGTCGAGTGGCACCACCTGCTCTCCGACCTGCACGGCGATGCAGCGCTCCAGCAGCACGTCCGGCGCGCCCTTGGCCACCACCGCGGCGCCTTCCCCGCCCACCTCGACCAGAGCAGACATCATCTTGCGTTCCGAGGTGAACGGCACCTGGGCGTGGCGTTCGAACTGCCCGGTGCGGTCGACGGTGCCCTCGAGCTTGTGCGCGGCAACCAGGAACGCCGCCTCGGTGGGGTCGCCGTGGATCTGCCATTCGCCGTCGCGCAGCACCAGTTGCGCGTCGTTGGCCAACGAACCGCCCGCAAGCACCAGGTGCGCCTCCCGGGCCAGCGCCGGATCGGCCAGCTCCCTTCCTCCCGACAACGCGCTGCCCTCGGGCCGATAGCCCACGCCCGTCAGTTCCACCTCGCCGGAGGCGGTGCGGATCCGCTGGATCGTCATCTCGTTCTTCGTCAGCGTGCCGGTCTTGTCCGACGCGATGACGGTCGCCGACCCCAGCGTCTCGACCGAGTGCAGCTTCTTCACGATCGCGTTTCGCCCAGCCATGCGCCGGACGCCGATGGCCAGCACCACCGACAGGATGGCGGGCAGTCCCTCGGGGATCGCCGCGACCGCCAGAGACACCCCGAGCAGCAGCACAGTGATGAAGTCGTGAAGCGTCGAGACGTGGTTGACCAGCGCAGTGACGATCATGACCACCACGGCTATGACGATCACCGTGATGCCCAGCAGCTTGCCGACCGCGGCGATCTCCTTCTGCAGCGGGCTCGGGGACTGCTGGGTCTGTTCGAGCATGTCGGCGATGGCGCCCATCTCGGTGTCCATGCCGGTGGCGGTGACCACCGCGCGGCCCACGCCCCGGGCGACCGCGGTCCCCCGGTACACCATGTCGCTGCGGTCACCGAGCGGGACCGGCTCCGGCAATGCGGCGGGGTTCTTCGTCACCGGTTCGCTCTCGCCGGTCAACGACGCCTCCGAGATCCGCAGCGTGCTCGCGGTGAGCAGCCGGGCGTCGGCGCCCACGGCGTCGCCCTCGCTGAGCGCCAGGATGTCGCCCCGCACAAGCTGGCTCGACGGCACGGCCCGCAGTTCGCCGTCGCGCAGCACAGAGGATGTCGCCTCCGTCATGGACTGCAGGGCGGCGACGGCCGTTTCGGCCTTGCTCTCCTGGGCGAAGCCGAGCACGGCGTTGACCACGACGATCGCGGTGATCACGAGTGCGTCGATCGGCACGCCCGCCGCGCCCTCGGCCCACCACGCCGCCACCGAGATGGCGACCGCGACCAGCAGCAGGTAGATCAGCGGATCCTGAAACTGTGCCAGAACCTTTCGCCACCGCGGCACCGGCCGCTTGGCCCGCAGCTCGTTGGGGCCGTCACGCCGCAAACGCTCTTGTGCTTCGGCAGTGGAAAGCCCGCTGGCGGGATCGACACCGAGATCACGCGCGACATCGTCGGCTTCTCGCAGCGACGGATCCTTCGATTCGACGACAGCTGGATGCACGTCCTTCACTCCTTCATCAGTCGGGGCCGTCCCACGTGTGAACGGGCTCGTTGCTGTGCATGCGTTCGCAGTACAGCCGCAGCATCTCGGCCAGCGCCTGCGGTCGCGGCATGCCACCCTCCTGCAGGGCGCGTACCGTCGACACCTGCCAGGCCGACCCGTTCTGGCCGGACTTGGCCCGACCCTCGATGACCCCGAGGAATCTGTCGCGCACCTCGGCGGCCACACCCCAGCGCCGGAGCCCTTCGTGCGCCATGGGCAACAGCCGGCGGAGCACCAACTCGTCCGCGGTCACTTCGCCCATCCCGGGCCAGTAGAGCCGTGCATCGAATCCGTCGCGTGCCGCGGCCGTGAAGTTGGCCTCCGCGGCGGCGAAACTGAGCTTGGTCCACAGCGGCCTGTCCTCCTCGGACAGGGTGCGCAGCGTGCCGTAGTAGAAGGCCGAGTTGGCCATCATGTCGACGACCGTGGGCCCCGCGGGCAGCACCCGGTTCTCCACCCGAAGGTGGGGCCGGTCCACCCCGTCGATGTTTACGACGTCGTACACCGGCCGGTTCCACCGGTACACCGTGCCGTTGTGCAGCCGGAGTTCCTGCAGTCGAGGGATTCGCCCGCAGGCGAGTTCGTCGACCGGATCCTCATCGGACAGCTCCGGCAGCAGCGTGGGGAAGTAGCGCACGTTCTCCTCGAACAGATCGAAGATCGACGTGATCCAGCGTTCCCCGAACCATACCCGCGGCCGCACGCCCTGGGCCTTGAGCTCCTCGGGCCGGGTGTCGGTCGCCTGGGCGAACAACTCGATGCGGGTCTCGGCCCACAGCTGGTGGCCGAAGAAGAACGGCGAGTTCGCCCCGAGCGCCAGCTGCGGCCCGGCCAGCACCTGGGCGGCGTTCCAGTTGTCGGCGAAGTCCGCGGGCGAAACCTGCAGGTGCAGTTGCATGCTCGTGCACGCGGACTCCGGTGCGATGCTGGCGGCGAAGAGGCTGAGCCGTTCCGGGCCGCTGATGTCGATGAGGATGTCTTCGCCGCGCGCGGTGAAGATCGAATCGTTGAGCGCCTGGTAACGCTTCGATTCGCTCATCCAGTCGTGGGCCAGATGCTCGGGCATCAGCGTGGGCAGGATGCCGATCATGACGATGTGGGCGCCTTCGACGTTCGCTTTCGATTCGGCGGCGTTGAGGCTGGCGCGGACGTCGCGCTCGAGATCGAGACCGGCCCGGCCCGGCAACGGCCGAGGCGGCACATTGAATTCGATGTTATAGGCGCCCAATTCGGTCTGGTAGGCGGGGTCGGCGATCGAGGCCAGCACGTCCCGGTTGGTCATCGCGGGCTGGTATTCCGAATCGACCAGATTGCACTCGATCTCCATTCCGGTCATTGGCCGGTCGAATTCGAAGCTGGACTGGGCGAGCATGGTTTCGAAGACATCGAGGCACAGCTGCACCTTTCGTCGGTACTCCTGCCGGTGCGCCCGGCCGTACCGGCTATGCGCGACCTCATCACCCACGTTGCCGATGCAACTCGCTCATCGTTGCCGGCGCAACGGATTCGGCAAATTCAGCGGTGTGCCAGCACGATCTGCGGGCGGATCAGTCCGCCGCGCAATTCAAGTTTGATCGCCGGGTCGGCGCACGCGGCGAGCGTTTTCAACGCTGACGGGCTATACGTCCGCAGCGAACTGATCACCCCGTCGTGAACGAACGGGACGAACGGTGCCAGCGGCAGCATCGTCGCCAACCGCAGGATGTGCAGGGGAGCGGGCGGCCGGGGCAGGTCGATGATCATCAGCACGTCGGCGACCCTGGTGCCCTCGGCGAACACCCGCGAAGCCTGTTCGGGCCGCAGGTGGTGAAACGACAGGGCGAACAACGCCAGATCGAAGGCGCCGTCTGGGGCGTCGATGGCCGTGGCGTCCATCTGGCGCACGACGGCCCGCGGGTGCTCACCGAGATCGCCGCCCGCCATGCGGGCCAGCGACACCGGGTCGATGTCGGTCACGGTGACTTCGGCCGTCGGATGGTTCTGCAGCAGGAGCCGCGACACCGCCCCGTGGCCCGCGCCCAGCTCAAGGATTTTCGGGTCGGGCACTTCGGCCACCACGTCGAGCGCGAGTTCGGCGAATCTGTCGTGGTTGCGGAAAACCCGGCCGGTCCAATCCAGTGCGTCGATGACCTTACGTTTGACATGGTCGTCGACGTCGTCGCGGTCCAGGTATTCGAGCCGTTCGGTTTGCAGCAGACGATCCAGGCAGGACGCGTCGAAGCCGCCGCGGGGCATCGAGGAAATGTCGGGTGTCGCTGCGCCCATGTGGTCCATCATGGACGATGGCAGACCGGCACGGGGTGAGGAGACAAAGATTCCCGACTTCGTAGCAGCCATCGACCAGGGCACCACCAGCACTCGCGCCATGATCTTCGACCACTCCGGCCGAGAGGTGGGCCGTCACCAACTCGAACACCAGCAGATCCTGCCGCGGGCCGGGTGGGTCGAGCACAACCCGGTGGAGATATGGGAGCGCACCGCCTCGGTGCTGACGACCGCACTCAATCGCACCCGGCTGGCGCCCTCCGATCTGGCGGCCCTGGGTCTCACCAACCAGCGGGAGACGGCGCTGGTGTGGAATCGCCGCACCGGGCGGCCGTACTACAACGCGATCGTCTGGCAGGACACCCGTACCGACCGCATCGCCGCGGCGCTCGACCGCGACGGCCGCGGCGACATCATCCGGCGCAAGGCGGGCCTGCCGCCGGCGACGTACTTCTCGGCCGGGAAGGTGCAGTGGATCCTGGAGAACGTCGACGGTGTGCGGGAGGCCGCCGAAAAGGGCGAAGCGATCTTCGGCACCCCTGACACCTGGGTGCTGTGGAATCTGACCGGCGGCCCTCGGGGCGGCGTGCATGTCACCGACGTCACCAATGCCAGCCGGACCATGCTGATGAACCTCGAAACGCTCGACTGGGATGAAGAACTGCTGGCGCTCTTCGGAATTCCGCGACAGATGCTGCCGGCGATCGCGGCCTCGTCCTCGCCGGACTCGTACGGGGTCACCGAGGAGACCGGGCCGCTGGGGGCACAGGTATCCGTTACGGCCAGCCTGGGCGATCAGCAGGCGGCGATGGTCGGGCAGGTGTGCCTGTCGGCCGGCGAAGCCAAGAACACCTATGGCACAGGAAACTTCCTGCTGCTCAACACCGGGGAGAAGATCGTGCGCTCCGAGCACGGCCTGCTCACCACGGTGTGTTACCAGTTCGGCGACGCCAAACCCGTTTACGCGCTGGAGGGTTCGATAGCCGTCACCGGTTCGGCGATCCAGTGGTTGCGGGATCAACTGGGCATCATCAGCGGTGCCGCGCAGAGCGAGGCGCTGGCCCGCCAGGTGAGCGACAACGGCGGGGTCTACTTCGTCCCGGCGTTCTCCGGATTGTTCGCGCCGTACTGGCGATCCGACGCCCGGGGTGCGATCGTCGGCTTGTCCCGGTTCAACACCAACGCGCACCTGGCGCGTGCGGCGCTGGAGGCGATCTGTTACCAGAGCCGCGACGTGGTGGACGCGATGGCAGCCGATTCCGGTGTGCACCTGGAGGTGCTCAAGGTCGATGGCGGCATCACGGCCAACGCCCTGTGCATGCAGATCCAGGCCGACGTGCTCGGCGTCGACGTGGTCAAGCCGGTGGTGGCCGAGACGACCGCGCTGGGCGCGGCGTATGCGGCCGGGCTGGCGGTCGGCTTCTGGTCGGACCCCGAAGAACTGCGGGCGAACTGGCAGGAAGACAAGCGGTGGTCGCCGGCCTGGAGCGAGGACCAGCGGGCCGCGGGCTACGCCGGCTGGCGCAAGGCGGTGCAGCGGACGCTCGACTGGGTCGAGGTTTGAGTGATTTGTGGAGTTTGGGCCGCGCTCAGCGCGGCCCAAACTCCACAAATCACTACTCCTCGCCGAGGATTTGGTAGATCTCGCGGCGCGCGTTGTTGACGATGCCGGCGATGCGCTGCTGCTGTTCTGAGGACGCGGTGAACGCCGACTGGCGGACGGCTCCGACCAGTTGGCGGATCGCATGGCGCAGGTTCATCTGCGTCGGGTCGGCGCCTTCGGTGATTTCCGTCCACGGGGCCGTCTCGATTTTCTCCGCGGCGGCCCGGCCTTCTTCGGTCAACTCGAACAGCTTCTTGCTGCCCTCGTTCTCGGCGGCGGCGATGAGGCCCTCGTCTTCGAGCAACTGCAACGTGGGGTAGACCGAGCCTGGGCTGGGCTTCCACAGCTCGCTGCTGCGTTCGGCTATCTCCTGGATCATCTCGTAGCCGTGCATGGGCCGTTCGGCGAGCAATTTGAGGATCGCCGTCCGGACGTCGCCGCGCTTGCCGCGACCCCGGCCGCGTGCGCCGTGGCTGGGGTCGCGGCGTGGGCCCGGGCCGAAGCCGGGTCCGAAACCGCGGCCGAAGCCCGGCCCGAAGCCGGACCCGAAGCCGGGGGCGACGGGCCAGTCCTCACCCGCCTGGTCGCGTACCGCGTCATGCAGGTGGCGGCGTGCTTCGCGACGGTGTTCACGCAGGTCGCGTCGCCCGGCGGGGCCGAAGCCGAAGCCGAAGCCGAGTCCGGGCTGACCATGCAGCCGGCCGTGTGAGTGGTCGAAAGGGGTGTTCATATCGGGTTCCTTAATCTCGGTGGGGAAGCGCGTCACGCTTCCGATGTAGTGACGATATATCGGTAACTATCGCGATGCAACAAGTTATTCCGATTCGGCTGATCCTGTCCTGGCGGCGATCCAGTTCGCCGATGAGCCAGTGCCCCCACTGGGCCTCCATCTCGGCCTCGCGCAGGCCGTACTCCAATACGGCGCGCCCGAAGAAGTCGGCCCCACTGTCGCGCCAGCGGATCGAGTCGCGAAGCCCCCGGCGCCTCACCAGTTCCGATTCGGCGTTCCTGGTGAGCATGTCGGCATAGTCGCGGGAGATTCCGGCGGGCGTCTCGCTGAGCAGGAAAACCCGCAGCAGGTCGGCCCGTCGTATCGGCGGGTCGTCCTGGGGGTTGGTCACCCAGCGCAGCAGTTCGGCGCGACCCGCGACGGTGACGCGGTACTCCTTGCGGCCGCGCGGGCCGATCTCGCTCACCTCGATCAAGCCCTCGTCGGCCAGTTTGTTGAGCTCGCCGTACAGCTGGCTCTGGGTGGCCGGCCATACGTTGGCCATTGATTTCTCGAAACGTTTGAGCAGGTCATATCCGCTGCCGGGGTATTGGGCCAACAGGCCCAGCGCTGCAATTCGAAGGCTCACGCCCAGGAATGGTAGCCGCAAGATTCCACTATTGACATGTCAGTAATGGAGTGTCATCGTGGGTTTTATGACCGAAACACCTGCCGACATCGTGTACGGCAACCGTCCGTCCGCCGCCCGTGACTTCTTCCGCGCCGGCAACTACGCGCCGGTCGCCGACGAGCTCACCGATTTCGACCTCAGCGTCGAGGGCGCGATCCCCGCAGAACTCGACGGCTGGTATCTGCGCAACGGCCCCAACCCGCGCGGTGACAGCCCAGACTGGTTCGTCGGCGACGGCATGATCCACGGCGTCCGCATCGAGAACGGCGAAGCAAAGTGGTATCGCAACCGCTGGGTGCGCACCGAAAGCTTCATCAAGGATTTTCCGCTCTACGGTGTCGACGGCAGCCGAAACCTCCGGGCCAGTGTCGCTAACACCCACGTCATCAACCACGCGGGCAAGACGCTCGCACTCGTCGAGTCGTCCCTGCCCTACGAGATAACCAACGATCTGCAAACGGTCGGTGCGTACGACTTCGACGGCAAGCTGATCGACTCGATGACCGCGCACCCAAAGATCTGCCCGACCACCGGGGAGCTGCACTTTTTCGGCTACGGCAGCATCCTCGCCCCGCATGTCACTTACCATCGTGCCGATGCCGAGGGCCGACTGGTGATCAACCGTCCGGTGGACGTCCCAGCGCTGACGATGATGCACGACTTCGCGATGACCGCCGCCCATGTCGTCTTCATGGACCTGCCCATCGTGTTCGACCTGGACGTCGCTCTGGCCGGCACGGGCATGCCCTACCGCTGGGATGACGACTACGGCGCGCGGCTGGGTGTGTTGCGCCGTGATGACCCGTTCGGCGATATCCGCTGGTTCGACATCGACCCGTGCTACGTCTTCCACGTCGTCAACGCCTACGACGGCGCCGACGGCAATTCGATCGAACTACAGGCGGTGCGCTACCCCGAGCTCTGGCGTCACGACGGCGGTTTCGACACCGATGCTGTGCTGTGGGGCTGGACGATCGATCTGGCCGCCGGCGCTGTAACCGAAAGTCAGCTCGACGACCGCGGCATCGAGTTCCCCCGGATCGACGATCGGCTGGCCGGGATGCCGGCCCGCTACACGGTGTCGGTTGCCGGCGACCGGCTGGTGCGCTACGACCTGCGCGAAGGCGGGGCCGTCGAGCATCGCTTCGGTTCCGGTAGGCCGGGCGAGGCGGTGTTCGTGCCGTCCGCAGCGGGCACCGCCGACGAGAGCAACGGCTGGTACCTGGCATACACCTACGACGAGACCCGGGACGGCAGCGATCTGGTGATCCTCGACGCTTCGGACTTCGCGGGCAGGCCGGTCGCGAAAGTATCCCTGCCGCGACGGGTTCCGTACGGGTTCCATGGAAACTGGATCAACGCCTGACCGCCATGGACAAGTTCGGGTTCGACACGCTGGCGCTGCTGGCGGCCGTGGGTCTGGCCGGGCCGGTTCTCGCGGCCATGCCGGGTTTGCGCATTCCCGTTGTCGTCGGCGAGCTGATCGCGGGAATCGTCATCGGCAGAAGCGGTTTCGGCGTCATCGATCCCTCCGATCCGACTTTCGTGCTGTTGGCCGACGTGGGTTTCGCCCTGGTGATGTTCGTGGTGGGCACGCACGTGCCGGTACGCGATACGACCCTTCGGGCCGGCATCCCCAAGGCGGTGGTACGGGCGCTGGCCGTCGGACTGGTGGCCGCCGTTCTGGGTGTCGTTGTGGCGAAGGGATTCGGGACGGGTCATGCACCTCTGTATGCCGTTCTGATGGCATCGTCGTCCGCGGCGCTGGCCCTGCCGGTGATCGACTCGCTGAAGCTGGGCGGGCCGCAGGTGCTGTCGACGACGGCTCAGATCGCCATCGCGGATGCCGCGTCGATCATCCTGCTTCCGCTGGTGATAGACCCGTCCCACGCGGGCCGGGCGGCATTGGGCGGCCTGGCCGTCGCCGGGTGTGCGGCGTTGCTGTTCATCGTGCTGCGGGAGTTCGGGCGCAACGGAACACAACGGGCGTTGCACCGCTACTCCGAGGACAACCGGCAGGCCCTGGAACTCCGGATCAGCCTGATCATGTTGTTCTCCCTTGCTGCGCTGGCCGTCACTACACACGTGTCGATCATGCTTGCCGGGTTCGCGCTGGGGCTGGTGGTGTCCGGAGTCGGGGAGCCCCGGCGACTGGCCCGCCAGTTGTTCGGCGTCACCGAGGGTTTCTTCGCCCCGCTGTTCTTCGTCTGGCTGGGAGCGTCCCTGCAAGTCAAGGAGTTGGGCGAGCGCCCAGAGTACATCTGGCTCGGCGTGGCCCTCGGCGCCGGCGCATTGCTGGCGCATTGCACCGGCCGGTTGATGGGCCAGCCGCTGACCATGGCCGCCCTGGCCTCGGCGCAGTTGGGCGTTCCGATCGCCGCGGCCGCGTTGGGTGAGGCGCAGAATCTGCTGTCCCCGGGCGAGCCGTCGGCGCTGATACTCGGCGCGCTGATCACCGTTGCGATCACTTCGGTGGCCGGACGCCTGGCTGCGCGCGTACGGGATTAGCTGAGGACTAGCTGCCCGTCATCCAGATGTCGTCGGTGTACGAACCGGCCGTCTGGTGAGTACCGCTGTGCAACAAGAGGTCGAAGCGCTCGACACGAAAGCGCCGGTCGGTGTAGAGGAGGACACTGACGGCTGCGATGAACGGCATGGCGATGACCTGACCGATGGCGGAGCCCAGTGCGGCGACGACGGTTGCGAATACCGCCGTGCCGAGCGAATCCGACGAGATGGCGACGATCGCCGCAGCGATGGAAAACGGTACCGACACCGCGATGACGACCGCAAGGGTCAGCAAACCGGCGAGCACCCGGATGCCGAGAACTCGCCAGAAGGCGTCGCGCACCAAAGCGAACGATCGGGTCAGTGCCTCCCACACGGATTTATGTTCAAGCACGACGACGACCGGCGCGAAGGTACAGCATTGTGGCGAGCCAGACGACGAGGGCCATGACGGCGAGCACCAGCGGAACTCCGACGGCGAACGCGGCGAAACCGTTGGCCGCCATCGCGAGGGATGCGATCACCAGTCCGGTCGCCCCGAACAGCACCACAGCACCAGCCGTTTCGAGCAGGGCGATCGCGATGAGCGGCAGGAGGCGACCGCGAATCCGTTGCCAGGCTTCGCCGATGCTGATGGTGGATCCGAAGACGGACCTCCCGACGACAACCGTGATTATGCCGGTGAGCACGATCGTCACCAGGAATTGGATCAGTCCGCCGAACAGGTCTGAGGATGCGGCAACGACAAAGTCACCGCGGGTTTGGGGCATTTCGTCGTTGAGTGCGCGCATATCGCCGACCGCCGCGAGCGATCCGATGCGTACGGCCAGAACGATAGCCTGAGTGACGACGACGACACCGAGGGTCAGGCCGAGGGTGGCTTTCGCGTTGGCGCGGATCGAGCGGATGGCTCCATTGATGATGTCGCCCAGCGTCAGCGGCCGCAGCGGGATGATGCCTGGTTGTACGGGCCGCGAGTACCCCGGATAGCCGAACGCCGCATAGCCGGGCGGGGGATAGCCGGGCGGGGGATAGGCAGAGGGGCGGGGGATACCCCGGCGGCGGATGGCCAGGCGGGGGGTAACCGTAGGCAGGGTAACCGGGTGGGGGATAGCCGTCGTTGGGCGATCCCGGTCCTGTGGGCGGCACGGTCACTGCGAGAACCCCCCTTTGTCGCTGTGGGTCCTTCCCATCCTGCCGGGCCGCCCGGCAAGTGACAACGCGGCGATCAGGGTTCGCGGTTCACACCCGCCACAGCACTTCTTGTGTGGTGCTCGCGATCAGTGCTCCTGCGGCGCTGTACAAGGTCCCGGCGACCAATCCCCGGGAGTCACTGTTGTTCAGTGATTTGACGTCGTAGCAATGCCACTGTCGGGGCTCGAACGGTCGGTGGAACCAGACGGCGTGGTCCAGGCTGGCCGCGAAGCCGACGCCGGGCCGCAGCGGCGTCCCCCGCGGCCGCCCGACCGGCACGGGACCGATGTCGGACATGAAGGTCAGCAGGCACGCACGGACCAACGGGTCGGGCTCGATCTCGTCGTGGGTGCGGATCCAGAACGGCGGCAGGGCGAAAGCCGACGTGTCATGCGTCAAGGTTCTGATCTCGAACTGGGCGGCGAATTCGGGGGAAATCACTTTGAGCACCGCGTCGTCGACGCTCACCCACGACGGTGGGTCCGGGTGATGGTCGGAGCCAGGCTCGGGGCGGTGGAATGAAGCGATCATCTCGAGGATCACCTCGCCCCGCTGACGGGCGGTGACGCGTCGCGTGTCGAACGAACTGCCGTCGCGGGTCCGTTCGACCTGCAGTTCGACATTCTCGCCGTATCGCCCGCCCCGGACGAAGTACAGGTGCAGCGATTGTGGCTGCTTGCCAGCGGCAACGGTGGCGCCGGCCGCGGCGAGTGCCTGCGCCGCGATCAGTCCGCCGAACAGACGAGTGCCCGGTCCGAAGCCCGGCTGCGTGACGACGAACGTGTCGTCGTATCGATCGAACTGCAGAAGTTGTGCTATCCAGCTCGCGGTGGCGTTTGTCATCGACTGCCGACACTATCGGGCGGCGGCGCGACGCCATCTAACTAACAAGGCACAATTTTGCCAACTTCGGCCCGTTCGGCACACCGGCGTGCCTACGGTGAGGGTCCGTGCTCATGGTCTGCGAGTAAAGGAAGTTCCGGATGAATCGTCCCACCTTGCTTCACCGTCTTTCCGCCGAATTCCTCGGCACGCTCTGGCTCGTACTCGGGGGTTGCGGTAGTGCCGTCTTCGCCGCGAAGTTCGTCTCCGACGGGATTTCGGTGGGAATCGGCTTCCTCGGTGTCGCGCTGGCGTTCGGCCTGACGGTACTGACGGGTGTTTATGCCTTCGGGGCAATCTCGGGCGGACATTTCAACCCGGCCGTCACGTTGGGTGCCGCGCTGGCCCGCCGCATCGAATGGAAGGCGCTGCCGGTGTACTGGGCTGCGCAGGTGGTCGGCGGTCTGGTCGGCGGACTCATCGTCTGCGTCGTTGCCCGGGGGAAGGAGGGGTTCGACCCGGTCGGAAACATGGCGGCCAACGGCTACGGCGAGCATTCGCCCGGCGGGTATTCACTCGTTGCGGTGATCATCGCCGAGATTGTGCTGACCGCGATGTTCCTCTTCGTCATTCTCGGCAGCACCGATGATCGGGCGCCCAAGGGCTTTGCGGGCCTGGCGATCGGCCTCACGCTCACACTCATCCACCTCATCTCCATCCCGATCTCGAACACCTCGGTCAACCCAGCACGCAGTACCGCCGTCGCGTTCTTCAACGGAAACGGCGCGCCGGCGCAACTGTGGGTGTTCTGGGTGGCGCCGTTGATTGGGGCCGCGATCGCCGGCGCCACGTACCACCTGTTGTTCGGAGCGGCCGACTCGTTGGCCGGCCGGGCAGTCGAAAGGCCCGCCAGGTGATCTGGACGGCGCGCGACTAATCCACGACTAATCCGACGTCGCAGCGGCGCGTCGGGGATCGTGGATGAGGTCGATGTCCGCGCCGGCCCGTACGGTTTCGCCGAGGATGGTGGAAGCCTGGTCGGCTTCCTTCACCTCGGCGGGGAACGTGAGATTGCCCAGCAGTCGTTCGAGGTCTTCGATGGCGATCATGTGCGCGGTCCACACGGGGGTGACGGCGAACTCCAGCGGGAGGTCGTCGAGGTTCTGGTTGAGGACGAATCCGAACACAGCCAGTTTGCCGCCCTGCACGACGGTGACGACTTTCCAGTACCGGCGGGGAATCTGGAGACGCAACACACCGCCATCAGTGACACCACTGAAGATCGGGTCGTCCGAGGCAAGGACGGGACCGGCGAACAGCGATAGCCGGCCTGATTGGGCTTGCTTGGCGACATACAGTTCCAGGTCGCCCCAGTTCGTCTCGCCGTCGGGCCGGTTGAATCCGGCGACCTGGGGCGTGCAGTTGGTGATGTGGAAGGTGTCGCCGACGGCATCGCGCACCTCCTGATAGCTCGAGCCCCAGGCCACGTCTTCCCGTCGAACGACGTGGCCCCGGTCGAATGCGCCCATGTCCTTGGTGAAGAAGCGGTCGCTGAGTTGACAGTTGGCCGGAAGCCTGGGGTCGACGAACCACAGCTCCATGTCATTGGGACCGAGGCCGGACAGTCCCTTGCGGGTATAGTCGCCCGGCTCGGGCCGTTTGGCGGTCGGTGACGAATCGAGGTTGCTCGCCGTGAAGACCGGCAACCTGCGGTTCTTGTCCATCACGAGCGAGAAGTGGTGGTAGGGGACGAGGGTGCTGCCGTCTGCGAGGGCGGCGAGTTGCGCCGGTGTGGTGGGCGCGGGCGGTGGTACGTCGAATCCGGCGAGAAATTGGCTGTCGTAACCCGTTCGGTTGGCGTAGTTCGCGTCGTGGTAGGGAGCCACCATCTTCTCGGTGAGTTCGACATCAGATCTCGGCGAGGTGGCCGACGCCGCAGTTGTGCCTGTGGCGGCCACCATGACGGCGTCGCCGGTCAGCCGCACGGTGATCTCGAGCGGAATGCTGTACCGGGCGACGAGCTCAGGAGCTCCTGCGTTCGCCGGTGTCCCGTGACCGTTGCCGGCCGCCGGGACAGCCTGTGGCGCCGAGTCGACCGGTGTGGTCGCGGCAGTTGCCTCGGTGGCCTTGCGCCACCACTCATCCCAGGCGCCGCTGCGCGGGCTCGGTGTCGCCGCGAACACCAAGCCGCAGTCGACGACGCGCTGGTCCATGGCCAGGTCACACATCGGCACCGCGTAGTTCTCCTTGAGGTAGAGGCCCGCGAAGTGCAGGGCCACCACGTTCCCGGTTCGGGTGTCGAGGACCGCCGAGCCGGAGTTGCCGCCGAGGGTTGAGCTGTCATGGGTGCCCACGGCGACGTTCTTCCCGAAGCTGGAAACTGAACCGCGGCCCCGGATCTTGCCGGGCTGCAGACGCTTCACGGCGTATACGCCGCCGAAGACCTTGTGCTGCACTTGTGCGTCGTTTCGCGGGTCGAACGCCGGATATCCGACGCAGACGATTTCGCGGTCGACGAGGTCGTCCGGGTCTTCCAGCGAGAGCTTCAGGACGGGATGCCGATCGGGCAGTCCGCGAACCTTCAGCAGCGCCATGTCCCAGTAGGGGTGGACCATCACAGCTTCCTCGATGTCGAGAAGCAGGGTGGCGTCGCTGCCGAATTCGTGCAGAAAGTCGATGTCCGGGCTGATGCCGGGGAGGAACCGCAGGCTGTTCGCGCCGAGTCCTGAGGTGAAGATTTCGGCGACATGGCGGTTGGTCATGATCAAACTGTCCCCGACGACGAATCCGGTGCCGCCATAGGGGAGTGCGGGGTGACCGGGCAGGTCGATACGGCCGATGGAACCCAGGGTCGACCGGATCGCCTCGTGCAGCCGGGCGTCGGTGTCGAGGTGCTGCCAGATCGGATCGGTGATGGTGAAGTCGCCGTCGACGACGGTGATGGCCGGCCGGAGGTCCGGAAGGACGATTGCTTCGAGGACGAACTGATCGTCTTTGCTGAGGTCCTCGCCCTGGGCGAGGTGCTCCAGCGCGGTGGCGGCGCGGGGATCGGCCGCGGCGGCACGGGATGTGACGTCCCGAGTGAGGTCTTCGAGTAACGATTCGACGTTGCCGCCGGGCGCCACCTGCTGGAAAAAGTTGCGTAACCGATCGACCTTGCTTTCCATGTCCCCTCCTTTGAACGCCGGTTGCGATCAATCATTTCTGAAGTTTGCGCCTATGGCACCGGTGGGATAGCCGCTATCGCGGCCCGGATGGCGTTGATGCGTAGAGCCTCGTTGGCCGTCGTCAGATTCCCACGAAGGGCTGAGACTCGGTGGTGGAGCCAGTGCTTGGGGTGTCGGCGGCGCAGATCGATTCGGTCCCCTCCTGTCGGAAGCGGGCCGAATCGTCATGGTCGGTGACTTCGGGTCACTAGCTAACTCAAGCGACTCCGGATGTCGTCACTTGTCGCTACTACCGGCGCGGTCGCGGTGCGGACGTTCCCCGGCACTGGCATCGGCCCGGCTACGTTTACCGACATCAGTCGTAGCGGCTTTGGTGCCCCCGCCGAGCCCACCGGTGACTCGCCTGATGTTGTCATTTAACTTCGTGACTTTGTCATTGAATCTCTTGGTCGACCTTGTGATCCCATCGCTGACTGAGGTGCGTGCCGACCTACCGGGGGAGGTGACCTCGGTCGCCTTGGTGTCGTTGAACCTCGCGCTGAGGCGGGGCCGGACATGGCTTCTCTGCGCACCACCCGCAGCGGGAACATCATTGCCGCTGCCGGTGGCATCAAGCCGCGAGAGGGTTTCCTGCGCGCCGACCGCGGCAAGGACAGGGGCGGTGATGCCGGTGTCATCGAACGGGGTCGCAATGGTGACACCCGTTCCCGACTGGCTGATGTATTTCCGTTCGGCGACGTTGATGCCGGCAGCGAGCCCGAACGGGCCCGTACCCGCGTCCACGAAGTTGCCGCAATTGCCCTCATTGCAAGCTTCGGTCAGGAAGCCCTGCCAGTTCAGTGCCAGGCTAAGGCGGGCGGGGGCATCGCCTGTACCCGCAGTGACCTTCGAGTCGCTACCCGACGGGAAACTGGGGTTGCCCACGTTGGTGGCGTTGACGAGGACACCGTTTGCCGATACCTGGCTCCGATTGGCGATCCAATTGAACGCGGAGGCACCCGTGCCGTGTGCACTGACGGATAACGGGGATTCCGAGCCGTTGCCGAACAGATTTGCCGCGAAGTTGACGGCACCATCACCTGTCTCAACCGTACTCTGGCCGAGCGCTTCGGCGGTGCCCCAGTTGGCGCTGAAGTTGGCGTAATCACTCGCCGAAGTGCCTGCCACTGCAATTAAGTTTTCACTCCCGGGCAGTCCCGCGTTGGCGTAGTTGAGGGTGCCTATCGTCGTCGCGCTCGAGCCCGTACCGCCCACGTAGGCGGCGCTCAGCGAGCCGACCACACCAGCTGTTGTATCGCTACCGGTCGCGATGGCGCCGTTAAAGAACCCCTCGGCGCTCGCCGTCGTGCCGGGGCCGATCCCGATCGCGAAGCTGCCTAGGGTGCTCGTGCATCCACTGCCCAAGTTGATGATGCCGCTAACGGACAAGCACGTTGCGGATGCCGTTCCAATCCCGCCCAGTGACGCCACCGCCAACCCCGCTGCCAACCCCGCCGTCACCGCAGCCCGCATTGGGCGACTAGCAACCTTGTCCTCCGAGATGGTCCGATGCTGACGCAATTGGCGTGCTCCCTTGTAGCGATGTCTTGCGTGATGATTGATGAACGCATTCTTACTTGCGAGGCGCACGCAGCGGATCGGATTGGCAAAATTGCGGCTGCGTAAAGGGTTTGCGGATGTTCGGCTGTGCTGACCGTTTTGAGGCGTCCCGAAAAGTGAGACTCCAGATCTGGAGAACCCGCGAGAGCAATCCGATAGCCTTTACCGGGGGTGCCTTTCCCGCCTTCTAGCAAACTAGTTAGCCGCACTCATCAACAGGGTCGAGAGCCTGTCCGCCTTCTCCCCCGGAGTCACATCGCAGGCGTAAAGCACGACGGTGGGATGCTCGCGGGGTGCTGCTGGAGCCGCGGGATGACGGTCGAACCGCAAGTAGCGCTACAGCGAGTAAATCGACCGCAGCCCCTCGTCCCTTCCCGCCAGAGGGCCTGGGCCAGCAATGACTGCGAAACTCAAGTACTCGATTGAGGTAGCCGATTACTCGCGTGCTGGGCCGACCCTGCTGTGAAGCTCGGTTTCGTCCGCAACGACGAGAGGAAACCACCATGCGAGTGAAGACTGTAGCGGCGGCGGCGCTTACCGGACTTCTGTCGCTTTCCCTGCCGACCCCGTTGGTGCCGGCGCAAGCCAGCCCGACGGTGGGCTGTGCGGTCGGTCGGCCATGTATAACCCTGCCTGGGCAGAACGGCCGGTCGGTAACGTTCGAGTGGACCGGGGAAGAGGATTTCGACCACTACAACTTCCGCTGGAGCCGGCCAGGTCGCGCAGAGCAACAGTTCGAGACAGGCGGTGGAACCTCCGGTCGGTTCACCATCAACAACGTGAATCCCGACATGATCTATTTTGCCAAGGTCCAGGGCTGCAATACCGACTTTTTCGGTTCGTCGGACTGCACACCGTGGGCGGAGAGTTCGTACAAGGCCTTGGCGGCCAACGCGTGTCGTCCGCGTTACCAATGGCGACTCGCCCGTCCGAGCGATCATGTGTGTGTCAGCGCGAGAACCGCGAATGACACCGTGAGAGAGAATCAACTCGGGACCGAGCGGCACAGTCCTAATGGCGGCGCCTACGGACCCAACACCTGCAAGCAGGGATTTGTCTGGCGCGAGGCGTTCGACGGTGACGTGGTTTGCGTGACGCCGGAATCTCGAAGCCGAGCGTGGACAGATAACGCCAACGCACCGAAGATGCTCTATTACCAGTGACCTTGAGTTCGCATGCCCCGAGCCGGCTGCGTTTTGCGCCTCGTGTGTCACTCTTCTTGGAGATGGTGCCACCGCCGTGCAGGCCCCGACGGTCTGCAGGTGTGGCCCAGATCGTCGGCGCACCTACAGGGGCGTCCAGGGGGCCGAGGACGAGATCATTTACGGTGAGGCGATTTCGGCGCTCTCGAACGGTTTGCACTACCTGATCGCACTACCTGATCGCACTACCTGATCGGCACGTCGCGCAACGCGGGTCGGACCAGCGCCCGACTGCGGGCTCAACTGGTCCAGCCCCAGCGGCCGAGCACCCCCCTACCATCGGCGGGCACGCCGACGCCTACTTGTGGATCAGACGTCCCGTGAATCCGCTGCTGCCGGTGCGGCGAAACGTTTGTCGTCACCAAGCTGGACAGGCTCGCCCGGTCCCTGCCCGACGCCCGCAACATCGTCGAAGAGTTGACCGAGGCCGGCGTGAAACCTCAACATCGGCGGTTCTGTGCACGATCCGAACGGCCCGGTCGGCCGGCTGCTGTTCAATGTGCTCGCGATGATCGCCGAATTTGAATCGGACCTCATCAGCATGCGGACGAGAGAGGGCATGCAGCTCGCCAAAACCAAGCGCCGACTTCGCGGCGAGCTAGCCGAGCTGTTCTCCGTCGCCCGCTCCACGGTCTACCGCGCCGTCCAACGCGCTGGCGAACAGAAGCCCCCCGGCGCGACATCGGCACCCGTGATTCGCAGGCGTCACCCCTTCTGCCGCACGCACTTCGCCAGCAACCAGCGACCTCGACGACATCTACAAGATGCAAGCTGCATATGAAGATGAGCGTCATCATATGAAGATGAGAACGATTCGTGTAAGCGGTCTACCGCGATTGCCGCCAGCACGGCGCGGATCGAACTCTGCCGAACGGCGCGAAGGGACCAGATCCGTTCCGCCGCTAAGGGGACCCCTCTGGACGAAGCGCGAACGCAGTCGCTGAAATCTGCTGCGGACCAGCTGCGGGACTGCGCAGCAAGAAGGCCCTGAACCGGTTTCCCAGTCAGGGCCTCTCACCTGCGAAACACCAGTCGGGGTGGCGGGATTCGAACCCACGACCTCTTCGTCCCGAACCACGACACCAGCGCGTTTGATTGAGACGGGTGTGTTGACGGGATGAGATCTCACTTGGCAGCAGCGTTGGCGGCGTTGGTTGTCGGTGGCCGTTATGACACCTGCTGCGGACTGGCTGCGGACCGGCCGTTTGCGATTGCAAAATCGCGACGAACCCTTCGACTGCCTGCCGGAGGTCGTCCTCGAGAACCCTCGGCCTCAGCCGCTGCACGACCATAGTTACGGCGAACGAGTCGTCGGACATCTCGTACGGAACAGCCGCCCCTTCTCGTACGGTCTAGCCGTCGCCGGTTTACGCTTGCCAAACCCCGCCAAATCAAAGGTATCATTTCTGGTTGTCGTTCTGGTTATCATTGTGGTATGCCCGCCCGCCTTGTCTACCCCAACGACGCCCTTGCGCTGGTCCTGGTCGAACTACGCCATCCGCCAACCGAACCGCCAGCTCGTCCAGCTCTGGCGATCCTCAAGGAACTGCTGTCGGAGTGGACGCCCATCCTGGAACGCGAGGACGGGCGGCAGTTCAACGTCGGCACGGGCGAGCAGATCGCTTTCAGCATGCCCAAGCTGGTCGGGCGAGACCGTCACACCGCCATCACGTTCCGACCCGATGCGATGACCTTGGAGGTAACCGACTATCCAGGGTGGGAGGTGTTCAGCACGATCATCACCGGGATGGTCACTGCTCGCCAGGACGTGGCACCCGTGGACGGCTGTGTCAGGGTCGGGCTGCGCTACATCAACGAGGTGCGCGCTCCACTTGGTGGCCAGGGATGGGCTGAGTGGGTGGTGGACAGCCTGCTCGGACCACAGGACCAGCTTGCCGACCTCAAGCTCACCGCGTCCGCTCAGCAGCATGTTGTGCAATGCGACACCGCCCAGGCTGGTGACAGTCTCACGTTGCGGTACGGGGCGGCGAAGGGGGCGGTGATCCCATCGACACCGATCCTTCAGCGGCTCAAGGAGCCGACAGCAGTAGAAGAAGACTTCTTCCTCATCGATATCGATAGTGCGTGGGCTGATCCGCGAAATCGCATCCCAGCACTCGACGCCGACCTGGTGGACACCATCGTCGAGCGCCTGCATGAGCCCATCGGACCCCTGTTTGAGTCCCTGATAACGCCCGACCTCCGTACGAAAGTTCTCCAACAGCCAGGACAGGAGTAAACATGACCACCTCATTCTCGACCGCCAAACTTCGGGACGACACTACTTCTGGCACTGATGATTACCGTCTCCGTAAGTTGCCCGAAAGCACTCCATCGTCAGTGTGCGACGTCCTGGACCTGGGTTACCGCACTGCATCCGACCTGAAAGTTCAGCTCCGCGACCGGCGGCAGAAGACGCACATGGTGAAGCTCGAAGAAAGGACCATTGAGCGGGCACGCAATGCGCCGGCTCAGGCATTGGAGCAGCTCGCAGACTATGGCTTCGCATGGCGTGACATCGCCCGTGTGGTTAGCGTGAGTGTGCCCGCAATCACCAAGTGGCGGAAGGGCGCTGGGGTAACTGGCGAAAACAGGCTCAAGATTGCCCGACTTCTGGCGCTCATCGACATGCTCTCGGAACGATTCATTGACGAGCCCGCGTCATGGCTCGAAATGCCGATCGCCGAGGGTGTCGGCTTGAAGGGAATGGACCTCCTCGAGCGCGGGCGATACGACCTTGTGCTGGACCTCGCCAGCGAGCACACAGGTGACGGAACTACAGAATACGTCCTGAATGAGATTGATCCGAACTGGCGAGACAATTTCGTGGACAACGCTTTTGAGTCCTTCGTTGCCGATGACGGAGTGGTCTCGCTGCGACTCAAGGGGTAGGCGTGGCGAAGCTGGAGACACCTGATAAACCCGAGTCAATATACCTCGCCCGTGGAGACGAGGTGGGCACGCACCGGCCCACTTTCACAGGCGACATCTACCGTGTCGACGCGGGGCACCTGGTCATGGTTCTTCAGCATCCATGCGCACTGCGGCGCGGGGTTGACCTGCACCCTCGCATCCTGGTCGCCCGAGTTGCTCCTGTAGCTAACGACACGCTCCCGTCTAAGTGGACGGGCTCATACAGAATCATGCCACTACCGAAACTTGTTGACGATAAGGATTATTCGGCGAGCTTCGTAGACCTCGAGTTGCTAGAATCGGCGACTATCCCCGACGAGTGTCGGCGGCCACGGCAGACTGCCCAGTGACGGCCATATAAGTGCCCGCTGGCGGTCATGAAAACTGCCCGCTGACGGTCACGAGATCTGCCCATCTGACTTGTTGTTCGTCCCGCGTGCCTACCAGGTGCGGGGCCCCTCCTCGGGTGCGCTGAACGGCGCCAACCGTTGTTCAGCTCCCGAGGAGGGGTGAAGTGAAGTCTGCCGAGGAGATCATGGAAATTCTGGAAGCCTACGACTTGACCGGTTCGTTGCGTGATGCCGCCGAGCTGGCGGGGTGTTCGCATCACACGGTCGCCGATTATGTGGCCGCGCGGGAGCGCGGCGAGCTGACACCCGGACGCGCAGAGCGTCGGGAGATGCTGGTGGATCCGTATCTGGACAAGCTGGAGGAGTGGGTCGACCGCTCCCGGGGCAAGGTCCGCGCCGATGTCGCCCATGACAAGTTGGTCGCGCTGGGGTACTCGGGTTCGGAGCGCACGAGCCGGCGGGCGGTCGCCGAGGTCAAGGCGGCGTATCGGGCCGGGCGCCGGCGGGTCCATCGGCCATGGGTCCCGGAGCCGGGGATGTGGTTTCAATACGACTTCGGTGATGGCCCGCGCGTGGGAGGTGTTGGTACGCAGTTGTTTTGCGCGTGGCTGGCGTGGTGCCGGTTTCGGGTGGTGCTGGTTTTGCTGGATAAAACACTGCCGTCGGTGATGGCCGCGATCGATACGACGCTGCGCGCCTTTGGTGGAGTACCCACCTACGGATTGACCGATAACGAGAAGACCGTGACCAGCGAGCATGTGGCGGGGATAGCGGTGCGCAACGCCAAGATGCTCGATTTCGCCCGCCATTGCGGGTTGACGATCGCCACCTGTGTGCCCGCCGATCCGGCCAGCAAGGGCGGCTCGGAGAACGCGGTGAAGATCGCCAAGGCCGATCTGGTGCCCTGTGAGGCAAACCTGCTGCCGGAATACGACAGTTTCGCCGAGCTGCAAGCGGCGTGCGCGGTGTTTTGCGATCAGGTCAACAATCGTGTGCATCGGGTGACCCGGCGTATCCCGGCGGAGATGCTGGCCGAGGAACGCACCCGGCTGCACCCGTTGCCCGCTCACCCCTACACCGCGGCGTTCGGGGTGACCCGCGCCGTGCCGCCCAACACGGCGATGATCGCCTTTGAGTGCGGGGCGTATTCGGTGCCGCACACCCTGGTCGGGCAGACGGTGTGGGTGCGGCCGTATGCCGAGCAGGTGGTGATCGTGCATGTTGGCGATGCCGGTCCGGTCGAGGTGGCACGCCACGAACGCACCACGCCGGGTAACCCGCGGGTCGACGACGCGCATTTCCCGCCCCGACCCGAGGGGCCGCTGAACCGAACCCCGCGCGCGAAAACTGTTGCCGAGGCGCAGTTTTTGGCTCTCGGTGACGGGGCGGCGTTGTGGCTGACCGAGGCTGGGGCCGCGGGATGCTCACGGGTCCGGGCCAAGATGGCCGAGGCCGTCGATCTGGCCGCACTGCACGATCCGGCCAGGGTTGACCGCGCACTGGGACAAGCCGCAGCAGCGGGCCGCTTCGCCCATGGTGATCTGGCCGCCATCGTGGCCCATCAGGCCGGCGACTCCGACCACCCCGCCGGGCAACCGGCACGGGCAGGTGAGCACAACAGTCTGGCCCAAGGTACTGCCGACTGGGCCCGGCTCGGCGAGCAGGAGGACAACTAACGATGGCCTACCTCGACATCTCATCGAAGACCGCATCGATCATGCTCAACACCGACGGCACCGACGATCCAGACCAGCTAGTCGGCGTGACGGCCGGCGAACTGTTCGAATGGGCGTGGCTGGTCGGCGAACTCGCCTGCTGGCTCCACGACGCCGATGAGCACACCCGAGCCGACTTCGACCGATTCTTCGGCGGCTACCGCACCGCGGACAAGACCGCGTGGTTCCTCACTCAGATCGCTGAGCGCATCGCCGCGCTACTCGACGGAGATCGAGGCCAGCCATGAGCGCGGCAACACCGGTACAGACGGCACCGCCGCTCGACGACGAGTTGATGCGGCTGCTTAAACGGATGCGGTTGCCCTACATCCGCAACGCCGCACCCGAGCTGCTGGCCACCGCCAAGGCGCAACGCTGGGAACCCGCCGAGGTACTCAAAGCGCTTCTGGTCGAAGAGATCTCCGGCCGGGACCGCTCCGCACTGGCGACCAGGCGGACCCGCGCGGGGTTTCCCACCGGCAAAACCTTCGCCGGCTGGGATCCGACCTTGTCATCGATACCGGCACCCACCCAGGCTGCACTGCGCACCCTGGAATGGATCCACCGGCGAGAAAACCTGGTGATCTGCGGGCCTTCGGGCACCGGAAAGACGTTCCTGCTCGAAGCCCTCGGGCAGCACGCCGTTGCAGCCGGCCACCACGTTGCGTGGTTCAGCCTCGAACAACTCGGCGCCCTGGTGCGCCGGCACCGCGCCGATGACAGCGTCACCAAAGCGATCGGACGCATCCTGCGCGCCGATCTTGTCGCCATTGATGACATCGGCCTGTTGCCGGTCGGTGCTGATGCCGCCGAAGGCCTCTACCGCCTTGTCGATGCCGCTTACGAGAAACGCTCGATTGCGTTATCGAGCAATCTCCACCCGGCAGGATTCGACGAGCTGATGCCCAAAACACTGGCCACCGCCACCGTCGACCGGCTCCTTCACCACGCCCACGTCTGCCAGACCAGCGGCGACAGCATCCGGCTCACCCAAGCCATGGCCGGCAAGGGGGTGAACACCTTGACCTGACCCACCCCAAGGCACGTCTGATGGCCACGACCGGGCAGATCTCGTGGCCACCAGCGGGCAGTTCTCGTGGCCGCCACTGGGCAGTTCCCCATGTCCCTTGACAGTCGAGCGAATCGCAGTGTACCTCGGCTTTTCACCTAATTCGGTGTGATGGGGTGTCGGCGACGTGAAAGGTGCGCTGCCTCAAGGATAATCGGAGTTTCTGAGTCAACGAATCTCCACGAGGAAGCGCACCTGTCAGGTGAACAGTACTACGGATTGGTCGAAAAGCTACCGGGTCGAGATCGGTGGCGACGGGGTCGGCTCGCACGCCGGGAACGTGATTGTTCGGATGCTGGCGGATCGGACTGGGCTGACCGACGCGTTGTCGGCGGCGATCTCGCGCTCGGAGGTGACCCACGATCGGGGCGTGGTGCTGCGCGACGTCGCGGTGTCGATCGCCGACGGCGCGACGAACTTGTCGGGCACCCGGGTGTTGCGCGACCAGGAACGGCTGTTCGGTGAGGTGGCGTCGCTGCCGACCATGTGGCGCGGGCTCAATGAGATCGACGACGGCGCCCTGGCTGCGATCACGGCGGCCCGCAACACGACCCGGGAGCGGGTGTGGGAACTGATCGCCGGCCGCCACGGCGGGCGGATTCCGCCGGTGCGCACCTGCTACGGCGATCTGGGCGCGGTCATCTGCATCCGGATCGACGCCAGCCTGATCTCCTCCCACTCCGACAAGCAGCACGCGGCGGGCAACTTCAAGGGCGGGTATGGCTTCCACCCGCTGCTGGCGTGGTGTGACAACACCGGCGAGTTGCTCGCGGTGATCTGCCGGCCGGGCAACGCCGGCTCCAACACCGCGGCCGATCACCTCGCGATCATCGACGCCGCGATCGCGGCCATTCCCGCCAAGTATCGGCATAACCTGCTGGTCACCATCGACGGGGCGGGCTCCAGCCACAAGGTGGTCGAGCACCTGACCGCGCTCAACGCGCGGCCCGGCTGCAGTGTGCAGTATTCGGTGGGGTTCGACCTGGGTGAGCGGGTGCGCACCGCGATCGGACAGACCCCCGAGGCCGCCTGGGAGGACGCGCTGGACGCGCGCGGCGCCGCCCGCGACGACGCGGCCGTGACCGACCTCACCGGCATCCTGCGGGAAAGCCACGGCGGCGACACGCTCGCCGGCTGGCCCGCCGGTATGCGGGTGCTGGTGCGCCGCGAGGACATCGAAACCGGCGCGCAGCTGTCGCTGTTCGAGCAGCTCAACGGGTATCGGTATCAGCCGATGGCGACCAACACCGCCGGCGGGCACCCACAACGCATCGAGGCCCGCCACCGGGTGCACGCCCGCGTGGAGGGGTTCATCCGCTGCGGCAAGGACACCGGGCTGGCGCGCTGGCCGTCGAACTCGTTCGCCATCAACAAAGCGTGGGTGGCCGCGGTCGCGATCGCGATCGACTTGCTGTGCTGGACCCGGCTGCTGCTGCTCGACGGGCTGCTGGCCACCGCCGAGCCAGCCACCCTGCGCTACCGGCTGCTGCACACCGCGGTCCGCATCATCGACCACGCCCGCCGGCGGATCCTCCGCGTACCCGAAACCTGGTCGTGGGCACACGATTTCGCCAAAGCGTTCAACCGCGTGCTGGCCATCCCCTGACCAGCAGACCCTAACCCGACAACCCCCAGGAAGGAGCAGACCACCACCGGGACCGTGGAACCCGGCGCCCCGCACGACACGCGGTGCGGAGCCCTACCCACTCACCAAGAATCAACACCAGCACCACACGTCACGGGACCCGCCGGACCACCGTGAAAATTGAGGCTAAGTCAGTTGGGTGTTAATCTGCTCATGCAGCGATGGACCTTCCACAACACCCGACTTGAAGTGCCCGCGTACCGGTACTCCGAAAGCACGATCGGACCCTTCGATGAAGCGGACCTAATCGAAGAATGGGTAGAGGAACGTGTCGATGACGGTGCGGAACGGCTGGATGCCGAGCGGGAATGTGCAACCTGGCTCGATGTCAAAGCCGACGAACGCACCCGGAGGGATTTACTCGGAGACGCACAGCACGCGAGTTCGGTGCGGCGAGACGCCCGAGTACACCGCAAATCCGTGAAGCTTGGGGACTGACCCCAGGACTCCTGACACGGTGTCCGTGTCCGGTCGGCAGTTGTGTGTTGTGAGCTGCGGATTTGCCGGTGTGTCGGAGTCGATTCCCTGCCTTGTCGCGATATAATATGTGAAGGGTTTGCCGGCGGAGTGGGGGTGCGACGATGACGGTGATGACCGCCCAGCCGCCCTTGCCGCTGATCCCGATCGGCGCTACCGAGATCAGTGCCGCGGCCGCGATGATCGAGGATGAGCACGGGGGCCGGGTCTTCGTGCACGGGCACCTGTCCTTCGCCTGGGACGCCGGGGACACCGCCGGGCGCCGGTTCGCGGCGGTGTCGGTGATGCGGATCAAGGCGGGCACTCAGGTGCAGGTCGCGGCCGCGTTCGGCACTTCCCCGTTGACCCTGTGGCGCTGGGCGCAGGCGCTGTCGGCGGCGGGGGTCAGCGCGCTGGTCCCGCACCGCAAGGGGCCGCGGCGTCCCTCCAAACTCACCCCCGGGGTGATCGCCACCATCGCGGTCCTGCGCGAGCGGGGTCTGTCGCTGCGGGCGATCGGCGAACGGGTCGCGGTCTCGGAGGCCAGCGTCCGCAGAGCACTGTCCGACACCGAAACCGAAACCGAAACCGAGATTGAGACGACGATCCGACAACGGTTTCCGAGGAGACCGAGACCGAGACGAGATCCGACAACGGTTTGACGAGACGAGACGAGACCGACGATCCGACAACGGTTTCCGACGAGACCGAGACCGACGATCCGGCAACGGTTTCCGACGCCGACGCCGAGACGGGGGTAGGGACGCAACCCGAGCCGGTGTGCCGGCCCGAACCGGTGGCCGAGCCGGTGCTGGGATCGGTGTCGGGGGGTGTGGTGCCGGTGTTGGCTGATCCGGTCGATCGCGGCGGCGAGCGGGCGTTGGCGGCGTTCGGGTTGATTCCCTACGCGCCGCCGGTGTTCACGGCGTGCGGGCGGGCGCCGCTGGCGGGACTGTTCTTGGCGCTGCCCGCGCTGGCGGCGACCGGGCTGGCCGATACCGCGCACACCGTCTACGGCGGGTTCCCGAACGGGTTCTACTCGCTGGACACGATGTTGTGCGAGGCGGTGTTCCGGGCCCTGCTGGGCGAGCCACGGGCCGAGGGCGCCGCCCGGATCGACCCGCCCGCGTTGGGTCGGGTGCTGGGGTTGGACCGCGCGCCGGAGGTCAAGACGATCCGCCGCAAGATCACGTATCTGGGGGGCGCGGGCAAGGCCGGCGACTGGATCGCGGCGATGGCCCGCCGCCACGTCGAGGACCGCCCCGAGCAGGCCGCGGTGCTGTATGTGGACGGGCATGTCCGCGCCTACCAGGGCACCCGAAAGATCGCGAAAACCCATGTGCCCCGGTTGAGCTTCCCCGCCCCGGCCACCCTGGAAACCTGGGTCGCCGACGCGGGCGGGGATCCGCTGCTGGTGGTGATGGCCGAACCGGGGGCCTCGCTGGCCTCCGAGTTACGCCGGCTGATCCCCGACCTGCGGGCCATGGTCGGCGATGAGCGCCGGGTGCTGGTCGGGTTCGACCGCGGCGGCTGGTCACCGACCCTGTTCGCCGACCTGCACGCCGCCGGGTTCGACACCGTGACCTGGCGCAAAGGGGCCATCCCCGACATCGACGAGGCATGCTTCGCCGAGCACACCCACGTCGATGAGCGCGGCCGCAGCCACACCTGGGCACTGGGCGACACCATGGTCGAGCTGGACATCGCCGACGGGCCCCGCAAGGGCCAGGTGTTCGCGATGCGCCAGATCAGCCTGTTCGACAATGCGCGGACTCGGCAGATGCACATCCTGACCACCCGCACCGACCTCACGGCCGCCGAGGTCCGCTACCAGATGGGATCACGCTGGCGCCAGGAAAACCACTACCGTTGTGCCGACCTTGGTGTTATGCCGATCTGCGGGTGAACGGGTTGCGGCGCTGTGGGTTCGGGCCGGACAGGTCGGCATAATTCGCGTGCTGGGTTGATGCTTCCTTCACCGATTTTTCGGAGGAGGAGGAGCAGATGTCCAGATCGAAGCGCAAGGTGCGGGTGGCGGGACCGTTGGTACGGTACGCGGTCGAGTTGACTGACGAGTTGACGGCGCGCGGTTACGCGCCGGCGACCCGGATCGGCCATCTTCAGGTGATGGCGCACTTGAGCAAGTGGCTGCGGGCCCGCCAGTTGGGCGTGGCCGACCTGACGGCCGAGCGGGTCGTGGAGTATTTGGCTGGGCGGCGCAGCCGGGGCTACTCGTCGTTTTGCACGGCCAGGAGCTTGAATC
Organism: uncultured Actinomycetota bacterium; assembly: GCA_963846905.1. Taxonomy (GTDB): domain Bacteria; phylum Actinomycetota; class Actinomycetes; order Mycobacteriales; family Mycobacteriaceae; genus Mycobacterium. Next base: position 95,261 of record CAWJYB010000037.1, read on the forward strand.
CGTTGCTGGGTGTGTTGGCCGCGCATGGGGCGCCGGTGAACTCGCCTCCGGCCGCACCGGGGACCCGCACCGGCAGGGATGTGTTGTTGGCCGGCTTCGAGCGTTTCCTGCGCGAGGAACGGGGCCTGGCGGCCTCGACCGTCGCCGCGTATCTGTTGTGGGCCGGCCGGTTTCTGACCGACCACCCAGATCTGTCGGCGGTGACGCCGGCCGAGGTCAGCGGGGCGGTGTTGCAGACGGCGCAGACGTTGTCGGTGACCTCGGCGCAGATGTCGGTGCATTCGCTGCGCGGGCTGCTGCGGTATGCGCACCTGACCGGGCTGGCCGAGACGGACCTGTCCGCGGCTGCGCTGCCGGTGACCGGCCGCCCCGGCTCGTGGCTGCCGCGGGGCATCGGCCAGGCCCATGCGGACGCGCTGCTGGCCGCATGCGATCGGCGCACCGCCACCGGACGGCGGGATTACGCGGTCATCCTGGTCCTGCTGCGCCTGGGTCTACGCGCCGGCGAAGTGGCCAGGCTTCGACTGGAGGATTTGGACTGGCGGGCCGGCCAGGTCACCGTGCACGGCAAGGGCGACCGCGTGGACGCGCTGCCGATGCCCGCCGACGTCGCTACCTGGACGACCCGACCGCCTGGATCTGACCCCCGACGAACTTCCGGGCGGGACCACTAAGG
>CAWJYB010000038.1:0-175396 GCA_963846905.1 uncultured Actinomycetota bacterium
TGGTGCTCGACCTGTTCGTGCTCGGCCTGCGCGGCCCAGCCGAGCGCGGGCTGCTGGTCTCCGCCCGGGTGTTCGCGATGAGCAACGCGAAGCCGATCGGCTTCCTGGCCGGTCGAACGGGACCGGCGAGAACGGCCGTATCAGCGCCGTGCTCGCGGTCGACGCGACGCGCCGACAAGTTCATGAAGAACGCGCCAGCGTGGCTGGCCGGCTGGCGGCCTGCAGGGCACGGTGTTCGTCGTCCGACGACCCGCCACGGTCGCGATCGGGCGCCTGGCCGATCAGGCGACCTGGCTGGCGATGCGCTTCGAGCGTCGACCTGTGGCTGCGGGCCTCGCTCGACGATCGCGCTCTGCCTGGAGATCGTGGAGGGCGGGCCGAAGGGATTCGCGCTGGCCGTGCGCATCGACGGCGGCATCGGCAAGAAGGGGCGTCGTCCGGCTCACCTCACAACGCCGGCTGGGGCATCGAGGTGCTGGTGTTCACCACCGGCTCGTCGGATTACGCGGCGATCCTGTCATCGAGGCCGGGATCCGGTTCGTGCTGTTCGGCTTCCTGCGCATCGGGGTGAGCGCCGCGGATGGAGTTCCGGCTGGTGGGCGCGGAGCCGGCCGCGCGGCGAGCTGACCGCGCGAGATCCGGCTGGAGACGCCGTGGTTCCTGCCCGACGTCACCTGGCGGCTGGACTGCCAGTTCGGCGAGCTCGCGCCCGCCGGCTCTGGGTACCGCGGCGTCACCGCTGGCCGGCGTCGGCACGACCGAGGCGGGCTCCGCGACGGCTGCGCCGCGCACGTCGAACGCTTCGACCCGGCCTGGGACGGCACCGGCGTCGCGCCCGTGCACTCGGTCGACGAGCTGCGGGCGCCGGCCCGGCCGGAGGCGCAGCGGCTGGCCAACCTGGCGGCGGACGCCGCGCTGCGGCCGGTCGCCACGGACGCGACGATCGCCGTCGAGTGGAGCGTGCCGGTCAACGACCGGCTCGGGCTCGGGGTCGGCGTCGCGACCGATCTGGGCAACCAGCAGTCGGGCGATCTGACGCTGACCTACGAGCTGGTCGGCATCGCGGTCCGGCGGCGGGCGCGGTTCGGCGCGACCGGCCTGGAAGCCGCTGGAGGACCGAATCGAGCTCGGCGCCGACTTCAGCGACCCCGGCGGGGTGCAGCTCGACGGATCGTTCAGCCCGCAGGTGCTCAACAAGACCTGGGATCTCGACCAACAGGTCGCCGGCCGGCCCGTCGCCGAAGAAGCTGCTGCTCAACGGCATCGCGCCGTACGAGTTCACCAGCGCGGACGCGGTGGCCGACGAGCAGCTCGTGCGCTTCTCCCGTGGTTGGCCGTGCTGCCGGCCGCCGGACGACAAGGACCTGTTCGGGTTGTTCCACCGGGTGCACTGGCGGGACGCGCTCGCCGGGTGTCGACCTGTCGGGCGGGTCGCGCTTTCCGACAGCACCAGCACCTTCCGGTTCGTGCGGGCCGCCTGGGCGCACGTCGCGGGCTACGCGGGTCTGGCGCCCAACACGATCGTGGCCGCGGCACGGATGGACGCGCCCGGGGTGGTCGCCCGCGCCGACCTCGACGAGGACGCGGCGTTCTGCAGCGTCCGGCTGGCCTGGCCGCGAGGCGTGCGGGCACTGTTGGTCATGTTCGACCGCGCGGGCAAGGAGGTCGGCCGCCGGGATCTGGGGCCGGGAAGCGCCGCGTTCCAGAGCCGTGATGTCCGGCGCGCAGGGGCCGATCCGCCGGTTCGAGCTGCGGGTGCTGCCGCCCACGCCGACAGGCGTCTCAGCACGCGCCGCCTCGTCGCAAACCGGCAGTCTCGTCGAGGTCGAGGAGGCCGCCTACGTCGGGCTGCGCGACTACCTGGACCTGCTCGTTGCGCAGGCGGCCTGTGACGGCGGGGCGGGCGGCGGTTACGAGGGCAAGGGCAAGCTCGCGCTGCTCCCCAACCACGAGTACGAACTGCGCTTCACCACCCGGGTGTCCGTCGCGCATCCCTCCACCGCGGCCGAATCGGCCGATGTGGACGAGTTCGTCTACGTGCGTACCAAGGGCCTGCCCGGCCTCAACGCCGTGCGGCGCACCGGGGAGGAACTCGAGCCGTACGTGCGCGAGGCCTATGCGGGCGGCCGCGGCCGGTATCGTCTACCGGGAGGAGCCGGTGACGCTCGCGTTCTCGGAGGGCTTCCTGGTCGCCGTACCGCTGGCCGTCCGCCCGGCCGGGACCGCGGAGGAGCACACCAAGCTGCTGCAGATGCAGCTCGTCGTGGAGCCGAACGTCGCCACCACGGCCGGCACGGTGTTCACCAGCACCGGCGACGACTGGGTCACCACCCATCACGGCGCAGGCCCGCCACCGCGCTCCGCGCCCGCTCCCGCCGTGGCGGGGGCTCCGTCGCGCGCATACCGCCGGCACGGCGATGGTCAGCGTCGACCCGCTGCGCCACCGGCTCGCGACGGTCACCCAGCGCGCCGGCGTGCCGTGCGGGCCCGGGGATCCGCGTGCGGTGATCGGGACGGTGCTGGTGGCGCCGCCGCAGGGCGACGGCGACTTGTGGAGCGCCGGTGTGGGTTTCGTCGCACGGGTGCGCGAGCAGGGCGCGGGCTTCGTCGACCGGCGACCGTTCGAGGACGGCGACGAGACGGCGTTCTCGGTGACCGGGACCTGGACCGTTGTCCGACGGCGCGCTGCGTGCGAAGGTGCCGGGGTGGCGGTGTTCGGCGAGCCGGATTGGGACCACCTGACCGTCGTCGCCGAGATCGCACCGGGATCGGCGCCCGCCGGGGTCGGATTCGGCCTGACCGCGCCCGGCGCTGCGCCGCGCGGGTTGTTCGTCACGGTCGAGGCCGGCCGCCTGGTCATCCGCCGCCGCGACGTCGACGGCGGGCCGGCTGGCCGAACTCGGCGGCCGCGAACTGCCGGCGGGCGACCCGGGCGCCCCGGTCGTGCTGCAGGCCACCGCCTACGACGACCGGGTGCGGGCGGCGGTGGGCGAGGTCGTCGTCGAGGCCGACAGGGACGAGGTCCGCGAGGGTCGGATGTGCCTGGTCGCCGGCGGCCGGCCGCGTTCGCGTCGCTGCAGGTCCGCGGGCTGGACCTCTACGCGTTCCCGTTCACGGTCAGCCGCTTCGCCTCGTTCGGCGACCACATCGGCTCGTGGTCGGGCCGGCTCGACGCCGCCGGGCCGGACGCACTGGGCCCGGGCAGCACCACCGCGACGGTGGCCGAGCTGTGGGCGGCCGGTGCGGCCGAGGTGAGCGCCACGATGCGGCCCGGCACCGCTTCGGCGGAGCGTGAACGGGTCTTCTCGGCTTGGACGGCGGCGCTCGGCCTGCCGCTCAAGGACGACGTCACGGCGCTGGAGCTCACCCGCGTGGTGGCTGCGGATCGCACCCAGGCGCTGCTTGTCGAGTCACCGGAGCCGCTCGACTTCACCGCTGAGGTCACGGCCGGGCTGGTATTGCGCAAACATGTGGGCGGACTGCCACCCATGCCGCCCGTGGCGCGTCCGGGGCCGCCCGGCCCGGCCCGGCCCTTGCGCGACCGGTTGGAGGAGATTGTGACAGCGGCCCCGCGGCCCGCCCGAGCACATCCGAAGCTGCCCGGTGTGGACGAGGCCATCCTCGACGTCGAGGTCTTGGGCACTGATCTGCGGCTCTCCTTGCACCCCGCCCTGGCCAACGCCGGTGAGCTCGCGGTCGCCGCCGTCGACGACAGCAGCGCGGTGCACCTCTTGCGCGGCTTGGTTCGGCCGGGGTTCCTACCACGGCAGCCCGCGTTGATGCTTGCGCGCGGGCAGGGCCCGTTGCCAAGTCCGTTGCCCGCCGGCAGCGAACTGACCGCCGAGCTCGCAGGAGCCGCTCCCGGCACCGTGCTGCTGGCCTCCCGTGACCTCGTCGACCTACTCGGCCGGTTCCACTCCCGGCCCGGCGACGTCGACGTACCGGTGCCCGTGCAAGTGCTGCAGAGCGGCGATGCGCGCCGGGCACTGGTCATTCCGGCCGACGGTCCGTTCGCGGCCGGCCGCCACCGCCTCACCCTGCGCCTGTCCCGCCGCCGCTGGCCGAACACCGAACCCGCCGACGGCACCAACAGTTACCAGCGGGAAGCCGCTCTTCCGCTCGACTTTTGAGATGGGCTGTGATGCGCGGGTCGGCGCCGTATTCCGGGAATGCCGTCGCGGCTGCAGCACTCCGATTATCCTTCTATGCGCACGGCAACGGTGCCGCGCCGAGGGGAGCACATGCCCGTGAGAACGACTTCCGTCACGCTGCCGCCCAGTCGTCCCGTCATCGTCCACGGAGCCGACGGGATCCGTCTGCACACCGAGGTTTTCGGCCCCGAGAATGGTTATCCGATCGTGTTGGCGCACGGCATCACATGTGCTCTGCGGGTGTGGCGGGAACAGATTGCCGACCTGGCCGCCGACTATCGCGTCATCGCCTTCGACCATCGCGGGCACGGACGTAGCGGCGTCCCGCCCCGAACCCATTACAGCCTCAATCACCTGGCCTCCGATCTCGACGCCGTGCTGGACGCCACGCTGGCGCCAGGGGAGCGGGCCGTCATCGCTGGGCATTCAATGGGCGGCATCGCCATCACTGCGTGGGCGGAGCGCTACCAGGACAAGATTGCCCACCGTGCCGACGCTGTCGCGTTGATCAACACCACCTCCGGCCACATCGTCCGCCACGTCCAGTTCTTGACTGTGGCACCGGGTCTTGCGCGGCCACGGACGCTGCTCGGCAGCCAGATCGTGAAGACGTTCGGAGGCTTCCCGATGGTGCGGCCCATCGACATTCCCGGCAGGCAGTTCATTGCGTTCTTGGCGGTCGGTCGTGACGCGGACCCTGAAATTGCGTCATTCGTCTACGACCTTTTCAGCTCCACACCGCGCGGCGGCCGGTCCGGCTGCGCCCGGATGCTGATCGACGCGATGGAGAAGCGTTATCTGCCGCTGGACGGTTTGACCGTGCCCACCTTGGTCATCGGCAGCCGCGGTGACCGCCTGCTGCCCATGGGCTCGTCGCGCAGGATCGCCGAAGGTGTTCCTAATCTTGTCGACCTGGTGGAACTGCCGGGAGGACACTGCGCCATCTTGGAGAAGCCGAAGGAAGTCAACCGCCACCTCCGGGCGCTCGCTGAATCTGCTTTGGATGCAAGGAAATTAAGCTCCTAGTACCGCAGCCGTAGATCGTGATCATTGGTGTTCGCGTGCCCGGTAGTGGGATAGGCGGGCTCGGTGTTGGTGTTGTCGTCGCCATCGTGACCAGGCCAGCAGGCTGGTGATGGTGTGTTTGGTGACGAGCAGTAGGGCGTCGAAGAGGCGGCGGAACTCGTTGACGGTCAATGTGATCAGTCCTTCTGGGGTGGGGTTGCGGTCGCGTTCGGTGGCGCGAGGCGACGGCCAGGAAGGCGTGGGCGAGCATGGCCAGGGTGGTCCAGCGGTGCCAGGAGGTCCAGCGCCTCACCTGGTGCTGGTCGAGTCCGGTGAGTCCTTTGGCGGTTTGGAAGGATTCTTCGATGCGCCAGCGCTGCCCGGCGACGCGCGACGAGGGTGTGCAGGGTGGCCGGGCGGGGTGAGTAGCAGCGCAGGTAGGCCAGCTCGCGTGTTTTGTCGTTGCGGCGGATCAGCACATAGTGGTAGCCGGTGTCGGTGGGGTCTTCGGCGCAGCAACTGGATCCAGGCCCACGAGTAGTAGCGGTGCCCGTGGCTGCCCGCTCCGGCGGAGTGTTTTTGCCAGGCCCGTTTCGGCACCATCGCCGGGAGTCGATCGACGCGGGTTTTGCCGGCGTGGGTGGGCACATACCGGTTGGCGGCGATGGCCAGCACGTAGCCGAGGTGGTGGGCGCGGATGGCGGCGCGCAGTGTCGGGTCGGCGCCGTAGACCTCGTCGCCGGTGACCCACGCGGCGGGAACCTTTGCGGTGACGGCGCGGTCCAGCAGTGATCGTGCGAGCGTGGGTTTGGTTGCGAAATTGGTTCTTTCGGTGGGGATTCCGGCGTCGTCGCAACGCCGGGGATCCTCCGCCCATGATCGTGGTAGGTACAGGGCGCGGTCGATCAGGGCGTGCCCGCGCGGGGCCGCGTAGGTCAGATAGACCGCGACTTGGGCGTTTTCGATCCGCCCGGCGGTGCCCGAATACTGGCGTTGCACGCCGACACTGTGGGTGCCCTTCTTGACGTCGCCGGTTTCGTCGAGCACGAGGACCGCGCCGGGGTCGCCGAAGGCGTCGACAACATAGTCACGCAGATCATCGCGCACCGCGTCGGCGTCCCATTTGGCCCGCGACAACAGGTGCTGCAACCCGTCGGGGGTGGCATCTCCGCGGTGCTCGGCGATCGTCCAGCAATTTTGCGGTCCAGACCCGAAACCATCCCGAGCATCAACTCCCCGGCATGGCCCAGCGGTTCATACCGTGCTGAACCGCGGCGCGATCCGGTCGATCACCGCCGAGAACTCCGCGGACCACCGGTCAGGGTCTACGCTATGAGCCGCGGTGGCCGCGGCAATCTCTGATGTTGTCACAAACTCCGAACACTGCCCCGGTCACCGCCCCTACCAGCGCAGACACGCCCAACCACCCAGGTCACGAATTACGGCTGCGGTACTAGCCGAGCGGGTCGGCCACCTCGGCGGCTGCCCTCCAGGACGATGACGTCGTGGCCGTGGCAGGTCAGCTCGCGGGCGCCGTCAGGCCGGCGAAGCTCGCGCCCACCACGATGACGTCGGCCCGTTGCCGCACGAGAACCTGCTAGCCGCGGGTTCGCAGCACGACCTTGCCGCGGGCGGTTCGGTTCTCCAGCGAGGCGATGGCCTGCGCGGCCTGCTCAAGTGGATAGACCTGCGGTTGGGGCGCAGAGACCTTACCGGAGGCCAACAGAGCTTCGAGTTCGGTCCACTGTTCGGACAGATACCCGGGATGCGACAAGACCCATGCTCCCCAGCCGACTCCCACGGCGTCAATATTGTTGAGCAGCAATCGGTTTGCTTTCACTGACGGTATCTCGCCGCCGGTGAAGCCGACCACTAGCAGCCGGCCGGCAGGGGCCAGCGACCGCAGCGAGTCGGTGAAGCGGTCACCTCCCACGGGGTCCATCACGATATCGACCCCCCGGCCGTCGGTCAGAGCGGCCACTGACTTCTTGAACCCGTCTGCCAGTACCACGTCGGTGGCCCCGGCCGCCTTGGCGACATCTATTTTTTCCGTTGTGCTCACCACCGCGATGGTGCGGCCGGCGCCGAGCGCGGGTGCCAGGCGCAGCGTCGACGTGCCGATTCCGCCGGCAGCGCCATGTACCAGCACCGTCTCACCCGGCATCAGCCGGCCGCGGGTACGCAGCGCGAAATGAACGGTCAGGTCGTTGAACAGCACACCGGCGCCCGCCTCGAAGGTGACGTTGTCGGGCAGCTTGAACACCCGCTCCGGTGGGAGCACAGCGACGTCGGCCATGCCGCCGGTGATCATCGTCAACGCCAGGACACGGTCTCCCGATCTGACATGGGCGTCCGGCGGTGCCGAGCGGACCACCCCGGCGATTTCGCCGCCGAGGATGAACGGCAGCCGTGGCAGGTATTGGTAGTGGCCGCGGGTCAGCAACGCATCGGGGAAAGCGACGCCGGCCGCGTGGACGTCGATCACGACCCCGTCGCCTTCGGGTTCGTCGATGTCGGTGAGTTCAACCGCCTCGGGCCCGTCGAGCCGGGTCACCTGGATCGCACGCATGGTGTAAACGCTATCCCAAGGCGATTTGTGGTGTTTCAGCCGCGCTCACCGCGGGTGAAACACCACAAATCGCCTCACGGTGCGACGGTCAGCCAGTCGGCGAAACCGGACGGGTCGTGACGGCCCAGCGCACCGTGCTCGAACAGGCCCCAGCCCTCGTGTTCGCCCGAGGCGTCGCGGCACACCGCCCGCCCGACGTGGTCGATCACGCCGAAACCCGAGCGGGCGATGACGGCCGGGTCGGTCATGTCGTAGCTGAGGCGTTCGGTGAACTTCTCGCCCCTCCACATGCCGTGCAGCCAGTCCGAGTCTCCGCCGTATCCGCCGCCTACGTGTATCGGGCAGGCCAGCTTCGACTCGACGTCGAAGCGCACGGGTGCGCCATCCGGTGTGGTGGCGTCTATGGTCGCGCCGGTCGGGATGCGGGTGCCCGGGGTGTAGTGGATCTTCACCCGGGGCCAGCCCAGTTGTTCGATGTGTCCGTCTTTGTGTATCCGGGTGCAGTCGTTGAGTGAACGGAAGCCGCTCGGGTCTTCCTGGATGATCAGCACGATCGAGAACTGCTCGAATGCGACCGGCAGGTATAGCCACCACATGCCCTCGAACGGCGGATCGTCGGGCCGTCCCGCAGGTTCGGCCTCGCCGACCGGCCGGATGCCCCAGGACCGGTCCCGGCTGCCGATCCACACTGCGGGGTCCACGTTGATCGTCTCGCCGTCGATCTCCAGATGCCCACGCCAACAACCCAATTGGGCAAAGCGCTGGGCATCCAGCGTGATCCGGTTGCCACGCCGCATGATGTGGGGCTGTTCGCGGACGACATCGAACAGGCCTTCCCAGGTGAGATCTGCGGCAATCCCCTCGGTCTTGTCGAGAATGACCCGCAGCCTGTGCAATGGTTCGGAGACCTCGACTCGGTAGTTGCCGACGTGCGGGTGCAGTCGGTCTTGGTCGATGGCGTCGGACAGGTGGACCGCTGTCTGGGTGTCGCCCCGGCGCACCAGCAAAAACGCGTCCTTGACACCGAGGTTTGGGTAGTAGCCCATCCCGGAGATGACGAAGATATCGCCGGTTCGGTCGTGGGCGTTGAAGTATGACCGGTCGTAGAAGTTGCGATCCGACGACCCCGGCCATGCGATCGGTTGCGGTAGCTGGTGAACCGGGTATTCGTCCATCGGTCCTAGCATTACGCCTCTCTTTCTGATAGCAGACGTTCGAGCAATTTTCGGTGGTAGAACAGCGACTCGACGTCGTCGGGCCTTTCGAGTTCGCCGAAGTGCACTCGCCGCGCGCCGGTGCGCATGAAAACACAGCTCCATACAACCGCGGAGTAGATGTAGAACCACCGCAGGTCGCCGACATCCGCGCCGGTGAGTTCGCGGTAGGTGGCGCGTACATCTTCCTCGCGCAGCACGTCGGGCAGGCCGGGCATGTCGGCCAGCCCGCAGAGTTCCTGAAAGACCATGTGCGCGAAGATGATCCATGCCACGTCGAACTGGCGCGGACCGACAGTGGCCATCTCCCAGTCCAGCACCGCGACGGGCCGGAAGTCGCGGTAAAGGACGTTGCCGATCCGTGCATCACCCCATACCAGCACGGATTCGCCCGCCGCGGTGTCTTCCGGGAAGTTGTCCTCCAGCCAGGACAGCGCGCGTTCCACCAACTCGGAGCGTCCGATTCCCGCTTTGGAGAACTGATACCAGTCCTTGAGCCAACCGAAGTGCCTGCGCAGTGCGGTATCACCGGGTGGGTCGGATTCCGCGATGAACTCGAACGTCTTTTCTGCATTGGGGATCCCGTGCAGCTTGGCGATCGCCTCGACGGTGCTGTCCTGCAGTTCGCGCTGTTGGGCCGGTGCGGCGTCGGCGAACCAGTTGTTGCCGAACGTGTAGGGCATGACGTCGGGTGGTACGGCACCGTCCACGTGGTCCATCAGGAAGAACGGGGCTCCGAGCACGTCGCCGGTCGTTTCGAGCCAGCGCACGGTCGGGACGGGCACGTCGGTGAGTTCACCCGCCAGACGCATCACCTCGAATTGGTGGTCCAGGCGGTACGAGGAGAACACCGGGATGTCCTGCCCGGTCGGCGCCACCCGGGCGACCCACTTCTGTTCACGGGGTCGGCCGTTCTGCGACCAGCGTCCGGTCAAGACGATGGTCTCCGAGGACATTCCGTTGGAGTCGATGCCGCTTTCGACGGTGACGTCCGGGGCGACGCCGCCAGGCATGACGGTGGACAGCCATTTCGACAATGCCGCCGGCACGGTGGCGATATCGCGACTCGAACGCTGCAGGTGGTCGACGTTCTGGACGGCGGCTCCGGTTTTTTCCTCAACCACAAGCACTTCCTCCGCGGGATAATTACGATACGGTGAGTAGCGTTATGAAAACAGAGTCGTCGCCGGTTGGCAAGACCCTGGACGCCAGTGCCCCGGCATCGTCGCCCGGCCGGCCTCGCGACCCACGTATCGACGCCGCCATACTCTCCGCCACGGCGGATCTGCTTGTGGCCACCGGATACGCCGGCGTGACAATGGCGGCGATAGCCGAGCGTGCGGGAACCACCAAGACGGCGCTTTACCGGCGCTGGACGAGTAAGGCCGACGTCATCCATGAGGCCGTCTTCCCGACTGCGCCCACCGCGCTGGGGATGCCCTACGGTGATATCGCAGCCGACGTGCGGGCCATGATCGGTGCCGCACGAGATGTGTTCAGCAGTCCTCTCGTCCGCGCCGCGCTGCCCGGCCTGCTTGCCGATATGGCCGCCGACGCCGACCTCAACGCGCGGGTGATGCGCCGGTTCAACGGAGTTTTCGACGCCGTGCGGTTCCGGGTGACCGAGGGCATCGCACATGGTGAAGTGAACGCCGATGTCGACCCCGACCGCCTCGTCGAGGTGATCGGTGGCGCGACTCTGTTGCGGATGCTGTTGTCGCCCGAGATCGAACTCGACAACCGCTGGGTGACGCAGACGACTGCCATCGTGGTGAGCGGGGTCAAGAAGTAGGGTGCCGTCATGAACCCGCGACTCGAGGGCCGGGCCGCGATCGTCACCGGTGCCAGCAGAGGCCTGGGCAGGGCGACCGCATTGGCACTGGCGGCCGACGGCGCCGGTGTCGCAGTGGTGGCTCGCACCGAGCGCGTGTGGGACGACAGGTTGCCCGGCACCATCGCCGATACGGTCGACGAGATCGTGGCCGCCGGCGGCAGCGCGGTGGCGAGTCCGCGCCGACCTGACCGACCGCGCCGACCTGCCACGCCTGGTCGACCAGGCCCGCGACGCGCTGGGGCCGATCTCGATCCTGGTCAACAATGCCGCCTTCACAGCACCCGGCCGCCCGCCCAAGCCCGGTTCGGTGCGGCCGGAGAAACGCGTCGGGCCTGCGAATGTGCTTGCCCCGCAAGCCGATTGGCCACCCTTCGTGGGCACCCCGGCGCACGCCTTCCGTCGGCACTTCGAGATCGGGGTGTTTGCCGCCTACGAACTGATGCAATTGGTGGTCCCGGACATGATCGCGGCCGGGGCCGGTGCGATCGTAAACATCAGCTCGATCGCATCGCGTATCCCCGGTGACGGTCCCTACCGCGACTTCTCCCGGGGCACCCTGCCCGGCTACGGCGCGTCCAAGGCCGCCCTGGAGCACCTGACCGCTTCGGCGGCCTACGAGCTGCAGCGGCGAAACATCTCGGTCAACGCGCTGTCCCCGTCACAGCCGATGATGACACCCGGATTGTCCTACTACCGAACGGATTTCGACGACGTCGGTTCGCAGGTCGCGTTCGCCGAAGCGGTCGTCCGGCTGGCGTTGGTGGATCCCGGCGTGGTGACGGGCCGCACTATCGGGCACCGCGAGGTGCTCGACGGCAGTTTCGCGCCATTCGCGCCGTGATCGATGTCGTTGGGCCTAGCGGGAGTTTCCGCCCTTGGTCGTTGGCGGGCGTTGTTTGTGCTGGTCAGTGGTGGTTTTTGTGGGTGGTGTGTGTATTACCCATCGTCGGGGTCGGTTAGCGGGTGGGTGCGTAGCGGTCGATGCCGAAGAGGTCGGCGAGGCGGTCCTGGGTGGGGGTGGTGTCGGTGAGTATGCGGCGGGCGCGGGGGCGTCCTTTGCCGCCGTCGTGGTAGAGCAGGACGGTCTCTTCGATGCCGGCGAGTTCGTGCAGTAGTTCACGCACTGACATGTGTAGGCCGGCTTGGTCGGCTTGGCGGCGCATGAGGTGGGCGACGGTGAGGGCCAGGACGCTGTAGAAGACGTGGACGCGGATTTTCTGGTCGGTCCAGTGGTGCATCGGCCCGAACGAGACAACGTGAGGGTCTTTCTGCTGACGGAACCCGGCTTCGACCTCGGATTGGGAACGGTAGGCCGCGACCACCTCGGCAACAGACCATTGGGTGCGGTTGGTGAACAGGATCCGTTTCCCGAAGATCCTGTCCTCCAGTCGTTTTCGGGCGCGGTGGTCGGTGCGCCAGGTCAGCCGGAGCGTCCCGGGATCTTCGCCGGTCAGGGTGACGGTGAGGATCTCGTTCACCCAGCGGGGTGTGAGGATCGCGGCGATATCGGCTTGCACGGCGTCGCGGGTCCGCCGCGTTCTGCCGCGCGCGAGCCGGGCTTGCAGTTCGGTCAAACGTTTCCGTGCTTTGGCCAGGGTTTGATCAAAACCGCGGGACTGGGCGGCGTGCAGGGTCGGGGAATGGGTAAGCACCGCACGCCGTGTCACCCCCAACGCGGTCACCTCGGTGTCCACACAGCTCAGGCCGGGGTACCGGTCACCGTCGACGGCAACGTAGGTTTTCCGCGGTATCGCGAGCAGGTCGGGATAATCTGACGGGGGCAATGATCCGACGAACCCGAGCCCGGACTCTTCGATGACGGCGTGGTTGTCGGCCGAGTTTTGTCCGGCGTCGTAGACCACCGTCAACGACTCCATCGAGGTGCTCAATGCCCGGTACCGGGTCACCAATTCCTCGATCACCGTGGGGAATTGGGTGACGTCGGGGCGATCCCCGGGGTAGGCGTGCGACACCACGGGCACCCCGCCGTCGCGGGTCACCACCAACGCCAACCCGACCAGCCGCAGATCCATGCGTTTTTGTTTCGCTTTGCCGCGTTGAGCGATCGGGGCGCGGCCGTTGGCCGAGTCGATGTAGGTGGCGAAGTTGGTCATGTCCAGCACCAGCCCGGACAGGTCCAGCCCGAACTCGGTGACCATCCGCCGCCCCAACTCGGTTTCGATACGCGCCAGCGTGTCGGTGTCCAGGTGATCCATCGCGTCCCAGAACCGGCGGTGATCCAACGCCCCCGCCGGTGTCTTGACCCACCGCGACCCGGCGGTGCCCGACCACCAGTCGGCGAACGCCAGCTTCGAGCACGGGGCCACGACCCGGTTGGCGGTGGCCAACGCGATGTAGGTGCCCACCGACACCGCGGCATCCGCGCGGCGAGGCGCGACCGTATCGATGACCTCGGCCACCCCGAGGCGCTGCAGAACCGACCACACCGCCGCGAGGTCGCCGAACTGTTTGTGCTGGCTGCGCACCGGTTCCCCGGCACCACCACCGGCCAGTTTGGCCATCACTTCCTCGGCGGTACCCAAATATTCCTGCGACACGATCCGTGGCTTGCCGTCCACCCGTGCCGATTCCACCAGGTAGTAGTAGGTGTACTTCCCGCGGCGCTTCCCCACGATAGACGGCATATATGGGTAATACACTTAATCATGTCAAAAACCAAGCACCACAACACAAGACACGCCGATCAACTACACAGGGCGGAAACTCCCGCTAGTCTCGAAGACGTCCACGCCGACAGGAGTTCGAGATGCCCGAGATACTTCCGTTGACCTGGGGAGACGAAGCAATTCTGCATCTGGAGTCGGCGTCGGATCCGTGGAATATCCAAATGGAGATCGGTGAAACCGGGCGAATCGATCCCGACGCACTGACGGCTGCGGTTCACGCCGCGTGCGTGGCGCACCCGATAATGCGTTCGCGCCTCGTGCTTGCGGCTGCCCATCAGGCGTTCGACCACTGGGAGATCGTCGACGACTTGTCGCCGATGCCGATACCGGTCGTCGACTGCCCCGACGAGGCGACTCTGGCCCGACTGCGCACCGACTTCTACTCGCCACCGTTCCCGATGCACGAGGCGCCACAGTTTCGTGTTCAAGTCGCCCGCAGACCCAACGGTGACCTCGTCCAGATCAATGCGGCGCACGCGGCGGTCGACGGCATCGGCATGCTGCGGCTGATCCTGTCGATCACCAATGGATATCGGGGCAAGGCCGACCCGCCGCCACCGCTGCCTCTCGAAGATGCCCGGGATCTGAAGACGCTGTTGCGGGCGAAAAGTCTGTCGGAATTCGCCGACCGTGCCCTCGAAGGCGGGCGCAAGCTCAAGGACGCAGCGATACCGCCTGCCCGCGTGGCACAGGACAGCACGGACGGCCGAACAGGATCGGGCTTCGCCCACCGCGCGATCGGACCCGAGCAGGTTGTCGGACTCAATGCCCGCCGGCCCGAAGGCACGACCATCAACGACATGCTGATCGCCGCGGTCGGGCTCGCGGTCGAGGAGTGGAACCGGCAGCACAACGAGGACGCCGACAAAGTGATGGCGTTCATGCCGGTCAACCTTCGGCCCACCGAGTGGTCCACCGACGTCGTCAGCAACATGTTCTCCTACGTCAGCGTGTCCACGATGCACCGGGACCGGACCAGCCTCGCGGCGGCGGCCAAAGCGGTCGCGGAGCAAACAGACCCGATCCGCCGGGCGGCCCGAGCGGGTGGCACCCAAGACCTGCTGCATCTGATCTCGCCGCTGCCGCTCGGCGTCAAGAGGCGTATGCCCGAGCTCTTGCCGCTCACCGGAAACAGATTTGTCGACACGGCGGTCGTTTCGAATCTGGGCAGGCCAACCCAGCTGGCGTCGTTCTTCGGCGACCAACCCGGCGAGTTCTACTTCACGCCCCCGTACTGGAGTGCCGCGGCGATTTCGGTGGGGGCAATAACCTGCGGCGGCTCTTTGCATCTCGGCCTTCGGCATCGCCTGAGCACGCTCGACGAGGCTGCCGGTAGCAGGTTGGCGGACCTGCTCGTTGCCACGCTCACGGACAAACGGACCCAAGGGGCGCCGGCACAGCGATGAGCTGCCCGATGAAGGCCGTCAGTCGCCTGCACGGCGAACTTTCGGTGGTCGAACCGCCGACGCCGCGGGCGCGCCGACACCGCGGCCCGCCGCGGGCCAGTTGCTTCTCGACGTGCGGCGTGCGGCATCTGCGGCTCCGATCTGCACCGCCCGGGTGGGTAAGGAATCACACCGCCACACCGATGAACTCCCGCGTGGTGATCGTCGGAGTGTGCATGCAGGAGGACCGCCTGCGGCCGGCCGTCGCGGTCAGCAAGGGGTCGACCTGCGGTCGTCTTCGGCTACACCCCGATCGAATTCCGCGATTCGCTGTATCATGGGTCGCCGTAGCAACCGAGCGAATCTCTGGTCCTCTTCGATGTTGCAATTGTCGTTCCATCACCGGGCATTTTCCCGGGCGGGTCATACGGCGACGGCCGCCTCCGGGTCCGCCGGCCGCGCGCTGCGCGGCGATCCTGTCCGTAAACGGTTCGGCCAGCGGGCGGGCGGCGGCCTAGATCAGGCCTAATCGGCTACGCGGTGCCCAAGAAGTGAGTGTTCGATACCGACGGATCTGAGCCTGCTCGCGCGAGCGTGCATCACTCACGCTCGCGCGAGCGGCGCTGCTCGATCGCTGCCAACACCATTGGCCCGAAAGCCGTTTTGAGCCGCCGGACGCTCCCCGCGTGCCATCAGCGTTTGACGAGGAAGCCGGCGTCGACCGGCAGGGTCACCCCGGTGATGTAGCGGGCTGCGTCGGATACCAACCACGCCACCGCGTTGGCGATGTCTTCCGGTGGCAAAACGCGGACGGGCAAAAGGTTGCCCATGTCCTTCGGAATCTCGGTCTGGGTGGCCATCTTCGCCAACCATTCGCGAATGAATTCGTTGTTGATCATCGGGGTGTCGACACCCGCTGGGTGAATAGAGTTGACCCGGATACTGTGCTGGGCAAGATGATTGGCGTATACCCGCATCAAGCCGACTAGCCCGTGCTTGGCTGCGGCGTAGCCGATCGATCCCGCATCGGAGCTGCCGATACCGGCGAGCCCGGCGGCGGAGCTGATCAGCACGATCGACCCGCCGCGGCCTTGCTCGATCATCACCGGTTTCGCGATCTCGACGGTGTGGTGAACGCCGGTGAGGTTGACGTCGATGACGTCGTGCCAGCCCTTCGTGCCCGCTTGCATCGGTGCGATTCCCGCGTTGGCCACCACGATGTCGAGTCCACCGAATTCGTCAAGCCCCTGCTGCAGAGCCGACTTCAGTGAATCCTGGTCTCGCACGTCGGCCTCGCGCGCGACGATCCGGGCACCGGCGTCCTCGACCAGTTTGACGGTCTCGGCCAGGTCGTCGGCGGTGGCCATGGGATAGGGGACGGAGGCGATCTGGTCGCAGAGGTCCACGGCGATGATGTCGGCGCCGTCGGCTGCCAGCCGCACCACGTGGGCCCGTCCTTGCCCGCGTGCCGCGCCCGTGATGAACGCGACTTTGCCGCTCAGCGGTGCCATGTCCACTCAGTACGCTGACCCTTTGCGGGATCGCCTACCAGCACGGACGCAAGCATCTTGATGTCGGGCGCACCGTCGAGCTGCTCGCTGATCTCACCGAACAGCGCGGCGACAGCGGGCCCGGTGCTGTGGGTGTTGAGCGCGTCGGCGTCGGCCCACTGCTCGACGAAGACCAACGTGCCCTCGGCTTCGTGCAGCGCGTAGAGATCACAGCCCGGTTCCTGGTGGACGGCCTCGACGGCGCGGGTACAGGCTTTGCGCACAGTGTCCACTGACTGGGGCTTGGCGGTCATGGTCGCGACTAGCACTACAGGCATTGGCGATGAACTCCTCGGCGAGGGTCTAGGGGATGCTTGTCCACCGTAGTCACACCGCGTCGACCCAGACGGTCACGCCCGCGAGCACCGAGGCGACCACCGTCAGCAAGATCGCGTCGACACCCGAAATGCGTCGTACCGGATCCGTCTTGGCCAGGCGCAATTCACGGGCGAGCAGGAAGAGCGGGAAAGTCACGCTGACCGCGACGAGAAACCCGCCGGCGATGTACACCCAGACGAACTTGATCCCGTGTTTCCGTGCCTCGAGCACCATGAAAACCGCGGAAGGATTTCTGCGGCCACGAGGGCTCCGCTGGTCATTCGCGGTCATTTTGGCATCAACGCGATGAATCACGATAGGCACTTCGGCCACCATCTGATGTCTCGGTTGTAGGGAATCGGGAGTGATCAGTTCCTGTCCCGCGGCAGTGGCCCGACCCACCGTTCGCCCCCCGCGATTCCGTCCGGGTGGGCGCGAAGTATGGCTTCGACGGCGGCAGCGAGGGCGGGGACAGCGGCGCGGGTACGTGTGCGTGCCGAGGGCAGCAAGATCAGACCTGGGTGCATTCGGCCCTTTGCGAGCCACTCGGCCGCAAGCGGGCGGAAGTCCTTGATGTTGTTTGTTACCAATGCACGACCTTCGCTGCTCGCAATCTCGAAAACGATCCTGTCACTGCGTCCCGGCAGGTCGTCGCGATCAGCGACGGCGAGCACGTCATAACCGGCCTGGCGTAGCAACATGGCGATCTGTGGGGATAGCTGCTCGTCCAGTAGTGCCCTCACCCGCGTAGAGCTTGCTCGCCGGCAGTGGCTGCCGCACGGCCACGTTCGTACTCGGCCTCATTGAGCTCGATCTCGGCGTCGATCTCGTCGCGGTACTCGCCGTAGTAGGTGACGGCGGCCTCCACCAGCCCGGTTGGGATTTGCAGGTACCCAGCTGCCTCGGTAATCGACCCCTCGTTGTCGCGGACCGTGGCGACAATCTCCCAGACATTCAGCCCGCACCCGATCAGGCTCGCTCGGCGCCCACTCGGTCCATCGAGAAACTGAATCAACGGATGCGCATCGTGGCGCAGGCCTTCCTCGACGTAGCGCTGCGCAAGGGTGCGTTCAGGCATGTGAGCGCGCCGCGCTCCTTCGCTGAGTCGCTGCCGCAGCCCTGGAGCCAGTCGCAAGGTGAAGTGGTCGCTCACAGGGTTATTGTGCCACACTGTGGCACAAATACGGACGCAAATCGACCGATGGGGTTCACTGCGCCGAACCGTCTCGCATCTAGAGAAATGAGAGTGATCAAATCCTGTCTCCCGTTGTCTGCCTCAGAACCACCGACGTAGCCAGGACAACGCATCGAGGAGACTGCTGCCGGCGACCCAAGTGGTGTTGTTCCCTTGTCTGTCGTTCCCGAAGCCACGTCACCGCGCCGGTCCGGATGGCTAAGAGGAAAGTTCGCTACGACACCTCGGGCTTGATGTCTTCGATGACCCACTGTGCGTAGTCGAGGTAAGCGTTGACGTCCTTGACCGGCGGGATAGGCACTGATGACATCGTCACACCCAACTCGGCGAACCAGCACAGTCGATCAATGATCTCCGGTGCGGTCATTCCGGGCTGCTGGGTGGGATCATCGATCACCACGTGGCCTTCACCGATCAGCGACGTCCCCAAGCCGTAACACACTTCGAACGGTCCGCCTTCGTAGGTCGGCTGCGACTTGATGAAGTCGATCTTCGCCGGAATGTCCTGAGGTTGCGTCAGGAACGGAATCCAGCCCGACGCAAATCGGGCCGCACGCTTGAGGGCGGCGTCGGCGTCGCCGCCGATCCAGATCGGTAAATGCGGCTTCTGCACGGGCTTTGGGTCGGCCGCCACGTTCTCGAAGGACACATACTTGCCGTGGAAGCGGGGCGAATCGCTTGTCCACAATTCAATGATCGCGGTGAGGTATTCATCGGCCATGCGTCCCCGCTCGTGGAACGGCACACCAAGGATCCTGAACTCCTCCTCGTCCCATCCAACCCCGAACGTGACCATGATGCGACCACCGCTGAGCCAATCCGCCGTCGCCAATGCCTTCGCCATGACGACGGGATGCTGCAGCGGCAGTAGTGTGACGCACGAGTTGACAGGGATGCGTTGCGTTGCCCCGGCGAAATAGGCCTGCGCGACGGTCGAGTGAAAATAATGTGGCCCAGATAACTCCACGTGTGCACGCGGAACGACGAAGTGTTCCGGGACCGCGATCATGTCGTAGCCGAGTTCCTCGGCCCGCCTGGCCATCAGGGTCTGATCCGTACCCGTGACAGCGAACTCCCACGGCTGTGTCAGCGCCTTCAGCTCCATGCAGTGCGGCATCACGAACCCAAATTTCACGAGGTCAATCATCCACTGTTAACCAGCAGGCCACAGCCGTATCGCCCGTGCTGGCGACCCTTGCTGGTCCACGGGCTGGCCTGTCTCGATTTTGGAGATTCGCGAGTGATCAGATCCTGTCTCGTCCGAAACACCCTGAGCAGTGCTGCAGGCAGCGCAGTTGCCAGACGACGAGCGCCACATTTCGAATGATGCCCGTGCGTCTGAATTACCTCGAACTTGCCGAACGTGGCTACGTCGAACGTATTCCTGCGTGCCCGAGGGCAGGATTACCCACCGTACCGCCCCACCCGACGTTTGAACTTGTGCGCCTGACCATAAGACACGCAGCGGATCAGGAGGCGTTGGACTCTACTTCACGTCCGCGATTGAGCATGACTACTTTTGCAACTCGCATCGATAACGCCGGCGAGAGCCGCTCCAGGTACCACAATGCCTTCCACCACGCTGGCACCACGATGATCGCGTCTCCACGTAACACGGCACGAAGGGCGCGCTCGGCGAATATTTCGGGTGCTATCGGTCGCATGCGCTCCCAGAATTTGAGGATTTCTTCGTCGCTGACGCCGGCCATCTTGGTCCGTCCGTACCGGCCGCCTGTGAGGATCGGGGTGCGGATCACGCCCGGACAGAGCACCGAGACCTGCACGCCGTGGCGCTCGGCCTCCGACCCGCAACGACTTGGAGATCGCGACGACGGCGTGTTTGGTGGCGCTGTAGCTGGCCTGGCCCGCAGTGGTGACGAGACCGGCCATGGAGGCCGTGTTCACGATGTGGCCGAAGTGCTGCCCGATCATGATCGGATAGACCGCGTGGATGCCGTGCACCACACCGCGCAAATTCACGTCGAAGACGTCATTCCAGTCATCGAGCGTGTACGAGTCGACCTCCCCGCCCACCCCAATGCCGGCATTGTCGAACAGGTAGTCGATTCGCCCGGATTGCGCCAGCGCCTCGGCGACGGCGCGCTCGAACGAGGGGTAGCTGCGCACATCCAGCTCGATCGCATGCGCCTTTCCGCCACGACTGTTGAGGCGTTGCGCCAGCTCCTGCGCCGGGCCGACCTGGCGATCGGCGATCCAGACCTCGGCGCGCTCGTCGACCAGCTTGGTGGCCAGCGCGGCACCCATGCCGGATGTGCCGCCGGTCACGAATGCGATCTTGCCCGACGCGCTCGACGCCATCGAAAAAAGATAATACCGACGCCAGGCGGATTTGGTGTCGTCACCAAACCGGCCGAAGACTTTGCCACGCCGGACTCACCCCCGCCATGGCGCTTCCCGGGTGTAGTGACATCGTGTGAGTCATGAGTACTCTGGATGGCGCTATGGAAATGCCGGCTGGCGAATACAGCGTGGATGACGACGACCAACTTCAGCCAGAGGACACCCTGGTCGACCGTGGCGTCGACGACGTGCTCGACGAGGGATATTCGCCGCCCGAGCAGCCGTACCGACGTGGCTCCTACGGCTCGACGCCGGAAAGCTTGGACCAGCTGCTGGCCGAGGAAGAGCCGGATCCGGCAATGCGGCTATATGACCCGTTCGACACAGACGAGCAGCAGCGCTCCGACGAAGCGGAGCGGGAAACCGAGTTTCCGCAGCGAAATGAGGTGGGACGCGCGCGAGCGGGTCGACTTGTCGCGCCGGATCGGGGGTTTGGCGAGGACGTAGAGGCCGAGCTGTTCGCTGATGACGTCGGTATCGACGGCGGAGCGGCCTCCGCCGAGGAGGCCGCCGTTCATATCATCGACGACGAGGAGTAGCTGGCCTCGCACACGAATTCAGAACGTGTGGCACAAGTGCCAGGCCCGGCGTGGCCGGTTGGCGGCGGTGCAAAAGATGACGAGCCATTCCACACGCCCCCGTGACGACTCTGTTGGGCGTCGCGGACACCGACTAGAAGGCGCGATTCACGGCATACTGCCCGTCTTCTGAGCACCGAAGATCACATCCGCGAAATAACCCGTCGAGGCGCGCGTATTCGGGCAAAAGACTCTGTTGGGCGGCAACATAAGGGCGGAACGTGGACTCCACGGATTGGAAACCTTGCAGCCGCCTGACCGCTGATCGATCGGCCTTTGGCATGGTGTGGGTTGTCGGCAGGAGGCCGGTTCATCCTGCCTCGTTACGCGATCAGGCTGCTGTTCCGGATGGGTCGTCCTCGGGGTCCCCTTCTCGATTGACGGGCCGTCCGGATTCATAACGCCATATCGCGTGATCGAGATGAATGACGTCCCACCCCTTGATCTCGGCGACCTGTTTGACCAGGTGCGGCGGCGTCGGAGGGGCGGAGGTCTCCTGTGGTCACGCCCACGGCGCGTGCTACGTAGCGGATCACCATGCGGTCAGCTTTGACACCGGGCACCCGTGCGAGCATGAGGGCGTACTCCCAAGTGATGCCTGACCGCTGACCAGGTGCCGATCGCCACGCAGCCTTGATGGCGTCCAATACTTCCATGTCGGCAGCGGCGCGCAGATCGGCGGTGGTTCTGATGTCGAGCGCCGCAAACGCTTTCACGATGTGTTCGATCGCTCGGATTTCAGCGGGGCGTTCGCGGCGGTCGAGGTTGGTCGGCGATTGCCGATTGCCGTGGCCCAGCGGTCGGGACCTCCGAGATCCTTGATCGTGGCGTGCAAGTCGTCGATGCCGTCGGTGTCGCCGTTGCCGCCTCGTTCGGCGCGGTAGGCCCGGTATCTCTCGATGACGTTGCGGACCGAACTGTAGTGCGCTCCGGTGGAGTAGATCGAATCAATGATGCACAGCGCCAGCGAACCCGGATACCCATCCGGCCGGAACCATAGGTCGGGGTTGCCGAGATCTCGCTCGCACGCGGCCACGAGCATGCGTACCCGGTCCGTTTCCTGCGAGTCCATGCGCCTCCTATCGCTGTGCCAGTGGTCCAGGACGCGCCTCCGTTGCCGCTGACAACGAGATGGTGTCCATGAGATCGGGAATTCACTCTCCCAGGGGACACCGACAGTCGGGGTCGACATGGATTTTCTGAAGTGGGGCAGCGGTAACGGTGCCAACCAGTCGCGGCCGAGGAGTCCCGGTCAGCGGTGCGGCCGCGAGCCACCCCGCTGGGCTGTCTGGGCCCGGCTGGCGCGTCTGAGCAGGCGTGTTTGCCGTGTTGACCGACCGGGCCGGGATGCTGGCGTAACGCTGCTCAAAATGGACGGTCGCGTCCGGTTGTAGATCCTCTTCCGGGCCGTCGCCCGGGCCAGATAACGCCGGCCTTATCCAGCATCAATCAGCGCGTCATCCCCCTCACCGCCATGTAGTCAGACACCGCCAAACAGCGGGTCTGGCGTAGCGATTCGTGACGCAAGTAGCTGTCTTGGCCCTATGGTTGTGCGAGCGCCGACAGCAATGGTGGCCGAGCGGGTTCGGCAGAAGGAGGGCCTCATGACAGCAGCAGATGTGATGGAGGCTCACCGTGCAACCGGAGTCGAACGGTCCCAGGTTGTCACCGCATTGTGCCGCGCCTTCTTCGATGACCGGATTTACCGTTGGTCGGTTCCCGACGATGCCCAGCGCCGCCGCAGCGCAGCCATCTTCTACTCGCGCTTCGTTGATGCATGCTGGCCGCACGGCGAGGTATACGCGGCGGGTGGTGGCGCTGGCGCGGCGCTGTGGGTTCCGCCGGGCACGCAGCTGGTTGCCGACGAAGAGGCTGAGGCGTTCGGTCGTGACCTCGTGGAGAGCGCCGGAGACGAAGCCGCTTCTGCACGAATGGTGCAACTGTTGCAAATGCTCGATGACCACCACCCGACGGACGCCTGCTGGTACTTGCCATTCATGGGTGTTGAGCCGTCAGCCCAGGGCCAAGGAATCGGCACCAGGTTACTGGCGGCGGTGCTCATCCGGGCTGATCGTGATCAGGTACCGGCTTATCTTGAGGCGTCGTGTCCGGAGAATCGGCGGCTATACGAGCGCCACGGTTTTCAAACGGTGCGTGAGCTGACTGTCGCAGATTGCCCGGTCATCTACGCCATGTGGCGACCTCCAACCGACCAACGCTAGCCGCTTTAGGATCCGCCTGCGGGCCACTACGCGGCGTCGATGCCGGACTCAGACCTGATTTGGCTCACATTTTGGGTGTCTGCGTAGGTGCAGCAGTTCTGACTGAAGCATCCCCGGTTTCATGCACACCTCGTTACGTGTGACCGGTGTGCTTTCCGGCGTGGAGTCGAGCGTAGTAGTCGGCCTCGGCCTCCGCGGTGCAGGTCGTGTCGTCCTGGCGCAAAGGCTCCCGGTCGATCGAGCACCTCGGATCGGCAAATGATGAGGTCGAGTTGGCGGCGCTCAAGGCCGCGGCGGCTGAGCGGTTGGCCGCCGGGCGGACCGAGCTGGACTTGGGGTTCTCCGGTCACCTGGAGCCGGGTACATTGCCGATCCCGTCCTCGCAGATGACCGCATTGTGGGAAGACTTGTGCGCGCCCTGCAGCGGGTTCCCGAACACGCCGAGCTGTTGGTGCGCTGGGTGTCGCAGTTGCGGACCGGCGCCTGGCTCGCGATGCAGCTGCCGGGGAATTTCGACACGCCGTCCCACCGATTGGTACGCGACCTCACCAGCCGAGAGCCTTGGGTGGAGCCGTTATGGGGCATGCCGCTTGGTGTCGGCAAGGTGGTCGACACCGCGGTCGGCTACGCCGAGTTGCTAACTGACGCGCGATGTCGTGTCGACGCGTGGGAGACGACGTACGTGCACGAGTTGACCGGCGAGCATCCGGTGCTGGAGTAAATCACCGGGACCGCGCTGCGTCCGGTGAAGAGCTGTCTGAACGATGAACTGTGGCAGCAGTTTCGGCGAGAACTAATCCCACTGCTGGACCGGGCCTACCCGGTGCGCGCGGACGGCACCACGCTCTTCCCGTTCCGCCGGGTGTTCGTGGTCGCTCAGGTGAACTGACGACTTCGACGCCGTGCAAGGGGCTAAACGCTGTGGTGTGCCAAACCCCTCGCACAGAACGCAGCATTTCCACAATTCCCGTTGCAACCGCCCCAAATGGGTCGAAGGCATCACATTGCGGTGGGTGGGCGCGTCTAACGCAGACGCGTCAATACGCCCGGTGTCGCATGGTGCTGCGCTACCCTGGCGACACTGACGGGCCTGCCGCAAATCAGGAGCGAGCAAATGGTCGGGGACGACTATTTCTGGGACGATCTGCTCGATCACGTCCGGGAGCAGAATTTGGTCACGGTTGTAGGGCCTAACGTGACGGTGGCCAAAGTCGGCAATGTCCAACAGACACTTGACTCCCTAATCTGCCAGCGGCTCGCCGAACGGTTTCCAGAAACGGTGTCGCCCGGGATGACCGTAGATGAGGCCGTGGCGGCCTTCCTGCAACACCGTGGCCGGGATGAAGTCGAGCTGCGGCTGTATCGCGTGATCTACAACATCGTTAGAGATCTCGATCCGATGCCTGGCGATGCGCTCCGTGATCTTGCCGCAATCACGGACTTGCACCTGTTCGTGACCACGACGCACGACGGACTGCTCGCGCAGGGGGTGAACGAGGTCCGTTCCCAGGGTAGGGTCCGCGAGCTCACGGCATCTTCGAATATGCCCACTAGCGAACAACCGTCGAATGAGCCGGAACCTGCCGCAACCGACACCGTCATTCTGAGTCTGTTTGGTCGTGCTGCTGCCACCCGCCAGTATGCGATCCACGAGGAGGACCGCCTCGAGTGGCTGCGCGCGTTGATCAGGGATGAGGCGAGTCTTCCCGACTGGCTTACGCATCAGCTGAGAACTCAGCCGATGCTGTTCGTTGGCTGCGAAATGCCGGACTGGGTGGGGCGGTTTCTTTTGCGGATGGCCAGTAGTGGTCGGCTATCGCGTGGGGGAAAGCAGTTCTTCGTCGTCGGCTCCTCGAACTCCTACGAACCTACGCTGTCGCGGTTTTTCGCAACGTTTTGCGGTACAGCGCAGGTCCAGGAGCTGGAGAAAGAGCCAACCGAGTTCGTGGCGGAGTTGCGTGCACGTTGGGAGGAACTAACCAAGACCCAGACCAGGCCACCCCCCGCGGTTGAGGTGAGCGGTTCTTCGTCTCCCGACGCGTTGACGATTTTCATCAGCTACATGCGTGAGGACGGAGACGCTGCCGAGCGGCTGTGCAAGGCGATCGAGGGGCTCGGCTGGGACGTGTGGCTGGACAAGCATTCGCTACGACCGGGCGATGAGTTCGATAGTGAAATCGAAACCGCGATCCGTCGCCGCACAGTCCGCTTGTTCATTCCAATCATCTCGGCGAACACGGAGCGTGAGGAGGAGGGCTACGTGTTCCAGGAGTGGCGGGCGGCGGTAGATCGGGCGCGCGGGATCATGGGCCGCAACTTCATCGTGCCCGTGGTTGTCGATGAGGACTACTCAGGTGACCCGAGTCGGTTCACGCGGATGCCACCTGCTTTCAGGCACTTCGACTTTGGTTGGGCACCGTCCGGCGATCCGGATGGGCGGCTGCTCGCGCTGCTAAAGGAAGAAATTCGCAACATGCGGCGACCGGGGGCGGTGTGACCGCCGTTTCGGCTCCCACACTGCTCGATCGCGAGAACCCGTGGCCGGGACTCGAGGCGTTCGAGGAAAACGCCCACGCCTTCTTCCATGGGCGCGACCGTGAAGCACGAGAGTTGCTGCGCCACGTCCTCGACGCCCCGATCACGGTGCTATATGGAAAGTCCGGCCTCGGTAAGACATCGCTGCTCCGAGCGGGCTTGTTCCCCGCGCTACGCGAGCGCCATTTCCTGCCGATCTACGTGCGCTTCGAACTTAGGCGTGCGGCAGCGCCACTGTCACGTCAGCTCCACCAATCCGTATGCGACGCGATTCGCGCCGACGCATCCGATGCGACGCCTCCGTCCGAGCAGGAATCACTTTGGGAATACCTGCATCGCGCCGACCTAGAGCTATGGAGTGCGCGGAACCATCTGCTTACGCCGGTGATCGTCCTCGACCAGTTCGAAGAACTATTCACGCTCGGTGAGCGAGTTCCCGATCTCGTCCGGGCGTTCCTGAATGACCTTGGTGACCTGGCCGAGAACCGTGTGCCCGCCGAATTGGCCGCGCGGATCGACCACGACGAGGCCGTGGCTGCGCAATTTGATTTGCCATCGCAGAACTACAAGCTGCTGATCAGCCTACGAGAAGATTTTCTGCCCCACCTTGAAGGCTGGCAACGACGAATTCCCGCGCTCGGACGCTCGCGGATGCGGCTGCTCCCGTTGCAGGGAGGCGACGCACTTGATGCGGTGCGCAAACCGGCTGGGGACCTGATGACCGATCCGCTGGCGCGCCGAGTGGTCAGCATCATCGCCGGCGAGGACCTGCACCGCCGCCGCGATACCGAATGGGATGACGTCGGTCATCGTGGTGATGAGCTCGAGGTTTCGGACGTCGACCCCCCGCTACTCAGCCTGTTCTGCCGCGAGCTCAACGAGGAGCGCAAGCGGCGTGGGCAGGCGCACTTCGACGAGCAAATGGTCGAGGAGGCGAAGGACACCACCCTGCCGAACTACTACTCCTCGTGTGTGGGTGGCCTCGAGCCGCGCGTTGCGGAATTCATCGAAACCGAGCTGATCACCGGGAAGGGGTTCCGCAACAGCTACGCCCGCGAGGACGCGGTCCCGTCGCGGATAACCGAAGACGACCTCGCCCAACTGATTAGCTCACGGCTGCTGCGGATCGTGGACCACTACGGCGCGCAACGGATCCAACTGACCCACGACGTGCTCACGGGCGTCGTACGCGAGCACCGCGACCGACGGCTCGTCGAAGAGCAGAACGAGAAAGAAAAGGCGGCGCTGGCGGCCACCGTACAGAAGCGTGAGCAACGCCGCTTCCGCCGCCTGCGCACCGCCGCGATCGCCAACCTGGTGATTCTCACCATGGTCGCCCTCGCTGCGGCCGGGGTCGCCTTCGTGCAACGACGAGCAGCGGTCAACGAGCGTATGCAGGCAGTAACTAATTTGCGGGCCGCGACCGCGCAGAACCTGAACGTCTGGGCGCAGGGCATGCTGCTCGGCACCCAAGCTGGTGGGGACGTGCAGGCCTTCCAGCTGATCCTGGCTGCTGACCGGTTGGCCAAAAACGCCACCACAGAAGGAGCGCTCTACACCGCGGTGCTCAAACGAGCCAGCACCGCAAAGATCATCGAAACATCCGACAAAGTGAACCGTGTCGTGTTTGGCCCGGACGGGCGCCACCTGGCCTCGGCTAGCGAGGACGGGACGGTGCGGTTGTGGGACGCGGGGACCGGCCAGCCCCTCGGCAATCCACTCACCGGTCACAGTGGCCCGGTGTACGGTGTGGCGTTTAGCCCGGACGGGCACCTTTTGGCTTCGGCCGGCGCCGATGGGACGGTGCGGTTGTGGGACGCCGCTACCGGCCAGGTAATTGGGAAGCCGCTCCGTGGCGACACTGGCCCGGTGTACGGTGTGGCGTTTAGCCCGGACGGGCACCTTTTGGCTTCGGCCGGCGCCGATGGGACGGTGCGGTTGTGGGACGCCGCTGCCGGCCAGGTAATTGGGAAGCCGCTCCGTGGCGACACTGGCCCGGTGCTGGGTGTGGCGTTCAGCCCGGACGGGCGCCTTTTGGCTTCGGCTAGCGAGGACGCGACGGTGCGGCTGTGGGACGTCGAATCCGGAAAACAGATCGGCGCCCCGCTCATCGGCCACACCGGCCCGGTGCTGGGTGTGGCGTTCAGCCCGGACGGGCGCCTCCTCGCGTCGGCCGACGCCGATGCCACCGTGCGGCTGTGGTCTCGCGACACAGGCCAGCCAGTCGGTGCGCCGCTCACCGGCCACACACGCCAGGTGACCGGTGTGGCGTTCAGCCCGGACGGGCGTCTTTTGGCGTCGGCCAGCACCGACGCCACGGTGCGGCTGTGGGACGTCGACACCGGAAAACAGATCGGCGCCCCGCTCATCGGCCACACCGGCGCGGTGTTTGGTGTGGTGTTCAGCCCGGACGGGCGCCGTCTCGTGTCGGCCAGCGAGGACGCCACCGTGCGGTTGTGGGACGCCGCCGGCGAGGTAATTGGAGAGGAACTCCGCGGCGACACTGGCCCGGTGTTTAGTGTGGCGTTCAGCCCGGACGGGCGTCTTTTGGCGTCGGCTAGCGAGGATGGCGAGGTGCGGTTGTGGGAGGCCGGGACGGGTCGGCCGATCGCTGCCCCACTCGCCGGGCACAGCGGACCGGTGTTGGGTGTGGCGTTCAGCCCGGACGGGCATCTTTTGGCGTCGGCTAGCGAGGACGCCACGGTGCGGCTGTGGGACGCCGGCACCGGACAGCCGGTTGGTGCGCCGCTCACCGGGCACACCTCCGCGGTGACCGGCGTGGCGTTCAGCCCGGACGGGCGTCTTTTGGCGTCGGCCAGCGACGACACCACGGTGCGGCTGTGGGACGCCGGCACCGGACAGCCGGTTGGTGCGCCGCTCACCGGCCACACCTCCGCGGTGACCGGCGTGGCGTTCAGCCCGGACGGGCGTCTTTTGGCGTCGGCCAGCGACGACACCACCGTGCGGTTGTGGCCGGCGTATGCATCGTCAGAGATGCTGTGCGCCAAACTGACGAGAAACATGAGCCACTCGCAGTGGCGCGACTGGGTGTCGCCCGCCATCGATTACGTCCTGCTCTGCCCCGATCTTCCTGTATCGCCCGATTTTTGAAGACACCACCCCACTCAGTACTACGGGTGATAGGGCACCCCCACCGCCCGGAACACGTACTCGGCCGGCACGTCGAATGCCAATGACCGGCGTATCGCGTCCTGAAGTTCGAGTCAGCAGCCAAGGGTGACAACGTGTTTCGCGATCTGGTGCTGGCGCGGATCATCGAACCCAGCAGCAAGACCGATGCCGAATGAGTGCTTGGCGAGGACGGGGCGACCCCGGCGTCGTATGCCACGGTGCGCGTCCCATGCCGGGTTGGGGCCAGCCAGCCTGGTCTTGTTCGACGTCAGCACCTTGTATTTCGAAACCGATGCCGGGGACGGATTCCGCGAACCCGGATTCTCCAAAGAGCGCAGGCGGAGCCGCAGATCACCCTAGGCTTGTTGATCGAAACCTCGGGTTTCCCGCCGACCGTGCAGGCCTTCGAGGGCAACCGCGCCGAGACCGCGACCATGCTGCCGGTGATCAACGCGTTCAAGGCCGCTCACCAGCTCTCTGATGTCACCGTGGTCGCTGATGCCGGGACGATCTCCGAGGCCAATCAGGTCGATCTACAGGCCGCCGGGCTGTCGTTCGTGTTGGGCGTGCACGATGATCCACACCGTTCGTGGGGTTGGGTACATGTTGCGAGCCGCGACATGACGGTAAAACCCCGGTGGCGAGCCTTTGACGCTGCACCAGCAATTGGTGATCGGGGTGTCAGCGATCGTCGCGGCGGTACTGGTGGTCGTCGGGGTTCTGTTGGTCGGCGGTACCGCCGCAGCGCTGGAACACCCCACGATACCCAGCAGCTCGCGGCTGCGGCCTGCACCAGCATGGAGCAACTCGTGCACCACCTCACGGTGCTTGAACGCCAGCTGCAGCGACGCGAGAACGCGGCAGTTCGCGAGAAGGCGGCAGTTCGTCGAGATCCTTAGCGCCGTATCCCGATCCTCAAACGACTCGCACTGTGCCACACAACCCACGTGTCGCTGTGAAATGCCAGCGGTGGCCGCGCCGCGGTCGCGCGAATCCTGCCGTTCCGCCTGGTCGAGTGGCGCCGAAGAAGAACCCCGCCACGGCCGTACCCGACAGCTGGTCCCGGTCGGGGGAACTCAAACGATGCACAGTACGCGGAGGCAGCGGCACGCGAGACCGTAACTACCAATAATTGGTACACTCGAGTCGTGGGTAAGAACACGTCCTTCAGTCTCGACGAGCATTACAACGCCTTCATCGACGCCGAGGTCGCAGCGGGCCGCTACCGGTCGGCCAGTGACGTCGTTCGCTCGGCGCTGCGGCTGCTCGAGGATCGCGAAACACAGCTGCGGGCGCTTCGCGAAGCACTAGACGCGGGCGAGCGCAGCGGGGCCTCCACACCCTTCGACTTCGACGCTTTCCTTGCCCGCAAGCAGGCCGAGGCGTTGCCGGGCCGGTGAGCCGATACCTTCTCTCGCCGGCCGCCCAGGCCGACCTGGAAGAGATCTGGGACTACACCTGCCAGCATTGGGGCGTCGATCAGGCCGAGGACTATATTCGCGGGCTCCAACACGCGATCGAACGCGCCGCGACGAATCCGCGAATCGGCCGGGCCTGCGACGAGATTCGGATCGGCTATCGAAAGCTCGCCGCCGGGTCGCACGTGCTGTTCTACCGCGTCACCGACGACGGTGTGATCGACGTCGTGCGCGTGCTGCACCAGCGCATGGACGTCGAGCGCCACCTCTGATCAGTAGCGACCGCCCCCACAGCCCGGTCGCCCGCTCCGGAAGCCGGTGTACGTCCTCGCGCGGTCGCATGGCCGAGGCGGGCACCATCAGGTCGACGATG
Source organism: uncultured Actinomycetota bacterium (assembly GCA_963846905.1). Lineage (GTDB taxonomy): Bacteria > Actinomycetota > Actinomycetes > Mycobacteriales > Mycobacteriaceae > Mycobacterium. The sequence continues at coordinate 30,528 of CAWJYB010000038.1, forward strand.
ATGAAGCCGCGGTCACCGGACTTGACCAGAACGCGCACCGAAGCGATCCACCGGCCATCGGCGAGTTCCGATGCCATGCATGTTGCTCATCGGCCATCAACTCCGCCCAGCCACAGACCGTACTCGGACGCGATAGGCGAGACGTCCGCATCACGATCCGTTCATGGGACGCATGAGCTGACTTTTGCCACGGGTCATGGGGACCAGCTGGTTCCCTTTATCGTCGACCCGCTCAGCCGACAGCCTCGTGTGTGGCCGGCCAAATCTGCTAAATCGTCGTCTTTGTAGTCGCGTGGGTGCTCGCCCACGTCGACCGCCGTCATAGCCCGAGCACCGTTGCCGCGATATTCAATGCCCGAGCGGCACCCAGCCTGTCTTCCCACGGCATGTTGTCGACGCCGGCAAACATTTGCGGGCGCGACCGCGGACGAACGCCCCTCGGCGTCGTCGCGGGTACACATGTCAAACGACACCGCCGCGGCGATCTGCTTCGCATCGGCCCACGACAGACCGGCGAGCGCGCCTTCAGCGTGCAGAACACCCCAGTAGTCCTGCCAGCGCCGCGGTTGAACTTTGGGCCACTTGCCCTCGTGTCATAGGTCAAGAAACTCGTCTTCGAAATCCTCGATCCGTGGCCCGACACTGGGGGAGTAAGCATGGAAATCGCCGCTTTCGTTTGCTCAATGGTCCTGTTGATTGTGCTGCCGGCCATTTTCATGGTCCGGTAACCGGCACGCGGGCAGAGCACCACGGCGTCCCCGATCTCGGGCACCGCCTCCTCGCTGAGCTCGAAGGTGTCCGGGCCGATGCGCCCGGAGTGGCGCTCGCGGAGGACGAAGCGGCGGTTTCGATCGGGCACGAGCGCACCGTACCGGACGTGGTTCGCCAGCACGCGGGACCGGCGCCGGAGCCGTTCGCCGCGCGCGGCCCGCGGAGCCCGCGGCCGGGCCGGGCGGCTGCCTGGTGGCGTTGCTGGGCGCGGTAGACGCCCTGGCTGGGGTCAATCCTCTCCATGTGCCGACCACACGCAAAATGGCCTTCGCGGCCTGCCTGTGAGGTGGGCGGCGTGCCCATCGGCTGAGTCCGGCCGCGGTTTTAGCCGTTGGGGTCCTGCCGGTCGGCGGACAGCGCTTCTTTGATCTGATCGACAAGTTGTGTCAGGGTGATCGGCGACGCCTTCTTGTCCAGCCCTTTCAGCTCTGCGGCGGCCTTTCGTGCTCCGAATTCGTTCTCGGGCAGGAGATCAAGCAGTACTGAAGCTGTTCGTGCGAGTTCGCTCCTGTCCTCGTCCGCTAAACTCGGCTTCGACGGGATAGCCCGCTGCGGCTTTCTGGAGCTGTGCAAGCTGATTCGCTATTTCGCTTCTCCGGATCTGAGCAGCCTGTTCTGCGGAGATGGCGTTGTCTAGGAATTTGGTGTGCCGTTCGAGCTCGTCCACGTCCAGCGGGTCGATAACGAGGTTCGTATGCGCGTCGACGATGCAGATTGTGAGTTCCGCGCTGTTGGCGTGTCCGTCGTCTGAGAGGGTGTCGACATTGATCCCTGTGATCGGTTGGCACAGGAAGTCGGCAAACGCGCGGGAGACGCGCGCGATACCGACGGCGTGGGTTGAATCAACTGCCGAACCTAGGTAGGCGGTCGATTTCCGGTCCCAAGAGAGCCAGACGGTGAGAGGGATGCGGATCGGTGTCCCCGGCGGCACTTCGTGGCGTGTTTCGGCATCGACGTGCACCGAGTAGGTGGCCCAGCCGCCTGCCTCCTGCAACACGTCAGGATGGACTTCCCGCATGCCAGACGACCGGAACGTGATGCCGCCGGACTCGGTTCCGCTGTTGCGTACCGTTACGAAGACCTGAAGCTTCACTCGGAGGATACCCACCCTTGGGGCTGGAGCGGCGAATCTGGCAGGGTAGTCGGGGACCAGCGCCTGGGCCGCGGACAAGTGCTCGCGGACACGCTCGCCTGTCGTCGCAAGCCGGGCCGCAATTTTGCTGTGATTTCTGCGGAAGTCGAATGGGCCGCCATCGGGTTCGCCCCATAGCTCGCGCGATAGGGCGACCCGTGACAGGCGTTCGTTGCCGCTGTGCCTCTCTATTGTCCCAGTTGCTGCGGGAACCACCTCGAGCTCGGCAGCCAGCGGGCGTCGCTCCGACGGACTAGGCAGTACCGTGACTACGGCCAGCGGCGGCACCAGCTTCTCAAGCTCGGTGATCAGGCCTTCGACCTGGTCGCCCCAGCTCTCGTCGCCAAGCCGCCGTGCGTTGCGTTCGGCGAGCTGGGCCAGGGGCTTGGGTAAGTGGCTGGCTGCGGGCATCGTGGCGGTGTTCAGCAGGATCGGGATGACGACGACCCCGGGTCGGCCAAGGGCAGTGACGATTTCGCGGTGAACGAAGTCCTTGGAGTCATCGAGTCGGCGTCGTCCCGCTTCGTCGTGGGCTTTGAGCCACCCCGGCCCGATGAGGGCCAGCAGCACCTGACATGAGTCCAAGGCCTGCCCGATCACCGCCGGGAACCGAGCGCCGGCTTCGATGCCATCTCTGTCGAAGAAGACGTGATCGGCGCCGAAATGTCGACTCAACGCGTCGGCGAGGCTTCGTGCGTAGGCGGGGCTGTCCGCCCGCCGGTAGCTGATGAACACGCCACCCAAATCCGTTCACCTCCCCGAACTGCGGTTCAGATAGATCCGACGCCATCTAACCAGCTCAATCTTGGGCGAGAGGCATGCTTCATTGCCAATGAGCGGATCGCCTTGCGAAGCCCCGTGATCGGAGTGTCGTACTGGTAGCGGCTTTGGCCGCTACCTGAGCCGCTGCGCCGCGGCGGCCGGCCTCACACAGGAGGTGCGCCATGGCGCTTCTCATTGGGTACGCACGCTGTTCCACCGACCAGCAGGACCTCACCGCCCAACGCGACGGCCTGACCGCACTGGGTGTGGCCCCGGCCATGATCTACGTCGATCACGGCCTGACCGGCACCACCCGAGACCGGCCCGGCCTGCGGGAGGCGATGGCGGCCTGCCGAGAAGGCGACACCCTGGTGGTGACCAAGCTCGACCGCCTCGCCCGTTCGCTGCCCGACGCGCGGGCGATCGCCGCCGAACTCACCGCCCGGCAGGTCCGTCTGAGTCTCGTCGCCTCGATCTATGACCCGAACGACCCGGTCGGCCGGCTGCTGTTCAACGTGTTGGCCATGGTCGCGGAGTTCGAGTCCGACCTGATCCGGCTGCGCACCCGCGAAGGGATGAAGGTAGCCAAGGCCAAGGGTCGGCTCCGCGGCAAGCAGCCCAAGCTCAACCCCCGGCAGGAAGCACATCTGGTCGGCCTGCTCCAGGCCGGTGAGCACAGCACCGCCGAACTGGCCGACCTGTTCGGTGTCGCTCGCTCCACCGTCTACCGCGCCCGGCAACGCCACCAGGCGGCCGCCCGACGGTAAGGCCGCAGCTGCCGTCCCGCAGAAAATACCCGCGCCGGGCGCCCACGGTCCAGCGCCCTCACCCCGCCCCGCGGGCCGTAAACCGGTGGATCGATGGGTTGGAGGATTCGCTTCGTCCGCGGCGGGCTCGGCGCCGGCTGCCTTGCCTCGCCGATGGTCAAAGAGCTCGTCGCGCAGGACGGGTACGCGGTCGATGCCCGGGCCGCTGAGATGTCATGCGTGTGGTCTGGAGCACCCCCGCGTGACTGAAGGCGGTCGGTCGTGGCGGCGTGCAGGCCTGTCGACGGGCCAGTACTCGCTGCGTACTCGGGCCAGCCCGTCAGGGCGGACATGACGGAGCGTGAACGTGGATCATGTCGGGTCAGGAGGGCCTGCGCGGCCGGCAGGCGTGTCGCCGTCGCGGCCCTGGCGGATCCCTTACATACACGGCCTGTGATCCGGCAGGGGTATCACGATCGCTTCGGAACACAGCGCCCACGAGATCCTTGGGCGGCCCGAAGCCCGCGCCGATCCGATGGCGGGCACTCAGCGCCTGGTCTCGTACTTGGTCAGGACCACGCCGTCGGGAAACGTCCGGGTCTCCAGCAGGGCCAGGTTCACCCAATTGTCCAGGGCCGCAAAGAACGGTGTGCCGCTGCCCACCAAGACCGGTGCGGTGGCCAGCACGTACTCGTCGATCAGCCCGGCCCGCATGGCCGCCGCGGCGAGTGTGGCGCCGCCGATGTCAATGGGGCCGCCATCCTCGGCCTTGAGCCGGGTGATCTCGGTGACCGCGTCGCCGGTGACCAGGCGGGTGTTCCAGTCGACCGTGCTGGTCGTCGAGGAGAACACCACCTTCGGCATGTCCCGCCAGCGGCGGGCGAACTCGATCTCCGCCGGTGTGGCGCCAGGCTGCTGGTCGGCGGTCGGCCAGTAGGAGCTCATCGCCTCCCACAGTTTGCGCCCATACAGCGCCAGGCCCGTCGCCCCCACCCGATCGGACCACCACCGGAACAGCTCGTCGCTCGGCACGCTCCAGCCGAGGTCGTCGCCGGGCGCGGCGATATAGCCGTCCAGGCTCAGGTTCATGGCAAAGGTCAGTTTCCGCACGGCGTCAGCCTCCCGTGAGTCGGTATTCGGCGTACAGACCGGCGCGTAGCGCTACTTGGTACGGGTAGTCCGGGGACCTGGTACTGATGTTCTGCGGGGTGGTACCGGCTCAGTTTGGGTGAGCCGGTACCACCGCTGTGGGAGTTATTCCCAGTAGTCGGTGCTGGCGCGGGTGTGGTCGTGGCGGATTCGGCGCATGTCGATGGTGCCGAGGTTGATGGTTCGAGCGTGGTTGGCCAGGCGGTTGACGATCGTTGAACGGGCGCGTTGTCGATCTCGTGCTCGTGAGTGAAGACCTCCACCGCCTCGTCAGAGAGGGACTAATGTCCAACTTCGACATCGACGTCACCCGCGACGGCGGCTGGTGGATGGTCCACATTCCTGAGCTTGGCGGGCGGACGCAAGCTCGCTATCCCAGCGAGGTCGAGCCAATGGCACGCGAGTACATCGCGCTCAGTACCGGTACGCCCATCGACCAGGTGGCTATCAACTGGCGTCGCTGCACGCTGTGACCCCGGACGGTCAAGAGCGGGGCACAATGCGCCGCATGGAGATCCGCATGGAGCTTACGGAGGCGTTGGTAACGGAGGACATCACGCCATTCGAACGGGAACGACTGCGTGAGGCGCTTGAGGAGGAAGTAAGAAGGCAACTTCCCGCCGATAGGCGGCTTGTGCGCGTGGTGGACTGGGATCCGGGGGGTGGCCACGCAGTGGAAAACGCTCCGGGCATGAGGAAGTACAGGGTCGCGTACGAGACGGAACCGCGCGATTAGGGCGACTCGTCTAGCCGCTTGAAGGATCGTCAAGCGGCCCAGGCAGGTTGCGTGCTGATGAGACTGGTCAGACCAGCGCGGTAGGCGTCCAGGCTGTGGCGGTAGGTCTGGTCGATGGAACCACCCGAATTCACGCCGATCTGCATGCCCACATGCTCGTAGGGCAGGCCGGGCAACGCCAACGGCACGTGCGGGACGATATCGAAGAGGTTGACCACCCGGTAGCAGCTGTCGATCAGCAGGTTGAACGGCACCACGAAGTCGTGCAGCCCGGGGCGTGGGCCACCGAAGGTCGTCAGTTTCGGTTCCGGGACAACCGGGATGTTCTTGGCGATGTCAGGCGCGGCGAGCACCGCGAGGGCGGCGCCCAGGCTGTGTCCGGTGACAATCAAGTGGTCGCAGCCCGCGCAGGCGGCCGGGAGATTCGCCGCCAGATCGACCCGCATCGTCTCGTAGAGACCCATCCACCCCATGTGGACGTCTCCGAAATCGGGTACCGGCCGATAGCCTGTCGTGTCGAAATCGAGGTTCTGCAACCACTCTGTCTGCTCTCCGAGGTTCTACGTCAGCTCGGCGGTCGATAGACGTACTTCCGGCTTCGATGTCACTCGGGGGTCCACTTACGGCACTGATGTCGTGGTTCGATCGGTCGTGAATCGCTTGTGGTGCAGCGCAGAATCAACGGCATGGCCGACAGTGACATGGACCGTCCTGATCCTCCGTCCACGAACCTCCCGGACGACACCGTCGACCACGTCGGTGAGGCGTTGGCGCCGCCGATCGCGGCAGACCTCAGCAGAATGAAGAGCTGACCCACGATGGCCGAGCAGACGCGCGAGCACCCCAAACTGCGGCCGAGACGCCTTGTCGTCTGCTCGGTGGTGGTCCTGCTCGTCGCGCTCGTGGTGGTCAACCTAACGGTCGCCCGATTGCCGGCAATGCCGCCAGCGGACGGTAAGTACATCAGCCTGCACGGCAAGGAGATTCACTACTTCGAGCAGCCCGGACAGGGTGTGCCGGTCGTGATGATTCACGGTCAGCCCGGTTCCCACCAGGATTTCGACCCTGTCGTCGCCGAACTGCCCGGGCTGCACCTGATTTCCATCGACCGGCCAGGGTTCGGCTGGTCGAAGGGCGGGTGGCTGCCCTATCAGGAGCAGATCGACGTGGTCCACGAGTTACTGACCGCGCTCAAACTCGCTCCGGCGGTTCTCGTCGGGCACTCGTTCGGCGGCACGCTCGCCCTCGGTGTTGCGCGGCGATACCCGCAGGACGTCGCCAGCCTGATCCTCGTGGCGCCCGCGGCGGGGGGATTGCGGTCGAAGACCCTGGATGTGCTGCAGGCCCGCTTCATCCGGTTCAGTCAGTGGCCGGTGGTACGCACCATCGTCGACGCCACCGTCGGCGACGTGATCAAGCGCATCTCCGCGACGTCCGGCGCGGAAAACGCCTTCGCCCCCGAGCCGGTCGATCCCGCTTTTGAGCAGCGGCTGCTGTCGGTGGGCATGACGCCGGGCAATCTCCGCGCCTTGGCCTGCGACGAACTGGAGTTCAACGACACATCGCGCTGGGTCGATGAGAACGTGCCAGAGGTCCGGGTGCCCTCGGTAATCATCGGGGCGCTCGGCGATCAACTCGTCGAAATCGACCATGTGCGGCGATTGGCGCAGACACTACCGGCTACCGAGCTGATCACGGTCGACGGCAACCACATGATTCCCTACACGCACCCCAACGTGGTGGCCAGCCAAATCCGTCAGGCCGTCGCTAGTGTCCTCCGCCAGAAATCCGTTACGTAACGGTAACTTTCGGCTGCGGCGCGGGTGCAGCACGAATAATGTTGCCATGCAGCATAATTGGATGCATGGCGAGAAGCGGACGGCCGACGGCGGAGCTGGTGCTGACCGACGAGGAGCGTGACCAGCTGGTGCGGTGGTCACGGCGGGCGACGTCGTCGCAGGCGTTGGCGTCACGGTCGCGGATCATCCTGGCCTGCGGCGAGGGTTTGTCCAACAAGGCGGTGGCCGCGACATTGGGTGTGTCGCAGCCCACGGTGGGCAAATGGCGTGCCCGGTTCGTGGCCAAGCGCCTCGATGGGCTGATCGACGAGCCGCGGACCGGTCGCCCGCCGTCGATCCTGCTGGACAAGGTCGAAGAGGTGATCGTGGCGACGCTGGAGCACAAGCCGCCCGACGCGACACACTGGTCGCGGACCTCGATGGCGAAACGCAGCGGCCTGTCGCCCTCGACGATCGGACGGATCTGGCGCAAGTTCGAGCTGAAACCGCATCTGAGCGACGGGTTCAAGCTGTCCACCGACCCGCTGTTCATCGACAAGGTCGTCGATGTTGTCGGCCTCTACCACAACCCGCCGGAGAAGGCCGTCGTGCTGTGCGTCGACGAAAAAAGCCAGGTCCAGGCATTGGATCGGTCCCAGCCAGTGCTGCCGATGATGCCGGGCATGCCCGAGCGACGGACCCACGACTACGCCCGTCACGGCGTCATCGACCTGTTCGCGGCGTTCAACATCGCCGACGGCACCGTGATCTCCCAACTGCACCCCCAACATCGGGCGGTCGAATTCAAGAAATTCCTGGTCGCGATCGACAAGGCCGTACCCGCCGAACTCGACGTGCACCTGGTCTGCGACAACCTGTCCACCCACAAGACCCCCGCGATCAACGACTGGCTCGCCAAACATCCCCGCTTCCACATGCATTTCACCCCGACCGGCTCCTCCTGGCTCAACCAAGTGGAACGCTGGTTCGGGTTCCTCACCGACCAACTCCTGCGACGCGGCGTCCACAAAAGCGTTGCCGCACTGGAGAAGGACATCACCAACTGGATCAACAACTGGAACTGCGACCCCAAACCATTCGTCTGGAAGAAGACCGCCGAAGAGATCCTCGACTCACTCGCCAAATATATACAACGAATCTCTGGCGGAGGACACTAGGGCCGTCAGCTGAGCTGGCTTGGCTCATCGTTGGGGTTCCCTCCCGAGACCAAGCGACGCGCAGGACCTGTGGCACCTGGTACTGATGCCGTTCCCATCCTGTTGGGGTTGAACCAGATCCCCGGTCGCCGTACGAGGATGCACTGCTGGAACGACTGCTGGTAGGGCGAGTGTTCCTCGAGCGTGCGCTGGTCGCCGGCCGAGCGGATGCGCGACCGCGGCGGTGAGCAGCGGCGCGAACGTGTCGAGTTCGTCGCCGGTCAGCAGGTCGTCGACCACGACGAAGCCGTTGGTGCGCAACGCTTCGATCTGTTCGCCGGAACTACTTCGCTTATCGTCCCGTTTTCTCGAGGAACGCGATCAATGCGTCGTTGTAGATTTCGGGCCGCTCGAAGTAGGTGGAGTGGCCCGCGCCGGCGATCTCGACGATAGACGCGTTGGCGAGGCGCTGCGCGCTGTCGATGACCAGGTGCGGCGGAAACAGGTCGTCGTCGGTGCTGGTGATCACGAGGACGGGAACGCCGGTGGCGTCGAGGTCTTTGTGCGCGACCCTGTCGCCGGGCAGGGCGGCGCCGACCGCGGCCATCGGAGGCGTGTGGAAGGTGTTGAGCTGTTGGTAGAGGAAGGCGCGGGCGGGGTCGCGTTCCACGAAGGTGGGGGAGATGGCCGGGTGCGCGCCGATGCGCTGTGCGGCGCCGAAGTTCGCGGCCGCCTTGGTCGTCCACTCGCGGAAGTACTCGAGGAGCGCAGTCGTCCAGAGCCCGCCGACAGTGTTCGACAGGGTGAGCGAGTGCGCGCGCGCCGGATGGGCGACGGTGAAGGCGGTCACCCACCAGCCGCCCATTGACTGGCCGACCAGGTGCGCGCCCGGTGTGTCCGTCGCATCGAGAACTGCGGCCATGTCGGCGACCGCCGCCGCGCTGCCGTGCACGCCGGAGGTGAACGTCGAGTTGCCGAAGCCGCGGCAGTCCCACGTGATCACCCGGAATCCGTTGGCTGCCAGCGTCGGCACCTGCTGGAACCACGAAGCATGCGTGCCGCCGGCGCCGTGCGTGAGCATGATTGCGGGCCGATCGTCGTCGCCGCTGACTTCGTAGTAGATCTGTTCGCCGCCGCACGCGACGGTCCCGGTCTGCCAGCGCGCAGTCATCGAACTGCCATGACGGTGTCGGCGAACATCTCGTCCCCCCAGCGCGCGAGTGCGTTGTCGTGGGTGAAGGCCGTGACGTCCTCTGCCGTAACGTGCCCGCGCTCGCCGAGCTCCCACGCCTCAGGGAAGACTGCGCACACATCGGGCACATCCCAGTGTCCCAGGTCCGACGCGAACACGGCACGCAGCCCGTACCGGCGTAGTCCGGCCATGCCGTCCGCTAGCGAATCGCCTTGCGACGCCCCGTGTTCGGAGTGTCGTGCAGCCGGAAGGTGCGCATGAAGCCCGCCGGCCGCGTCGTGAGGGTCACCTCCACCGCACCGTTGGGCGTGACGACGTAGCGCTCCTCGACGTCCGGCCCGTGCGGGCGCCGGCCGACCAGTTGGCGCCCGAGGTCCTCCTCGTTGTTCAGGTCCGGGTCGAACGGGAAGAAGACCGGATCGTAGGGTGTCACGTCCCCGTCGGGGCGGCCGTCCTGGAGGCGGCTGCACTCCACGAACCGGAAATGTCCGATGTTGTGGGCCGCCTGGTACGTCCGCGTGATGACGAGCGGAGGCTGGCCATCGGCGGGTAGTGGGACGTCCTTCGGCAGGATCGGGTCGAAGCTGACGTCCGCGCCGCCGTGCGCCTCGCGGAAGACCCCGAAATGGCGCGAGAGGCGCTCGGACAGCGCGAAGCCGGCCTCTTTGTCGAGGAAGGCCGCCAGGCCGATGGCCGTGGCCGCAAAGGGGTGTGGTGAGCGCTTCACGCGCTTTTCGCCGAAGGACTTGCGCAGCATCCGGGTGACGAGCGGGAAGCTTCCGGCCCCGCCAACCGCGTAGATACCCGCCACCTCGGACCAGTCCACGTCGTCGCCGTCCCGGGCCCGGTCGCGCAAAACGCGCGGAAGGACCGCGACTGTCTTCTCGACCAGCGGCGCACACGCCGCGTAGACATCGTCGATCCCGCAGGAGAACGGCGGCTGGTCGGCCGCGGAAAGGTCCACAAGGAAGCGGCGCGTGTTTGGACCGACGGCTTCCTTCCGGGCGGCGCACTCCTCTAACAGGAGGTCACCAGTGGCGGCGTCGGGTTCGTGGAGGTTGGCCCCGGTGAGGACGAGCTTAAGGACTCGCGCGGCAATTAAGTAGGTTTATACTCCGGTTTGGTCACACTTGTGGTATGGCTCTGCCCGGTGTGGACTCTGATTTGGTTGCTGCTCGTTTGTCGTTGATTCGCCCGCATCTGGATGAGCGGGCGTGGCGGTTGTCGCTGGGCGCGGAGGCCAAGGTGCTGGGTCGGGGCGGGATCAAGCTGGTCGCGGCCGCTGCTGGGGTGCATCCGGATACCGTGGCCCACGGTGTGCGCGAGTTGGAACGCGGCGAGCCGATTCCCGGGAAGGTGCGCCGGCCGGGTGCGGGTCGCCCGTCTACGGCGGTGACCGACCCTGATCTGGTGGCCGCGCTTGACGCGCTGGTGGATCCCATCTCGCGTGGCGATCCGGTCTCGCCGTTGCGGTGGACGACCAAATCGACGGCCAAGCTGGCCGGCGAGCTGACCGCGATCGGGCATCGGGTGTCGGCACGCACGGTGGCCAAGCTGCTCAAGGGGGCTGGTTACAGTCTGCAGGCGAACTCGAAAACCCTTGAGGGTAGCCAGCATCCGGATAGGGATGCGCAGTTCGGTTACCTGAACACCCAAGTGAAGCGGTTCCAGGGGAACGGGGACCCGGTGATCAGTGTGGACACCAAGAAAAAGGAACTGATCGGCAACTACAAAGCCGCCGGCCGTGAATGGGAGCCCGCGGGGTCACCGCGCCCGGTCAAGGTGCACGACTTCCCCGACAAGGCGTTGGGCAAGGTGGCCCCGTACGGGGTCTATGACATCGCCGCCAACACCGGCTGGGTCAACGTCGGCACCGACGCCGACACCGGCGCGTTCGCGGTGGAGTCGATCCGCCGTTGGTGGTCCACGATGGGAGCCGCCGCCTATCCCGGATCGGACAAGTTGCTGATCACCGCTGACTCCGGTGGCTCCAACGGATCCCGGCTGCGGCTATGGAAAACCGAACTCGCCGCCTTCGCAGCCGAGGCCGGACTCGACATCACCGTCTGCCACCTGCCGCCCGGCACCTCCAAATGGAATAAGGTGGAGCACCGGCTCTTCTCCGCGATCAGCCGCAACTGGCGCGCACGACCCCTGGAGTCCCACGAGGTCGTCATCGAAACACTCAGGGCGACAACCACATCCACCGGCCGGACCGTGAACGCGGAGCTCGACACAAGCACCTATGAGCGCGGCATCAAGATCACCGACAAGCAGATCGCCGCCCTCGAAGCCACCCAACTGCACCGACACGACTTCCATGGCGACTGGAATTACACACTCACCGCAGACCGCAACGCGACACGCCCTACAGAACCCACTTAATTACTGCGCGCTTCCTAAGGATCGCCTCGTCGAAGTCGTCCCCGCCGAGGCGTCGGATGCCCTCGCTGGTGACGACTTCGTTCAGGCGCCCGGTCATCTTCAGCAGCGAGGCGTCGAACGTGCCACCCCCGAGGTCGTAAATCAAGACGTACTCGCGGTTGGCGGTGATGGTGGAGCGGTACCGGTGGGCATACTCGAAGCCCGCGGCGGACGGCTCGTTCAGGAGAGCGAGGACCTCGAAGCCCGCCTTGGCGAAGGCGTCCAGCGTCAGGAAGCGCTGGGCGCTCGAGGCGTTGGCCGGTACGCTGATCGCGGCCTCGACGCGCTCGCCCGGCGCGAGGCCGGCGTTCGAGCGATGGTGAAGGTCGCTTTTGAGCTGGGCAAGGAAGCTCGTGAGCAGGTCGGCGAGCCGGTAGGAGCGCCCGGCCAAGTTCACCTCGGTCCGGGGCCCGGCGTCGTTGAGAAGGCGCTTGAATGACCGGAGGACCGACCAACCCGGCTCGTGGCGGACGGCGGCGGCGTCCAAACCGAAGCGCAGCTCTCCAGCGGCGTTCGCGGCGATGACCGAAGGCCAGGTGTCTTCCCCGTCGAACGAAGCCACGGGGTAGTTGCCTCTGTCGACGACCGCTGCGACGGTATGCGTGGTGCCGAAGTCGATGCCGATCCTCATCCCGCCAGAGTTTAGATGCTGCATGGCGTTCGACCGTTTAGGCTCACCGACGAGCACGCATAGCCGGCCGCTGAACAAGCCGGCGGCGAGGCCCGTGCGTGCCACGTTCCGGAGAGGTCCTCGACGAGGCCAGCAGCTCGGGCAGGGACCGCCCTCGCCGATCGGGTCGCCGTAGGGGGATCCCGTTGAGCGATCCCCAACTGGCTCCACTTTTCAGGCACGCATTTGCGCTCGATACCAAAGATGCCGACGGTCTTGAGGGCTGTGCGCGACTTCGAGGCACTCGGGGCACTCCTTTCGGCTACGGATGCCTTTGCCCACGCGGCGGTGCAACACGAAGCCGACGGCGACCGGAGCAACGCGATCGTGGCGGCCACCGCGGCGTATCGGATCGCGGCCCTGTGCGGGGGCGTCACAACGCCGGCGCTGGTAGCCGTTCCGTATCCGTCGCCACTGACGGTCCGCGAGCGTGAGATCGCCGGTCTCATCGCCGCCGTGCTGTCGAATTCCGAGATCGCTGACCGACTCGTCCTCTCGGTGCGCACCGTGGAGAGCCACATCTACCAGGCCTGCGCCAAGCGCGACGTCACCGAATCGTGAAGAGCTGGCGGCTATCGTGGGGCAGTTGACGGCGCATTCTGTAACAGTAAAATGCGAGGAGATTCGGGGGATCACAATGGGAGTTCAGGCGGAACAGAGGGCAGAACTGCGCTTAGCGCTGGTGTGCTACGGCGGCGTGTCGCTGGCCGTGTACATGCACGGTGTTACCAAAGAACTCCAGAGTCTAATCCGGGCCGCGCGAGCGTTCGATGACGAGGCGCCGGAACGGCTGACCGACAAGAAGCACGCAATCGGCACCGAGACCGCGTACTTCGCCGCCTTAACAGAGTTGGCGGAGAAGCGTAAACGGCTGTCGGTGAGCATCGACATCATCGGTGGCACATCCGCGGGTGGCATCAACGGTATTGCCCTGAGTAAAGGACTGGCGCTCGGCGCCAGCCAGGAACCGCTGAAAAACGTGTGGATCAAGGACGGCGACATTCGGGCGCTGCTACGCGCGCCGGCATTCTGGCTACCCGGCCAGGCGCTCATCGCTGCCGGTTCACAGCTCTTCCGTCTGTTCAGTGCCACGACGCCGTTGCGTGGCGAAGTCATGTCGACGTTGATCCTGAAGGCACTCACTGACATGGATAAGGCGAAATCGCCTGAAGGTAGCCTTGTGCCGTTGGGTGGCGCTCTGGAATTGTTTGTGCCGACAACGGATCTCGGTGGTTTTGAGGTCCTCGTACCCTCCGGCGCGGGTGGCGCCAGCAACCACGACCGTCAGAACGCGCAGGTCTTCGAATTCAGCACCAAGATGGATCGGTCCGACAAATTCGAACAGTTCGGGCCGTCGTACACACCGGATCTCGCCTTCGCCGCCCGGGCTTCAGCGAGTTTTCCCGGGGCGTTCGCACCGATCAGCCAGGGGTCGTTCAAGGCCGATACGGGCAAAAACGATCTGAAATTCAATAAAGATGTCTTCTACTATCAGCACCCTGCACTGGTCGACGACGCCCGGAGGCCGAATGTCGCTTTCGTTGACGGGGGAGTTCTGGACAATGCCCCGTTCGACGTCGTCATCTCGGCGATCAGCCGTCGGCGTGCGGACTCAGAGGTCCACCGCCGACTCGTCTATATCGAGCCCGACCCCAGCCACGCCTTGTACGCCAACCCCGTCGATACGGTCGCGCCACCTCGTCGCTGGCTCAGCGACCTGTTGGCGGTATCGAAGGTAAAGGGTAACCATCCGTTCCTGCGGGAGCTCTTGGATTTGAGGGACCTCAACGGGCGCATCGACGAGGTGAGTGCGATCACCAAGCGCCAGAACGCATACGTCATCGACGTCATCTCCATGATCCGCGCGGAGATGACCGGATTCCAGTATTTGGCACCGGACGCACCACCGATCAGCTCCGGCTATCAGACTGCGACGGAGCTGATGGCGACAACCCCGCGCGGTGGTATCCAAGATCTCTCGGACAAAATTCATATCTGGACCAAAGACGCCCTGTTCCCGTCTTTCTCGACCTATCAGCGACTGAAATTCGACGCCGCGATCCGGCTCTTAGCCGACCAGCTGGCCGCCCGATTCGGTTTCTCGAAGGCCTCTGCGCAGGCGAACTTTATCAACGCAGCGATAGCAGCCTGGGTGCGTAACCAAACGTTCTGGCTCTCGGAACCGGACAAAACAGAGGGGGCGCTACCCGGTGACGAACTGGGTGCAAAATTACAGCGCATTGACGTTCCCTACCGGGATCGCAGGCTGATGTTCATCCTTGCCGGGCTCAACGAGTTGTACGGCATGACAGACGAAGCAGGCGATCCACGCGTCGATCGGACGAGCCTGAACACACTCAAAGGCAGAGCGTGGAACCTATTGGAGAAACTTCGGCAGGATCAGCGGGAGGCCGTCGATGGCTTGTCACACGCCACAGTGGAGTTTCTTAGGCTGCCGCCGCTGCCTTTAGACGAGCCGGACCGTAGAAAGGACCCGCTGCTGGCCGACCCGGCGACGTTCGCCGCGGACTGGGATGCCGAGTTCGGAGCGTTATTCACCGAGTACAGCGACGCGTTATATGGCCGCATCCGTGATGACGGCGACAAACTCTGGAACGCATTCGTTGAAAACACCACGCTCTGGAATGACAATGACAAGCAGGCACTTCTCTCCCGCTATCTCGGATTCCCCCTCTGGGACGGAATGATCTTCCCCACCGTGTCGCTGACCCGGGTACCGCAACTGACGCCGATCGGGGTCCGCCAGTTCAGCCCACTGACGGCGACCAAACTCAAGCCGCTGCAGGAAAAGCCGAAACGCGGGTGGCCACGGTTCTGGAAGAAAACCGAACCCGGTCCACCCACGAAACTCAAGGGCATACCCGTATCGCATTTCGCCGGGTTCTTTAGCGAAGAGTCACGGGAGAACGACTACCTGTGGGGACGATTGGACGCGGCCGAGTCGATTCTGCGACTGCTCGGAGAATTCGACGAAACCATTGAGGACTCGACGGCCAACGTGCGGATTCCCCACCTGACCGACGCATTGCAAGGGGTGCTCAACTCCGAGAAGGGGAGCGACGGTCTGCGCCGGGTCGGGCCGCTGATGCAAGACCTGCAGGAGCAGGTGAAGGTTCTGGCTGCCGAGGAAGGCGCCGCTACGGCGGGCCACGGTGTCGCTGGAGCGGATCAAGGCGGCCACCCAGGTGCAGGTCGCGGCCGCGTTCGGCACGCCCCCGCTGACGGTTTGGCGCTGGGCGCAGGCACCGTCGCAGGCGGGGGTGAGCGCGCTGGTCCCGCAGCAGCGGATCGCGGCGGGCGTCCAAACTGACCGCCGGGGTGATCGCCACGATCACCCCGGCCTGCGTGAGCAGGGCCTGTCACTGCGGGCGATCCTCAAGCGGTTAGGTAGCTGCCGTCCGAGAGCTTGTACACGAGTCGGGTCGCGCTCCGCAGTTACTGCTGATACTGATCCGCTTCGCCGTCGGAGTCGACGGTGAGGCGGGTTATCCCGGCGGTTCCGTGATGACCGTCGATTCCAGTCCTTCAGGATCGAGCGAGCCCGGCCGTGCCGACCAACGTACGCGCGATGGAGTCAACATCGTCGTGTGGGCCCTGGATGTAGAACGGAGATCCCTTGTACCCGAATTGAATCGGGCAGCGTCCAGACCACGTCCCGAGATGGTCGGCTGCGGCCGCGAAGTCGGGATGAGGTTCGAACCCGAACTCACGCGCGAACTCGACAGCGCCAAATACCAGATGTTGCGCTAGCTCCAGCGGTGCGTGCACAGCGGGTTCATCGTAGCCAGCAAATACTGTGGAGCGGAGCTTGTGTAGGCGATTGTTGGATACCGATTCCGGACCAATCACGTTTTTGACGCCAAGACAGAACGTGTCGACCAGGTACACGCACACGCGGCTTCGGGATCGCTGGTCTGGGCGCACGACCATAACCGTGGCCAGCCCGCCTGTGCCGTCTGAGGCGCTGGGATTGACCGGCCAGTCCGGGTGTGGCTCGAATGTGAGATCGTCATGCCACCCCGGGTTTACCCAGCACTCGACCACGTCGGGCCGACGTTGCAGTTCCGTGTTCTGCGCGGCGATCAATCGGACCAGCGGCGCGACCTTGGCTGGCGGCACGCGCAATTTGCGGGCGATTTCTTTGGGCGAGGCGCCCTGTGCCCGTAGCTGACGAACTTGTTGTAGCAACACCTCATCGCACACAACCCCAATCATCCCTCAAATGTCGACCACAAACCGCTAGGGGCCGAACAACACGCCGGGTGATCCGACTCTTTGACCACCCCGGGTCCATCGGCAGCTCGCGAAAGCGCTGACAACGCCCCAAGCGGCGGCACCACGCGGGCAGGATCAGCGCAGGAAGTGCGCCGAGCTGTGCGCCAGGTTCAGCAGCGGTTGGGGGAGCGCGCCCAGCGCAAGCGTCATGGCCGCCGTCAATGTCACCGTCGCTGTGCTGGTCCAGCTCGGCGTGATCACTTTCGGCGCGTCGGCGGGCGCTTCGGTGAAGAACATCAGCACGATGACGCGGACGTAGAAATAGGCGGCGATGGCGCTGGCGACCACGCCGACGATCACCAGGGGGATCGCACCACCCTCACCGGCGGCCTTGAAGACGGCGAACTTGCCGACGAAACCGCTCGTCAGCGGGATGCCGGCGAAGGCCAGCAAGAACAGCGAGAACACTCCACCCACCACCGGATAGCGGCGCCCCAGCCCCGCCCAATGGGCCAGATCGGTGTCCTCCTCCCCGGTGTGATCGCGAACCAGACTCACTACCGCGAATGCGCCCAGTGTGGTGAAGCCGTAGGCGAACAGGTAGAACAGCGTGCCGGAAACGCCGCTGTCGGTGAGGGCGACGACACCGGTCAGGATGAACCCGGAGTGCGCCACGGCGGAGTAGGCCAACAGGCGTTTGACGTCGGTCTGCGTGACCGCCGTGACGGTGCCGACCACCATCGTCAGGATCGCGATGATCCACAGGAGCGGGCGCCAATCCGCACGCAGGGCGGGCACCGCGACGTAGACGATCCGCAACATGGCACCGAACGCGGCGACCTTGGTGGCGGCCGCCATGAATCCCGTGATAGGTGTCGGAGCGCCCTGATACACGTCGGGGACCCAAGAGTGAAACGGCACCGCGCCTACCTTGAACAGCACGCCCACCACGATCAGGCCGATGCCGACGAGCGCCAACCCGGTGTCAGCGGGCTCGGCGTCGATCGAGGCGGCAATGCCGGCCAGCGACAACGTACCGCTGTAGCCGTAGAGCAGCGCTACGCCGTACAGGAAGAAAGCCGACGAGAAAGCGCCGAGGAGGAAGTATTTCAGCGCTGCCTCCTGTGACAGCAGGCGATAGCGGCGGGCCAGGCCGCACATCAGGTACAGCGGCAGTGAGAGCACCTCGAGGGCGATGAACATGGTCAGCAGATCGTCGGCCGCGGGGAAGAGCAGCATGCCGCCGACGGCGAACATGGTCAGTGGAAACACTTCCGTCTGCATCATGCCCGCGCGGGTGGCCACTTGCTCGGCCACACTGCCCGCGACGGCGGCGGCCTGAGCGGTGAAGGCGTCCAGACCACCGGCCGCCACCCGGGACCGGCGATCGGGAATCCTGCGTTCGGCGATCAACAGCACCGCCGGGATGGCGATGAGCAGCACTGTGGCCTGCAGGAAAAGGGCCGGAGCATCCACCGCCACCGCACCCATCACGGCCAGGGTGCCGTCGCCACGCAGGCTGCGGGCCAGGACGACCACCGCCGCCACCGCCGCCAGCAGGCCGCCCAACGACAGGATGAGCTGAGCGCGAAAGCGGTGCTGGCGCGGAAGGAATGCCTCGACGAGCACACCGGTGACAGCCACGCCGAACACGATCAGCATCGGTGACAGCTGACCGTATTCGATGCTGGGGGTGGGCAGGCTCATTTCACCGGTCCTTCCGCCGCCCCGGGCACGGGGTCGGTTTGTCCGACGGTGGAAAGCGTGTGTCCGACGGCGGGATTGATGACGTCCAGTGCGGGCTTGGGATACACACCCAGGACGAGCAGCAGGACGAGCAGGGGGGCCACCACGGTCAGCTCGCGCGGAACCAGGTCGCGCAGCTTGTCGTCACCGGCCCGTGCCGGGCCGGTCATCATGCGCTGGTATAGCCATAGGACATAGACGGCCGAGAGCACCAGCGCAGACGAGGCGACCACGGCGAACATCGGATAGCGCGTGAAGGTGCCGATGAGAACCAGGAATTCGCTGATGAACGGCGCCAGGCCGGGCAGTGCCAGTGTCGCCAGCCCCGCTACCAGGAATGTGCCGGCCAGCACCGGCGCGACCTGCTGTACCCCGCCGTAGTCGGCGATAAGCCGGGATCCCTTGCGGGACACCAGGAATCCGGCAACCAGGAACAGCGCGGCGGTGGAGATGCCATGGTTGACCATGTATAGGGTGGAGCCGGCCTGGCCCTGGCTGGTCATCGCGAATATGCCCATGATGATGAACCCGAAATGGCTGATCGAGGTGTATGCGATGAGCCGCATCACGTCGCGCTGGCCGATGGCGACCACCGCCCCGTAGAGAATGCCGATGACCGCCAGCGCGATGATGAACGGGCGGAACAGGATCGCGGAGTCGGGAAACATCTGCAGGCAGTAGCGCAGCATGCCGAAGGTGCCGACCTTGTCGACGACGGCCATCATCAGCACCGCGGTCGCGGGGGTCGACTCCACAGCGGCGTCGGGCAGCCAGCGGTGGAACGGCCACAGCGGTGCCTTCACCGCGAACGCGAACATGAAGCCCAGGAACATGGCGTGCATCACCGCCGGAGCGGCGCCGAGGCTTCCCGAAGAGACGGCGGTGACGATCGCGCGGAAGTCGAACGTGCCCGACGCGAACGTGTCGCTCGTGGCCGTCAACACGTACACACCGACGACAGCGGCCAGCATGATCAGGCCGCCGAACAGGTTGTACAGCAGGAACTTCACCGCCGCCCGGGACCGATCGCGCGCGGCCCCCGATCCGTATCCGCCGATCAGGAAATACATCGGGATCAGCATTGCCTCGAAGAACACGTAGAACAGCAGCACGTCCAACGCGACGAACGCGATGAGCACCATGCTTTCGACGGACAGGGTGAGCGCCACGTAGGCGTGCGCGGACCGTGGCGAACCGCCGGGACCATCCGGTGTGTCGTTCCACCCCGCCAGCAGAATCAGCGGCACCAGGACGGCGGTCAGCACGACCAGGACCAGTGCGATGCCGTCGAGTCCCAGGATGTAGCCGGTGCCGAACGACGGAATCCACTGGTGGTCTTCGACGAACTGGTACTGCGCGCCGCCGGGCTCGAACCGCACCGCCAGCATCATCGCGATTGCCAAGACTGCCAGCGAGACGGCAATGCCTGCGTATTTGGCGAACCGCCCCGCGGCCGGCGGCAGCGCGATGATGATCGCCGCGCCGACCATGGGCAGGGCCCACAGGATGGAGAGCCACGGAACAGCTGACGTCATGGCTGAATTCACCACACTCTCACCACGAAGATGACGGCCATGACGAGTGCGGCGCCGGCGAGCATGGACAGCGCGTAGGACCGGGCGAATCCGGTTTGCAGCCGGCGCAGGCGCTCGGAGGCGCGGCGGACTGCGAGCGCCAATCCCGTGCTGACGCCGTCCACTGCGACATCGTCGATCTGGACGAACCCACGTGCGAGTCGGGCTCCAGGACGCATGAACACTGCCTCGTTGAACGCATCGCCGTAGAGATCGCGGCGTGCCGCCACGGTAAGCGCCGACACCTCCGCCGGGGCGGTCACCGGGACGGCGCGCCTGCCGTACACGCGGTAGGCGATGGCCACGCCCATCGCCACGACGCTGAGGGTGACCGCCGTCATCACCCATACCGGCATCGCGTGCTCGGGTTCGTGGGCGGCGCCGACCACGGGTTCCAGCCAGTGCTCCAGGGTGCCGCCGACGGCCAGTGCACCGCCGGCACCGACGGATCCGACCGCCAGCAGTCCCATCGGCAGGGTCATGATCGCGGGCGACTCGTGCGGATGGGTGCCGGGAGCCCAGCGGCGTTCACCGAAGAACGTCATCAGCATCACCCGCGTCATGTAGAAGGCGGTGATTCCGGCCCCCAGCAGCGTGGCACCGCCCAGCAGCCAGCCCCGCAGACCGCCCGCGGCGAAGGCGGTCTCGATGATGGCGTCCTTGGAGAAGAATCCCGCGAACGGCGGAACTCCGATGATCGCCAGATATCCCAGCCCGAATGTCGCAAAAGTCAGCGGCATCTGCGAACGCAACCCGCCGTAGCGGCGCATGTCGGTTTCGTCGTTCATGCCGTGCATCACCGACCCGGCGCCGAGGAACAGTCCGGCCTTGAAGAAACCATGGGTGAGCAGGTGCATGATGGCCACTGCGTAGCCGGCCGGACCCAGCCCCGCGGCCAGCACCATGTACCCGATCTGGCTCATGGTGGACGCCGCGAGAGCCTTCTTGATGTCATCCTTGGCGCAGCCGACGACCGCCCCGAACAGCAGGGTCACCGCGCCGACCACGACCACCGCTGTCTGTGCCGCGGGAGCCAGGTTGAACACCGGGCCGGAGCGGACGATCAAATACACCCCGGCGGTGACCATGGTCGCGGCGTGGATGAGCGCGCTGACGGGCGTGGGGCCTTCCATGGCATCGCCCAGCCATGACTGCAGCGGCACCTGGGCGCTCTTGCCGCACGCGGCAAGCAGCAGCAGCAGGCCGATCGCGGTGAGCGTACCCGGTGCCGCGTACGGTGCCGCGCCGAAAACCCCCGCGAAGGAGAGGGTTCCCAGATGAGCGAACATGACCATCAGCGCGACGGCCAGACCGATGTCCCCGACCCGGTTGACCACGAACGCCTTCTTGGCCGCGGCGGCGGCGCTGGGCTTGTGCGACCAGAACCCGATAAGCAGGTAGCTGGCCAGGCCGACGCCCTCCCAGCCGACGTAGAGGCCCAGGTAGTTGTCGGCGAGCACCAGCAACAGCATGGCCGCCACGAACAGGTTGAGATAGCCGAAGAATCGGCGGCGGCCGGGGTCATGGGCCATGTAGCCGATCGAGTACAGATGGATCAGCGCACCCACGCCGGTGATCAGCAACACGAAACAGCCTGACAGCGCGTCGAATTGCAGGCCGAAGTCGACCTGCAGGCGCGCGACCGGCGCCCATTCGAACAACGTCTGGTGAATCACCCGGTCCTCGGGTGCCCGGCCCGTCAGTCCGGTGAACAGCATTGCGCCCCAAGCGAACGACGCCAGCACCGTC
The DNA here is from genome assembly GCA_963846905.1 of uncultured Actinomycetota bacterium. Classification (GTDB taxonomy): domain Bacteria; phylum Actinomycetota; class Actinomycetes; order Mycobacteriales; family Mycobacteriaceae; genus Mycobacterium. The sequence goes on from CAWJYB010000038.1 coordinate 52,350, forward strand.
GCGCAGCCCAGCAGGTGTCCCCAGGCCTCCGTGCGCCGGCCGCCGAGCAGCAGAACCGCGGCTCCGGCAAGAGGAAGCGCGATCAGCGGGGCGAGTCCCATCACATCGGTCACGCTCAGTGCCTCAGCAGGTGGGCGTCGTCGACATTGGCCGAGCGGCGAGTCCGATAGATGGTCATGATGATCGCAAGTCCGACCACCACCTCGCACGCTGCGACGACCATCGTGAAGAACGCCACCACCTGCCCGTCCAGGTGCCCGTGCATGCGCGAGAATGTGACGAATGCGAGGTTGCAGGCGTTGAGCATCAACTCGACGCACATGAACATCACGATGGCGTTGCGCCGTAACACCACTCCCGCCGCACCGAGGGTGAACAGGAATGCCGAAAGGTAGAGGTAGTTCTCCGGATTCAGCGGTCGCCCCTTTCGTCGGGTTCGGTTGGGCTTCGCCGCACCAGAATGCTGCTGACCGAGATCGCGGCTTCTGATCCGTCCGGAAGCCGCGCGGGCACGTCGACGGCGTTGTGCCGGGCGTACACGCCCGAAGCCGGCAGCGTTGTCGGGTAGCCCTTCTCGAGTTGCCGCCCGCGGAACCGCTGCTGGGAGAGTTCCCGCTGGGTCTTGCGCCGTTCGAAGCGTTCTCGGTGCGCGAGCACCATCGCGCCGAGTGCCGCGGTGATCAACAGTGCGCTGGTGAGTTCGAACGCCCAGAGGTATTTCGTGAAGATCAGCGCGGCCAGGCCCTCCACGTTGCCGCCCGAGTTCGCCTCGGCCAGGGGCGACGAATCCGCGGGGAAAGGCGGGACCGACAGCGTTCCGATGCCCGCCACCAGCAGGACACCAAACCCGGTGCCGGCGACAAGTGCCGCGACACGTTGCCCGCGAAGGGTTTCCACCAGCGACTCCGAGGAGTCCACCCCGATCAGCATCAGCACGAACAGGAACAGCATCATGACCGCACCGGTGTAGACCACAACCTGTACCACGCCCAGGAACAGCGCGCCCTGGGTCACGTAGAGCACGGCCAGGCTCATCATCGTCGTCGCCAGGAAGATGGCCGAGTACACGGCCCTGGGCGCGGCGACCACGCCGACAGCGCCGGCCACCGCAACCACCGCGAGCACCCAGAACACGATCGCTTCCGGGTTCACTGCGTGGCGCCCCGGTCCGCAACGATGCCCGTGGCACCGATTCTGCCGAGGTAATAGTCGTCGTCGGCGCTGCCTTCCGCCATCGCATGGGGGGGCGCCTGCATGCCGTCCTGCAGCGGAGCCAGCAGTTTGTCCTTGTCGTAGATCATGTCGGAGCGGTTGTCGTCGGCCATCTCGTATTCGTTGGTCATCGTCAGCGCCCGGGTGGGACACGCTTCGATGCACAATCCGCAACCGATGCAGCGCAAGTAGTTGATCTGGTACACGCTTCCATAGCGCTCTCCGGGCGAAAACCGTTGCGCCTCGGTGTTGTCTGCGCCTTCGACGTAGATGGCATCGGCCGGGCACGCCCACGCACACAGCTCGCAGCCGATGCACTTCTCCAAACCGTCCGCGTACCGGTTGAGTTGGTGGCGTCCGTGATAGCGCGGTTGGGTGGGGCGCTTCTCCTCCGGGTACTCCTCGGTGATCGGCTTCCTGAACATCGCCGACAGCGTCACGCCGAAACCGGCAACGGCATCGCCCAACTTAGACACGGGCATTCTCCTTGGTCACACGCTTCGCCGGGATCGGTGGCACGGGAAAACCGGATTCGATGGGCGGCGGAGAAGGCAGCGAATCCACCCGGCGCCGCCGTGCGGCCCCGGCCGCCGCGACGAGCAGCACCGCAAGCAGGAAACCGGCGTTGATGACCGTGGTCGTCCACGGCCCGGCCCCGTGCAGCCGCAGCGTCCGGGTGACGGCCACGGTCATGATCCAGGCAAGTGACAGCGGGATGAGGATCTTCCAGCCGAGCGCCATGAACTGGTCGTAACGCAGCCGCGGCAGCGTGGCGCGCAACCACATGTAAAAGAACATGAACACCCACACCTTCACGACGAACCAGATCAGCGGCCACCAGCCGGTGTTGGCGCCGCTCCAGAGGGTGATCGGCCACGGCGCGTGCCAGCCTCCGAGGAACATCGTGGAGGCCAGCGCCGATACGGTCGTCATGTTGACGTACTCGGCGAGCATGAACATCGCGAACTTCAGGGACGAGTACTCGGTGTGGAAGCCGCCGACCAACTCGCCCTCGGCCTCGGGCAGGTCGAACGGTGCGCGGTTGGTTTCCCCGACCATCGCCGTCAGATACACCACGAACGACGGCAGCAGCAGGAAGACGTACCACATGTGGGTCTGCTGGGCGACGATCCCCGACGTCGACATGGTGCCTGCGTAGAGGAACACCGCGGCGAACGACAGCGCCATCGCAATCTCGTAGGACACCACCTGAGCCGACGAGCGCAACCCGCCCAGCAGGGGATAGGTGGAGCCGGACGCCCAGCCCGCCAACACGATTCCGTAGACCCCGATCGAGGTGAGCGCCAAGACGTAGAGCACCGCCACCGGCAGGTCGGTGAGCTGCAGTGGCGAGTGGTGGCCGAACATCGACACCACCGGGCCCATCGGGATGACCGCGAACGCCATGATCGCGGTGACCACCGAGATCACCGGCGCAAGCAGGTAGATCGGTTTGTCGACGCCGGCCGGGACCAGGCCCTCCTTGAGTGCCAGTTTGACGCCGTCGACCAGGGACTGCAGCAAACCGAACGGGCCGACGCGGTTCGGGCCGTAGCGCATCTGCATGCGGCCCAGGACCTTGCGTTCGACCAGGATCGCGACGAGCACCGACAGCAGCAGGAAGGCGAACACCGCCACGGCTTTGATCACGACCAGCCACCACGGGTCGTGGCCGAAAACGGCCGGGTCCGGGTAGGTCACGAGATGTCCCCCCGCTCGATTCGCACGGTGTCCCCGTTGCAAGCCGCCAGTTCGGTGAGCACCGCGCTGCCGGGGGAGTTCATCGGTAGCCACACCACCCGCTCGGGCATGTCGGTGATCACCAGCGGCAGGCTGACCGCGCCGGCGCCGGTCCGCACGGTCACCATGTCACCCTCGGCGGCGCCGATCTCGGCGGCGGTCCCGGGCGACAGACGTGCGACGGGCGGACGCGCGGTGCCCGCCAGGTACGGCTCACCGTCTTGCAGCCGCCCGCCGTCGAGCAGCATCCGCCACGTCGACAGCACCGCTTCGCCCGGCCCCGGCGCGCCCGGCCGCGGGACGACCTCGGGAGCCGCGGGAGGCATACCGTCCCACGGCCCCAAGTCCGGATGCCGGGAAGCCCGCAGTCCGAGATCGACCCCGGACTCGTCGGCGAGCATCTGCAGCACCCGGGCATCCGAAGCGGCGTTGCTGGACAGCGAGGCCAGGAAGGGGCGATTGCGGCCCTCCCAGTTGGTATACGAGCCCGCTTTCTCGACAACGGGTGCGATCGGGATCACCACGTCGGCCAACTCGGTGACCGCGCTCTCGCGAAGTTCGAGGCTGACGACGAAACCGGCGGCACCGATGGCGGCCAGCGCCGCCGCAGGGTCCGGAAGGTCTGCGACCTCGACGCCACCGATCAACAACGCGGTGAGTTCGCCGCTGCCGACGGCGGCCAGCATTGCAGAAGTATCGCGGCCCGGATGGGCGGGCAACGTGGCGACGCTCCAGGCCGCGGCGGTTTGCGCCCGGGCATACGGGTCGGTGACGGGCCGGCCGACCGGCAGCAGGTTGGGCAGGCAGCCCGCCTCCAGGGCCCCCCGCTCACCGGCCCGGCGCGGGATCCACGCGATGCGGGCGCCGGTGGCATCGGCGAGCCGGGCCGCCGCCGAGTAGGCCCCGGGGCTGCTCGCCAGCCGCTCCCCGGCCAGGATGATCGAGCCCGCCGGCAGTTCGTCCCGCAGCGCGTCGAGAACCTCAGCCTCGCGCCCGGGCGCGGTCTTGTGCAGTCGGGCGCCGATCTTGGTCAGTCCGCGGGTTGCGAACGGCGCAACGGCGATGACCTTCAGCCGGTGTTTGCGGGCGGCTTTGCGCAGCCGCAGGAACACGATCGGGGATTCTTCCTCGGGTTCCAGGCCGGCGAGGACGACCACCGGCGCGCTTTCCAGGGCGGCATACGTGACGGTCAGAGGCCGGCCCGCAACCCGGGCGGCCAAGAACTCCGCTTCCTCGGCGCTGTGGGCCCGGGCACGAAAGTCGATGTTGTTGGTGTTCAACACTATTCGGGCGAATCTGCTGTACGCGAGAGCATCCTCGAGCGTAACCCGCCCGCCGACCAGGACGCCTGCACTGCCCGCGGCGGCGACCAGGCCGGCGGCGGCCACCGCGATCGCCTCCGACCATGCCGCCGGTCGCAGCTTGCCGGCGGGACCGCGCCCGTCGCGGAGCAGCGGTGTGGTGATGCGGTCGCCCCGAGTGGGGTAGTTGAACGCCCACCGGCCCTTGTCGCAGTTCCATTCCTCGTTGACTTCGGGGTCGTCACCGGCAAGCCGGCGGAGCACTTTTCCGCGGCGGTGATCGGTGCGCTGCGCGCACCCCGATGCGCAGTGTTCGCACACGCTCGGCGTAGACACCAGATCGAAAGGCCGCGCACGGAACCGGTACGCGGTTCCGGTCAACGCCCCAACCGGACAGATTTGCACGGTGTTGCCCGAGAAGTACGAGTCGAACGCCTCACCTGGGGCGATGCCGACCTGCTGCAGCGCTCCCCGTTCGAGCAGCTCGATGAACGGGTCGCCGGCGACCTGGTTGGAGAAGCGTGTGCAGCGCGCGCACAGCACGCAGCGTTCCCGGTCCAGCAGCACCTGCGCGGAGAGGTTGATCGGTTTGGGGAACGTCCGCTTGACGTCGGTGAAACGGGTCTCGACGCGCCCGTTGGACATTGCCTGGTTCTGCAGCGGGCATTCACCGCCCTTGTCGCAGATCGGGCAGTCCAGCGGGTGGTTGATCAACAGCAGTTCCATCACACCGTGCTGAGCCTTGTCGGCCGCGGCGCTGGTGTGCTGGGTGCGCACCACCATGTCCGGCACCACGGTGATGGTGCACGACGCCATCGGTTTGCGCTGGCCCTCGATCTCCACCAGGCACTGCCGGCAGGCGCCCACCGGGTCCAGCAGTGGGTGGTCGCAGAACCGGGGGATCTGCACACCGATCAACTCGGCTGCGCGAATCACCAACGTGCCCTTGGGTACCGACACTTCTACGTCGTCGATGGTGAGCCTGACCAGCTCAACGGGCGGCGCGTCCTGGGTGTGCTCGGTGAGCGTCACGCGCCCACCCCCTGGGGTGCGGCGAGCATGGACGCATACGGGTCGAAAGGGCATTCGCGGCCCAGGTGGGCCTCGTATTCGTCACGGAACCACTTGAGGGAACTCATGATCGGGCTCGCCGCGCCATCACCCAACGCGCAGAACGACTTTCCGAAGATGGTGTCGGAGATGTCCAGCAGTTTGCCGATGTCCTCTCTGGTTGCCCGCCCGGTTTCCAGGCGCTCGTAGATCTGGGCCAGCCAGTAGGTTCCCTCACGGCACGGCGTGCATTTGCCGCATGACTCGTGGGCGTAGAACTGCGTCCACCGCCGTACGGCCCGCACCACGCACGTCGTCTCGTCGAAGATCTGCAGCGCCTTGGTTCCCAGCATCGACCCGACACCGGCCACGCCTTCGTAATCCAGTGGTACGTCGAGATGTTCGGCGGTCAACAGGGGCGTCGACGACCCACCCGGCGTCCAGAACTTCAACTCGTGGCCCGCGCGAATCCCGCCGGCATAGGAGAGCAGCTCCCGCAGCGTGACACCCAACGGGGCCTCGTACTGCCCGGGCCGGGCGACGTGTCCGGACAACGAATACAGCGTGAATCCCGGCGATTTCTCCGAACCCATCGACCTGAACCAGTCGACGCCGCCGAGCACGACCGGAGGAACCGACGCAATCGATTCCACATTGTTGACCACGGTCGGGCTGGCATACAGCCCGGCGACGGCCGGAAAGGGCGGCCGCAACCGGGGCTGGCCACGGCGGCCCTCCAGCGAATCGAGCAGCGCCGTCTCCTCGCCGCAGATGTAGGCGCCCGCACCGGCGTGCACGATCAGCTCCAGATCGAAGTCGGACCCGCAGATGCCGCGGCCCAGGTAGCCCGCGGCGTACGCTTCGGCGACCGCAACCTGCAGCCGCCTCAGCACCGGCACAACCTCGCCGCGCACGTAGACGAACGCGTGATGGGCGCGGATGGCGTACGCGGCGATGATGGCCCCCTCCACCAGGAAGTGCGGGGCCATCATCAGCAGTGGAATGTCCTTGCAGGTGCCTGGCTCGGACTCGTCGGCATTGACCACCAGGTAGTGCGGCTTGGCAGCTGCGGCCGCGGCTGTCTCCTGCTGAGCCTGAGGTATGAACGACCACTTGGTGCCCGTCGGAAAACCCGCGCCGCCGCGCCCGCGCAGGCCGGACTCCTTAACCAGAGCGATGACGGCGTCAGGGCCCATCGACAATGCTCTGGTCAGCGCTCGGTACCCGTCGTGGCGGCGGTAGGTGTCCAGCGACCACGGCTCGTCGGCGTCCCAGAACGCGCTCAGAACGGGCGTCAGCGGTGTCACGGCTGTCATCGGCTCTCCGATTCCCTCGCCGGAGAACCGGTCTCGGCTCCGTTGAGTGGGGGAGCGGTCATGTCCAGCGTCCGTGCGACGGCCAAGCCGGCCAGCGTGGCCGCCGGGTCGCCGCGACCATCGGGGGCCCGCCGCGGATCGTGCAGGCCGGCCAGCGTGCGGGCTGTCGCGGTGAACGGGCATATGGTTCCGCCGCGGGTGGCGGTCACCGGCTGGCCGGAACGCAGTCGATCCACCAGATCCGTTGCCGACGGGGGCGTCTGGTTGTCGAAGAACTCCCAGTTGACCATGACCACCGGGGCGTAGTCGCAGGCGGCGTTGCACTCGACGTGCTCGAGCGTGATCTGGTCGTCGTCAGTGGTCTCGCCGGGCATGACGCCGAGGTGGTGTTCGAGCGTCTCCAGGATCGCGTCGCCGCCCATGATCGCGCACAGGGTGTTCGTGCACACCCCGACCAGGTATTTGCCGGTGGGGGTGCGCCGGTACATGGAGTAGAACGTGGCCACCGCGTTGACTTCGGCGTCGGTGAGGCCGAGCTGGCCGGCGCAGAACCCGATTCCGGCCGCGGTCAGGTAGCTGTCCTCGGATTGCACCAGGTGCAGCATCGGCAGTAGCGCCGACCGGGATTGGGGGTAGCGCGCGATGATCGTTGCGGCGTCGGCCGCCAGCCGCTCTTCGACATCGGTGGGGTAGGTCAGCGGCCCGCCGATGGGCGGGCCCGGCTCGTCCGGGCGGGGGCCGAGGGTCAGATCGACGATGCGGAAGGTATCGGTCACCGGTCCACCCCGCCCATCACCGGGTCGAGGGACGCCACCGCCGAGATGACGTCGGCGACCATGCCGCCCTCGCACATCGCGGCCACGGCCTGCAGGTTGGTGAACGACGGGTCCCGGTAATGCACGCGGTAGGGTCTGGTCCCGCCGTCGGAGACCATGTGTACGCCGAGTTCTCCGCGCGGTGACTCCACCGCCACGTAGCACTGTCCGGGGGGCACCCGGAAGCCTTCGGTGACGATCTTGAAATGATGGATCAGGCCCTCCATCGACCTGCCCATGATTTTGGCGATGTGCTCGGGGCTGTTGCCCAGGCCGTCGGGGCCGAGTGTGAGATCGGCGGGCCACGCCAGCTTCTTGTCGGCGATCATCACCGGCCCGGGTTCGAGCCGATCCAGGCACTGGGCGACGATCTTCACCGACTCGTTCATCTCCTCGACCCGAATCACATAGCGGTCGTAGCAGTCGCAGGCCTCGCCGGTGATCACATCGAAGTCGTAGGTTTCGTAGCCGCAGTAGGGCTCTGCCTTGCGCAGGTCGTGCGGCAGGCCCGCGGAGCGCAGCACGGGCCCGGTAATGCCGAGTGCCATGCAACCGGTCAGGTCCAAGAACCCGATGCCGCGGGTGCGGGCCTTCCAGATGGCGTTCTCCCGCAGCAGCGACTCGAGTTCGGCGAGCCGGCCGGGCAGCAGCTTCACCAGCCGGGCGACTCGCTCGGGCCCGTCTTCGGGCAGGTCTGCGGCCAGGCCGCCGGGCCGGATGTAGGCGTGGTTCATCCGCAGGCCGGTGATCGCCTCGAACACTGTCAGGATTTCTTCGCGCTCGCGGAAGCCGAAGAACATCGCGCTCATCGCGCCCAGTTCCATGCCGCCGGTGGCCAGAGCCACCAGGTGGCTGGAGATCCGGTTGAGTTCCATCAGCATTACCCGAATCACGCTCGCACGATCCGGGATGGCGTCGGTGATCCCCAGCAGCTTCTCCACCCCGAGGCAATAGGCCGTCTCGTTGAAGAACGGGGACAGGTAGTCCATCCGGGTGACGAACGTCACGCCCTGGGTCCAGGTGCGGTATTCGAGGTTCTTCTCGATGCCGGTGTGCAGGTAGCCGATGCCGCACCGGGCCTCGATCACCGTCTCGCCCTCGATTTCGAGGATCAGGCGCAGCACCCCGTGCGTCGACGGGTGCTGGGGGCCCATGTTGACGACGATCCGTTCGCCTGACGGAGCTCCCGCCTGGGCGGCCGCGACGATCTCGTCCCAGTCCTGCCCGCCCAGGGTGATGACGGTTTCAGACATCGTGCCTCGACATCAGCTGTAGGACCTTCGCTCGTCGGGCGGCGGGATTTGGGCGCCGTGGTACTCCACCGGGATCCCGCCCAGCGGGTAATCCTTTCGTTGCGGGTGGCCCACCCAGTCGTCGGGCATCTCGATGCGCGTCAGCCAGGGATGGCCGTCGAAGATGATTCCGAAGAAGTCGTAGGTCTCACGTTCATGCCAGTCGGTGGTGGGATACACCGAAAACAGCGACGGCACATGGGGATCCGCATCGGGGCAGGTGACTTCGAGTTGGATGCGCCGGTTGTGGGTGATGGACATCAGCGGATACACCGCGTGCAACTCGGCGCCGACGTCCGACGGGTAGTGCACTCCGGAGACGCCGCTGCACAGCTCGAAGCGCAGCGCGGGATCGTCGCGCAGCGCGCGAGCGACGGTGGCCAGCTGCTCGCGGCGGATCTCCAGCGTCAGCTGGTCGCGATACACGGTCACGCGCGCGACGGCGTGATCGAAATCGGACCCCATAGCCTCGGCAAGCCGGTCGACCACCTCGTCGAAATAGCCGCCGTAGGGCCTGGGTGTGCTCGCCGGTCGCGCGACCTGTGGGACCAGGCGGCCGTAACCGGAGGTGTCCCCGGTGCCGGACACGCCGAACATGCCCTGGCGCGGCCCCGTCACCGCAGCAGCCCCTTGAGTTCGATGGTGGGTGTCGATGCCAGAGCGGCCCGCTCCGCGGCGGCGACCACCTCGTCGCGGTGCACCCCCAGCGGCATCTCGGCGATCTTCGCGTGCAGCGTCAGGATCGCGTGCAGGAGCATCTCCGGCCGCGGCGGGCAGCCCGGCAGATAGATGTCCACCGGGACGATGTGGTCCACACCCTGCACGATCGCGTAGTTGTTGAACATGCCGCCCGACGACGCGCACACACCCATCGCCAGCACCCATTTCGGTTCGGCCATCTGGTCGTAGACCTGCCGCAGCACCGGTGCCATCTTCTGGCTCACCCGGCCCGCCACGATCATCAGGTCGGCCTGCCGCGGAGTGGCCGAGAAGCGCTCCATGCCGAACCGTGCGATGTCGAACCGCGGACCCGCGGTGGACATCATCTCGATGGCACAGCACGCCAGCCCGAAGGTGGCCGGCCATAGCGACCCTTTTCGTACGAACCCGGCGACCTTCTCGACCGTCGAAAGCAGGATTCCGCCCGGCAGCTGCTCCTCTAGTCCCAATCGAGTCCACCCCGCCGCCACACATAGGCGTAGGCCACGAACACCGTCAGCATGAACACGACCATCTCCACCAGCGCGAAGACGCCCAACTGGTCGAAAGACACCGCCCAGGGGTAGAGGAACACGATCTCGATGTCGAAGACGATGAAGAGCATCGCCGTCAAATAGAACTTGATCGGGAACCGGGCCGCGCCCGGCGGCTGCCGCGCGGGCTCGATGCCGCACTCGTAGGCCTCCTGCTTGGCCCGGTTGTAGCGCCGTGGACCGATCGCCAGCGCGATCCCGACGGACCCCACGGCGAACGCAGCGGCGATCACCCCAAGGGTCAGAATGGGTAGGTAGAGGTCCAATGCTCCCTCGCTTGGGCTGTCGACGTGGGCTAGTGCACAGCCTAGCGATCTTGTCCGTGGCTTTGCCGTATTCTAGTTCGGATCCGTGCACGTGTCGGCGCAACCCTCCTGAGTTGCGAACAGTCAAGGGACGCAAAGTGATTTGCGGGAGGACAAGCTCTCTTCGGATTCGCCTCGGGTCGGGTCGGGGGTGGCGTTCACGCGGTGGACGCGCGCAGCAGGCCGGCAACGGCGTCCCCGAGCCTGATCGGGTCGATGGGGTGTGGGACCGCGGCCTCGGCGCGTGACCAATTGGCCAGCCAGGCGTCGTCCGGTCGGCCCGTCAATATGACGATGGGCGGGCAGTCGGCGATTTCGTCCTTTAGTTGTTTGGCGATTCCCATGCCGCCGACCGGGGTCGCCTCACCGTCGAGAATCGCCAGGTCGACATCTCCCTCGTCGAGTTTCTTGATCACGACCGGCGCGGTCGCCACCTCGATGTAACTGAGTTCGGGCAGGTCCGGGTGAATGCGCTTGCCCAGCGCCAGCATCACCTGTTCGCGGGTGCGGGCGTTGTCGGAGTAGACGAGCACGCGAACCACACCGGGAGGGCTGTCGGGCACCCGCACAGACTACGGGCACTTGCGTTCAGGCCACGGTTTTTCGGCTCAAGCCACCGAGCATGTCGGAGCGGTTGGCGGGCAAGGGGATTGCCGGGGCGCCGGGTCGGCGGTAACCAATTCGTCGACGATGACGGCAAGCCCAGGGAAGCCCGGTGCCTCGGCCATCTGGGTGGCCACCCGTTGGCTGGCGTGCCGGACCGAGGCGGTCTTCCGGTCGCCACAGGCGGTTTAGATTTAGAGCAGCGCAGCCACCTCGTCGGGGTCGAAGTACTCGTCGATGCGGCTGATCAGCCCGTTGGCGCCAAGCTTGATCACGATGCACACCCGCATCGCGATCGAAGCGCCGTTGGTGCCCGTGGCGTGCAGGGTGTGCTGCTGCACGAAACCGCCGTCGAACAGCTGGCGATCCAGGACCTCGTAGCGGCGGGCGGTGGTGTTATCGATGAACCAGCCGATGACCCGCAGCGCTCGGGCGCGGTTGTTGTCCTTGGGATCGCCGGTGTGCCATACCGCGATGTCTGGTGCCCACAGCTGTTCGATCGCGGCGGCGTCGGCGTGCTCGATCGCCCGGAACAGTTTGTCGGCGACGTCATCGATGGCCTGTTCGTCGGGGGTGTGGGTGAGTGGCATGGTCACTCCTTTTCGTAGCCGGGATGCGCGGCGGCCAACCGACGGCCCACCAGCGCCCTCAGACACGGCCTCAGCTCGTCGCCGCGGGTGTCGAAGTCGCCGCGGCGGATGGCCGCCGCCAGTGCGGCCTCGTCGGCGACGCCGAGTTCGGTGAGCGCAGCCGTGACGGCCTGCGGGTCGGCTTCTTGCAGCTCGCGCTGCACCATCCGCAGCGCGTTGGCGGCGACGCGGGCGTGGAAGTTCACCTGGCCGTCGGTGGCGCCGCGCACGTCGGTGTCCAGGAAGTCGGCGACGGCGGCGACGAGTTCGGCGGCGGTGGGACGGCCGTGCAGGTTCATGCGCCCTCCAACAGGTTGAGCAGATCCCATTCGGTCTCGCACACCCGCCGGCCGATGGTGGCCAGTTCCACGGACGGCGTCTGGCCGGAGAGGTGGCGTTCGGCCTGGTACCGGCAGATCACCCCCCAGCGCAGCGTCGCCAGCACCAGCCACCACCGGAAGCCGTCCCGGTCCACCGCAACACCGCCCGCCCGCTCATAGGCCGTCAAAAAGTCGTCGATGCTGCCGAGGCCGCCCGCGGCCAGCGCCTTCGGCGCACCGAAGCGCCAGGCCCGTATGCAGAACCAGGCGAGGTCTTCGCGCGGGTCGCCGGCATGAGTCAGCTCCCAATCCAACACCGCCGCCAGGTTCGCGCCGTCGACGATGAGGTTGCCCATCCGGAAGTCGCCGTGCACCAGGGCCGGGGTCGCGGCGGCGGGCCGATTCTTCTCAAGCCATCGGAAGGCCCATTCGAACGTCGCCGTGGTGTCGCCCATCGCATCGAGTTCGGTGCGCCACCGACTCAGTTGGTCGTCGTCGGGCAGGGGGGCCTCGGTGGGGTCGGCGCGGTGGATGGCGGCCAGCGCGGCCGCGCACTGCGTCAACAACGTCAACCGGCCTGCGTCGTCGAGGCCGCGCTGTATCCGGCGCACGATGGTCTCGCCCGGGATTTCCGCACAGATCAGATACGGATTGCCCAGCGGGTCGACAGAATCCGAGGCGGCGATGATCTCCGGCACCGGCGCGCCCTGGGCGCAGGCCAGCCGTTGCACCCGGGCTTCGAGCTCCATGCCGGCATGCACCTCGTCGGGCGGTCCGGTGCGCAGGATCAGCCGTTTGGCCCCGTCACCGGTGTGCGCGGTGAACGCCCAGGTGGTGCGGCTGGCACCGCCGGTGAGCTTGCGCAGGTCCCCGACGGTGACGTCGGAGCCGAGTGTGTGTTGCATGACGGCGCCCAGCGGGACTCCGAGGTCTGTCATCGGGGCGTGGATCCGAACTTGAGCATCCGCTGCGCGACCCGGCGGATCTGAATCTCCTCGGCGCCCTCGGTGATCCGGTACCGGCGGTGGTGGCGGTAGATGTGCTCGAAAGGTTCGTGGCGGCTGTAGCCGATCCCGCCGTGGATTTGCATGGCCCGGTCTGCGGCTTCGCAGACCAGGCGGTTGGCGCGATAGTTGGCCATCGAGACCTTGTCGGACACTTCCATGTGGTGATCGCGATCCAGATGCCAGGCCGCGTAGTAGACCAGCAGGCGGACCATTTGCGCCTCGGTCTGCAGTTCGGCCAGTGGCCATTGCACGGCCTGGTTGACTGACAGCGGCTTACCGAAAACGACGCGCTGCCTGGCATATTCAGCGGCGCGGTCGATGCAGTACTGGGCGGCGCCCAGGCTGCTGGCGGCCTGCCTGATGCGATTCTCGTGCAGAAACGTCTGGCCCACCGCCAGGCCGTGGTCCACCTCGCCGAGCACCGCGTCGGCGGGCACGTACACGTTGTCGAGCACCACCTCGCCGTGGTCGCTGGGCATGTTGAAGGTCCACCAGTAGTACGGCACTTCGAAGCCTTGGGCGTTGGTGGGCACCAGGAAAGCGGTGATGCCGGTGGCCTGACCGGGATCACCGGACGTTCTGGCGAACACCAGGTCGTGGGTGGCACGGTGGACACCGGTGTTCCACCGCTTGGCGCCGTTGATCACCCAGCCGTCCCGGTCGGGCACGGCCGTTGTCTCGAGCCAGGTGGCGTCGCTGCCGTGGTTCGGCTCGGTCAGGCCGAACGCCATCGACCGCTCGCCCGTGAGCATCGCCTGCACCCATTCCTTCTTCTGGGCTTGCGTGCCGAACCGCGCCATCATGATGACCTGCGGGAAGTTGCCGACGATCGACGACTCGTCCTGCAGATCGTTGTGCAGGCCGAGACCTCTGTGCGCCAGGTGCTCACGGATGACCGCCATGTCGAGGTTGGTGCCCCCTCGGCCGCCGAACTCCTCCGGTAGCCCGTAGCGCAACCACCCCGCCTTGTCTGCCCGTCGGCGCATCTCGTCGAGCAGGTCCTCCCATTCCCGGCGCGGAATGCCGCCGTTGTCCAGGTCGGTGCGCGCGAACTCGCGGCGGCGGTCGAAGTACTGCATGTTCTCGCATTCCAGCGGCTTGATCTCGGCCTCGATGAACGCGTCCATCTCGGCGAGGAGCCCCGGAAGGTGCTCGGGCAGGCTGAAATCCACGCTGATGTCCTCTCTCAGTGGCCGTACAGGGTCTTCTTCCATATCGTCGCGAGCGTGCGCACGGCATCCTCGTCGGTGCTGTGCACACCGAGCGTGGCGGCATCCGGGCGCAGGTACACCGTGGTGAACTGCTCGAACAGCAGTGACACCGCCAGCGCGATGTGGTCGGGGTCCAGATCGTGGGCATACCCCTGCTCCTGTGCACGCAGCACCGACGCGCGCACGATCGCGATGCCGAAGCGGCGGAATTCGTTCTGCACCGCGGCGAACCGCGGCTGGGTGGCGCCGAGTTGGGCCACCGCGACCATGATTCCGAGGTTCTGCCCGAAGATGTTCCAGTAGCCGGTGACCACTTCGGTGAAAAACGCCGTGTCCTCGGGGGACTCGGGCAACCGCACTGGCAGTCCGGACAGCACGTTGTGCAGGAAGGACTCCGCCAGCACCGCCAGCAGGTCCTCTTTGTCGTCGAAGTAGCGGTAGAACACCGCCGGCGACTTGCCGGCCGCCGAGGTGATGTCGGCCAGCGTCGTTCCGTGGAATCCTCGCTCGGCGAACAACTTCCGTGCCGCCTGCTCGATGGCGCCGCGAGTCTGGCGTCCTTTGGCGGAAAGCCCGGTTTCCTGCGGCCGGGTCACGGTTCAACCGCGGATTCGGTCGCCGGCGCGCAACAGGGCGCTCGGCAGGTCGTGTCCGACGGCACGCTGCGCGACGGCGGCGGCCTCGATGGCTTTACGCAGGTCGACGCCGGTGTCGAACCCGCTGTCGCGCAACAGGTAGACGAGATCCTCGGTTGCGATGTTGCCGCTGGCGCCGGGCGCGAACGGGCATCCGCCCAGCCCGCCCACCGAGGCGTCCAGTCGGGTGACCCCCGCCTGGACGGCGGCGTAGGCGCTGGCCAGGCCCGACCCGCGGGTGTTGTGGAAGTGCGCTCCGAACGGAAGGTCGCCCAGAATCGGCTTCAGCGCTGCGACAAGCGAGCTCACTCGCCCCGGAGTGGTGGTGCCGATGGTGTCGGCGACCGCGATGCGGTCCACCCGGAGATCCCGGGCTGCTGTCACGATGTCGAGAACCCGCTGCGGCGGAGTCGGGCCGTCGAAAGGGCAGTCCCAGGCGGTGGCCACGATCACCTCGATGGTCGCGCCGTTGTCGTGCGCGATACCGGCGATCTCCGCTATGGACGCGGTGGCCTCGGCGGTGCTCCGCCCGACATTGGTGCGGCTGTGCGTGTCGGCGGCCGACACCACGTACTCGATCGAGGTCAGGCCCGCCGCGATCGCGCGTTTGGCTCCATTGGGGCTGGCGACGAGAGCGGAGAACTCGACGGTGTCGAACTTCTTGAGCTCGGCGGCGAGTTCTTCCGCATCGGCAAGTGCCGGCACCTTCGACGGCGATACGAATGCGGTGGCCTCGATCTCGCGGACCCCGGTGGCGACCACCGCTTCCAGCAGTTCCAGCTTGGCCGACAACGGGATCGGCGCTTCGATCTGCAGGCCGTCGCGCAGGCAGACCTCGCGGATCGTGACATGTGCCGGATTGTTCGCGTCGCTCCCGTCAGTCGCTGCGCTCCATCCGCTCGCTCCGCTCACGTGTGCCGGATTGTTCGCGTCGCTCCCGTCAGTCGCTGCGCTCCATCCGCTCGCTCCGCTCACAGCACACCCTCCCGTTCGAGCTGCTCCAGTTCGGCCTCGGTTCGGCCGAGTACACCGCTGTATATCTCCGCGTTGTGCTGGCCGGGCAGCGCCGAACCGGCGAACCGGATGGTGCCGGGCGATTCGGAGAGCACCGGGACGACGCCGGGGCCCTTGACGTTACGCTGAACCCGTTCGTCCCAGTGGTCGGCGATCATGCCGCGCGAAATGAGCTGCGGATCCCTCACCACGTCGGCGACGGTGTTGATCGGACCCGAGATGACCCCGGATTCCGACAGCGTGCCAATGATGTCGGCGGGCGGGCGCCGTGCTGCCCATTCACCGATGATCTTGTCGAGCTCGTCCTGATTGCGTCCGCGCGCAACGTGATTCACAAACCGGTCGTCGTCGGCAAGTTCGGGTTGGCCCATCGCCACACACAGCCTGCGGAACACCGTGTCCTGGTTGGCGGCGATCACCACCCAACTGCCGTCGGAGCTGCGGTAGATGTTCGACGGCGCGATGCCCTCCAACCGAGTGCCGGACGGGCCCCGCACCACGCCGCCTACGTCGTAGTCGGGAATCGTGGACTCCTGGATGGCCAAACAGGATTCGGTGAGCGCGGCGTCGACCACCTGTCCCTCGCCGGTTACCGTTCGTCGGTACAGCGCCGCCAGCGCACCCTGGGCGGCGAACATGCCGGCCAAGCTGTCGCCCAGCGACAGCGCAAGCCGCGGGGGAGGGCCACCCGGAAAGCCGTTCATGTGCCGCAGGCCGCTGGCGGCCTCGGCGACCGAGGCGTAGCCGGCCTTGCCGGCATCCGGACCAGTCTGGCCGTAACCGGACACCCGTACCAGAATGATTCCCCGATTCCGTTGCCGCAGAACCTCGTAACCGAGATCCCACTTCTCCAGAGTGCACGGGCGGAAATTCTCGACGATGATGTCGCAGCGTTCGACCAGCTCGAGGAACAGTTCGCGGCCCTTGGACTCACGCAGGTTGAGGGTGACGGCCTTCTTGTTGCGCGCGTGGACGGTCCAGAAGAAGTGGTGGCCGTCGAGTTCGGCCTGCCCCCAGGTGCGCAGCGGGTCCGGTTGTCCGGGCGGCTCGATCTTGATGACCTCGGCGCCCATGTCGCCGAGCAGGCGACCCGCGAACGGTCCCGAGATCAAAGTGCCGATCTCGATCACCCGAATGCCGTCGAGGGGTCCGGAACTCATCGCGAAAATCCGTGGCGATGCAACCAATCGGTGCAGATGCCGACCGCTTGGCGCAATTGCGGTCGTTGATCCGGACCGGCGTAGTAGTGGTTGGCGCCGGAAATCTCGTAAATTTCCTTGTCGGGATGCCCGATCGCCTCGAACAGCCGCCGGGTGTGGCTCGGCGTGCACGCGTCGTCGGCGAGATTGCCGATCACAAGTGCGGGCACGGCGATGTCCGGTCCGGCCTTCACCGCGTCACCGTTGGCGTCGTCATAGCTCCACTGCGAAAGCCAGCTGCGCAGCGTGCAGAACCGGGCCAGGCCGACGGGGGAGTTGTTGACCACCCGCGGGTCGCCCAGGTAGCAGGTTCCGGGTGTGCGCCCGTTCGGATCGACGGTCGGATCCAGCCACCGCGGGTCGGCCATCGTTCCGTGCACGACGAATGCGAACTCGTCGTCCGGACACCCGGCTGCCTTCAGCTCCGCGAGTTTCTCCTTGACCCACAAGGTGATCCGCCGGTTGCGGGCGATCTGGGCGGCGCGATAGCGGTCCAGGAATTCGGCGGTGTATGGCGGCTGGTGGGGGTTGTCGGGGTTGTATAGGTCCAGTTCGGAATCGCGTTTGGTGGGGTCCGACTCGTCGAGGATCGAGGCATCCAGCCACTCGGTCATGGTGCCGTGCCGGCTGACATGAGCGGCCAGCAGCATGATGCCGTCGGCCGGGATAAGGCCCAGCTTTGTCAGGTCGGGGCCGTCGCCGGACGGGCTCGACGTGACCGTCGGATATTGGGCCTGCTGCTGGTAGAACACCGAAAGCGACCCGCCGCCGCTCCAGCCCGCCAGCACCACCTTGGAGTAGCCGAACCGGTTCTTGGCGTCCTTGATGCATTCGCCGAGGTCTTCGACGACCTTTTCCATCAGCAGCGCCGAGTCGGTGCCGCGGAACCGGCTGTTGCAGTAAATGACGTGATGCCCGCCGCGCGCCAGGCCGCTGATCATCGGCAGGTACGCACCGCCGCCGATCGGGTGCATGAACACCAGTACGGTGTCGCTGGGTTTTGCCTTGGGCTTGAGGAGATAACTCTCCAGCACCACCAGCTCGGCGACCCCGCCGTAGATGTCGCGGACGCCCGAATTGTTCTGGTAAGCAACGAGATAGGGGATACGTTCGTACTCGTGCCTGATGGGCGCCTGGGTAGATGCCGTCATCAGTGTTGCGCAAGGTCGTTGGCGAGGATCTCCGCAGAGGGCATCAGCCGGCGTCGCGTGTCGATGGCGATCACCGACCAGTCGACCCGGTCGTAATCGTCGAACTTGCGGCGGGTGCGCTCACGCGCCTTCTCCGGCGCTCCGTGGTGTACGCCTTGCGGCGCATGCGAAATCAGGCCCGGGGGCATCGGGATGCCATAAAGCGAGCCGCCGTGGAAGAACGCGATCTCGTCGTAGTCGACGTTTCGGTGATACCACGGTGTGCGCTCGGTGCCCGGCACACTCTCGGCAGGCTTGGGCAGGAAGTTCATCACGTAGACACCCGTGGCCTGCATGAACAGGTGCACCGTCGGCGGCAGGTGGACACTTTCGGAGGTGATCACGGTGTAGTCGTCGATGTTGAACGTGAACGGGAAATTGTCGCCGCGCCACCCCTCCACATCGAGCGGACTGTGTTGATAGAAGAGGCTGGTCGGGCCTCCGTCATGGACCAGCCGGACCTCGTACTCTCCGGCGACCACCGGACCCTGGCCGTCCTCGATCGGTTCCGGTTCGGGGATCGTCGCCTGCGCCGGGTCGAACGGGAAATGCCGCCCGAGGGTGCCGGCGGGCGGCACCCGAAACTCGTCGGCCGACTGGATCATCAGGAGCGTGGTTTCGGCGGCGGGAACCTGCCGCCACGTGCATGCCTTCGGAAGGTAGATCCAGTCGCCCTCGCGGTAGTCCAACGGGCCGAACTCGGTTTCCAGCATCCCGGATCCTCTGTGCACGAACGACAGCAGGTCACCGTCGACGTAGCGGACGTAGAACGGCATCTCCTCGCTACGCCGCGAAAGCAGCACCAGGCAGTCGGCGTTGGAGAACAGCAGGAGGGGCCCGCCACGCGCGTCGGTGGCATCGCTGGGCTTGAGTTCGGAGCCCAGCACGTCGGTCGGCCGCAGCGGACCAACCGTGCGGTATGCCGTCGGGTCGTTGCGCCGGTACATGTTCGCGGTGCGGCCGACGAAGCCGCCGCGCCCCAGTTCGTCGTCTTTGAGCCCCTCCAAGTCGGCGTGCACACGTTTGGGTGTCCGTCCCTTACGCAGGTGAACGAAGGATTCCACAGCAGCTCCTGAAGTTTCGTGGCACAAAACTAAAGATGACATTACTTTTTGTTTCGGCCGCCCGCAACGCTACTGGCGCGCCATGGCCACCCGCGCCTCCGCCTTCTTCGCCTCCTCCGGATCGTGGTGCGAGGCTGGTCGACGTCGACCTCCGGAACACCCTAGTTCTCGGTTGCCTCGCGGAGATCAACAGGCATGATCGGGAGGTGTCCACGAATCGCTTCACGCTCGGCTCGATCTCCGTCCAGCGCATCGGATTCGGTGCCATGCAACTGCCCGGACCCGGGGTGTTCGGACCGCCACGTGACCACGATGCGGCGATCGCGGTGTTGCGGCGCGTGGTCGACCTCGGTGTCGACCATATCGACACCGCCCAGTACTACGGGCCCGACGTCGCCAACCGGCTGATCCGTGAGGCCCTCTACCCCTATCCGGAGAATCTGGCCCTGGTCAGCAAGGTTGGCGGCCGCCGCGACGACAAGGGAGCCTGGTTGGCGGTGGGGAATCCTGCCGCGTTGCGGGCGGATATCGAACTCAACCTCGCCACTCTCGGTGTGGACCGGCTCGCGGCGGTGAACCTTCGCCTGATGGATGGCGAGGGGCCCGGCGCCGAGTTCGACGCGCAACTCGACGTGATGATCGCGGCCCGCGACGAGGGCTTGATCGGGGGGATCGGGCTCTCCAACGTCGCGCTGGAGCATCTGGTCCACGCGCTTGAACGCACCGACATCGTCTGCGTACAGAATCCGTTCAACCTCGTCGACCGCAGCTCGCAGGATGTGCTCGACGAGTGTGTGGTGCGCGGCATCGCCTTCGTTCCGTTCTTTCCACTGGGATCGGCGTTCGCACCGGACAACCCGGTGCTGGGCAACGAGATCGTCGGGCGCGTCGCCGCCGAGACGGGGCACACGCCGGCCCAGGTCGCGCTGGCGTGGACGCTAGGGGTTGCACCGAACATCTTGCTCATCCCGGGGACCTCGTCGATCGCGCATTTGGAGCAGAACCTCGCCGTCGCCGACATCGGACTCGACGAGCGGACGCGGGCGCAGCTCGACGGCGTCGCGGCCATCTGAACCCGATGCCGCAGCGGCCAGCTACTTGAGCTCGGCCGACGAGAGGCGCAGCAGCCGCCGCGCGACGATGAGCTGCTGGATCTGTTGGGTGCCTTCGAAGATGTCCAGAATCTTGGAATCGCGGGCCCACTTCTCCAGCAGAGTCTGCTCGGAATACCCTGTGGTTCCGGCCATTTCGACGGCCTTGAGCGTGATGTCGCTGGCCACGCGAGCGGCCTTGGCCTTGCCCATCGACGCTTCCTTTGAATTCGGGATCTTGTTGTCGGCCTGCCACGCCGACCGCACCGTCAATAAGTAACCGGCCTCCCAGTCCGCCTCCATCCGCAGGAATTCTGCCGCCGGGGCGCTCTGCGCGTGGGCCGGCTTGTCGTAGGAGATCTCGATGCCGGCATCGGTCAGTATCTTTCGCAGCTCCTCCAGCGCGGCCCGGGCTACCCCGACGGCCATGGCCGCCACGATCGGCCGGGTGTTGTCGAAGGTCTCCATGACCCCGGCGAAGGCCTTCTCAACGTGGATCTCCGGATCGCCGAGCAGGCTGTCCGCAGGGATGCGCGCATTGTCGAACCGGATGACGGCGGTGTCGGATGCCTTGATGCCCAGTTTGCGCTCGAGGCGTTCGACCGTCACGCCCGGATGCTCGCGCGGCACGATGAACGACTTGATCGCCGCCCGGCCCAGCGATTTGTCCAGCGTCGCCCACACCACGATATGGGTGGCGCGCGAACCGGCCGTCACGAATATCTTCTCGCCGTTGATGACGTACTCGTCGCCGTCGAGGGTCGCGGTGGTCGACACTGCGGCGGAATCGGATCCGAAACCGGGCTCGGTGATCGCCATCGCCGCCCAGACGCCCTTGCCGAGCCGCTCCAGCTGTTCCGGGGTGGCCACCGATGAGATTGCCGCATTGCCCAGGCCCTGGCGCGGTATCGAGAGCAGCAGCGCGACGTCACCCCACGAGACCTCCAGGGCATTGAGCAGCGCGGACATGTTGGCGCCGTTGATGTTTCCCTTCGGGCCGTCGGCCCCGTCGCGGAATGCATCGGTTCCGGCGAACGAGATCGTCTTCGCCTCCGAGATCCCTTCGAAGAGGCTGGCCAGCGTGTCGAGTTCGACCGGATAGGCGTGTTCCCTGGAGTCGTACTTTCGGGATATCGGCCGCAGCATCTCGACTGCGCCCTGGTGGCCCTTTTCGATGACGGCCCGCAGCTTCTTGGGCATTTCCAGATTGATTGCCATGACAGGACTTCCGTTCCGTGTACTGGACTGCGCTAGAGGACGACCACACCTTCGGCGACGCCGATGGCCCGCAGATCGCGGTACCAGCGTTCGACCGGGTGCTCCTTGGTGTAACCGTGGCCGCCGAGCAGTTGGACCCCGTCCAGACCTATCTTCATGCCCTTGTCGGCGCCGAGCTTCTTGGCCAATGCCGCTTCGCGGGCGAACGGCAGGCCATGGTCGGCGCGGGCGGCACCGCGCCAGGTGACCAGGCGGAGCCCGTCGAGTTCGATCGCGATGTCGGCGCACATGAACGCCACCGACTGGCGGTGCGCGATCGGCTCCCCGAAGGCCTCCCGCTGTTTGACATAGGGGACGACGTAGTCCAGGACCGCGTGCGAGGTGCCCACCGCCAGTGCCGCCCAGCCCAGCCGCGCCAGCGCGACAGCCTCCGAATAGTCGTTGTCGGTGGCCTCGTCCTCGCCGAGGCGCGCGCTCAGCGGTACCGAGACCTTGTTCAGCTCGATCTGCCCCAGCGCCGCCGCCCGGATCCCCATGCTCGGATCGGCCTTCACCGCCAGTCCCGCGGACGCCGCTTCGACCACGAACATCGCGGGCTTGCCGTTGAGTTGCGCGGCGACGATGAAGAGTTCGGCGTCCGCCGCGGCGGGCACCAGTGACTTGACACCGTCGAGCCGGTAGCCGCTGGGCGTGCGCACCGCGGTGGTCTTGAGCATGGTCGGATCGAACAGCGCATGCGGCTCGGCGATCGTCACGCACGCCTGCGGGACGTTCTCGCCCGAGAACTCGCCGAGATAGGTGGCCTGCTGGTCGGCGCTGCCCCAGTGCGTCAGCGCCGACGCCACACCGCCCGGCGCCAGGATGGGCAGCGCCAATCCCATGTCGCCGTAGGCCAGCGCCTCGGCCACCAATGCGTTGGTGACGGCGCAGCGGTGGGCGGCGATACCGTCGAAGTCCTCGGGGACGTTGAGCGCGGTGACGCCGAGTTCCGCTGCCTTGGTGCGCAGGCCGGCGGGACAGGCGGCGGCCTCATCCGCGCCGGGTGCGGCGGCACGAAGGATCTCCTCGGCGAATTCGTTGACGGTCTCGACGATCATCTTCTGTTCGTCGTCGGGGGTCAGGTCGAAATCGCCGGTGCCGTCGGCCTTCAGACGGCTCGGCGATATGCGCAGACCCTGGACGCGCTTGAACTGGCGGGTGCTTGCGCCGGCTGTCGCGAACGTAGCTTTGATGCCGTACCGAAGCCCGCGGTTGAGGGGGTCGCGCAGGCGGTGTTCATCCAGGAACTCCTGGCCGACCAGCGGTGTGATCAGGGCGAGGCCGATATTGATTGCGGAGCGTTTGTGTCGCTGCAGGCCGACGGCGCCGTCACGGGTGTTGACCATGCAACCACGGTATCTTACTCTGGAGTAAGATACCGTGGTTCTGTAACGCACGTCACAACGTGTTCAGCCGCTTCACCACCTGGCCGTGCAGAAACGCGTTGGTTGCCAGCGCACTGCCACCGTGTGGACCCGGCCGGCCGTCGACGGCGCTGAAGCTGCCGCCGGCCTCCCGGACCAGTATGTCCAGGGGTGCGATGTCCCAGAGTTTGACTTCAGGTTCGACGGCGATGTCGACGGCGCCTTCCGCGACCAGACAGTACGACCAGAAGTCGCCGTACCCCCGTACCCGCCACACGTCGTCAGTCAACGCCAGGAATGAACCACGGCGTTCCCCCCACCCCGTTGTCAGATCGGAATAGGACAGGCTTGCCGCCGCCAGATCGGCCACCGCCGACACCGAAAGCCGACGCACCCGTTCCATGAAGGATGTGTAGGCACCCTCACCGCGCGCCGCCCACCAGCGGCGTCCCAGCGCCGGAGCGCTGACCACGCCGACCACCGGCTCACCGTCGTGAAGAAGCGCGATGAGCGTGCACCACACCGGCACACCGCGCACGAAGTTCTTGGTCCCGTCGATCGGATCGACGACCCATTGCCGGCCCGATCCCGCGGCCCCGCCGAACTCCTCGCCGACGACGGTGTCGGCCGGCCGTTCCCGGGCGAGGAGTTGGCGAAGCATCTCCTCGGCAGAACGGTCGGCATCGGTTACCGGTGTCAGGTCCGGTTTGGTTTCGATCCGGAGATCCAATGCGCCGAAGCGCGGCATCGTGACCGTGTCGGCGTGTTCGGCCAGCTTCAGCGCAAGGGCAAGGTCCTGCTTCACACCCGGAGTCCTACCATGGATTGATGTGGGAAATCGCTGTGCTGGTGGTCCTGATCGGCGCCCTGGTGTTGTTGGTCGGGCCCCGATTCATGCGCCGTGGTCCAGGCGCGAACCCGGTGCACGGCACAATGCTGATCACTGGAGTCAGCCCGAAACCCGATGCGCAGGGTCAGCAGTTCGTCACCATCAGCGGTGTGATCAACGGACCTGGCGTAGACGAGCACGTCATCTACCAGAGGATGGCCATCGACGTGAATGCGTGGCCGACGATCGGGCAATTGCGCCCGGTCGTCTATAGGGCCACGAATCCGGACGTGTGGGCGTTCGCCTCGCCGTCGTAGGCGACGTCCGGGCGTGACGCTCAGCCGTGCCCGATGCGCAACAGCTCTTTCACGCTGGTCAGCTTGACACGTGGCCTGCCTTGCGGTTCGCCGGCGGCCCGCTCGTATGCATCGATGACGTGCCAGTGCTCGTCGGTGACCATGCGTGGCTGGCGCTCCAAGAGCCACTCCAAGAGCAGGGCGTCACGATCGGGGCCGAACTCGGCAAGGTCGGCGGCGGCAAGGTCGGCCAGCAGGGTGTCGACGGTGTCCGCTGAGTCCTTCTTGTTGCTGCCGATGACCCCCGATGGTCCCCGCTTGATCCAGCCCACGACGTACTGATTGCGCGTTCCGTCGACGCGGCCGCCGGTATGGGGGATCGTGCCGGTGCTCTCGTCGAACGGCAGACCCGGTGTCGCCACCCCGCGATACCCCACCGCGCGGATCACCAATTGCGCGGGGAGTTCTTCCCGGATTCCGCTGTCTTTGGCCACAACGCGTCCCGTGGCGTCGGTGACCAACTCGTTGCGGCCCAGCACAACCGATTCCACCCGGTCGGTGCCGTTGATCTCGATGGGGGAGGTTTGGAATCGGAACACGATCCGCCGCTTGGCCGCTTTCGGTGCTTGCGCCGCGTAGCCGCGCATCACCTTGACGTTTTGTTTGACGGTCTTGCCGGCCGATTCGAGATGCTCATCGGTGATGCCTGCGAAATCGTCGGGGTCGATCTCCACGTCGACATCGGACATCGCCTCGAGGTCGCCGAGTTCGCGCAGTTCCAAGGTGGTGAATGTGGCCTGCAAGGGGCCACGGCGGCCGACGATGACGACCTCCTCGACGCCCTGCGCGTGCAGAGACTGCAGGGCGTGGTCGGAGATGTCGGTCACCCCGAGCAGTTTCGGGTCGGAGACGAGTATTCGTGCCACATCCAGCGCGACGTTGCCGTTGCCGACGACGACGGCACGAGACCCTGCCAGATTCGGCGCCGCGTGCTCGAAGTGCGGGTGCGAGTTGTACCACCCGACGAAGTCGACCGCGGCCATACTGCCGGGCAGGTCCTCGCCGGGAATGTTGAGCGGCCGGTCCGACTGTGCGCCCACCGCGTAGATCACGGCGTCGTAGCGGTCCGCGAGTTCGGCCACCTGAACGTGCTCACCGATGGAGATGTTGCCGAAGAAGCGGAACCTTTCGTCCGCCGCGATCTTGTCGAACTGCGCACTGATCGACTTGATCTTGGGGTGGTCGGGTGCCACACCCGAGCGGACCAGCCCCCATGGGGTCGGCAGCATCTCGAGCATGTCGACTCGGATGTCATGCCCGCCGGACTCGGCAGACAGGTCTGCGGCTTTCAGCAGGGCAGCGGCGGCGAAGTATCCCGAAGGGCCGGCGCCGACGATCGCCACGTGGTAGGGGCGCGTCTGAGGCATGAAGGAGGTGCTTTCTGTCGGTTCTTGACCGCGAGCAAGGGGCTGTCGCGAATGCGGTGGGGCTGGGCGGGAATCCGCGCGAGCACCGCTCGCCGGTGCAGGGGCTGTACTGGCGGCGATTGGGCACGGTGTTCGTTGTGATTACGGAACCGATCGTAAACGCCGGTAACCTGAACTGCCGTGGACCTCGACCGACAAGCCGACATCTCTGCGCTCGACACCACCTTGACGACTGTGGAAAAGGTGATCGGCGTCGATGGCCTGCGGGTCCGCATCGAAAAACTCGAGCATGAGGCGTCCGACCCCAAACTCTGGGACGACCAGGCGCGGGCCCAGAAGGTCACCAGCAACTTGTCGCACGCCCAGGGGGAGCTGCGCCGCGTGCAGGAACTGCGTCAGCGTCTCGACGACTTGCCGGTGCTCTACGAGCTGGCCGCGGAGGAAGGAGGAGCGGGCGGCGTTGAGGCGCTTGCGGAGGCCGACGCCGAACTGAAGTCGCTGCGAGATGACGTCGAGGCTTTGGAGGTACGTACCTTGCTGTCGGGTGAGTACGACGAACGCGAGGCCGTCGTGACGATCCGCTCCGGTGCAGGAGGTGTGGATGCCGCTGATTGGGCGGAGATGCTGATGCGGATGTATCTGCGGTGGGCGGAGCAGCATAGTTACCCGGTCGAACTGTTCGACACGTCATATGCCGAAGAAGCCGGAATCAAGAGCGCGACGTTCGCGGTGCACGCGCCCTTCGCATACGGCACGCTGTCGGTCGAGCAGGGGACACATCGACTTGTTCGGATCAGCCCCTTCGACAACCAGAGCCGGCGCCAGACGTCGTTCGCTGACGTCGAGGTCCTGCCCGTGGTGGAAACGACCGATCACATCGATATACCCGAGGGCGACGTACGTGTCGACGTGTACCGCTCCAGCGGCCCTGGGGGTCAATCGGTCAACACCACCGACTCAGCCGTTCGACTGACTCATATCCCGACCGGTATCGTGGTGACCTGCCAGAACGAGAAGTCGCAATTGCAGAACAAGGTTTCGGCTATGCGGGTTCTTCAGGCGAAGCTGTTGGAGCGCAAACGCTTGGAGGAGCGGGCGGAACTCGACGCGCTCAAGGGTGACGGCGGCAGCTTCGTGGGGCAACCAGATGCGGTCCTATGTGCTGCATCCGTACCAGATGGTGAAGGACCTGCGCACCGACTACGAGGTCGGCAACCCTGCGGCGGTCCTCGACGGAGAAATCGACGGATTCCTGGAAGCGGGCATCCGCTGGCGTAACAGAAAAGATGACGATTAACTATTTCGCGGCCGGATACCTGGCTTTCAGCTGGGGTCAGCAGTGGCACGACTTCTGGCACGGCGAATACGGCGAATGGATTCTCACCCGTGGTCTGCGGATCGTCCTGCTGCTGATCGGCGCCGTCCTGATGGCGCGGTTCGTCAGCTGGTCAGCCCACAAGTTCAGCACGCGTATCGACGCCGACTTCCACGAAAGCGACGCCCTGGTCCGTTCGGAAACCGCCAAGCACCGCCAGGCGGTGGCATCTGTCATCTCCTGGGTCAGCATCGCGATGATCTGTGTGATGGTACTGGTCAAGATCACCGAGATCTTGGCGTTTCCGATCGGTTCCCTGGTGGCGCCGGCGGCGGTGATCGGTGCCGCGGTGGGTTTCGGTGCGCAGCGCATCGTGCAGGATCTGCTGTCGGGCTTCTTCATCATCACCGAGAAGCAATACGGCTTCGGCGATCTCGTTCAGCTCACGCTGGGTTCGAGTAACGATGCGATGGGCACGGTCGAGGACGTCACGTTGCGCATCACGAAGCTGCGCACGCCCGAGGGCGAGATGTACACCATCCCCAACGGTCAGATCATGAAGTCGCTCAACCTGTCCAAAGACTGGGCACGCGCCGTCGTAGACATTCCGGTTCCGACGACGGCCGATCTCGGCAGGGTCAACGACCTGTTGCACGAAGTCGCTGAGACCGCCGACGAAGACCCGTCCCTCAAACACCTCTTGCTCGACAAGCCGCAGTTGATGGGCGTCGAGAGCATCGAACTCGAGACCGTCAACCTCCGGATGGTGGCCCGCACGCTGCCCGGCAAGCAGTTCGAGGTCGGTCGCAGGCTGCGGCTGCTCGTGGTGGCGGCCCTGACCCGGGCCGGCATCGTTACCGTGACCGATCCCACACCCGTTGTCGCAGCGTCCGCTGATCCTGCCGCGCTGCCCGGCGTGTCGGGGGAGGATTCCCACGTGTCAGGGGAGCAGCGATGAAGTGGGTCACGGCGCGCGAAAGCGACACGCATCGCTGGCCGGACTATCTGTTCTGGGGCCGGATGCGGATGTCCACCTTCGTCCTGCTGCTGGCGTTTTTCGGAACCTGGTCGGTGTACCAGGCCTATCGCCCGCCGGAAGTGCCGCCTGCGCCGTCGACGCAGGTGGTGCCGCCCGGGTTTGTGCCGGACCCTGCCTACACCTGGGTGCCGCGGACCAATGTTCAGCAACGCTCTACCAGCGCGCCCACCACCAAGAGGAGCGAGCCGACGTCGACCGAGCCGAAGACGACCGCCGAGACCACCTCCCCGACTTCGCCGACGCCCACCACCCCGTCGCCGCTGCCGCCGGGAGCGTCCGTGGCGCCCACCGCGACCACCACCGCCCCTGTGCCGGCCCCCATGCCATTTCCCATCCCGCTGCCACCGTGGGCAACGCCGCAGCCAACCGTCGAGAACAGATCCGGCAGTCCCACCACGGCCCCGGCACCGGTTCCGGCGGTGCCGAGCCCGCCCCCCGCAGCAGCGGCGAGTGTCCCGTGATGCGGTTCGGGTTTGAGAGGTGGGTCCGGTCCGGGAGTGCCGCTACGCGGCCCCGCTACACTGGCGTGCCGTGATGATCACGCTCGATCAAGTGACGAAGCAGTACAAGCAGTCGGCGCGTCCAGCACTCGACGACGTGAGCGTCAAAATCGAGAAGGGCGAATTCGTTTTCCTCATCGGACCGTCGGGTTCGGGCAAATCCACCTTCATGAGGTTGCTGCTTGCCGAGGAGCAGCCGACCGCCGGCGACATCCAGGTGTCGAAGTTCCGGGTCAACAAACTGCCCGGACGCCATATCCCCAGCCTGCGCCAGGTCATGGGGTGCGTCTTTCAGGACTTTCGCCTCCTGCAGCAGAAGACGGCTTTCGAGAATGTTGCGTTCGCCCTGGAAGTGATCGGCCGAAAACCCGAGACCATCAACCGGGTGGTTCCCGAGGTGCTGGAAATGGTGGGCCTGTCGGGGAAGGCCGGCCGGCTACCCGCCGAGCTGTCGGGCGGTGAACAACAGCGGGTCGCGATCGCCCGCGCCTTCGTCAACCGACCCCTGGTCTTGTTGGCCGACGAGCCCACCGGCAACCTCGACCCGGAAACGAGCAAGGACATCATGGACCTGCTGGAACGGATCAATCGAACCGGAACTACGGTCGTGATGGCCACCCATGACCACCACATCGTCGACTCGATGCGCCAGCGCGTGGTCGAGCTCTCGCTGGGCCGCCTGGTCCGCGACGAGCAGCGCGGCGTCTACGGAATGGATCGATAAGTGCGCTTCGGCTTCCTTGCCAACGAAGTCCTGACCGGGCTTCGCCGCAACGTCACCATGACGGTCGCGATGATTTTGACGACCGCCATCTCCATCGGACTGTTCGGCGGCGGGCTGCTGGTGCTGCGCCTTGCCGACCACTCCAAAGACATCTATCTCGACCGGGTGGAAACACAGGTCTTTCTGACCAACGACATCTCGGCGAACGACATGACCTGCGAGTCCGATCCTTGCAAGGCGCTGCGCGCGCAGATCGAGGCACGCAACGACGTGAAGTCGGTCCGCTTCCTGAACCGCGCCGACGCCTACGACGACGCGACCCATAAGTTCCCGCAGTACAAAGATGTCGCGAGCAAAGACGCCTTCCCTGCATCTTTCATCGTCAAGCTCAATGATCCCGAACAGCACAAGGATTTCGACAAGGCGATGACCGGGCAGCCCGGTGTGCTCAACGTCCTCAACCAGAAGGACCTCATCGATCGGCTGTTCGCGGTGCTCGACGGGTTGTCGAACGCGGCGTTCGCGGTGGCGCTGGTACAGGCGATCGGGGCGATCCTGCTGATCGCCAACATGGTTCAGGTGGCCGCGTACACGCGACGTACCGAGATCGGGATCATGCGACTGGTCGGCGCCAGCAGGTGGTACACGCAACTGCCATTCCTATTGGAGGCCATGCTGGCCGCGACGATCGGCGTGGTGCTGGCCATAGTCGGTTTGGTCGTGGTGCGTGCGTTGTTCCTGGAAAAGGCGCTCAACCAGTTCTACCAAGCCAATCTGATCGCCAAGGTCGATTACGCCGACATCCTCTTTATCGCGCCGATTCTGTTCCTCGTCGGTGTGGCGATGGCCGGCATGACGGCCTACGGCACGCTGCGCCTGTACGTGCGACGGTAGCCATGGCCAAGAAGGCCGGCCCCGGCGACAAAGGCGGCGGCCGTAAGGTCGTCGCCACCAATCGCAAAGCGCGGCACAACTTCACGATCGTTGACACATACGAAGCCGGGGTGGTGCTGCAAGGCACCGAAGTCAAAAGCCTGCGCGAGGGTCAGGCATCGCTGACCGACGCGTTCGCCACCGTCGACAACGGCGAGATCTGGCTCCGCAACCTGCACATCCCCGAATATCACCACGGGACATGGACCAACCACGAGCCGCGGCGGAACCGAAAGCTGTTGCTGCACCGCAACCAGATCGACATGTTGGTGGGCAAGATCCGCGACGGGAACCTGACCCTGGTGCCCTTGTCGTTGTATTTCGTCGAGGGCAGGGTCAAGGTCGAACTCGCCCTGGCGCGAGGGAAGCAGGCTCACGACAAGCGGCAGGCGCTGGCCCGCCGTGACGCCCAGCGGGAGATCACGCGTGAACTCGGTAGGCGCGCCAAGGGCATGCTCTGATCGGCGCACTGGCCGGCCCACCGGCGGCAACCGAGGCGCCGGCCATCATCGCGTTGCGGGAGTGGGTCACCCGGTGGCAGTGTGTCGGGATGGTGCTGGCCTTGGCGGCCGTGGCGATGATCGCCGGTGGGTGAGACCGCACCGCCTCGACCTCGCGGGAGTGGCGAGGACCAAGGGGGTGCCCGGTGGCCGAAGGCGACTTGATTCGGGAATTGTCGGAGGCCGTCGAACTGGCACCCGACGCTATAGGGCTGCGACTGCATCTGGTCGAACTGTTGATGGGAGCAGGCCGCTATCCG
Source organism: uncultured Actinomycetota bacterium (assembly GCA_963846905.1). GTDB lineage: Bacteria > Actinomycetota > Actinomycetes > Mycobacteriales > Mycobacteriaceae > Mycobacterium. The sequence continues at coordinate 83,041 of CAWJYB010000038.1, forward strand.
GAAGCGCTGTCGCATTGCAGCGCTGCACTCACGCAGGACCCCGCCAACCCCGTGGCACTGGAGCTGCTGGGGCGGTGCAGCGCGGCGATGGCCCCTGACGCGCCTGGTGCCGGTGCCGATCCGGCGTTCAACTGGGCGGCCGCCGAGCAACAGGTCGCCGACATCATCGAACCGCAGTTCGTCGACCACGGTACCGGCGAGCGACAGGCCGAGAGCGAACGCGATTTCGATGTGCTTGCTCCCAGCGACGTCAAGCTGGCCGACGTCGCCGGGATGGGCGATGTGAAGAACCGGCTCGAGGTGTCGCTGCTCGGCCCGATCCGCAACCCGGAGCTGATGCGGGCCTACAAGGTGTCGACGCGCGGCGGCCTTCTGCTCTACGGACCGCCGGGATGTGGAAAGACGTTCCTTGCCAAGGCGGTGTCGGGGGAGATCGGTGCGAACTTCTATCCGGTCGGAATCTCCGATGTGCTGCAGCAATGGCTCGGCAACAGCGAACGCGCCGTGCACCAGATCTTCGAGACGGCTCGCCGCAACTCACCATGTGTGTTGTTCTTCGACGAGGTCGACGCACTGGGTATGCGCCGGGTGAACATGCGTGGCGACTCAGGACATCGCACCGTGGTCAATGCGCTTCTGGCCGAACTGGATTCGGCGACATCGGACAATGCGGGCGTTTATGTGCTGGCCGCCACCAACATGCCGTGGGATGTCGATCCGGCGTTGCGCCGTCCCGGCCGCTTCGATCGGATGATCTTTGTGGGGCTGCCGGACGCCGCGGCGCGCGCCGAGATGGTTCGCTTGCATTTGCGCGACCGGCCGGTCGCCGGAATCGACCCGAATTCCATCGCAGCGCGTACCGAGGGCTTCACCGGCGCGGATATCGCCCACATCTGTGACACGGCAACACAATTGGCGCTGGCGGAATCGATGCGTTCGGGCGAGGTACGCCCGGTGCGGATGGGCGATATCGACGCGGCAATGACCGAGATCAAGCCCAGTGCCGGTCGATGGTTCGACGTCGCGCGCAACGTCGTCGAGTTCGGCAACAACGACGGCAGCTACGACGATTTGGCGAAGTACATGCGCCACCGGAGATTTCGATGAGCACCGAACCGCCGACGGACGGCACCCGACACGCCCTGGTGCTGGGTCACACTTATCTTGAGGCCAGAAACTATCGGCGGGCCGAGGAGGTACTCGGTACTGCGCTCGCTCAGGATCCACAGAACCCGGACCTGCTGATCGCGATGGCGCGCGCGCAGCACCACCTCGGCGACAACGCCGCAGCCGAACGCAACGCCCGCCGCGCGCTGGCCGAAGAGCCGGGAAATCCCGTCGCTATGCGGATTTACGCCTCGATTCTCGACCAATTGGAGCGCAAGCCCGAAGGACTGGAGTGGGCTCGGAGCGCGGTTGACGCGGATCCGGCGGATCCGCTGTGCCACTACGAATACGCCCGGCTCCTGCTGAACGCCGATGATGCGCTGGGCGCGATGCCCGCGGCGCGTGAATCGTTGCGCCTGGCGCCCAACGACGCCGACGCCCACAACCTGATGGGGATGGTGCTGGGCCGGTTGGGTCGGCGCGCGGAGTCGACTACCCACTACCAGGAAGCACTGCGGCTGGACCCCGGGCATGCGATGGCGTTGCACAACATCGCCGTCAACCAGGCGAACGCCCGGAAATTGCCCACCGCGATCGCCGGATTCCGTCAGGCCGCCGGCCTGGATCCGAGCATTGGCGATAGCGCGCGAGACAACATCACCACGACGGTGCAGAAGTGGTTGAGCTGGACGGTGCTGCTGGCGTGGCTTGCGCTGCAGGTCGCGTTCAGGGTCGAGCGAGCCGCCGGAGCCGCCAGTCCGGCACCACGGTTCGCGGCCGGGTTCGGTGCTGCGGCGATGCTGGTGGTGTGCGGGTGGCTGGCGCGCAGTCTGCCACGCCAGAGCTGGCGCTCAATGCTGCTCGGCAGGCAACGTGAATTCCTACCGCTGAAGATCTATATTGTGTTGTGCGTCTGCGTGATCGGTGTGCTTGGCGCATTCGCGCTGGGTGCTCCGATCGGGGACGGCGTGCTGTTGGCCGTGCTCGTGATCACGGTCATCGTCAGTTGGGTGGCACCGCGGTTTGGCAAATGAGTCCGATGCCTGGGTTGCGGGACTAGCATCGCCCCGGTGAGCAGTCCCCCGCGCCCGGTGACTTTCCTGCCCAAACATGATGTGCTCACGGCACTGTTCGCGTCGTGGGACGACATCGAGCGGCTGTTGGCCTCGTTGTCCGACGACGATTGGCACGCACCCAGCGCGCTGCCGGGGTGGAACGTGTCGGACATCGTGGCGCACATCGTCGGAATCGAGTCGATTTTGCTCGGACTGCCGATGCCCGAGCACGAGCCCGAACTGTCCGAACTCGACCATGTTCGCAACGACATCGGTGTGCTCAACGAGGCATGGGTGCGTGAACTGCGCGGTGAGGCGCCGGCGGCGATGCTGGAGCGTTTCCGCGACATCACCGGGCGGCGCCGGGTCGTGCTCAACGGGACCAGCGAGGAGGACTGGAACACCATCGGCTTGACCCCGGCCGGACGGGACACCTACGGGCGGTTCATGCGTGTCCGTACGTTCGATTGCTGGATGCATGAGCAGGACATCCGGATTGCGGTGGACCGCCCGCCGTCGGACGCCGAACTGGAGGGGCCGGCGGCGCAGCTCGCGCTCGACGAGGTACAGGCCAGCATCGCCTTCGTGGTGGGCAAGCTCGGCAAGGCACCTGACGGCTCGGGGGTCGCGATCGAGCTGACCGGACCGCTGGCGCGGACGTTCCGGATCGCTGTTATCCACAGCCGCGCCAAATTGGTCGATCAGTTCTCCGAGGGCGGGCCGACGACCGTGATCCGGTTGGACGGTCTGCAGTTCACCCGCTTATGCGGAGGACGGCCGATGTGCCCGCGGCGACCGATGGCAATCGAGTATGGCGGAGACGCCGAGGTGGGCGCGCGCATCGTGGAGCACCTAAACTACGTGGTCTGATCGCACTGCAAGTGCTTAATTTTGCGCGGCGCAACCATATCGGAGACACGCGGCTCGACTCTGTCGCGCGGACGGGTAGAATCAACAGGTTCGCCGAAGGTCGGCGGGCTGTGCGAGGGGCTGAAAGGTTTCGACTTCGCGCATCGAATCAAGGGAAGCGTGCCGGTGCAGGCAAGAGACCACCGTAAGCGTCGTTGTAACCAATTAAGCGCCAAGAACACTGTTCAGCGCGACTACGCCCTCGCTGCCTAAGCGACGGCTAGTCTGTCAGACCGGTAACGCCCTCGGACCGGACCCTGGCATCAGCTAGAGGGATCCACCGATGAGTTCGGTCGCGGGACTCATCGGGACACTCACAGCGACTGGGATCGTCATCTCGGCTTGTTCGCGTGACCGGGAGATCCGAGCAGAGGCACAGCGGACTGCGCACGGAGAAGCCTCGAGGGAATGCCGTAGGACCCGGGTTCGATTCCCGGCAGCTCCACCAGTGGTACCCAGATAACTTCATATTCGAGACCTCTGACCTCCTTGCCGACAGTAAAAAGTGTCATGCCCGTGGAGTACCACTGGATGCACAGTCGGCAAGGAGGTTTCTGTATGCGGATACGTGGCGTTCGCCGGCCGACATCGCACCGGAGGCGTACCTCGACCACAGACCGCCGGTGAGGCGTTGCCGGGCGGGCGTCCAGTCGATCACCGCGGGCATCTCGGTCGTGTACTCCTGCGCACGAGCGACCCGCGAGTGGAAGCTGATGACACACCGATCTCCGGCGACTTTGATGACCCGGCCGGTGAAGAAGCGCGGCGTGGCAGTCATGAACAGCCGCCGGCGTGCCCTGATCCGGTCGCCGTCGAGCACCGCCGAGAAGTCCGACGACAGCTGCCCAGCGCAGCGGTGCGCCTCGGCGACAATAAGTTCGAACATCGGCATCCGACTCAGCGCGAATGCCTCGGCGATCCGCTGCGACGACTGATACGTGCAGAACACGACGCGGGGGCCCGATCGCTCGCTGAGGAACGCGGCGATCTCGCCGGGGTCGGTGGTGACCGGCAGGCCTGTCCCGGAATTCCGCTGTCATCACCACCACGTTTCCCCGGCGCAGGCGGCCGCGGAGTTGTCACCCACCGATGCGATGATGCCGCCATGTCCTACGTGAAGTCAGAAATAGCACCGCTCAGCCCGGCGGTACAGGCCGCGAACACGTTGACCGTGCGGTGGTGCACTCGCCTTGGTGGCGAGGACTTCGCGCTCTCGGCCGCTGGGCTGTGGCCGCTGCTGGCTCTGCTCGCTTCCGCGGCCGACGAGTCAGCCCGGGCCGAACTCGCCGCAGCACTCGGGCGGCCCGCCGACTCCGCTCGGCAGGATGCGCTCGAACTGCTCGACGTCCTTCGTGCGGGCCTGTCGACCACCGCCGCGTTGGGCATCTGGAGGAGCAAAGACATTCCATTGCATGAGGATTGGGCATCTCGGTTACCTGAGGGCGTGGTGGGGACGCTGACCGATCAGGCGGCGCTTGATCGGTGGGCAGCCGACGAGACCGGTGGGCTGATCGACAAGTTTCCTCTCGCTATCACCGTCGACACCCTGTTGATGATCGCCTCAGCGCTGGCTGCCCGCGTGCGCTGGCGGACACCGTTTGACGGCTACCCGCGAGACCACGGCTCCGCAGAGGCTGATCCAGCCCAGCAGTGGCTCCGCCGTACCACCTTCAACCTGGCACCCGCGGCTGTTCTCGACGCCACGGTGACCCGCATCGTGGTCGAAGGCGACGGCGACCTCGACGTCCACTTGCTGCTCGGCGACCAACAACCCGCCGACGTGCTTGCTACCGGGCTGCGTGAACTGTCCGGCGAGGCCCGGGTCCGACTGGTCGCCGACCTCGACGGTGGTGGGCCCGGATTGACGGTGCGTCGTGTGCAATCCAGCGACCCGGAGGACATGTTGCGTTTGAACTTACCGTCTTTCGAGATCACTGCCCACCACGACCTGTTGACGCACGCCGACGTATTCGGGCTGCGCTTGTTGACCGACCCCGACACATCGCATCTACCGCTGCTGAGCCCGGTCCCGCTGTATGTCTCGGATGGTGCACAAGACGTGTTGGCCCGGTTCTTCGCCGAAGGCTTCGAGGCGGCCGCTGTCACTGCGTTCAATCTGTACGCCACGGGCGCGCCACCTGAAGACCGCTACCGGGTCACCGCCGTGGACGTCACCTTCGACCGCCCGTTCGGCTTCCTCGCAGTGCATCGACCCAGTCGCCTCGCGGTGGTCGCGGGCTGGGTCAACAGCCCGTTCCAGCCGGCTCAGGCCTAATGGCCCCTGGTCCTCGTCGCAGGAGGGGCACTTCCCGGTGACCGATAGCCCTCTAGAGCACTTGGGGCACGTTCCCGTTTCGCGGTGTTTTGTGCTGCCGTTCCCGCCGCGCTGGCTTACGTCGCGGTGCTCGATATGTAGCTCGCCAGTGCCACGGCCCGATCCCGTGGCTCACGATGCCTGCCGGTGATTGCCCTGCAGTGCGGATACAGCCGAAAAGTGGCCTGGTGGCCGCCTGTTCGTCGGGGGTGTCGAGATTCCTGCACTACAGCCATGCCACACGCGCTGGGATGTCGGCTCGCCTGCGACAGGCGTCGGCGTTGGTCAATCCGCTTGTGCCGGTGGCCCTTCCCGAGAACGCCGGGCCCGGCGCTCGGCGGCGCGGATGGCGTAGAACCACTCCTCGTCGTAGATCTTGATCATGCCGCCGTCGGGATGAGGGGGACGGATGACGAGCAGCCGGGTGAGCCCGCAGGATGGCCTTGAGCACGTCGCGTTCGTCGTAGCTCAGTCCCGGCATCTCAGGATCACCGCCCCGATGATCAGCACGGCATACATGGCCAGCATGATGTAGCCGTGCCCGAAGATGCCCACGAAGAACGGGAATGACCAGATGCCGCCACCCGCGCCCCGTCCGTCCAGTTGTGCAGCGAAGTTGGCCGTGTTGGACTGGCCGGGCGACGAACGGCACCACACGGATCGGGTGCTTGAGGCACCGTTCCCAGTCGGCGCGCGTTGGCCAGCCGGGGGGCGTTCGGATCACTCGGTGTCCCCACCGCGAAGAAGGCGGCAGAGACGGCGGCTGCGCCTGCGGCCATCTTGGCCGCGCTGTGTTCGTCGCTCATGATTTCTCCTCTGGTAGGACGCTCAGCCGGGGGCCGATAACGTCGGTGGCGGTGCCGTCGGTGGAGGCCACCGTGGTGAAGGCGGTCACGTCGGTGGCCGTGCCCCGCACCCTGTCCGTGTCCGGAGTGTCGGGCGAGCACCTGAAGGATCACGTCGAGCACAGCGGCCTCGACGGTGTCGGCGTGGACGACACCGGACGAGGAAGTTTGCTTAGTTGACGAAGCGTGGTAGCGGTATGCAGGCCACTCCTTGTCGGCGAAGGCGATGGCCACGGCGGTGATGGGGCTCCGACTTGCGAATGCCAGGTCACTTCGCCGTGGCTGCGCAAAAGGTTTCGGCCTCCCGCTCTGCCGAATCGCCGCAGTGTCTGTCATACGGTTCAGGTTAGCGACAGGGTCCGACAGAGTTCGCCCTCATGGCGCATGAGGTTAGCTCGCGGCCGTATTCAAAAGCATGCTCACGTCGGCACGACCGCGTCACCCTCACGCTGTAAGCCGGCCCTACGACCTACCGCGCGAACGGGCCTCTCCATGCGCCACACCCGGGGCGACCCCACTGCGACGGCCCGCGGGTGCGAACGCTTGCCCCTGTAGACTACCCCTACAAGCCCATTTAGCTGGGAAGACGGAACGGCACACCCTCTGAATCGGGAGTCGTCGGGAGTAATTGCTTGACCATCTAGACCCGAGTATTCTGGGGGAATGACCGCGCTCCCCGACCTCCTCGACACCGAGCTGACCAAGCAGGGCATCGATCAGAGCGCGCTCGGCGACGGTGACCTGCGGTTCGCCGCCACCGCGATCCGCAGCCTGGTGACCCGGCTGAAGGCCCGTACCTCGTGGGAAAGCCAGATCGGCGTGCTGCTGACCCACGCCGAGGTGCTCGACGTGACCGGGTGGAGCAAGCAGGCACTTAGCCAGGCGGTGCGCGATCACCGGGTGCTTCGCCTCGACAGCGACGGCGGCCACGGCTATCTGCTGGCCGGCTTCGACGACCAGCTGCCCGCTCGCCCGCTGCCCGGGATCAAGACGACGCTGCGGGCCTGGGCGCGGGTGGATCCGCGCGGCTGGGCGGCCGCGTCGTGGCTGATGTCCCCGCAGCCCGAGCTGACCGGCCAGACGCCGCGCAGCGCACTGCTCGCCGGGCGCGGCGAGCAGGTGGCGGTGCTGGCCGAACAGGCCGCGGCGCGGCTGGCCGCGTGAGCCCGGCGGCACGCGCCGTCCTGCACCTGGCCCCGCCACCGCCGCCGGCTCACCTGCGCGGCGCCTTCCCGGCCCGGCCTATTCCGGCGGGCACCGAGGTGTTCCGGTCGCACCGGCACGGAAACGGCCCCTGCTGGTTCGGCCACTCCGGTGCTGGCCGGTTCGACCTCGCGAACCCCGACGGCACCTGCTACGTGGCCGAATCCGAGGTGGTGACGCTCCTGGAGACCTGGGGTGGACTGCAAGTCGTGCCGGATTACCTTGCTGCCGAACGGGACTCGTCATGCCTGCGGTTGGCCGCCGACGTCGTCGTGGCCGACTTCACGTCAAATCTGGCGGTCCAATTCGGCATCACCGCAGAGGTGTTCAGCACCGCTGACTATCCGCTGACCCAGCTGTGGGCAGCCGCGCTGCGCCGGTCCGGTTTCGACGGTATCCGGTATTGGGCCCGCCACGACCTGGCGCACACCGCCGGCTGTCTGGCGCTGTTCGGTCCGGCCGACCCCGCGGCGGCTCGCTCGGCGTTCACCGTCGTGCGCACCGACCATCTGACCGACCGCCCCGACCTGACCGGCCAACTCGAACACGAGACGGGCATCACCGTGTTGGCAGTGCCGCCGATCTGAGAACCCGGGGAGGCGGAACTTGGGATTCCGCCGCCGGGGGTACCCGTCCTGCCGGTGGGCCGGGGGACGTTGTCAGGCAGTCGAATCACCCGGCCCACGACGGGGGTGACGACAAGCTGGGAGCACCAGGGCCGGGCCAGGGTCGCCGATATGCCGCCAGAGACCTGGCGAAACGGCATCTTCAACTTCAGCGGGCTGATCGCAGGTGCTTTTTCAACTTCGCGATCCGTAGCAGCTGGATGGTGAGGTTGGTGGCTCCCAGCATGGGCAGTAGTCCGATGTACGTTCGCAGAGATGGTGCGGCTCCGTGTAATTGCTGAAGGCTGCCGAACACATAGAGGCATCCGATGGTGAAAATACCGGCAGGAATGGAGTAAGCCATCCAGGATCTACGATCGGCAATAAGTTGTTTCGCGAATTCCAGTTCGTCGGTCGACATCGGTTCGCCTTTGCGTACCTTCTTCAAGACTGTTGTGGCGCTGCGAATTTCTTCGCTGATCGGAGTCGGCGCGCGCCGCAGGAGTCGGTTGACGAAGACAAAGGCGACAGCAGCGAACACCAATTCTGCCACGAAGGCGAATATCGTCAGATAACCATACAGGCTCAAATTCATTGTCGCCCTCCTTTCCCGGTGGCCTCCTTTTGATTACGCGCTGACCTTCGCTGTGCTCAACTGCCCGCTTCTTGGCGCGGTTGCCGTTGTGGACTCCCCGAGGGTGGTGAGGAGATGTGTCCGTCGTTGTCCTCCCAAAGCAGCAGCTGGCGGACTGCGGGGCGGGGCCCGTACGGCCGCAGCATCGTGCTGGCGGGGCGGGGGCGCACCCGTTGCGGCCACCAGAACCAGCGCCCGAGAAGGGTTGCGATGGAGGGCGTCATGAACGCTCGCACGATCAGCGTGTCGAACAGCAGGCCCAACGCGATGGTGGTGCCGACCTGGCCTATCGCCCGGAGGTCGCTGAATATGAACGAGGCCATGGTGGCGGCGAAGACCAGGCCGGCGGAGGTGACGACCGAGCCGGACGCAGCCATTGCGCGGATGATGCCGGTGTTCAGTCCGGCGTGAATTTCCTCTTTGAATCGCGAGATCAGTAACAGGTTGTAGTCCGATCCCACCGCCAGCAGCAGGATGACCGAAAGCGCGAGAACGATCCACAGCAACTGGATGCCGAGGATGTGTTGCCAGACCAGCACCGACAACCCGAACGAAGCCCCCAGCGAAAGCGCCACCGTGCCCACGATGACCATCGCGGCGACCAGGCTTCGGGTGATGAAGACCATGATGAGCAGAATGAGGCTCAGCGCGGCGATGCCGGCGATCATCAGGTCGTATTTCGCGGCGGTGCTGATGTCCTTGTAGGTGGCGGCGGTGCCGCCGATGTAGATGTCGGCGTTGCCCAGAGGTGTGCCTTTGAGCGCCTCTTCGGCCGCCGCGCGGATGGCGTCGATGTGCGAGATGCCTTCTAGCGGTGGCGGGGTCTCCGTCGTGGGTGATGATCATGCGGGCGGCCTTGCCGTCCGGTGAGAGGAACAGTTTGAGGCCGCGCTGGAATTCGGGATTGTCGAACACCTCGGGCGGCAGGTAGAAGGAATCGTCGTTTTTGGCGGAATCGAACGCTTGTCCCATCGCGGTCGCGTTCTCCAGGGCCGCCTGGCTTTGGGCGGTGATCCCCGATTGAGTGGCGTAGTTGGTCATCGCCAGATCGCGGTTGGTTTGCTGACTGGCGATCTGGGCCGGCAGCAGGGCCAGCAGGTCGGGTTGCAGGGCATTTAACCTGTCAATGCTTGCCGTGACCTTTCCGAACTGGTCAGTCATCGCGTCGATACCGTCGAGGGCGTCGAACACCGACCTCATCGCCGCGCAGGCCGGAATGTTGAAGCAGTGCGGTTCCCAGTAGAAATAGTTGCGCAGCGGCCGGAAGAAGTCGTCGAAGTTGGCGATCTTGTCCCGCAGGTCGTTGATCGTGGCAACGGTGTCGTGAAACGCCTGGGCCTGCTCGCCGGTAGCCGCGACGGCCTGCTGCTGCAACGCGTACTGCTGCTGGAGGAGGCCGATCGATTTGTTGATCTCGGCAACCTGTTTGAGTAGGTCGCGAGCGCGGGCTTGCTGGTAGGGCAGGTTTTGGATCTGGCCGATGCTTTGCGCGCTGAGCTGAAACGGGATCGAGCTGTGGTCGAGTGGGGTGCCCAGCGGGCGGGTGATGGACTGGACTTCGGCGATGCCCGGGGTGTGGAAGATCGCTCTGGCCACCCGTTCCAGCACGATCATATCGGCCGGGTTGCGCAGGTCGTGGTCGGTTTCGATCATCACCAGTTCGGGGTTGAGCCGGGCCTGGGAGAAGTGCCTTTCCGCGGCTGCGTAGCCGAGGTTTGCCGGGGTGTCCGCGGGCAGATACGGGCGTTGGTCGTAACTGGTCTTGTAGCCGGGTAGTGCGAGAAGTCCGATGGCGGCCACCGCGACGGTCGCCACCAGGATCGGCGCGGGCCAGCGCACAACGGCGGTGCCGATGCGCCGCCATCCCCGGGTCTGCATCGCGCGTCGGGGTTCGAGCAGCCCGAAAGCGCTGCCGATCGTCAGCACGGCGGGTGCCAGGGTCAGCGCGGCCACCAGGGCCACCAGCACGCCGATGGCCCCGGGCGGGCCCATGCTTTCGAAGTACGGCAGCCGGGTGAAGCTCAGGCAGAACACCGCTCCGGCCACCGTCAGCCCCGAGCCGAGGATCACATGCGCCGTCGAGCGGTAGGTGGTGTGGAAAGCGGTCTCTCGGTCTTCGCCGGCGTGGCGCGCTTCGTGGTAGCGGCCGAGGACGAAGATCGCGTAGTCCGTGCCCGCCGCGATGACCAGCAACGTGAGCAGGTTGGTCGCGAACGTCGACAGTCCGATGATCCCGGAGTCGGCCAGGAGGGCGACGACGCCGCGGGCCGCGGCCATTTCGATCATGACGGTCAACAGCACCAGTACCGCGGCGACGATCGATCGGTAGATGATCAGCAACATGGTGACGATGACGGCGATGGTGATCAGCGTGACCTTCGCGATACCTTTGCTGCCGACCGAGAGTTGATCGGCGAACAGCGGCGCCGCGCCGGTGACGTAGGCCTTGACCCCCGGCGGGGGTGAGGTGTGGTCGACGATGTGGCGCACCGCGTCCACCGACCGAAGCGACAACGTCTCGCCTTGATTGCCGGCCAGAAACACCTGCACGTAGGCGGCCTTGCCATCACTGCTCTGCGCGGCCGCCGCCGTCAGCGGATCGCCCCAGAAGTCCTGGACGTGCTGCACATGGGTGTCGGCGGAGAGCTTGCGAACAAGGGTGTCGTAAAACTGATGTGCGTCGGCCCCGAGAGGCCGATCGCCTTCCAAGACGATCATCGCCGCACTGTCGGAGTCGAACTCGCCGAACACCTTGCCCATGCGTTTCATCGCCTGCAGCGACGGCGAATCCGGGGAACTCAGCGCAACGTTGTGAGCTTTGCCGACTTCTTCCAATTGCGGCACGAAGACGTTGGTGGCCACCGCGATCAGCAACCACACCAACGCGATCGGTACCGACCACGTTCGGATCCGCTGCCCGATCCGGCTCACCAACGAATTGTCTTTGACCCGAAGATCATTCACCCTGACTTCTCCAGACAGTATGTGTAGGCGTTGAGCGTGTGCACTGTTCGCTCGTCCTTCACGTCGCCGTCGATCGTGATGCGGCAGCCGAGGTGATCGCTGTTGCCCTGGGCGACGACGTTGGTGAATACTGCGGGCTGGGTGGTGGTGACGTCGTAGGACCACGGCAGGGGAGCGTCGTCGACGCGCTGGGGTTGGGCGTTGACGTCCAGGTAGCCGATGGTGGCCGTTGTGCCCGGAGCGCCGAAGACCTCGATGAGGACACGCTTGGGGTTGAACGGTGCGCTGTCGTTGGGCAGCGCACCGCCGGCCGACACCGTGTGATCAGACGCGAAGATGCCGTGCAGTCGGTATACGCTGAATCCCGCTGTCGCTATCACTACCACCGCGACCAAGACCATCCACCACCGCTTGGCCAAACGACCAATCGAAAACTTTTTCACCGGTTGCCCTTTCGTGAAACCCGCGGTGGCGGTTGCACCGGCGACCCGCGCCCTCCGGCACGTACGGCCATCAACGACTCAGCTCGCCGCGCAGATAGCGCTGCAGCGTGGCACCGAGGTCTGCCGCGATGCGTTCACGCGGACGAGCGGCCAGCGGCTCGATCCCGACGATGTAGCGCGCCAGCGTGACACCAACGATTTGAGACATCACCAAACCGGCCCGGTACTCGGGATCGTCGACCTCCAGGCGCTGCGCGATCGGGACCAACAGGTTTCTCGTCAAAAAGTCGCGCACCAAACGGGCGGCCGCGGGCTCGGCGGTCGCGGCGCGGATCATGCCCACCATGGGGCGACGGCGCACCTCGTCATCGAGCACATCCAGAACAGCGGTCGCCAACCGCAAACCTGCGCCGTCGGCGTCGCCGCTGACCACGTGTTCGATCAACGCCACCGGGTCGATCGGCAACTCGACAACCGCGAGGAACAGGTCCAGCTTCGCGCCGAAATAGTGGCTCACCAGCGCCGGATCGACCCCGGCCTGCAACGCAATTTGCCGTACTGAAGTGCGGTCATACCCCAACGCAGCGAACTGCTTGCGGGCCTCGTCGGCAATCAGCTCCCGGGTGATGTTCTGGCCCGGCCGCCTGCCGGTGTGCTTGACGGCTCGCGGACGTTTCATGTGGCGTTCTGGCACCGAAACAAGAATTCATCGTCCAACGAATTCGGCATGAACCGAAATATAGCGGCGACGTTACGGTGAGACAACCCTTCATCCACCGAGCCTTCAGATTCAGCATGCCGATATTCCCGATCGGCAGTCACAGATCCACGACGACGCCCGCCGCCGGATCGACCTTGCCATCGAGCAATTCGAGGTACACCCGCTGAATGTCGTCATTGCTTGAGATCCGTTCAACGTGAAGCCAGTTCGACGCCCAGTGCGCGAATGGCGTCCAGGCATCCGCGACAGCCTGGTCGAGTCTGGCCGTGCCCCAGTCCACGCCACGCTTCTTGATGTAGTCCGGGGCGAAGAACAAGACCGGCGTTGGTCCGTCGAGCTCACCTGTTCCCTGGGCCATCTTGGTCCAGTGGGTCATGCCGACCGCGGCGCTGTGAGCGAGGCGATCCCCGTAATGGGCATGGATGTCGCTGCGTACCGCGCCGTTGCCCGAGATGTCTACATAGACCGCATGCTCGCCCGGAAGCTGCGAGACCTGGTCGTAGGCATATACCGAGTCGTAGACGTTCAGTCCTTCGACGAACGCGCGGTTGCTCGCGGACGTCAGGCCTGCAATGTCGACCCCCTCGCGGTTGGCCAGCAGGTAGGCCGCAATGATCGCTGTCTTGGACGAGGCGCTGGAGATCACGATCGTGTCCGCGCCGAAGAACCGCTCATCGGCGAGGAAGTCATCTATGAGAAACGATGTGAAGAAGAGCGGAAAGAACAAGATGTGCTCCGCCTGCAACTCGGCGGAGTAGACGGAATCGGTCTTGACGTCACGGTAGCCCTGGTAGGCCGATGGCAGTGTGGCCCGGTGCGGCGCTGCGTCGATGAACCCTTTCTCGTTGACGCGGTCGGGGGTGACGAGCAGATGGCTGGCGCATGGCAAGTAGCCATAAACCCGCATGCCCGGTGCCAGGTCGGGGTGCCGCGAATCCTCAACGTGTGCATATCCCCAGACATTCAACTTCCCCCATTTCGGCTCAGAGGCCGGGAAGAAATCCCAGTAGTGCATCGCCTCACCGAAGACCGCGTAAGTGATGTTGTTCGACGTCAGTCCAAAGGATTCGACGCGAAGCAGCGCCTCGCCGTCATCCGGCTCGGGTGGGTCGGTGGTGGGCAGGAACCGGGTTGTGTGTAAGTCGTTGCGGTGCAACTCGAAGTCCACCAGCCCAGCTTACGGAGTGATCGGGATATTCTTGCCGGCAAGAGCGCGAATGAGCGCGAAAGAGGGTAATGCCCAAACAAGCGAAGCCGGGTTGGGGGCAATGGTCGACATGTTCTCGTTGCAGCACACAACGCTTACCGTTTCGGTGGGCGCGCCCCGTCCGCTGGGGGCCACACCTTCTGGCTCGGGTACCAACTTCGCGTTGCGTTCCCCGGAGGCCACCGCGGTGTACCTTCTGCTGTACTCGGGCGTCGATGCTCTCCCCTCCGATGTGATCGCCCTGCAGGGTCCCAGCGACGGCACCTGGCATGTACACGTCGATGGGGTGCGCGCTGGGCAGCTTTACGGTTACCGGGTCGACGGGCCCTACGACCCGGCGTCCGGTCAACGATTCAATGCGGCGAAGGTGATGTTCGACCCGTACGCCAAGGCGGTGACCGGCAAGTTCTGCAACACCGACAACCTGCTGTTGGCCTACCAGCCGCGGCCCGGGGACGGGGAGTTGGTTCCGGACGCACGCGATTCGGGTCCGATCGTGCCGAAGGCGATCGTCGTCGACGACGACGCCTTTGACTGGGCCGGCGTTGTCTCTCCCACGCTTACTCTCGATGAGCTGGTCATCTACGAGGTGCACACCAAGGGTTTCACCGCCCACCCGTCGTCGCGCGTCGAATCGCCCGGCACCTACCTGGGTTTCGTCGAGAAGATCCCGCACCTGCAGGAACTGGGCGTCAACGCCGTCGAGCTGCTACCGGTGCACGAGTATTACGTCGACGACTTCCTTGGGGCCCGCGGCCTGACCAACTACTGGGGCTACAACTCCATCGGCTTCTTCGCCCCCGAGTCGTCGTACTCCACCGGGCGCTACCCGGGTTGTCAGGTCGAGGAGTTCAAGACGTTGGTGCGCGAACTGCACCGTGCCGGCATCAAGGTTCTTCTTGACGTGGTGTTCAACCACACCGGGGAGGGCAATGAGCTCGGCCCCACCTTGGCGTTCCGCGGCATCGACAATGCGGGCCACTACGCTTTGACCGGTCCGCCGGACCAACCGCGCCGCTATTACACGAACTTCAGCGGGTGCGGCAACACCCTGGACTTCGACAGCCCCGTTGTCGTTGAAATGGTCATCGATTCGCTGCATTACTGGATGGCAGAAATGCACGTCGACGGGTTCCGGTTCGACCTGGCCACGGTGCTGGGCCGCACCGGCAGCAGCGATCAGTTCTCCTCCGCGTCGCCGTTCTTCGAGGCGGTCCTGGCCGACCCCGTGCTGTCCACCGCGATACTGATCGCCGAGCCGTGGGACACCGGCACCTACCAGGTGGGCAACTTCCCGCCCGACTGGTCGGAGTGGAACGGAAGGTTCCGCGACACCCTGCGCCGGTTCACCAAGGGCGACACCGGGCAGCTGCCCGACCTGGGCCGACGACTGACCGGGTCGGCGGACCTCTACGGTGACGACGGCCGCTCGGCCTACAACAGCATCAACTTCGTGACCTGTCATGACGGGTTCACCCTTCACGACCTGCTGGCCTACGACCGCAAACACAACGAGGCCAACGGCGAGGACAACCGCGACGGCTCCGACGACAACAGCTCGTGGAACTGCGGCGCCGAGGGCGACACCACCGACCCGCAGGTGCTCGCGCTGCGCCGACAACTCGCCAAGAACCACTTCTGTGCGCTCTTGTTCGCCTGCGGTACGCCCATGGTGCTGGGCGGCGACGAGTTCCTGCGTACCCAGCAGGGCAACAACAACGCCTACTGCCAGGACAACCCCATCTCGTGGTTCGATTGGACGCTGGCCGACACCAACGCCGATCTGGTCGCTTTCGTGGCGAAGGCGGTCGCGCTGATCCATCGTTTCCCGGTTCTGCAGCAGCGCAAGTTCCTTCTCGGCACGGACCTCGACGACGACCACATCCCCGACGTGAGCTGGTTCGGCCCGCAAGGGGGACCGCCGCAATGGTCCGATCCTGATGCCCACACGCTGTGCTATCAACTCGACACCGACGACAATGCGCCGGGCGGCGCGGCCACCACACTGTTTCTGATCCTCAACGCCGACTACCGCTCCCGGTGGGTGATCCTCCCGGCGACGGCTGCGCCTGCGGCGTGGCACCGCATCATCGACACCAGCCTGCCCGCCGGCGAGGACTTCGCCGACACCGCGGCCGAAATCCTTATCGATCCCGCGGATCACTACATCGCCAACCCGCGCAGCACCGTGGTGCTCGTCGCCCGCACGCCTTGACGCCGCTATCGCGCATGAGGTTGTGTCCCTAACGCGCTTACAGTTGACACACCATGACCGACGACGACGGCCGCGATCCGGTGACGGAGAAGAAACAGGGGTTTGGCGCGTCGAGGTTGATGGACAGCTTCCTGAATTCTCCGCTGTCGGGATTGGTGCCGTGGATTCTGTTGTCGGTGCTGGCCGGGCCGAATGCGGCCAAGATTCGGTAGTTCGTCTTTGACGTACCGTCGGTCGTCCTGGCTCGGTCGGTTTCGAAAAACTCGCCGTGTTGGGTTCCCCCGGCCGACTGTCTGCGTTATCTTTGCTGGCAGCTCGATGGACTGAAGGCAAAGGGACATGCAGATTTCGCTTCGATCCGCCCTAACCACCGGTATCGCCACTGTGACGGTCAGTGCAGTTGCGCTGGCCCCGGCGATTCAAACATTGCCGGCACACGATGCGGTGGTTCCACGGGTGGTGTCGACGCAGGCCTGGCTCCCCACGGCCGGGTCGACATATCTGGAAGACGTGAGTGCGTGGGTGCAGAACGTCCTATTGCCCAGCGCTGGTGCGTCGTTTCCCACACCGATTCCCAATGAGGCCGTCGAGGTAACGGGAATCAACGATTCGATCAAGAACATCTACAACGCGATCGAGCCTTGGGTGGAGTGGGGCTTCGACGTCGCAGCGTACGTGGTCGGCTGGATCCCGTGGGTGGGGTGGTTCGCTCCCCAGATCTCGATTTTGTACGACTTCGGGGAAGCGATCGTCCGGACCTTCGTCTTCAACGGTGCTGACTGGCTTTTCGGACCGCTGGGGTTCAACCAAAAGGTCAGCAACATCATCCGTGACACGTGGGACGCGTCCTGGCAACTCCTGTGGGACGAAATCGACTGGCTGATCCCCGGGATTCCGATACCGCTTCCACCCCTTCCGCCGTGCCCCGACATCCTGTGCGGCGGCTGGATCGGCGACGCGGTGGTCACCGCGTCTGGCTGGTTGCGCGATGGCAGCCTGTGGATCTGGAATCTCTGGGATGAGCCCATCAAGGGCTGGATCGACAGCGGCGTCACGTTCGCCACCGACATCATGGACTCCATCGATTGGATCCCTTTCGTGCCACTGATCCGGTTCGAAACCAACTCGATTTGGGGGTTGACAGAAGGGTTGGGTGACGCCCTGGTCTACTTCGCCAAGGACATGATCACGGCCGGCGATCAAGCGGTGGCCGACTTCTTCAATGGCGGCTTGATCACGGCAGCGGCCAACGCAACTCAGGCGACGTGGAATTCGATCATCTTGCGCGGTGGTGAGGCGATCGATGCATTTGTGGCGTTCATTCAGGAGCAGTGGGACTACTTCACCGGCGGGTTCCTCGATCAGCGCCTCAGCAGCACGACGGCCGGAGTTCAGCGCACCGCTGCCGCCGACGGTTTGGCGGCGCTTGTCGACAATGTGCGCGCAGCTCTCAACGGGGGCGCGGAAAGCCTGGGTGGGTCCCTCAACGGGGACGTGACAACTCTTGCGGCTTCCTTGAACGGGGACGTTGTCAGACTGCGCTCTGCTGTCAGGGAGGATTTCGCCAATCTGCGCGCGGCGCTGAACGGGGACGTGGCCGGTCTGCCCGCAGGACTCGATGGAGGCATCGCCACCTTGCGTGCGACCCTCAACGAGGACATCGCAAATCTGGGTGCGGCTCTTCGCGGGGCCGTTGCGGGTACGGCGGTGACGGCCGAGGGCACGCCGCCTGCTTCCGGGGACGATTCGGTTACCGGCGAGGCAGCCGGTGGTGGCCAGTCGTCCGCCGAGTCCGATCGGTCCGGGCACGGATTCGGCCGAGGTGAGCGATTCCATCATGTTCGCGGGCTCGGTGGCCGCAGTGAAGCCGCTGCCACAGGTCAGACGAAGGACGCGGTCTCGTCGTCGACCGAAGACCAGGGCGGTCGGGCGGACAGCGCCGTTGCCGGTGGGGAAGCGCAATCGGAGGCGCCCGCACGGGGCACCAAGTTCCGCCCGGGCCGCCACGGCTATGCGAGCGGCGGCGACCGGGTGACCAAGGACGGAGTACCCGGCCAGGGTGGAGACGGCGGAAAACGGTCAGATCAGCAGGGTGCGGCTCCGGACAGGTCTGATGCCTCGACGGGTCGGGCGGACAAGCCATCCGATCAGCGGGATGGGATGTCGAACGGGGCCGGAAAGCGATCACATGAGCGCGACGTGTCTTCGGGTACGCCGCGCAAGTCATCCGGCAAGCCGTCCGGACCGTCGGCGAAGCGGTCTGCTGAATCCCCAAACAAAGTTTTCAAAGGCCGGGGTTCGGCAGACAACGGCTCTGGGGAAACTGACTGACGGTCAGGGGCTACGGCAGGCTCCACTTCACCCGCACCCCAGCGGGCAGCAACCCACACTTCGACCCGGCTAGCCGGAAAAAATTCAAGAGCAGCTAAACTTCGGTTCACGCCCGCGGCCTCTGGCGGGTGTTCCGGATCGGCGAGTGGACGAGGAATTTTGACAGTGAAGGTCTTCGGAAAAAATTTGGCGACGGCCGGTATCGCGCTCGTCGGTGTTGGTGCGATCGCGGTCGCACCAACAGTGCAGGCTCCGCCGCGGCCGGTCCCGGCGGTTCAGCTCGCGGCGGCGACTTCTCCGACTGTGGTGCAACCGCTGGCAGGGCAATCCAACTACCTCGGGGCGTTCGTCAGCCTGGATCTCGGAAGGTTCCTCGTCCCGCCCAGCGCGGCGAACGTGTTCCCCACGCCGCCAGGGGTTCCCGGGCCGTCCCCCGCGCCTACCAAGTTCGAATTCGAAGACGCCATCATCAACACCTATGAGGCCATCGAGCCGTGGGTGCAGTACGGGTTTGAAGTGGCCACCTACGCGGTCGGCTGGATACCGTGGGTGGGCTGGCTTGCGCCTCAGATCATGATCTTCTACCACTGGTTGGAACCCGTCGTCCACAGCCTCGTGGTCAATTCCGCCAACTGGCTGTGGGGCCCGCTGCCCTTCTTCGAGGGCGTGGGAAACATCGCGGAGGATAGCTGGTATGCGTTCGGCAATTTCTTGAGGATGCAGTGGGACTTCTGGCTCCCCCCACTGCCGCCGCTGCCGCCGTGGCCGGGCAGCGCCCAATCGGCGGAGACACAGCTGCTGGCAGCCGCTGAAGCTCTGGCGCCTGCGGACCAGTTGGTGACGTCGCTGACCGCAAAGCCGCATCCGTTGCAGGACTTACTCGTTGCGCTTCACCGTCTTCTCCCGGGTCCCGACCCGGTCGCACAGCAGAACGTCGCCGCGTTGGTTGACAATCTGCGCGAGGCGCTGAACGCAGGGGTGGCCAATCTGCCCGCGGCTCTCACGGAGGACATCACCGCCCTTCGTGCGACCCTCAAGGAGGACATCGCGAATCTGCGCGCGGTTCTTCGCGGGGACGTCATCGCGGGCCCGGCGACGATCGAATCTAGGGCGGATACAGCGACGCCGGCCGGGGAAACGCAGCTTGAATCCGACAACGGCGCAGTCGTCGACGGCGCAGTCGGCGCCGACCAGTCCTCGACCGAGTCCGATAAGTCAGGACACCGATTCGGTCGTGGTGAGCGATTCCACCATGTTCGCGGGCTCGTTGGCCGCGGTGACGCCGCTGCCGACGGTCAGCGGTCCACGAAGGACAGGGTCTCATCTGCGGCCGAGGAGCAGGGCGCCCCGGAGGAGAAAGTCGTTGCCGCCGGTGGGGAGGCGCAGTCCAACACACCCGCACGGGGCAACAAGCTGCGCCCCGGTCGCCTCGGCGTCGCCACCCGCGCCGACGACGTGAAGAAGGATGAGGCGCCGGCCCGCGGTGACAGCCGCGGAAGGATGTCCGGTCAGCGGGACGAGTCGTCCGGCAAGCCGCGCAAGTCGTCCGAAAACCCGTCCGGACCTTCGGCAAAGCGGTCACATGACTCCGCAGACAAGGGTGCTCGAGGCAAAGGCCCGGCAGGCAACGACTCCGGAGACAACGGCAACGGCGCAAGCAAGGGCTGATCCGGCGCCGGACAGCGGGACGGCGAACAGCGGGGGCGGCGAACCCAAACTTCCGCTTACGCGGGCTATTTCGACACGGTCAGCACCGGGTCGCCGGCATTGACCTCGCCGGTGGCGGTCGGCTCGACCGAGGCGAACTTCTTGCCGTTCAACACGATGACGGGGGTGACCAACGAATAGCCGGCGTCCTCGATCACCTTGCGATCGAAGGTCACCAGCGGCGTCCCGACGCTCACCTTGTCGCCCTTGGCGACCTTGACGTCGAACCCTTCGCCTTTCAGGTTCACGGTGTCGATCCCGATATGGATAAGCAGTTCGATACCTCCGTCGAGCACCAGGCCGAACGCATGGCCGGTCGGCTGAGCGGCGACGACGATCCCGTTCCCCGGTGAGAACGCCGTGTCACCCGACGGTGCCACCGCGATACCAGGCCCCATGGTGCCCTTGCTGAATACCGGATCGGGGACGTCGGCCAGTGGTATCACCGTGCCGTCGAGCGGCGACCGTATCTCGGCGACGACGAGGGCGCCGGTCACCCTTCTGTCCGCGGTGGCCACCGCTCTGGTGGCCGTGGCAGAGGCGCCGGCGGCAGCCGCAGGTGCGGCGGCAGTGCTGACGCTCGCAGTGGCGAGGGGTTTTTTCGGCGCCGCGGCGGTCGCTGCGCGGGAGGCTTCGAACTCGGCCTGCTGTTCGGGGGTACGGTAACCCGACAGGATCACCAGGGCCATCGCGGTGAAGAACGCCGCCATCACCGCGATGCCGTACAGCACGATGTTGGTGAACGCCGGAATGGTCAGCACGGACGTGAAGACGAAGGCGCTCGTCTTCACACCGCCGCCGATGCCGATGATGAGACCGCCGACAAAGCAGCCCACCAGCATCCGCGGGTAGATCCGCTTGAACCGCAGATGGATACCGTAAAGCGACGGTTCGGAAATCCCGCCCAGCAGGCCCGCGGCCAGACTGCCCGTTGCGGTCTGGCGCATCTGTGCATCTTTCTCGCGGATCGCCAGGAACAGCACACCCGCCGTGGCCCCGAAGCACGCAAAGTTCCACGCGCCCATCGGTCCCTGGATGAAGTCGTAACCCAGGGTCTGGATGTTCAGCAGCATGATCGCGTTTATCGGCCAGTGCAGCCCCAGCGGCACCATGAACGGATACGCGAGCGGAACGATGATGGCGAAGATCAGCGGGGAGAAGTCGTTGATCGCTTTCAGGAAGTTGGCCAAGCCGGCGCCGGCATACACGCCGATCGGTCCGATTGCGAACGCCATGAGCGGGATCATGATGAGCATGCTCAAGAACGGCACGAAGATGAGCTGGACGTTCTCGGGGATGATCCGCTTGAGCAGCTTATATAGCGGTCCCAGAACCGCCGCCATGATCAGCGGCGGGAACACCTGCGAGCTGTAATTGAAAACGGTTAGCGGCAAACCGAAGACATGCACGATGTCGACCTGGGACCCTGCAACGGTCATCGGCTGTGCGGCGTCTTTGAAAGCCGCGAACCCGGGCAGCATCACCACCGCCATGATGGCGAAGCCGATCCACGGATCCGCGTTGAGTTTCTTCGACGCGTTGTAGGCGACCATCAGGGGTAGGAACACGAAAACCGACTGCCAGCACAGGTTGATGAACTGCCAGGTCGGTGAGAGCTCGCTCGCCGTCCGGGGGTCGGCCCAGTTGGGAATGACGCCCAACGTGCTCATCAGTGCCATGAACGTGATGAACAGTGACGCGCCGAGCAGTGCCCCGAGGATCGGCCGGAACGAGTCGGACAGGAATTCGAACAGCGTGTCCAGCCAGGCAAATTTTCCGCGGGGACCGCGGGCGCGAGCGGCGGCCTTGATCGACGCGGCGTCGTCGGGGTTTGCGCCGCCTGTCATTCCAGGCAGCGCCATGATGTCGTTGTAGACGGTCTGGACGCCGCCGCCGATGACGACCTGGTAGCGATCCCCGGCTTGCGGCACCGCGCCCATCACACCGGGAACGGCCTCGACGACCGACTGCTCGATCCTGGACGCGTCGCGCAGCTGGAACCGCAGCCGCGTGGCGCAATGTGAAAGACTTTCGATGTTGGCTGGTCCGCCGACGCTCCGGACGATTTCGGCAGCGGTATTGGAAGGCATGCCATCTCCTTTGATCTGCCATGGGGTCAATCCATGTCAGGCGTTTGGTGATGCTATCGCCCCCGGAAGTGCTGTGGGCCCAGTTAGCTCACCCAATCCGACCCACGGGCGATGGCCATGCTCTTACCGAGTTGGCTTGCTGCGCGTGGCGTCGCCGGTCAATCCAGACTGCTGTTGCGTCCACCGATGTAGTCGACGACGCTCAGGTCGTCGGATCGGAGAAGGTCAAGTTGTTCGCCGCCGTCGCAACGGAAGAGCCCGATGTCCACCGAGTTGCCAAAGCGAGCGAGTACGCGCCACAGACCGCCGGCGTTCTCCCAGCGCCGCAGAACGTCAACGGTATCGTCCATGCATGAGATTCTGCGCTGCCAGGCAAGCCCAGTCATCGTGATCGCGATGGCTCGCCTGCTGGTATGTCGTGGTGCTGGATTCGACTCGTGAGAACGGCACGCGTCTACGATGCCGTCCAATCCGATGCGGGAACACGTGTGCTGGTCGATCGGCTGTGGCCCCGTGGAATGCGCAAAAGCGATGTGCGGGTTGGTCGTTGGCTCA
Source organism: uncultured Actinomycetota bacterium (assembly GCA_963846905.1). Taxonomy (GTDB): domain Bacteria; phylum Actinomycetota; class Actinomycetes; order Mycobacteriales; family Mycobacteriaceae; genus Mycobacterium. The sequence goes on from CAWJYB010000038.1 coordinate 105,946, forward strand.
AGGACGTGTCCCCGTCGAGCGAGCTGCGGCGCTGGTACGGTCACGACCCGTCCCGCGTCGAGGAGTTCGCGCGGCGCTACGCCGCAGAGCTGGCCCGTCCCGATGCCGCGGCCGCACTCGACGAACTCAGGGGTTTGGTTGCGGCCGGACCAGTGACTTTGGTGACCGCCACCAAAGAACTGCATCTCAGCCATCTTTCGGTACTGATCGCGATGTTGGACGGCGCCCGATGAATACTTGCTCGGCGCTGGCTGTCGCAGCGGTCTTCACCTGGTTGGGCATGGTGCTGGCGATCTCATTTCTCGAAGCGCCGCTGAAGTTCCGGGCGCCAGGAGTCACCCTTCAGGTGGGGCTCGGCATCGGCCGGCGGGTGTTCCGGGCGCTGAACTTCTGCGAAGCCGCACTGGCGGCGGTCATCGTGGTGGCTGTGGTCGTCGCCGCCCCGCCGGTCGCCGTCGACACCGCGGTCGGAGTGTCGGTCGCCGCCTTGCTGACCCAAATGCTGGCTGTGCGACCGGCCTTGACACGCCGATCCGATGCCGTGCTCGCCGGTGCCGATGGTCCCCGCTCCCACGCGCATTATTGGTACGTGGGATTGGAATCTGTCAAAGTGATCGCACTGCTGGCTGCGGGCGTGCTGCTGCTCGCGGGACCGGGCTGACCCCGAAACGCCGAGCCGCGTCAGTAGTGGTGGCGCGCAATCCGCGTGCCGCCCCCGGGGCCGGGTCCGTCCTTGGCGATCATCGCGGGCACCATTTCACTGGTCACCAGTCCGTGTTCGGCGGTCAGTTCGTCGACGATATCGAAGCTGGCGGCGACGGATTCGGGGGTGTCGACGATGACCGTGGTCACAGGAACGTGGCGGACCAACTGCAACGCCCTGTCGCCGTGCGGCGGTCCGTCGTCGTGGAAGCCCCAGATTCCGCGCAGTACCGTGGCGCCGTTGGCCTGTGGAGCACGGCGAAGCCGCCGGATCAGCGCGCGGTGCACCGGCTTTCCCTCGTGTCGGTCCGCCTCCGATGTTGTGACCGTGAGCTTCTGGTAGAGCGGCAGACCGGACGCGTCGGTGGCCGGCAACTCGTGAGGTCGTGCAAACATACGGCCGTCGCGCTTGCAGACCTTGATGCGCTCGACGGTGGTGAGCAACTCAGCCGGCCAGCTGGCCAGCGTCTCGAGCGCTTTTCTTGCCTGAGCGTGGGTTCCGATCGCGACCACCATGACGGGAACGTCGACGTTCCCGCTGAAGAATCGCGCGCGGCGACGCCGGCCGCCGGTGGTTCCGTCGACACCGAGAAACGCTCCCGCGGCGGCGAATCCGTGGCGATGCGCGATATCGCAGACGAATTGGTGGGCCGGCATGCCCGATAAGCGCTGCCGCCGGCCGACGAACACTCTCAGCTTCACCGCATCGGACTCGTCGAACACCGGCTCGGCGGGAAGATCCGGACGGGACCGCTCGAGTGTCATCAGGCCGCGACTGATCAGGCCGGTCACCTCGTCGACCAGGTCGGCGATCCGGGCGGCGGTGTCGACGCCCGCGATCACAACGGGCAGATCCTCCGACAGGCTCAGCGACTGGTCGGAACGGATGTGGTGGCGCGGGCCGAAGCTCGCGATGCCACGCAGCATGACACTCGTCGCCACCTCATGTGCTGCGAACAGTTCCAGCATCGCGTCGGCGAGGAACCGGTCGCCGCTGCGCTCTCGTTCGGCGAAGTAGGCGGTCAGCACCATGGTCTCGGTCAACGGCCCGCGATCCATTGACCCAGCATCGCCGCGGCCACGCCCAGAACCAGGCTGACGACGACGTTGGCCACCGCCGGCCAGAACTGATGCTCCTCGGCGAGCCGGTGAGACTCGAGCATCCACGTCGAGAACGTCGTGTACGCGCCGGCGAACGCCGTCCCGGCCAGAAGCGCGGCATGGGCACTCAGCGCGAGGCCGCCGATGAACCCCAGCAGCACGGCACCACTGAGATTGACCGCGAGCGTCCCGAATGGAAATGGCAAAGCCACACGTCGTGCCACCGCCCGGTCGACCAGCAAGCGTGTTACCGAGCCGGCGCCCCCGACAACCATCACGCCCGCCCACACCAGTGCGGTCACCGGCGTACCCGTACCCGTCGCACCATCGCGGTCGCTAGGTAGACGGCGGCCAGGCCGCAGACGATGCTGACGGTGCCGTAGGAGATTGCCAGCGGGTAGCGTTGCTGCTCCAGCATCCGTACCGTCTCGACCTGCATGGTGGAGAAGGTCGTCAGCCCCCCGCACAGGCCCGTCCCCAGTAGCGGACGCCGGTAACTGGACAACGGCAACCGCTCGAGCAGACGGGTGGTGAAATAGCCAAGCAGAAACGCGCCGACGATGTTGGCGACAAACGTCGGCCACGGCCAATGCCCGGGCGCGGGAGCGGCCAGCTCCTCCAGTGCGGCCCTGGCCAGTGTCCCCAGTGCGCCTCCTGCGAAAACGGCCGCTAATTCCCGGCTGTCATGACCCAACACCGCGACAGTATGACCCAACTGTTGATGAACAACGCTCGTCAGCCGGACACGGACGGCCTCACGTCGGCAGAATTGCGTCATGGCTGCCAATCCGCGTGCCGGACAGCCGGCGCAACCCGAAGACCTGATCGATCTTTCCCATCTCGTCACCGCCTATTACACTCTGCAGCCCGACCCCGACGACATCGCCGAGCAGGTGGCGTTCGGCACGTCGGGCCACCGGGGTTCGAGCCTGGACTGTGCGTTCAACGAGGCGCACATCCTGGCAACCACCCAGGCCATCGTCGAATACCGTGCCGCTCAGGGGACCACGGGCCCGCTCTTCATCGGCCGTGACACCCACGGTTTGTCCGAGCCCGCCTGGGTGTCGGCGCTGGAGGTGCTCGCCGCAAACGACGTCGTGGCGATGATCGACTCGGCCGACCGCTACACGCCCACGCCGGCGGTCAGCCACGCGATCTTGGCGTTCAACCGCGGCCGGGCGGCAGGCCTGGCGGACGGCATCGTCGTCACGCCGTCGCACAATCCACCGCGTGACGGCGGTTTCAAGTACAACCCGCCCAACGGCGGGCCCGCCGACACCGATGCCACCAGCGTCGTCGCCAAGCGCGCCAACGAGATTCTGCGGACAGGCCTGTCGGATGTGAAGCGGGTGCCGCTGACCCGGGCGCTGGGAACGGTGCAGCGCCACGACTACATGGACGCCTATGTGGCGGACCTGCCCAGCGTCGTCGACATCCACGCTATCCGCGCTGAAGGCGTACGGATAGGAGCCGACCCTCTCGGCGGAGCCAGCGTGGACTACTGGGGTGCTATCGCGGAACGGCACAACCTGGCTCTGACCGTGGTCAATCCGCTGGTCGATGCGACGTGGCGGTTCATGACCCTGGATACCGACGGCAAGATTCGGATGGATTGCAGTTCGCCCAACGCTATGGCGTCGCTGATCAACAAGATCGCCGACTACCAGATCGCCACCGGAAACGACGCCGACTCCGATCGGCACGGCATCGTCACACCCGACGGCGGTTTGATGAATCCCAACCACTACCTGGCGGTGGCGATCGACTACCTCTACACGCACCGGCCCGACTGGCCGGCGGGCGTAGCTGTTGGCAAGACTGCGGTCAGCAGCTCCATCATCGACCGGGTGGTGGCCGGGATCGGGCGCAAACTCGTCGAGGTACCCGTCGGATTCAAGTGGTTCGTCGACGGACTGATCAGCGGCACAATCGGTTTCGGCGGCGAGGAGTCGGCGGGGGCGTCGTTCCTGCGCAAGGACGGATCGGTGTGGACCACCGACAAGGACGGCATCATCCTGGCCTTGCTGGCCTCCGAGATTCAGGCAGTCACCGGGAAGTCGCCGTCGCAGCGCTACGCCGAACTCGCCGCGCAGTACGGCGCACCCACCTATGCGCGCATCGATGCCCCGGCCAATCGCGAGCAGAAGTCCCGTCTGAGCAAACTGTCCCCCGAACAGGTCACCGCCACCGAACTGGCCGGCGAGGCGATCACCGCCAAGCTGACGGCGGCACCCGGTAACGGCGCCCCGCTCGGCGGGCTGAAGGTGACTACGCAAAACGCGTGGTTCGCGGCGCGGCCCTCGGGGACAGAGGACGTCTACAAGATCTACGCCGAGTCGTTCAAAGGACCTGATCATCTGGCACAGGTGCAGGATGCTGCGCGCGAGGTGGTGAATACAGTCATCGCGTGAGCAGTGCGGCATCCCGGCCCGGACTTCCGGCGGAAATCTGGGTCTTGATCGCGGCCAATGCGGTGATCGCCCTTGGATACGGTGTGGTGGCGCCAGTGCTGCCGCAGTACGCGCGCCACTTCGGCGTCAGCATCAGCGCGGCTACATTCGTAATCACCGCGTTCGCGTTGACGCGGCTGGTGGCGGCGCCCGGCGCCGGTCTTCTGGTCCAGAGGGTGGGGGAGCGGCGGATCTATCTGAGCGGCCTGCTGATTGTCGCGCTGTCCACCGGTTCCTGCGCATTCGTTCAGACATACTGGCAGTTACTGGTTTTCCGGTCAGTCGGTGGCTTCGGCTCGGCGATGTTCACGGTCTCATCACTGGGCCTGATGATCCGGATCGCCCCGCCCGATTCCCGCGGCCGGGTCGCGGGAATGTTTTCCAGCGCGTTCCTGATCGGGTCCGTCGGGGGACCGGTGCTCGGGGCGCTCACCGTCGGTTTGGGCCTTGCGGCGCCGTTCTTGATCTACGGGGTGGCGTTGCTGGTCGCCGTGGTGGTGGTGTTCGTGCGGTTGCGGCGGTCGGAGCTGGCAGCTGCGGCCGCAGACCTTCACCAGCCTGTGACGGTACAGGCGGTGCTGCGCAACCGCGCGTACCGCTCGGCGCTGTTCTCGAATTTCGCGATGGGATGGTCGGTATTCGGGCTGCGTATCGCGCTGGTTCCGCTGTTCGTCGCCGAGGTCCTGCACCGCAGTCCGCGTATCGCCGGGCTGGCGCTGGCGACATTCGCGGTGGGCAACATATCGGCCGTCATACCCAGCGGCCACCTTTCGGACCGGTTGGGCCGGCGCAGCCTGCTGATCATCGGATTGACGGCATCCGGCGCGGCGACGGTGCTGGTGGGGCTCGCGTCGTCTTTGACGCTGTTCCTGGCGGGCGCCTTCGTGGCCGGCGCGGCGTCGGGCATCTTCACCGCGCCGCTGCAGGCGGCGGTCGCCGACATCATCGGCAACAAAGTGCGCGGCGGTACTGCATTGGCTGTCTACCAGATGATGGCGGACGTCGGCGCGATCTTCGGTTCGTTGGCGGTCGGTGCCATCGCCCAGTACCTGAGTTTCGCAACCGCATTCGTCGTCAGTGGGCTGATTCTGCTGGTCGCCGCTCTGGGCTGGCTGCGGGCACCCGAAACCCGGGTCGGTCCTTCATCGGAGCCGAACGCCGGTGCGCCCGCTGGGTCCGGAGGCCGGTGGCGAGCTCCCGTGAGCAGCAGTTTTGAGGCATCCCCCGCAGATGGTGTAATTTCGATGGGCACGTCTTGGGGCTATGGCGCAGCTGGTAGCGCACCACACTGGCAGTGTGGGGGTCAGGGGTTCGAATCCCCTTAGCTCCACCAGTGGATAATCGATCGTGACCACGTCTTATCTTGGTTTCGGCGTTAGCTGTCCGCGTCGTCTGGGTCGATTTTTGACGACAACGAGCGGTTCGGGTGTCGCCACATTCAGGTATGGGGACATGGTCCGGACTTCCTGGCAGGATCACTTCCTGGATATTGATGTATCGCCCGCGGTTGCCGGAACGGGCGAATCTAGTCTGTCGAAAACAGCGAGTATGGACTGTCGAAAACGGCGAGTATGAGCTGTCGGAAACGTAGACTGGTGTCATGTTCGACTATCGCGCACGCGTCGTCGACGCCGAGCTGTCCGAGCGGCTGACCTCGATCGGTGCTGTCCTCATCGATGGGCCGAAGGGCTGCGGGAAGACGGAAACCGCCCTCCAGCAGGCGAAGAGTTCAGTCCGCTTCGACACCGACCCGAACGCGCGGGCGCTCCTGGGACTCAACCCGGACGAGCTGTTCGACCAAGAGACGCCGATCCTTTTCGATGAATGGCAGCGCGCGCCGGAGATATGGGACCAGGTGCGGCGGCATGTCGATGATCTGCGCCGTCGTGGCCTGTACATCCTGACCGGATCGGCGACTCCGAGATATGAGCGCGAATTGCACTCCGGCGCGGGTCGGATCGGCACGCTCCGGATGCGGCCGATGAGCCTATTCGAATCCGGCCATTCGACGGGTGAGGTTTCGCTGGCTGCTCTGCTGCGCGGCGAAGACCAGAAGGCGAAGCGAACCGCGATGACGGTCCCGGGCCTCATGGAGCGGATCGTCATCGGCGGCTGGCCGGCGTTGCTCGATCAGTCCGAGCGCAGTGCCCGGGGGTGGCTTGCCGACTACCTCGCCCAGATCGTCGACATCGACATTCCTGAGCTCGGCACCGGCAAGCGCACTCCAGACCGACTACGCCGTGCACTCGCATCGCTCGGGCGATCCGTCGGGACAGCGATCAAAGTCACCGCACTGGGCGCAGACATCGCCGGTGACGATCACCGGGCTCCGGCAAAGGAGACGGTGAACTCCTACCTCGACGCGCTTGACCGTCTCAAGCTGACCGAGAACTCGCCGGCGTGGAAGCCGCACATGCGTTCGCGCACCGAACTACGCGAGGCGCCGGTCCGTTACTTCGTCGACCCGTCGCTGGGCACCGCCGCGCTCAAGGTTGGATCGCGGGATCTGCTCGCCGACCTCGAGGCCGCCGGATTCCACTTCGAGGCGATGGCAGTCCGCGACGTTCGCACCTATGCGCAACCGCTCGGCGGCGCGGTGTACACCTGGCGTGAGTCTCACGGTCGTAAGGAAGTCGACGCGATCGTCGACACACCGGACGGTTGGGCCGCATTCGAGGTGAAGCTGACAGGCGATCAAAACGTCATCGACAGGGCGGCCAAGGGCCTCCTCGACTTCGCGGCCGCCGTGGATGCCTCGAAGCATGGCAGCCCGTCCGCTCTCGTTGTCGTGACGGCGACCGGCGGTGGTGGAAAACGAACCGATGGGGTTCATGTCGTGCCGATCTCGGCACTAGGGCCGTAACCGCCAACGCGTGGCCCACCCCAGCAGCATCCGGGCGGGCTCCGCCGGATTGACGACATTTTTGACGACAACCGTGACGACAATTGGCCACGCAACTACGTCGCCTACAGCCGCAAAACCGCAGTTAAAGCGCCTGGTAACGGCATCTGCACGCTCCTGGCAGTGTGGGGGTCAGGGGTTCGAGTCCCCTTAGCTCCACCAGGAGAAAGCCCGCAGCCACATGGCTACGGGTTTTTTGCCTGGTGGGGCGGGCGAGGCCGTTTGACGACAGTTTTGACGCCACTGGCACCCCGAGTGTGAGTAATTAAGGTATGATTTCTATACATGCTTGAGTTCGAGTTTGATCCCGCCAAGAGCGTGGCAAACTTCGTCAAGCACGGCATCGACTTCACTGCAGCCCAGTCCATTTGGCGGGACACGCACCGCATTGAGGTTCCGGCACGGACGACGGATGAGCCGAGGTGGATGGTGATCGGTCAGATCGGCGGCCGATGCTGGTCGGCAGTCGTGACCTACCGAGATGAACATGTCCGGATCATCTCGGTACGCCCGTCACGGGAGAGCGAGGCATCACTCTATGAAGGCTAAGGAGTTCGACGAGCGGTTTGACGCCGGCGAGGACATGGCAGCCGCTTTGGATACGGCTCGGGCGCGGCGGCCCGGCGAGGAGCACCGGCGCGTGAACGTCGACTTCCCGGCATGGATGATCGCCGAACTCGACCGCGAAGCCACCCGACTTGGAGTCACCCGCCAGTCACTCATCAAGGTCTGGATCGCCGAAAAGCTCGACCACGGCGATCCCCCCGCTGCCTGACGATCTGACCACAATCTTGACGACAACCCTGACGACATTTGCTCCGTCCACGACATCGACTACCTACACGAGCGTCGCCTCGAACCCGGGCCCGGCAGGCCCGCCATCCCCATGCCGACACCACCGGCACACGCCCTGCTCATCACGGCGGGTGCCTCAGGGTTTCTGACCGGGATCGACGAGAAGGCGATGCTGGACACCGCAGCAGACACCGGAACCGTCATCGTGCTCGGCCGTGACCCGGGTAGCTCGCTGATCGCCGGGACGCCGATCGGATATGCCTGGCCCGAGGAGTCGGAGGCCGCACTCGATGCGGACACCCGCGAGCAGATACAAAGCAGGGTGCAAAAGGCGGTGGCGACGGGCTTCGAACGAACCCCTGTCGACGACATCGGGTATGGACTGCGCCAACTCACCGACGTCGCCACGAAGGCACTCTCGCCGGGCATCAACGACCCCACGACGGCGATACACACCCTGGGGTCACAGCGCCGCGCTGCTGTGCGAGTTCGCCGGACGCGATCTGGGGCCGCACGTCCTGCGCGATGCGGACGACCGGATTCGGGTGGTGATGCGGCGCCCGGACCTGTCCGAGCTTCTCGAGTTGGCCATCGCCCAGCCGAGACACTACGGGGCCGGCGACGTCGCCGTTCTCGATCGGGTGCTCGCGCTGCTGCGAGAGCTCGCGTGGTCCACCGACGTCCCGGAGCATCACCATGCGATCCGTGACCAGCTGGGGCGGACTCGAACGGTGTTGTCCGCGCAGGGTTTCGACGCTGCCGAGCAGAAGGCTTGGCAGCGGCCGCAGTAGGTGTCGAGGAGGCGCTCGAAGGCCGCTGGTGGATGTGAAGTCTGATGATCGCGATCGAGGAAAGTGGTGTCGTCACCTGTGGGCGATCGAACGATGAACGGAGTCCGTCGTGGCGCTTGTACTGGCATACGGCCTGGTGCTGCTAGTCAGCGTCTCGCTGTCGGGTGTCGCCGCGAGAACGGTGCTGTCGACGGCGCTGATGTTCCTGGTTGCCGGCGCACTGATCGGGCCCGGAGGTTTCGGGATCGTCGAGATCGGACCGGATGACTCGATCGTCTCCCTGCTCGCCGACGTCGCGCTTTTCACCGTGCTGTTCACCGACGGTCAACGCGCCAATGTGTCTGCGTTGAAACAGAACTGGAATCTGTCGGGCCGGGCGCTGGGCCTCGGGATGCCGCTGACAATGGTGGGTATCGCAATCCCGGCGCACTATCTCGCGGGGCTGGACTGGCCGACGTCCTTTCTCATCGGCGCGATACTGTCGCCCACCGATCCGGTGTTCGCCGCTGCCCTGGTGGGGCGAGCCGATGTGCCGCTGCGGCTGCGGCGCCTGCTCAACGTCGAGTCCGGGCTCAACGATGGCCTTGCCTTGCCGTTCGTACTGATATTCCTCGCCACCGCCCAGCACGCGCACTCGGATCTCGGCGAAGTTGTCACCGAATTGCTGCTCGGCCTCGTGCTCGGCGCTGCGGTCGCGGCGGCAGTGGCCTTGGCGTGGCGGACGGAGATTCTCACCGCCGAGCCCCGGCTGCAGGCGCTGGGGCCGATGGCCATCGCCATCGTGGTGTACGCGGGATGCCACCTAACCCACGCCAACCCCTATCTGGCTGCGTTCGCCGCGGGTTCGACATTGGCCACTCTGGATCACACGGCCGCCGAGCACTTCGAACCCTTCGGCGAATTGCTCTCGGAGTTGACCAAGTTTGCCGCCCTGCTGGTGTTCGGAGCATTGATAACTCCAGACCGGCTGTCCCATCTCGGTTGGCGGGAGTGGCTTTTCGCCGCGGTGGCAATCATCCTGGTGCGTCCGGTCGCGATGCTGCTGTCGCTGTGGCGTACCTCCCTGCCGCGAAGTGAGCTGCTCACCGCCGCCTGGTTCGGACCCAAGGGTTTCGCCTCGGTGGTTTACGGGCTTCTTGCGCTGCAGTCGGGGATCGCGGATCGTGAGCTGGTCTTCGACCTGGTTGCCGTCACGATCGCGCTGTCCATCGCTCTGCACTCGTCGACCGACGTGCCGGTCGCTCGGATGCTGCGGATAGAGCCTCCGGACAACCTGCCGACTGGACTACCCGACATCGATCCACCCGGGCAGACCACGTCATCGGGACCGGCCGATGGGTGAAGCGCTCGAACGCACAATCGGCGCACGGTCGGTCTTCGGCGCTGCCGCTGTGTGCGCGGTGGCGCGGTACCCGCTGGATGATCCGGCGATCGGGTTCGTCGCCGACCTCAAGCAGGTCGCGCCGGACAAGCCGTTCTTCTTGTATTACGCGACCGGGGCCAATCATGCGCCGCATCAGGCGCCCAGGGAGTGGGCGGATAAGTACAAGGGCAAGTTCGACGACGGCTGGGATGCCTACCGGGAGAAGGTTTTTGCCCGGCAGAAGGAGTTGGGCATCGTCGCCGCGGACGCGGAGTTGTCGCGGCACGATCCCGATGTGCAGCAGTGGGACGAGTTACCTGCCGATGAGCGCAAGCTGTACGCGCGGATGATGGAGGTCTACGCCGGGTTCATGGCGCAAACCGACCACGAAGTCGGCCGGATCGTCACGGCGCTCAAGGACATGGGCGAGTGGGACGACACGTTGTTCGTCTACATCATCGGGGACAACGGTGCCGCGGCCGCCGGCGGAATCGACGGCGTGTTCAACGAGATTGTCGCGCCGTCAACGGCGTCGTGGGCCTCGAGTTCGACCATGACGGTGGGGGGTTGGGCAAGGGCGGCGCAGCCCGACTGTTGGTCAACGGAGCAGAGGTCGGTGAGGCCATATCGAGGCCACGGTTCCGCTCGGCTTCAGCGCCGACGAGGGCATCGGTGTCGGCCTGGACACCGGCACACCGGCGGCCGACAGCTATGAGGGCGGCTTCCCATTCACCGGAAAGACCGACACGGTGACAATCGAGTTGAGGTGACGGTCCATCGGAAACGTTGGCAGGTACAAGCAGACCATGAGCGCGTAGCGAGATGACCAAGAGGAGCTTGACAATGGCGAAAGCATCCAAGACCGCCGCCGCGAAGAAGTCCGCGGCCAAGAAGACACCTGCGAAGAAGTCCGCGGCCAAGCCGGTTGGCGCCGCGCCGACTCCCACGAAAGCTGTTTCCACACAGCCACATGTGGCACGTGAGCACCTGCCGATCCCCGACGCCAAGCACGTGGGCCTGACCACCTACGACGCCAAGGATCCGAACACGTCCTATCCGCCGATAACGACGCTACGCCCGCCGGCCGGGGCGCCGAATGTTCTCGTTGTCCTGATCGACGACGTCGGCTTCGGCGCATCCTCGGCGTTCGGTGGCCCCTGCCACACCCCGGTGGCAGAGCGTCTCGCGTCAAACGGTTTAAGGCTCAACCGATTTCACACCACAGCTCTGTGCTCGCCCACCCGGCAGGCACTGCTGACCGGGCGCAACCACCATTCGGTGGGCATGGGTGCAATCACCGAGATGGCAACCTCCGCGCCCGGCAACAACAGCATCCGGCCCAAGGAAAAGGCCCCGATCGCCGAGACGCTGAAGCTCAACGGGTATTCCACCGCCCAATTCGGCAAGTGCCACGAGGTGCCACTGTGGGAGGTGTCGCCGGGCGGCCCGTTCCACCAGTGGCCCACCGGTTCGGGTTTCGAATACTTCTACGGGTTCGTCGGAGGCGAGGCCAACCAGTACTACCCCGGCCTGTACGAGGGCACCACCGCCGTCGAACCGCCGAAGTCTCCCGGGGAGGGCTACACCCTCACCGAGGATCTCGCCGATCATGCGATCACCTGGATGCGCCAGCAGAAGGCGCTGACCCCCGACAAGCCATTCTTCATGTACTTCGCCCCGGGTGCCACTCATGCTCCGCATCACGTGTCGAAGGAATGGTCGGACAAGTACAAGGGCAAGTTCGACGACGGCTGGGATGTGCTGCGCGAGAAGACTCTCAAGCAGCAGAAGAAGCTCGGCGTGGTGCCCGGCAAAGCCGAACTCACCAAGCGGCATGACGAGATTCCCGGCTGGGACGACATGCCCGAGGACCTCAAGCCGGTGCTGGCGCGCCAGATGGAGCTCTACGCCGGCTTCTTCGAGCAGGCCGACCACGAGGTGGGCCGGGTGGTGGATGCCATCGACGATTTCGGCACCCTGCGGCCTACAACCACTACGCGGTGGGTTGGGCGCACGCGTTGTGTGCGCCGTATCAGTGGGCCAAGCAGGTCGCCTCGCACTGGGGCGGAACCCGCAACGGCACAATCGTGCACTGGCCCAACGGGATTAGCGACAAGGGCGTAATTCGGAGTCAGTTCCATCATGTCATCGACGTGGTGCCCACCATCCTGGAGGTGGCCGGGCTGCCGGCGCCGGCGTCGGTGAACGGCATCGCTCAGGCGCCGCTGGAGGGTGTCAGCATGCTCGGCACGCTGCGCGACGCCAAGGCGCCCGAGACGCACCTGGTGCAGTACTTCGAGATGATGGGCAACCGCGGTATCTACCACCAGGGCTGGACGGCGGTGACCAAACACCGCACTCCGTGGTCGGCGGACACACCCCCGCCGTTCGACGACGACATCTGGGAGCTGTACGGGCCCGACGACTGGACCCAGGCACACGACCTCTCGAAGGAGAATCCGGCGAAGTTGGCCGAGTTGCAGCGGCTGTGGTTGATCGAGGCGGTGAAGTACAACGTCGTTCCGCTCGACGACCGCGGCTTCGAACGGATCAACCCCGACATCGCCGGGCGGCCCCAGCTGATCCGCGGCAACACCCAGTTGCTGTTCGACCGGATGCGGGTGCAAGAGGGCTGCATGATCTCGGTGAAGAACAAGTCCTACACGGTGACGGCCAACATCACGGTGCCCGAATCCGGTGCGGGCGGTGTGATCGTCACCCAGGGCGGTTGTGCCGGTGGCTGGACGCTGTACGCGCACGAGGGAAAACTGAAGTACTGCTTCAATTTCTTCGGCATCGAGCACTACATCACCACCGCCGACAAGCCGATTCCCGCCGGCAAGCATAAGGTGCGGATGGAGTTCAAATACGACGGCGGGGGACTGGCCAAGGGCGGCGACGTCACGCTCTACTACGACGGTAAATCGGTGGGCAAGGGCCGCGTCGAGCAGACCCAGCCGATGGGCTATTCGGCCGATGAGGCCTGCGACGTGGGTCTGGACACCGGGTCGCCGGCGTCACCGGACTACGGCCCGACCGGAAACCGATTCACCGGGGAAATCGAGTGGGTGCAGATCGACATCGGCGAGGACAGCAGCGATCACCTGGTCCCCGCCGAGGACCGGTTCAACATCGCGATGGCGCACCAATGAACATGCCGCCACACCAGCAGGCGATTCGTCGCGACATCCTTCCGATACCGGGCGTCGCCCATGTCGGCCGGACGAGCGGCAAGATCAACTGGGTCCAGATCGATCTCGGCGACGACGCGAAGGACGCCGATCACTACATCGACCCCGACGAACGCTTCCGGATCGCGCTGGCGCGGCAATAGTCCGCCTGGCGCACCAGTAGCGGGTCAGTGATCGGCTGAACCGGGTTCTGTGAGTCCGCGGTGCCCGCACCGGCCGTCCCGAGTTCCGTGGCCCACGCGCGGACGAACTCCTGCTGCCGAGCAATCACCAATGGCTTCCGTTCGGTGGCGGCTGTTTGACGAAACGCAGTCCTTCGTCGGCCCGCGGGCGTACCGTGCCGCCGCCGCCGAACGTGCCTTCCTCGTCGAGCAACAGCGTGTAACCACCCGATTCACTTCCGCAGCGACCCTCTGAGTCATCACCACCGGAATATTGACAGCATGCTGTCATGTTGTGTGATGCTATGCTGTCAATATGCGCACCACCGTCACGTTGGACGACGACACGCTCGCATTGATCCGGAGGCGGATGGCCGCGCAGGGAACGTCGTTCAAGCAAGCCCTCAACGATGCGATTCGTGACGGTGCGGCGGGCAAGCCTGTGCCGACGGCCTTCGTGACCCGCACCGAGAACCTGGGCGTGCCGACGGTGAACCTGGATCGCGCGCTTGCGCTGGCGGCCGAATTGGAAGACGAGGAACTCATCCGCCGGGCCCGGCGAGGCGCATGAAGCTCGTCGACGCGAATGTCTTGGTGTACGCCGTCAACTCGTCCGCCGATCATCATGCCGCGAGTCGGCGCTGGCTCGACGCTGCACTTTCAGGCGCCGACGTCGTCGGATTCTCGTGGGTACCCCTACTGGCGTTCGCCCGGCTCACCACCAAACATGGGCTGTTTCCGTCGCCGCTGAACCCCGCGGACGCGATGGCGCAGATCAGCGCATGGTGCGCGGCACCCAGTGCAGTGATCGTCAACCCGACCGCTCGGCACGCGGATGTGCTGTCCGGCCTGGTCGCCCAGGTGGGTGCCGGCGGCGACCTGGTGAACGACGCCCACCTGGCGGCCCTGGCCATCGAGCACCGGGCCAGCATCGTCAGCTATGACAGTGACTTCGGCAGGTTCGACGGGGTGCGTTGGGACGCCCCGGAATCACTGCTTGCTTGACTTTGGGCGTGTGCAGCATGCGCTGACCGTCGTCAGTGACCTGCTGATCGGTCGGAACACCGGGAATCCGGTCATGGGGCTCGCTCAACGGCCAGGCGTGATGGCCCTCGAGGGCCGATGAGGACGATTCCTTCCCTCAGGTTGCCCGGCGCGATCCTCAGTGTTTGCCGGCGTAGGGACCCTTTCTCCGAGTTCCCGATGGCGGCGCTTCGTGACGAGTTGGGTGAGAAGGACTTTGACTCCGCATGGGCCGAGGGCGCCGCGCTGTCCACCGACGAGGCGATCGCGTGCGCGCAGCGCCGTCTCGGCGAACGTGAACGGCCCGCCAGTGGCGGGGCCTCGCTCACCCCGACCGAGCGCGACGGTGTACGACGCGTAAGCGAAGGGCTTGCCAAAAGTCTGGAGAGACTTCCGCGCCTGGCATCTTGATCGGGTCCGACCGGGTGGCGCGTTCTTTGATGAGCGGATCCATGCGAACGAGCCTATTGATCGATTATCGGTTGCACGCCGGAATTGCCGAGTCGGCCGCGACGTCCGGCGCTTTTACCGACGCCCGCGTGCGTAGCTAGCGAGTCGGACTCGGTCGGCTCAAAACCGCTGTCCAGCAGCAGTGTTCGAGTCAGCCGAATTCCAGTAGGGCGTACACGCCTCTGAGCTGCTTGGTCAGCCGGAATTGCCAGAACTTGGGGAAGACGGTCCTGAAGAACACCCCGCGGCCCTTCGGCATCGGGACGTCGTGCACCACTCGGACCCCTGGGACGGTGTTCGGAAGATCCATCAGCTGACGGATGGACAAACTGAACGGCATCGGCGGCACCCGATAGTGCTTCGATGCCCGCATTCCTTTGCGGGCCACCTTTTTGACCAGAACCGGCGGCAGATCGAAGAACACCTGACCACCCGGAAAGCGCTTGGCGCACTGTGCGATCAACTCCATCGCCTCGTCGGGCTGCAGATACATCAGCAGGCCCTCCGCGGTGATGAATACGCCGTGGGTGTCGTCGACGCTGTCCATCCACGTGTAGTCCAGCGCGGACTGCGCAAGATTGACGATCCGGTCCGACGGCGGCAGGAGTTTCCGGCGCAGGGCGATGATCGGCGGCAGATCCACCGATATCCACCGGAAATCCGCGTTGTGTACCGCGCTGTCGAGCCGCCAGAAACTGGTTTGGAAGCCTTCTGCCAGCGCGACGACGGTGGCCTCGGGGTGGTTGCTGAGGTACTCGGTCGCACATCTGTCGACGGCCAATGACCGCAGGGCCATTTCCTGGCCCTTGCGGCCGAACTTGGCGAAGTCGAAGTCGATGGAGTTGACGAGCTTGATCGCCATCGGATCTTCGATGATCGCGTCCGGCCGACTGGCCTGGTAGGCCCTGCCGTTGAGCGTCAACAGCGCGGTTTCGGAAACACCGGTCAGCATTCCGGCGTCCACTCGGGGCGCGGGGCGATCGTTCATCGGATTCCACCCTACCGAGGCGGCTGGTGACCCGACGAGTTCGACTGTTCGGCGAACGGTGATGATGCGGGTATGAATCTCCTGCCAGTGCCCACGGCGAGGATCACCGACACCGATGTCGCGACCGCCCTGTATCGCGCCGTGCGGATCATCGACCCCCTGCTCGACGTGGTGTGGGAAACCGATCTGCTCGGCCTGAAAGAACGTACCCGCCACCTGGGCGGTGCCGACGGAGTGCTGGACAAGGCGCAGGATGCGGTGGCATGGGTGCTCAATGCGGTCAACGTTCCCGGCACGCAGGCCTGGGACGAGATGGATCTGGATGCACGCGTCAAGTGGTGGGTCTGGCGAGTCGGGGCATTGGACACCATCGCGGTCGCGTTCCCGGGCGCTCTGGGCGCGGTGGCGGATCAACTGCCGATCCAGGAGTTGTTCGGGTTCTCCAGCCAAGCCATCATCCTGTGTGCGGTGGCGCGCGAACATGGAATCTCTGATCCCTGGCAGCAGACCCGCTTGCTGGCCGCGGTGTTGTGCAATCGCGAACTGCCGGCGACCAGTGTTGACTGGGCCTCGGACCGTGAAGCTTCTGAATCCGGCGGATTTCCCAGGACACCAGTCGATCTGGCCAAATCACTGTGGAGCCTGATGGGTCTGCTGAACTCGATCACCGGCGAACTCGCCAAGCGGCCACAGCCACGCGGGGCGTTCCGGTATCTGGGCAAGCTGCCGGCGGTGGGCGCCGTCGTCGACTACTTCGGTGAGCTGGGCGCGCTGTCGCGGGCCGCGAAATGCGGAGTGGCATGGATCGGTCTGCACCAGCAAACCGCGCCAGGCTAGGCCGCTACGTCACCTCTTCGGGGGCGGGAAACGTCCAGCTCTTGTCCACGAACCGCGGCGGGCACGTCGAGGACGTAGGCGGTGTTGCCGTCGTTCTTGTCCGGGAAGACGGGCATGAAGGTCGAATCGGTCTCCGGCCCGCCGCCCCCACCCGCCAGCGGTGCCGATAATGTGCACAATCGGGTCCGACCTCGTCCTCGTCGCCGAACATCTTGTCGGTGGCATGCAGTGTCGAGCCCATCATCCGCAATCCGTCGCGGACCGTGGCGCGGGATGTCTCGTCCCAGTTCGGAACCTCGAACGTGCCCGGATCGGATAGCACCACTTTCACCTGGTCCTGGAGTGCGTTGGCGACGGCAAGGTCGGCAGGGTCGGGGATGAAGCCGGTGCAGGAGTGGGCCCGGACCGAGGGGCTACTTCCGTCCCGATAGACGCCTTTGGTGGGTCGCACGCTCGTGCGGAATGCTGATTCATGTTGTCCGCAGTGGACTTTGACTCCTCGTAAGCGGACTCATCCCCTTCGTAAGCGGTCCTTGACCGCGTGGGCGTTGCGTAGTGTCGAGGGCACGCGGGATGCGTCCGCACCATGACTGAGGGGATGCGATGAGTCTGACGGAGTACGCACCTGGGACGGCATTTCCGGGTCGGATGGGCCGCACGGTCGGGGAGTCGGAACCGGCGTGGCCGGCGCCGGTCCGTTCGGCGCCGGGTGCTCCGAACGTGTTGTACATCGTGCTCGACGACACCGGATACGGTCAGTTCGGTTGTTACGGCTCCCCGATCAACACCCCGAACCTTGATCGGTTGGCGCAGAACGGCCTGCTGTATACGAATATGCACACCACGGCGCTGTGTTCGCCGTCGCGTTCGTGCATGTTGACCGGGCGCAACCATCACTCCAATGCCATGTCGTGTATCACTGAGGGCTCTGAAGGCTATCCGGGTTCGAATGGGGCGATTCCGTTCGAGAACGGTTTTCTGTCGGAGATGCTGTTGCCGCACGGCTACGCGACGTACTGCGTCGGGAAGTGGCATCTGACGCCGTCCGAGCAGGTCAGTGCGGCGGGTCCGTATGACCGGTGGCCGCTGGGCCGGGGCTTCGAGCGCTATTACGGCTTTCTGGGCGGTGACACCCATCAGTACTATCCCGACCTGGTTTTCGACAACCATCAGGTGGAGCCGCCTGCGACGCCGGAGGAGGGCTATCACCTGACCGAGGATCTGAGCGATCGGGCGATCGGGTTCGTCGCCGACCTCAAGCAGGTCGCCCCGGACAAGCCGTTCTTCTTGTATTACGCGACCGGGGCCAATCATGCGCCGCATCAGGCGCCCAGGGAGTGGGCGGACAAGTACAAGGGCAAGTTCGACGACGGCTGGGACGCCTACCGGGAAAGGGTTTTTGCCCGGCAGAAGGAACTGGGCATCGTCGCCGCGGACGCGGAGTTGTCGCGGCACGATCCCGATGTGCAGCAGTGGGACGAGTTGCCTGCCGACGAGCGCAAGCTGTACGCGCGGATGATGGAGGTGTTCGCCGGGTTCTTCGAGCACACCGATCATCAGATCGGCCGGTTGCTGGATTTCCTGGAGCAGATCGGTCAGTTGGACAACACGCTGATCATGGTGGTCTCCGATAACGGGGCCAGCGCCGAGGGCGGGCCGAGTGGGTCGGTGAACGAGAACAAGTTCTTCAACAATGTGCCCGATGACTTGGCGCAGAATCTTGCGGCGCTCGACGAGTTGGGTGGGCCGAGGTTCTTCAACCACTATCCGTGGGGATGGACGTGGGCGGGTAACACGCCGTTCCGGCGGTGGAAGCGCGAAACCTACCGTGGTGGGGTGTCCGATGGCTTCCTGGTGCATTGGCCCAAGGGCATCAAGGCCAAGGGCGAGGTGCGTCATCAGTACGGCCATGTGGTCGACATGGTGCCCACCGTGCTGGAGTCGCTGGGTATCGAAGCGCCGACCGAGTTGCGTGGTGTGTCGCAGTCGCCGATCGAGGGGGTCAGTCTGGCGCATACGTTCAACGACGCGGACGCGCCGACCAAGCATCACACCCAGTATTTCGAGATGTTCGCCCACCGTTCGCTGTATCACGACGGGTGGCGGGCGGTGTGTCCGTTCCCGGGGACGTCGTTCGCCGAGGCCGGGGTCAGTTTCGGGCAGTTGGAGCTGACCTCGGACCAGCTGCGTGAACTCGACGCGACCGGGTGGGAGCTCTACCACGTCGACGTCGACCCGGCCGAGACCAACAACCTCGCCGAGCAGGAACGCCCGCGGCTCATCGAGATGATCGCCCTGTGGTACACCGAAGCGGGCAAATATCAGGTGTTCCCACTCGACAGCCGCGGCCAGCTGCGGTTCGCCGATGAGCGCCCGCAGATCGCCGAGGAACGCGACACCTACACCTATTACCCGGGCACGCAGATGGTGCCCGAGAATGTAGCCGCCAAAATTCTCAACCGTGCGCACAGCATCAGCGCGGACGTAGAGCTCACCACCGGTGACGAAGGCGTCGTCGTCTGCCACGGCAGCAACATCGGCGGGTACACGCTGTTCGTGCAGGACGGCAAGCTGCACTACGTCCAGAACTACGTCGGAGCCAAGGAACTGCACGTGGTTTCCGATTTGCCGGTGCCGGACGGCAAACACACCCTGCGGTTCGAGTTCGAGCCGACCGGGCCTGCGGACATGCGGGCCGGTAAGGGCACCCCCGGACATGCGCGGCTGTTCGTCGATAGCGAACAGGTCGGAACCGCGGAGTTCGATGTGACGGTACCGATTGCTCTCGGTATCGGCAGCGGGGTGTGTGTCGGCCGTAATCCGGGCTCGCCGGTATCGCAAATGTACGCAACACCGTTCGCGTTCACCGGTTCGATCGACACGGTGACGATCAGCCTGGCCGGCGACACGCTGCACGACGATGCTGAGGCGAAGCAGGGCCAGGCGCGCGTCGCCATGGCCAGGCAGTAAAGACGACGAGGAGCTTCACGTGGCCAAGGCAACCAAGAACAGCCCACCGAAGAAGACCGCCGCCAAGAAGGCGCCTACCAAGGCGGATGCGCCCGCCGCGCATCCAGCGCAACCGCACCTGGCGCGTGAGCACCTGCCCATGCCCGACCCCAAGCATGTCGGGCTCACGACCTACGACGCCAAGGATCCGAACACCCAGTACCCGCCGATCAAGGAACTACGCCCGCCCGGCGGGGCGCCCAACGTGTTGATCGTGCTGATCGACGATGTGGGCTTCGGCGCGTCGTCGGCCTTCGGTGGACCCTGCAACACGCCCGTCGCCGAACGTCTTGCGGCGACCGGCTTGAAGCTCAACCGGTTCCACACGACCGCGTTGTGCTCCCCGACTCGCCAGGCGTTACTGACCGGACGCAACCACCACTCGGTCGGGATGGGCGCGATCACCGAGATGGCCACCTCCGCGCCGGGCAACAACAGCATCCGTCCGAAAGAGAAGGCGCCATTGGCCGAGACGTTGCGGCTCAACGGCTATTCGACTGCGCAGTTCGGCAAATGCCACGAAGTGCCGGCCTGGGAGGTCACCCCGGTCGGTCCGTTCCACCAGTGGCCGACGGGTTCGGGATTTGAACACTTCTACGGGTTCGTCGGCGGTGAGGCCAACCAATACTATCCGGGCCTCTACGAGGGCACTGCTGCCGTCGAGCCGCCGAAATCACCCGAAGACGGCTACACCCTGACCGAGGATCTCGCCGACCGCGCGATCACCTGGGTGCGCCAGCAGAAGGCGCTGATGCCGGACAAGCCGTTCTTCATGTACTGGGCGCCGGGAGCCACCCACGCGCCGCACCATGTTTCCAGGGTGTGGTCGGACAAGTACAAGGGCAAGTTCGACGGGGGCTGGGATACGCTGCGAGAGAAAACGATCAAACAGCAGAAGAAACTGGGCGTGGTGCCCAAGGATGCCACACTCACCGCCCGTCACGACGAGATTCCGGCCTGGGACGACATGCCCGACGACCTCAAGCCGGTGCTCGCCCGTCAGATGGAGATCTACGCCGGCTTCCTCGAACAGACCGACCACGAGATCGGCAGGATCGTTGACGCCATCGACGATCTCGGGGTGCTGGACGACACGCTGATCTACCTCATCATCGGTGACAACGGCGCGTCCGCCGAAGGAACACTCAACGGTTGCTTCAACGAGATGACCACGCTCAACGGCCTACCGGGCATCGAGACACCCGAGTTTCTGCGGTCCAAGATCGATGACTTCGGTACCCCGGCCGCCTACAACCACTACGCGGTCGGCTGGGCGCACGCGCTGTGCGCCCCCTACCAGTGGACCAAGCAGGTCGCCTCACACTGGGGCGGTACCCGCAACGGCACCATCGTCCACTGGCCCAACGGAATCGACGACAAGGGCGGTCTGCGCACCCAGTTCCACCACGTCATCGACGTGGCGCCGACCATCCTGGAGGCTGCGGGACTGCCGGCTCCGATGTCGGTCAACGGCATCACCCAGGCACCCCTGGAGGGTGTCAGCATGTTGGGCAGTCTCCGCGACGCGGCGGCGCCGGAGACACACGAGGTGCAGTACTTCGAGATGATGGGCAATCGTGGCCTATACCACCAGGGCTGGACAGCGGTCACCAAACACCGCACCCCCTGGAAGGCCGACACGCCACCAGCATTCGACGACGACGTCTGGGAACTCTACGGTCCTGACGACTGGACGCAATCGCGTGACCTGTCGAAGGAGAACCCGCAGAAACTGGCTGAGCTGCAGCGGCTTTGGCTCATCGAGGCAGTCAAGTACAACGTGGTACCGCTGGATGACCGCGGCTTCGAGCGGATCAATCCGGACATCGCCGGGCGTCCGCAGTTGATCCGCGGCAACACCCAGTTGTTGTTCTCCGGGATGCGCGTCAGCGAATGGTGCGTCCTGACGCTGAAGAACAAGTCGCACTCGGTGACTGCCAACCTCGAGGTTCCGGACTCCGGCGCCGCGGGCGTGATCGTCACCCAGGGCGGCAGTGTCGGCGGGTGGACGCTGTACGCGCACGAGGGCAAGCTCAAGTACTGCTACAACTACTTCGGCATCGAGCACTACATCATCACCTCCGATGAGCCGATACCCACGGGCAAGCACCAGGTTCGGATCGAATTCGCCTACGACGGCGGAGGTCTCGGCAAGGGCGGCGACGTGAAACTGTTCTTCGACGGGAAGAAAGCGGGCGCGGGCCGCGTCGAGAAGACCCAGCCCATGGCATACTCCGCCGACGAGGCCTGTGACGTCGGGTCCGACACCGGTTCACCGGCCTCGCCGGACTACGGCCCGACCGGCAACCAGTTCACCGGGACCATCGAATGGGTGCAACTCGACATCGGCGATGACAGCCACGACCACCTGATCACCGCCGAAGACCGGTTCAATATCGCGATGGCCAAACAGTAACTGCCGTCCGGACGTGACCTGCCAGGGAAGGTGAAGAAGTGCCGAATACGAAAAAGCCCAACATTCTGGGGCACCAGCACCAGCACCTGGGCTTCGGCGGGGATATTCGGTGTGGCCGCGTTGGTCACCCTCATCGCCGGTGTGGCACTCGAGCGCAGTGGTGACGCGATCGCCGACGACATAGGCCTGTCCGGTGTGCTGTTCGGCGCCACCGTTCTTGCTGCCGCAACGTCACTTCCGGAACTGTCGACGGGTCTGGCATCGGTTCGGCATGATGTCCGCACGACCGCTTCCCGAACCCGGACTCAGAAGCGCCGGCGTCTGCGCGAACGCCTCGGGCGAGTAGAAGAGGCCGAACCGCAGATCGAGTTCCTTGAGGATGGCCTGTGCCGGCTCGATGGTGTCCGCGGACAGGTTGATGCCGGCCACCGCGATTCGCGAGCCCGGGGGTGCACCCGCGATCATCGCTTGCAGGAGCCCGGGTGCACCTGTGCCGGTGTCGAGGATCAGGGCGGTAGCGGCTCAGGTCAGTTTTCCTGGAAGCTCCATTGGCGCAGTCGCTCGGCGATCTTGCCGAGGTCGGGTTCCATCCCGGTGGCGACCCGGATCACGAAGTCGAAGCGTTCGTCCTCCGGCGCGCGTGTCCACTGACCGTTGATTGCCAGGAATGTTCGGCACGCTGTCCAGGCAAGTCGCTTGTTTCCGTCCACCAAGGCGTGGTTCCGCGCCAAAGAGTGCAGCAATGCCGCGGCCTTGAGATGCAGATCTGCATAAGCGTCTTCGCCAAACACAGACGCGCGTGGCCGCGCAAGACCCGATTCGAGTAAGCCATAGTCCCTGACCATTACTTCTCCGTCAATGGCCTCGCGGACGATCTCCAAGAGGTCATCGAGGTCCAGGTAATCGGTCATGCGTGCTTAAGGCGCTCCAAAACCTCGGCCTCCTCGCGCACTACGCGCTGTAGTGCCGCGGCAACCTTGGCCTTGTGCGCCCGCCGTGCGATGTACTCGTCGATGGCCGACAGTGCGACAGCCTGCATCGATCGCCCCTCTGCAGCGGCCTGCCGACGCAGCGCTTCCGTCTGTTGATCACTGGTCCGCAGTGTCATTCCCATGGCCCGCATGATACCGGAGTGATACCGCACCGTACCGTACGAAGGCGTCCACTATCGGCCACCTCCCGAACACACCACCTCCCTGTGTTCGCCGACTCCTGCGGCTTTACTGACCGGCAGGGGCCGTCACGTCGTCAACACCGGCAACGTCATCCCGCACAGTCGTTCGCCACGGTGACGGGCAAACGCGCATGTTGGTGCTGTCTAACGTGATATGAGAGTGCAGGCCCGGACGAGATGGGGCACGCTTGCGTCTTTGAGCACCGGTCAGAACACCCAGCGTGGGGAGTTCAGGACCATGACCACCGAACCAGCACAATCGGTTTCGCCGTCGACATCAGACGCGCCCCGGCAGGGCCTTGTCGGAAAGGGCTGGCTCCAGGGCGTCGCACCGGTGATGATCTTCGGCTTCTTCGTGATGGGCATCTTGGCCAACCGCACCTATGCGGCGTCGATGCCGCTGCCGGACAAGGTCGTCACGCAGTCCGGCGACCTGTTGTTCACCGGCGAGCAGATCACCCACGGTCAGGAGCTTTTCCAGGCCAGGGACTTCAGGAGTACGGCTCGGTCCTCGGACAGGGTGCCTACCTCGGTCCCGACTACAACGCCGACTACCTGCGGATGGCAACCGACGACGTCGCCGAGCAGTTGCGGTCCGAAGGGGTTGTCGAACCGCAAGAGTCGGTGATCGCGGAGTTCCGGACCAACCGCTACGACAAACCCACGGGCACCCTGGTTTTCACCGATCACCAAGCCGCCGCGTTCGAGAACATCCAAAGTCACTACGGCGCCTACTTCGGTATTCGGTGAGAACTCCACCAAATACGTTCTGCTGCCGAACTTCATCACCGATGAGGCCCAGATCCAGGACCTGACTTCGTTTTCGCGTGGACCGCGTGGGCATCGCCGCCGAACGTCCCGGCCACAGCTACAGCTACACCAACAACTGGCCCGCCGAGAAACGGGTCGACAACGGGCCCACCGCGCCTATGGTCGTCTGGTCGGCACTGTCGCTGATCGTGCTGCTCGCGGTACCGGCATCATGATTGCGGTGTACGGCCGTTGGAGTCAGAAGATCGTCTTCCACTCGACGACGAAGGACACATCCTGGCGTGCAAGTACGGCGCTCATGCCGACGACCAGTGGTCGTTCGACGGAGTGCTTGCGCACGTCCAACCTCGGGCCGACGCGTGAACGCAGCAGGACCAGTGCCGGGTCAGGGCAGGGTCGCGAGGTAGATGGTGGCCGTCGACCGGCCTCGGGTGAGGGGGTTGTCGAACCAGACCTGCTGGGCCTCGACGTCGGTGAAGACGGCTTCGAGCACCGAGCTGAAGTCGTCGTCTGGTGGATCGTCGGACCACATGGCGAACACGCCGCCCTGGGCGAGATGGGCGGATGCCGATCGTAGGCCGTCGTGGGTGTAGAAGTCCGCGTGCGGATGGTGTAGCACGTGGCGCGGCGAGTGGTCGATGTCGAGCAGGATCGCGTCGTAGGTTCGGCCGGGGCGTTCCGGATCGAATCCCGCCGGGTCCGCCGCGGCGGCGAAGAAGTCCGCGCCAACGAGCGTGACGCGACTGTCTGCAGCCAGGCCGGCCGTATCCGGTAGCAGATCTCGTTCGTGCCAGTCGATGACCGCATCGGAGTATTCGATGATCGTGAGTGTCTGAATCCGATTGCATTGCAAGGCTTCTTGTGCAGTGTAGCCGAGACCGAGTCCGCCGACGATCACGTCCAAGGCTGTTCCCGGAGTTCGCGCCAGTCCCAGCCGTGCCAGCTCCTTTTCGGCGACGGTGAACAGGCTCGACATCAGGTACTCGTCATCGAGCTTGACCTCATACACGTCGGTACACACCGACAGGTCGAATCTGCGCCGCAGGCTGATCACACCCATCGGAGTCTGCTGCCAGCCCAACTCCTCGAAACGTGCGCTCATCGTTGCGACGTTAGCCCAGCCTGAAAGCGATAGGTGCGGATGATTTGGATGCGTGGGGACTCGCCGAAGATGAGATTGCCCGACTCAGCGCCGCGGGCACGGTGCGCTGATGTGCTTACCGCGCCTCGCGGCAAGGCGCCTGCACTACTGCTTGGCCAGCGCGATCGTCATCTGCGACTCGTAGTCTTCGACGTGCTCACCGCTGATGTCGACGATCACCCGGTGAATTCGCCCGCCGAGGCGGAAGGGGGCCTGGTATTCCGGCGTGACCGACGATCCCGTGTTCGCGCCGACGAGCATCGCGCCGCCTTGGGCAAGGCGAAGCGGTGAGGTGACCGGCAGGTCCCCCTGGCCCACTTCATTCCCGTCGATCAGTAGCCTGACGTGACCGGGAGTTCCCTTGCCGTTCTTGATATCCGGCTCTGCTGTGGGCTCGAATTCCATGCTGAAGAAGTGACGGCCCGCGGGCACGGGCGTCTCCGATTTCATGTGGTAGATGTCCTTGGCCACATAGTTGTGCGCGAAACACAACAGGCCGCCGTGAACGTAGAACGAGATGCCGCCGTCGTTACCGCCCATGCTGAGCAACACCCCGTCGGCGCCGTCGGGAGCATCGACTTCGGCGGTGATCGAATACGGCGGTGATCGAATACGGCCGGTTCAGGATCTTCGGCGCCGCGACAGCCCCAACGGCCTCCGTACCGGGATAGAGCACATAGCGGTCGCGGTTGTGGGCAATCTGCGGGCGTTCCTCGGCGATGCGGGCGGTGCCGCGGCTGTCGACGGGCAGCACGTTGTACTTGCCGGCTTCGGTGTACCACATCCCGATCATGGAGATCAGACGAGCGCTCCTGGTCGGCGAGGTTCTTCGTCTCGGCAAAGTCCTGGTCTACGTGGTACAACTCCCACCCGCTGGCGTCGAGTTCGGTAAGCATGTCCGCGGTGATGACGTCCCCGAATTTACGTCCGGATTCGACGAATGAGGTTCCGGGCCAGGGGCATACGGCGCGCCAGCCGTCGTGATAGAGGGAGCGGTGGCCCATCATCTCGAAGTACTGGGTGTGATGGAGGGTGGCGGCTGCGGCGTCGTCGAAGGTGTGGCGGAAGCTCAACCCTTCGATCGGCGACTGGGCGACGCCGCTGATCGCCGGTGGTGCCTCGATGCCCAGCGCGTCGAGCACGGTTGGCACCATGTCGATGATGTGGGCGTAGTGGGGCCGAACCTCCCCGCGCGACGTGATGCCCTTCGGCCAGGACACGATGAACGGATCGGTCGCACCGCCGCGGTACGTCTCCCGCTTCCACCGCCGAAACGGCGTGTTGCCGGCATGCGTCCAGCCCCACGGGAAGTGGTTGAAGACGGTGGGGCCGCCGATCTCGTCGATATGCGCGAGGCCGTCCTCCATGGTGTCTTCCACACTATGGTGTCTTCCACACTGTCGGAGAACCGGAGCTCGTTGACCGACCCGGCGGGTCCGCCCTCGGCGCTGGAACCGTTATCGGAGATCAGCATGATCAGCGTGTTGTCGTACTCGCCGAGATCCTTGAGGAACTGAATGAGTTCGCCGAGGTGGTGGTCGGTGTGTTCGAGGAACCCGGCGAAAACCTCCATCATGCGTGCGTAGAGGCGACGCTCACCGGCCGACAGCGTGCCCCAGTCCTGCACGTCCGGGTCGCGGCGAGATAGCGCGGTATCTGCCGGGACGATGCCGAGTTTCTTCTGCTGCTCGAAAACCTTGGCGCGGTAGGCATCCCAGCCGTCGTCGAACTGGCCCTGGTACTTGGTCGGCCCACTCTTTCGGCACATGGTGCGGCGAGTGCATCGCGCCGGGCGCGAAGTACAGAAAGAACGGTTTGGTGGGCGCCACCTGCTTAGCGCTCGCGACCATCGACTTGGCCTTCTCGACGAGATCGGGCGTCAGGTAGTAGCCCTGCTCGGGCGTCGACTCAGGTTCGGTTTGCGAATTGTCGCGCACCAACTCTGGTAGTACTGGTGGGTGTCACCGCTGAGGAACCCGTAGTAGTGCTCGAATCCGCGTCCCAGTGGCCACCGGTCGAACGGGCCCGCGGCGGTCATCGTCTCTTCCGGGGCCAGATGCCACTTGCCGACGCAGTAGGTGTTGTAGCCCTTGCCCTTCAGGATTTCGGAGAGAAAGCCGTTTGCCAACGGGATGTAGCCGTCGGATCCCGGATAACCGGTGGACCCGGTGGTCAGGCATGCCATGTGATTCGAAAGGTGGTTGCGGCGGGTGAGAATGCACGATCGCCACAAGTATGCCACGTCTGGTGTAAAGGATGGTGCCTTTCGGGCGCGGGAGGACCGAGAAGGAGCACATCGATGGGGCTCGGCTAGCGTTGGCCGGGTGCAGATCGAGCCACGGATGCGTCTTGCCCAATTGCTGGGTGCTCTGGATAGCGGTTCCCAGTTCAGTGCTCAGCGCACCGCCGCGACAGACGACTTGAGCATCGACATCGACGGAGTTGGTCTGTTGGAATTGCCGGTCTCGGCGGCGCAGGTCAGGAGCCTCCGCAGTATCGCACGCCCAGCCCGGTACGGGTTGGGCGAGCAGACGCTGGTCGACTCGCGGGTGCGCGACACGTGGGAGCTGCCCAAGAGCCGGGTGCGAATTGACCGTCGGCGTTGGAACAAAACGCTTGGGCCGATCTTAGCTGAGCTGCGCGCCGAGCTCGGTCTGCCCGACGGCTGCCGTCTGCGGGCTGAGCTGCACTCGGTCTTGATGTACGAGCAGGGCCAATTTTTCGCGTCGCACAAGGACTCGGAGAAGGTTGACGCGATGGTCGGCACTCTGGTTGTCACGCTGCCATCGACAAGTCGCGGAGGGGCGTTGGTGGTTCAACATGGTGGTCGGCGGGAGGAGTACCGGTCGTCGAATCGGCTGCTCTCGTTCGTCGCTTTCTATGCGGACTGCCAGCACGAAGTGCTTCCCCTGACGAGCGGTCATCGGATCGCGCTCACCTACAACCTGTCACTCGAAGGCGATTCGTCGAGCGGTGCGATCGATGCGCTCGCTCTTGCCGACGTAAGCGGCTGCCTCCGAACTCATTTCGAAGCGCAGGACCGTTTGGTCTACCTGCTCGACCATGAGTACACGGAGCGCGGATTGAGCTTCGAACGGCTCAAGGGTGTCGATGCCGGACGGGTGGCAGTGCTACGTGCCGCTGCGCGGGAGCGGGACGACGAGATCGTGCTCGCGCTCGCCGAGGTGCACGAGACCTGGAGCTGCGACGAGCCGTATCAACGGCATAGTTGGTATGACGAGGACGACGACGAGCCGGATCCGGGATCCTACGACCTTGGCGAGTTGCTGGACGGGGGCACCACCCTGGCCGCGGCGATCGATTCGTCAGGCGTGCCTGCCCAAGTCGGCGCGCCCTTCGCTCGGGACGACGAAATGTGTGCGACGACGCCGAGCGGGCAGTTGCAGCCATACGCGTCCGAGTACGAGGGCTACATGGGCAACTACGGGAACACGATGGACCGCTGGTATCGGCGCGGCGCGGTTGTGATGTGGCCACGCAGCCACGATTTCTCGGTTCGCGCGCAGGGTTCGCCCCGTTGGGCCTTGGGCGCGCTGGGCGGGCTGTTGCGCGAGAAGGATCTTGCAGGCGCTCGGGAACGGGCTGGTTCGCTGGCGCCCTTCTGGGCCGACGTGGCCGGCAGGCAGTTGGGAACTGACGACCAGGTAGCGGGCGATGGGGCAGAACTTGGCGCAGCCCTTAACGTCGCGTTCGAACTCGACGATGCGCTACTGGCGACGATGCTGCTGAGGCCGTTCCGCCTCGACCAGGTCTCCGCGCGGGAAGCATTGGCCCTGTCAGCCGCCGCCGACCGATACGGGGTGCACTGGTTTCGGCAACTTCTGGCGGAGTGGGAGACCGCTCGCCGCGGGTGGGGCCACGACGGTCGGCGAGGTGTGTGGATCGCTGAACTGCCCGTGCTGTGTCGCGCGCTGACAGAACACGCTGCCTGGAACGTGGCCAGGGATCTCGTTGAGGTCAGTGCCGCGGGGTTTCTCGCCACCCTGGAGCGGGCAGGCTCAGTGCCGCAACCGTCCCGCCGTGCACACGCGCTTGGCGAGCTTGCAGGGTCGGCGGCCGGCCTGCTTGTCGGAGCGGCGATCGCGGAGGACACCGAGGTCGGTGCGAAATTGTCCGCAGCGCTGAGCGCGGATGACGAGCAGCTTCGTTGTGCGGTGGCCACGCTGCGCCGCATCGCCGAGATCGCGCCCGAGCTGCTGACCGTGGGTGCAATCGAGGGTCTAACTGAGATCACGCGAATGCGGTTGTCGGCCAGGCTCGCCCGGCCGGCACGAGATCCCGACGACTGGGCGATCTGCGCGCCGGACCCCTGTACCTGCCAACTGTGCGGCAAGCTCCGCGCGTTTCTGGTCGATCCCGGATGTCGGCATTTGGATTGGCCCTTGGCAGAGCCAGGTCGGCGCCATGTACACGATCGGATCGACCGCAACGAACTACCGGTTCGACATGAGACGCGAAAGTCTGGCCGGCCCTACACGCTCGTCCTCACCAAGACTTCGGCACTGTTCGAACGCGAACGTAAGGTGCGTGACCTAGACGTGGTCGATCTACGGTGGCTCGAGACCATTCCACTGCCTCGGCCGGGCTGTGGCTATGCGAAAACAGCGAGTGTGGACTGACGAAAAAGGCGAATATGAGCTGTCGGAAACGTAGACAAGATGTTCGACTATCGCGCACGCGTCGTCGATGCCGAACTGAGCGCGACCACTGGCGTCAGCCGACGAGCCGGCGTTTGAGGAGTAGTAGCGGGACGGGCAGCAGCACCGCCGAAACCGCCAGAAGCCACAGCGCCGCTCTGAACGCTGCCGAGGGATCGCCTTGCGTCATCAACGCGCGCATCAGGTTGGCTGCGTGGTGCAAGGGCATGAACCATGCGATCGTCTGGATCCACTGCGGCAGTCGTTCGAGCGGAAAGAACACGCCGGCGAACATGAACATCGGCGTGATGAACAGCGTCCAGTAGTACGCCAGGTAATCCGCATGCTTGATGCAATACGTGTAGATCAACCCGGTGATTGCGAAGACCAGGCCCACCAGCGCGATCGACGGGATCGCGAGCAAACCCCACCACGACTGGAATACGCCGAAGAGGGTCGCGATGACGAGGAACGCGCTGCCGTAGATCGTCGCGCGCGTGGTGGCCCACATGATCTCGCCCAGGGCGACATCCTCGACGGAGATCGGCGTGCTTGCGGCGGCGTCGTACACGCCGCTGCGCTCCATTTTGAACCATGCGTCCCATGTCGAAGCAAAAGTCGCACCATACATCGTGGACGTCGCGAGGAGGCCGGGTGCGATGAACGTGATGTACCGAACTCCCTGTATTTGCTCGAGGTAGCGCCCGAGACCGAGGCCCATCGCGACCAGGTAGATCACCGGCTCAGCGAACCAGGCCATGATTCCCAGGAGCCAGATGCGCCGAAACACCGTCGCGTTTCGGTGCCAGAACCGCCATGCACCGCGGAGCGACAGATCGAAGCGTTGACTTTCGATCGCGATCAATCGAGCAACCCCCGCCCGGTCAGCGCAAGGAAGACATCCTCGAGCGTGCCGCCCCGCAGCCAGACGGATCCGGATGGAAGGGCGAGCGCGCGCATCTTCTCGCGCAGGACGTCGCTGTCGTCGGTGTAGAACAGCCACCTGTCGGCGAGCTTCTCGACGCGTTGTGCCATGGCGCCGATCGAGTCCAGCTGGGCGTATGCGTCTGACGGCGGCTCGAACACTTCGACGACCTCGGGACTGGTGTGTCGCGCGACGACGTCACGCGGTGAACCTTCGACGAGAATCCGCCCGTGGTCCATGATCACGAGCCGGTCGCAGAGTTGCGCCGCTTCCTCCATGTAGTGAGTAGTCAACAGGAGTGTGACGCCGCGCCGTTTGAGGGAGCGCAGCCGTTCCCAGACCAGGTGGCGAGCCTGCGGATCGAGGCCGGTCGTCGGTTCGTCGAGGATGAGGATCTCGGGTGCGTTGAGCAGTCCGCGCGCGATCATCAGCCTTCGTTTCATCCCGCCGGACAGCTCTCGGATCTCGTGGTCCTTTTTCTCGATCAGCTCCATGTACTCCAGCAGTTCGAGGGCGGTCGGGCGTGCGACCTTGGGCTTGACCCCGTAGTAACGCGCGTGGATCAGGAGGTTGTCGAGGACGGTGATCTCTTCGTCGAGGTTGTCCTCCTGCGGGATGACGCCCATCCGCGACTTCACCCGGCGCGGGTCTTCGGTTACCGGGATACCGAGGACCTCCAGCCGGCCGGAGGTCGGGGGGAGCGCGCAGGCGATCATCCGCATCGTCGTCGTCTTACCGGCACCGTTGGGGCCGAGAAAACCGAAGCACGTTTCAGCTGGGACGTCGAAACTGATCGAGCGAACTGCTTCGAGGTCGCGGTAGCGCTTCGTGAGGTCGCGTGCGACGACGGCCACGGCGGGGGGCACTCCTACATCTTCGCAGCTGCTGGCGCGCCATCGCCCGATGCATCTTCGCCGCGCCCTCGGCCAGGGGGCCACGACGATGTCACCAGCTCGCTGGACACGCCCGGGCTTAGCGGGACGACCTCAGTAACCTGCCGAGGTCAGTGACCATTCGGGAGGTTCCGTAATCCGCTTCTACGTCGTCGTTCCGGGTTTGCTGCGCCGGTGCACTCGGGCCGGGATCGGCGCACCGGCCACCATTGTGAACGGCACCGCCAACGGGAAATCGGAGGCGATGGACTCGATTTCGGCTGTTCGCGCGATTGTGGCCAGTGCGAGTGTCGCTTCCAGCATCGCGAAATGATCGCCGATGCACGTGCGCGGCCCTGCGCCGAAGGGGATGTACTGCCAACGGTCAAGGTTGCTGGTGTTCTGTGCGCTGAACCGTTCGGGGTCGAACGCCAGCGGGTCCGGCCACAGCGCCGGATCGCGGTGCATGCCGAACACGCCGACCAGGACCGTGCTCCCGGCCGCCACGAGGTAGCCGTCAACGGCGATGTCGCGCATCGCAGTGCGTCCGGCTACCACCACCGGCGGACACAGCCGCAACGCTTCCCGCACCACTTGCAGGGTGTAGCTCAGGCGCGTCACGTCGTCGGGTGTCAGTGCCCGGTCGCCCAAGGCGGCGACTTCCCTGGCGACTCGGCGCTGAATGTCAGGATGACATCCCAGCTCCCACAGCGCATAGGCCAGCGTTGTCGCCGTGGTGTCGTGGCCGGCGATCATGAAGGCGATCAGGTCGTTACCGATATCGAAATCAGACAACGCCTGTCCGGTTTCAGGGTCGGTGGCATGAATCAACGCCTGTACCAGGGGAGCGTCATGTTCCGGATGCGCACGGCATGCAGTGACGACTTCGCCTGCCAAGTCACGCATGGTGGCCACGGCGGCGCGAGCGCGGCGTCGAGCCGGGGTGGGAAGCCAATGGGGCGCTCGCACCGGTCGTATGCCACGATCCGCGACGTACGCCAACGCCACGTTGAGCGGCACCGCCAAGGATTCAGCGCGTGCATCGAGGTCCATGCCCAGAACCGACCGGCCCAACACCCGCATGGTCAGCCGCCGCGCTTCGGCGTCGAGATCCACGGTCGCATCCTCGCCCCACTCTCGGGCGACCGCTTCCGCCGCCTCGGCCATGTGCTGGCCGAAGCTCGACACACGCTGACGGGTGAACACGGGCTGTAGAGTGCGTTTACGCGAGCGCCACGGCGCGTTCGGCAGATCGGCGAGGTTGTCACCCATGAGTTGCCGCATCTCGTGATGCACGGGCGTGCGGTCGCACCATTCATTGTTGCGCGAGAGCACGTCTCGAGCACCCGCCGGGGACATCACAAAGACAATGGAAGGGCCGAAACCGAAAGGTCCCAGCATGACTCGGGTGACCGATCCCCCCGCCTCGCGCAGCGTTACCTGTCCGGTGTGGTACTGCCGCGCTGCTATCAGCCGCTGCCGCAGCGGTAGTGGATTGGCCGGCACCAGCGGCAGGCCGGCGACGCCGGATGATCCTGCCATCAGCTCAGACATGCTGGCTCCCCCGGTGTGATCGCTCAATGTCGGACTGTTCTGTGAGCCTGGGGTCGCGGACGCCGCCGCGGACAAAGGGACTTCGGTCGGCCATGGGCACAGAGGTTACTGCTGTCTTCGCCGAACTCGTCGGTGCGGGGCGGGTGGTTCCGTGAAGTATCGACAAGGGCCATCCGAACCATTCTCATCGACCGCACGACACAACCCGTTCATGTGGTCGCCTCCCATTTCCTGTGGCAAGTGCACACGCCGGTTGACAGACTGGCGGAGTCTGCTGCGGGCGTCTCCGGGCCAGCCGGAAATCGATGCCCGCGGCTGCTGGAATGACGGTGTCCGAGACAATCTTGGCCAACTGACTACACCGGAGTGCAGGAAGAGACGGACAGATGACGACCGACCTAGTGCAGACATCGGCGGGAAGCCCCAAGGAAAAATCGAAGCCCAGGGCGACATCGGCCGACTCCCCCAAGGCGATAAAGCAGGCATCCCGCGCCGTGGCCGATAAGGTCGGTCGGATGAACGACGTCCGGACCGGGCTGCAGGTCGACGAATTGCAGCAAGCCATAACGGATCACCTGTGTTTTTCGGTTGGGCGCTTGGCGTCGGTGGCGACACCCGAGCACTACTACCGCGCGCTGGCGCTGGCTGTGCGCGACCGCATGCAGGGCCGCTGGATCAACACCGCCCAGACCTATTTCGACTTGACGCGCAAAGTGGCCTGTTATCTGTCGGCCGAGTTCCTCATGGGACCGCAACTGGGGAACAACCTGCTGAACCTGCACATCGAGCAGGAGGCGCGTTCGGCACTGGCCGAATTGGGACAGGACCTGGACACCGTTCTAGCGTGCGAAGAGGAGCCGGGCCTTGGCAACGGCGGGTTAGGGCGGCTGGCGGCCTGCTATATCGATTCGCTGGCGACCCTGCAGCGTCCTGCGATCGGTTACGGCATCCGCTATGAGTTCGGGATCTTCGACCAGGAGATCCGCGACGGATGGCAGGTTGAGAAGACCGACAACTGGTTGGTGAGCGACAACCCGTGGGAGATCGCGAAACCCGACGTGGCCTACCTGGTCAGCTGGGGGGGACACACCGAACGGTACTTCGACGGCGCCGGCAACGTGCGGGTGCGCTGGGTGCCGCATCGGGTGATCAAGGGGATCGCCTATGACACACCTATTCAGGGTTATGACGTGAACACGTGCAACACGCTTCGGCTGTGGAGCGCGAGGGCCGTCGATTCATTTGCCCTGGAGGCGTTCAACTCCGGCGACTACTACCGGGCGGTCGAGGACAAGATCATCTCCGAGACGGTAACCAAAGTGCTCTATCCGAATGACGAGCCCGAGATCGGCAAGCGGCTTCGCCTGGCGCAGCAGCACTTCTTCGTCTCCTGCTCGCTGCAGGACGCGTTGCAACTCCTGGAGAAGTCGGCCGGCCAGTCGGTTCGAGCGCTGCCGGAATTCTTCGCCTTCCAACTCAACGACACCCATCCGTCGATCGCCGTGGCCGAGTTGATGCGACTGTTGGTCGACGAGCGCGGTCTCGGGTGGGATGAAGCGTGGGCGATCACCGTCGCTGCGTTCGGTTACACGAACCACACCTTGCTGCCGGAAGCGCTGGAAACCTGGCCGCTGTCGATGTTCGAACGGTTCCTGCCGCGGCACCTGGAGATCATCTATGAGATCAACCGCCGGTTCCTCGACGAGGTTCGCGCGCGTTTCCCGGGCGACGAGGAGCGGGTCAGGCGCATGTCGCTGATCGGGGAGCAGGGCGGCAAGACGGTGCGCATGGCGCATCTGGCGACGGTCGGCAGCCACGCGGTCAACGGCGTCGCTGCGCTGCACTCGGAGTTGCTCAAATCCAGTGTGCTCCAAGACTTCTTCGAGATGTGGCCGGAACGTTTCAGCAACAAGACCAACGGTGTCACACCCCGTCGTTTCGTTGCGTTGGCCAACCCCGAACTCAGAGGACTGCTGGATCAGACGCTCGGGCAGGGGTGGCTGGCGGACCTTACTCTGCTTCGTGGGCTCGAGTCGTACGCCGATGACCCGGCCTTTCATCAGCAGTGGCGGGCGGCAAAGCGCGCCAACAAGGTTCGTCTGGCTGACTATGTCAATTCGGCTACCGGTATCCGGCTCGACCCGGACTGGCTGTTCGACATTCAGGTCAAGCGCATTCACGAGTACAAGCGCCAGGATCTGAACGTCCTGCACATCATCACGCTGTATCACCGGCTCAAGCAGAACCCCGGCCTCGCCATCCCCCCGCGGGCGTTCATCTTCGGCGGCAAGGCCGCACCCGGCTACTTCATGGCCAAGCGCATCATCAAATTGATCAACGCCGTCGCCGATACGGTGAACGCCGACCCGGATGTCAACAAGTATCTCAGGGTGGCGTTCGTGCCCAACTTCAATGTGCAGATCGCGCATCGAATCTACCCGGCTGCCGATCTGTCCGAGCAGATCTCCACCGCCGGTAAGGAGGCCTCGGGCACCGGGAACATGAAGTTCATGCTCAATGGCGCGCTGACGATCGGCACGCTC
The DNA here is from genome assembly GCA_963846905.1 of uncultured Actinomycetota bacterium. Classification (GTDB taxonomy): domain Bacteria; phylum Actinomycetota; class Actinomycetes; order Mycobacteriales; family Mycobacteriaceae; genus Mycobacterium. The sequence continues at coordinate 141,763 of CAWJYB010000038.1, forward strand.
GACGGTGCCAACGTCGAGATCCGGGAGGAGGCCGGTGCCGAGAACTTCTTCCTATTCGGATTGTCGGTGGACGAGGTCGAGGGCCTTCAGCGCGAGGGTTACCGCCCGGCGGACTTCATCGAACGCAACAGCGAGTTGAGTGCGGTGTTGGGGCTGATCGCCGAGGGCCACTTCTGCCGCAGCGATGTCGATGTGTTCCGGCCGGTGGTGGATTCGCTCAGTCATCACGACCCGTTCCTGGTCATGGCCGACTATGCGTCGTATATCGAGTGTCAGGAACGGGTCAGCGCCGCCTGGCAGGACACGAAGGCTTGGACCCGGATGTCGATCCTGAACTCCGCGCGTGGTGGCAAGTTCTCCTCAGACCGCTCCATCGCCGAGTACTGCGACGATATCTGGAACGTGCATCCTGTGACGATCCGGTAGCCGGCTGCCCCAAGGCGTAGATCGAGGTTATCCGTGACAACGGCCCAGAACCACCGAAATCTTGGCGCGACCGGCAAAGCGCAAGCCTGGACAACTCCTGGGAAGGTCGCCCCGGGCATGTGCGCGCCTCTGGGTGCCTCGGTGTGCGTGGACGGTGTCAACTTCAGCGTCTTCTCCAAAGACGCGACGCAGATCGACCTTCTGCTGTTCGACGACGAGCAGTCGACCGAGCCGGCACACGTGATCGAACTGGATCCCCAAAGTCATCGCACGTATCACTACTGGCATGCATTCGTGTCGGGTGTGCGGCCGGGACAGGTCTACGCGTACCGGGCGCACGGGCCGTGGGCACCGCTGCGGGGGTTGCGATTCGATTCGGGCAAAGTGCTTTTCGACCCGTATGGGTTGGCCATCGCGGTGCCCGACGGTTACGAGCGCTGTCCCGCGACCCTTGCGGGTGACACTGTTGCGACAGCGATGAAGAGCGTGGTCGCGGAACCGGGTGCCTACGACTGGGAGGGCGATGCCCCGCTGCGACGGCCGGCCGCCGAAACCGTCGTCTACGAACTGCATGTGGGTGGCTTCACCGAGCATCCGAGTTCTGGCGTCGCGCCGGACAAGCGCGGGACCTACCTGGGGTTGGTCGAGAAAATACCTTACCTGCAGCAGTTGGGCGTGACGGCGGTCGAGTTGCTCCCGGTGTTCCAGTTCGATCCGCAGGACGCTCCGCGGGGGCGAGTGAATTATTGGGGATACCAACCGGTTTCGTTCTTCGCACCGCATCACGGCTATGCGTCCGCCCATGGGGCGCTGGCGGTGCTCGATGAGTTCCGCGACATGGTCAAGGCGCTGCACCGTGCCGGCATCGAAGTCATTCTCGACGTCGTTTTCAATCACACGAGTGAAGGTCCCCACGACGGGCCGACATTCTGCTATCGAGCCCTGGCGAATGACTTCTACTACATCTTGGAGCGGGACAAGTCGCGCTATGCCGATTACACCGGTTGCGGTAACACCCTCAACGGCAACCAGCCCATCGTGCGGCGACTGATTCTGGACAGTCTGCGCTATTGGGTCAACGAGATGCACGTCGACGGTTTCCGGTTCGATCTGGCCTCGATTTTGGCGCGCGATGAGTCGGGGTGTCCGGTGGGAAATCCGCCGGTGTTGTGGGATGTCGAATCCGATCCCACGCTGGCGGGCACCAAGCTGATCGCCGAGGCCTGGGACGCCGCGGGGCTCTACCAGGTCGGAAATTTCGTGGGCGATGCCTGGGCTGAGTGGAACGGTCGTTTCCGTGATGACGTACGCCGTTTCGTCAAGGGCGACCGCGGGGCGGTACGGGGGCTGGCCACCCGGCTGTTGGGTAGTCCAGACATCTACGGTCACGAGCAGCGCGAGGCCGAGCAGAGTGTAAATTTCGTCACGGCCCATGACGGATTCACACTCAACGACTTGGTGTCCTACAACGAGAAGCACAATGAGGCCAACGGCGAGAGCAACCGCGACGGCGCCAACGACAACCTGAGCTGGAATTGCGGAGTCGAAGGGCCTACCGACGATCCGGATATTGATGCACTGCGCGTCCGCCAGATCAAGAACTTCCTGACACTGACCCTGTTGGCCGCCGGCATGCCGATGTTCGTCATGGGCGACGAAGTGCGCCGAACGCAGTGTGGGAACAACAACGCCTACTGTCAGGACAGCGAGATCAGTTGGTTCGACTGGAACCTCGTCGAAAAGCATTCCGAAATTCACCGGTTCGTCGCCACCCTCATCGCGTATCGCAGACGTCAGGTCGCGGAAGGGCTCTCGCTGACACTCAACGAGATGATCGACCGCGCCCAGGTCGAATGGCACGGCACAGAGCTGCATCACCCGGACTGGCGGGACGATTCCCACTCGCTGGCGGTGACGGTGAAAAGCTTGCGCACGGATGCGGTGCTGCACGGAATGTTCAATGCGTACTGGGCGCCACTGACTTTCCAGCTCCCTCCGCTGTTGTCGTCCGCGGCAGAATCCAATCCTTGGCAACGCTGGATCGACACGTCGCTCGCATCTCCTGAGGACATCGCGCCGTGGGGGACGGCCCCGGCGGTGATGGGGCCGTCCTATCAGGTGCAACCCCGGTCAGTCGTGGTCCTCGTCCGCGGCGGGCAAACCGGCGACGTAACGCTGGGCGGCTGAGTGGACGGGATCGCACAAGGTGTCGTCGACGGTGACGACGTCGTGCACTCCGCGCTGTGACACCACGGCCTTGTGCAGGGTTCCTCGCGTTGCACCGCGCAGACTGCGTTTCGATTCCACCGCCGCGATGTCCCATGGGCTGGGAAGGTAGCGCTCGATCACCGGCGCGTCGGGCGGCTCGACAGCCCGCGTGAAGGTGCCGGAATGGCAACTGTCGGAGATCATCGTGAGGCTCACGCCGTCCTTCAACGAATCGAACACGCCGCGCAGCCAGTCGTCGCGCAGCGTGTCGTACCAATCGAGGTCGGTGGGGCAGAGGATTTCGTCGCGGTTATCGGCTTCGTCGCCGTTGTCGTCGGGAACGCTGGATCCGTGGCCGGAATAGTGCAGGACCAGCACATCGCCGCGTTGTCCGCCGCTCACCAGCCCGGTGATCGCCTCCTGGATGGCGCCCTTGGTGGCTGCAAAATCGGTGAGCATGCAGATGTCCCCGGCATCGAATCCGTAGTTCCGCTGGAGCACCTTGCGACATATTTTTCACGTCGGGCACACAGCCGCGTAGGTCGGCCCCCGGAATGCGATAGCGGTTAATCCCTATGAGTACCGCTTTCTTCGCCATCGCCGACTCCTTCGATGTGATCGAAAATGCCCTACCCCCGCGTGCCGCAGAAACTGTGGCACGCGGGAAATCGTGCATCTCGATGTGGCGCTGTGACACGAGTAGCGCATGACTCGATTCTTCCGCGGGCTAGTCGAAGTCGGTGCCTGCCGACAGGCGTCATGGCAGTCGTACGCACCTCAACCCCCGGGCGCGCCGGCGCGGGGGTCAAACATCCCTATCCGGCTGTTCTGCGGTATCTACGCCTATGGAGTGATGAGTGCTCAGCACGCTGCCGACGAGAATGAGGGCCAGTGCGGCGACATACCACAACGTAAACGGCTCACCCAGCACGAGTACGCCCGCGGCCAATGCCACCGCCGGATTGACGTACGCGAACACCAGCGCACGGGCCGGGCCGACTTCGCGTATGAGTGCGAAAAACACAATGAACGCCAGCGCCGTACAAATCACCGCCAATCCGGCCAGCGCGAGAAGAACTCGGGTGGAGGGCATTTCGGTGGGCCATGTCGCGATCGCCGGAGCGGTGTACACGAGAGCGGCAAACCCCAGACATATCGCGGTGAGGGGGAGCGCGGGGACGTCGGCCAGATGATGAGCGGCGATCAGCGGTGCGATCGCGTAGCAAGTCGACACCAGCAGAACCTCCGTGATCGGCCAAGCGTTCCCGCCGATCTGAGGGCCGGCGAGGAACGCCACTCCGCAGATTCCGATCGTCAGGCCGGCGATTCTCCTGCGACCAAGGCGTTCGCCCCCAAGTACCTGGTCGAGGATGGCGGCGATGATAGGAGTGGCCGCGATCAGCAGGCCTGTCATGGAGCTTGACAGGTGTCGCTCGGCATCCGAGAGCAACCACCAGGCGGCGATGATCTCGAAGAACGCGAAGCCCGACAATGCCTTCCAGTGATCGCGGATGATCATCGGGATGTGCCGTGACAGGGCGAGCGGCAGCAGGACAGCAGCACCGACCGCCGTCCTGGCCAGGACGAGCACCGGAACCGAAACGCCTTCGACGGCGACTTTGATCATGAGGTAAGGGACGCCCCAAATGATGCCCATCGCCGCGAACAGGATCCATCCACGCGTACTCACGTGCACACCATAAAGCTGCACCCGACGTCTCCCAGCGGCTTGCGGATGCCGTTCAAATGCCGGCGTGAAGCACGTGGAGATGACAGAATTGCCGCGATGACGCCTGGGGAGGAGATTCCGTGAACTTGGGTATCAGTGTCGCCGTCTCGTTGCTCGTTGCGGCTGGATTGGCGATGGCGCCGCCGGTACAAGCTGATACCGAAAACACCCAGGCATTTCTCGACGAGATGCATGCATCGGGCTTCGTTCCGCTCGGTTCGGAGTCGTTTTGGGTGATGAACGCGTGGAGCCAGTGCGAAGTCATGGACGGCGGCACGCCTCCGGCGGACGTCGTGAAATCGATTTTGAAGGCGAACCCGGATATCACCGAACACGACGCCGGCGTCATCGTAGCCCTGGCGGTCCGGCACTTCTGCCCGTCGCATTTGCTTGCCGAGAGGCCGAGTTAGCGGTACCGGCCGAACCTGCCCGTCGGGCGCGGGTGCGACTCTCGGAAAAGCCCGAGTAACCGAGCTGTCCCGAGTGGGGTTGCGCGAACTACCGGTTCTGGAAGCGCGGAGTCCGCTTCTCAGCGAACGCCCGAGGTCCTTCCTTGGCGTCATCGGACATGAACACCGGAATGCCATTGCGGGTGTCCGGCCCGAAGGCGTCATTCTCGTGCAAACCTTCGGTATCCCGAATGGTCTTCAGGATCGCCTGCACGGCCAGCGGCCCGTTGTTGTTGATCACTTCGGCGATCTCCAGTGCCTTGGCCAGCGCTTGCCCGTCGGGCACCACGTGCCCGATCAAGCCGTACTCCCTGGCCTCTGCGGCTGTGATGTGCCGACCGGTCAGCAGCAGGTCGCAGGCGATGGTGTATGGGATCTGGCGGACCAGCCGGACGGCCGAGCCGCCCATGGGGTAGAGGCTCCACTTCGCTTCGGATATCCCGAATTTGGCGCCCGCACCGGCCACGCGGATGTCGGTGCCCTGCAGGATCTCGGTTCCCCCGGCGATGGCAGCTCCCTCGACTGCGGCTATCAGCGGCTTGGTCAGCCGCCGGCCCTTGAGAAGGCCGTCGATGCGTGAGGGGTCATAGCCTTCCTTGAAGGATTCGCCCGGTGGCTTTTTGGTGGCGGACTTGAGGTCCATGCCGGCACAGAATGCGCCACCGGCGCCGGTCAGGATGCAGGTGCGGATGTCGGGGTCGTTGTCGACGCGGTCCCAGGCGCCGACCATGATTGCCAGCATCTCCCCGGTCAGCGCGTTGCGCCGCTCCGGTCGGTTCATCGTGACGATCAGGGTGTGGCCCCGCTGCTCGACCAGGGCGTGGGGCTGGCTTTCCGGCTCGCTCATTGGGCGGCATCCACCTTTCTGGCACCATTGCCGGACCGGACTGTAACACGTTCTAATTTTGTGGCGACCCAGCGTGGGACGTGGCTCCGGAGCGCGGTCAGATCTTGAGGTAGCCCTTGTCGGCCGGAATCTGAGCAGCGGTCACCAACGATGACTCGTCGCCGGCCAGCCATACGACGATGTCGGACACCAGATCGGGCGGTGCCAGCGAATCGGTGGGAAGCGCGCCGGGGGAGAAGCTATGTATGTAGGTCTGGTGGTCGGCGAACATCTGCCACATTGTGGTGTCGTTGCCCATGGGCGTGTCGGTCCCGTACGGATGAACCGAGTTGACCCGGATACCGAATTCGCCTAATTCCACTGCCAGCGAGTTGGTCAACCCGACCACACCGAACTTGCTGGCGCAGTAATGGCCGCAGCCGGGTACCGCTTTGATTCCGGCCGAAGAGCTGATGGTGATGATCGAGCCGCCGTTGCCTGCCTCGATCATCGCGGGCACCGCGGCCCTGACGGTGTTCCACACCCCAGTCAGGTTGATGTCCAGCGTCTGCTGCCACTGCTCGGGCGATATCTCCCACAGGCGGCCCCAATTCAGCACTCCGGCGTTGGCGACCACGATGTCCAGCCGGCCGAACTGGGTTACAGCTTCGGATACCACATTCTGCTGGCCGGCCGCATCTCGCACATCGATCTGGGCGGAAACGACCTTGCGGCCCTCGTTCTCGACCAGGCGCACGGTCTCGGCCAGGTCCTCCGGGGTAGCCGGCTGATAGCCGTTGTGCTCGGCGACCGGACCACAGGCGTCGATCGCGACGATGTGCGCGCCGGCCCTCGCCAACCGGATGCTGTGCGATCTGCCCTGTCCACGGGCCGCGCCCGTCACATATGCGACCTTCCCCGTCAGGTCGGTGCTCATGCCGGCACCTCGACGGTTTCCGGCTGCCGGTTCGGCTGCGACGCCCGGGCGCCGGAAATCGTAGTCCGTCATCGGCGATCGCCGTGCGAACCTGCGGGATGCCGTGATCGTTTGCGGACGGTAATACACCGTGTCCCCCTGCGAGTTGACGAAGTAGGTGCTCAGGCCGGGATTGCACGCCGTGAGATACAAGTGCACGATCCTCCCGCGGCGATGCATGCTGGCGTTCCAGCGTTCGAATGCGGCGGTACCGACGGCCGCCTGCGCCGCCCCGCGCCGGCGTGCTTCGCCGATGACGCGCACGATGTGGGTTGCCATGGTGTCGACGAAATCGAACCAGGCGAAACCGACGAAGCCCAGTGGTCCGACGATCTCCCAGCGGTTGGGCATTCGCGGGTGAGCTGCGCCCGCGTACGCCCGCAGTCCGAGAGTCCGGTATTCCTGCGCCAGGTCGAATCCGTCGCGCCCCAAAACCGTTCCCGGCCGGTAGGTTTCGGGATCGGTCCACAGCTCGTATCCGGTCGCGGTGACGATCAGGTCGGCCGGATGGACGATGTCATCGGAGGTTTGTATCCCGGACTCGGTGACGCGCCGGATCGGTGTGGTTATCAAATGCGTCGACGGGTGGTTCAACGCGGGAAGGAAGGCACTGGAAATGACGGGGCGCTTGGCCAGGATGCCATACCCGGGCACCAGCGCCCTTCGGGTGGCGGGGTCGTCGACGGTCGCGCGGAGCAGCAACCGATACAGGAAACGACACCAGGCATCGTAGAGCGGCATGAGTGCCACCAGGACCCTGTCGGGCAACCGGTTGAACACATGGAACATCGGAACCAGCATCGCGGCATCCATCCCCCAGCGGGCGAGCGCGTTGGCGGCGCGGACAAACCCCGGCGTTCGGAACAGAACGCGCATCGGCCACGGTATGGCGAAGTCGACTTTGGGAATCACCCAGGCGGGGGTGCGCTGGTAGATGTCGACCGCCGCCCCGGTCCGCGACAACGCTGCCGCGATCTGCACACCCGACGATCCCGTACCGATGACGGCGACCCTCTTGCCCGTCACGTCATAGTCGTCAACCCAGGCGTTTGGGTTCAGAACCACGCCACGGAAGTCTTCGAGCCCGTCGAGGTCGACCGCGGGCTTTGCGTTGATGTATCCGCCGACCGCGCTGATCACGAAACGGGCCGTGAGCTGCGTTCCGTTGGCCAAGGACAGGATCCACACAGACGCCGTGTCGTCCCATTGCTGGCGTTTGACTTCGCAGTGCGACCGAAGATGCGGGTAGAGGTTGAGGTTTCGCGCCGTATCCCGTAGATAGCGGTGAATTTCAGGGCCGGGCGCGAAGAAGCGCGACCAGTTCCGGTTGGGCGCGAACGGGAACTGATACCACAACGACGGAATATCGACGGCCAAACCGGGGTAGTGGTTGTCGCGCCACGTTCCGCCGAAGTCGCCGGCGCGTTCCAGTATCACGAAGTCGGTGATCCCGCGGCGCCCCAAAAGACGCGCGCAGGTGATTCCGGCCGGCCCGGCTCCGATGATGGCGACCTCATGATCGGGTGGTGCCGTTGTCGTCTGTGGCGTGGCGTTCAAAGGCTCCGGCGGCACGAACGCATTTGAACAGATGTGCGCCGGGCGATCAAGGAGTGCAGCGATTCGGCGCGCTTCCGGGGCGTGTCGCAAGGCTCATGCCGATGACGCGCAGTTCGGGCCAGCGGGGGGCTCAGGCCGGTGCCGCGGTCAGGGAAGCGTATCTGGTGACATGAAAATCGGTCGTGCCGAACTCGTATTGCAGCGCGGTGAGCCGCTTGAAATAGTGTCCGATCGCGAGTTCCTCCGTCATCCCCATCCCGCCGTGCAGCTGCACGGCGTTCTGTCCGACGAATCGGGCAGCCCGGCCGATGGTGGCCTTGGCGGCCGAGGTCGCGCGTGCCCGAGTGCGGTCGTCGGCATCAAGTTTGAGCATGGCGAGCAACGCGGCTGCGGCGGCCTGCTCGACCTCCATGTACATGTCCACCATCCGATGCTGCAAAACCTGGAAGCTCGCGATCGGCTGCCCGAACTGATACCGCTGCTTGGCGTATTCGACGGTGTCTGCCAGCACTTTTCGCATACAGCCGACTGCCTCGCAGCACACCGCCGCGGCACCCTCGTCGCGCGCCCTGGCCAGCGACGGGGCGGCCTGGCCGGGCTCGCCGAGCAGCGCTTCCCCGGACAGCCGCAGTCCGTCGAAGACCAGGTCGGCGGCGCGGCGGTCGTCGATCGTCCGGTAGCCGTGCGGGGTAAGCCCAGGCAGCGCGGCCGTGGCGTCGAATTCGGTGAGAAACAACGATATTCCGTCGTCGGTTGCGGCTGTGAGCAACAGGTGAGTGGCCAGGGGTGCGTCGGAGACGACTTCTTCGGAGCCCGACAGCACCCATTGGTCGCCGTCTCGCCTGGCGGTGAGGCCGTCAGCGGGATGGTCGGCCACCGCCACCACCGCCGAACCGGCGGCGATCTGCTCGAGCACCGCGTCGGCCGGCGCGCCGCCCGCGCGGCCGAGCAGTCCGCCGGCGACCACCACGGTGTTCACGTACGGTTCGATCACCAAGCCGTGCCCGAGGGCTTCGGCGATGACCATGATTTCGACCGGTCCACCGCCCAGACCGCCGGCGCGCTCGGGCAGCGGTGCCGCAAGGATGCCCAGTTCGTCGGCGAACGATCGCCAGATGTCGGGCTGCCAGCCGGCGCCCGTCTTGGCTGCGGCCCGACTGGCAGCGAGGTCGTAGCGGGTGGACAGGAATTTTGCGAGCCCGTCGCGGAGCAGTTGCTGTTCCCTGCTGAGGTTGAAGTGCATCGACAGTCCCTATAGGCCGAGGGCCGCTTTGGCCAGGATGTTTCGCTGAATTTCATTGCTGCCGGCGTAGATCGAGCCCGCCCGGTCGTTGAAGTAGCGAAGGGGTGCCACCGCTTGCCAGGGTTCGCCGCTGACGTATCCGTCCGGGGGAGGCATGAACTCGCTCATCGGGCCGCCCGGCCGGGTGGCATGCGGCTGATAGGCGCGACCGCGGGGTCCCGCCGCCTCGAGGGCGAGTTCGGTAAGCACTTGGCTCAGCTCGGTCGCCAGCACTTTCAGCATCGATGACGCCGGTCCCGGGTTGCGGCCGTCGGCGACGGTGGCCAAGGTGCGGAATTCCAGAATCTCGAGAATCTCGGTGCGAATCCGGGCGACGGCGAGCTTGTGGGCGAACACCGTGTCATCGATCAGCCGGCCACCGGCCGAACCGGTTTGTTCGGCGGCGACGGAGGCGATGTTCTCGGCCATCACCTGCAATGCGGGTGCCGCCGCACCGCCGCCTCGCTCGAACTCGAGCAGGTATTTCGCGACGGTCCAGCCGTCGTCGATATGTCCCAGCACGTTGGCCTTGGGTACCCGCACATTGTCGAAGAACACCTGGTTCTGAACCTCCTCCCCGGAGGTCATCACCAGCGGGTGGATCTCGATGCCCGGGCTGGTCATGTCGATCAGGATGAATGTGATTCCCCGCTGTTTGCGCTCGAAGCGGGTGGTGCGTACCAGGGCGAACATCCAGTTCGCCTCCGCCGCATGCGTTGTCCAGATCTTGCTGCCGGTGCAGATGAAGTCACTGCCCGCCCCGTCGGAGACGGCGGCCATCTGCAGAGACGCCAAGTCCGAGCCGGCCTCTGGTTCGGAGTAGCCCTGGCAGAAGAACACCTCACCGGTGAGGATGCCGGGCAGGAAGAAGTTCTTCTGCTCGGGCGTGCCGAACCGGATGATCGCGGGCGCGACCATCCCGATACCCATCGGCGACAGGGTCGGGGCGCCGGCCAGCGTCGATTCGCGGCGGAAGATGTAGTGCTGCGTCAGTGTCCAGTCGCAGCCGCCGTATTCGACCGGCCAGGCCGGGGCGGCCCAGCCCCGTTCGTGCAGGATCGCTTGCCAAGCCATGCTGGCACCGTGGTCGGCGTAGACACTGGTCATCAGCCGGCCCGCCTGACGCAGTTCCGGCGTCAGCTTCTCGTCGAGAAAGGCGCGGACATCGTCCCGGAAACCCAGGTCCGCCTCCGACCAGTTGAGATCCATGGCTGATATTTGATCAAATCCCCAGGATTGCCCCGGCAGCGGCTCCCGATGGCATCCCGGCCGCTCGTCTGTGATCGTGGGGACGTGACAAACGACTATCGGTACGCCGTCATCGGGGCGGGCATCGTCGGACTTGCCACGGCGTACCACCTGCAGGCCGCCGACCCGAACGGATCGGTTGTGGTGATCGAAGCCGAGGACACGGTGGGCACGCACCAGACGGGCCACAACAGCGGTGTGATCCATTCCGGTATCTACTACGAACCCGGCAGCCTCAAGACGAGGCTCTGCAAAGCGGGCGAACATGCCACCAAGGAGTTCTGCCGTCGGCACGGAATCCGGTTCGCCGAATGCGGAAAGCTCATCGTCGCGACGAATTCGGTCGAAGTCGCCCGGATGGATGGCCTGCAGCGGCGAGCTGAGGTCAACGGCATCGCCTTTCGGCGGCTGAGTCGCTTCCAACTGGCCGAACTCGAACCCAACGTTGTCGGCCTTGGAGCCCTGTACCTTCCGGCGACCGGAATCGTCGACTATTCGCACATCGCCCATACCCTGGCCGACGTCATCATCGCCCAGGCCGGCAATCTCCGCACTGGATCACCGGTGGTGGGGATCATCGAGACTGCGGAGCGCGTGGTGGTGACGACCGAGCGGGAATCTGTGTCCTGTGACCGGCTGATCGTGTGCGGCGGACTGCAATCCGACCGGCTCGCTGAATTGGCCGGTCTGACAATCGATGTGCAGATCGTCCCGTTCCGGGGTGAGTACTACCGTTTACCCGCAACCCGATCGGGTTTCGTACGGCGATTGATCTATCCGGTTCCCGATCCCGAACTGCCGTTTCTCGGTGTGCACCTGAGCCCGACCATCCGCGGCGACATCACCGTCGGGCCCAACGCGGTCCTCGGCCTGTCCCGGCAGGGTTATCCGCGATTCTCGGTGAACGTCCGCGACGTCGCCCGCATGGCGACATTCCCCGGTGTGTGGCATGTAGCGCGCAACAACGTCAGGCTGGGGCTGAGTGAGATACGCAACTCCGTGCTGAAAGGGAGTTATCTACGCGAGTGCCGCAAATATGCCCCCGCGCTGCAGAAGTCCGATCTGCTTCCCTGCGAAGCAGGCATCCGTGCGCAGGCCGTGCGCAAGGACGGCATGCTTGTCCACGACTTCGTGATGAAGCAGACCCCACGTATGCTCCACGTTCTCAACGCGCCGTCACCCGCCGCCACGGCGGCACTTCCGATCGGTGAATACCTGGCCAACCTGGCCGTCACCGCCTGACGGCCAACGCCTCCTCGATCGGGTCGGGAGACAGGATGTGTTCCAGTGCCAGCACGGCCGACCCCTGGAGGGCGGACCGTCGCCATGTGTGGACGAAACGACCTCGAGCAGTCGGGTGGCCAGCGTTGTTGCGTTGCCGTACAACATCTCTCGTAGTCCCGCGACCAGAATGTCATAGGCGCGTGCCATGTCGCCGCCCACCACCACGACCGCGGGGTTGAGGAGGTTGGGCGCCTACGGGTTCATCTCGTAGGTGCCGGCGAGCGCGCGGACTCGTTCGAAGATCCGCGCGGTGCGTCCGTCGTCTCGGACGGGCTTGCGAACCTGTGCAAGTGCCCATTGCTGCTGCGCTTCCGTCGAGGTCGTCTTGCCGTACAGAGCAATTGCGTACGCGGAGTAGTCACGAACGAAGACGCCGAAGATTTCGTCGATGAGGTCGCTGAGCTCTTCGTCCATGCGTCGCAGCTTCGCCTCCTCCAGGATCAGCTGGCCGTAGGGCAGTAGCGTGAACAGCTCTCCGACGGCGAGCTGGAAGTCGAGATCGGTCTGCTGCTCGCCGGTCGGCGCCGCGGCAGTCATCATCGTGCCCAGACCGTCGGCCTGCTCCAGGAAACGGGCCACATTCGGCAGATGTGCGAACTCCTCATACACCGGCCGCCACGGCGCGAAGGTGATCTTCGACAGACCCTTGGCCGGCCCCTGCCGGAAAAGGAATGCGTCGTCCGTCGCGTCGCGGCGCTTGTCGATCAGCGGGAGCGAATCCGACTGGTTGAACAGATAATTCGGGATGAACTTCAGCACCAGCGCCATGTTGACGTGCGCGGTGCCCTCCAGCCGCGGCATCGCCTTGATGATCTCCGCACCCATTTCGAAGTAGGTGTCTTTCTCGAAGCCGCGCGCGGAGATCACGTCGAGCAGGTCGTCCATGATCCGCTCGGTTTGCCGCGTGACCTTCATCTTGGCGATCGGGTCGAACAGCAGGTAGCGCCGGTCCTGCTGCGACGCCGAACGCATGTAGTCGACCGCGCGTTCGTTGTAGAGCTTGGCCGCGACCAGTCGGGTGTAGCTGTCGGTGAGGATTTGGCGGACATGGGGGAAATCGGTGACTTTGTGTCCGAACAGGATCTTGGTTTCGGCGTGATTGATGGTCTCGTAGAACGAATGGGTTGCGATGCCGATCCCGACCGAGCCGATGTTGAACTTGCCGACGTTGACGGCATTGAGCGCGGCGTCGAAAGCGGCCTGACCGGTGTGCAGGATGTCGTCAGCGGCGATCGGGTAGTTTTCCAGGTCGTAGGCGGAGACGAAGTTCTGGCCGTCGATCACGTTGCCGCGCAGCTTGTATGCGGGGTGTTGGGAGTCGACTATGAACCAGACGTAGGCGTCCGGCCCTTCGACATCCGTGCGCCTGCCGAACGTCGGTATCATCCGCGCCACGTTCCCGTTGCCGATGTAGTACTTGGGTCCGTTGACGACATAGCCGCCGTTCCCATCCGGTGACAGCAGGCAGTCGGTCGAGTAGATGTCCGCGCCATGAGTCCGCTCTGAGAGCCCGAAGCCGATGATCCCGCCGTTCTCCAGTTCGGCGGCAGCGTTGCACTTGGCCTTCTCGTTGTCGCTCTGGAAGATGATCTGCAGCCCAAGCGTCGACACACCCCAGGCATACCAGTACTGGGCGCCGTAGAAACCGGCGATCTCGTTCCACGCCGTCACCCGTGCGGTGTTCCAGTGCTTGTCCTCGTCACCGTCGTTGTAGGCCGCCGGCGTGCCTAGGTGAGCGAACACCCGCTCCTTCTTGACCATATCGAGGAAGTCCGTATACCAGACGCGGTCCCGCGACTGCTGCTTGAGCCACGCCTTGCCCTTGTCCTCGAAGAAGTCAACGGTCGCACGCAGGATTCGCCTACTCGCCGGGTCCAGCTCGGCATAGTCGCGGGTTTTGGGATTCAGCAGCAGCGGTGTTTCGACGGCGTCGGGCATCGCGGGATAGCTCCTCGTCAGGGATGTCAGGGATGTCAGGGATGTCAGGGATGTCAGGGATGTCACAGCACTCAAGTTGACAGGGTGCCCTGTCAAAACCGTGTCAGCTGACCGGCCGCCCTGTCAAGATGTCGCGGTGACGCAGGGGCAGCGCAGCTTTCGCGGGGTCAGTGCCGACGACCGGCGGGCAGATCGCCGGACTCGGCTTGTCGATGCGTGCATCGATGTGATCGGCGCGGATGGCATCGCCGCCACAACCATGACCGCCGTATGCAAGCGGGCGGGGCTGACCGAACGGTATTTCTACAAGAGCTTTGCCAACCGGGACGAGTTGCTCGTGGCCGTCTTCGACTCCATGGTTCTCGACGTCGGCGACCGTATTGTCGCCGCCCTCGCCGCGGCGCCGAACGATCTCGCCGGTCGGGCCAGAATCGTGAGCTCGGTGATCGTGGACATTCTGGCGGACGACCCGCGTATCGCCCGCGCGTATCACGAGGCGGTGGGGGCGGACGTGCTGAGGCAGCGACGACGGGAAGCGGTTCGAACCTTTGCCGGGTTTCTGGCGAGGATGGTGGCCGATGCACGGGGACTCGGTACGTCCGATGACGCCAAACCGCTGCGGGCGAGCACCTTGATGATCGTGGGTGGAATGATCGAGGTGGTCGACGCCTGGCTAGACGGCTACCTGCAGGTGACCAAGGACGAGCTGATCGAGGGTTGCGCGCTGATGTGTGTCGCCGCGGCAGACCAACTCGTCGGGCAGGGCTGACCGGCACGTCGTCGAAATCGACACTGTGCAGACAACGTGCGAGTGACGACCTGCACAACGTCGATCTCGGTGAACAGCACCGGGGGTCAGGCGCGAGACACGGTGTCCAGCAAGCGTTCGAGCACAGCCAACTGGTCTGCGAAACTGCCCTCGACCTTGGCCAGCAGAGTGGTGATGCCGACGGCGGCGTACGAACGCAACCGTTCGGCGATCCAGTCTGGGGTGCCGACGAGGTTGGTCAGCCGACCGAGGTCGACCGGCACCGCCGAACGCGCCTCGGCCCGTTTGCCAGACCGCCAGAGTTCGGCGACCTCGGCCACCTCCTCGCCGTAGCCCGTTCGGGTGAAGGCGTCGTTGTAGAAGTTGCGGCTCCCAGCACCTGGGCCGGTGCCCATCGCCCCGATGGTGAACGCGTAGCCGTCGGCATGGCGGCGCACCGCCGTCTCCGCGGCCGCGGTGTCGGCACAGAACTCGACGGCCACCGGTACGACGAGATCGAGTTCGGCCGCATCGCGTCGGGCGGCCGCGGCGCCTTCGCGAATCGGCGTCAGGAAGACGTCGGCGGCCTCGGGAATGAATGCATTGCCCAGCCATCCGTCGGCCAGTTCGCCCGTGAGACGCAGATTGGCCGGACCCATTGCGGCGTTGTACACGGGTACATGAATCGGCCGGATCAGTGGCACTAGGCTGGCGCCGCGGCTGTTGGGCAACGGAAGCTGGTAGATCTCGCCGTCGTGCACCAGTCGCTCGCCGCCGCTGATGGTCCTGAGGATCTCGATCGTCTCCCGGGTGGTCTGCACCGGCTTGGAGAACCGCACGCCGTGCCAGCCCTCCATGACGCGTGGACCCGAGGCCCCGACCCCGAGGACGAACCGGCCGCCGGACAGTTCCTGCAGGCTCAGCGCCGAGGTGGCGAGCAGCGCTGGGCTCCGCGAACCCAGTTGCACCACAAAGGTTCCCAGCCGGATCGCAGAGGTGTGAGCGGCGAGGTAGGCCAATCCGGTCAAAGCGTCGTAGCCCCACACCTCGGGCACCCACAGCGAGTCGACCCCCAGCCGCTCTGCTTCGCGCGCGAACTCGGCGGCCCCGGGCAGCCGCGGCTCGGTGACGATGCCAACTTTCACCTGGACTCCTTTGTGGCAGGCTGGGGGAGTGCGGTACCGAGATCAGCCCACAGTCGAGGTTACCCAGCGGGTACGTTGCGACGTCCCCACTGCGTGGGCGCTGGTCACCGACATCACGCTGCCGGCCCGGTGTTCGCCCGAACTGCAATCGGTGGAATGGCTGGGTGTCGACGACGGCGTCCGGGTGGGGGCGAAGTTCCTCGGGCACAACCACCACGACGCCATGGGCTCGTGGAGGACCGAGTGCGAGGTCGTCGAGGTGGTCGACGAAGGCGACAGGCGGCGATGGGTGTGGTCGGTCAACGGTCCGGAAGGGACCGCTGCGACGTGGGCTTTCGAGGTCGAGCCCAGCAGCGACGGCGTGCTGATTCGGCAGTGGGCGCGCATGGGTCCAGGGCCGTCCGGACTGAGCGCCGCGATCCAGGCACGTCCGGAACTCGAAGGCCGGATCATTGCGCGCCGACTGGCGGAATGGCAGCAGGGGATGGCCGCGAATCTGGAAACTGTGCGTGCAACTGTCGAGGACTGATCGGAGCATGCCGGAGGCGCCATAGGCCCTCCCCGACCGCGACAGCCAACGGCCACGGTTAATTTAGTCCGAACGGGCATCGAGGTCACCCAGTTGTAGAAGCAGGGATCTGGGGCCACCTTCCGGCGCGTCATCCTCTGGATCACCTCGCCCTGACGCGTTGATCAGCAGCAGCGCGCGTTGGGGTTGGCGTCAGTCGCAGCGTGCCGCATCCGCCAGTACTCTCGTTCGGAAATGACCGGCTCGCCAGGATGGGTGCGGCGCTGATGGTCGACGTAGCGCCGGTAGTGGTTGTCGCCCATCAATGATGCCCAGTACCAACCGATCTGGCGTGCGATTTGGGTAGTGCGTCCCATTGCTTTTGCACCTCTTTCTCAACGGCAGTGGGAACGAGGCCGGACGGTGCGAAGATGCGCGAGGGCACCGGTTCGTCTTCCGTCAGGGGACGGCCCACACCGCGGAGGCTGCGCACCGCCACGGTCAGCCCGGTCACGAACACGATGAGCACCAGGGCGGCGAAGACGATCGACAGGGTGCCCTGGATGAATGTGTTGCGGATGACGGCGTCGATCTGATCGGGGTTCTTGGCCGCACCGAAGCTGCTCTTGCCCGCCTCCTTGGCGGCGGTGTACTGCGAATGCTGCTTCCAGTAGCCGAGTCTGGGGTCCGCGGAGAAGATCTTTTGCCATGACGCGGTCATCGTCACCGTAAGGTCCCACAGCAGCGGAACCGTCGGTATCCAGACCCATTTCAGGTAGCCCTTCTTGATCACCACCACGGTGACGACGGTCAGCGCGATGGCCGCCAGCAGTTGGTTGGCGATGCCAAACAGTGGGAACAGCGTGTTGATGCCGCCTAGCGGATCGGTAACGCCCATCAGCAGGATCGAACCCCAGGCGATGACGACGATCAGGCTGCACACCCACGCCCCAACGCGCCAGCTCGGGTCGCGCAGCTTGTGCAGCGGGCCACCGAGGTTGCCCAGTCCGTCGGACAGCATGAACCGCGCCACCCGGGTACCCGCGTCAACCGTGGTCAGGATGAACAGGGCCTCGAACATGATCGCGAAGTGATACCAGAAGGCCTTGAGCCCCTCTCCACCGAAGACTTTGTGCAGCACCTCGGACATGCCGAAGGCCAGCGTGGGTGCGCCACCGGTGCGCGAGACGATCGACTTCTCGCCGACGCTTTCGGCGGCAGCGGTGATCTGCTCGGGGGTGATCGGATTTCCGGACAGGCCGAGCTTGTTGACGTAGTCGGCGGCGGTGGCCGCCGACGCACCGGTCTGCGCCGAGGGCGCGTTGATGGCGAAGTAGAGGTGCTGGTTGAGAATACTGGCGGTGATCAGCGCCATGATCGCCACGAAGGATTCCGTGAGCATGCCGCCGTAGCCGATGAGCCGCATCTGGCTTTCCTTCTCCAGCAGCTTAGGTGTGGTGCCGGAGGAGATCAGCGAGTGAAAGCCGGACAATGCCCCGCAGGCGATCGTGATGAACAGGAACGGGAACAGCGAGCCGGCGAACACCGGGCCGTCACCGCGGCTTGCGAACGTCGAGACCGCCGGTGCTTCCATGACCGGGCGGGCCAGCAGGATGCCGATCGCAAGCAGAACGATGGTGCCGACCTTCATGAACGTCGACAGATAGTCGCGCGGCGCCAGCAACAGCCACACCGGGAGCACCGACGCGGCGAAGCCGTACACGATGATGCACCACGACAACGTCACCTTGGACAGCGTGAACCAGTCTGCGCCCCAAGATGTTTCGGCCACCCAGCCGCCCGAGACCACCGCGAGCAACAACAGTGCGACCCCGATCAGCGACACCTCCGAAATCCTGCCCGGCCGCAGGAATCGCAGATACAGACCCATGAAAACGGCGATCGGGATCGTCATCGCGATCGAGAACACCCCCCACGGGCTCTCGGCGAGTGCGTTGACCACCACAAGGGCAAGAACCGCGAGCAGGATCGTCATGATCACCAGGACGCCGACGATCGCGGCGGCCCCGCCGATGGCTCCCAGCTCGTCGCGTGCCATCTGGCCCAGCGAACGTCCGCGCCGGCGAGTGGAGATCGACAGGACGAGGTAGTCCTGCACGCAGCCGGCGACCACCGCGCCGATGATGATCCAGATGGCTCCCGGGAGGAAACCCATCTGCGTGGCCAGGACCGGGCCCACCAACGGGCCTGCACCGGCAATGGCCGCGAAGTGATGACCGAACAGCACCCGCCGGTCGGTGGGCATGTAGTCGGTGCCGTTGTCGAAGAGTTCTGCGGGTGTGGCGTGGTCGTCGCGAGGGCGGACGATGTTCATCTCGATCAGTCGGGCATAGAACCGGAAGCCGAGGACATACGTGCAGATCGCGGCGATCACGAACCACACCGCGTTGACGGTTTCGCCGCGGAAGAATGCGATGATCGCCCATGCGACGGCCGCGACCAGCGCGATGAGCCCGAACACGATCCGGTGCCGGACGGAGATGGGGGAGCGGTCGATCACCGCCACCGGGGGAAGCTTGGCGTCGGTACGGATGTAAGTGACGTCGCCGACGGTCTCTTGCAGCGGCGGCGCGGCGGGTGTTCCCATGGCATTGATCTTGTCAGTGATTCGCCGTCGGGCGTGAGCTTTACGACGCGCTGAATCCGCCCGCGCCTCACGGCGGGGGCCGCCGCCCGTGTTGGTAGAACGCACGCACGGTGTCGATGGTGTCGGCCTCGGTGGCCGTCTTGTCGTCGCGGTAGCGCACCACCCGCGCGAAACGCAGTGCCATTCCGCCGGGGTAGCGCGTGGAGCCCTGCACCCCGTCGAACGCGATCTCGACGACCTGCTCGGGACGTAGCCGCACCGCATAGGTGTCGGTCGGGCCGTCGGCGAGCGACAGGAAGCGTGTGGTCTGCCAGTCGAGCATCGCGTCGGTCATGCCCTTGAACGTCTTGCCCAGCATGACGAACCCGCCCGAACGTGGGTCGCGGGCTCCGAGATGGATGTTGGACAGCTTGCCCGTGCGCCGGCCCGAGCCCCGTTCGACGGCCAGCACAACGAGATCGAGCGTGTGTACGGGTTTGACCTTCAGCCAGCCGGCTCCTCGGCGGCCGGCCTCATAGGGCGCGGTGGTCGACTTGGCCATCACGCCTTCGTGTCCTGCGGCCAGTGTCGCCTCCAGGAATGTTTGTGCCGCAACCGGATCCGATGTCGCGAGGCGGTAAGGACGCTGGTGGGCGGGCACGATCCGGTCCAGCACCAGGTGCCGCTCGGCGGTGGGCGCATCCAGTAGGTCGGTGCCGCCGATGTGCAGCAGGTCGAAGAAGAAGACCGACAGCGGAGGGCCGCTGCCGCGACGCCCGAACCGTGAGGCGGTGACCTGGAACCGTTCGGGCCGGCCGTCGGGGTGCAGTGCGATCGCCTCGGCGTCGGCGACGAGCTCGCGAACGGGAAGCGCCAAGGCGGCGTCGACCACTTCGGGCAGTCGCGCGGTCACGTCGTCGAGGCTGCGGGTGTAGACCCCGACGTCGTCTCCCCGGCGGTGAATTTGCACCCGCGCACCGTCGAACTTCGTTTCGAAAATCGCCGCTCCACCGAGTTTTCGGAGCGCGTCGGTCACGTCGGTGGCGCTCTGAGCCAGCATCGGTGCGATCGGCCGCCCGACCTGGAGGGTGAATTCCCGCAGCGTGGCGCCGCCCTCGGTCAGCGCCACCGCGGCGACGGGGGACAGTGCGCCGCCGAGCATGGCCGCCCGCCGCACCGCCGGTGCGGGCACGCCGGCCGCCTTGGCGACAGCGTCGGCCATCACTCCGGCGAGCGCACCCTGGCGCAGTTCGCCGGAAAGCAGCCCGCGCAGAAACTGTTGTTCGGCAGCGGTCGCCAGCCCCGAACAAGCCGGCAAGCTGCGCGGCGCGGAGTGCCTGCGACCCTTTTCCCGCGGCGGCGCCGATCCGGTCGAAGGCGCCGTCGACCTCGAGTACGGTCAGGGTCGGACCGGCCGCGGGCTGCGGTGGGGAACGTAGCGCCGCCCAACCGACGCCGATCTGCCCCTGCGTCAGTTCACCCGACAGCCACGCGACGACAACGGCCACCAGACGCGGGTTGCCGGTCTGTCCCGCGGCTCCGAGCAGTTCGCTCAGCCTGGCGGCCTTGGCCAGCCGCGACGACGATGAGCCCACCTCGGCGGACGCATTCACCACGTCGGCAAGAAGCATGCAACCACCTTCCGCGGCCGGTGACCGTTCAGCGGACCGTGAACGACACCTGATGCCAGCCGGTAGCGCCGTCGGGTGCGGGGTTGCGGACCTCGTCCGTCTGTATCGTGCCGGTGTTGTCAGTGGCGCGCACCGTGATGGTGTGCCGGCCCGAGCTGCGTGCCACCCAGGGCAGACTCCAGAGCCGCCAGGTGTCGTTGGAGTAGCTTGCCCCGAGTTCCGCCGGCTGCCAGACGCCTTCGCCGGCGGGCGTGTCGACGCGCACCTCGACCTCCCGGATGCCCCGCTGCTGGCCCCATGCCACGCCGCCGAATGTGACCGGCCCGGCCGCCACGACCGCGTCGTCGCGGGGGACGTCGATGCGCGACTCGGTCTTGATTGGCCCATGCGCCGACCAGCCCAGTTTCGTCCAGTACGCCTGGGCCCGGTCGAAGCGGGTCAGTTCGAGGTCGACCACCCATTTGGTGGCTGAGACGTAGCCGTACAGGCCGGGAACCACCAGCCTCGCGGGGTAACCGTGCTCGATGGGCAGCGGCTGGCCGTTCATGGTTACGGCCAGCAGAGCGTCGCGGCTGTCGGTGAGCGCTTCGAGTGGCGTGCCGACGGTGAACCCGTCGATCGACGTCGACAGCACCATGTCGGCGTCCGGATGCACTCCGGCCGACGCCAGAAGGTCACGAACCCGGTAACCGGTCCACACCGCATTCGAGATCAGGTTTCCGCCGACGGGATTGGAGACACAGGTGAGAGTGACCACCTTCTCCACTACCGGCACCCGGGCCAGATCGGCGAAACCGTAAGTGATTTCGCGGTCGACCATGCCGTGTATCCGCAGTCGCCAGTCCGCACGGGAGAGCTGTGGCACGCTCAGCGCGGTGTCGATGCGGTAGAACTCGTCGTTGTCGGTGATGAAACGGGGCAGGTCGACGCCCGCCGGCTGCACCTGCGGCGGTATCGGCGGCGCCGGAACGGCGGGCGGCGGGACGACGAATTCCTGCCGGTCGCCGGCGACCGAGTGCACGCGGCGCGACCACTTTGTGCCGATGATTCCCGCGACCAGTCCGGCAGCCGTCAGCGTCAACACCAGTAACGAGTTGCGGCGGCCGTTGTCGGCCTCGCCCTCGATATCGGCGTCGGCAGGGGCCTGGCCGGGGGCTTTCGCTGCCGTCTCGCCGGCGGTACGTCGCAAGGTCAACCACCGCAGCACCGCGATACCGCACACCGTTCCGACCACGGTTGGCAGGGAGTGGGCAATGCCGGCACCCGGACGCGACAGCACCGCGGCGACACCGGCGAGTCCGGCCAAGGCGATCGCGATACTGCCCACCGGCCGCCGCGGTGTCTCAAATGTCGCGGAGAGACCCGCTATGGCCAGGATGCCGACCAGCACGGCGACGGTGAGGAACAGTTTGTCGGCGGTGCCGAAGGTCTGGATCGCCCACTCCTTGACGGATCCGGGGGTCAGGTCGATGACCGCGGAGCCGACGGCGGTACGAGAATCGGAGGCGGCGCCGAACGGAACCGCGAGAAGCTGGGTGACGCCGAGCGCGACTGCCGCCGCGGCGACGCCGTCCGCGATTCGTGCCAGGTGCCGGCCTGAGCCGACAAGGGTCATAAAGCCAAGGTACCGGGTACCGCAAGCGGACAGGCGCCGGCCGGCGTTTCGCCCGAAGCAATCGCGGCACGCCTCAGCCGGGCCGGGGGACGGCAGCGGCCATGCCCTGGCCCAGCCAAGACGGAACCGTGCGGCGCACCTCTGCGGGGCCGGCCAGGAGCACGCTGCCGTCCAGCAGGCTGCGGGACCAGGAGACGTCACCGCGCCAGATCTCGGTCAGCGTGCGCAGGCTCGTCGCCACCGTCGCGGTTACGTCGTAGCCCGGATCGAAATCGCACATGTCGGCGTGGCCCTCGGCCACCACCAACCACCACCTCGAAGCCTTGGCCGCGACACCGTCGAGCCGGAACTCGACCACCGTGCGCGATCTCGGCCAGGCATCGATCGGCACGGTGCGCCGGATATCCCACATCAGCAGGTGCGGGTCGAGGTCCTCGTCGCCGAGTTCGCCGACCCACCGCGTGCCCCACTCCATGAGTGCGCTGACCACTCCCTGCAACTCTTGTCCGGCGGCGGTCAACGTGTAGGTGGTCCGGCCGTCGGCATCGGTTCGCTCGACGACGCCCGCGCGGGTCAGCGATTTCAGCCGCTTGGACAGCAGCGCCGGGGACATCTTCGGGACGCCGCGCCGGATGTCATTGAAATGTCTACTGCCCAAAAGCAGTTCCCGGATAATGAGCAAGGTCCAGCGCTCGTCGAGGACGTCCATCGCCTTGGACATCGGGCAGAACTGGCCATATGAGGACATCGCGCAACCTCCAATCGGTACATCGATCGCATGCCGGGCCCGCCGGTCCGGCCAGTACAGATTTTGTACCAGAGCCGGTTCACATCTGGCACTTTCGATGGCCGGGTCGTCGTACGACGATCGGAGTATCGCATGGTGAAAGGACAACGCAGATGAACACCGATACCGCGAACGTCGTCGATCGAGATTTGGAGAACAAGCACCGGACCGTGTGGGGACTCGGCGATTATGGAGCCGTCGCCGCGGAGGTGGTGGCGCCGCTGGGGCCGGAGCTGGTTGCCGCCACCGGAATCGGGCCGGGCACCCGGGTGCTCGATATCGCCACCGGCACCGGAAACGCCGCGATCGCCGCGGCTATCGCCGGTGCCGAAGTGGTGGCCAGTGACCTGGTGCCGGCCCTGCTGGCGCAGGGGCAGCGCCGGGCCGCCGCGGCCGGCGTCGGATTGGTATGGAGCGAGGCCAACGCCGAGGCGCTGCCATTCCGCGACGGCGAATTCGACACCGTCGTGTCGTGCATCGGGGTGATGTTCGCCCCGCATCATCAGCGGGCGGCCGACGAACTGGTCCGGGTCTGCCGGCCCGGCGGCACCATCGGCATCATCAGCTGGACACCGGAAGGGTTCATCGGCCAGATGTTTGCCACCATGAAGCCGTTCGTACCCGCTCCGCCGCCCGGGGTTTCCCCACCGCCGCTGTGGGGCAGCGAGCAGCACGTGACGGACCTGCTCGGCGATCGGG
This sequence comes from uncultured Actinomycetota bacterium, assembly GCA_963846905.1. Classification (GTDB taxonomy): domain Bacteria; phylum Actinomycetota; class Actinomycetes; order Mycobacteriales; family Mycobacteriaceae; genus Mycobacterium. The sequence goes on from CAWJYB010000038.1 coordinate 165,406, forward strand.
TCAGCGACCTGGTGACGACCCGCCGCCGCCTGACCGTGGACCGGTTCGCCGACGGCGCTGCTTTCCGGGACTACTTCAAGGCGAACTACGGCCCCACCATAACCGCCTACCGTGGCATCGCCGATCAGCCCGAGCGCGTCGCCGAACTGGACGAGTCGCTGGCCGACCTCGGTGATCGTGCGCTGGCGGGGACGCGGGCGATGGACTGGGAGTATCTGCTGGTCACCGCACGCAGGCGGGGTCAGCCGCGACGCACCGGTTAACGAGGTCGAGGGTGGTCGCCGTGGCCCCGGCCAGCGCGTCGACCTCGTCGTCGGCGAGTCCGCCGCAGATCCAGTTCCAGTGCGCAGCCACCGCATGACCCGGTATGGGCCGCGGCGCCAGCGTGGCCCCGTCAGGCCCCCGCCACCGCGCCGATTCCCGCACCGGTTCGCCGAGGAACAGCCGGCCACCTTCGAAAGCGAGCGGCCGAGATGCGATGATCGCTTGCTGTTCGTCAACAGACTGTACTGTGCCCGAACGTATTCGGCATTGCTGAAGGATTCGCAGCGGGGTCGCCGGGTCGGTGTGGCCGCCCAGGAACCGCACCCAGGGGTAGACCACGAACACGTGGAAGCTGTGGTGGGCAAGAACTCCGGGGCCGGCGGTGATGTCATCGAGCAGCCCGCAAGGTTGTCCCGCAAGCGCCTGCCGCAACCGGGTCAGCAGCGCGGCGGGCGTCACGCGGTCGAGCAGGGGGCCGCCCACCCAGTAGGCCCGGACCACTTCGGAGTCGAGCGGGTCGGTCCGTCCGCAGGCCGACGCGATCTCCTCCAGGTATGGCCACGCGCCGTCGAAACCCTTTGCGTGGCCACTGATGTCGTCGGCGTGCTCGGTCAGCAGCACCGACGAATCGGGCGGACCGCAGTAGCCCAGTTCGTTCGGGGGATATGCGAACGCCGCGAACGTCCGCCAGCCGTCAGCGGTAACCGTCATCGTTTCCCGACCGCAGCAGTTCCAAGCCGGCCATCGCCTCGGCCGCGCCGGCCTCATCGGTCTTTTCCACCACGAAGCCCATGTGGATGATCACCCAGTCCCCGGGCGCGAACGTCTCGTCGGGCAGCATGCCGACATTGACTTTGCGGTGCTCACCGGAGACGTCGACCAGCGCCAGCTGGCCCCCGTAGCCGTCCAGCATTCTGACCACCTGGCCCGGGATTCCCAGGCACATCGGTCAGCCTCCCAGCGCCGCGAGCGCAGTATCCGTTCACCGCGCGCACCGCTTCGGAAACGGCCGCTTCCACCCGCGCCGGAGAGCCCGATGCCCATCGTCGACGGTGCCGACCTGACAGCCGACGACGATCGTGCGCGGTGCAGTGCCGCCCAGCGCTCGCAGGCTCGGCGAAAACCGCCGCTGGATCCATGCGTGGGCGTCCAGCCCCGCAGATGTGGCCTCCGCCGGCGTGGTCGACCTCGAACACGCGGACCTCCCGGGTGGCCGCGGTCGGGCACCGCGTCGACGAGAACCAGCGCGTCCCAGTCGTCGAGCAGGTCGTAGGCCAGGTGCATCCCGCGGATTCCGTAGTCGACCACGCGCACCCCGCGGTCATTCCACCCGGCCTTGCCGGCCACACGGCGAACCACTTCGGGGCCGAATCCGTCGTCGCCGAGGAAGATGTTGCCGATACCGGCTACCAGGATGCGCGTTGCCACCGCGCTACATCTGCCGCATCTTCAGGTAACGTCGGACATCGGGCATCGACTCTGCGCCGACGACGACGCCGGCGAGCACTGCGACTGCGAGTGCCAACGCGGTGATCCGACCGATCACGTTCATGCCGGACTCCTTTCTCGGGCTGGAATCTCTTCGGGGGTGTCGCTCCGTTGTCCAGCGGCTCGATCTCGTCGGGGGAGAAGTACAGATAACGGCCGTACCAGTCGTGCAGCTCGGCGGCCGGGTCGTCATCGAGCACGACGCCGACATGGTGTGCCCGTCGACGTCTTCGTGCACCGACGGTCACACGGGCGGTCCTGCCGGCGACGAACATGTCCTGCGCGTCGGCCCGCCGGTTCGGACGCAGCCGGACCCGGCTGCCCCGCGCCACCGGAACCCCCGCGACCAGCACCGCGTCGATTTCGGGCCGGACGGCGTTGTCGGCCAACGGATCCCACCAATCGACGCCCTCGGGTATCTCGCGGTATCAGCCCGGGCATCGGGCCATGCGGGTCGCGCAGCACGCCGTGCAGGTGCAGCATCGCCTCCGGGGACATCGCGTCGCACTGGTCGATGATCGCGCGGCCCGCGGATCGGTGGCGCGGGCCTGCGCCTTCTCCTCGTCGGTCATCGTCATCACCCGCAGGGTCAGGATCTCGTCGATCTCGGTCGCGTCGTACAGCGCTCCGTCGGCTCTGCTCGGCGATCTCGGGGTGGTCGTAGAGGATGATCGGCGAGACCAGCAGCAATCTCGGCGCTCGGGCGGGCCCGGCCAGCACCGGGAAGCAGCGGTGCTGGCAGCAGCGGGTGGCCGCGTCGGCCGCGTCCGGCGGCGGTTCGAGCAAGCGAGACGAACGTGCCGTCGGTGACTTCGGCGATGACGTGAGTGCCGATCATCGACCGCGCGATCGCGTCGTCTTTCCCCTCGCCGGAGCGCCGGTGTTGCGCACGCGTAACGGTGACCCGTTCGCACCGTCGCTGTCGGCGTCGACGCCGATCAGCTCTGCCCCGCAACGGCGTGCCGCTTTCGCGACCAGCCGGCCGCCGTCGAGCTCCTCGACCTCGGTTGCGGCTCGGGCGAGGACCGGAAGCGTCCACTCCCGTGACGAACCGATGCCGGGATGCGACGGCCGTACGAGGGGAATCGGGCCGAAGGAGAATTCTCGCACTCGACGGCCTCGTCCCAGGTCAGCCAGGATCCCGAGCGGCGCGACCAATTCGTCGACCGGGTCGATACTCGCCGCCGGCGAGTGCGCTGTTCGGCGCGGCGGTGCTGCAGGTGCAGGAACCGCACCACCAGCGGTCAGCTCGGTGGCGTCGCGAACGCAGGAACTGCGCCGACAGGCGGTCGTCCTCGCCCGAATCCGGCAGCCGCGGCCCCCGGCGGACCCAAAACGCCGAACTGCCAGCGCGATGGTTCTTGCTCGAGGTGCCCGATACGGGTAGAGCAGGTAGCCCTCGTAGAGCACCGCGTCGGCGACGGCGCGGGCGCGCTCCCAGGGCGCCGCTGCGGTCACGTGACCTCCTCGCGCGCGGCGGCGATGCAGCGACGGCACCGCGTGGCATCGAGATCGAGCAGGCCGCGTGCCGGCTTTGTAGCCGGCCAGCGCCGCGATGGTGTCGTGGCCCAACCGGACCCAGCCGGTGTTCGGGATAGTGCTGCGTCGATCAGGTCCCGCCACACCGCGACCGGCATGTCGTAGCGGTCCTCGCAGTCCCACGGCATCTGCTGGACCGAGAAGCCGCGATGACCCTGGCGGAAAATCGTTCCGCTGAACAGGAATTGCAGCGGCACCGTGCCGTCGCGCAGCGCGTGCAGATACTTGGCCGCGGCGACCTCGAAGTCGTAGGTGCACTCCAGCGGCAGCGCGACCTCGGTGGTACCGGTGAATCCCGGCACCATCGCCGTGGCATGCTGCCAGAGGAAGGTGCGCTGGGTGTCGGCCCAGCGTTCCCGGGGGCCGAACAGGTCGAGCAGGCCGGCGGCCTCGTCGTCGGAGTAGCGGCGCCGCAGCGGCTCGATCCGCACCTGGCAGCGCAGGGCGATCGCGTGCACCGGGTCGGTCGTCCTCGGCAGTGGCGATGCCGACCCGCGCGGTGAGCACCGGGGTCACCGCGTACGGTTCGGGCGCCACGTCGAGGACGGCGAAGGTCAGTCGGTCGCCGGTCATGTGCGTCGCGCTCCGGCTACGCGGCCGCGATCTGGGCGAAGAACTCGTCGATGAACTGCGGCGCCTGCCTGGCCGCCGTCGAAGCCCGCGCCACAGCATGCGCAGCGCGCCGACGAACTCGTAGCAGGCGTCGATCGGAACCAGATAGCATTGCGGCGGCGCTCGGTCATCGTCCGGGGACCCGGACCAGCAGCGCCTCGACGTCGTCGGCCAGCAGTCGCGACCCGGGGGTCGGCGCCGCGGATGGCGTTCCACGACGCCGCAGGTCCAGCTCGGATTCGCGTGGCTCCGGCCGGACCGGGATAGAACGCGACGATGCGGCCCAGCGCGGAGTTGCGGAAGAAGAACGCCAACCCGACCGGGATTTGCAGTGCCTCCCACGCGCGCCGGTCCACGCGAAGTCCGGGAACGTCAGGTAGCGGTCGGGCACCGCCCGGTAGCGCAGGTCGGCGTCAGCTGTCGGTGAACAGCAGATAGCAGCCGCGGCACACGCACATCAGTTGGCGGCCGGCGACATTCACGACATGCTGATGCTCGTCGGCGATGGGTTCGGAGCACATCTCGCACCGTTCGCCCGCCGGCCGGCGCCCGACGGCGTGCGGTGATGCGCGAGCAGGACGTCGAGGTGCTGGTCACGCCGACGAGTCCCGCCGGTTGCCCCTGTATCGCCAGCGCCAGCACACCGTCGCGAACCAGCAGCGGCAGCGGCTCGAGGTGCACGGTCCGCGTGGTCGAGTCCGCGCACCGGCGTGCACGACGTCGAAATGTGCGCCGGCAGCGCGGGCAGCGCAGCACCGGGTCACGCGATCCCATCGCGCGGTGCAATACCGCGCCCGCCAGCGAGTCGTCACAAGACGGACAGTGGTCGCGGTAGGCGAAAAGTTCGTCGCCGACCCGGCAGGCCAGGACGCGGTCCCGTCGATGTCGAAGCCGCCGACCTCGCCCGGGCGCCAGCTCGGCAAGCTCGGGCACCGGGTGCCAGGCGGTGCGGACCGTGGGCGTGCACGCGGCTCAGCAGCGATCGGCCGGGATCACCGCTGTGCCGTCGGTGCTCGTCGGCCGCCACCACTTCGATCGCGGTGATCTCCGGTGCCGCCGCCCGCACCGCGTCCTCGACGGCCAGCTCCAGCGTGACCGCCGAGGACGGGCAGGTCTTGCAGCTGCCCGTAACGGAGCGTGCGAGCCGCACTGCGTCCCCGTCGGTGATCCCGAGCAGATCCACGTCGCCGCCGTGCGAACCGAGGTACGGCCGCACCGTGTCCAGGGCGTCCGCGACACGGCGATGCGCGTCGTGCGGATGCAGGCCGTGCACCAGCAGCAGGCTGGCCACCAGGTCGTCGGCGGCCAGCCGCTCGACCGCGGCCGGGTCATCGGTGAGCGCGACGATCCGTGCCAGCGCGGCGCCGTAGAGGTCGACCACCTCGCGGACCAACTGCTCGGCGCGTTCGCAGCGCGCGCTGGCACGCCAGTGGCCGCGCTTGAGGCGTCGAGCAGTGTCTGGATCCGATCGCCCGCCGTGCGCCACTGCGACGTCGGTTCGACTCCCTGGGATCGGCTGAATCCTCGGCGCGGACCGCCATCGTCACTCCCCGGTGGCCGTCTGCGTCGGGGAGTGCAGTCTCTCCAGGGTCTTGCCCTTACCGAGGTACATGTGCACACCGCAGGGCAGGCACGGGTCGAAGCTGCGCACCGTGCGCATGATGTCGATGCCCTTGAAGTGCTCCCGGTCGTTCTCCTCGAAGATCGGCTGGCCCTGCACCGCGTCCTCGTAGGGGCCCGGCGTGCCGTAGCTGTCGCGCGGGTTGGCGTTCCACGGGGTGGGCGGATACGGGTGGTAGTTGGCGATCTTGCCGTCCCGGATCACCATGTGGTGGCTCAGCACGCCGCGCACCGCCTCGGTGAAGCCGCAGCCGATGGCCTCGTCGGGCACCTCGAACTTCTCCCAGGTCTTGGTGCGGCCGGCGCGGATCTCCGACCAGCGCCTTCTCGGCGAAATGCAGTGCGCCGCCGCCGCGTAGGCCTGGAAGTAGGTGCGGGCCCGGTTGCGTTCGATGCGTGTTGCTGCCGTGCTTGGGGATCTTCCACTCCAACTCGACCGGGCCCTTCAGCGCGGTCTTGGGCAGGTTGATCTGCACGCTGTGCCCGGTCGCCTTGACGTAGCCGATGTCGACCAGGCCGGCCAGCGCCGTCGCCCACAGCCGGGCCAGCGGGCCGCCGCCGGTGTCCAGCGCGAGGTGGTCCTTGCCGTCGAACCAGCGCGGCGACATCACCCAGCTGTACTTGTCGTCCATGTCCCGCTTCTGCGGGCGCGGGTTGGTGTGCTGGTTCCACGGATGGCGGCGGTCCACCGGATTGCCCAGCGGATCGGTCTTGACGAACATCTCCTGATCGGTCCAGTCGTCGTAATACGAACTGCCCAAAAGGATTCGGATGCCGAGGTTGATGTCGACCAGCGAGTGGGTGACCAGCTTGCCGTCGACCACCACGCCCGGGGTGACGAACATCGCGTTGCCCCAGCGCTCCATGTCCTTGTAGGCGAAGTTGCACACCTCGGGATCCTGGAAGCGAGCCCCAGCAGCCGAGCAGCGTGCGGCGCAGGCCGACCTTCTCGTAGCCGGGCAGCGCCTCGTAGAAGAAGTCGAACAGGTCGTCGTGCATCGGCACGACCTTCTTCATGAACTCGACATAGCGCATCAGCCGAGTCATGTAGTCGGTCATCAACTGGATGGTCGCGACGGTGCCGACGCCGCCGGGGTACAGCGTGGACGGATGCACGTGGCGGCCCTCCATCAGGCAGAACATCTCTCGCGTCTAGCGGCTGACCTGCAGCGCCTCGCGGTAGAACTCGCCGGTGAACGGGTTGAGCGCCCGCATGATGTCGGCGATGGTCCGGTAGCCGTGCGCATCGGCGTGCGGCGCCGCGGTGTTCTCCGCCTTGGCCAGCACGCTCGGGTTGGTCTCGGCGACCATCTTCTCGCAGTAGTCGACGCCGACCAGGTTCTCCTGGAAGATGTTGTGGTCGAACATGTATTCCGCGGCCTCGCCGAGGTTGATCGATCCACTCGCCGAGGTGCGGCGGCTTGACGCCGTAGGCCATGTTCTGGCGTGTAGCACGAGCAGGTGGCGTGGTTGTCGCCGCAGATCCCGCAGATGCGGCTGGTGATGAAGTGGGCGTCGCGGGGATCCTTGCCCTTCATGAAGATCGAGTAGCCGCGGAAGATCGACGACGTGCTGTGGCACTCGACGACTTCGCGGTTCTCGAAGTCGATCTTGGTGTAGATGCCGAGGCTGCCGACGATCCGGGTGATCGGGTCCCAGGCCATCTCGACCAGCTGGCCGGGCTCGCGCTTCACCTGCGACGGCTCGGGGATGATCGTTGTCATCGATGTTCGCTCTCTGTCGACGGTGAGATGCCTGTCCCCCGAGGGCGTTGACTGGCGGATGCGCCGGCACCTACCAGGTGCGGCGTGCGCCCGTGGTGAGTTCTTTGCCCCGGTGGCGCCAGTTGGGTTCCTTGTCCACGGTGCGTGCGGTGATGTGCCGCAGGCTGCGGATCACCGACCCGTACAGGCCGGACGCGGTGGTGGAGAGCTTGCCGCCCGGCGGCTCGTCCATGAACGGCATGAACTTGTCCGGGAAGCCCGGCATGGTGCAGCCGATGCAGATGCCGCCGACGTTCGGGCAACCGCCGACGCCGTTGATCCAACCCCGTTTGGGCACATTGCATTTCACGACCGGGCCCCAGCAGCCAAGTTTGACAATGCATTTGGGCGAGCCGTACTCGGTGGCGAAGTCGCCCTGCTCGTAGTAGCCGGCCCGGTCGCAGCCCTCGTGCACGGTGTTGCCGAACAGCCACTTCGGCCGCAGCGCGTCGTCGAGCGGGATCATCGGCGCCTGGCCGGTGGCCATGTAGAGCAGGTAGGTCAGCGTCTCGGACAGGTTGTCGGGCTGGATCGGGCAGCCGGGTACGCACACGATCGGGATGCCGGCCTTGCTCTTCCAGTCCCAGCCCAGGTAGTCGGGCACGCCCATCGCGCCGGTCGGGTTGCCGGCCATCGCGTGGATGCCGCCGTAGGTGGCGCAGGTCCCGACCGCGACGACCGCGGTGGCCTTGGGCGCCAGCCGGTCCAGCCACTCACTGGTGGTCATCGGCTGCCCGGTGGCGGGGTCGTTGCCGAACCCGCACCAGTAGCCTTCGTCGTGGAGTTGCTCGTTGGGGATGGAGCCCTCGACGACGAGGACGAACGGTTCGAGTTCGCCGCGATCGGCTTTGAAGAACCACTCGAGGAAATCGTCGGCGCCGCCCGTCGGGTCCGCATTCGAAATCGATCAGGGGCCAGTGCACGGCGACTTTGGGAAGGCCGGGAGGGCGCCGAGTGCGATCTCCTCGAGGTGGGCTGGGTGGCGGCAGTCAACGCCACCGAATCGCCGTCACAACTCAGACCCGCATTGATCCACAGGACATGGATCAACGTTTCTTCTGCTTTGACTGCTGCTTCCGTTGGCATGCTGCAGCTTTCCGGGGCGGGCTGGCCCCTGCGCCGCCGGAGTCGACCGTCGGCCCACTTGCGCGGCGCTTATTCGGGTCTACTCCACCGTCGCTAGTGATGTCAATCACATACCGGAGCATTACCTTCAACCGGCCGGATTCTTCGGGTGGGTAAGTAACCAGAATCGTGGTGTTGCGCGTCGCCGCGAACGTCCTACGCTGGGTCAGGCGTCGGGCGAACCGTCGTAGCCAGGCGAACCAGGCCCCCATGCCGGCACCGGTGCGGGCGCTGACCGGGAGGATTGCGTGGGGATTCACGTGGCGCATGCGCGATGTAGGTGTCGACGTCGACGTCGAGATGGGCAGCAGGTCGATCTTGTTGAGCAGGACCACATCCACGGATCGAAACATCACCGGGTACTTCAGCGGTTTGTCCTCGCCCTCGGTGACGGAGTACACCATCGCCTTGGCGTGCTCGCCGACGTCGAATTCGGCGGGGCAGACCAGGTTGCCGACGTTCTCGATGATCACCAGGTCCAGTGGTGCCAGGTCGAGGCCCTGCAACGCCCGGTTGACCATCGGTGCGTCCAGGTGGCATTCGCCGCCGAACCCGTTGCTGGTGTTGAGCAGTGACACCTGGGCGCCCCGACCGCCGAGCTTGGCGGCGTCGAGGTCGGTGGCGATGTCGCCCTCGACGACGCCGATCGCCAGTTCGCCGGCCAGCTCGTCGAGCGTTGCGGCCAACACGGTGGTCTTGCCCGATCCGGGTGAGCTCATCAGGTTGAGCGCGCGGATGCCATTGCTCCTCGAACGCGCGCCGGTTGACGTCGGCGCGGAAGTCGTTCTCGGCGAAGATCGACTCCAGTACGTCGATACGCTGGCTGCCGGTCTGGTAGCCGCTGTGGTCGCCGTGGTCGTGTGAGACGCTGCACGTGGGTGGTCGCCGTGCTCGTGGGTATGCGCGGTGCCCGCCGCACGTCGGTGTCGTGGCGATGAAACTTACCCATTGTGAAGCCTTTCATCGTATCATCTCAGGTCATCTCGGGTCATGTCACGTCCAGCGAGGTCACCAGGAATTCGTTTCCCCGCACCACCTCGACGTCACTGCTCTCACACGCGGACAGCAGATCGACCAGCCCGACTTGATCTCTGAGTGCTGATCGCACGTCCGGCACCACATCGGCGCGGACGACTTCGAGTTCCAGCTCGGCGCCGGCCATGTCCTCGGAATCGCGGACGAGTGTCCAGCAGAACGCCAGCGACTCGGGCACCACCTGGCGAAGGGCGCCGATCCGACCCGCACGACGTCGACGCGGCGATCGTCGGCATGGGACCCCACCACACCGGCGATGGCATGACACAGTGCGAGTTCGTGCACCAACCACGCGCCCCCGGCGAGCGCTGGACGCAAGGCCGACTTCGGGCAGAATCCGTGGAGCTTTCCCACGGCATTCTGATTGTCAACGTTGATCGACGGGGCTAGCCTGGTCTCACCGGCCCGTGTCCACAGCCCACCGATACGGGAGTTGGTGCTGCTCAGGAGGTACATGACGGGCAGTCAGAGCGTAGCTGAGACACGTGTGCGGGTCAGGCTCGACATCACCGGGGTGGTCCAGGGTGTTGGGTTCAGGCCGGCGG
>CAWJYB010000039.1:0-116874 GCA_963846905.1 uncultured Actinomycetota bacterium
CACCCCGAGAACGAAGCCGCGACTCCGCTGCCGCCGAAGACCGCTCGGTCTCGTCGTGGATTCGCCGCGCCGTCGAACGCGAACTCCGCCACCCCGCCTGACTGCTGAGACGGAATCTGATGACTCTCGTTTGTCCAGATTTGGAACGACCGATGCGTGTACCGCGATTATGGTAAAACAATGGTATGCGTACTACCATCGATAAGGCTGGACGCTTGGTGATCCCAAAGTCCTTCCGTGAGCAGTCGGGCATTACTGCGGGCGAGGTGGAGATCTCGGTCGACGGGGCTGCTATCCGGATTGAGAGCGTGGCGGCCGACGAGCTCGTCGAAGAGGACGGGCTTCTCCTGCTGCCCAGCGGTGGGCCGGAGCTTGACGACGACGCGGTCAGGGAGTTGCGGCTTGGCGACCAGCGCTGAACATGTGCTTGTTGACACCAGTGCGGCGCTCGCACTGGCGCAGCGCGAGAACCCATTTCACGGGGCCGCAAGAGCTAGGATCTTGGCGTGCCGTCGGGGGATGTCTGGGCATGCTGCGGTGGAGCTGTTGTCGGTCCTCACGCGATTGCCGCCGCCACAGCGCCTTAGTCGGGCTGCAGCATTCCGCCTAGAGGTGACGAATTTTCCGGATTCTCGCTTCCTGTCGGCAGCTGACACGGCGGACCTATTACGGGAGTTCGTCCAAGCGGGCTTGGCCGGTGGCGCGCTCTACGACGGTCTGGTCGGCGCGGCTGCCCGCGAGCATAGGTTGCCGCTTATCACGTGCGACAGGCGCGCCGAGCCGACATATCGGGCACTGGGCGTCACCTACGAGCTGCTGTCGCCGATCAAGAAGTAGTCATGCCGGCGACAGTCTTAGTTAGGTTTGACGGCATGACGGTCAGCGATCAGGAACCCGACTACCGATTCACTCTGGCCAACGAACGTACCTTTCTGGCCTGGATCCGCACCTCGCTGGCGCTGATCGCGGGCGGGGTGGGATTGATGCAGCTTGTTCCGTCGTTCGGGATCAGCGGCGTCAAGCACGGGTTGAGTTTGGTGCTAGTAATGACCGGGGGGACGTTGTCGGCGTTGTCATTGCGGCGTTGGAGGCAGGTGCAAGATGTCATGCGCCGGCAGGTCGAGTTGCCCGCCAGCAGACTACCGGTCGCGTTGGCGGGCGTGCTGCTGATGGTGACGGTCCTGCTGTTCATCCTGATCGTGCTCGAGCCGGGGGTGGCGGTCGATGTCGCCTGTGGCGCGTTGTTTGGAGATGGCGCGTTTGACGACGCGGGGTTTGGTGCGGAGGCGGCGGTCCGGGAGCAGGTGTTGAAGGACGGCGTGGCCGATGGTGCCGATGAAGTCGATGATGGTGTCAGCGATGATGCCGGCGGCCAGGATGATCTGGTCGCGGGCGGTGTTGAAGGCGATGGTGAAGCCCGAACGGTCAGCGGTGCCGGTGGTGCGGTGGCGTCGGACATCGCGATGCGCAGCGCCTGGTAGATGATCAGCAGGGCATAGATCTCCTGGGCGATCCCGGCGGGGGTGCGGGAGCGCAGCACCCGGCGCCGAGCATGGTGGAATTCAACTCGAGATAGGAGGTTTCGATCTGCCAGCGCTGATGGTAGAGAGTGATCAACTCAGTGGCGGGGTATCGGCGGGGGTCGGTGAGGGTGGTGATCAGCAGGTAGCGCTCGGTGCGACGGGGGCCGGCGGCGAGTGGCATGATGATCTGGGCGTCGATGACGCGGACGGTCGAGGCGCCGATCCGCGACGGCCAGGAGCGTCGCCGCAGCGGCCGATCGCGGGGAGTTTGCGGTTGGACTTGGAGCGGAAGAGCAGGTCGGCACCGGTGGCGGCGACCGGCCGATCAGGTCGGCAGCGGCGAAGTTGCGGTCGGCGAGCAGCAGCATGCCTGGGTGTAGGCAGCCGAGCAGCTTTGGTGCATAGGTGGTTTCGCCCACGCGGAGGGTGCCGAAGACGGCGTCGAGTACGGTGCGGGTGCCGCAGGCGACGACGGTCAGCATCGGCAGCAGCGGATACCCGGACGCGCTGTTGTTGCCGCCGGGTCGGCTGAAGGCGGCCAGGTTCGCCGCGGTGTCGGGCAAGGACATCGACGTGCCGTCGATCGCGCAGACCAGCAGCCCACGCCATCGCGCCGCACCGGCGGCGGGGCCGCGGAGCAGCTCGAACAGCGCCCGCAGCGGTTTGGCCCGATGCGGCGACGGGCTTGGGCCAACGCGGAGGACCCGGGCCGGCGACGTCGATGCCATCCAGACCGGCGGTCAACCGAGCCCACACCTGCCGGTAGCCGACTCGGCGAACAGCGCAGCCGCAGCAGCAGGTACACCACCACCCGCGACGGCAACGCGCGCACCCTGGCCTGCAGAGTCCGGGTCGACTCCAGCACGTCATCGACCATCTCGAACGGCACGATCTGGGTCAACTCGCCGAGGTGACCGGGCGCGAACCGACCCACGCAACACGACGAGCACGATGACAGACTGGCAGACAGCGGACTCCCAGGTGAAGGGTTGTCTTGAGAGGACACCCTCGATACCGGGAGTTCCGCTGTCCCACCGCCTCGACACGCCCCACTCATTGACCCAACAGTCACAGCTAACTGGGATGGGGTTAGCGTGCCGGATGCGCCGACGCCCAAGCCGGGCCTGCAGATCGAGCGCACCCAGCTGGCCTGGGAACGAAGCGGGATCGGCTATTTGACGATCGGCGGAATCCTGATGTTTCACGCCGACAGCCCGCTCGCCCGGGGACGGATCGTCCTGGCGGTGCTGGCGATTTGCATGGCAGCGCTGACGTTCGCGATCGCACAGGCTCGCGGCCGCTCCGGGCCGATCGGTGATCGGGGCGAACGCCGGATGATCCGCTCGCTGGACCGTGGGGTGACGCTGACGGGTTGGGCTACAACGGTTTTGGCGGCGCTGATCGTGGTCACGATCATGTGGGGGACGTAGCGCGGTGCGTATCGCGAGGGGGTTGAGGAGTAAGAGGAAGCCTCCAGGATGTCAGGGAGAGGCTCAGTCAGGAACTGATGCCACGATCGCCGAGCGGATGGGGCAGCACCCCAAAATGCGGCTCGGGCGCCTGGTCCTGTGGGTGATGGCGGTCCTGCTGATCACGGTCATGGTGGTCAATCTGACGGTCGCGCGATTGCCGGCAACGCCGCCGGCGGTCGGTGCATACATCCCCAGCCTGCAGGGCAGGCAGATCCACTACGTCGAGCAGCCGGGACCGGGTGTGGCGGTCGTCATGCTTCACGGTCAGCCCGGTTCGAGCGAAGATTTCGGCCCGGTCCTCGCCGAACTGCCGGGGCTGCACCTGGTGTCGATTGACCGGCCCGGGTTTGGCTGGTCGAAGGGCGGATGGTTGCCCTATCAGGAACAGATCGAGGTGGTCCACGACTTACTGAGGGCGCTGCACCTCGCGCCGGCCGTGCTGGTAGGACACTCGCTGGGCGGCACACTCGCCCTCGGTGTTGCCCGGCGATACCCGCGCGACGTCGCCGCCCTGGTTCTGGCGGCGCCCGCGGCGGGAGGACTACGATCGACGCCGACCGATCTGCTGCAGGCCCGGCTAATCCGGATCAGCCAGTGGCCCCTGCTCCACACCATCATCGATACCACCGTTGGCAACGTGATCAAGCGCCACTCCGCGACCTCCGGCGCGGCGAATGCCTTCGCACCTGACCCGGTCGATCCCGCTTTTGAGCAGCGACTGCTGTCGGTAGGCATGTCCGCGGGCAATCTCGACGCCTCGGCGTCCGACGAACTGGAGTTCAATGACACGGTGCGCTGGGTCGATCGGAACGTGCCACAGATCCGGGTGCCCGCGGTGATCATCGCAGCACTTGGCGATCGAATCGTGGGGATCGAACATGCGCGGAGGTTGACGCAGACCCTGCCCGGCAGCGAGCTGATCACGGTCGACGGCAACCACATGATTGCCTACACCCACCCCGACGTTGTGGCCACCCACATCCGTCGAGCCGTCGCCACGGCGACCGGGCAGCCCTGAGAACACCACCGGATTAGGCGCGACCGACCAACCGGCTGAGCTGCGGGAGCGCCGCCCCGCAGCGCGACCGCGTCGCAGCGGTTACAGCGGGATGTTCTTGTGGCGGCCGCGCCGTGCCGGCGCCTCGGCCAGCGCCTGGGTGAGCACGCTGCGGGTGCGGGCCGGGTCGATCTTGTCGTCGACCACCCCGATTTCGATGGCGCGGTCGACGCCCCCGGCGATCCGCTCGTGCTCGGCGGCCAACTCCTCGTGCAGTGCCTCACGCTCGTGATCAGGCGCGGCGGCCAGCTTCTTCTTGTGCAGGATGCCGACCGCGGCCTTCGCGCCCATCACGGCGACCTCGGCGTCGGGCCAGGCGAACACCTTGGTGGCATTGAGCGACCGGGAGTTCATCGCGATGTAGGCGCCGCCGTAGATCTTCCGGGTGACCAGGGTGACGCGGGGAACGGTCGACTCTCCAAAGGCGTGCAGCAGCTTGGCGCCGCGGCGCACGACGCCGCCCCACTCCTGGTCCACGCCGGGCAGATAGCCGGGGACGTCGACGATTACCACCAAGGGGATGCCGAACGCATCGCACAGCCGGACGAACCGGGCAGCCTTCTCGGCGCTCTCGGAGTTCAGGCAGCCGCCGAGCCGCAGCGGGTTGTTGGCCAGCACGCCCACCGTCCGGCCCGACAGCCGGCCCAGGCCGACCACCATCGACGGCGCCCACTTGGCCTGGAATTCCTCGAACGGGAAATCGTCATCGAGCAGCCCGTTGACGATCGGGTGCACGTCGTAGGCGCGCCGGGCCGACGCGGGCAGCAGTGCACGCAGGTCGGTGTCGCCGGCCTCGGCCTTGGCCCGGTCGAAGTGGCCCTGCTGGCAGAAATATCCGACCAGCCGGCGGCCACGCGTGTACGCGTCGAGTTCGTCGTGCGCGACGATATGGCAGACACCCGATTTCTTGTGGTGCGTGTCGGGGCCGCCCAGCGACGCCATGTCGACGTCTTCACCGGTGACGCTTCGAACGACGTCGGGACCGGTAACGAAGACGCGGCTCTCCGGAGCCATCACGATGACGTCGGTCAGAGCGGGGCCGTAGGCGGCCCCACCCGCGGCGAATCCGACCACAACGGATATCTGGGGAATGTAGCCGGACGCCCGGATCATCGCCTCGAACACCAGGCCGACGGCGTGCAATGCCCGCACTCCTTCGGCCAGCCTGGCCCCCCCGGAGTGCCAGATGCCCACGATGGGGCTCTGCTCTGAGATGGCGGTGTCGTAGGCGTTGACGATGTGGCGGCAGCCCTCGACCCCCATCGCGCCGCCCATCACCGTGCCGTCGGTGCAGAACGCGATGGTGCGCAGGCCGTTGACGGTGCCGGCTGCAGCCAGAACCCCCGAGCGGTCACGCTCGTGCAGCAGTTCGGTGCTGCCGTCGTCGAAGAACGTCGACAAGCGGAGCAGTGGATCACGGGGATCAAGCGACTCGTTCACCACGCCGGGGGCCATCGTCGTCATCGTCGGTTTCCTTGCTTTTCGTTGCGTGTTCGTTTGTTTGTTCGTTCAGTACTTGCCGAAGGCGAGTGCGACGTTGTGCCCGCCGAACCCGAATGAGTTGTTCACCGCATACCGGTAATCACCGGTGCGCGGTGCCGCAACCACGTCGAGATCGATCTCGGGGTCGAGATTCTCCAGGTTCAGTGTGGGCGGTATGACGCCGTCGCGCAGCGCCAACACCGTCAGGATGGACTCCAACGCGCCAACCGCGCCCACCGAGTGGCCCAGCGCGGACTTGGGGGCGTACACCGCCGGGCGATGGCCTTTCATGGCGTTGTTGATGGCCTTTCCCTCCGCGACGTCACCGACGCTGGTGGCGGTCGCGTGGGCGTTGATGTGGTCGATATCGGTCGGTTGCAGGCCCGCCAACTCGATCGCTCGCGAGATCGCGTGACCAGCGCGTTCCCCGGCGGGATCCGGGGCGACCATGTGGAAGCCGTCGGAAGTGACCGAGGCGCCCATGATGCGCGCGAGGATGTTGGCGCCGCGGGCCTTGGCGTGTTCCTCGGTCTCGATGACGATGAGGGCGCCGGCCTCGCCGAACACGAAGCCGTTACGGTCCCGGTCGAAGGGCCGGCAGGCCCCGGCCGGGTTGTCGTTGGTGTTGGACAACACGATGCGCATCTGGGCGAAGGCGGCGATCGGCACCGCCTCGATGCGGGTCTCGACCCCACCGCAGATGGCCATGTCGGCCTCTCCGTAGACGATGTTACGCCATGCGTTGGCGATGGCCTCCGACCCCGAGGCGCACGCCGAGACCGGCGTGCTGACCCCGGCCTTGGCGCCGCGCTCGAGTCCGACCACCGCGGAGGCACCGTTGGGCATGAACATCTGGACGACCAGTGGCGAGACGGCCCGCAGACCGCGTTGCCGCATGCCGTCGTAGGCGAAGACGAGTTCCTCCGAGGACCCCATGCCGGTGCCGATGGACACCATCAACCGGCGGGTGTCGACCTCCGGGGATCCGGCGTTCTCCCACACCCGGCGGTTGAGCACCGTCGCCATCTTCTGCAGATAGGACATCCGGCGGTTCTCGACCTTGTTGAGCTGGCTGTCGAACTCCTCCAGCAGGCGACCGCCGATGCGCACCGGCAGTTGGTACTCATCGATGAAGGGATCGTCGAGCGCGCGGATGCCCGACTGTCCGTCGAGCAGGTTCTTCCAGGTGTTCTCGGCGTCGGTTGCCAACGCGGTCGTCATGGCGACGCCAGTGACGACCACGTTCGGCAGGCCGTTACCCGTTGTCAGCTGTGCCATCGGTATGCGGATCCTTCCCCCCGGTTAATACCGTCCGAACGCCAGCGCGACGTTGTGGCCGCCGAATCCGAACGAGTTGTTGATCGCGTACTTGTACTCGCCGTAGCGCGGCTCGCCGGCCACCACGTCGAGGTCGATCTCCGGGTCCGGCGTCTCGTAGTTGAGCGTCGGCGGGATGACGCCGTCACGCAGCGCCAGCACCGTCAGGATCGACTCCAAGGCCCCAACCGCACCGATCGAATGACCCAGCGCCGACTTCGGAGCGTACACGGGAGCGTGCTCGACCCCCGCCACCCGAATGGCGTTGGCCTCTGCGGTGTCACCGATGGGCGTGGCCGTGGCATGGGCGTTGATGTGGTCGATGTCCTTGGGAGACAACCCCGCGGTCTCCATCGCCCGCTTCATTGCCTGACCGGCGCGTTTGCCGTCCGGCGCCGGCGCCACCATGTGGTAGGCGTCGGAGGTGATGCCCGCACCCATCAGCCGGGCCAGCGGCTTGGCGCCCCGGGCCTTGGCGTGCTCCTCGGTCTCGATGATCATCAGCGCACCGGCTTCGCCGAAGACGAATCCGTCACGATCCTTGTCGAACGGCCGCGAAGCGCCGGCCGGATGGTCGTTGCGGGTGGACATGGCGCGCATCATCGAGAACGCCGCGATCGGCAGTGCCTCGATGCCGCCCTCGACTCCGCCGCAGACCGCGAAGTCGGCGTCACCCATGACGATCTGCCGCCACGCCTGAGCGATGGCCTCCGACCCCGACGAGCAGGCGGACACCGGGGTGATCACCCCGGCGCGCGCGCCCAGCTCCAGGCCGACGACGGCAGCGGCGCCGTTCGGCATGATCATCTGAACGGCCAGCGGGGACACCTTGCGGGGACCGCCCTGGTTCATCAGGTCATAGGTCTCGACGATCTTCTCGCCGCCGCCCAGGCCGGTGCCGATGACCACCGCGAAGCGGTCCGGGTCGACCTCCGGCTTGCCCGCAGATTCCCAGAGCTGGTTGCCCAGGTACTTCGCCATGCGCTGGACGTAGGACATGCGCCGCATGTCCAGGCGGGTCATGTGGTCGTCAATGCCGTCCACAAGGTGCCCGCCGATGCGGACCTGCAGATCCCATTTGGTGACGAAGTCGTCCTCGAGAACTCGAATACCGCTCTCCCCGGCCAACAAGCCCTTCCACGTGCTCTCGATGTCCGCGGCGAGCGACGTGGTTGCCGCGACGGCGGTCACCACGACGCTCGGGAAACCGCCGTTAGCAGTGGAAGGCGTGGTCACTGGCTCTCCGAGGAGAACTTCTCACGCAGCGCGGCAGCGGCCTCGGGATTTTCTTCCTCGAGCTTCTGGATGTAGCCGACGACGTCACCGACGGTGCGCAGTCCGGCGAGGTCCTCGTCAGGGATCTTCACGCCGTACTTGTCCTCGGTCTGCACGGCGATCTCGACCATCGACAGCGAGTCGATGTCCAAATCGTCGACGAACGACTTCTCGGGCGTGACTTCGGACGGCTCGATTCCGGTGACCTCTTCGATGATCTCGGCGAGGCCGGCGATGATTTCTTGCTGAGTGGCGGGCACAGTGGCTCCTTCTACTTTTCTATCTATTCGGTGTTGCTTCAGCTGACAGGAGTGAGCTGAGGTGTCGATATTTGATTTGGTTACTGCGGTTCTCCAGGCGAGAGTTCTGCGAGCCCGTCCAGGTCGGCGGGGGACTTGACGGCATGCGTCGGCACCCCCCGAAGCTCGCGTTTGGCGATCCCGGCGAGGGTACCCGCCGGCGGAAGCTCGACGATCGCGGCTACGTTGCGGTCACGCATGGTCGCCGTGCAAAGATCCCAGCGCACCGGCCGGGTCAACTGGGCGACCAGCTTCTCCATCGCGTCGGCGGCCGAGGTTACCAGCTGGCCATCGGCATTGCTCAGCAGCGTGGTGTCACGGTCCAGGCTGTCGGTGGTGGCGACGGCGGCCACGGCAGCGGCATATCCGCCGGTGGCCGGCGCCATGAACTGGGTGTGGAACGCACCGGCGGTGGCCAGCGGACGCACCCGGGCTTTCTCTGGCGGGTTCTCGGCGAGTTTGGCCAGGGCATCGAGTCGGCCGGCAGCCACGATCTGACCCGCGGCATTGCGGTTGGCCGGGATCAGCTCGAGATCGGCGAGCGCAGCGAGCACCACCGCTTCCTCGCCGCCGAGCACCGCGGCCATTCCGGTCGGTTCGGTGGCGCAGGCCTTGGCCATCTCCGCACCGCGGGTGGCGGCCAAGGCGACGGCGTCGTCGGGGGAGATGACACCGGCCATGGCGCAGGCGGCGATCTCACCAACGGAGTGCCCGGCGATCACCAAATCGGCTCCGGTGAGCAGGCTGCGGTTCTTCAGTTCGCGATGTGCCAGCAGAGTCGCGGCGACGACAAGTGGCTGTGTCACGGCGGTGTCGGCGATTTCCTCGGCCGTCGCGGTGGTACCGAGCCGGGCCAAGTCCAACCCGCTGATGTCCGACCAGGCGGCGAGTTGTTCGGCGGTGCCCGGCAACTCCAGCCATGCCGAGAGCATTCCGGGGGTCTGCGAACCCTGGCCGGGTGCGAGCAGCGCGATCACGCGCCGTGCGGGTTCAACGTGTTGTGGCACGTATTAAGAAAACATTGTGAACGGGTTTTGCGGGGTGTAAGAAATTATGAACCTTGTCTTAAGTTTTTGTGGGAGTCCTACAAATCGGTATGGGATGCGACGTCGCCGATACCGAAACGCGACCTGGCACGCGTCGTGTGACGCGCCCGGGGCGCTCACCGCGGTGTGAACTGGCCCACAGCAGTGGCCGGTGCGTTCGCGTGGTTCTGCTGGTGGACCAGCCGGCCGACGGTGGTTGCCACCCTCAATACGTAGGCATCGCGCGGTGTCATCGGATCCCGGCCGGTGAAGTCGCTGATCCGCTTCAGCCGGTAGCGCACGGTATTTGGATGAACGAACAATTTTCGGGCGCACGCTTCGATGGCGCCACCGGAATCAAGATAGGCGTCCAAGGTCTCGGTCAGGGCGGGCCCCGCGTCGGCCAGCGGCCGAACCACGTCGTTGTGCAGCGCGGCGATCGCCGACGGATCTCCGTGCAGTGCACGTTCGGGTAACAACTCGCGGGCCGCCACTGGCCGCGGTGCTCCCGGCCAGCCTGCCGCGGAGTTCATGCCGGAGATCGCCTCACTGGCGCTGTGATAGGCGGCGCTGAGGCTCGGCGCGGTCGGCCCGATCACCACCGGGCCGTCGGAGAACGCTTTGAGCAGGTTGGGCAGGAACTTGTCCGTCGGCGTAAGAATGCCGGAGACGATGGCGACCAGTGATGTGCCGTGAACATCGGTGAGGGCGGCGCGGCCGTGGCGGTTGGCGATCTCGCGGATGTCCTGGCTGGCCAATTCCGCGCGGTCGGGCGGAGGGGTGCCGACAACCACCGTCGCCGGCGCGGTGGTGTCCCAGTTCAGCGCCGCGGCGCGCGACAGCAGTTCAGGCCCGGTATCGCCGCGAACCACGGCGTCGACGACGCTGGCCTCCATCCGGCTGTCCCACGTTCCACGTGCCTCTGCGGCGTCCGCATAGGCCTTGGCCGCCGCGAATGCCAGGTCGCGGCTGTACCGCAGGATTGCGACCGTCAGCGCGGTGAGCTGCTCGTCGTTGCGGGCCAGCATCGGTACGACGTCTTCGAAGTGCTCCATCGTCACGCGGACCATGTCGACGGTCTGGCGCAGCGCGATGCGTCTGGTCAAATCCTGGGGAACCAGCGCGAACGCCTCGGCGGTATAGCCGACGTTGCTGTGCGGATTGCGGATCCACTCGGCGAAGTTGACCACCGCGGTCTGCACGACGAGCTGTACGCTCGCCCGCTGCGACGCCTCGAGATCGCCGAAGAAGGGGAGACGTTCCCGCATCACCTGGACGGCCTCGGTCGCCAGCCGGCCCGAGTATTGCTTGAGGCGGCGCTGGAGGGATTCCGGGACGTTCCCCAGCAGTTCCAGCGGTGAACGCGGGACGATGGGGAGGTCGTCGGACACTCCTAAAAGCTACGCGATATTTCTGGAAGATTCCTCCAAGTCGCAAGTTGGCAGCTGCGTGGTGGACGTTCATATCGGTTTGCCGGTCACGCACTCCCGGTGTCTTTGAACGACACCCCCGCCGCGAGGACGTCGTCGATTTGGTACTGCTGAGCCGCCGCGACGCTCACCGATGGATCGATCTCGCCGTCGCGCGCCAGCGCCTCCAGCACTGCCACCACGACCGACTCCGCGTCGGTGTTGAAGTAGCGCCGGGCGGCCGGCCGGGTGTCGGAGAATCCGAACCCGTCGGTACCCAGCGTCATGTAGGTGTTGGGAACCCAGGAGCGGATCTGCTCGGGCACTGCCCGCATCCAGTCGGATACTGCGATCACGGGTCCTGCGGTCGCCTTGAGCACGGTCGTCACATATGCCTCCCGGGCCTGCGGGCCGCAGCTTTCCGGGTGGCGCAGCCTTTCTTTTTCGATTGCCACGCCGTCGCGGTTGAGTTCCCCCCAACTGGTCACCGACCACACGTCGGCGGCGACGTCCCAGTGCGCGGCCAGCAGATCGGCGGCGCGTCAGAGCCTCGGGCATCGCCACGCCCGAGGCCAGGATTTGCGCGGCGTTCGTTCGTGCCTCTGCTGCGCGCCGGCAGCGGTAGATCCCGCGCAGCAGGCCTTCGGGGTCGAAGTTCTCCGGCTCTGCAGGCTGCCGGTAGGGCTCGTTGTAGATCGTCATGTAGAAGAAGACGTTCTCCGGATTCGCGCCGAACATCCGGTGCAATCCGCTCTCGACGATGTGGGCGATCTCGTAGGCGAAGGCCGGGTCGTACGCCACCACCGCCGGGTTGGTCGACGCCAGCAGCAGCGAATGGCCGTCGGCGTGCTGCAGTCCTTCACCGGTCAGGGTGGTGCGGCCCGCGGTGGCGCCCAGCACGAAGCCGCGGGCCATCTGGTCGGCTGCGGCCCAGAAGCCGTCGCCGGTGCGCTGGAACCCGAACATCGAATAGAAGATGTAGATCGGGATCATCGGCTCGTTGTGCGTGGAGTAAGAAGTGCCGACCGCGGCAAACGACGACGTCGAACCGGCCTCGTTTATCCCTTCGTGCAAGATCTGGCCGATCTCGCTTTCTTTGTAGGCCAGCATCAGCTCGGCGTCCACGGAGGTGTACAGCTGGCCGTTGCGGTTGTAGATCTTCAGGCTCGGGAACCACGAGTCCATGCCGAACGTACGGGCCTCATCGGGAATTATCGGAACGATTCGCGGGCCGATGTTCTTGTCCCGCAACAGCTCTTTGAAGGTGCGCACGGTGGCCATGGTGGTGGCCACCTCCTGGTTGCCGGAGCCCTTCTTGAGCGGGGCGTAGGTTTGGCTGCCCGGCAGGGTCAGCGCCTTGTACTTGGTGCGCCGCTCCGGCAGGAACCCGCCCAGAGCACGCCGGCGATCGAGCATGTAGCGGATCTCGGGTGCCTCCGGTCCGGGGTGATAGTAGGGCGGCAGATAGGGGTTCTCCTCGAGCTGGGCGTCGGTGACCGGGATGCGCTCGCGGTCACGGAAGTACTTCAGGTCGTCCAGCGTGAGCTTCTTCATCTGGTGCACGGCGTTACGGCCCTCGAAGTGCGTGCCCAGCGTGTAGCCCTTGATGGTCTTGGCGAGGATGACCGTCGGCTGGCCCTTGTGCTCCATCGCGGCGCGGTAGGCGGCGTAGACCTTGCGGTAGTCGTGTCCGCCGCGCTTGAGGTTCCAGATATCGGCGTCGCTCATATTCGCTACGAGTGCCTTCGTGCGCGGGTCGCGACCGAAGAAGTGGTTGCGGACGTACCCGCCGTCGTTGGCCTTGTAGGTCTGGTAATCGCCGTCAGGTGTCGTGTTCATCAAATTCACCAGCGCGCCGTCGCGGTCGGCGTGCAGCAGGGCGTCCCACTCGCGGCCCCAGACGACCTTGATGACGTTCCAGCCGGCGCCGCGGAAGAACGACTCGAGCTCCTGGATGATCTTGCCGTTGCCGCGTACCGGGCCATCGAGGCGCTGCAGGTTGCAGTTGACGACGAACGTGAGGTTGTCCAGGGCCTCCAGCGCGGCGACGTGCGCGAGCCCGCGGCTTTCGGGCTCGTCCATCTCGCCGTCGCCCAGAAACGCCCACACATGCTGGGCCGAGGTGTCCTTGATGCCCCGGTCGTGCAGGTAGTGATTGAACCTGGCCTGGTAGATGGCGTTCATCGGGCCCAGCCCCATCGACACCGTCGGGAACTCCCAGAACCAGGGCAGCAGGCGCGGGTGCGGATAGGACGGGATGCCTCCGCCGGGATGGCTGTGTTCCTGCCGGAAGCCGTCGAGTTGGTCTGCGGACAGGCGTCCTTCGAGGAATGCCCGCGCGTAGATGCCGGGGGAGGCGTGGCCCTGGATGAACACCTGGTCGCCGCCGCCGGAGTGCGACTTGCCCCGGAAGAAGTGGTTGAAACCGACTTCGTAGAGCGACGCCGACGATGCGTAGGTCGAGATGTGGCCGCCCACGCCGACGCCGGGCCGCTGCGCGCGGTGCACCATGATCGCCGCGTTCCAGCGGATCCAGGCCCGATAGCGGCGCTCGACGTCCTCGTCGCCCGGGAACCACGGCTCCAATTCGGTCGGGATGGTGTTGACGTAGTCCGTCGACGTCAGGGCCGGGATCGCGACTCGCTGCTCGCCTGCGCGTTCGAGCAGGCGCAGCATCAGGTAGCGGGCGCGAGCCGGGCCAGAACGCGTGAGCAGGTCATCGAAGCTCTCCAGCCACTCGCTCGTCTCTTCGGGGTCGATATCGGGAAGATAGGACGCCACCCCCTCCCGGATGACCCGGACCCGGTCGGGTTCGGCTGCGGTGCCGACGTTGTGGGCTAGGTCCTGGCGGACGAACTCGGTGGTCAATTCCGCTCCTTTTGGCGCTCAGGGTCTGTCCCCTCTATCAAACCGCACGCAGACCCTCCGTGGTGGTCAGAGCGTTACAGTGCGGCAGGCATCTGAGCCGGTAACGTCTGGGGTTGTGCTGATCGGAGGGCGGTACCGGCGTTGTGCCCTGGCCGCGGGGGTCACCGCTGCGCTAACGATGGCTGTGCTGGGGGCGGCTGCCTGCACCAACGCCACCGAAGGTGATGCAAAGGTCGACCCCGTGGGTGCGCCCGCCTACCGGACGTCGATGTCGTTGTCGGCGTCGGCGTCGGCGGCCACATCGAGCCTGCGCGAGAACGAAAGGCAGCGGTCGGTGGCGATCCAGGCCATCCACTCCGTCTGCGAAACACTGAGTATCAGCAGCGCCTACGCAGTGGATTCCGTCAACGCCTTCGTCGAAGTGGTAAAAGCGGGAAAGGACCCCGCCGCGGCGGAGCATCCCGCCGTGGATGCGCTGAACCACAGCGCCGATACCGTCACCGCCGATTTGAGCGATGCAGTGCCGCAAGATATCCGCGACGCAATGGTCGGCTGGGCGGATGCGGCGCGCGGGGCCGCCCAGGCGATCACCGAGCATCTCCCCCCCGACCGGTTCAATGCCGCGATCGGTCAGTTGAACAGCGCCAGGACGACCGCGCTGGATCTCTGCGACGCAAGCTATTGAATCTGCCCACCCTTACCGGGCTGCCCTGTGCGACGATTAGCACTCGGCAATGCGAGGTGACTCGGTAAGGAGGTCCACGGTGGTCGCGGCGGACGGCGCCCCGAACTATGCCGGCAGGCTGGGCATCGGAAAAGGCCAGGTCGTTCAGGAACTGGGTTGGGACACCGACACCGACGACGACATCAGTGCTGATGTCGAGGAAGCCAGTGGCGGTGAACTGCTCGATGAGGACACTGACGAAGTCATCGACGTGGTGCTGCTGTGGTGGCGCGACGGCGACGGTGATCTCGTCGACGCGCTGATGGATGCCATCACACCGTTGGCCGACGACGGTGTCGTCTGGGTTCTCACCCCCAAGACCGGCAAGCCCGGTCATGTGATGCCCGCGGAGATCGCCGAGTCGGCGCCGACAGCG
The DNA here is from genome assembly GCA_963846905.1 of uncultured Actinomycetota bacterium. Lineage (GTDB taxonomy): Bacteria > Actinomycetota > Actinomycetes > Mycobacteriales > Mycobacteriaceae > Mycobacterium. The sequence continues at coordinate 14,828 of CAWJYB010000039.1, forward strand.
GGCCTGATGCAGACGTCGTCGGCGAATCTGGGCGACTGGAGCGCCAGTCGACTGGTGCAGCCGAAGTCCAAAGCGGCGGGAAGGCGCTGATGCGCCCGGTCGGCGCGCAAGCACCCGATTTCACGCTCAAGGATCAAAACGGTCAGCGGGTGACGCTCTCCGACTACCGCGGCGACAAGAATGTTCTGCTGGTGTTCTTCCCGCTCGCATTCACCGGCATCTGCCAGGGCGAACTGGACGAGATCCGCGATCACCTGCCGAACTACCAGAACGACAGCACGGCCACCCTGACGATCTCCGTCGGTCCGCCGCCCACGCACAAGGTCTGGGCGCTGCAGAGCGGATTCCTGTTCCCGCTGCTGTCCGACTTCTGGCCGCACGGCGAGGTGGCTAGGTCATACGGGGTGTTCAACGAAGATGCCGGAATCGCCAACCGCGGGACGTTCGTCGTTGATCGGGGTGGGGTGATCCGCTTCGCGGAGTGCAAGCAGCCCGGCGAGGCGCGCGATCAGTCGGCCTGGACTGCAGCGCTGGCCGCGATGGGGGTTGACGCTGGGGGCCGGGTTTTGGGGGAGCGGCGCCGTGGCGGGTAACCTGCACCGGCAGCGGGGCGTGTAGCTCAGTGGTAGAGCTCTGGTTTTACACACCAGCGGTCGCAGGTTCGATACCTGTCGCGCCCACCAAGGTTTGCGCGGGTCGCAGTATGATTGTTTGCTGCAGACGGTTTCTGGCGGCCTCGAAAGGCTCCAGTGTCCCTTGAGGGTTTGACGAGAGGTCAGTTTCGGCAAGGCGCGGGCCGGTGAATGGTATGTGTACATCTGGCCCTGGTTTGCTGGACTAAGTTCAGGCCTTTGGATCAGGTTGAGCAATCTGGAGTTGGTCGAGTAGGGCGTTGACCAGCGGGCGCCGTGTGGCCGCGCGCTAGCACCGTTGCGCATGTCGTTTCCCACTAGCGCCGCTCCGGCAAGGCGCATGTCGAAGTCGTGCTGCAGCAGGGCCCAGTGACGTTCCCGACCCCCGCCTGCTGCTCAGGACGCGGTCGGGGGGATTCGGTCGGTCGCGACGCGAGCTACGGTGTGACGATGTTGAACCAGAACGGGAAGGTGTCGAGCAGTCCTATGAACTCGTCGAACGATTCTCGTTGTCCGTCGATGGTGACCTTGTTCTGCGAGAGGGCGTCGTCGAGTTTGAGATTGCCGAGCTGAATATCGTCCAGTGTCGCTTTGTCCAGGGTGACAGTGGAATTCGCGTTCGGTACCGGTGTGTCGGCCGCGTAGTTGAGCACACCGTTCTCGACGGTGAGCCCGTATTGCTTGTTGATGTCTTTGAAGTGGACATTCATCGTCAGGTTCTTGCCCGCCGCCTTCGGCCCGTTCAGTCGCACCGCCAGATAATCGAACAACATGTCCGGGGGCATCGCCTTGACCGTGTCCGGGCTCGCGGTGTCCATACCACCTGAGTCGGGTACGCCATTGCGCAGTTCGTAGGCGCCCTGCAGATAGATCGAACGCCACGGTCCCGACTCGGCCTGATATCCCAACTGCTCGTAGGAGTCTGCCAGCAGGTTCTTGGCGTCAGCGTTGTTCGGGTTGGCGAACACCACCTGCTTGAGCACCATTGCCGTCCAGCGGTACTCACCGTTGTCGAAGTCTTTTTTGGCCTTTCCAGGACGGCGCCCTCACCGCCCATGTAATCCACGTACTTCTTGGCCGCGGGCTCGGGTGGCAGATCGTCGAGGTCCGACGGGTTGCCGTCGTACCAGCCCATGTAGCGCTGGTACACCGCGCGGGAATTGTGCTTAGTGTCCCGTAGTAGCCGCGGTCTGGCCAGAAGTCGTCAGTTCCGGCGGCAACTGCGATCTCCTCGGCGATCTCAGAGCCCACCAGGCCGTTGTTCATCAACCGTACCGACTGATCGTGCATGTACTTGTACAGGTCGCGTTGATTCTTCCAATAGTCGATGATGTCGACATTGCCCCACAACGGCCAGTGGTGACTCTGGAACTTGACCTCGGTGTTCGGGCCATAGCGACGGATCGTCTCGTCGATGAACTTCGCCCAGATCAGCGCATCTCGCACCTGCGCACCGCGCAGCGTCAAGCAGATTGTGCATCGTATTGGTGGTGTTCTCCGCCATCCACATGGCCTTGAACTGCGGGAAAAACGTGTTCATCTCGGTGGGCGCCTCGGTACCGGGTGTGACTGAAACTCCATGTCCACGCCGTCGATCGTCATCTTCTGACCGGTCTCGGTGACGAAGTCGGTCGGAATGATCAGCGGCGGTGCCGGTCGAGTTGGTCTGTCCCAGAACGGCATTCACACCACCTTCGGCGTTGCGTGGGAGCAGCGCACCGAACATATAGACCGCACGCCGGCTCATCGCGTTGCCGGCGATCACGTTCTCGCTGACCACGTCTTCGACGAAGTCGACCGGGGCGATGATTTTCACCTTGCCCGAGTCGACGTCGGCCTGGTTGACGACTCCGCGCACGCCTCCGTAATGGTCGACGTGCGAATGACTGTGGATGACCGCCACGACCGGCCGCGCACCCAGCTTCTGGTTCGCCAAATCCAACGCAGCCTTGGCGGTTTCGGCCGAGACCAGGGTGTCGAACGATGATCCAGCCGGTATTGCCCTTCACCAGCGTGAGGTTCGACAGGTCATAGCCGCGGACCTGATAGATGCGGTCGGGCACCACCTCGAACAGGCCGTATTGCATGTTCAGCTGCGCGTTGCGCCACAGGCTCGGATTGACGGTGTCCGGCGCCGGCTTGTCGTCGGCGATGTATTTCTTGTACTCGTCCATATCCCAGACGACATCGCCGTTGTCGTTCTTGATGGTCAGGGTGTCCGGGCGCGCGATCAGACCACGCTTGGCATTCTCGAAATCGGCTTTTCGTTGAACGGCAGGGTGTCGAGCAGCTTCTGGTTGGCGGCCTTGGTCGCCTCGGTCGCGCCCTTGACGGTGTTGTCGGTCTTGATCTCCGAACCCGCCGCACCCGACGAGCCGCCGGGCTCGTTCTTGTCACATGCCGAAAGCAACGCAGACACGCCCAGGGTGCCCACGCCGACAACGGTGAACCGGCCCAAAATGGTTCTGCGGTTCAGCTGACTCCGGACGTCATCGGTTTCGGTGGGGTCGATGGAGGATCGGTTCGCTGTCGGCTCCATACGGTCATGTTAGCGGCCAATGGCGAGCTTTCAGTCGCAGAATTAACTGTCCCGCCCGACGCAGATTCGCTGGTTTTCTAGCGCAAGTGGCGGTGGAACGCGAAATGCCTCTGCTGGAAAAACATCCACCGATCAAGCCGTAAATCCCACTGGGCCTGGGCTTTTGCCGCGCGAGCGGGTTGTTGGTAAATCTTCAAAATCATGGGACCACGTGATCCGGTACCCGCGTAGGCCGACAAAAGCGAACCACGATGCGAAACACGGAAAGCTGTCGCGCCGCGGCCAATCTCGGCGGCATCGCGGCCGCCGGCGTGGGAGCCGCGGCGATTCCATTCGTCGCAGGATGGATCATCCAGTCAGGCTTGAAAACGATGGGCTGAAATGTTCACGGTCGCGTTTGCGGCTCGCGACTACTCTCGAACCTGGCGAGTGACGAGGCCTTTTGTGGACCGGGAATCGATGACGCACCGGGAATCGACCTGCTCGCTTTGTCGTTCGTCGCCGTAGTAGACGCGATACCCTTCGATGACCGTCGTGTCGCCATCTGAGTGCCTGCGAGTGACATTCGTTGTGCCGTCCGCTGTTCGGGTGACGGTGAACCACTGGCCCGACTCGGGATCTTGGATCGTGTCACCCTCCTGGATCTCGGCCAGCGGCACTTGCTCTGTTGCATGTTCCGAACTCATAACCGTCCTTCCCGGATCGTCGCGAAGGTCGGCGATCACCTTGAGGATTCTCCCGCCACCGGCACAGGCCGAGTCTCAGCGGGCCCAACGCGACGAGCGCTCCCAACACCACGATCACGCGCATGCGGCTCACCGACGGCGCGGGCACGACCGCGCGTGGGCTGGTGACGTCCACATCGGGCGGTGTTTGCCGTGCCGGTAAGCCGCACCGCGCGCCTAGGTTTTCTTCACGCCACCCGCGTCTGAAGTCGGAGCACAATGGTCTGCAGGTAGCCTGAGAACGATTCACGAGGAGTCTCCATGAACGCGGCACGCAACGGACCAAGCGCGCCGAAACCGTCCGACCCCGACGAACATCCCGGTGCGGCGGTACAGGCGCTGTCGAACATCCTCGAGCGTGGCGCGCGGGTGCAGGCACCCGCGGTCCGGGCGCATGTCGAGCGGTTGCGACGCGCGAATCCGAACGCGTTGCCGGCCGAGGTCATCACCAAACTCGAGAAGCGTTATCTCACGACGGTGATGGCCAGCGGGGCTGCCGTTGGAACGGCGGCGGCCTTTCCCGGCATCGGCACGCTCGCCGCGCTGTCGGCCGTCGCCGGCGAGACCGTCGTCTTTCTGGAAGCTACCGCGCTGTTTGTGCTCGCCATCGCTGAAGTTCACGGGATTCCCGCCGGGCACCGCGAGCACCGCCGGGCGCTGGTGCTGTCAGTGCTGGTCGGCGATGAGAGCAAGAGAGCTGTCCGAGACCTGGTCGGGCGCGGCCGCACCAACGGTGCGTGGCTCGGCGAGTCCGCCGCAGCGCTGCCTTTACCGTTGGTGTCGCAGCTCAACAACAGGCTGCTCAAGTATTTTGTCAAGCGCTTCGCGCTCAAGCGCGGCGCGATCGCCTTCGGCAAGACGCTTCCGATGGGGATCGGCGCGGTCCTCGGCGGCGGTGGGAACCGCTTGATGGGCAAGAAGATCATCAGCAACGCCCGCAAGGCATTTGGGCCGGCGCCCAGCCGGTGGCCGGTCGCGCTGCCCGTGCACAGAAGAACGAGTTCTTAGCCTGAATCCGTGGATGGGTCGGTGCTTGGATCGGCGTATGAACCGTGAAAATGCTTTCTGAACTGGGACAATTGGTTTGCTGAAGTCCTGTCGTCCAGGTGTTCGGGAAGGCCGCACACAGTGCTGTCATGGGGCGTCGGGAGTGTGGCCATCGACCACCCCGTAGCGTGGCCGCGGTCTGTCGCTCTCGTGGTCGCTGTTTCAACCGCGGCCTGCTGATCGGCCTGAGCCGCTTCCTCGGCCAGGGTGTTGGCCTCGTCAATTCCCGCTCAGCCGCCTCGGCGCCTTCCTCGGCGAGCCGGGCAGTCCGCTCGGCCGCCGCAGCTCGCCGTTGCGCCTCGGCCACGTTGACAACGCCCGGGGCGCGGCTGCCCGATGTCGGCGGTGGCCCACGATGTGCAACAGTATCGGTCGTGAGTAATCGCACACCGCCGGCCAAACGGCCGGGAAACAACTGGCCCACACCGCTGTTCGAGGTGAGGGCCCAGCCACCCGACGACGCGGACGGCGCTGACGACGCCGAGGAGGGGGGTGATCCGCGGGTCGTGGTGGAGGCGGTCCTGATGGGTTTCGCCGAGATCACCGATCCGGTGGAGGCCGAAGTTCTGGGCTCGGTGTTCCTCGGTGGCCTCGGTTTGCTGGGCGCGGATGTGGCTGCGCTGGCCGCGGCCGAGCTTGTCGGGGTCATCGAGGCAGTGGGCGGCCCACGAGCGGCCGGGACGCTGGCTGTGCTGGCCGCGCTGGATGACGGGCGAATCGGTGCGCTGGCCGCAGGGGGGCTGGATCGGCTGCGTGCAAGCGGCGTCGCTGCTCCGGAGTGGGTGGCGGCGCTGTCGGCTCCGGTGACCGCGCGGGATTGCGTCGAACTGGGTGAGAACGGCGAGGCGCTGGTGCTCGCCGCCCGCTTTGATCGCGCGGGCGCGGGGCACGCGGTGATGATTGTGCTCGATCTCCAAGAGTGCGGCGAAGCCGCCGAGATCCTGCTGCTGGACTCATCGGAGTTGACCGGGGCGCTCGGCGAGCTGCGCCGGGCTGCCAAACGTGACAAGGTTCGGCTCACCACGACGGTCCTGGACCCGGCGGATTTCCGGTGGCGGGCCGAGGCCGCGATGGATGCGCGCGACCATCACGACCATCACGACCGTGACGATCCGGTCGATCCGGGCGACCTCACCGACCGCGAAGATTTGTTTGACGTTGCGGACTTTTTCGACGCCGACGGTCTTGAGGACGATCTCGATGATGAGGATGAGGGTCCGGGATATCACGGTCTGGCGTCGTTGTTGCGGGCTCGGCTGCGGGCGCTGCCGCCCTCGATGAAGCCGAAGCCGCCGCACGGCGGGTGCGAGGAATTCGAGGCCGGTGGCCTGATGGCAGTGCTGGATCGGTTCGCCGCGCTGCCCGGGGTGTTCGGCGGGGCGGCTGCGGCCGTCCCGGTGAAGTCGAGCCCGAAACTGCCTGCCCGGCGTAAAACGAAGGACGGGCCGGCTCCGGTTTTTCAGGTGCGTGTCGACCTGCGGGGAAGCAAGCCGCCGATCTGGCGGCGCCTGCAGGTTCCCGGCGACATCACGCTGGGCGAGCTTCACACGGTGTTGCAGGTGGCATTCGACTGGGATTCGGCGCATCTGTACGCCTTTGACACCGCGTACGGTCAATTCGGTGTTCCCGATCCGGGACTGGGGGTGCGATCGGACACCACGGTCACTCTCGAACAGGTCGCCGCCACAGCCGGGACGAAACTGACCTACACCTACGACTTCGGCGACGATTGGGAACACGTGATCACCGTCGAGGACACCGTGGCGCGCGCGGATGCCTCGATCTACCCGAGGTGCATCGGCGGGCGCCGCAAAGCTCCACCGGAAGATTGCGGCGGCATCTGGGGGTATTACGAGCTGCTGGCGATCCTCGACGACCCCGCCCACGAAGAACACCACGACCGACTGGAATGGCTCGGTATCGACCGACCCGACCAACACGACCCGGCACACTTCGACCCAGGCGAGGTCAACGACGCATTCACCGCGCTTCTCCAAAGACCGAGACGCCGAAAGTAGCGTCGCATTGGGGAGGGTACCGCGGATGATTCGTACTGGCGGCTCGCGAGGGTTGTGGAGGGCCGTCGAGGAATCTGGATTGCCGGCGCCTTCGCGACTCACCCCGCGCCCGCACGCAGATCCGTTTGGGTTCGGGGGTCGGGGCACCCGCGCCGGCCGCCCATTTAAAGCTGATTCGCTCTAACTGTTCCTGGCCAGGCCCGCCTCGCGCACCCGGCGGCGGAGGTCGTCGGGGTCGCTGCCCATGTCACGCAGCTGCTCGTCGGTGAAGGTGTCGAGGGCGTCTCGGGCGATCTCCGCCCTGCGGTACTGGCGGCCCGCATCCTCAGCCAACACTTGCCCGCCTTTGAGCTTGCGGACCCCCTCCATCTCCTCTTCCAGCATCGGGATGTAGGCGTCGAGATGGCCGTAGTGCCGCCGGAGATCTCTAATGCCCTGGATGAGCCCTTTCTTCTGGTCAGCGAGCGTGAGGTTCCCTGGCTGCTCTTCCCGATCAGGCATGGGAGTAACGGTAAACCCCGCCGGGCTGCCGTCCACTGGATATCCATGAAACCGCGACGACAGCAGAGGGTCGCATGTTGGGTGCAGCCCGGCGAACTAAGCCCGCTCTGATCCAGTACCGGTTGTTGAGCGTGTCGATTGCAGATAGGCCGTGGCGTCGTTGAGGTAGGCGTAGTAGAGGCCGATCAGCAGCCCGCCGCCGATGTAGTTGCCCAGCAGGGAGATGGCCAGTTCCGCGGCGGCCAGAGGGACATCGATGTCCTCCTTGAGCCCGATGATGCTGAACAGTGGCCAGCGCGAGCAGAATGCGCTGTTGCGCACCATGATCGGAGACGGCCAAGTGACGGTAGGCGAGTCTGCGGCGCAGGTGGGCAGCGTCGTATAACACCTGCCCGGCGCCGATCGTGTTAGCGGGAGGCGAGGACCGCGGCGCCTGCGCGGCGGCCTGAGAATATGCAGTCGGCCAGGGACAGACCGCTGACGTAGGAGTTCGAGCAGACGCCGACCGCGGTGCGGCCAGCGGCGTGGAGGCCGGGAATGGGTTCGCCGAGCGCGGTGACGACGGCACCAGTGTCCTCCGCGACGCGGACACCGCCGAGGGTGAGCATCGGTGTCGGATTGATCAGACGTGGCCGAACGGAGATGTTGAGCAGCGTGAATGGCGGCTTGGTAATCGGACGGCAGAACTCGGCGGGCTTTCCCGCCGGGTCCGGTGTGCCGTCCCGTATCGCGCGGTTATGAGCGGCTACGGTCGCCTCGAGCCCATCGGCATCGATGCCGCAGGCGTGTGCGACCTCGCGAAGCGTCCTGCCCCGCACCGCATCGGTCATCATCAGCGCTGCCGACTGAGCGCGTTGAAACCACAACGTCTGGGTGAACAGTTGGCGTTTGGCCTCGCTCATCAGCGTGGCGTCGGCCAGCAGGAACGCCTTGGCGCGGTGTTCTTTGACCATCGCGCGTCCCACCGCGGCGCCGTAGCGGCTTTCGTCGATGATCCGTCGGCCCCGGTCGTCGACGATGACCGCGGAAATGAACGCACTCGGTGGCGTGATGAAGCGCCAGACCGAAATGTTGTCCATCCGGTCGGTGACCGCTCCGGCGTCGAGCGCCAGCGTGATGCCGCTGCCGTCGTCGCCGCTGGTGCCCAGTGGCAGACCCTGGAGAAACTCGGGTGCATACCGCGCGACGAGGTCTCGGTTGGCGATGAAACCTCCGGCGCAGACAATGACGCCGTGGCGGGCCTCGATACGCAGAGGCCGGCCGTGCCGGCGCTCTAAACGGCGCAGACGGTTCTCCATCGCGTACCGGGTGGGCGGGTGGTAGACCCCCGGCTTCGCGGACAGCGCGGTAAGCACCGCATAACGTCGCCGCACGTGTTCCGGGGCACCGGCCATGCTGATCGCTTCGACACCGGTGACCCGCCCGTCGGCATCCCGCAACAGCGCGGTGACGGTGGTGTGCGGCCGGACGTCCACCCCGAGTCCCTTCGCCGAATCGGCAAGCGGGCGGTAGAGCATCTTCCCGGATGTCCCTTTGCCTTTCACGCGGTGGCCGCGCTGCACCGGTGGGGTCATGGAGCGAAACGCGCCTGCATTTTCGCTGCCCGAGTGGTAGAGGTAATACCGATTGTTCGGAAACGATGTCTTATACGGGCATAAGGCCGAGTCGAACGGAACGCCATGCCGGCGAAGCCATTCGATCATCTCGGGGCTGGTGCGCACGAAGCGTTCGAGTGTTTCGGGGCGCACCGCGTCACCGACTTCGAGCCGAAGATAGGACAGCATGCGCTCGGCGCAGTCATCCACACCGGCTTCGGCTTGGACGGCCGTGCCTGCACCGGCGTAAATGATGCCACCGGAAAGGGCGGCCGCACCGCCACCGTTGGCCCGGTCCGCGGCAATGACCTCAGCGCCGGCCTCCCGCGCGGTTATTGCCGCCGCCGTCCCGGCTGCACCGAATCCAACAACGACAACGTCGGTTGCCGCTGTGACGGCAGATAGATGGCGGTCTCTCACGCACACCCCTTCATCGGCTCGGCCACGGTCGTCAATGTAACAAGCTCCAGTCCGCCGCCTATTGGCTGAACTGCGCGGCTGACGTGTCTCGGCCAGAAACTGTAACGCGTTCACGCGGGCGGACCGCGTCATCCCCGGGCCGGGTGGCGGGGCACCGACCTACGTTCCGGCAGTGGGTCCGTCCTGGGTCGGTCGAATTGGTGTCTGCCGCGGCGAATCGTTGTCGACGTGCGTTGCGACGTCGTTCCGTCTCGGTCTTGGGGCGAGGTCCCGCATTGTGGGCCTCCTGATCCGCCAGCTCCAACCCCGCGCCCGCATAGACGTTGAAGGCGATGTCGCCACCGTGGTCCTTGGCCCACGCCACCTCATCGTCGTAGCGGGCGACCGCGGCGACCTTGCCGCTGAACCCCGACTCGCGTAGGCATTCGAGCGCCGGTGACGTTGGCGCCGTGACGGGGCATGCCAGGGATGGCTACGCGCGCACCGTCGCCAACCCCGCCCTCGCGCGTACCCATCCGCTGCCGCCTGAACAGGCCACTTCAGCAAGCCTAACCAACCCCCGTGAAACAGCGGAGAACCATCATGTTCGCCGGCCGCAGACGCACCCGACGGCCCGCCGATCCAACCGTTGGATCGCTGTTCACTGGGCCTTGGCTAAACGTGGGTCGCCGGTCTACCTAGACCGCAAAGGTGCGTCGATCTATGCGCGCGCGGCTTTCCATCCGGGCCGTATCCGGGCCCTATCCGGGCGGTGCGAAGAGCTCCAGGGCGATTCCGTCGGGATCGCGGAAACTCAGGCCCGACCCGTAGTGGGCGTCGACGATCCCACCGTGGGTGATGCCGAGGTCGTCGAGGCGCTGGACCCATGCCTGCAGCTCGTCGTGCGACGCGCAGCCGAACGAAACGTGGTCCAGGCCCACGCGGAGTTCGCTGAACGGTTCGCCGGGTGCACGCTGGCTGTGTTGGTGAATACCGAACAGCGTGCCGTTGGCCAACGCCCAGACGACGTGGTGGAACCCGGCTTCGGTGTCTTCGTCTAGCGCCGGGTCGGTGCCGATGAGCGCTTGGTACCAGGGCCTGCTGACGGACAGGTCGCGCACGGTGACGGCGACGTGGGTCAAACCCGGAAATGTCATGCGGACTCCTTACCTTGTTGTTGCCCTGCGGGAGCAGTCATTACCCGGCCCGCGAAGTCCTCAGACGATGCGGAGGCCGTATTTGGCCCGGGCCCGCATGTCCCACAGAAAAAACCGGTAACTGGCCAGCCACACCTTGTGCGGAATTATGCGGTCGGCCAGGCGCAGCCCCGCCAAGAGTTGTTCGAAGCGGCGCTGCTCAGCCGCTCCCCACCGCAGGCGCATCATCGTGCGGAAATTCTCCGGCAGAAAGCCGGTCGTGACGAACAGGTTCAACGGGCCGGCCAGCCTGCGCACCGGCCATGGCAAAAACGTCAGCGCCGCTACGCCTTTGAGGTATTCACGCACAGGCGGGTCGATCCGGAGCCCGGCCAGTGAATTCTTCCAGTACTCGTCGAACGCGGCCCGGTCGGGAGGCCACATGTTTTCGGGCACCTGCAGCGTGGTGCCCAGTCGGCGCGCATCGCGATACACCGCGTCGGCGGCTGCGTCGTCGAGGGGCCCGTAGAGGCAGTCATGGGCGTCGACGTAGTACCGGTACAGGCAGGCCGCCACCCACAGCTGCAATTTGGGGTCGAAAGCGTTGTAGGACAGTGGACTTGACGCCGTCGAACGCACCCTTTTATGCGCATCTCTGAGCGCGCTGCGGATGAGGCGGCGGTCGGCGTCGGTGCCGACGGTTGCCGCGGCCAGGTAGGTGCCGGTGGTGCGGGCGCGCTTGAACGGGTGTTTGTAGACATTGCCGCTGTCCACCGAGCTCTCCACGACGCCGTAGCCGACACCGGGGTCCGACAACTGCATGATCACGTTTGCCGCAGGCAACAGGGGAGACGCTGCCGTGATCAGATCGACGACGTGGCTGCAACGTTGCATGAGTGCAGTACACCACCATGTGAGACGCTGCCGGGGATGTTTTGGCCCAATAGCCGAGCCGCAGGCGTCCTGATCGGATGCCTGGCAGACCACGTCGTAGCCGATCCGCGCCGGGGGCATCCGGTCGCCGGTTTCGGCACCGTCGCCGCCGCGCTGGAGCGGGTCACCTACCGTGACAGCCGGTGGGCGGGCGCCCTCCATGGCGGTTTGCTGCTGATACCGCTGGGCGTCGGCGCGACGCTGGTCGGGCGCTCGACGGCGGCGGTGGCGGTGGCGACCTGGGTCAGCTTGGGCGGGACGTCGCTGGCGCGCACCGGATCGTTGATGGCCGACCTGATCGAGTGCGACGACATCGACGGGGCACGAGCGGTCCTGCCGTCGCTGTGCGGACGCGACCCGGCGTTTCTCGACCACTCCGGGTTGACCCGGGCGGCGTTCGAGTCGATCGCGGAGAACACGTCCGACGCCCAGGTGGCGCCGTTGGTGTGGGCGGCCGTGGCCGGGACGCCGGGGGTTCTGCTGTACCGGGGTGTCAACACCCTCGATGCGATGATCGGCCACCGCTCGCCCCGCCACCTGCGATTCGGTTGGGCGGCGGCCCGCTTGGACGATGTGGCCAACTATGCCGCAGCACGGCTGGCCGGCACGCTGACGGTGCTGTGCGCACCCGTGGTCGGCGGCTCGGCCGGCGGGGCCGCCCGGGCCTGGGTGCGTGACGCCGCCGCACACCCGAGCCCCAACGCCGGTGTGGTCGAAGCGGCGTTCGCCGGCGCGCTGGGCGTGACGCTGGGCGGTCCGACGCAATACCGCCACGAACTGCAGACCCGGCCGACGCTGGGTGACGGCCCCCCACCCACTGTGGACGACCTGCGGCGGGCGGTGCGTCTCTCGCGGATCGTGTCAGCGGCCTCGGCGGGCGTGGCCGTGGTTGCGGTGATGGCCGCGGGCCGGCTCAGCGGCGCCGTCCGTAGCGGTCGGCGAGTTTCTGCTCGACGCTGACCTCAGCGGGCCGATCTCCGGGCGCACCCGCCTGCTCGTCGTCCCGCTCGCTGCGCCGCGCCTTGAGTTCGGAATAGGCGAAGTACCCCAGCCCGATCGGCGCAACAACACCGAAGACGATCCACTGGATGCCGTAGGACAGGAACGGCCCTGCGTCCAAGTGCGGCAGCGGAATGACGCCCAGGCCACCGGGCTGACCCGCGACGAGTTGCACGTAGGACCCCGCCAGCGGGACATCCGTCAGCCCCGATACCTGGTGTGTGTCGATCGCGTACACCTGGCGAAAACCCTGCTCCGAGAATGGCCTCTTGTTCTCCGGTGCCGTTTCTGAGTCCCGTAGTCGCCCCGTTACGGTCACCGTGCCCGTGGGCGCGGGCGGAATCGCGGGCACCCGCGACCCGTGTTCGGGCCGAACATAGCCGCGGTCCACCAGGACTGTCGGGCCGTCGTCGACGGCGAAAGGCACCAGCACCTCGTATGCCGGGTCGCCTTCGACGACCCGTAGCCGGGCCAGCACCTGTGCGTCGGCGAGGTAGTGGCCGGTAGCGGTCACCTGCCGCCACTGCGCATCCGGCGCCGACGAATCTTGTTGCGGCAGAACCGACGTCAAGGGGACGGGAGCGGTCCTCAGGGACGCGTTGATCTGGTTGCTCTCCTGCGAGGTGCGGCTGTTCTTGCCGAGCTGCCACGGGGCCAAAACGGTGAAACACACATAGGCGAACGCCGTCACCACCAGCGCCAGGGCGATCCACCCCGGCCGCAGCAGAAACGCCCATCGCCTCATCGCCCCGCCAGCTGGTCGTCGATCCACGCGTGCAGACCCGGCAGGGCGGCGTCGATCACCGCGAACACGCCTTCGAAGTCGGCGTCGGTGCCGTAATACGGGTCCTCCACATCGGGGGTGTGCGAGCTGGAGCGCGGATCGAACGCGCGCAGCATGCGCACGCGTGTCGCGTCGATACCCAGATGCCGCAGCTGCCGTTCGTGGTTGCGGCCGAGCGCGACCACCAGATCGGCCGCGAGGTGGTCCTCGCCGAGTTGGGCGGCGACGTGATCGCTGGGATAGCCGTGGGCACGCAGGACGCGTACCGCCCGCCCGTCCGCTCCACCGCCCACGTGCCAGCTCCCGGTGCCCGCGCTGGTCACCCTCACCCGGTCGCCGAGGCCGCGTTCGCGAATCTGGTGGCCGAACATCTTTTCGGCCATCGGCGAGCGGCAGATGTTGCCCGAACAAATGAACGTCACGTGCAGCGGCTCAGACACCGAGCACCTCCCGCAGGGCTTCGATATCGGCGACACGCCTTGCCGCTCGCGCGTCCCCGCCGGTGAAATCCTCGTGCCCGTATCCCCAGCCGACCACGACGGTCTCGATCCCGTGGGCCGCCGCACCCTCGACGTCGTGGCTGCGGTCGCCCACCATGAGCACACGTTCGGGAAGCGGTGCCAGCTGCGCCAGCGCATGTCCCACGACGTCGGCCTTCGCCGAACGCACGCCGTCGACGCTCGCGCCGGCGATTACCTCGAAGAGGTGATCGACATCGAAGTGCTCCAGAATGCGGCGGGCGGTAGGTTCGGCCTTGGACGTGGCCACGGCCAGGCGCACACCCTCGGCGTATAGGTCGGACAGCAGTTCGGCGACCCCGTCGAACAGGCGGTTCATCGCCCAGCCGCGACTGGTGTAGTCGGCCCGGTAGGCGGCGACGGCGGCCTCGGCCCGATCGCCGAGACCCATCCCGTGCAGGGTCACCTGCATCGGCGGACCGACCACCCGCGCGGCCAGGTCACCGTCGGGAACCGGTGCTCCCACCTGGCCCAGAGCGTTGCGGAAACTCGCGACGATGCCCGCCGCCGAATCGGTCAGGGTGCCGTCGAGATCGAAGATCACCAGTTGGGGCCGGGTGGCCGACAGCAGTTGCGTCACACCGCCATTGTCCCCGATCCAGCGCCGCTGATATCGGGCGCACTACTGTTCATGAGTGTGACAGTGCGGCTGGGCGACATCATCGAGGTGCTCGACACCGCCTACCCGCCCGAGCTGGCCCAGTCCTGGGATTCGGTGGGGCTGGTCTGCGGTGACCCCGGCGACCCGGTCACGTCGGTGACGGTCGCGGTCGACGCCACCGCGGCCGTGGTCGACGACGTCGCCCACGGCGGTCTGCTGCTCGCGCACCACCCGCTGCTGCTGCGCGGGGTGGACACGGTGGCGGCCAACACCCCCAAGGGTGCGCTGGTGCATAGGCTGATCCGCACCGGCCGGTCACTGTTCACCGCGCACACCAACGCCGACTCGGCGACGCCGGGTGTCTCCGACGCGCTGGCCGATGCGCTGGGTCTGACCGTGGTCGACGTGCTGGAGCCGGTCGTCTCCGGCCCGAATATGGACAAGTGGGTCATTTACGTGCCGCCGGCCCGCGCGGCGGCGGTCCGGGATGCCGTCTTCGCGGCGGGGGCCGGCCACATCGGTGACTACTCCTGCTGCAGCTGGTCGGTGAGCGGCACCGGACAGTTCCTGCCGCATGACGGCGCCTCGCCTGCCATCGGCGCCGTTGGGCACGTGGAGAGCGTGGTCGAAGACCGGGTCGAGGTGGTCGCACCCGGGCGGTTGCGGGCCGCGATACTGGCGGCGATGCGCGAAGCCCACCCCTACGAAGAACCCGCATTCGACGTCATCGCCCTTGCTGCGGTGCCCGCCGGAGTGGGGCTGGGCCGGATCGCCGAGTTGCCCGAGCCGGTGAAGCTGCGCGACTTCGTCACCACCGTCGAAACCCGGCTTCCGGCGACGTCGTGGGGTGTACGCGCGTCCGGCGACCCCGAACTGGCGGTGTCCCGGGTCGCGGTTTGCGGCGGGGCAGGGGATTCGATGCTCGGCGCGGTCGGCCGCGCCGGCGTGCAGGCTATCCAGGCTTACGTCACCGCCGACCTGCGCCACCACCCCGCCGACGAGCACACCCGCGGCAGCGACGTCGCCCTGGTCGACGTCGCACACTGGGCCAGTGAATACCCGTGGTGCGCACAGGCCGCCGGGGTGCTGCACGCCCGGTTCGGCGATGCGCTGCCGGTACGGGTATCGACCATCCGCACTGACCCATGGAACCTCTGACCCCCACCGAGAGAAGCACGGATGAAAGCCGAACCGACTCACCAGCGGTCGCTGTTGGAACTCGCAGAGCTCGACGCGGAACTGAACCGCATCGCCCACCGCGTCACACACCTCGCCGAGCAGCGCCGCTATGAGCAGGTTGATACCGATCATCGGTCCGCCGGCGACCGGGTTGCGGTGCTCAGGATCGCGATCGAGGACCTCGACGGGCAGGTGCTGCGTTTGGAGTCGGAGATCGACGGCGTACGCCAACGTGAGGATCGCGACCGGGCGCTGTTGGATTCACCGTCCACCGGTGCCAAGCAGCTGGCCGAGCTGCAGCACGAGCTGGAGACACTGCAACGCCGCCAGTCATCGTTGGAAGACTCGCTGCTAGAGGTCATGGAGCGTCGCGAGCAGCTGCAGCAGGAGCAGTCCGCGGTGCAGGAGGGAGTCGACGGCCTGCAGCGCGACCTGGACGCCGCCCGGCAGGAGCGTGACTCGGTGCTGGCCGAGATCGAGCAAACTCGCAGCGACCGTCTCCAACGACGCACGCAGGTCGGAGCGGCAATCGACGTCGATCTGCTGTCGCTCTACGCGCGTGCGGGCGCGGGTGTGCTGCGAGCCGGACGGTGCGGGGCGTGCCGGCTCGAGATCGTGGGCGGCGAATTGGCCGGCATCACCGGCGCCGCCGCCGACCAGGTTGTGCGGTGCCCTGAGTGCAGCGCAATTCTGTTGCGGGAAAAGGTGATCGGCGCGTGACCCGGGTTATCGTCGAGGCCGATGGCGGATCTCGCGGAAACCCGGGGCCGGCGGGTTACGGGTCGGTGGTCCTTTCGGCCGACCGCACGCGTGTGCTAGCCGAGAGCAAGCAGGCCATCGGCCGGGCCACCAATAACGTCGCCGAGTACCGCGGCCTGATCGCCGGGCTGGAAGAGGCGGCCAGACTGGGTGCCTCCGACGTCGCAGTATCGATGGACTCCAAGCTGGTCGTCGAGCAGATGACCGGGCGGTGGAAGGTCAAGCACCCCGGTCTGGTGGAGCTCAATCGCCAAGCCCGCGCGCTGGCCGCCCGGTTCACCCGCATCACGTTCACCTGGATTCCGCGGGAAAAGAACGGCCATGCCGACCGGCTGGCCAACGAGGCGATGGACGCTGCGCAAGCCGTCGGCGGCGCAGAGGAGGATGCCGCCGAAGATGGCGCCCCCGAAGACGACGTGGTGCAGGCCCCGGCCGTGAGCCACGCGGCCGGGCGCGACGTGCAGCCACTAGCCGCCGATCCGCCGTCACCCGCGACCTCACCGTCGCCACCGGGGTGGACCGGCGCCACCGGCGCCCCCTGCCGTCTGCTTCTGCTGCGCCACGGGCAGACCGAGTTCTCCGTGCGGAGGTGCTATTCCGGACGGGGCAATCCGCCGCTGACCGAACTCGGCCGGCATCAGGCTGACGCGGCCGCGGCGTATGTGGGGAAGCGGGGCGGGATCGCCGCAGTTCTCAGTTCGCCGCTGCAGCGCGCCCAGGACACCGCGCAGGCCGCCGCCAAGGCGCTCTCGCTGGAAGTGATCGTCGATGACGACCTGATCGAGACGGATTTCGGCGCGTGGGAGGGACTGACGTTCGCACAGGCCAGCGAGGCCGACCCGGACCTGCACCGGCGCTGGCTACGCGACACCGCGGTAAGGCCGCCCGGCGGAGAGAGCTTCGACGAGGCCCACGCGAGGGTGCGCCGGGCACGCGACCGGATCATTTCCGACTTCGCCGGTTCGACCGTGCTGGTGGTCACCCACGTCACGCCCATCAAGACGATGCTGCGGATGGCACTCGAAGCCGGCCCGGCCATGCTGTACCGGCTCCACCTGGACGTGGCATCGCTGTCGATCGCGGAGTTCTATCCCGACGGTGCCGCGTCGGTGCGCCTGGTCAACCAAACGGCGTACCTGTGAACGAAACGCAGGAACACTGGGACCGCCATTACGGCGAACGCGAGCGCTTCTGGAGTGGTCGTGTCAATCAGCGACTGGCGGAGATCGCCACTGCGCTGGCACCCGGCAGGGCGCTCGACCTGGGCTGCGGCGAAGGTGCCGACGCCATCTGGCTGGCCGCACGCGGGTGGCGCGTGGTGGCCGTCGACGTCTCGGAGGTAGCGCTGCAGCGGGCAACGACCGAAGCCGAGGCCCACGGCGTGGCAGACCGGATCGACTTCGTCCACCACGATCTGTCGGCAGCCTTCCCTGCCGGAGTGTTCGACCTGGTCTCCGCGCAGTTCCTGCATTCGACGATCGAACTGGACCGCCCCCCGATAATGCGACGTGCGGCGGCCGCGGTCGCCGCGGGCGGCGTGCTGGCCATCGTCGATCACGGTTCCGGACCGTCGTGGGCGAACGACGAGAATCACGACGGCGATCACCCCCATCACCGCGATCACCACCACGAATTCCCGAGCGCTCAGGACGTGCTTGACGGGCTCGACCTACCGGCAGCCGACTGGGAACGCCTGCGGATGGGTGCCGCGGACCGGCAAGGGCCCGCCCCGACGGGATTGAAGGAACGTGGGTGGATAGCCTCATCGTCCTGCGGCGACGGGTCTGACGTTCGCCGATCCCCGAAGGTTACGCATGCGGACGCCGCTCCGGTACCTTGGGGTACGCGAACGAGTTGGCCGGGCGGCCGCGGCACCCGGGTTCGGGGGTCGAGGAAAGTCCGGACTTCACAGAGCAGGGTGATTGCTAACGGCAATCCGAGGCGACTCGCGGGAAAGTGCCACAGAGAAACAGACCGCCAGAAACGGTAAGGGTGAAACGGTGCGGTAAGAGCGCACCAGCGTCCCGGGTGACCGGAACGGCTAGGCAAACCCCACCCGAAGCAAGGTCAGAAGGCTGTGCCGGCGGCATGGCTGCGCAGGCGTTGGAGGGCTGCTCGCCCGAGCCTGCGGGTAGACCGCTCGAGGCACCCGGTGACGGAGTGCCCAGATGGATGGCCGCCGCCGCGCCGACGCGTCAATCGCGGGGGCGCGGAACAGAATCCGGCTTACAGGCCAACTCGTTCGCCCCAAGCCTGTGAGCCTGCACATCAGCTGGAGTTCTTTGGATTCGCCGCCGTCGAGGATGGTGTCGACGATCACCAGTGGTAGCCATCATACGAAGCTTTGTCTGGGGGGTTCATTGAGCCTTGCGGACCGCCTTGGTGAGCGTCTTCAGTGCGTCGTCGAGTTTGTCGCTGGCCGCGTGCGCCAAATCGTCCTCCCGTTGGAAGAGCACGCCATAGGTGAACGTGTCCTCACCCGCGGTGCGTGCGGCCTCGGACTGCTCACTGAGGTGGGTTCGGCTGACGACGCTGTCCTGATGATCGCCCAGCAGCGACTGAATCGCTTTGGCTGCCTCCGAGACCCCGCCTTTGCCCGTCGCCGCGGCCGTGTAGCGTAATCGCTTGGCGCGCTTGCGGATAAGGTGCAGCGCCTCATCGTGTTCGTGCTCGCCCTCGGCTGCGGCGGCCTCTGCGGCCTTCACCGCCTTACGCATTTTCTTGTAGGCGACCTCGATCGTGGCCGGTGAGGCGTGTTCGCCCTGCCCACTCGGAGGCGGCTCGGCGTTCACCAACTCGTCGAGCGCGTCGAGCAAACGGAAATAGCGGGGTGTACGCATCCCCGCCAGCGACCGGCGCAGCCCGACGTCGTAGCGACGCCGAGCGCCGTCGACCAGGCGCTGGCGTACCGGACCGCGAATCAGGTCGCCGGACAGCCCGCCCAATTCGACCTGATATTTGTCGGCGAGCACCTCGGCGTCCCGGGCGACTCCGAGGATGGCGGCCAACTGGCGCAACTCGTCGAGAATCCAGGAGTCGTCGGTAAGCCCGAACGCCTCCTCGGATCCCTTGAGCAAGCTTCGCAGCTTGCGGGTGACCACTCGCATCTGGTGGACGGAATCATAGGTGTCGGCGCGTACCGCGCGGTCCCAGCGGATCAGTTCGGTGACCTGCTCGGCGACCGCCCTGCGGATGGGGTCGGACTCGGCCGCCTTCGGCTTGTCCGGGACGGCTCCGGCGCTCTCCAGCACCCGGGTGAGCTTGGCTGCGCGGCCGGCGGGAACCGCGCCGGCGTCCAATAGCCGATTACCCAGGCGGGTCAGCAGGTCCGGGTTGTCGTTTCCGACGACCTCGAGTTCCCACTCCCTCCAGTGCTGCTCGTCTCCGGTGCCGGCAGTGGCGGTGACGTGGTCGTCGCAGAACTCGGCGAGGGAACCGTCTGCGCCGTAGAGCATTTGCACTTTGCGGTTCGTGGAGATGCGGGCGACCGGAGCCAGCGGCCGATCCCGCACTATCGCCAGGACGACGTCCTTGATCTGCTCGGGCACGGTGTCGGAGTCGGTCAGCGGCATGCGGATCTCGGTACGCGCGTCGGGACCGGCGGGCAGCTTGAGATGCCATCCCTCGTCGGGCCCACCGGTGCGTCGGCGCAGTGTGATCTTGTTTCGGGCCAGGTCGAAACCGGGTGTGTCGAAGTACACCGCGTCAAGCGCCTGTGGTGGCAGCCGCTCGACGCGAGTGACGGCGGACAGCCCGTCGAAGGAGGGGGACACGGTCGACGAGAAGGACGTCGAACTTGCGCTCGATTTCTTTGTGACGGGTCGGTTCAGGTGCTTTTTCGGACATCACAAATAAGCGTGCCACACTGAGGGGGGCCTTTAACTCGCTATCTGTGTTACAACTTCGCCTCCACGATTCCACGCCTGCCTCTCGGCCGCGAACGCGGCCCGTTGACGCTCGCGCCACGCGGAGATCGACTCCGCGTTCTGGGCGAGGAATTCCGTGTGGTGCCGCATGGAGAACACCGAGTCGCTGATATCGATCTCGCCGCGGCCGGCCGCCATGTCGGCGCGCAGGTCCATCAGTTCGCCGGCGCTGACCGGGTAGAAGCTGATTCGGTCGAAGTACCGCAAGAGCCATGGGATTCCGGGCTCGAACGACAGCGCATCGTGCGGGTGGCGGTGATTCCACACCTGGGTGGTGCGCCCGACGAACTGGTATCCGCCGGGACCTTCCATGCCGTATATGCACAGGTAGGCACCGCCAATTCCGACGGCGTTCTCCGGCGTCCAGGTCCGTGCCGGGTTGTATTTGGTGGTCACCAGCCGGTGCCGCGGGTCGAGTGGAGTGGCCACCGGCGCACCCAGATAGACGTCACCGAGCCCTAGCACCAGGTATTGGGCGCCGAACACGGTGTCGTACACGTCCGACACCCCGGCCAGCCCGTTGATCCGCCTGATGAATTCGATGTTGTCCGGGCACCACGGAGCGTCGGACCGCACACCGTTCATGTATCGGTCGACGGCCTCGTGGGTGGCGGGATCATCGAAGGACAACGGCAGCCGTACCAGGCGGCTGGGCACCACCAGGTCATCCGTATCAGGGAGCGCGGCATCCAGCTCGCCGATCATCGCGATCACCTCCACCATCGGCAGGCGGGTCGGATCGAACTGGACCTGCAGGGAGCGAACCCCCGGCGTCAGTTCGGTCACCCCTGGAGCGGCCAGACCCTCTACCGATCGGTGCAATGCGTGTACCCGGGCGCGAAGGGCCAGGTCGAGCACCATGGGGCCGTACTCCACCAGGATCCCGCCGTCGCCGCAGCGCCGTAGGGTGACATCGGTGCCGTCGCCGGAGGCGAATCGGGACAGCACCCCGTCGTCGCCGTCGCCGCCGTTCGACAGCACGAGCGGGAACGAGGCACGGCGATCGGCGTCCAGCGTGCGCGGTGACGGTGCCCGGTCTGCGCGCACCGGGACGAACCGCACCGCGTCGCCCGGCGCCATCTGACCCAACTTCCAGCGATCGCCGCGTGCCACGGTTACCGGGCAGACGAAGCCGCCGAGGCTGGGTCCGTCTGGTCCGAGCAGGATGGGGGTGTCGCCGGTGAAATCCAGCGCGCCGACACAGTAGGCATTGTCGTGGATGTTTGACGGATGCAAGCCGGCTTCACCGCCGTCCGGGCGGGCCCACCGGGGTTTCGGCCCGTCGAGGCGCACTCCCGTCCGGTCGGAGTTGAAATGCACGGTGTAGTCGGTGCCGAACAGGGCGTCCATATCGGCGCGGGTGAAGAACTCCGGCGCACCGTGCGGCCCCTCGGTGACCGCCACCTCCCAGCGATGACCGATGCTGGGCTGTTCGTCGATGGCGGCGCGGGCGTTACGGTCGGGTCGGTCCTCGTGCGGCCCGCGGTCCGGGCCGACGATGAGTGTGTCGCCGGCGTGCAGTGGGCGCCCCTGGTGGCCGCCGAACGAGCCCATGGTGAATGTTGCAGCGCTGCCAAGGTATTCGACTTCCACGAAGCCGCCGGCCACCAGAACGTAGCTGCGCATTCCCGGCCCGGTCGGTGGCCCCACCTCCAGCACACCGCCGGGGGGAACGGTCACCGACTGCCACTGCGGCACGGGTCTGCCGTCGAGGGCGACTGTCACCGGCGCACCGGTGACGCACACCCGGCCACCGTCGGTGAAACACAGCGCGGGGCCGCCGCGCGTGCATTCCAGCCCGGCTGTGCCCTCGGGGTTGCCGAGGACGCGGTTGCCGATCCGGAAGGACAGGTCGTCCATCGGACCCGACGGCGGCACCCCGATGTGCCAGAAGCCGACGCGCCCGGGCCAGTCCTGAAGCGTTGTCAGCATGCCGGGGGATAGCACTTCGACGGTCATGATCGTGAGATCACCATTCGCACCGGCGTGGGGTCGAACCCGTTGCAGGGATTGTTGATCTGTGGGCAGTTGGACACCAGTACCAGTGTGTCGGTCTCGGCGCGAAGCGTCAGCGACTTGCCGGGTGCCGACAGGCCGTCGACGATGCCCAGCGTCCCGTCGGCCTCCACCGGCACATTCATGAAGAAGTTCACGTTGGAGACGATGTCGCGCTTGTTCATTCCCCAGCGGGCTGCCTCGGCCAGGAAGTTCTCCGCGCAGGCATGCTGGTGCATCGTGTGATGGCCGTAGCGCAACGTGTTCGACTCTTTCGAACACGCGCCTGCGATGGTGTCGTGGTTACCGACCTCGTCGGCGAGGATCGTCACCAGCGGTGTGCCGTCGGCGGCGCGCAGGACCGACCCGGTGGTCAGGAAGATGTTGCGCTGCGCGGCGACGGTGGCCTGGGCGCTGTAGCGCTTTGCCGGGTCGGGGCGGTCCGCGGAGACGCCGTAGAACAGCGTGTCGACGGCCTGGTTGCCGTGCAGGTCGATGATCTGCAGCCGCCAGCCGGCGCGCAGGATCGCCGACCACGGCGCACACGCCGCGACGACCTCGTCGGACACGATCGGCGTTTCGGTGATGAGCGTCATTTGTCCGTCCAGTTGTTCAGGGTGGCGGCCCAGGTGGATTCGGTGTTGAACAACGCCCGCAGATACTCCGGGTCGTCGTTGACGGGCTCGGTCAGTTCGGCATCCGCCCGCCACCCCAGTACGTCGAGATCGGTCAGGGCGGGCTCGGGGTCCAGCGGGTGTGCAGTGTTGGCCAGCAGCACGATGACGGGCAGGTGGATCAACAGATCGACAGTGGCTCCGGGGCCCGCGCCGCCGGTGTATTCCAAGGCGCCGGTCTCGCCCACCCGGACACCCTTGAAGAACGACACCGACGGTGCGACGTCGCGGACCTCCAGCCCGTGTTTGAGTGCGCCGACCAGCATCTCGGCCTGCCCGGCAGCCGTCATCCCGCACAGCGTGTCGTGGTGAGTCGATGAATCCGCGACGATGGTGGCCAGGACCCTGCCCTGATCGGACAGCAAGGGATGACCCGCACCGAGATAGGCCTGCCAGGGCACTTTTATGGTGTCGGCGACGTTGAGGCGCTCCCAGGGCGCGTCGGCGCGGAACACCAGTAGGTGGGCGCAAGCGCCGCCACCCGGGTCGGCCAGCCGGAGCCTGGTTCCGCGGCCCAAGACCCGGGTGGCGTAGGAGCCCGCCGGAATCGTCTCGGCCCACACCGGTGCGACGCCCGCCGGCGTGGGCGGTATCCGCATCCCGGCGTGTTGAGCCTGGGCCCTGGCGTGGGACCGCGCTCCGGCGGTCGAATCGGTGCTCATCTGCCCCTCCTGAATAACTGTCGGACGAAAGTTTGCCTTCTCCCGATTCCTGTCGGATGTCCGTCCTGTTAAGAGCGTGTTGACCAATTTCTATCATATGACAGGTAATAATGGCAGCGCGGGTAGCGGTGACCTTCGCCACCGCGGTGGGTGTGGCCTGGTGATGCGACAATGGCGCCATGTCCATGAAGGACGACGTCGCCGCGTCCATGAAGGACGACGACGCCACGTCCAGTGAAGGTCGGGGACGTCCGCGGCTCGCGCCCTCGCGCCGCCCCGGCAGAACCGCCCGTGAGGAAATCCTCGATGCCGCCGCGGAACTGTTCACCACATTGGGATACGCAGGTACCTCCACCCGGCGCATCGCCGATGCGGTGGGAATTCGACAAGCATCGCTGTATCACCACTTCGCGACCAAGGACGACATGCTCGAGGCGCTGTTGGCCGGCACGGTCGACCAGCCGCTGCGGCTGGCCACCGGGTTGGCTGCCGAGGGCGGGAGTGCCGCCGCCCGCCTGCACCTGCTCATTGCAACCGACGTCGACCAGCTGTGCGCCGGCCGCTGGAACCTGGGCGCCCTGTATCTGCTGCCCGAACTGCGGGTGCCCCGGTTCGAGAAGTTCCGTCTGCTGCGGGCGCAGCTGCGCAATGGCTACAACACACTGTCCCGGGAAGTCATCGCCGAATGCGGCGGCAACCCCGACGCTGCCGACCTGCCCTTCCGGTTGGTCGAATCCGTCATCAACCGCCGCTCCGACGACGGAGTCTGCGACCGGGATCAGCGCTGGGTGGTCGCCGACGGTGCATTGCGCACGCTCGGCTGGCGCGGCGACTTCGCCGACCTGCGGCGGATCAGTACCGACTGGCTCAACCGCGGCACCGTCGACGTCACCGCCTGAACGGGATCGTCGCACGGCAGACTAGAAGGCGTGCTCCTCGGCGGGAAACGTCCCCGCGGTCACTTCTTTCGCGTACTGCATTGCGGCGCGGCGCAATTCGCCGCCCACATCACCGAACCTCTTGACGAACTTGGCGGTCTTGCCCGAGGTCAGCCCGGCCATGTCCTGCCAGACCAGCACCTGGGCGTCACAGTTGGCACCCGCGCCGATGCCTATGGTCGGGATGGTCAGCTTGCCGGTGATCTGGGTGGCAAGTTCGGCCGGCACCATCTCGAGCACCACTGCCACCGCGCCGGCTTCGGCCACCGCGATCGCATCGTGGACGGTATGCTCGGCGGCATCCCCGCGGCCTTGCACGCGGAACCCGCCCAGACCGTTGACGCTCTGCGGGGTGAAGCCGATATGGGCCACTACCGGTATGCCGGCCTGTGTCAGGGTGTGGATCTGCTCGGCGACCCGCTCGCCGCCCTCCAACTTCACCGCGTGTGCACCGGCTTCCTTCAAGAACCGGGTCGCCGTGGCCAACGCCTGCATGGGACTCGCCTCGTAGCTGCCGAACGGCAGATCGGCCACCACCAGCGCGTGCTGAGCTCCGCGCACGACGCCGCGCACCAGTGGTATCAGTTCGTCGATCGTGATCGGCACGGTGGTGTCGTAGCCGTAGACGACGTTGGCGGCGGAGTCGCCGACCAGTAGCACGGGAATGCCGGCCTCATCGAACACCCGCGCGGTGGAGTAGTCGTACGCAGTCAGCATGGACCACTTGTGGCCTTCGCTCTTCCACTGCTGGAGGTGGTGCGTCCGCACTTTCGCCAGTTTCGCCGGATTGGGGGAAGCGCCGTAGACGGTGTGTTCAGACATCGTTGTCCCTTGTCTTTCGTCGTGTCGTTCCTCGTGGCCCGCATCGGGGTCCCCGGGTTCGCCTGACCCCTCAATTCTGCCATCCGGTTTGCTGAAGCTGAACGCCGGTCAGAGTGGACTTCCTCACACCATGTCCCCAGGTTCAGCCGCATACGATCGCGGTTATGCAACGGCTCAGTGGATTAGACGCAAGTTTTCTGTACCTGGAAACACCCTCACAACCCCTGCATGTGTGCTCGATCATGGAATTGGACACCTCGACGATCCCGGGCGGTTACTCCTTCGAACGGCTGCGCGACCAGCTTTCGGTGCGGGTAGCGGCCATGCCGGCGTTTCGCGACATGCTGGCCGACAGCATCTTCAACCTCGACCGCCCAGTTTGGGTGGAGGACAAGGACTTTGACGTTGACCGGCATGTGCACCGGGTTGCGGTGCCAGCGCCCGGGGGTCGCACGGAACTTTCCGAGATCTGCGCGCACATTGCGTCGCTGCCCTTGGATCGCAGCCGTCCGCTGTGGGAGATGTGGGTGATCGATGGCATCGGCGGTGAGGATGTCCGCGCAGGTGGCCGCCTGGCGGTCATGACCAAGGTGCACCACGCCGCGGTGGACGGCGTCACGGGCGCCAACCTGCTGTCGGAGCTGTGCACCACAGTGGCCGGTGCTCCGCCGCCCCAGCCCGTGGCGGGGTCGGGGCAGGCGAGTCGATGGGAGATCGCCGGACGCGGTCTACTGCGATTCGCCACCCGGCCGGTCATTCTGGCCACCCGGGTGATCCCGGATACGGTGGCGACCGTGGTGGACACCGCACGCCGCGCCGTATCCGGAACGGCCATGGCGACTCCGTTCACGGCACCGCACACGCCGTTCAACGCGGGCATCAGCGGGCGCCGCAGCATCGCCTATGCCGAGCTCGACCTCGACGACATCAAGGCCGTCAAGGATCATTTCGGCGCCAAGGTCAATGACGTGGTTCTGGCCCTCACCGCGGGGGCCCTTCGCAAGTACCTGGCAGATCTGGACGAACTGCCGGAGGCCTCGCTGACCGCGACGGTTCCCGTGTCGGTGCACGATCGGTCCGACCGGATGGGCCGAAACAAGGTGTCCTGCATGTTCACCAGCCTGCAAACCGACATCGAGGACCCCTCGGCGCGGTTGGCCGCCATCGCGGAGGCCACCTCGGTGGCCAAGGAGCACAGCTCGGCAATCCCGGCATCGCTGCTGCAGGACTGGTCGCAATTTGCCGCTACATCGGTGTTCGGCGTCGCGATGCGGCTGTACGCGAGCAGCCGGCTCACCGATGCCCGGCCCATGCACAACCTGGTGGTGTCCAACGTGCCCGGCCCGCAGATCCCGCTGTACTTCCTGGGTGCCCAGATCAAATCGCTGTATCCACTCGGTCCGATCTTCCACGGGTCGGGCCTGAACATCACGGCAATGTCGTTGGACGGGCACCTCGACATCGGTCTGATCTCGACGCCGGAACTGATGCCCGACCTATGGGATCTGGCCGACAATTTCGTCGAGGCGATGAAGGAGCTGTTGGCGACGTTGGGCTGACTTCCTGATCATCCTGGTGTGCGGCTGACCGGCGGTTCCCGGTGATCGTGCGGGGTCATGGCACCATGTGTTGCCATGACCCCGATTTCCCGCCGTCCGATCATGCGCACAACCGCGATCGCGGCCGCGGCAGCGTCGGTTCTTACGCTGGGAGCCTCCGGGTGCGGCCGGGTCGTCGAAGGACGCGCCGTTCTGGCTGGGCCGCGCGTAGGCGAATCGGTGCAGTGGGATCGCTGCAAACCCGCCGACGGTATCGACACACGACGGGCGGCCGGAGTCCAATGCGGCAGCATCGCCGTGCCGATCGACTACGACGAACCCGACGGTGACGTGGCCGACCTGGCGCTGATCCGGTTTCCTGCCACCGGTCAGCGCATCGGTTCGCTGGTGATCAATCCCGGTGGACCGGGCGAGTCCGGCATCGAAGCGGCCGTGAGCATGCTGGACTCGCTTCCCGCGCAAATCCGCGAGCGATTCGACTTTGTCGGCTTCGATCCACGCGGCGTGGGGTCGTCGACACCGCAGTTGTGGTGTAACTCCGACGCCGACAACGACCGCCTGCGCGCCGACCCCGAGGTTGACTACACGCCCGCCGGCGTCGAGCACATCGAGAACGAGACCAAAGCATTCGTTGCGCGCTGCGTCGACAAGATGGGCAAAGAGTTTCTGGCCAACATCGGTACCGTGAACGTCGCCAAAGACCTCGACGCCATCCGGGCGGCCCTCGGCGACGACAAGCTCACCTATCTCGGGTATTCGTATGGAACGCGGATCGGCGCGGCCTACGCCGAGGCGTTCCCTGACAACGTCCGCGCGATGATTCTCGACGGTGCGGTCGACCCGAATGCCGACCCGGTGGAGGCCGACATCGAGCAGGCGGCGGCGTTCCAGAAGGCGTTCAATGAATTCGCCGCCGACTGTGCCAAGGAAGCCGACTGCCCGCTCGGGACGGACCCGGCGAAAGCCGTTGCGGCGTATCTCAGCATGGTAGACCCGCTGGTGGAACACCCGGCACGGACGAAGGATCGGCGCGGCCTGTCCTACAGCGACGCCATCGTCGGCACGATCATGTCGCTGTACTCGCCGACCCTCTGGCACCATCTGACGACCGGACTCGCGCAACTCAAGGACGGTCGGGGCGACACGCTGCAGGCACTGGCCGATATGTACATGCGGCGCGACGCAGACGGCCACTACTCCAATGCCACGGACTCGCGCATAGCCGTGAACTGTGTGGACCAGCCGCCGCTGACCGACCGCACCAAGGTGATAGACGAAGACCGCCGGATGCGCGAGGTTGCCCCGTTCATGAGCTACGGCGAGTTCACCGGCCATGCCCCCATGCCCACCTGCTCGTTCTGGCCGGTCCCGCCGACGAGCCGGCAGCACGAGGTTTCGGCACCGGGATTGCCGCCGCCCCTGGTGGTGTCGACGACACAGGACCCGGCGACGCCTTTCCAAGCCGGGGTTGATCTGGCCAGGCAGCTGGGCGGCGTGCTCCTGACCTTCGAAGGGACACAGCACACCGTGGTGTTCCAAGGGAATTCATGCGTGGACGGGCACTCAACCGCTTACCTGGTCGACGGCACGCTGCCGCCGCCGAACACCAAATGCTGACCTGACAAGGTCCGTGCTGGTGTGCAACTTGATATCCCAGCGTGACCTTCCCGGTACCCCGACGGCCGAGTATGCGTGCGACCATGTGGGCCATGCCGCGCATCAGGTACTGGGTTTCGGTGCTGCTTTCAGTGCTGCTGCCGGCCGCAGCGGTGGCGCCTCATGCCTCCGCAACGCCAGATTATGCTGCACCGCAATATAATTGGACGAGTTGCGAGCCAATGCTCGGTGACGTCAGCGATATCCCCACCGCGCGCTGCACCATGGTCGCGGTTCCGATCAATCCCAGCGACTCCGCGGCCGGAACGGCCAGCCTGGCGGTCATTCGCATCCCCGCGTCGGGTAAGCGGATCGGCTCGCTGTTCGTGAACCCCGGCGGTCCGGGCGCGTCGGCCGTTGACACCGCCGCCGCGATGGGTGCTGCATTGGCGGATACCGAAATCACCGAGCATTTCGATCTCGTCGGATTCGATCCCCGCGGTGTCGGCTACTCCACGCCGCAGACGCGGTGCCGCACCGACGCAGAGTTCGACGAGTGGCGAAAAGACCCGATGGTCGACTACAGCCCCGCTGGTGTCGCGCATATCGAGCAGACGTTCCGGCAGCTTGTCGATCAGTGTGTCCAGCGGATGGGCAAGTCTTTCCTGGCCACCGTGGGTTCCGCGTCGGTGGCGCAGGACATGGACGCCGTCCGGCAGGTCATCGGTGATGACCGGATCAATTACCTGGGCTTCTCCTACGGCACCGAGATCGGTACCGAATACGTCCAGCAATTCGGCCAGCACGTGCGGGCGATGGTCCTCGACGGCGCCATCGACCCGACTGTCGGACCGATCGAGAAGAGCATGCGCCAGATGGCGGGTTTCCAGACCGCATTCGAGGTGTACGCCAAAGACTGTGCGCAGCAACGTGACTGTCCGCTGGGCCAGGATCCCGCGCAATGGGTCAACCGGTATCACCAGCTGGTGAACCCGCTGGTGCAGAAGCCGGGCCGCACTTCCGATCCACGCGGGCTGAGCTACGCCGACGCGATCACGGGCACGATCAATGCGTTGTATACCCAGCAGTACTGGGGCTACCTCACCAGCGGACTGCTGGGCCTGCAGCGCGGCACCGATGCTGACGACCTGCTGCTGCTGGCCGACGAGTACCAGGGCCGCGATGACGACGGAAAGTACAACAACCAACAGGACGCGTTCAACGCAGTCCGTTGTGTCGACGCGCCGTACCCGACCGACCCCGCGGTGTGGGTGGCAGCAGACCTGCGGTTCCGAAATGTGGCGCCGTTCCTGTCCTACGGCGATTTCACCGGGAATGCGCCCCGCGACATCTGTTCGTTCTGGCCTGTCCCGCCTACCTCATTTCCCGCCCCGGCGGTGCCGGCGGCGCCCGGCCAGACCGTCGTCGTTTCGACCAGTCGCGACCCGGCAACGCCGTACCAGGCCGGTGTGGACCTCGCCCGCCAGTTGGGCGCGTCGCTGGTGTCGTTCGAGGGTACCCAGCACACCGTGGTGTTCAGCGGCGACGAGTGCGTCGACACGGCGATAGTTCGCTACCTCGTCGATGGGGTGGTGCCCGGAAACCTGCGTTGTTGAAACCAATCGCCCGTGCGGTGTCCACGCGTGGGTGTCCACGTGTGTGGCGCTAGCTGTCGGCACACACGCGTAACCTGGAATTAACAGCCGGTGCATACGCTCGCGTCATGGATCGCCAGAAGGAATTCGTCCTGCGCACGCTGGAAGAACGCGACATCCGCTTCGTCCGGCTGTGGTTCACCGACGTGCTGGGGTTCCTCAAATCGGTGGCCATCGCCCCGGCCGAACTCGAGGGTGCCTTCGAGGAGGGCATCGGGTTCGACGGGTCGTCGATCGAAGGCTTCGCGAGGGTGTCCGAATCCGACACGGTGGCGCGTCCCGACCCGTCCACTTTCCAGGTTCTGCCGTGGATCACCAGCGGTGGGGATCACCACTCGGCGCGGATGTTCTGTGACATCACCATGCCCGACGGCTCGCCATCGTGGGCCGACTCCCGCCACGTCCTGCGGCGTCAACTCGCCAAGGCCAGCGACCTCGGATTCTCCTGCTATGTGCATCCCGAGATCGAGTTCTTCCTGTTGGAGCCCGGCACGAACGACGGCAGCGTCCCCGTCCCGGCTGACTTCGGAGGGTACTTCGACCAGGCCGTGCACGACTCGGCCCCCAACTTCCGCCGGCACGCAATCGACGCGCTGGAGTCCATGGGAATTTCGGTGGAGTTCAGCCACCACGAGGGCGCCCCCGGCCAGCAGGAGATCGACCTGCGTTATGCCGACGCTTTGTCGATGGCCGACAACGTGATGACATTCCGTTACGTCGTCAAGGAAGTCGCACTAGGCGAGGGGGTCAGAGCGTCGTTCATGCCCAAGCCGTTCGCCGAATACCCCGGGTCGGCGATGCACACCCACATGAGCTTGTTCGAGGGCGAAACCAATGCCTTCCACGGCCCCGACGACCCGCTTCAGCTCTCCGATGTCGGCAAGTCGTTCATCGCCGGGATCATCGAGCACGCGAGCGAGATCAGCGCCGTCACCAATCAATGGGTGAACTCCTACAAGCGACTGGTGGCGGGGGGTGAAGCGCCGACGGCGGCGTCCTGGGGGGCGGCCAACCGCTCGGCGCTGGTGCGGGTGCCGATGTACACACCCAACAAGGCATCGTCGCGCCGCATCGAGGTGCGCAGCCCCGACTCGGCCTGCAACCCCTACCTGACGTTCGCGGTGTTGTTGGCCGCGGGGCTGCGCGGCGTGGAGAAGGGTTATGTGTTGGGGCCGCAAGCCGAGGACAACGTGTGGAACCTGACGCCCGAAGAACGCCGGGCGATGGGCTACCGCGAGCTGCCCGGTAGCCTCGGCGTGGCGCTGGAGGCCATGGAGAGTTCCGAACTGGTCGCCGAGGCCTTGGGGGAGCACGTGTTCGACTTCTTCCTGCGCAACAAGCGCACGGAGTGGGCGAACTACCGGCGCAACGTCACGCCGTACGAATTGAAGACATACCTGTCGCTCTGACCGGCGGGATCCCGCCGCGCGGGCTGCGTAGGTTACCGTTTGGGTCGTGCCGAGGCCCGTGACGCAGCGACCCAAGCTGCCCAGCGTGGGCCGGCTCGGTCTGGTCGAGCCGACGGCTTCCGCGGACCTGGCTTTGCTGGGGTGGGACACCGATGCCCACGTCGAGTTGCTCTGGTCGTTGTCGCGCGCGCCGGACGCCGACGCGGCGCTAAAGGCCGTGGTGCGACTGGCTGATGCGCTCGGCCCGGAGTGGAACGAACTGGACTCCGCGCTGCTGAGGGACAAGACCCTGCGCGGGCGGTTGTTCGCCCTGCTTGGCTCGTCGCTCGCGCTGGGTGACCACCTCGTCGCCAACCCGCGGTCCTGGCAGCTGTTGCACGAGCCGGCGCGACTGCTCTCGGTGGCCGAACTGACGCGGCTGTTCGCCGAGTGTGCGGCAGACACGTCGGGCCTTCCGGTCGGTGCGGCGCTGCGCCGGCTCTACCGGGACCGCATCATGGTGCTGGCGGCGCTCGACGTGGCACCCACCGTCGAGAACGAACCCGTTCTGCCGTTCGCCGCCGTGGGGGTCCACCTCTCCGACTTGGCGGATGCCGCGCTAGGTGCCGCCCTCGACGTTGCGGTCTCCAGGGTGTGCCGGGACGGCGACCCACCGGTGCTTGCCGTGATTGCGATGGGAAAATGCGGTGCGCGGGAACTGAATTACGTCAGCGACGTCGACGTCATCTTCGTGACCGCGGCGACTGGCGAAAAGGACATGGCGGTTGCCACCCGGGTGGCGGGCGAGATGATGCGGTTCGCGTCGGAAACGTTCTTCGAGGTCGACGCGGCGCTGCGCCCGGAGGGCAAACGCGGTCAACTCGTGCGGACATTGGAGTCGCACGTCGCCTACTACCGGCGGTGGGCCAAGACGTGGGAGTTCCAGGCCCTGCTCAAGGCGCGGCCCGCCGCTGGTGACATGGCGCTAGGCGAGAAGTACATGGCAGCGGTGATGCCGATGGTGTGGACCGCCTGCGACCGTGAGGATTTCGTTGCCGACGTGCGGGCCATGCGCCGGCGGGTAGTCGAGAACGTGCCGGCCGGCGTCCGGGAGCGGGAAATAAAGCTCGGAACCGGCGGCCTGCGCGACGTCGAGTTCGCCGTTCAGCTGCTTCAACTCGTGCATGGCCGCAACGATCCGTCCCTACAGGTCGCGTCCACGGTGGACGCGCTGGCCGCACTGGGCGCCGGCGGCTACGCGGGCCGCGACGATGCGGCCAACATGACTGCGTCCTACGAATTCCTCCGGCTGCTCGAGCACCGGCTGCAGTTGCAGCGCCTCAAGCGGACCCACATGCTGCCCGCGCCCGACGACGACGAGGCCCTGCGTTGGCTGGCGCGCGCCGCACACATTCGGCCGGATGGCACTCACGACGCTCTGGGGGTGTTGCGCGAGGAGCTGAAACGGCAGAGCGTGCGGGTCTCCCGGCTGCACGCAAAGTTCTTCTATCAGCCGCTGCTGGAGTCGGTCGCGCCGCTCGAACCCGGGATGCCGGCCGAGGCCGCCGAGCGCCGGCTGGCGGCGTTGGGCTATCAGTCGGCGCACGGCGCGCTGGCCCACCTGGCCGCACTGACGAACCTGAGCGGCCGGCGCGGCCGTGTGCAGGCGGTGCTGCTGCCAACCCTGCTCGAATGGCTCTCCGACACGCCGGACCCCGACGGCGGACTGCTGGCGTACCGGAAACTGTCGGATTCGATGGCCGACCAGCGTTGGTTCCTCGCCGCCCTTCGTGACGAGAGCGCGCTGGCCAAGCGCCTCATGCATGTGCTGGGCACCTCGGCCTACGTGCCTGAACTGCTGATGCGAGCACCTGAGGTGATGCAGGCGTACGCCGATGGTCCCACCGGTCCCAAGCTGCTCGACACGGACCCCGAGCAGGTGGCCAAGGCGCTGGTGGTCGCCGTCAGCCGCCATGCCGACCCGGTCCGGGCCATCGCCACGGCACGCACACTGCGCCGCCGAGAGCTTGCCCGTATCGCGTCGGCCGACCTGCTCGGCCTGCTCGACGTCCGCGAGGTGTGCCGTGCACTGACATCGGTATGGGTCGCCGTGCTGCAAGCAGCGCTGGACGCGGTCACCCGTGCCAACCTGCCCGCTGACGGGAAGGCGCCGGCGTCGATCGCGGTGATCGGGATGGGTCGGCTGGGCGGCGGCGAACTAGGCTATGGCTCCGACGCCGACGTGACATTCGTCTGCGAACCGGCGGAGGGGGTCGCCGAGGAGAAGGCGGTCAAGTGGGCGGTATCGGTCGCCGAGCAGGTGCGCACACTGCTGGGCACGCCGAGTGCCGATCCACCCCTGGAGGTCGATGCAAACCTGCGGCCCGAGGGACGCAACGGCCCGCTGGTGCGGACGCTGGGTTCGTATGAGGCCTACTACAAACAGTGGGCGCAGCCGTGGGAGGCACAGGCACTCCTGCGGGCGCACCGGGTGGCGGGCGATCAGGATTTGGGGCATCGGTTCCTGCTGATGGCCGATGCCACCCGCTACCCGCAGGATGGGTTTTCGGCGGAGGCGGTGCAGGAGATCCGCCGCATCAAGGCCAGAGTCGACGCCGAGCGGCTGCCGCGCGGGGCGGACCCCAACACGCACACCAAGCTCGGCCGGGGGGGATTGGCCGACATCGAGTGGACGGTGCAGTTGCTGCAACTGCGGTTCGGCCACAAGATTCCGGCGCTGCACAACACGTCGACCCTGGAGACGCTGGACGCCATCGGTGCCGCCGAGCTGATCGCCGAGGATGACGTCGACCAGTTGCGCGAGGCATGGCTCACGGCCACCCGCGCCCGCAACGCGCTGGTGCTGGTGCGCGGCAGGCCCACCGACCAATTGCCCGGTCCGGGTAGGCTCTTGAATGCCGTGGCGGTGGCGGCCGGCTGGCCCGACGACGACGGCGGCGAGTTCCTGGACAACTACCTTCGGGTCACCCGCCGTGCGAAAGCTTTGGTACGCAAGGTCTTCGGGGACTGACCCATCCTTCGCGACCGTGCGCGTGCCCGGCCGCCACGCCCAAGAATTCACCTAGTCAGCGCTCGGTCGACGGCCGGTCCCGCTGTCGGACAACCCGGATGATATGAAATCTCCGTGCAGTTCTTTGACGAGGTGATCACCGCCGAGGAGTTCGACCGCCAACAGGCGGTCTACGAACCGCTGACACAGTCTGTGCGCGAACTGCTGGACGCCACCATCCGCACTCGGGTTGACGCCGGTGCGGTCGCCGATGCGCGGCGCACCATCGACGCCGTCACAGCAACATTGCGTGCCGAGCAGATGGACGGGGCCTTCGGGGTGCGGTTCAGCACCGACGGGCGCGGGCAGACCTGGGGCAATCCGGTGATCGGCGTGCGCAACGCCTTCGCACCCCCTTTGGTGATCGATCGCGATGACCGCGGCTGCCGGGCGGAGTTCGAACTCGGCGCGGCCTACGAAGGCCCGCCCGGGCACGTGCACGGCGGAATCAGCGCTCTGATCCTGGACCACATCTTGGGCGAGGTTGCCAGCGGCGGCATGGTGAAGCCGCTTTTCACCGGGACGATCACGTGCAAATACTTGCGGGGAACTCCGCTGGGGAAGTTGCGCACCGAGGCATGGATTGATCGGGTCGACGGAATAAAAACGTATGCAAAGGGATTCATCGCCGATTCGCAGGGCCGTACCGTGGAAGCCGAGGGCGTGTTCATTCTGCCGGTATGGGCGCGCGAGGCTGATTGATGGCTCTGAGTTTCTATGTCAGCACGGCGTTTCTGGATACCCGCGAGGCCATCGAAGTCGCCAGGGCCGCTGACGATCTGGGTTACGACGGCATGGGGATTCCGGACCATGTCGTCAACCTCGAGACGCCGAAGACCCCTTATCCATACACGAGAGACGGCAAACGGCGTTGGGAGCCGTTCACCGACTGGCCGGACCCCTGGGTGATGATCGGTGCCCTCGCCCTTGTGACGAACCGGTTGCGGTTCGTCACAACGGTGTATCTGCCGGCGATGCGCGACCCGTACTCGGCGGCGAAAGCCATAGGAACCGCGGCGGTTCTGGCCGGCGGACGGCTGGAACTCGGCATCGGCGTGGGTTGGTGCGAGGAGGAGTTCAACCTGCTGGGCCAGCGATTCGACCGGCGCGGCAAGCGCACCGACGAGATGCTGGAACTGATGAAGGCGCTGTGGCAGCCCGGCTGGACCGAGTTCGATGGCGAGTTCTACTGCACGCCGAGGCTGGAGATGGAACCCACACCGCCCCGCATCCCCATCTTCGTCGGCGGCCTATCCGACATCGCGCTGCGGCGCGCCGCCCGAAACGACGGCTGGATCGGCGACCTGATCACCACCGAGCGCGCCCTCGAACGACTGGGCCGATTACGCGAACTGCGTACCGAAAACGGTCTGACGATGGATGATTTCGCCGTCATCACACCATTGACCGATGCATTCACTCCCGAGCACTATGCGAAGGCGGCAGCCGCCGGCATCACCGGCATCGTCACCATGCCGTGGATGTTCTACACCGGGCCGCAGTCGACGCTTCCCGAAAAGATCGACGGGATGCGCCGGTTCCGTAAGGACATGGAGCTGGACTGACCCGCCGCGGCGGCGTGAGCTAGGGACGCTCGCCGAGGGCGGTCCTGCCGGCCCTGCGGGGCAGCACTCTGTCCAGGCCAAACGCACCGCCGCCGGCGAATGTCAGCAGCAAGAACGCAAAGCAGTACAGCACTGCGAGTTCACCTTTGTTCATGATCGGCCAGAACCCGTGTCCGGCGTGCTTCATGAAGTAGGCGAATGCCATCTGGCCGCACGCGATGAATGCCGCGGCCCTGGTAAAGAGCCCCAGGGTGATCAACGCCCCGCACACCAACTCGATGAGACCCGCGTACCAGGACGGCCAGGTTCCGAACGGCACCGACGATCCACCCGGGCAGCCGAAGATTTTCTGAGTGCCGTGGCAGAGGAACAGGAGTCCGATCACGACGCGAAACACACTCAGGGCCGCGGGAGTGTAGGCATTGAGCCGAGTACCGAGGTTCTGTGTCATGGCCCGACGATACGGTGTCATTTCAACGATCCCGATGATGCGCTTGTCACGATTCGAGCATCAAAGTCACCGGCCCGTCGTTGACCAGCGACACCGCCATGTCGGCACCGAACACACCGGTGCCCACCTGAGCGCCCAGCTCGCGCAATGCATCGGCGAACGCGTTCACCAACGGTTGGGCCACCGCTGCGGGAGCCGCGGCGTTCCAGGACGGGCGCCGGCCCTTCACGGTGTTGGCATACAACGTAAACTGGCTGACCACCAACAGTGGTGCGCCGACATCCGCAGCGCTGCGTTCATCGTCGAGAATCCTTAAATACCAGAGCTTTTCAGCGAGACGCCGGGCAGTCACGGTGTCGTCGTCATGGGTCACACCGACCAGCGCCAGCAAGCCCTGGCTCGCCGGGTGGATGGCTGCCACCACCTGACCGTCAACCGACACGCTTGCCGCCGTCACCCGCTGCACCATCACCCGCATGCCTGCCATGCTTGCAAACGGGACCCCGCAGTCGCGGTCAAACGCCGGCGAGTCCACCCGTTCGGCCGATGGTGCTGCGATGGCCGAGCGGATGGACTCGTCCGGGTGACTACCCGATGTGGCGGGTCCCGCCGGCTGCATCGGCAGCTCGGCGGGCGTGCCGGCTTACACGTCGTAGTACAGAGCGAACTCGTACGGGTGCGGCCGGATTTGGACCGGCAAAATCTCGTTTTCGCGCTTGAACGCGATCCAGGTCTCGATCAGGTCTTCGGTGAAGACCCCGCCCTCGGTGAGGTATTCATGATCCTGCTCGAGTCGGTCGATCACCCCGGACAGCGACGTGGGCGCCTGCGGAATGTTGGCGGCCTCGTCCGGCGGCAACTCGTAAAGGTCCTTGTCGACCGGCGACTGCGGTTCGATCTTGTTCTTGATGCCGTCGATGCCGGCCATGAGCATTGCCGCGAACGCCAGATACGGGTTGCCGGAGCTGTCGGGGCAGCGGAACTCCAGACGCTTGGCCTTCGGGTTGTTGCCGGTGATCGGGATCCGGACGCAAGCCGACCGGTTGCGCTGGCTGTACACCAGGTTGATCGGAGCCTCATAGCCGGGCACCAGGCGCTTGTAGGAGTTCACCGTCGGGTTGGTGAACGCCAGCAGCGACGGCGCGTGATGCAGGATGCCACCGATGTAGTGACGAGCGATGTCAGACAGACCCGCGTAGCCGGACTCGTCGTGGAACAGCGGCTTGCCGTCCTTCCAGAGCGACTGGTGCACGTGCATGCCGGACCCGTTGTCGCCGAACAGCGGTTTTGGCATGAAGGTGACGGTCTTGCCTGCCTGCCACGCGGTGTTCTTGATGATGTACTTGAACAGCAGCACATCGTCGGCCGCATGCAGCATGGTGTTGAACTTGTAGTTGATCTCGGCCTGGCCCGCGGTTCCCACCTCGTGGTGCCCGCGCTCCAGGGTGAACCCGGAATTGATCAGATTGGTGGACATCTGGTCACGCAGGTCGACGTAGTGGTCGTACGGGGCGACGGGGAAATACCCGCCCTTCGGGCGGACCTTGTAGCCGCGGTTGGGCGAACCGTCGAACTCGGTCGGCTCGCCGGTGTTCCACCAGCCCGACTCCGAATCGACCTCGTAGAAGGTGCCGTTGATCTTCGAGTCGAAGCTCACCGAGTCGAAGATGTAGAACTCCGCTTCGGCGCCGAAGTACGCGGTATCGGCGATGCCGGTGCTGGCCAGGTAGTTCTCTGCCTTACGAGCTACGTTGCGGGGGTCGCGGGAGTAGGCCTCGCGGGTGAACGGATCATGGACGAAAAAGTTGAGGTTCAGCGTCTTGGCGGCGCGAAACGGGTCGATACGCGCGGTTTCGGGGTCCGGCAACAGCATCATGTCGGATTCATGGATCGACTGGAATCCGCGGACCGACGAGCCGTCGAATGCCAACCCGTCCTCGAAAACGCTCGCGTCGAACGCCGCCGCCGGGATCGAGAAATGCTGCACCACACCCGGCAGATCGCAGAACCGGATGTCGACGTACTCGACTCCTTCGTCCTTGATCAGCTTGAAGATGTCGTCAGCGGTCTTTTCTG
This sequence comes from uncultured Actinomycetota bacterium, assembly GCA_963846905.1. GTDB lineage: Bacteria > Actinomycetota > Actinomycetes > Mycobacteriales > Mycobacteriaceae > Mycobacterium. Next base: position 53,570 of record CAWJYB010000039.1, read on the forward strand.
CCACTTAACTGCTCCTTCTTGCGCGCATGGTTGCACAATGTTCTGGTAACCCGGGCTGACGCTAGGGAGCCGATGTTGCACGGTCGTCAAGCGGATGTTGCGCGGACGTTACGCAATGGCCGTCGCCCTATGCTGAACTCATGCCCCGCCCGATTGCCTCCTGGTTGTCCGGTCCGCAATCCGCGGATTCAGCCACTCATGTCGGCTATCCCGGACAGCGGCTCGGCTTGCCCGAGTCGGGACCGGGGTCGCTGGCGCGGACCGGTCGAAGGCTGGCGGCGTTGTTCCTCGATTGGCTTGCGTGCTACGGCCTGACCGCCCTGCTCATGTCGGTGGGGGTGATCTCGCGACCTATGCTGTCGACCGCGGTGCTGGTCGTGTGGTTCCTGGTGGGCGCGGTATCGGTGCGATTGTTCGGCTTCAGCCCGGGCCAATACGCCCTCGGCCTGATGGTGGTACCCGTGGACGGCCGCCGGCACACGGGGTTCGGGCGCGCCGTCGGGCGCGGCCTGCTGCTGGCACTGGTAATCCCGGCGTTCTTCGCCGACGCGGACGGCCGTGGACTGCACGACCGGGTGACGTCCACTGCGGTCGTTCGTCGCTGAGTTTGGCTTCGTGCGCTGAGATGGAACTCACGCAGGGGGTTACTTCGCATTATCCCTGCGTGGCTTCGACTCGAGTGCCTTACCTACGCCGGACGGAGCGCTGAACGCCGCGCATCTTGGCCTGTGCGGGCAGCGGGCCCTTGGGCAGTTTGGCCGGCCCCGCTTTGGTGCTCAGCGCGGCGAGCCTGGATTCCAGGGAGTCCATCTGCTTGACGGTGATGTTGGCCGGCAACTTGGTCAGGTGCCGCTCCAGCTTCGCCAGCGGGACTTCGCCCTCGCCGTTGCCCACGACGATGTCGTAGATGGGCACTTCGCCGACCAGGCGCGCGGTCCGCTTTTTCTCTTGAGCGAGCAGCGGCTTGACGCGGGTGGATGCGCCTTCACCGACGAAGATCACGCCGGGGCGCCCGATCACCCGGTGTACGGCGTCCAAGTGCCCGGTAGCGGCGACACCGGGCGTCACCCGCCATTTGCCGCGCATGTTGTCCAGCACCCAGCCGGCGGCACCCGTCTGGCCTTCCGCCTTGCCGTACATCGACTTCTGTGCACGCCGGCCGAAGACGATGAACGCGACCAAGACCCCGAGCACGATCCCCAGCATGATGAGCATGTACATCGTGAACCCACCGATGGCCACGCCGGCGGCCACCGCCACACCCACCACCAGAACGAATGCGCCGACCATGTACGGCACCAGTCGTTTGTCCTCGCGTCGCTGCATCTGGAACGCCTGCCAGAGCTGAGTACGGCGCTGTTTGGAGGCAGCCTTGCGGGCGGCTTTTGCCTCGGCTTTGGCGGCCTTGGTTTCATCGGTGTTACGGCGTCGGGCCATGCAGCAAGGATACGGCGGCGCCGTCAGCCGCTGACGGCGATTCGGTCCTGCACGGCTTTCGCGTACAACCGGCCTGCGCGATAGGACGAGCGGACCAGCGGCCCGGCGAGAACCCCGGCGAATCCGAGCCGCTCGGCGAACCTGGCGTGCTCGACGAACTCTTCCGGTTTGACCCAGCGGGCCACCGGATGATGCCGCACCGAAGGCCGCAGGTACTGGGTGATCGTCACGATCTCGCACTCGGCGGCATGCAGGTCGGTCAGCGCCTCCCGCACCTCGTCCGGGGTCTCGCCCATCCCCAGGATGAGGTTGGACTTGGTGACCAGGCCGTGCTCGCGTGCGGCGGTCAGCACGTCAAGGCTGCGCCGGTAGCGGAATGCCGGCCGGATTCGCTTGAAGATTCGTGGCACCGTCTCGACGTTGTGCGCCAACACTTCCGGACGCGATGCGAACACCTCACCGAGTGGTGCCGGGTCGCCGTTGAAGTCGGGGATGAGCAACTCCACGCCGGTGCCGGGGTTGAGTCGTTTGATCTGGCGCACGGTCTCGGCGTACAGCCACGCACCGCCATCGGGCAGGTCGTCGCGGGCCACCCCGGTTACCGTCGAATAACGCAGGCCCATGGCTGCCACGCTCTCGGCGACCCTGCGCGGTTCGTCCCGGTCGAGTTCAGCGGGCTTGCCGGTGTCGATCTGGCAGAAGTCGCAGCGGCGTGTGCATTGCTCGCCGCCGATCAAAAACGTCGCTTCGCGGTCTTCCCAGCATTCGAAGATGTTGGGACAGCCCGCCTCTTCGCAGACCGTGTGCAGACCCTCGCGTTTGACCAGTGCTTTCAGTTCGGTGTACTCAGGTCCCATCCGGGCCCGCGTCTTGATCCACGGCGGTTTGCGCTCGATCGGCGTCTCGGCGTTGCGCACCTCCAGTCGCAGCAGTTTGCGGTTTCCTGGATCGACGCTCACGCCTGTGATGCTACGCGGGCGGCGCTGTTCAGCGCGTGGGGGCGGACGGGCAGCCGACCGTCGAGGGCATCACAGACGGCCGCCGCGACTTGGTTGCGGACGTCGTCCACGGTGACGGCACGACCCAGTTCGGCTGACAGCGACGTCACCCCGGCGTCGCTGATACCGCACGGCACGATGCTGTCGAATGCGCTCAAATCGCAGTCGCAATTGAGGGCGAAGCCGTGCTGGGTGGTCGCACGCGACACCCGCACCCCGATTGCGCCGACCTTTCGTGGCGGAAGGCCCGCACCGCTCGTCAGCCACACCCCGGATCGGCCCTCGACGCGACCAGCCTCCAGGCCCAGCGCCGCGCATACGGCGATGAGCGACTCTTCGAGCCGACGGACGAAATTCACCACGTCCAGCGGCTCCGACAGCCGAATGATCGGGTAACCCACCAACTGCCCCGGGCCGTGCCAGGTGATCTTGCCGCCCCGGTCGGTGTCGACGACCTGCGTGCCATGGGCGGGCCGCTCGTGCGCTTCGGTGCGTCGCCCGGCGGTGTAGACGGGGGGATGCTCCAGCAGCAGTAGCGTGTCCGGGCCGCCGTCCGACCGGGCATCGGCGAGCTCGCGCTGCAGTTGCCACGCATTGCGGTAGCCGATACTGCCCAGATGGCGCACGTCGACCGCGCCGGTGCCGGCCCGGATCGACGGTGTCATGGCCTCAACGCTACCGCTGCCCCTGCCGAAACCGACGCTGCGCAGGGGCCTACTCGCATGTTGTCTGCGCAGCGTCGGTCCCGGCGGGAATCAGCGTGTTGTCGCGTAGGTCAGCGCCTCGGCGACCGTCGTGTGGCGGAAGTCGAATCGGGCGCGTTCCAGCACCGCGGGGATGGCCCGCTGGCCGGTGAGCAGGCCCTCCTCGGCGAACTCACCGAAAACCGCGCGTGCCGCGAAGCCGGGCACCATCATCAGGGTCGGACGGTTCAGCGCGCGCCCGAGCGCCGAGGTGAACTCCGCGTTGGTGACGGGTCCCGGTGCCGTCAGGTTGACCGGCCCCGCCAACTCGTCGTGCGTGATCGCGAAAATCAGCGCACGGACCTCGTCTTCGAGGCTTATCCAGGACATGTACTGGCGACCGTTTCCCAGGCGGGCGCCCAACCCCAGTGTGAACAGCGGCTTGAGGGGACCCAGTAGTCCACCCGACGGGGAAAGCACCAGCCCTGTCCGGACCATCACCACACGCGTACCGCCATCCCGTGCAGTGGCGGTTGCGTCCTCCCAGTCGACGCACAACTGCGCCATGAACCCCGAACCGGGCGCCGCGGTTTCATCGACCGCCCGGTCACCGGTGTCACCGTAGTAGCCGACCGCGCTGGCGTTGATCAACGTCGGCACCCCGGCCTCCGCGACCGCCTCCGCCAGCACCAGGGTCGGATCGATGCGGCTGTCGCGGAGGCCCTGCTTGAGCGCGCCCGACCAACGGCCGGCGCCGACGTTGACCCCACACAGGTTCACCACCGCGTCCACGCCTTTGAGCGCAGTCGAATCCAGGTCTCCCGTGCCGGGATTCCAGCGCACCTCGTCCGCGTCCGACGGTGCGCGCCGCACGATGCGCAGCACCCGCCGATCGCCGGCGCGCAACGCCGAAACCAGTGCCGAGCCGATCAGCCCGGAGGAGCCCGCGATCGCGATGGCGGCGGTTGCCACTGATTCGCCTCCCCGCCTACAACCCCAGGTCGGCTTCGAACGCGCCCTCTTCCAGGCGTTTGCGCACTGTGGTAAGGAAGCGGCCGGCGTCGGCGCCGTCGATCAGTCGGTGGTCGTATGTCATTGGCAGGTAGCAGATCGAGCGCACACCGATCGACTCGTTGCCGAACTCGTCGACGATCACCCGGGGGCGCTTGACGATGGCGCCGGTGCCCAGCATCGCCGCCTGCGGCGGCACCAGGATCGGCGTGTCGAACAACGCGCCCTGGCTGCCGATGTTGGTGACGGTGAACGTGCCGCCGGAGAGCTCGTCCGGCTTGAGGTTCCCCGAGCGGGCCCGCTCGGCGATGTCGTGGATGGCGCGGGCCAGCCCGGCCAGCGACAGGTCACCCGCGTTGTGCACCACGGGGGAGAGCAGGCCCTGCTCGGTGTCGACGGCGAAGCCCAGGTGCTCGGCGTCGTAGTAGGTGATCTCCTTGGTGTCCTCGTTGTAGCTGGCATTGATGTTCGGGTGGGATTTGAGGGCGTCGATCACCGCCCGCGCGATGAACGGCAGATACGTGAGGTTGACGCCTTCGCGTTCGGCGAAGGCCGTCTTGGCCTTGGCCCGCAGCGCCACGATCCTGGTCATGTCGGCTTCGTGGGTCTGGGTGAGCTGGGCGGTGGCCTGCAGCGACTCGCGGGTCTTCTTCGCGGTCAGCTGCCGGACCCGGTTGGCCTTCTGGGTGGTGCCACGCAGATGCGCCAGTGGCCCGGATGGGGCGACCGCGGGCGCTGCCCCGGCGGCGGGGGAGGAGGCTGCGGGGGGCGGCGCCTTCTTGGCCGCTTCCCGTTCTTCGACGGCGGCCAGGACGTCCTGCTTGCGGATCCGTCCTCCCACGCCGGTCCCCGTCACCGCGCTGAGGTCGATACCGTTTTCGGAGGCCAACCTTCGAACGAGGGGTGTCACATAGGGCACGGCGTCCGACGTCTCCGCCGCGGGAGGCGGGGCCGAAGCCGGGATCGGTGCGGGTGCGGCGGGTTCGGGTTCGGGTTTCGGCGGTGGGCCGGCCGCGGGGGACTGCTGCTGGGCCGCCGGCGCGGGCTTGGGTTCGGGGGCCGGTTGGGGCGTCGGGGCCGGTGCGGCTGCCGCGTCACCGATCTTGGCCAGCTCGGCACCGACCGCGACAGTCACATCCTGCTCGGAGGTGATGGAAAGCAGCGTGCCGGCAACGGGCGAGGGGATCTCGGTGTCCACTTTGTCGGTAGAGACCTCGACCAGCGGCTCGTCGACTGCGACCGAGTCGCCGACCTTCTTCAGCCACCGGGTGACCGTGCCCTCGGTCACCGATTCGCCGAGTTCGGGCATCACCACGGACGTCGCCGCCCCGCCGCCGGAGTGCTGCTCGGCGGCAGCCTGCGGCTCCGCTTGCGGTTCGGGCTCGGCGGCGGCCTGAGGCTCGGCTTGCCGTTCGGGCTCGGGATTGGGTTCGGGCTCGGCGGTCGCCTGAGGCTCGGGTTGGGGTTCGGCCGCTGCCGGCTCATACGGGCTGTCGCCGGGCTCACCGATGATCGCCAGTTCACCGCCCACCTCGACGGTGTCGTCCTCTTGGGCGACGATGCTGGTCAGCACGCCGGCAACCGGGGAGGGGATCTCGGTGTCCACTTTGTCGGTGGACACCTCGAGCAGGGGCTCGTCGATTTCGACGGTGTCCCCTTCCTGCTTCAGCCAGCGGGTGACAGTCCCCTCGGTGACGCTCTCACCCAGTGCGGGCATCTGTACGGACACGGCCATGTCTGTTGACTCCTCGAACGGGCTGTCGTCACGGGTCGAAATGTCGCACCCCATCCTGTCACGTCCGGCCCGCAGTTCGGCGCGGACCGGGCCGTGACTCTTCACCCGATCCGGGACTCCCGAACCGGCGGCTGTCAGCCTGCCCCCGGGTGAGACGAATCGGGTGGCTGTTCTTGCCGTGGCGAGGTGTTTGGGCGGAATCGCGATGACGGTCCGCCGCCGGTCGGCGGCGCCTTGCCACGGGCCAGCGGTCGAAGCGGGCTGGTCTAGACCACGTGCCAGCTAATGTCAACAAGATTGCTGTCAGCGGATTGAGATCGGACAACATTCGTCGGCGACTGCGCCAGAATAGGGACCTGTAGCAAATTGCTTTGCGGTGGCGTCGGGAACGGGATCGAACAACATCTGTCCTGGCTATTTTAGCGTTACTCCGCTCACAATTACAGCTGATCGAGCCACAGATGCGTATCCTTGGGCCAAAATTCATGGGTAACGCCAACACGGACAGCTGATGGGGAAGGAGTCTGCGTGCTAATGCGAATCGCGCAAAATTCCATGGCCGCACCCCGTCGAATCCTGTTGACAGCGCTTTTGCTCATGGTTGGCTTCGCTATCTACGGTGTGCCGGTTGCCCATTACCTCTCGCCGGGGGGCTTTTACGACCCGGAGTCCGAGTCGTCCAAAGCTGCGGCGCTGCTCGCCCAGAAGTTCCACCGTAGTGACACGTCGTTGATCATCGAGATCACCGCCGACGACGGTGTTACCAGCCCGCCCGCGCACGAGATGGCCAGACGGATCGCCGGATTGTTCGATGGGTCGCCGTATGTCTCCGATGTAACGTCGGCCTGGCCGGCGTCGCCCCACGTCGCGGCCGGGCTGGTAAGCAACGACGGCAAATCCGGGTTGATCATCGCTGGTCTGCTGGGCGGTGAAGACGCCGCTCCCACGCACGCCGCCGAACTCGCAACCCAGGCCCGGTACCTGGCTGACTTGCCCGAAGTGAGCCTCCGCACCGGTGGCTACGGCCTGTTGAAGGCCGAGGGCACCGAGCAGACCGAGCGTGACCTGGTCCGCACCGAGATGATCGCCCTGCCGGTGAGCTTCCTGCTGCTGGTCTTGGTTTTCGGTGGGCTGGCGGCCGCCGCCGTGCCGACTGCGGTGGGTCTGCTTGCGATCGCGGGATCGATGGCGATCCTTCGGTTGTTCGCGTTGTTCACCGACGTCTCGATCTTCGCCCTCAACCTGACGGTGGCCCTCGGACTTGCCCTGGCCGTCGACTACACCCTGCTGATCGTCAGCAGGTACCGCGACGAACTCGCCGACGGTACCGACACCGACCAGGCGCTGGTGCGCACGATGCAGACCGCGGGCCGTACGGTGGTGTTCTCCGCCGTCACCGTCGCGCTGTCGATGGGCGTGATGGTGATTTTCCCGAGCTATTTCCTCAAGTCCTTCGCCTACGCCGGCGTCGCCACCGTGTTACTGGCCGCCGTGGCGGCCGTGGTCGTCACCCCTGCGGCGATAGCGTTGCTCGGCCCGCGCCTGAACTCCCTCGACCTGCGCGGGCTGGTGCGTAGGTTGGCTGTCCTCCGCGAGCCGGTCGCCAAGGCGATGCCGGAAATGTTCTGGTATCGCTCGGCGAAGTTCATCGCGCGACGAGGATTGCCGATCGGGCTGGCGGCGGTGGCGTTGCTGGTTTTCCTCGGGTCTCCTTTCCTCGAGGTGAGGTGGGGCTACCCCGACGACCGCGTGCTGCCGACGACGTCGGTCACCCATCAGCTCGGCGATCGGTTGCGCTCCGACTATCCCAACAACCTCGAAACCGCGGTCAGTGTCGTCATCCCCGAGGCCGACGGGGTTACCTCCGCTGAACTCGGCCGCTATGCGGCCGAACTCTCCCGCGTGCCCGATGTGACAGCGGTCAGCACGCCGATCGGGGCGTACGCCGACGGTGTCGTGCGCGGACCGCCGGTGGCGGCCACGGGGATGGTCGACGGCAGTGTCTTGCTCACCGTGGACACATCGGCGCCGCTCTTCTCGGACCGCTCCGAAGCCCAACTGGACCGCTTGCATGCGATTTCCGGCCCGGGAGGCAGGACGGTCCAGTTCACCGGCACCGCAATGGTCAACCGCGACAGCATCGACGCGATCACCTCCCGGCTGCCGCTTGCGTTGGGGCTCATCGCGGTGATCATTTTCGCGCTGCTGTTCGTGCTGACCGGCAGTGTGGTGCTGCCCGTCAAGGCGGTGGCGCTCAACCTGTTGTCCCTGACCGCCACGTTCGGTGCTCTGGTGTGGATCTTCCAGGACGGTCACCTGAACGCCTTCGGCACTACGCCCACCGGCACGCTGGTGGCCAACGTTCCTGTGATGGTGTTCTGTATCGCGTTCGGCCTGGCGATGGACTACGAGGTGTTCCTGATCGCCCGGATTCAGGAGTACTGGCTCGCCTCGACGGGCTCGCGCGCCGACAACGACGAAAGCGTGGCCCTCGGGCTGGCGCGCACGGCGAAAGTCATCACCGTCGCGGCGTTGCTGATGTGTGTGTCCTTCGGGGCGCTGATCGCCGCGCAGGTCGCGTTCACCCGCATGTTCGGCGTGGGCTTGACGCTGGCCATCATCGTCGACGTCACGCTTGTGCGGCTGGTGCTGGTGCCGGCGTTCATGCACATGGCCGGCCAGTGGAATTGGTGGGCGCCAAAGCCTTTGGTGTGGCTGCATTCGCGAATCGGCGTGAACGAATCGGCTCCACTGACGGGGACGCTGATCGACGGCCACCGGCGGCCCTTACGCGCGGGTGGCGGCGATGCGCGTGTCGCTGATTAGCAGACGGCACGGTAGTCCAGGTATTCGGTTTTCCGCGTCGCGACTTTCTTCGCGCCCGCGACACGGACTCACCCGTTTTCGGCGATGTCCTCCAGCGCCGCGAACATGGTGCGTGTCGGCACGCCGGTGCCGCCCTTGCCGGTGTAGCCCCAGGGGCCGCCCGTGTTGTAGGCCGGCCCGGCGACGTCGATGTGTACCCACTGCACACCGTCGGCTACGAACTCTCGCAGATATACGCCGGCCACCAGCATGCCTGCGTATCGCTGCGAGCTCACATTGGCCAGGTCGGCCACCGTCGACTTCAGGTCTTCGGAGAGTTCGTCGGGCAGTGGCATCGGCCACCCGTTCTCGCCAACGTCCTGGGAGATGCGCGCAACCCGGTCGCGGAACTCGTCGCTGCCCATCACACCGGGGCTGCGCGCGCCTAGGGCCACCGTTTGCGCGCCAGTCAGCGTGGAGGCCTCCATCAGGTAGTCGGGATCGTCCTCGCAGGCGCGCACAATCGCGTCGGCCAGGATGAGCCGGCCTTCGGCGTCGGTGTTGAGCACCTCGACGGTGGTGCCGCCGTACTGGGTGAGCACGTCGCCGGGCCGCTGGGCTGTCGACGACGGCATGTTCTCGGCGATCGGTACGGTGGCGATGACGTCGACCGGCAGCTTCAACCGCGCCGCCAGCCCGATCGCGGCGATGACGGCTGCGGCGCCGGCCATGTCGGAGGTCATGTGGTGCATCGATGCGGCCGGCTTGATCGAAATTCCCCCGGTGTCGAAAGTGATGCCCTTACCGACCAGCGCGACCTTCTTCGGCTTGGCGGAGGCGGCCTTTCCCGCGCGGTGAATCAGCCGCACCAGTCGGGGCGGGCGTGACGAGCCCTTGCCGACCCCGACGATGCCACCGTAACCGCCCTTCGCGAGGGCCTTCTCATCGAGCAGTTCGACTTCGAGACCGGCCGCCTCACCGAAATCTTTTGCGCGCTTGGCGAATTCGGCAGGATAAAGGTGACTCGGCGGTGTGTTGACGAAGTCGCGGGCAGTGGCCACCGCGGTGGCTATCGCGGCGGCGCGCTCAGCGTGCTTCTTTGCGGCCCGATCGCTGGACAGCACAGTGATGGCGCGCAGGCCGGGATCCTTGGGTGCCGTCTTGCCGCTGCGGAATTCGGTGAACCGGTATGCGCCCAGGATCAGGCCCTCGACCGTCGCCGATAGGTCCAGTTCCGAGAGCGTGGTGAGCACCGCCTCCACTGTGCTCAGCGAACGCGCCGCTACCCCGGCAGCCCGGCGGATCAGGTCGGTGGGCCAGTCATCGCGTGGCCGGCCCAGTCCGACCGCCAGCACGCTCGCCACCGGCAGCGACGGAATCACCAGTCGGGTGAGCTCATCCACCCCGCCCTTGGCGCCCAGTACGGTGAGGCCGGCCTCGATCTCACCGACGGCCTGGGGATCCAGGAACGGGTCGGCCACCACAGACGCGGAACCCTTGGGATTGTCGGGGTCGCTGCTGACGACCGGCACGATCAGCACCGCAGCGTTTTTGTGTCGTTTGGGCAGCGCGGTCGAGACGGTGACCGCGGGACAAGAGTAACCGGGTTGGGTGCTCACGAAAGCACCCTAGCGAAGCGGGACTAGTGTGGTCGGCCGTGAGCGCTACCTCCGACAGCCCGATTCACGCTGCGGGCGATCAACAGGCCGATGAACCGGCATCGTCGTTCGACGGCACGCTGCACGGTCCGCTCGAAGACCGTCATCGCGAACTGGGCGCCGGCTTCGCCGAATTCGGCGGATGGCTGATGCCCGTCTCCTACGCCGGCACCGTGGGCGAACACAACGCCACCCGCCACTCCGTCGGCCTCTTCGACGTCAGCCACCTGGGCAAGGCGCTGGTCCGGGGACCGGGCGCCGCCGAGTTCGTCAACTCGGTCCTCACCAACGACCTGTGCCGGATCGGCCCCGGTAAGGCGCAGTACACGCTGTGCTGCACAGCGGCCGGCGGTGTGATCGACGACCTGATTGCGTACTACGTCTCCGACGACGAGATCTTCCTGGTGCCCAATGCGGCAAACACCGCTGCGGTGGTGTCTGCTATGAAAGAATGTGCGCCACAAAATATTTCGATTACCGATGAGCACCGCGGGTATGCAGTTCTCGCGGTGCAGGGGCCGCGCTCCACCGATGTGCTGACGGCGCTGCACCTGCCCGCCGGCATGGACTACATGGGCTTCGCCGACGCGGACTTTGCCGGTGCGCCCGTGCGGGTGTGCCGCACCGGCTACACCGGTGAGCACGGATACGAACTGCTGCCGCGGTGGGAGTCGGCCGGCTCAGTTTTCGACGCGATGGTGGCCGCGGTGACCGACGCGGGCGGGCAGCTCGCCGGTCTGGGCGCCCGCGACACCCTTCGCACCGAGATGGGTTATCCGCTGCACGGTCATGAACTCTCGCTGGACATTTCGCCCCTTGAGGCGCGATGCGGCTGGGCGATCGGCTGGAAGAAGGACGCCTTCTGGGGGCGTGACGCACTGATTGCCCAGAGGCAGACCGGCCCGGCCCGGCTGCTGCACGGCCTCAAAGCCGTTGGGCGCGGCGTGCTGCGGGCCGGTTTGACGGTGCTCGACGGCACCGCGCCGGTGGGCGTCACGACCTCGGGAACGTTCTCGCCGACGCTGAAAGCGGGCATAGCGCTGGCGCTCATCGACGAGCGGGCGGGAATCGAGGACGGTCGGCGTGTCACGGTCGACCTGCGGGGCAGACCGGTCGAATGCGAAGTGGTGGCACCGCCGTTCGTCGCGGCGCGAACCCGTTAGCCAGGCCATTCTGAACCGGAAAGTCGGTGGCGCGCGGCGATACAATCGGCTGCATGACCGACGGTCTCCTCGAATTCACGCTTGTCCGTAACCCGGACCCGGCAAGCGACGAGGTACGGGCCCAGATCCTGGCCGATCCCGGTTTCGGGCGTTATCACACCGACCACATGGTGTCCATCGATTACCGCGAGGGCATCGGATGGCACAACGCCGCGGTGCTGCCTTACGGCCCCATCCAATTGGACCCGTCGGCGATCGTGTTGCACTACGCGCAGGAAGTGTTCGAGGGACTCAAGGCGTACCGGTGGTCCGACGGGTCGATCGTGTCGTTCCGCCCCGAGGCCAATGCCGCGCGGCTGCGTTCTTCGTCGCGCCGACTGGCCATACCCGAACTGCCCGAGCGATTGTTCATCGAGTCGCTGCGCAAGCTGGCGGTCGTCGACGGCGCCTGGGTGCCGCCGGCCGGCGGCGAGAAGTCGCTGTACCTGCGCCCGTTGGTCTTCGCGACCGAACCGGGTCTGGGGGTCCGTCCGGCCAGCGAATACCGGTATCTCGTGATCGGCTCGCCGGCGGGTGCGTACTTCAAGGGCGGCGTCAGACCGGTCAGCGTGTGGCTTTCCACTGAATACGTGCGCGCCTGCCCCGGCGGAACGGGTGCGGCGAAGTTCGGCGGCAACTACGCCGCCTCGCTGCTGGCCCAGGCCGAGGCGACCGCACGCGGTTGCGACCAGGTGGTGTGGCTGGACGCGATCGAACGCCGCTACATCGAGGAGATGGGCGGCATGAACCTCTTCTTCGTGTTCGGAAGCGGCGGTTCGGCACGTTTGGTGACGCCCGAACTGTCGGGTTCGCTGCTGCCCGGAATCACCCGTGATTCGTTGCTGCAGCTGGCCACCGATGCCGGGTTCTCGGTGGAAGAACGCAAGATCGACGTCGAGGAGTGGCGCAAGGGTGCGGCCACCGGTGAGATCACCGAGGTGTTCGCGTGCGGCACAGCCGCCGTCATCACCCCGGTGTCCCACGTCAAGTACGGAGACGGCGAGTTCACCGTGGCCGACGGCGAGCCGGGTGAGGTCACCATGGCCCTGCGCGACACCCTGACCGGGATCCAGCGCGGCACGTTCGCCGACACTCACGGCTGGATGGCCAGGCTGGCCTGATCGCCCGGGGTCTTTTAGGCTCCCGCGGCCAGTCCGAGTGCGGTGAGCGTCGTCGCCACCTCCAGCGCGGCACCCAGCACGTCGCCGGTGATGCCGCCGAATCGGCGCACGCAATGCGCCACCAGCCCGGCCGTCACGGCAAGTGCGCCGAGCACCACCACCGGGCCCTGCCACGGACGCTCTGTGGCCCACACCGACACGCCGGCCAGGGCAAGCGCCCACAGGGCGATCACCCACCCCGGTTGGGTGCCCGCCACCGCCGAGCCGAGCGAGCTGCCCGCGGCGGCGGGCACGCCCCGCCGGCACGCCAGCAGCACGGCCACCCGTCCGGCCGCCACCGCCACGATGATCGCCGTCGGATTTGCCCGTCCCGATGCGGTGAATGCCAACCCCTGCAACACCATCGCCAGGACCACCGCTGCCACGCCGAACGGGCCGGCCGTGCCATCGCGCATCACGGCCAGTGCCCGCTCGGACGGCCCATAGCAGCCCAGGGCGTCGGCGGTATCCGCGAGACCATCGACATGCAGCCCGCGGGTGGCCAGCACAAGCACCGCGACCGCCAACAGCCCGCCGATCGTATTGCCGGCGCCGTACAACGCGCCAGCCCCCCAGGTCACCCCCGCCGCCAATGCGCCCAGGACGAGGCCCACCACCGGCAGAGCGCTCAGCGTGTGGCCATCCAGCGGTCGCCTGTGTTGCACCGGCAGGACCGTGGCGAAGGCGAACGCCCCCGAAACGACACCGGTCCAGCCGCGGATCATTCGCCGGCGCGGCCGGAAACGTTGGCCGAGTCGAAGGTCGCCATCTCGGCCAGGGTCGCGATCGCAGCCCGCAGCACGGGCAGCGCGACCGCGGCTCCGGTCCCTTCGCCCAGTCGCATGCCCAGGTCGACGATCGGTTCGAGTCCGAGCTGCGCCAGCGCCAGGGTGTGCGCCGGTTCGGTGGAGCGGTGCCCCGCCTGCCACCACCGCCGGGCCCCGGGCGCCAGCCGTTCGGCCACCAGGGCCGCCGCGGTCACCACCACGCCATCGAGCAGCACCGGCGTGCGCCGCACGGCGGACTGAGCCAGAAAGCCGGCCATGGCTGCCAGGTCAGCGCCCCCGGCCACCCGCAGCAGGGCGGCCGGGTCGGAACGCACCGCGTGGGCGCGGTACAGCGCGTCGCGGACTGCCGCCGTCTTGCGAATCCACCCAGCGTCGTCGATGCCGGTGCCGCGTCCCACCACCGCGACTGGTTCGTTGTTGGTCAACGCGGCGACCAGCACCGTTGCCGGGGTGGTGTTTCCGATACCCATATCGCCGGCGATCAGGAGGTCGGCGCCGGTGTCCACCTCCTCGTCGGCGATGGAGCGTCCCGCCGCGATGGCGGCCTTCGTTTCGTCTTCGGACAACGCGTCCGTAACGGCGATGTCGCCGCTGCCGCGCCGTACTTTGTGGGCGCTGACCTCGCCGGAGCGCGGCTCGGCGTCTACCGCGATGTCGACCACCCGGACCGTCGCGCCGGCGATGCCGGCCAGCACGTTGATCGCCGCACCCCCCGCATCGATGTTCGCGACCATCTGGGCCGTCACCTCCGGCGGGAACGTCGACACTCCGCTACGGGCGACGCCATGGTCACCTGCGAACACAACCACCCGGGCACGCCGGAACTGCAGCGGCGGGCAACCGCCCTGACACGCCGCGACCCACACCGACAGGTCCTCAAGGCGTCCGAGCGCTCCGGGCGGCTTGGTCAGCGTGCGCTGGCGGGCCCGTGCGCTGTCGGCGGCGACGCTGTCGGGTGGGAGGACGGTGGGAAACTCCATTCAGTGCGACTCCTGCCCCGGTTTGACCGCAACGGCCACCCCGGCGACAACCAGCACCACTCGATCGCACACGGCGGCCAGTCGCTGGTTGAGTTCGCCGAGCGCGTCGGTGAACCTCCGTCCGGCTTCGGTGGCGGGCACGATCGTCAAGCCGACTTCCGGACTGACCAGAACCAGCGGCGGGGTGAACAACATCACCGCCGACACCAGGTCGCTCACGGCGTCCCCGATCGATCCGCCGTCCCATGCGCCGCTGCGGTCCATCGCCGCGGTCAGCCAGCCGCCGACATCGTCGACCAGGGTGGCTGCGGCCGGGTGTGCACGCAATTGCGCAGCGACATCGGCAGTTTCGACGGTCGCCCAGGATTGCTGGCGGCGTGCCCGGTGCTCTGCCACGCGGGCGGCCCATTCGGGGTCGTCCCCGGGCAGCGGGCCGGTGGCCAGGTAGCGGACCGGGGCCGCCCCCGGCGATGACGCGGCCAGTGCGGTCTCGGCCCAGCGGGACTTGCCCGACCGGATGCCGCCGAGCACAAGGGTGCGCATGAAACGGGGTGTGGTCAGTCGATCGGGTCGCCGCGGTTGACGCGCGGCCGCGGGGCCCGCATACGGCGAATCTGCGAGGCGCGAAGCGCGGCGTAGATGCCCAGGCTCCAGCTCTTCTCGGTGTTGCCCGGGAATTTGACGTCGACCTTGCCCCGGATCGTGCGGGCCATCAGCACCGCTTCGATGAACATGGCCAGCATCATCGTCAGCAGCGCGGGCGATACGTACACCTGGACGCGGGGGGCGGCGACCATCACGAAGAGCATGAACATCGCGCCGGGCATGAACAGCCCCAGCAGGTGCGCCCGGGAGTCGACGATATCGCGCACGTAAGCACGGATCGGGCCCTTGTCACGAGGCAGCAGGTAAGCCTGGTCGCCGGCCATCATCTTCTCGCGCCGCTCGTTCATACGCTCCCTGCTCTGGGCACGCTGGGCTTTTCGCTCCTCGCGGCTGAGCTTGGGTCCCGCCAGTTCCTTGCGGCGGGCCCTGGCCTCGGCCGTCGTCATCGGTGCGGGCGCCACCGGGCCGCGGCGCCGGGCCTGGTCGCTGCGTTTGGGGGTGGGCCTGCCCTTGGGTGCCGTCTGCGTCGGGTTGTGCTCCGGCGCCGACTGTGCCGCCGACGGGTCGGGCTCTTCGGGTTGCTCGTCGGACTTCTTGCGGCCCAGCAGGTTCACGACTGCCAGGTTACTTCGCTCCGCATCTCCACCCGGCATGCACCCGACGGGCCCGGCGTCTACCCTGCTGGGATGGTGGGGTCACCGGTGGAATTGCAGGTGCTGATCGCGCCGGACTGTTTCGGTGAAAGCCTGACCGCGCCACAGGCCGCGCACGCGATAGCCCAGGGCTGGGCTCAGGCGCGACCGGCCGACCGCCTGACGCTGGCCCCCCAGTCCGATGGCGGGCCGGGCTTCGTCGATGTGCTGGCCACCCGGCTCGGCACCATTCGCCACGAACGGGTAGCAGGGCCGCTGCAGGAGACGGTCGATGCCGCCTGGCTGCTGGACGAGACATCGTCGACCGCATACATCGAGTCCGCACAAGCCTGTGGGCTTTCGCTTCTGGGCGGGCGGCCTTCAGTACACACGGCACTGGCCGCCCACAGCACCGGTGTCGGTCAGCTCGTCGACTCGGCGCTGGGCGCGGGCGCGCGCCGGATCGCGGTCGGCCTGGGCGGCAGCTCGTGCACCGACGGCGGACGCGGCATGGTCGAGGCGCTCGGCGGGCTGTCCGTCGCGCGACGCCGGTTGTCCGGCGTGGACCTGATCGCGGCCACCGACGTCGAACATGCGCTGCTCGGGCCGATGGGTGCGGCCACCGTGTTCGGTCCGCAGAAGGGCGCCGACCCCCAGACAGTGACGCTGCTCGAACAACGCCTGACCGCTTGGGGTGCGGTACTCGACAGGACGGCCGGCGAGCCGGTGAGCGCCGCACCCGGTGCCGGCGCCGCGGGCGGCATCGGCGCGGCGCTGTTGGCACTGGGTGGACGGCGGGCCTCGGGCGCCGCGCTCGTCGCCGAACACATCGGATTGGCCGGGGCCATCGCAGCCGCACAACTGATCGTCACCGGCGAGGGCCGCTTCGATGACCAGTCGCTGCACGGCAAGGTGATCAGTGCGCTGGCGCGCGGGGCAGGGGCCCGCGGCATCCCGCTTGTCGTGCTCGCCGGGCAGGTCACCCTGGACGCGCGGGCATTGACCGCGGCGGGCGTGCAGGCCGCCTTCGCTGTCGCCGACTACGCCGGATCGGTGCAACTGGCCATCGAAGACGCCGCAAATCAGCTCACCGGCCTGGCACGCCGCACCGCGTCGGCGTGGGCGACGAAACTTCGGGAATAGCCGCCGAACACGGTACCGTTGAGTTAAAGGGCGAACACCTGGTGTCTGCCCGGCATGCAAAGCCATGAGGAGAAGCGATGACTGTTCAGGAAGAGTCGGCGACGGCCGGGGGCGTGACCGCCGCCCACGGCGTGATCCTGACCGATGCGGCGGCTGCCAAGGCGAAGTCGTTGCTGGACCAGGAGGGCCGGGACGACCTGGCATTGCGCATCGCGGTCCAGCCCGGGGGATGCGCAGGTCTGCGCTACAACCTGTTCTTCGACGACCGCACCCTCGACGGTGATCTGAATGTGGAGTTCGGCGGTGTCACCCTGACAGTGGACCGCATGAGCGCGCCCTATGTGCAGGGCGCCACCGTAGATTTCGTCGACACCATCGAAAAGCAGGGTTTCACGATCGACAATCCCAACGCGACGGGATCGTGCGCCTGCGGGGACTCGTTCAACTGACCAGCCGTCAGAACGTCGCCGCCGTGCGTTGCACATAGGAGCAGACCACAATCTCGTTGTTGTGCGCCAGCAGTTGTGCGACTGCTTGACGCTCGGTGCCCCCTTCGCCGCGGGCGCCCGGCGCCGGTACGACCCGCATCGTGAACAGCGCCTGTGCGCTGGTGGGTGAGGCGAACACCATCGTGTCCACGGACGTCACGTCGGCCTTGGAGAACTGTGTTTGAAAGGCTTCGCTGGAAAGCCGGGCCAACGCATCGTCGGTGCGGCGATCCCGCACACCGTCGTAGAGGCCGCACAGGCTGTTGCGCGCGATCGTCTGGATGTCGCCATCGGACAGGGCGTCCAAATAGTTCTGGATCGCCCGTTGTGCGTTGCCGGCAGTCAGGATCGCCGAGTGGCCCGCGGTGCCGTTGCGCGTCGCGAACACCGCTGCCGTCACAATGCCCGCTACCACGGCCAGCATCAGCAACAGCGCGGCGATCAGGCGTACTCGGCGGTGCCGATCGGGTTGCGGCAAAGACGCCGGGCTGATCGGATACGACGCGGCAGGGGGATACCAGCCGTAGTTCTCGGGATAGGCCAGCGGCTGGCCCAGGTAGGGATCAGGACCTCGGTACGGCGGGTAAGGGCCGGCCATCGGCGTTCTCCCTGTGGTTTGCATCGCGGGGCGAGTCGGGAACAAATCGGACACCGGGCACGGTGTCCGGCGGTCTGCTGACGTTGCTAGGCAGGTTAGCGCACCTGGGGCTGCGGCCAGGGTGAGTGTTGCGGGTTGGGTAGTGTTGCAAAGAACGCGCTGATGAATGAAAGGTGCACAACGTGACCATTGCGGTGACCGGTTCGATCGCGACCGACCATCTGATGCGGTTCCCGGGCCGCTTTGCCGAGCAACTTCTGGCCGAACATCTGCAGAAGGTGTCGTTGAGTTTCCTGGTCGACGACTTAGTCGTACATCGAGGCGGGGTGGCCGGAAACATGGCCTACGCGATCGGTGTGCTCGGCGGGAATGCCGCCCTGCTCGGCGCGGCAGGGATCGATTTCGGCGAATACCGGGCGTGGCTGGAGGCCGCGGGAGTCGACTGCTCGCATGTGTTGGTGTCGGAGGTGGCGCATACCGCACGGTTCGTCTGCACCACCGACGAGGACATGGCGCAGATCGCCTCGTTCTACCCGGGGGCGATGTCGGAAGCCCGCAACATCTCGCTCGCCGACTACGTCAAGGCAGCCGGTGCGCCGGAATTGGTGGTCATCGGCGCCAACGACCCGGACGCGATGTTCGCTCACACCGAGGAATGCCGCACACTGGGCCTGCCATTCGCCGCCGATCCCTCCCAGCAGCTGGCGAGGCTTTCCGGGAAGGAGATCCGGGCGCTCATCGGCGGCGCCTCGATTCTGTTCACCAACGACTACGAGTGGGACCTTCTGCTCTCCAAGAGCGGTCTGTCCGAGGCCGAGGTCATGGCCCAGATCGGGTTGCGCATCACGACCCTGGGCGCCAAGGGCGTCGACATCGTCGAACCCGGGGGAGCGACGCTGCACGTCGATGTCGTCCCGGAGACCAGCCAGGTAGACCCGACCGGTGTCGGTGACGCGTTCCGGGCCGGCTTCCTGACCGGTCGCACCGCGGGGCTGGGGCTGGAGCGCTCCGCGCAGCTCGGCTCGTTGGTGGCCGTGCTGGTGCTGGAGTCCAGCGGGACGCAGAACTGGGTGTGGAACCGTGAATCCGGCATCTCCAGGCTCAAGAGCGCCTATGGGGAAGTTAGCGCGGGCGAAGTGTCGGCCGCGCTGCTCTGAGGGGCGTCTTCAGATCTCGACGGGGTACGTCGGCTCGCCGATGTTGGGTACCACGCTGCCGTCGACGAAGATCGCGTGCCAGAGCATGAAGATCAACACCGTCCACAGCCGTCGGCTGTGATCGCTTACGCCCATCCGGTGCTCGTCGAGCATCCGCCGAACCGATGCGAGGTCGACCAGTTCGTCGGCCTGCGACTGCTCGACGCCGGCGTACGCCCACTCCAGAAGCTCCCCTGAACGCAGCCAATGCCGGATCGGCACCGGAAACCCGAGTTTGGCCCGATGCAGCACATGTGCGGGCACGATCGGCTCCAGGGCCCGCCGCAACGCGTACTTCGTCGTGGTCCGGGTGATCTTCTGGTCGTACGGCAGGCGGGACGCGACCGCGAAAACGTCGGGGTCCAGGAACGGCACCCGCAGTTCCAGCGAGTTGGCCATCGTCATCTTGTCGGCCTTGACCAGGATGTCGCCGCGCAGCCAGGTGAACAAGTCGACGTGCTGCATCCGGGCCACCGGATCCCAGTCCGCAGACTCCGCATATATCGGAGCGGTGACGTCGGTGTGCATCCAGTCCGGTTCGAAACCGGGAAGGACCGCCCGCAGCTGGGCGTCGGAGAAGCTGCGCGCATTGCCGTAGTAGCGCTGTTCGAGTGTCTGCGATCCCCGGTGCAGCAGGCTCTTGCCACGCACGCCTTCCGGCAGCGGCCGCGATGCCCGGCCCAGTGAGCGCCGCAGCGGTTGCGGTATGTAGTCGAAGGCTCGCAGCGACAACGGCTCCCGGTAGATGGTGTAGCCGCCGAACAGCTCGTCGGCCCCCTCACCCGACAGCACCACCTTGACGTGCTTGCGGGCCTCGCGCGCGATGAAGAACAGCGGCACCAAGGCGGGATCTGCGACCGGCTCATCGAGATACCACACGATCTCGGGCAGGGCCGCCACGAATTCCGACTGGCTGACCACCTTGGCGATGTGACGCGCTCCGATGGCTTCAGCGGAGGCGACGGCCACGTCGACTTCGGAAAAGCCTTCCCGTTCGAACCCGGTCGTGAACGTGATGAGGCGCGGGTTGTGCCGGATCGCGAGTGCGGCGATGGCCGTTGAGTCGATGCCCCCCGACAGGAACGCCCCCACGGTGACGTCGGCCCGCATGTGCTTGGCCACGGAGTCTTCGAGGACGGCGGTGATCTCGTCGTAACGCTGCTGTTGGCTGCCCGCGGCGAACGGCACGGCCGCAAACCGGGGTACGAAGTAGCGGGTTATCGCCGGTACTCCGCCCGGCTTTATCCGGGCATGACAACCCGACTCCAGCCGGCGGATGCCACGATGCAAGGTTTCGGGCTCCGGCACATACTGCAGCACCGTGTAATGCTGTACCGCGCGCTCATCGAGGGACACGTCGATACCCAGCGGTCCGGCCAGTTCGAGCAGGCACTTCTTTTCGCTGCCGACCGCGGTTCCGCCCGGGCCCGTCGCCATGAACAGCGGCTTGATCCCGAAAGGGTCTCGCGCGCAGAACAGCTCCGCGGTCACGGAGTCCCAGATGGCGAATGCGAACATCCCGCGCAGCCGGGCCAGTGCTTCGATGCCCAAGTGGTGGTAGGCGGCGACGATCGCCTCACCGTCGCCCTCGGTGGCGAATTGCGTGCCGTAGGTGTCGGCCAGTTCGGCCCGCAGCTCCAGATAGTTGTAGATCTCCCCGTTGAAAACGAGCACATAGCGGTCTGGAGCTTCCGGCGGACCCCAGCGCAGTGGCTGGTGGGAGTGTGCGATATCGATGATCGACAGCCGGTTGAAGCCCAGTACGACGCTGCCTGATGTCGCCGTCCCGGCCGCTCCGACGGCGTCGGTCCAGGTTCCGGGCTCGTCGGGCCCGCGGTGCCGCATCAGGTGCGATGCGCCGGCGACGGCATCGACGAGTTCGCCGGTGACGGGCCGGGCCGGGTCACATACCAGGGCTAGCAGTCCGCACATCGCCGCCAAGTATGCCGTACGGCGGGCGGGGGCGGCGTACCGCGCCGCAGTCTGGAGGACGGATCGGCAGGTGTACCGCGCCTGGCGCGTGAGCGTGGTCTACGCTGCGTAGTATTCGATTCGTGACGGCCGCGTTCGCGATCGAAGCGCACGTGTTCCATGCGGTTCGGACAGGACTCATACAGGAGGCACCGACGTGAAATCCCGCGGGCTGGCCTTTTCTGAAGGCCGTTCTCGTCGGTTCCGGATGGTGGGGTTGGCCGGCGTGCTGGGCGCCCTGGCGGTCACGCTCAGTGGTTGCAGCTGGCAGGACGTCGTCGGCCTGGGGTGGCCCAAAGGTGTCACCCCAGAGGCTCACGCCAACTACAACCTGTGGATCTACTCGGTGATTGCGGCGTTCGTCGTCGGCATCCTCGTCTGGGGAGTGATGTTCTGGAGCGTCGGATTCCACCGCAAGAAGGCCGGCCAAACCGACCTGCCTCGCCAGTTCGGCTACAACATGCCGCTGGAGCTGGTGCTGACCGTCGTGCCGTTCCTCGTCATCTCGGTGCTCTTCTACTTCACCGTGGTAGTGCAGGAGAAGATCCTGCACAAAGACCCCAACCCCGAGGTCGTCATCGATGTCACGGCCTTCCAGTGGAACTGGAAGTTCGGGTACCAGAAGGTCGACTTCGCCGACGGCACATTCGACTACGACGGCGCCGACCCTGCTCGTAAGAAAGTCATGGCATCCAAGCCCGAGGGAGTCGATGAGCACGGCGAGGAGATCGTCGGAGCGGTGCGGGGCCTCAATCCCGAGGACCGCAGTTACCTGAACTACGACAAGGTCGAGACGCTGGGCTCGAGCACGCAGATCCCGGTGCTGGTACTGCCGGTCGGCAAGCGGGTCGAGTTCCAGATCGCATCGGCCGACGTCGTGCATTCCTTCTGGGTGCCCGAGTTCCTGTTCAAGCGGGACGTGATGCCCCATCCGCACGCCAACAACTCCGACAATGTCTTCCAGATCGCCGAGATCAACAAGACCGGTGCGTTCGTCGGGCGCTGCGCAGAGCTGTGCGGCACCTTTCACTCGATGATGAACTTCGAGGTCCGGGTCGTCGAGCCGAGCGACTTCAAGGCCTACCTGCAGCAACGCGTCGTGGGCAAGACCAATGCCGAGGCGCTGCGTTCGATCAATCAGTCGCCCGTCGCGGTCACCACACGCCCATTCGATACGCGCCGTGGTGATCAGGCGCCACCGGTGCGGAACTAGGACGGCAGCTCATGCACATCGAAGCCCGACTGTTTGAAATCCTGACCGCGTTCTTCGTCATTTCGGCCATCGTCTACGGCACGCTAACCGCGTTCTTTGCCATGGGTGGACTGGAATGGGCCGGC
Source organism: uncultured Actinomycetota bacterium (assembly GCA_963846905.1). Classification (GTDB taxonomy): domain Bacteria; phylum Actinomycetota; class Actinomycetes; order Mycobacteriales; family Mycobacteriaceae; genus Mycobacterium. The sequence goes on from CAWJYB010000039.1 coordinate 75,999, forward strand.
ACCACCGCGTTGGTCCTCAGTGGCGGGCTGGTGCTGATCACCGGGACGTATTTCCGGTTCGTGGCTCGGCGTCTCGACACCCGGCCCGAGGACTACGAGGACGCCGAGATCAGTGACGGCGCGGGGGAGTTGGGCTTCTACAGCCCGCACAGCTGGTGGCCGATCATGATTGCGCTTTCGGCCTCGGTGACGGCCGTGGGTGCCGCATTCTGGCTGCCATGGTTGATCGTCGCGGGCGTCGCGTTCATACTCAGCTCGGTCTCCGGGCTGGTGTTCGAGTATTACACCGGACCGGAGAAGCACTGAGGCGAGCCGCTCCGCCGAGAAGGTCACATTCCTGACGCGATTCCATCCGGTTCGGTTATGTCAGATTCGCCATGAACCCTTGGTTGGGTAGTGTTGCCCTGCGGAAAGTAGCGGAGAAAGACAGGGCGAGATGAGCGGGCCGAATCCCCGGGACGAGGAATCCGGGTTGAACGCGGGTGACGACCCCACGAATGCGATCGGTGACGAGGTTGCGGTGCCACCCGAGTTCTTGTCGCGCGCCTACTCGGCGCCCGAGTCCGAGCATCTGACCAGCGGGCCCTATGTCCCCGCCGAACTAGAGCCGTACGACTACGACAGCTACGAGTCCGCCGGCGGCCAGGGGGAGGACGATGATCCCCAGCCGGCGCGATGGCCGTGGGTCGTGGGGGTGACGGCGATCCTGGCCGCGGTCGCGCTGGTGGTCTCCGTTGCGTTGCTGGTGACCAAGACCGGCACCAATACATTGGCCACACCCGCGACGACGACATCGGCTCCGCCCGTCCAGGACGAGATCACCAGCACCACTCCGCCGCCCCCGCCGCCTCCCACCGAGGCCCCACCCCCGCCGCCCCCGGAGACGACGCCGCCTCCGCCCCCACCGCCACCGCCTGTCGAGACCGTGACAGTACCCCCCGAGCCGGCCGTCCCGCCGCCTCCTCCGCCCCCGCCCGCGACGGAGGCGCCTCCTCCTCCGCCGCCGGTCACCACGGCTCCGCCGCCGCCTCCCGCGCCCGCAGCACCTGCGGCCCCGCGCCAGGTCACGTACTCGGTCACCGGCACCAAAGCCCCGGGCGACATCATCTCGGTGACGTATATCGATGCTTCGGGACGTCAACGTACCCAGCGCAACGTCTATATACCCTGGTCGCTGACAGTCACGCCCATATCGCAATCGGAGGTCGGGTCGGTGCAGGCGTCCAGTCTGTTTCTGGTGAGCAGGCTCAACTGCTCGATCACGACCAGTGACGGGACCGTGTTGTCGTCGAATACCAACAACGCCGCGCAGACCAGCTGCTGATGGCGGGCGTGAAGGGAATTCCGGGCGTCGGACCGTTGGCGGGCCGATTGTCCCGTTCGCCCGCAATGGCGGATCGCGGTCTGGTCACCGCTTGCGCGGTGGTGTGGTTACTGGTGCTCGGCATGGGGGTGGCGGCGACGGTGGCGCTGGTCGACCTCGGGCGCGGCCATCCCGTCGGCGGATCCGAGACATCGGGTCTGCTCTATGTCGTCATCGGCGTTTCGGTCATAGTGATTGCCGTGTCGATACCGTTGCTCTTGCGGGCCAGACAGTCGTCGCTCAGCGAACCGCCGACGGTCATCGGTCCGGCGCTTGCGTCGTCGGTGTCCAAATCGGCCGGCGCCGACCCGCCGGGTTATCCGGGCCCCATGCCGGCGGTGCATTCGGCGGTTGCACTGTCGGCGGAAACGCTGGACAGGATGTGGCTGCGGTGCGGCATCGGCCTGTTGACGGCCATGGGAACCGCCATGTTCGCTGTCGCGCTGGCGACCTATCTGCTCGCGGTGGATTCCACCGGCGCCGCGTCCATGGTGCTGGCCGTTGCGGCACTGATCACCGTGGCCATGGCCATCGTTCCGGAGATGTGTCTTCGGCAGCTGCGCGCCGCCCTCGCCGAGCGCTAGTTAGGGCGCGCGGCCAAGCTTTATGGGGTGTCTGCCGAAAAACCTCGACCACTCCCCAGCTCACGGAATCCCCACAAACCAACCGCAATGGACCTGCTGGCTCGTCAACCAGGCCTGTTTGCCCACTGGGCACGGACGACCGAGTTCTGACGGGCCACATGAGACGAGCGGAGTGACGGTAGACTGTCGCGCTCCCGGCTCCGCGGGAGCCCCGGGGGGTATGGATCGGTTGAAAGCGGGAGTTGGCGGGCCCGGGTGTGGGTGCGGTCCAGTATGTAGCGGTGTTGAATCGCGTGGTCGAGGAGTGCCGCACGGATGCGGCGGTGGGTGAGGAGTTCGATCTTGGGGAGCTGTATTTGGAGCTGACGACGGCGTGTCAGGGCATGAGCCGGTTCGATGCGCGGGTGATCGGATGGCCGCCCGGCCGTAACCAAGCGTGCTGGTGTCGGTGGGGGCATAAGCACGGGACATGTTGCGCCGCCGCGGCGCAGGCTGCCCTCACCGACACCCGTGGGGTGAGGCGGTGAAGACGACCCGGCTGCAGGTGGTGCTGGCCGAGGTGGTGCCGACGGTGGTGCGGGTGATCGACGTGCCCACGGGCTCGTCGCTGCCCGAGCTGCACAACCTCCTGCAGGCGGCGATGGGCTGGACCGACGCGCACCTGCACCAATTCCGCACCGTCGGAGACGTGTCCTACGGGACGGTGGGGCCCGACGACCTGGAGGTCTGGCCGGATCAGCGCGACGAAACCCAGGCGCGGCTAACCGATCTGGGCGCCTGGTTTACCTACCTGTACGACTTCGGCGACAACTGGACCCACGAGGTCAGCGTGCTCGGTGCGGGTGGCCCGGCGCCGGGCTGCGTGGACGGCGAGGGCGCCTGCCCGCCCGAAGACGTCGGCGGCCCGGCCGGCTACGCCGAGCTGCTCGACGCGCTGGCCGACCCCGGTCACGAAGAACACCAGCGGATGCGGGACTGGACCGGACACCGGTTGCGCCCGTTCGACCGTGCCGCCACCGACCGCTGCATCCGGTGGGTGGTCGGCCAGGTACCCGAAACGGTGCGGCTGCTGCTAGAACTGACCGCCGGCGGGGTGCGACTGACCCCGGGCGGGCGGCTGCCCCGGGCGGTGGTGCGTGCGATGCAACAGCAGCGGCCACACTGGCACCTGACCGACCGACCCGCCGCCACCGAAGACGACCTGTGGCCACTGACGGCGATGCACCGCCACCTGCGCACAGTCGGGCTGCTGCGGCTGCGCCACGGCGTGCTCGCCCCGACAAAGGCCGCCACCAGCGACGATCTGATCGTGCAGCGGCTGCGCGCCGGGTTCGATCCGCATACCTTCACCACCGTGCTCTCCAACCAAATCGTCGGGGCGCTGGCTGGGCACGGTCCGCACACCCCCAGCGAGCTAGCGACGCGGCTGTTCCCGCTGCTGAAGCACGGGTGGGCGACCCGAGATGGCCAACCGGTCACCGAACGCGACATCGCGGTCTCGATCAATCGCCAGGCCGCCCTGCTGGAGAGCCTGGACCTGATCGACACCAGCACCCCGGCCTGGACTGCCGGTCCGTCGGCAAGGTCGCTGCTGCCCGGCGCCACCATGCTCGCCGAGGTCTGGTCCAGCAACGAAGGCACCACGTCACCCGGTTGACCGGGGGTACCGGTGGTGACTCGATACCGGCTGACGGCGGCGCTGTGATGATCGCGGATAGGCGGTTGAGCCTTGAGGTCGGAGCGAAACGCCGACCACGAGTGCGTCCCGCTACGACGGGATATTTCCCCTTGGTGCCGACCTTGAGTTCCACGTCGACGCGATCAAGCGCATCGGCACAAGTTGCCGTCGTTCGGGGCAGCTTGGACGGGTTCGACATCGCGGTTGTCGCCCGTCCCGGGACCGACCTCGATGCGCCGGGCGATACAGGGCGATGCACGCCTTTGGCCGGGCCATCGACCCGACCAGGTGTTGCCGTTCATCGAACGCGGTGCACCGTGCTGACGATGTTGGCGGTGTGCGGCACAACGCGGCAAGGTCGTCACCGTGTGCGCGTAATGGGCTTCGGGGTCAACGGGCGTAGAGTTCGCGCCGATGATTGAGGCGTTGCCTGAGCTGGGCATTACCCGGGTCCGCGATGGATTTTCAACTGTTACGTCATAGCCAGCGGCGATGGCGGCGCAGTGGTCGTCGATGCTGGGCTACCGGTGGTCGCCGACGATGTGGCGCCGATCCTGCACCGGCTGCCTGGGCGTGTTCACGCAGTTGTTGCCACCCACGGGGGGCGACACCGACGAGGAGACGGAAGACCCCCGTAAGAGGCCAAAACACATTGGGCGTCGTCACCGCGACGGGCTCGATCGTCTGGCCGGATGGGTCGTCCCAGGGTGGCGGTCCGCACCCATCGAGATCGACGTCTTGCAGGTGGTCACTCGCACTTTTCCTGCACCACGTCGATTTCGACGAGCGTGAAGCGGACGTAGGCAGCGGCCGCGACGGGGTCGTCGGTCAGCGGCAACCGAGCCGCCGCCGAGCCACAGCGGCGTCACCAGATTTTAGTGATGATGCCCGTTGCCCGAGGTGTCGATCTCGTCTTGGTACTCCTTGAGCGCGGTGAGGGTCTGGCGTTCGGTGGCGTGCGCGGCCTCGGTGAGCGCGTGATGCTCGGACTGCGGATCGGCGAACAGGAAGCTGCCTGTCCCGGGCGCGCCGGCGGATCCCAGCTTGTTCATCCGCTTCGGCACGGCCGCACCCTGGTATTCCAGTGGGATTGGGTGGCCGTGGTCATCGACAGGTCCGATCGGCTGGTGCAACTCGATGTAGGCGCCGTGCGGCAACCGCTTGATGATGCCTGTCTCGACTCCGTGCTCAAGGACGGCCCGGTCGCTGCGTTGCAGGCCGATCGCCCAGCGGTAAGCGATGAAATAGACCAGCGGGGGAATGACGACCATGCCGATACGGCCGAACCATGTCGTCGCGTTGAGCGAGATGTGGAACTTCCACGCAATGATGTCATTCATGCACATCAGGGTCAGCAACATGTAGAGCGAGATCGCCATCGCCCCGATCGCGGTCCGCACCGGAGCGTCGCGAGGACGCTGCAGCAGATTGTGGTGTGCGTTGTCCTTGGTGAACCGCTTCTCCAGGAAGGGATAGGCGATCAGCAGGGTGAAGATCAGTCCCATGAAGACGGCAACCCAGACGGGCTGCGGGATAGTGTGGTTGCCGAAGTAGAACTCCCACGCCGGCCACACTCGCATCAAGCCGTCGGTCCACATCATGTAGAAGTCCGGCTGTGAACCCGCGGAGATCTGGGATGGCTTGTAGGGGCCCAGCTCCCAGATCGGGTTGATCTGCAGCAGGCCGCCCATCAGGCCGAGGATGCCGACCGTCATTGCGAAGAAGGCGCCGCCCTTGACGGCGAACACCGGCATGACGCGCACGCCCACGACGTTCTTCTCGGTGCGGCCGGCACCGGGGAACTGGGTGTGCTTCTGGAACCACACCATCGCCAGGTGCACCCCGATGAGCGCCAGGATGATGGCGGGGATCAACAGGATGTGCAGCGCATACAACCGCGGAATGATGAGCCCAGTGACGTCGCAGGTGTACCCCACACCGCCGCACGGGAAGTCGCCGCCGAACAGCAGCCAGTGCAGCCAGGTGCCGATGACCGGCATGCCCAGGGTGATCGACGACATCGAGGCCCGCAGGCCGATGCCGGACAGCAGGTCGTCGGGCAGCGAGTAGCCGAAGAAGCCCTCGAACATCGCCAGGATCAGCAGCAGCGCCCCGATCATCCAGTTCGTCTCACGCGGCCGCCGGAACGCGCCGGTGAAGAAGACACGAGCCAGGTGAACCATGATCGAAGCGGCGAACAGCAGAGCGGCCCAGTGGTGGAGTTGGCGGACGAACAACCCGCCGCGCACCTCGAAGCTGATGTCGAGCGTCGACGCGTATGCCCGCGACATCTCGATGCCCCGCAGCGGCTGGTAGACGCCCTGGTAGGTGACCTCGGCCATCGACGGGTCGAAGAACAGCGTGAGGTAGACGCCGGTGAGCAGCAAGACGAGGAAGCTGTACAGCGCGATCTCACCGAGCAGGAACGACCAGTGCGTCGGGAACACCTTGTTGAGGACGCCACGCCGCACCGCCGCGGACGGGTGGTAGCGAGAATCGATCGCATCACCCTGCTTGGCTAAAACGCCTCCGAGTTTCGGACTCATGATTTGCGCTCCCAGAAGGCCGGTCCGACGGGTTCGATGAAGTCGCCGTTGGCTACCAGATACCCATCGGCGTCGATGGTGATCGGCAACTGCGCCAACGCGCGGGCCGCCGGGCCGAAGATGGGCTTCGCGAAGTGCAGCGCGTCGAACTGCGACTGATGGCATGGGCACAGGATGCGGTAGGTCTGCTGCTCGTACAGCGAGGACGGGCAGCCCAGATGCGAGCACACCTTGGTATAGGCGAACAGTGCGCCGAAGTTGAAGCTTTCCTGGCCCCGGCGCTTGACCACCTTGTGCATGTCGGCGGGTTTGACGCGGATGAGCATCACCGGATTGCGGACGCCCATCATGATCCGCGACAGCGACTCGTGGGACTCGACAGTCGTGCCGTCGCCGTCGGACTCCCGCCACGGAAACACGGTTTCCATGCCACCGGCGTCGATGTCCTCCGGCCGCATTTTCGCGAACGGGGAGTGGCTTTGGCCGGTCGCCCGTGCGAGATAGATGGTCTCGCCGTGAAACCGCGGGGTCCACCCCGAGATCCACAGCACCGCCTTCTTGCCCTCGGCGGTGGGCACCACGGGCTTCCACGGGTTCTTGATCGCACCGCCGACCAGCGCCACCACGGTTCCCAGCCCGAACGCGCCGAAGCTCAGCCCGAGCGCCGCGGCGACCATCTTGCGGCGCTTGATCGTCGAGCCGTCCAGCGCGTCGGTGAGGTTGGCCGCGATCGTCTTGCGCTGAATCTGCGGCGAGGCCCCGTCGTGGCGGTCCTGGATCGAGATCTCGTGGGGAATGAACTTCTTCTGATACAGAACCGCGCCGATTCCAATCGCGAGGATCGACACACCGAAGGTGAGGCCGTAGAGCGGCGTGGCGAGGTTGTACCAGAGGCTGCCCGCCGAACCCTGCGGCTTCCACTCCCACGGCCAGAACAGGAAGACCAGCAGCAGGGCACCGCCGGCCGCGCCGCCAAACAGCAGCCATGCCGCCACCCCGCGCTCGGCGCGCTTCTCGGCCCGGGTGCCCTCGACGGGCCAGCGCGGTTCCTTGACGACGATCTCGACGCCGTCGAGCTTGCCGCCGAGGGCCAGGAGCTCCTCGCGCGACATCGACGCGAGCTCGGCGTCGGTGGGTCCCTGCAAGCCCTGGCTGTCGCTCATTCCCGTGCCCCGATCCACAACGCCACGCCGATCACGGCGACCATTCCGATGATCCAGATCGCCATGCCTTCAGACGTCGGGCCGAAACCGCCCAGACCGTACCCGCCCGGGCTGCGGCTTTCGGCCGCGTGCCGGACGTAGCTGACGATGTCCGCTTTCTCCTCGGGCGAGAGCTGCCGGTCGGAGAACTTCGGCATGTTCTGCGGGCCGGTCAGCATGGCCGTGTAAATCTGCGCCGGTTCGGCATCGCCGAGGTCGGGGGCATACTTTCCGGACGACAGCGCACCGCCCTTTCCGGTGAAGTTGTGGCACGACGCGCAGTTGAGCCGGAACAGGTCACCGCCGCGTGCGACGTCGCCGCGGGTCAGCGACTCCTGCGCAATGTGGCCGTCGGGGTCCCGGACCACGACCGGGCCTCCGCCGTTGGCTTGTACGAATGCGCCGAGAGCGTCTATCTGGGCATCGTCGAAGTTGGGCGCCTTGTCGGGCGCCTGCGAGTTGAGGCTCATCGCGGGCATGCGCCCGGTGGACACCTGGAAGTACACCGCCGCCTCACCGACGCCGACCAGGCTGGGCCCGCGGTCGGGCACACCCTGCAGATTGATGCCGTGGCACGAGATGCACGAGGTCTCGTAGAGCTGCTTTCCGGTGCGCAGCAAGGCCGATTGGGACTCGTCGGCCACTGCAACCTGCGGCCGCGGTGTCAGTACCGCGGCCACGCCGCCGGCCACCGCGAGCGCAATCAGGAGCAACAACGCCGACGACAGGCGGCGGCGCAGGCGTCTGCGCGACCGATCGCCGGTCGATCCGACCAACCGCGAGATCTTCAACCGAGCACTCCTGTTCATCGGACGCTTAGTCTTGCCCATCGGATGTAGTTTCGTTCATCGGACGAAGTAGATGGTCGCGAACAGCGCGATCCAGACGATGTCGACGAAGTGCCAGTAGTAAGACACCACGATCGCGGCGGTGGCCTGGGCCGGAGTGAATTTGCTCATCGCGGTGCGGGCCAGCAGCATGATGAACGCGATGAGGCCGCCGATGACGTGCAGGCCGTGGAAACCGGTGGCCAGATAGAAGACGCTGCCGTAGGCGCTGCCCGGGATCGTGGTGCCGTGGGTCACCAGGTGGAAGTACTCGTAGGCCTGGCCGAGGACGAAGAACGTGCCCATCAGGAGGGTGATCACATACCAGCGCCGCAAGCCGAACACGTCTCCGCGTTCGGCGGCGAACACGCCCATCTGGCAGGTGAACGAAGACGCGATCAGCACCAGGGTGACCGGGACGGCCTGGTAGAGATTGAGCTCCGTCGGGTGTGGCGGCCAGTCGCCGCCGGCCTGAGCGCGCGCCGTGAAGTACATCGCGAACAGTCCGGCAAAGAACATCAGCTCGCTGGAAAGCCACACGATGGTGCCGACACTGACCATGTTGGGTCGGTTCAGCGAATGTACGCGCGACGTGATTGCGGTTCCCGAGGTCCCTACAGCGCTCGTCACAGATAGAAGTATGACGCTTTGTAGTTGTCGAACTCCACCCGGGGACGGAATTGGCCCAAAGTGTTTTTCTCCCGGCTCCTGACGGACCCGTCGAACATGGGAATATCGGGTGGTGAGTGAGTCGTCTTCGCAGGGTCCGACCTGGCCGCGAATCCTGGGCCGCCTGACCGAACTGCAGCATCTCGCCCCCGGCGAGGCCGGGTGGGTGATGGACCAGATCATGACCGGCGCCGCCAGCCCTGCGCAGATCGCCGCGTTCGGGGTGGCGATGAAGATGAAGCGCCCGACACCCGCCGAGGTCAGCGAACTGGCCGACACGATGCTCGCGCACGCCCGCAAAGTGCCCACCGACCAGATCGGCACGGAAACCGTCGATGTCGTGGGTACCGGTGGCGACGGCGCCAACACCGTCAACCTCTCGACCATGTCCGCGATCGTGTGTGCCGCAGCGGGGGTGCCGGTGATCAAGCACGGTAACCGGGCGGCGTCGTCGCTGTCGGGGGGCGCCGACACACTCGAGGCGCTCGGCGTGCGTATCGACCTCGAGCCCGGGGAGGTAGCGCGTTGCGTGGCCGAGGTCGGAATCGGCTTCTGTTTCGCGCCGAAGTTTCACCCGTCCCTTCGCCATGCGGCGGTGCCCCGGCGCGAGATCGGCGTGCCAACCGTTTTCAACCTGCTCGGGCCGCTGACCAATCCTGCCGGCCCCCGTGCCGGCCTCATCGGTTGTGCGTTCGGCGATCTGGCCGAAGTGATGGCGGGGGTGTTCGCCTCCCGCCGGTGCAGTGTGCTGGTGGTTCACGGCGACGACGGGCTCGACGAGTTGACCACCACCACGACGTCGACGATCTGGCGCGTGCAGGCCGGCACCGTCGACAGGCTGACATTTGACCCGGCCGGGTTCGGGTTCGCACGTGCCCAGTTGTCCGAGTTGCTCGGCGGCGATGCCGAGTTCAACGCAGCCGAGGCGCGGTCGGTGTTTTCCGGCACCACCGGCCCGGTGCGCGATGCGGTGATTCTCAACGCCGCGGGGGCATTGGTCGCTCATGCGGGGTTGTCGAGCGCGGCTGAATGGCTGCCGGCATGGGAGTCCGGGCTTTCGCGCGCCGCGCAGGCGATCGACAGCGGGGCGGCGGCCCAGTTGCTGGCCACTTGGGCGAAGTTCACCCACAAGCTTTAGCCGCCCGGCCCGTCGCCCGCGGCGCCGGGTCCGGACGTCCCGAGCGCCCAATGTCGGCCGGCCGCGCATGATCCGCGCGCTCGCCGATCGCAAGTTGCTCGGCGGCCAGTCGCGCCGACCGGGCCGCCGCCGACCACCGGGCCCACCGGCCTGCCGAACCCAGGGGGGTGGCCCAGCCGTCGACGGCCCGCACGATCCTGGTGCCAGGCGTGACCAGCCAGCGCGCCACGAGCGCGGTCTCCTCGACGAGCGCCCCGCCCAGCGGGGCGTCCCGGTAGAGGATGGTCTGCGCGCCGGCGCACAAAGCGTCGACGACAGGCATCGGCGGTACGCCGCGCGGTGCGGCGCCTGCCGCCGCCAACTGGCCGTGCCGGACGACCGCGAGTTGCCAGCCCCCGGCTCCGTCCGGCTGGGCCGCGACCAACTCCGCCACTGCGGACAGGCTGCGCAGGCGCTGCCCGCGCCACAGCGTGTCCACCGCGGTCGCGGTGCGGTCGCGCAGGCGGGCGGCGCTTTCGTAGCGTCCGGCGTCGGCCAGCGCCGCCACCCGATCTACGGCTGCGTCCAGGGCACCGTGGTCGCGACCGGCGATCAGGTCGGCGGCACGATGCACAGCCGGTGTGTAGTCCGGCGCAGTCGCGCCGCGGGCGGCCGGGCACCCGGACACGGCTCGCTCGGGGCAGGACGGCCCGTGCAGTGCCGATCGCGCGAGCCGGCCGGTGCACGTGCGCAGGCCGGTGAACCGGGCCATCAGGTCGGCTGTGTCGGCGGCCTCTGCGCGGACGCGGAACGGACCCGCGGCGTTGTCGTGGCGTGGTGTGCGCACCACGGAGAACCGCGGGAAGGCCTCGTCGGTCAGGACCACCCACCACCACCGCTGTGGGAACCTCGACCGGCGGTTGTAGGGCGGGGCGTGGGCGGCCAGCAGACGGAGTTCGCGCACACCCGCCTCGAGCGCGTTCGCGCACTCGACGTGGTCGACCGACATGGCCAGCGCCACCATCTCGCGCATCCGGCCGCGTTGGTCCGCGCCGGTGAAATACTGGCGGACCCGACGGCGCAGATTCACCGCCGTCCCGATGTAGAGCACCTCGCGCGACGGCCCCCGGAACAGGTACACACCGGGCCGCTGCGGCAGCTGATCGGCGAGCGGGCGCTTTCGACGTTGCGCGGCTGTGATGCCGGGCAAGTACGACCGCAGGTCCGGGTACGTCTGGACGCCGATGTTGCCGACCCGCTCGATCAGGCCGTGCAGGACATCGACGGTCGCGCGCGCGTCGTCGAGCGCGCGGTGAGTCGGCAGCGACGCGGCGCGGAACAATCGCGCCAGGGCCGCCAGCCGTACGCTGGGAGCTTCCTCGCGGGAAAGTACCCGGCGCGCCAGTCGCACGGTGCATAGCACCGGCGGATTTGGCCAGGCGATATCGCACTGTGCCGCGGCGGCCTTGAGGAAGCCGATGTCGAAGCCGGCATTGTGCGCTACCAGCACCGCGCCTCTGCAGAACTCCAGGAACATCGGCAGCACCGCCTCGATCGGCGGGGCGTCGTGCACCATCGCCGTCGTGATCCCGGTCAGCCGGACGATCTGCGGCGGGATATCTCGGCGCGGATCGACAAGTGTGGCAAATTCCCCGAGGATCGCACCTCCGCACACCTTCACCGCGCCGATCTCGGTGATCGCGTCGCAGGGTCCGCTCGGAGTGCCGGTGCGCGCCCGCCCACCGGTCGTCTCCAGGTCTACGACGACGAAAGTGGTGTCGCGCAGGGAGACCTCGGCCGCCAGGTCGGCGTCGGCGAAGCTCATCTGCGCGGCACCGGTCCATGTCACGGCCGCACACGCTAGGCGGGGCCCCCGACAGATCAGCAGTCACAGGGGCAACGGTGTTCGCGTGCGGCACCCACGCCGCAGAGTTCCGCGGGTTGTTGTCGGTGGCCAGGTTTAGGGTCCGACCGAAGCTCGTCGAGAGGACATCCACATGAGACAAACGGACCGGCCGGACGGCCCGGAGGAATCAATCACCATCGATTGTGATGACTGTGCCGTGCGCGGGCCAGGATGCCAAGACTGCGTGATCAGCGTCCTGCTGGGTGTTCCCGATATGTTGCTGGCTGACGAAAGGGCGGCACTGGACGTGCTGGCCGACGCTGGTCTGACACCCCGGCTTCGGCTGGTGCCGATCCGCGTCCATCCTCGTCCGGGTGTGGCCTGAACCACACGTGTCGATCCAGGGATCCGTATGAACGGCTGTTAAATTTGGCTCTCCTGTTGGACAACGCCGATGCGGTTTCGTAACCTATCTGAGACCTACGGCGGTTCGGCGACGACGCGACAGCGCGTACCGAAGAGCAGTTTAAAGGACACTAATCTTGACCAATGACGGCTTTCATCGGAAAGCGCGCGTTGCCGGTCGGCCCGTTATCGCTGTTATCGGCGGGGTCACCGTTCTGGGCGGGCTACTCGCATCGACCGGTCACGCCGACCCTGGCGGCGACGCTGTCAGCAAGCTCAACGAACTGTCCCGGCAAGCTGAGCAAACAACCGAGGCGATGCACACCGCACAGCTGGACCTGGCCGGGAAACTGGAGGCCCAAGCGGCCGCCGACCAGCAGCTCGCCGATGCCCAGGCCGCAGTCAGCGTGGCACAGGTCCAGTTGACCATGTTCCGGTCGTCCGTCGACAAGGTCGCCGCGGCGACCTACATGGGCGGCCACACCGACGAGATGGCCGCGATGCTCACAGCGGAGACTCCGCAGGGCCTGATCGACAAGCTGGCGGTGCAACGGGTGATGGCCACGGAGATGTCGGCTCAGATGGCCGATTACCAGCGGCTGAGCCTATCGGCCAACAAGGCCCGGGAGACCTCCGCCAAGTCGGTGGCAGACGCCAAGACCGCCGCCGGGGAGGCGGCCAAGGTACGGGGGGACCTGCAGGCCAAACAGAACCAGCTGCAGGTGCAGATCGCGGTGGTGAAATCGCAGTACGGATTGCTTTCGCCGCCTCAGCGTGCGGCACTGGCCGCCCCCAGCCCCGTGCCTGCGGCGCTGCCTGTGCCGGCAGCGCCTCCCGCGCCGGCAGCGCCTCCTCCTGCGCCGGAGGTGCTGGCTGCCGCTCCGATCGGACCTGTACCAGAAGCCATTGCCCCTCCGGTCGATTTGCCGGCTCCCGATGCGGTCGTGGCCCCGCCGTCCGGTGGGACGGGTGAGGGTGCGATCGCGGTGCAGGCGGCATTGACCCGGGTCGGCTCGCCATACTCGTGGGGCGCGGCCGGGCCTACCGCGTTCGACTGCTCGGGTCTGGTGATGTGGGCGTTTCAACAGGCCGGCATTTCGCTGCCGCATTCCAGCCAGGCGCTCGCTGCGGGCGGCGAACCGGTGTCACGCGACGAGCTGCAGCCCGGTGATGTCGTGAACTACTACGGCGACGCCTCGCACACCGGGATCTATGTCGGCGACGGCATGGTGGTGCACGCGTCGACCTTCGGCAAGCCGGTGGTGGTGGTCCCGATTGACGGCGCCGGACCGTTCCACAACGCACGTCGTTACTGATCTTTTCCGGCTGTTCCGGCGCAGGTGGCCGCAGGCCGCGGCGGTCCTCTTCGTCCTCGGCGCGATGACGGCGGCCATCGGCGTCCGCGCACTCCCGTCGGAGCCTCAGCGCCGGCCCGCCACCGAGGCGGCCGCTCCACCTGCCCTGCTGGTGGGGGATCACCGCACCGTGACGCTGGTCAGCCTGGGCGGCTCGCGCACCGATGCGTTGCTGAGCCGTGTCGCCGATGACGTCGGGCCGGCCGTCACAGCCGTCGAAGGATTCTGGGGAACCGACTGGGCGCATGAGATTCTGGTCATCGCCACCGGTTCCGCCGCCGACTTCACCGCACAAGCCGGCGCCGGGACGCCACTTCAGCGGCCCGACACAGCGGCGGTGGCGGTGGCCGATCGATTCGACACGTCCCGACGCACGGCCGCCGGCCAACGAGTGGTGCTCGCGCCCGGCGCCGCCGCGATGAGCGCCCCCGCACTGCGGATCGTGCTGGCACACGAACTTTTCCACTACGCTGCCCGCGCCGACACTGCCCTGGATGCCCCCCGGTGGCTGACCGAAGGCGTGGCCGATTACGTGGCGCGTCCGGTGCCGGGCCGCAACCTGCGGGCGACTGTCGCCACTGCCGCGGCGCTGCCGTCCGACGACGAATTCGCCGGGGACGCCGCTGCGCTGTCGGCGGCATACGACAGGGCATGGCTGTTCGCCCGCTTCGTCGCTGAACGCCATGGGCAGGCGGTGCTGCGGGAGTTGTACCTACGGGCATGCGGGGCGGGCCACGCCGATGCGCAGACGGCGTTGCGGTCGGTGCTCGGTGGCGGTCCCCGCGATGTGCTGGCCCAGTGGCATGCGTGGGCGAGCGAGGCAGACCACCGGTGACACGAGTCCTGTTGGTGACCAACGACTTTCCGCCACGCCGGGGCGGTATCCAGTCCTATCTGGAAAATCTCGTCACCCGGGTGGCGGCCACCGTCGGCCATGAGGTGACGGTCTACGCCCCTGATTGGAAGGGAGCCGGGGCCTACGACAGCGCGGCTGCCGCGGTGCCGCTGGACATCGAGCGCTATCCGGGTACGTTGATGCTGCCGGTGCCGGCGGTCGCCGGCCGGATGTCCCGGCTCATCGCAGAACGAGACATCGAGACGGTGTGGTTCGGGGCGGCTGCTCCGCTGGCGTTGTTGGGGCCTCGAGCCCGCCGGGCGGGCGTGTCGCGGGTGCTGGCGAGTACGCATGGGCACGAAGTGGGCTGGTCGATGCTGCCGGGTGCCCGTTCGGCACTTCGGCGGATCGGCGAGGGCGCCGACGTCGTCACCTACGTCAGCGAATACACGCGGTCACGGTTCGCCTCGGCGTTCGGCGCGCATGCCGCTCTGGAGCACCTGCCGCCCGGGGTCGACACCGAGAGGTTCCGGCCGGACCCGGCCGCCCGCCGGGGATTGCGGACACGCTACGGCCTTGCCGAGCGCCCTGTCATCGTCTGCGTGTCACGGCTGGTCCCGCGCAAAGGGCAGGACATGTTGATCCGGGCGCTGCCGTCCATCCGCCGCCGCGTCGACGGCGCCGCGCTCGTCGTCGTCGGCGGCGGGCCCTACCTGAAGACGCTGCGTCGACTCGCGTCCGAAACCGGGGTGGCCGGGGATGTGACGTTCACCGAGGGTGTGCCTTTCGCGGAGCTTCCGGCGCACTACGCGCTCGGTGACGTCTTCGCCATGCCATGCCGGACCAGGGGAGGGGGTCTTGATGTGGAGGGGTTGGGCATCGTCTTCCTGGAAGCCTCGGCGACGGGTATCCCCGTGGTCGCGGGCAACTCCGGCGGTGCGCCTGAGGCGGTGCTGGGAGGGCTGACCGGGCACGTTGTGGACGGCGCTGATGTGGGACAGATCGCCGACACGTTGACGCGCCTGCTCGCCGACCCGGATGCCGCAGCGAAGATGGGCGCGCAGGGCCGCGAATGGGTGATGGCACGGTGGCGCTGGGACACCTTGGCGGCGCGACTGTGCGGTCTGCTGGGTCCGGGACCGGTGTGAAGCCGGCCCTGCCAGGGGCGAGAACGTGGCGGCACCCCGATGGGTTCACACCGTTCGATACAGCTCTTCGATCTCGGCCGCGAACTTCTCCGCGATGACCTTGCGTTTCACTTTGAGTGTATGAGTCAGCTCACCGGTCTCCACGGTGAAGTCCTGCGCGAGGATCCGGAACTTGCGGATAGCCTCGGCGTGTGACACCGCTTTGTTGGCCTGCGCGATGGCGTCGTCGACGTCGGCGACCATGTCCGGGTCGGTGGTCAGTTCTTGCAACCCGCCGTACTTGCCGCGGCGGTGCTTCCAGTTTTCCAACGCTTCCGGGTCGATCGTGATCAGGGCGGTGATGAACGGCCGAGCGTCGCCGATGGCCACCGCTTGACTGATCAGGGGCCGGGCCCGGAGCTGATCCTCGAGGACCTCCGGAGCGAGTTTCTTGCCGCCGGCCGTCACGATGATCTCTTTCTTGCGGCCGATGATGTGGAGGAAACCGTCCTCGTCGATCGTGCCGATATCCCCGGTGTGGAACCAGCCGTCCTTGACGGCTTCGGCGGTGGCCGCGTCGTCGTTCCAGTACCCGCCGAACACCACACCGCCCCGGACCAGGATCTCGCCGTCATCGGCGACTCGGATGCTATTGCCGGGCAACGGTTTTCCTACACTGCCGACCTTCATGTCACCGATCCGGTTGACGGTGATCGCTGCGCTGGTCTCGGTCAGTCCGTACCCCTCGTAGACGGTGGCGCCGACGCCGCGGTAGAAGTGGCACAGCCGCGCGCCCAGTGGTGCGCCGCCGGAGATGGATGCGACGCAGGCGCCACCAATCGTGTCCTTCAACTTGCCGTACACCAGCTGGTCGAAAATCGAGTGCCGCATGCGTAGTAGCGGACTCGGCCCGCGTTCCTTCTCCATGCCTTCGCTGTAGGCGATGGCGGTCCTGGCGGCGACTCCGAAGATCACCGCCAGGTCGTCGCCGGCGGCTTGCTGCTCGGCGGCGATGTACACCTTCTCGAACACCCGTGGCACCGACACCACAATGGAGGGTTTGAACACGTTGAACATCGCCACCAGGTTCTTGATATCGCTGGTGAATCCGACGGTCACCTTGCTGTGCAGCGCCGCGAGTGTGATCGCCCGAGCCAGCACATGGGCCAGTGGCAGGAACACGAGCAGCCGTTGCCCGTGCGTGAGCAACGACGGCATGGTCGCCTGGGCGCCGCGGATCTCATGGAGCAGGTTCGAGTGGGTCAGCGGGCAACCCTTGGGGCGCCCCGTGGTGCCCGAGGTGTAGATCAGGGTTGCGGGGTCGCCGGACCGGATTGCCCGGACCCGGTGCGCGACGTCGCCGGGATCCACGGACGCGCCGAGCGCGGTGAGATCGCGCAGGGCCGCAGCGTCCTCGGTGTCGATGCCGAGGGTGTGCCGCAGACCGGGCAACTCGGAGGCCAGTCCGGCCAGGATGGCCATGTGCTGGTCGGTTTCGGCGAAGGCGACGACTGCGCCCGAATCCTGCAGTATCCAACGAACCTGGTCGGTCGAGGAGTTCTCGTACATCGGCACCGTTACCCCGCCGACAGTCAGGATTGCCAGGTCGAGAATCGCCCACTCGTACCGGGTGGCGCTCAGGATTGCCACCCGGTCACCGGGTTGCACCCCCAGGGCGATCAAACCTCTTGCCGCCAAGCGGATCTGGGCGGCCGCCACGGCGCAGGTGACCCCGACCCAGCTCCCGTCGACCAAGCGCTCGTAGACCGGGAACTCGGGGTCGTCGCGTTCATGGGAGAAGACGGCCGACACGACATTGTCCGTCGCGTCGATGGTGAAGGACGCCGGAACGCTCAGCTCGCGCAATTCTGCGGGACCTCCTGGCGGGTTTGTTGGCTTCCCGCTCAGCCTAATCAACGGCGTTGCCCGTGCGAGGCGCTTCATGCTCTGCACCGGTGGCCACCGCGCGGGCTCGGCCACGGGTATGTGAAGCTGACGACATGCACAGTATCGAGGTGGCCGATGAGACGTTTGTGGCCGCCGCCGGCGAGACGGTGGGTGCCGCGATCGCCGATCCGGCCCGTTGGCGGCGTTGGTGGCCGGACCTGCGTTTGGAAATCATCGAGGATCGTGCGGAAAAGGGCATGCGGTGGGTCGTCACGGGATCGCTGACCGGCACGATGGAGATATGGCTGGAGCCCGTACTCGACGGTGTCGTGCTGCATTACTTCCTGCATGCCGAGCCTTCCGGAGCGGCGGCGTGGCAGTTGGCCAGGATGGACTTCGCCAAAATGACACACCGCCGCAGGGTTGCCGGCAAGCGGATGTCCTTCGAGATCAAGAGCGAACTCGAAGCGGCTCGGCCCCTGGGCACCGCGCCCGCGCACTGAGGTCAAGTTCGGTGAAGCGGTGTGCGGAAGGGTACCGTGACCGGACAGGAGCCCGACGAAGATATGCAGAGGCAGGCAGGCGTTCCCGTGGCGGACAAGACGGCGCAGACCATCTATATCGACGCCGATCCCGGCACGGTGATGGACGTCATCGCCGACATCGGTTCCTATCCCGAGTGGGTCAAGGAATACCGGGAAACCGAGGTCCTGGCCTGCGATGAATTGGGCAACCCGCGCACGGCCCGCCTGGTCCTCGACGCCGCGGTGCTCAAAGACACCATGGTGCTGGAGTACGACTGGCCCGCTGACCGCCAGTCCGTGCGGTGGTGGCTGGTGTCGAGTTCGCTGCTCAAAGCGCTCGACGGGGTATACCGGCTGATGCCCAAGGGGCCCGGCACCGAGGTGACCTATGAGCTGGCGGTGGACCTGATGATCCCCATGATCGGCCTGCTCAAGCGCAAGGCCGAGCGGCGGCTGACCGACACGGCATTGAAGGACCTGAAGAAACGAGTCGAGGGCTGAGGGAGTCCAGCGATGCCGCCCTACCCGCACCCGCACCGATAAGCCTGTTCCTGGGCAAAGGCGGGGTCGGGAAGTCGACCTTGGCGGCGGCCACGGCGGTGCGCTACGCACGTTCCGGTCAACGGGTACTCGCTGTCTCCACCGATCAAGCGCACTCAATCGGTGACGTGCTCGGGGTCAACGTCCCGCCGACCGGCGGACGGGACCCGGTGCGGGTTCACACCGATCTCGAGACCGGGCCGGCGCACGCCGGGGGCGGCTTCCTCGACGCCCTGGCTCTGGACACCCTGGCGTTGGTCGAGGACCGTTGGCGCGAGGTCGCCGGCCCGATCGCCGGGCGCTTCCCCCAATCCGATCTGGGCGACATTGCACCAGAGGAACTTTCGACGCTGCCCGGAATCCAGGAGATGCTCGGCCTGCACGCGGTCAGCGAACTGGCGGAAACCGGGAGGTGGGACCGCATTGTCATGGACTGCGCGTCGACCGCCGACGCGCTGCGCATGCTCACAATGCCGTCGACGTTGGGCCTCTACCTGGAGCGTGCGTGGCCGAGGCACCGTCGGCTCAGCGCACTGGTCGACGACGGACCGTCGGCCGCGGTGATTGACGTCGTCGAACGTGTCGGGGCAGCGGTCGGGAAACTGTCGGCGCTGCTGAGCGACGGGGCGCGGGTCGGCGCGCACCTGGTGCTCACCCCGGAGCGCGTCGTGGCCGCGGAGGCGGTCCGCACGCTCGGCTCGTTGCGGCTGCTGGGCATCGGGATCCACGAGATCATCGTGAATCAGGTTCTGATGCAGGATGATTCGTACGAATACCGCAATCTTCCCGAGCATCCTGCCTTCGACTGGTACGCCGAGCGGATCGCCGGTCAGCGGACCGTCCTTAACGACATCGCCCGCATGACCGGCGATGTGGAGCTGGTCCTGATCCCGCACCTGGCCGGTGAGCCCATCGGCCCCAAGGCGCTCGGCGACCTGCTCGACTCCGCCCGTAACCGCGGCGTCGCGCCCCCACCCGGGCCGTTGCGGCCCGTGGTCGACCTGGAATCCGGCTCCGGTCTGGGGGCGGTATACCGGATGCGGATAGAGTTGCGGCAGGTCGACACCGGAACGCTCGCTCTTGGCCGCGCCGGCGACGATCTCATCATCGGCGTGGGGGGGACGCGCGGGCGCGTTCGGCTCGCTTCCGTCCTGCGCCGCTGCCTGGTGATGGACGCCCAGCTCAAGGCCAATGAGTTGACGGTACGTTTTAGACCCAACCCGGAGGTGTGGCCGAAGTGACCACCCAACCGCCGCTCGGGCACGGTGACCTCGGCCCGGAACTGCGCCAGCTCGCGCAGACTCTGCTGGACCACATCGATCCCGCGGTGCAGGCAGTGGCGGCATTGGTCGCCGCCCGCGCCGGCGATGAACCCGGCAAGTGCCAGCAGGTGTGGTGTCCCGCTTGTGCGCTCGCTGCGGTGGTGGCCGGCGAGAACCACCCTCTCCTGGGCGTCATCGCGGAGCACAGTGCGGGGCTCCTGTCGATGTTGCGCTCTGTGGTAGCGGCATCCGAGCCGGCCTCCGATTCGGAGGCCGAGGCTGAACAGCCGCAACCCGGCCAGGCGACAGAACCGCGGGCGACGGGTGCGGCACGGTATCAGCACATTCCGGTCACCGTCGAGGAGTGAGCGTCGGGTTTGCGCCGTCTTTTGTGGCATCTACCCGCAGTGGGTAAAGTTGGCCCAAAGCACTGGGCGGTGCACCCCTGAGCGGAGGGTCCATGTGGTATTGGCTGTTCAAGTACATCTTCATGGGCCCGCTTCTCGCTGTGCTCGGTCGGCCGAAAGTCGAAGGGCTCGAACACATTCCGTCCAGAGGGCCGGCGATCCTGGCCAGTAACCACCTGGCGGTGGTCGACAGCTTTTACCTGCCGCTCGTGGTGCGTCGCCGCATCACCTTCCTCGCCAAGGCGGAGTACTTCACCGGAACGGGCATCAAGGGCAGGTTCATCCGCTGGTTCTATACGGTCGCCGGGCAGGTTCCCATCGATCGCACCGATGCCGACTCGGCGCAGGCCGCGCTCGACACCGCTGCCAGGATTCTTTCGCAGGGCAAGCTGCTCGGTATGTATCCGGAGGGCACCCGCTCGCCCGACGGCCGCCTGTACAAGGGCAAGACCGGATTGGCACGGCTTGCACTGCACTCAGGTGTTCCAGTCATTCCGGTCGCGATGACCGGAACCGACGTGGTCAACCCGCCCGGTTCGAGAAGATGGCGTTTCGGCCGGGTCACCGTGCGCATCGGCGAGCCCATGGACTTCTCCCGATTCGACGGGCTCTCCGGCAACCGGTTCATTGAACGTGCCGTCACCGACGAAGTGATCTATGAACTCATGACGTTGTCCGGTCAGGAGTACGTCGACATCTACGCCGCGTCGGTCAAAGCGGGTGCAGAACCGGCTTCTGGTTCTGCGACGGCGCAGCTGCCGGACCGGATTCCCCATACCGCGGCCGGCTGACCCCACCGGCCGAGGACGTCCGGCCGGCGATGGCGATCACGCCCAGCGCCCACCAGACATAAGATCCCCCGGCCAACTGGCGCCACCCCGCCGCATCGGTTTCGTGGTGTTCGGGCATCAGGTCGATAGGTGTCCAGACCATCAAGGCCACACCCAACGCTGTCGTCGCGACCAGCACCATGTTGCGCTGACGTTGACCCAGAACGGCCGTGACAATCAGCGCCGGCAAAGCCCACACCCAGTGGTGTGACCACGACACCGGCGATACCACGAGGCCGAACAGCGCCACGCAGACGAGCGCCAGCGCCAGTTCGGGTTGGGCGGATGGTTCGGGTGGGGCGGCCGGTTCCGAGTTGGGTGGGGCGCCGGCGCGCAGGACACGCCGCACCGCCCATACGGTCAGGCCCAGCACGACCAGGCAGGCCAACGTCCACAACACGAAGTGGGAGTTTTCGCGCAGGCCCAGTCGGGCGAGCAACCCCGCGATGTTCTGGTTGGTGTTCAGCGTCGCGGTGCCGATCCGGTCGGTGTCGCGCAACGTCGTCGTCCAGTATTCGACCGAATCGCGCCAGTCCAGCGCACACGCCAGCAGGGTGGCACCCGCGAACGTCGCCGACGCCGTCAGCACCGCGCGCCGGTCCCGTTGCAACGCGAAGTAGAGCAGAAACACCGCCGGGGTGAGCTTGACCGCGATCGCAAGCCCGAGCAGCAGGCCGCGGGGCCACGGCGTGCGCCGGGGCAGGCAGTCGGCGATCACCAACGTCATCAGGATCACGTTGATCTGGCCGAACTCGAAATTCGAGCGGATCGGTTCGAGCCATATGACGGACCCTGCGACGATGGCCACCGCCACCCAGCAGCGGCGGGCCCACGTCCGCTCACCGGTGACGATCTGCCAGCCCGGGCCGGAGAAGGTGTCCAATCGGCTCAGCACGAGAACCGTCGACACCACCAGCAGCAGCAGTGTCAGCGTCGTGATGGCCGTACCCGCTGCGGGCAAGGGAAGCCATGCGAACGGCGCGAACGTGATGGCCGCCAGGGGCGGATAGGTAAATGGCAGGTCGGCTCCGGCCTGGGTGTGGAACGAGGAATCGGCGGAGTAGAGGGGATGGCCGTCCAGCCAGGCCCGACCGCCCATCCGGTAAACGTCGATATCGATGCGGTAGGGCGAGTGACCCAATAGCCGCCACGCGGAGTAAGCGAAGGCTACGGCGGCGAGCACCTGGAACAATCGCCACGCGACGGGCTGGGGATCGATGACAAGCCACCGCCGAGTACTCATGACGCAACCAGCCTATCCGGGACAGTGAGCTATCAGGGGTACCGCGCCGACGGGTCGCTGGGCGGCGTATGTTTTGTGCCCGTGTCGGGCGAGTTGATTTTGCACCTCACGGCTCCCGGAAGGGTCCCCCTGGTGTGCTGTCTCATCGCGTTCATCCTCACGTTCTTCGTCACCCGCACGATCGTGCGTTACATCCGCGCGCATTCCGACAGCGACGCCCCGAGGCGGTGGTGGCAGCCGCGCAACATCTCCGCCAGAGACGGGGTGCACATCCACCACGTGGTCATCGGCGTGATCCTGGTATTGGTATCGGGCGTCACGATGGTCACACTCGCCGTGGACGGCAGCGTGGAAGCATTCACGGTGGCGGCGGTGATCTTCGGCATCGGTGCCGCGCTGGTGCTCGACGAGTTCGCGCTCATCCTCCATCTGGAAGACGTGTACTGGGCAGAAGACGGCCGGACATCGGTGGACGCGGTGTTCGCGGCGGTGGCGGTCGCGGGCTTGCTGATCATGGGGTTCAACCCGCTGTCCTTCGCGCACGTGACCGTCTGGCGGCAGGACCATTCGATCTGGGCTCGAACCGCGGTCATCGGTCTTGCGCTGCTGACCCTGCTCCTTGCGGTGGTGGTGATACTCAAGGGAAAGGTGTGGACGGGCCTGGTCGGTATGTTCGTCACACCGTTGCTGGTCGCCGGTGCCATCCGGCTGTCGCGGCCGCACGCCCCGTGGGCACGCTGGCGCTACACCGGCAATCCGCGGAAGATGCACCGGGCGCTGGAACGTGAACGTTCTCTGCGCCGCCCGGTGGTGCAGGCCAAGCTGTGGGTGCAGGACGGCATCTCGGGCATGCCGCAGTTTCCGGACGACAAGGAAGTCGACGCCGAACTCGATCGCGAGATCCACGCCGCCGCCCCGCCTTCGCACCGGCGCCCGCGCCCCGGATCCCAACCCGCTGTTCGCCAGGCTGGATAGGGTGCACGGTGTGCGGTATTTCTACGACACCGAATTCATCGACAACGGGCGCACCATCGAGCTGATATCGATCGGCGTCGCCGCCGAGGATGGTCGTGAGTACTACGCCGTCTCGACCGAATTCCCGGTCGAGCGGGCCGGCCGCTGGGTCCGCACGAATGTGCTGCCCAAACTGCCCCCGCCCGCTTCATCGCAGTGGAAGTCGCGCCGCACAATCCGCGAAGACCTGGAGGAGTTCTTCGGCATCGACGGCGACGAGCCGATCGAACTGTGGGCGTGGGTGGCCGCGTACGACCATGTGGCGCTGTGCCAGTTGTGGGGTCCGATGACCAGTCTGCCGCCGCAGATCCCCCGGTTCACCCGGGAACTGCGGCAACTGTGGGAGGACCGCGGATGCCCTCGGATGCCGCCCCGGCCAAAAGACACCCACGACGCGCTCGTCGATGCCCGCCACAACTTGCGGCGCTTTCAGCTCATGGCGGATACCCGAAGCATTAGCTGGGTGGGTTCCCACGGGTAAATCCGCTGTTCGGCCCGGTTACCATGGACGGGTGAACTGGACCGTCGACGTGCCCATCGACCAGCTTCCGGCATTGCCGCCGCTTCCCGGCGACCTGCGTTCCAGATTGGACGACGCGCTGGCCAAGCCTGCTGCGCAGCAACCGAGCTGGGACGCCGAGGAAGCCAAGGCGATGCGGACCGTGCTGGAGAGTGTGCCGCCGGTGACCGTTCCTTCCGAGATCGAGAAGCTGCACTCCCAGCTGGCCCAGGTCGCCCGCGGTGAAGCGTTCCTGCTGCAGGGCGGCGATTGCGCCGAGACGTTCGTCGACAACACCGAGCCGCATATCCGTGCCAATATCCGCACGTCTGCTGCAGATGGCCGTGGTGCTGACCTACGGCGCCAGCATGCCCGTGGTGAAGGTGGCGCGGATCGCCGGCCAGTACGCAAAACCGCGATCGTCGGACACCGACGCGCTTGGATTGAAGTCCTACCGCGGGGACATGGTCAACGGCTTCGCGCCGGATGCGGCGGTGCGCGAGCACGACCCGTCGCGACTGGTGCGCGCCTACGCCAACGCCAGTGCGGCGATGAACCTGGTACGTGCGCTGACCTCGTCGGGCCTCGCGTCGCTGCACCTCGTCCACCACTGGAACCGTGAGTTCGTCCGCACGTCGCCGGCGGGTGCTCGCTACGAGGCGCTGGCCACCGAGATCGACCGCGGGCTGAACTTCATGACGGCATGCGGGGTAAACGACCGCAACATGGACACCGCCGAAATCTTCGCCAGCCATGAGGCGCTGGTGCTCGATTACGAGCGCGCAATGCTGCGGCTGGCGGATCCCCTCGAAAGCGAAGGCGAGGCGAAGCTCTATGACCTGTCCGCCCACTACGTGTGGGTCGGGGAGCGGACGCGCCAGCTCGACGGAGCGCACATCGCCTTCGCGGGGGTCATCGCCAACCCGATCGGCGTGAAGCTGGGCCCGACGATGACACCGGAGCTGGCGGTCGAGTACGTCGAGCGTCTGGACCCGCACAACACACCTGGCAGGTTGACCCTGGTCACCCGGATGGGAAACAACAAGGTTCGCGACGTGCTGCCCCCGATCATCGAGAAGGTGCAGGCGTGCGGCCATCAGGTGATCTGGCAGTGCGATCCGATGCACGGCAACACCCACGAGTCCTCGACCGGCTACAAGACCAGGCACTTCGATCGCATAGTCGACGAGGTGCAGGGCTTCTTCGAGGTGCATCGCGCGCTGGGCACCCATCCGGGCGGCATTCATGTGGAGATCACCGGCGAGAACGTCACCGAATGCCTCGGCGGTGCGCAGGACATTTCAGACCACGATCTGGCAGGCCGGTACGAGACTGCCTGCGACCCGCGCCTGAACACTCAGCAGAGCCTCGAGTTGGCGTTCCTGGTCGCCGAGATGTTGCGGGACTGAGAGCTCAGGCCGGTCCGCTCGACTCCGGCCGACGCCGGCGTGCCGCCACCGATGCGCCGGCCTGCTTTATCGCTTTCGGCAGGTCGATGTCCTCGACGACGTGGTTGACCAGTTTGGGGAAGTCGATCCTGGCGACCAGCTCGTTGAGGTCCAACCGCGACACGATCGCGCCGATGTCCAGCCGCGACACGAGCTCGTCGACGTCGAGGCGGGACACGAGTTCGTCGATGTCGAGTCGGGCGACGATCTCGCCGACATCCAGGTGGGCCACGATTGCGTCGAGGTCGATCCGCGCCATGAGCGGGTCGACGTCGATAGGTTTGTTCAGTACGTCGTCACGCAGGCGGGTCACGACGCCGGAGACGTCGCGGGCGGCTCGGCGCAACAGGTCGCTGACGATAGGCAGTTCGTACACGCGCTACGCCCGGGGAAGTCGTCTGTAGGTCACATGCGCATTGTGCCCCAAGAGCGCGCCCGCGTGAACGAAAAGAACGGGCAATTCATTTAGTTGATCAGAGCCGTGAGGTGGCTGCCCAGCGTCCACGCCGCCGCAGCCACAACGGCGGTGAGCACCAGAACTGCCAGCACCCAGCAGGCGGCCATTCGCCGGGCACGCCGTCGCGCCCACGCGAAATCCTCCATGTCGATGCCCGCGAACCGACGTGCGGCCGGAAGGAATTCCGGTTCACGGTGCCAGTCGTCGGGCCCGCGGGTCAGTGCGCGGGTCGGCAGGCGCGCTGCTCGGCTCAGCGGCCCGGGTCTCGAGCGCTGCGGTTCGTCTTCAACCGCCGACCGGTGGAATCGGCTGTGATGCAGCTCGGCAGCCGTTCGCTGTGCGGAAATGCGCGGTGCCGGCACCCGAAAGGCGGGCAATGCGAGTTCCTCCTTGACCGCTTCGACGGCTGTTGCCATCACCCGTGCGTCGGCGAACCTCGCGGCCGGATCGTGCGCGGTGGCCCGCCGGACCAGCTCGTCGAACTGCGGGGGAACGCCGTCGATCGCCTCGCTGGGCGGGGGAACGTCGTGGTCCATCCGGGAGTAGGCCACCGCCAGCGCCGTGTCGCCGATGAAAGGCGTTGTGCCGGTAAATAATTCGTAGATGAGAATGCCCACCGAGTAGATGTCGCTGCGGGGGTCGGTGGCGCCCGTGCCGACCTGCTCGGGGGAGAGATAGGCGGCGGTGCCCAGGATGACGCTCGCGGAGGTGACTCCTGCCTGCGCGACTGCTCGAACCAGGCCGAAGTCTGCCAGTTTGACGGCTCCGTCGTCGGAGATCAACACGTTCTCGGGCTTGATGTCGCGGTGGACCAGACCTGCGCCGTGGACCGCGGCCAGGCCGTGCAGTACCGGCCCCAGCACCGCGACCATTGCGTGCGGCGGCATCGGGCCGCGCTCGTCCAACAGTTCACGCAGGGTGCCGCCCTCGACGAGTTCCATGACGAGGTACGGGTACCTGCCGTCCAGGCCCTGGTCGTAGACGGCGACCACGGCCGGATTCGAAAGACGTGCCGCGGCCTGCGCCTCGAGCCGGAACCGGGCGAGGAAGCGCTGGTCGCCCGCGTATCGCGAATCCATCACCTTGATGGCGACAGGGCGGTCCAGTCGGGTGTCCACGCCGCGGTACACCGTCGACATGCCGCCCGCGGCAATCGGCGTCTGAACGAGGTACCGGCCTTCGAGCAGCCTTCCCCCCAGGGCGTCACGTGCCACAGGTGCGGTCACCGGGCCATAATAGATAATCTCTCCCGGCGATCCGGGTCTTAGACTTGTCGGCCGTGAGCACCTTTCCCGCCGGTGACGACGTCCTCGACGCCGGCGAGCCGGTTTACAGCCTGCCGGAAGTCGCCGCCATGCTGAAGGTCCCGATCACCAAAGTGCATCAACAGCTCCGCGACGGACATCTGGTGGCCCTTCGCCGCAACGGGCAGGTGGTGGTGCCCACGGTGTTCTTCACCGAAGCGGGCGTGGTGGTCAAACCGCTGCCGGGCCTGCTGGCGGTCCTGCGGGACGGCGGCTATCACGACACCGAGATCCTGCGCTGGCTGTTCGCCGCCGATCCGTCGCTGACGCTGAGCTTCGACGGTTCGCGTGAATGTACCCGCAATGCCCGCCCGGTCGATGCCCTGCACGCCCATCAGGCACGCGAAGTCCTACGGCGCGCCCAGGCGTTGGCGTATTGATGGCTTGTCGAGTGGCTTGTCGAGAGGCCTATTGCGACCTGGTGAGGCCCAACCGGCCCAACGGCCGGGCGGGAAAGCGATCCGGCCGAAACAGCGAATACCATGCGACGGACGCACACGCGATCGCCAGCAGCACGTGAATCCACGAGTACATACCGTGCGATCCGTCGGGCTTGAAGATCACCATGATCCAGGTGGAGAACCCGGCGATCACCGCGATTGCGGCCCGTGATTGCGCCAACGACGACATCACCGCCAGCGGCCACGTGTAGTACCACGGCAGGGCGGCCGGGACGAATAACACGACGACCACCATCGCCCACGAGATTCCGGTCAGTGCCTCGCGGTCGGTGTGCCGGAATCGCCACCACAACAGCGGCAGTGTCACCGCGATCACGATCACGCCGAAAGTGCGAGTGGTTTCGAGCACCGCATAGAAATCGACCGGGAAGAACAGCCCGCCGATCGCGTTGGTCAGATTGGCCAAAGCGGTGGGGACGGTGAGCCAGTTGATGATTCTGACCGAACCCGCCAGGGCGGTGAGCCATCCCAGCCCGACGTCGGCCAGCCAGGACAGCGCGGCGAACACCACGGCGAGGATCGCCACCGATCCCGTGCCGGCCAGCAGGAACGCCGGCAGCGCGGACATCCCACGGTGCTGCCGGTCGCGCAGCTGACGCATCCACACCCAGACCAGGAAGGGGATGGCCAGGATTGCGGTGGCTTTCACCGCGACGGCGGTCGCGACGAGTGTCAATCCCGGAACCGGGCGCTGCTGGAGGGTCAGCGCGATGCCCGCCATCATCAGGCCGACCATCAGCATCTCGTTGTGGACCCCGCCCATCAGATGAATGATGACCAGCGGGTTGAGCGCGCATATCCACACCGCGACCGCGCCATTGGTTCCGATGTGCCGGGCGGTGCGCGGCGCGGCCCAAATCAGCATCGCCAGCCCGGGCAGCATGCACAGCCGCAGCACCATGGTGCCGGCGATGACGTGGTTGCCGACGAGTGTGGTGACGAACTTGGCGACGAGGATGAACGCCGGGCCGTAGGGTGCCGTCGTCGTCGTCCAGATGGGGCTGACGTTGTCCAGCAGGATGTTGGGGTTTTCGATGGGTCCCACGGCATAGGGGTCGAAACCGTCCCGCAGCAGCGCGCCCTGCGCGAGGTAGGAATAGGTGTCGCGACTGAAAACCGGCACCGATATGAGCAGCGGCGCAAGCCAGAAGCAGGTGGTCGCGACCATGGTGTACTCGTCGGTCACGCCGTCGACCACACGACGGCCGAGCCAGAGCCAGGCGAACAACATGACCGCGACACCGGCCCACAGCAACACCGACGAAACCACCAGGCCGTGGCCGAACCGCAGCCACGACAGATGCAGCGATTCCAGTAACGGGTCGTGCAGCTTGGTGCTGCCCGCGCCGAGGCCCCCGGCTGCGATGAGCATCGCGCCCAAGCAGCCCAGCAGGGCCGGCCGGGCCTCGTCGGCGGCGGTGAAGGCGGTGAGCCGGCGCAGTGCGCGAAGCAGCCTGCCCGCGGATGCCGGTCCGGTGGTGTGGGCGCCGGTGGCGGACATCGGTGTCAGGCCGACCGATTGGCTGCCAGCCGGGCCAACTCGGTGAGACCCGCTTTGGCCTGGGCCTGTATCGGTGCGGAAGCAAGCGCGGCCATCGCCCGGCGGGTGAGCATGTCGATCCGCTTCTCGACCGCGGCCAGGGCCCCCACCGACTCGATCACTGCGCACAATTCGGTGATTTGCCCATCGGTCAGGGCGGTGCCGATCGAGGTGCGAAGCAGCTTGGCCGCCGGTGCGTCCGCGTTGTCGGCCAGTTCGACGGCCTCGGCGAGCAGCACCGTGCGCTTACCGGACCGTAGGTCGTCGCCGGCGGGTTTGCCGGTGACGGAAGGGTCGCCGAACACGCCGAGCACGTCGTCACGAAGCTGGAACGCGATACCCAGGTCGGTCCCCGCCTCGTGGAAGACGGTCTGCACGTCGGGGCGGTCGGCGGCGGCTGCGGCGCCGAGTTGAAGGGGCCGGCTCACCGTGTAGGAGGCGGTCTTGAACATGTTGACCCTCATAGCGGAGTCGATCGAGTCCGCTCCACTGGATTCGGCGACGATGTCCAGGTACTGCCCGCCGAGCACTTCCGTGCGGATGTCGGACCACACCCGCTGCACACGGCGGTGTGCAGCGACCGGCAGGCCGATGCCGGCGACGATGTCATCGGCCCACACCAGGGACAGGTCACCGAGCAGGATTGCCGCCGACCTGCCGAAACGCTCCGGAGAACCATGCCAGCCGCGGGCCTTGTGCAGTGCGGTGAAGTACATGTGTACCGTCGGCCTGCCGCGCCGCGTCGCAGAGTCGTCGATGACGTCGTCGTGAACCAGGGCACAGGCGTGTAGCAGCTCCAGGGCGGCGCAGACCCGCAGCACGTCATCGGGAACGTCGCCGGCAGCGGGGCCGTCGGCCAGCGCGCGCCAGCCCCAGTAGGCGAAGGCGGGCCGCAGGCGCTTGCCGCCGCCCAGCACAAAGTCCACCAGCGCGGCCACCATGTCGTCGTAGTCGGCGCCGATGTATGCGGCGGCGGCGCGGCGGTCGGTGAGGTAACGCCGTAACTGGTCGGTGACGGCCGTGGCAATTTCGACGGCCGATGGTGCCGCTGCTTCGACGCTCAGCGCGGCGCCCCTTTCTGCTCCATCACGACGGGCGGATTGCCGGTCGATTCAGGGTAGAGCGTAATTCTGTGTGCGTGGGCGGACAGGCGCAATCAGTCCTGCTCGTGAGGGCTCGCCCGGTCGGGCGAGCGGCCGCGGCTCTGCCAGGCCAGTGCACCGATGACGGTCGCGACGATCAGTGCCGAGACACCGAGAACTTTCGCGCCGCCGATGAACGCCCGCGTGCTGGGATCGGTGTAGCGTGCCTGCGCGCTCATGGTGTTGACGATCCCCGGCTTGAGATTCCACCGCGCGACGTCGCTGTCGAGGCGGTCGCCGTTGGTCGAGGTGATCTCGCCCGGGAACGCCACCGTCAGCTGGACTTCGGCGTCTGGGGCGGTGACCGAGGTGAGGTCGACGCGGCCGTCCAGGATCACCAGGTTCCCCGCCCGGCGCAGCGAAAGGTCGACGCCCGCGGCATCGCTGTTCATGCTCGCCAGCTGTGGCAGCTCGGCGAAGGTCAGGCCGGAGAAAACCACCTGCGAGCCGACGAAGCCGTCCCGTTTGTAGGGCGAGATGGCGACCTTCTGTGAGAACGGCAGATCCTCCTCGAACTGAGGACCCTTGTCGTCGCCGTCACGTGGCACGGTTGCGGCGATGAGCTGCCCGGATACCTCGTCGTCGGGCGAGACTGTGATCGAGGCCCGGATACGGACGCACCCGACAGCCAGCGGCGTGATGACGAGCAACAGCACCGCCAGCGCGAGCAGACGCAGGCGGCGGGGATGGCGGCGCACTCGGTCATCGTGCCAGAACCCGCCGGCCGCGGATCGGGTAACCGGCACCGACCCAACCGTGTCGAACAACTCACCAGTGTTATTCGACGTGCTTCACAGCGGCAGATCGCGGCCGAGCACAGCGAAGGGGCGCGGGTCGCCCGCGAAGTGGTAGTCACGGATCACATCGGTGAAGCCGAGTCGACGGTATAGACGCCATGCCCGGTTGTGTTCCCCGCTGATCTCCGGCGTCGAAAGCAGCACGTGCGCCTCGTCGCGTCCGGCCAACAGTCGGCGGGCCAGGGCCTCACCCAGTCCGCGGCCCTGTGCTCGCGGGTGGATGTGCAGTTCGGTGAGTTCGAAATAGTTCGTCATCAAGCGGGCGATGTCGGGTGCAGCGATGCCGATCTGCCGCAGACCGTTGGCGACCTGCTGCTGCCACCATTGTTCAGGGGCGCCGCGATAGCCGTAGGCCACCCCCAGCAACGGAGCGCCGGTCGAGCAGTCGAGGTGTTCGGCGTGGCCTGCGGCCTCGATCGCGGCCACTGCCTTCCAGCCCGCCCGCTGGGTGTGTTCGAGCCACATCGATGCCCTGTTGTCCTCTGTGCCGCGCGGGTACCGCATCGCGTCCACGTACACCGAGAGCGCTTCGCCCAGGCGGCGGTGCATATCCAGCGGCGACAGCTCGATGAGGTGTGTCGCCACCCGGTTGCCCTTCCCGTCCGCTTCCAAGGTGTGTAGCATTTCTGTCCCGCGCCCGTCGCCCGGTCGGGCGGCACCTGTCCCATTATGTCCGGCCAGGGTGTCCGTTCGGCCCGCCGGCGGTGGGTAGAATCGTCAAGCAAGTAGGTGGTACGGCATGGGTTCTGCTCGTATCATGATTGTTAGTTGCCCGTTACTCGCGGGCACCCGTAGACGGTATAGCGGACCAATCAGTGGGCAAGGAGGGACGGATGCCACTCTCCGAGCACGAGCAGCGCATGCTCGATCAGATTGAGAGCGCTCTTTATGCCGAGGACCCGAAGTTCGTGTCCAGTGTGCGGGGCAATGCATTGCGGGCGCCCTCCGCTCGGCGGCGAGCCAAGGGTGCGGCGCTGTCGTTGGTGGGGTTGGGACTGCTTGTCGCCGGGATTCCGTTCTACTCCCACAACCACGCGTTCATTCTCATCAGCATCGTCGGCTTCATTGTGATGTTCGCCGGGGCGGTCATCGCGACAACGACCCCCCGGAGCAGCGGTAAGGACAAGGCCGGGCACCGGTCGGCGGGGCCGTCACGGCCAAAGAAGGCGAAAGGCACGTCGTCGGGGTCGTTCACCAGCCGGATGGAGGACCGGTTCCGCAAGCGGTTCGACGGATAGTCGCTGACTGCGCAGTAACACGGTAATTGCAGTAACACAGTAATAAAGGGGCAGGCCGGCAGGCTTGCCCCTTTATCGTCTGCCCATGCCGCCGAGTCAGCCGGTGCAGGGCTGCACGATTGGTTGGGGGAGGGGCGTTTTGGGTCGATCCCCCACTTGTCCCCACCCGCTGGTGGTTGACGGGAAAATCCAGTACGACCCTCCGATTCCTGCGGCTTTGCCGGGCGTTTCGCTGGAGCCGTACCGGTCAACGGGGTCCGTTTCGACGCGATCGGGGAGAATCGGCACGCGGCGTGGCATGAATTGGAGCAAAGTGGGGGATTGTGGGGTATGGTGGCGTCATGACGGAGCGGAAGGAGGCTCCAACTCCAACTGCGTAGGAGGTGCCGGTGTTCCTCGGCAGCTATACGCCGAAGCTCGACGACAAGGGGCGGCTGACGCTGCCCGCGAAGTTCCGTGAAGCGCTGGCAGGAGGGTTGATGGTCACCAAGAGCCAGGACCACAGCCTGGCGGTGTATCCCCGTGCGGAATTCGAGCAGCTGGCCCGGCGGGCCGCTCAGGCATCCCGCAGCAATCCCGAGGCCCGGGCTTTTTTGCGCAACCTCGCAGCCGCGACCGATGAACAACACCCCGATGCTCAGGGCCGGATCACGTTATCGGCCGACCACCGTCGCTACGCCAATCTGACCAAGGATTGCGTTGTCATCGGTTCGGTCGACTACCTAGAAATCTGGGACTCCCAAGCCTGGCAGGACTATCAGCGAACGCACGAAGAGAACTTCTCCGCGGCCAGCGATGAAGCGCTTCGCGACATCATCTGAGGCGTATGCCCTTACATCGTGGCCTCTGCCCGAACCGCCCCTGGCGTACTTCCCCGACGCCAGGTTCGC
Organism: uncultured Actinomycetota bacterium; assembly: GCA_963846905.1. Lineage (GTDB taxonomy): Bacteria > Actinomycetota > Actinomycetes > Mycobacteriales > Mycobacteriaceae > Mycobacterium. Next base: position 109,036 of record CAWJYB010000039.1, read on the forward strand.
GAAATCGGACAGGGACCTCGGTGTAGGGGCGGGCCGCCGGAGTCCCGGCAGTCCGTCCGTCAGCGGAGGTATCGCGTTGCCAGGCGATTTCGGCCATGTCCCGGTGCTCGTCGACCGGTGTTTCGAGTTGCTCGCCCCCGCCCTGACCCGGCGCCATTCCGACGGCTCCGGTGCGGTACTCGTCGACGCCACGGTGGGCGCGGGCGGACACTCCGAGCGATTCTTGTCCGAACTACCCGCGTTGCGGGTGATCGGGCTGGATCGTGATCCCGCCGCGCTGAGGATTGCCGCCTGCCGACTCGAGCGCTTCGCCGACCGGCTCACATTGGTGCGCACCCGGTATGACGGCGTCGGCGGGGCGCTTCGCCAATGCGGTTGTGCCGCGACGCGATCGGTCGACGGTGTGCTGTTCGATCTGGGCGTGTCGTCGATGCAGTTGGACCGCGTCGAGCGGGGCTTCTCGTACTCGGTGGATGCGCGGTTGGACATGCGGATGGATCCGGACCTGCCGATGACGGCGGCCGACATCCTCAACACGTTCGACCAGATCTCGCTCACCCGCATCCTTCGGGAATTCGGTGAAGAACGCTTTGCGCCCAGGATCGCCGCCCAGATCGTGCGCCGCAGGCAGCGGCAGCCTTTCGCCACCTCTGGCGAACTCGTCGACCTGCTGTACGCGGCTATTCCCGCCGGGGCGCGCCGAACCGGCGGTCACCCCGCGAAACGCACCTTCCAGGCGCTTCGGATAGCGGTCAACGGCGAGCTGGATTCGCTGAGAGCGGCGCTGCCCGCAGCCCTCGATGCATTGGCACCGGGGGGGTGTGCGGTGGTGATGGCCTACCAGTCGCTGGAAGACCGGATCGTCAAAAACGTGTTCGCGGCTGCGTCGGCAAGCCGGACCCCACCCGGCCTACCGGTCGAACTTCCCGGTCATGAAGCGGAATTCGAGGCGGCGACACGCGGCGCCGAGCGTGCTAATGCCGCCGAGATCGAATCTAATCAGCGGAGCGCCGCCGCTCGCCTGCGGGCTGTCCGGCGGTTGACAGAGAGGGGTCGCTGATGAAGACGAGGCGGGAGGCGCCGAAGGCGGCCCGGACGCGTGGCGGTGATCGCCGTCGCGGTGGTGCCGGGGTTCGCAACGGCGACGCCCGGAGCCGAGAGGACGGGCGCCCGTCGGCCCGCCGCTCCGCTGAAGCCCCGCCCCGCGATACGCGCCCCAAGAACCAGCGGGCGTCGGGACTGGCCCGTGAAGAACGTGGGCTGCGCCGGGGCCCCGCGGCTTCGCCGACCCCGCGACCCGCACGGCCGAAGAGCGCAAGTCAGGCCATGGCCCGCGCCAAGGCCCGCAAGGCCAAGGCACCCGAGATTGTCCGCGTCCCGCTGCGCGAGCGGGTCGTCGCTCGGCTGACCCGTCTCGCCGAACTCGAACTCAACCCGCGCACGTTGATCGCCCGCATTCCGTTCGTGGTCACGGTGATCGCCGCACTGGGCGTTGGCCTGGCGCTCACACTGTGGCTGTCGACCGACGCCGCGGAGCGTTCCTACCGACTGGGTCACGCCCGTCAGACCAACGAAGGCCTGCAGCAGGAGAAAGAGGCGCTCGAGCGCCAGGTGCTGTCGGCCCGGGCGGCGCCGGCGCTTTCCGAAGCGGCGCGGAACCTGGGGATGATCCCGTCCCGGGACACCGCGCACCTCGTTCAGGACCCGGGCGGCAGTTGGTTCGTCGTCGGCACCCCCAAGCGCGCCGCCGGCGTGTCCCCTCCGCCGCTCAACGTCAAGCTGCCCGACGAGGCGCCGCCTGCCGGCGGGCTGCCTCCCGCGCCGCCGGTCGGCGTGGGCTGCCTCCCGCGCCGCCGGTCGCTGGGCCGGTAGAGCCGCCTGCGCCGCCGCCCACCGGCGGGCTGCTTCCCGAGCCGCCTGCTGCTGGGCTGCTTCCGGTGCCGCCGTCGGCCGCCACCCCCGAAGTGCCGGTTGGCGCAGTTGACCCCGCCGTGGTCCTGCCGCTGGACCGTGCCGCGCCCGATCCCGCCCATGCCCCGCCGGTGGCACCGGCCGTCGGACCGCTCACCGGGTCGGCGCCGCCCACACCCGGGCTCGGGCTCGTGCTCGTCCCGGTGCCCGCTGCGCCGGGCGTACTGCCGCCACTCGCCGCCCCGGCTGTGCCGCCCGCCGCCGTGCCGGCGCCCGCCGGCGAGCCGGCTCTGTACCCCGTGCCGGCCCCGGGCGCGCCGGCATGAGGCACCGGGCCGATACACCTCGTTCGCCCGCCAAATCCAGGCACCCCTTGGAGTCCAGCAGGGAAACCGGCAGGGAATCCCGCATGAGGACCACGAGAGCCCCGATGGCCGCCACGGCGCACGTGGCCAGCAGGCCTGAGCAGCAGGGCCGCCCGGTTGATGCCAAACGCACCCGGCCGCCGACCGAAATGGACTCCGGGACGTCATCCTTCGCATTCCGGCACCGGACCGGCAATGTCGTCATTTGCATGGTGCTGTTGATCGCGGCGGCCCAGTTGTTCTCCCTGCAGGTTCCGCGCGCGGCCGGACTGCGGGCGCAGGCAGCGGGACAGCTCAAGGTCACCGATGTCGAAAAGGCGGTCCGCGGCAGCATCGTCGACCGGAACTCCGAGAAACTGGCCTTTACCATCGAGGCGCGCGCGCTTACCTTTCAGCCGGTCCGGATCCGCAAGCAGCTGGAGGAGGCCCGTCAGAAGAGTCCGAAGGCACCCGACCCGCAGCAGCGCCTGCGCGATATCGCCCGCGAAGTGTCGGGCCGCCTGGAGAATCGCCCCGACATGGCGACGGTGCTCAAGAAGCTGCAGAGCTCGGATACGTTCGTCTACCTGGCCCGCGCGGTGGATCCCGCGATCGCCCAGGCGATCACCGATCAATTCCCCGAGGTCGGCGCCGAGCGTCAGGACCTGCGTCAATATCCCGGCGGATCGCTGGCCGCGAATGTGGTGGGCGGCATCGACTGGGACGGCCACGGGCTGCTCGGGCTGGAGGATGCGCTGGACTCGTCGCTGGCCGGCACCGACGGCTCGATCACCTACGACCGCGGATCTGACGGGGTGGTGATCCCCGGCAGCTATCGAAACCGCCACGACGCCGTCGACGGTTCGACGGTTCAGCTGACCCTCGACAACGACATCCAGTTCTACGTCCAGCAGCAGGTTCAACAAGCCAAGAATGCTGCCGGCGCCAAGAACGTCTCGGCGGTGGTGCTCGACGCCAAAACCGCTGAGGTGTTGGCAATGGCCAACGACAACACGTTCGACCCGAGCCAGGACATCGGACGGCAGGGCGACCGGCAGCTGGGCAACCTGCCCGTGTCGTCGCCGTTCGAGCCGGGTTCGGTCAACAAGATCATCACCGCTTCCTCGGTGTTCGAGTTCGGTCTGTCGACTCCGGACGAGGTGCTGCAGGTACCCGGTTCGATCGACATGGGTGGGGTCACCGTCCGAGACGCGTGGAACCACGGCGTCATGCCCTACACCACCACGGGTGTCTTCGGGAAGTCGTCGAACGTCGGCACCTTGATGCTCGCCCAACGGTTAGGCCCCGAACGATTCTTCGAGATGGCCAGGAAGTTCGGTCTGGGCCAGCGCACCAACGTCGGCCTGCCCGGTGAAAGTGACGGCCTGGTGCCCCCGATGGAGCAGTGGTCGGGCAGCACCTTCTCGAACCTGCCGATCGGACAGGGCCTGTCGATGACGCTGCTGCAGATGGCCGGGATGTACCAGACCATCGCCAACGACGGTGTGCGGATCCCGCCCCGCATCGTCAAGACGACGATCGCACCGGACGGCAAGCGAACCGAGGAACCCCGGCCGGACGGCATCCGGGTCGTCTCGCCCGAGACGGCGCAGACGGTGCGCAACATGCTGCGAGCGGTCGTCCAGCGCGATCCGATGGGATACCAGCAGGGCACCGGACCGGCCGCCGGGGTGGCCGGTTACCAGATGGCGGGCAAGACGGGCACGGCTCAGCAGATCAACCCGGCCTGCGGCTGCTACTACAGCGACGTCTACTGGATCACGTTCGCCGGTATCGCCACCGTCGACAATCCGAGATATGTGATCGGGATCATGATGGACGCCCCGCACCGCGCCGCCGACGGCAGCCCGGGCTCCTCGGCGGCTCCGCTGTTCCACAACATCTCCGCGTGGCTCATGCAGCGCGAGAATGTTCCGCTGTCGCCTGACCCGGGCCCGCCGCTGACGCTACAGGTCACCTGAGAAGCGCGGCCGAGTCGTGCGCGTCCGCCCCGCGGACCGCTCGGTAGGGTGATGCCGGTGTCGACGCCACCTCGCCCCCGCGCCACGGCCGGCGTGCGGTTGCCGGCACTGGCGGAGCAGGTGGGTGCCTTTCCGACGTGCGGGGGCGCGATCCCCGACCTCGCCGTCAACGGGGTGACGCTACGTGCCCAGGACACCCGGCCCGGTGACATGTTCGCGGCACTGCCAGGGTCCGTCGCGCACGGCGCCGGCTATGCGTCGGACGCGGTCGCGCGCGGTGCGGTGGCGGTGCTGACCGATGAGGCGGGCCTGGCCGTGCTGGATGTGCCCGCCGGCGTGCCCGTACTGGTGCACCCCGCGCCGCGCACGGTGTTGGGTCCGGTCGCCGCGCAGGTCTACGGATGTCCCTCCGACATCTTGACCGTCGTGGGTGTCACGGGCACATCCGGCAAGACCACGACCACCCATCTGGTCGAAGCGGGCCTGCGCGCGGCCCGGCGCAAGGCAGGGCTGATCGGGACCGTCGGTGTCCGCATCGACGGAGCCGATGTGCCCAGTGCCCTGACCACACCGGAAGCTCCCGCGTTGCAGGCCCTGCTGGCGGTGATGGTCGAGCGCGGTGTGGACGCCGCGGTCATGGAAGTCTCCAGCCATGCGCTGGCGCTGGGCCGCGTGGACGCCGTGCACTTCGAGGCCGCCGGTTTCACCAACCTGTCCCGGGATCATCTCGATTTCCATCCGACGATGGCCGACTACTTCGAGGCGAAGGCCAGACTGTTCGATCCCGGCTCGCCGTTGCACGCCAGGGCGGCGGTGATCTGTATCGACGACGATGCCGGCCGTGCGATGGCCGAACGGGCGGCCGGCCCCGTCACCGTGAGTACTGCCGTTCGGGCCGATTGGACGGTTGCCGACGTCGTGCAGTTGCCCGAGGGCGCGCAGGAATTCACCGTCATGGACCCGGCCGGAGTGCCCCACCGAATCGGGATTCGGTTGCCGGGGCGTTACAACGTCGCCAATTGTCTTGTCGCATTGGCGCTTTTGAACATCATCGGGGTGACCCCGGAACAGGCGGCGCCCGGGCTGCACGATGCCCGGGTCCCCGGCCGCCTGGAGCCGATCGACCGCGGCCAAGACTTCCTGGCCCTGGTCGACTACGCCCACAAACCGGGCGCGCTGCGCGCCGTGCTGGAGACCCTGCGGCGGCGGCAGAACACCCGTCGCATCGCCGTGGTGTTCGGGGCGGGCGGCGACCGCGACCCGGGCAAGCGAGCGCCGATGGGCGCCGCGGCGGCCGAGCTCGCCGACCTGGTGGTGGTTACCGACGACAACCCCCGCGGTGAGGATCCCGCCGCCATCAGGGCCGCGATCCTGGCCGGAGCAGCCGGTGCAGGGCGAGCCGAGGTTGTCGATGTCGGTGACCGTCGTGCCGCGATCGCCCATGCCGTGGGGTGGGCCCGCACCGGCGACGTGGTGCTGGTCGCGGGAAAGGGACACGAGACGGGCCAGACGGCCGGCGGGCACACCGTGCCATTCGACGACCGCACCGAACTCGCGGCGGCGATCGAAGCCGGGGGAGCCCGGCCGTGATCGATCTGACCGTCGCAGAGATCGCCGAGATCGTCGGCGGCGACCTCGCCGGCATCAGCGCCGCCGCGGCCGCTCGGTTGCGTATCACCGGAACCGTCGAGTTCGACTCCCGCGCGGTCGGCGTCGGCGGCCTCTTCCTCGCGCTGCCCGGGGCGCGCGCCGACGGCCACGACCACGCGGCCGCCGCGGTGGCCGCGGGCGCGGTGGCGGTCTTGGCGGCACGACCGGTGGGGGTGCCGGCCGTGGTAGTGCGGCCACTGCCGGGAGACAGCGGTGCGAGCGTGCTCGAGCACGACCACGACGGCTCGGGTGCCGCGGTGCTGGCGGCCCTGGCGAAGCTGGCCTCGGCGGTGGCCGCCCGCCTTGTCGAGGGTGGGCTGACAATCGTCGGCGTCACCGGGTCGTCGGGCAAGACGTCGACGAAGGATCTGCTGGCCGCGGTGCTCTCGCCGCTCGGCCAAGTGGTCGCGCCGCCGGGTTCGTTCAACAACGAACTCGGCCACCCGTGGACGGTCCTGCGCGCCACCCGGGACACCGACTATCTGGCGCTGGAGATGTCGGCTCGCCACCCCGGCAACATCGCGGCACTCGCCGCGATCGCGCCCCCGCAAATCGGTGTGGTGCTCAACGTCGGCACCGCCCACCTTGGCGAGTTCGGCTCGGTTCAGGCCATTGCGGAAACCAAAGCCGAACTCCCGCAAGCCGTTCCGCCATCCGGGGTGGTGATCCTCAACGCCGACGACAGCGTGGTGGCGGCGATGGCAGCCAAGACGGCGGCGCGAGTGGTCCGGGTGAGCCGATGCGGTCCGGCCGACGTGTGGGCCGAGGACGTGGTCCTCGACGAACTGGCCCGGCCGCGGTTCACCATGCATCACGGGACGATTGCCACCGCGGTGCAACTGGCGGTGCACGGCGACCACCAGGTATCCAATGCGCTGTGCGCGGCGGCGGTCGCCCTGGAATGTGGAGCAACCGGAGACCAGGTCGCTGCCGCGCTCGGCGCTGCGGGAGCGACCTCGCCGTCGCGGATGGAGGTGGTGACCCGAACCGACGGTGTCACGGTTATCAACGACGCCTACAACGCCAACCCGGATTCGATGCGTGCGGGTTTGCAGGCTTTGGCGTGGATCGCGCATGCTGCGCGTGGACAGGCCGCCAGGGGCCGCCGGAGCTTCGCTGTGTTGGGCGAGATGGCCGAGCTCGGTGCCGACGCGATTTCCGAGCACGATCGCATCGGCAGGATGGCGGTGCGCTTAGATGTGTGTCGAATCGTCGTCGTCGGAACTGGGAGGGCTGTGAACGCCATGCACCAGGGGGCGATCATGGAAGGGTCGTGGGGACTCGGGGTTACCCGCGTGGACGACGCCGACACCGCGTTGGCGCTGCTCGTGGGGAACTGCGCGCCGGTGACGTCGTCCTGGTCAAAGCATCCAACTCCGCCGGTCTGGCCGCGCTGGCGCAATCCCTGATCGCCGACCACGACATCGGGGACTCCGCGCGATGAGACTCATCCTGATCGCGATCGGCCTGTCGTCGGCGACGTCGATCCTGCTGACGCCCCTGCTGTCCGGCTTTTCACCCGGCATGGCTTCGGTCACGAAATTCGCGCGGACGGCCCCCCGAGCCACAAGACCAAGCGCGGTACCCCGTCGATGGGCGGTGTCGCGATCGTCGCCGGCATATGGGCCGGCTACCTGGGTGCTCACCTGATGGGGGTGGCACTTGACGGCGACGGACCGTCGGTCTCCGGACTGCTGGTGCTCGGCCTGGCGACTTCGCTGGGAATCGTGGGCTTCGTCGACGACCTGATCAAGATCCGCCGATCACGCAACCTCGGGCTGAACAAGACCGCCAAGATCGTCGGGCAGATCAGCTCCGCGGCCCTGTTCGGGGTTCTGGTGCTGGAGATTCCCCAACGCAGACAACTTGACACCGGGCAGCTCCGCGCTGTCCTACGTGCGCGAGATCACCACCGTCACGCTGACGCCCGCGTTGTTCGTGGTGTTCGTGAT
>CAWJYB010000040.1:0-9381 GCA_963846905.1 uncultured Actinomycetota bacterium
ATCCGAAAATGATGGTGAGCCGCGGCTCCCAAGGTGATTCGGTGGCGGTGCCGGGCTGCGGCTCAGGCGGCCTGGATGGGGTCGAAGCGGACGGTGAAACCGAGTGCGTTGGCCTGTCGGACGATGCGGCGCATCGCGCGTTCGGGGTCGAGCCGGGCGAAGTAGTCGCCGCCGAGATCGTGGTAGTCGACGTCGTCGGTGAGCATGTGCCAGGCCGCGGTGAGGATCGAGTGTTCGATGGCGACGAGGGCTTTCGGCTTACCCAGGCGAGGCGCGAGACGTCGGTATCGGGCGCCGAGGTAGGTGTGTCCTTGGTGCGGGCCGCGGCCATCGCGGCGGTGCCCAGCGCGCCGGACAGCCACCGGTTGCCGTGACGGGTCTTGCCCGATTTGCGTTTGCCGGCCGATTCGTGATGGCCCGGGCACACCCCGGCCCAGGACGCCAAGTTCCCAGCGGTGCGGAAGCGACTCATGTCGGCACCGGTCTCGGCGACGATCACCTCGGCCACGGTCTGGCCCACCCCGGGGATCGTCGCCAGCTGGTCAAGCTGCCGGGAGAAAGGGCGCATCTGCTCCTCGATCCGGGCCGACAACTCGCCGATCGCCGCGGTGAGCTGGTCGATGCGTTCCAGATGCAGCCGGCACAGAAACGCGTGGTGTTCGCCGAAGTTGCCGGTCAACGCCTGCACCAGGTGCGGGATCTTGGGCCGCATCCGGGCCTTGGCCATCTCGGCGAGCACCGCCGGCGTCGCGTTCGCCGTCGATCAGCGCGGCCAGCATCGCCCGCCCCGAGACGCCGAGGATGTCGGTGGCCACCGACGACAGCTTGATCCCGGCGTCTTCGAGCTCCTTCTCCAACCGCTGCGCCTCCCGGGTGCGTTCGGCGGTCAGCGTGGTGCGGTAGCGGGTCAGATCCCGCAGCTGCCGGATCGGCTCCGGCGGCACGAACGAGGCCCGCAGCAGCCCGCACTCACCCAGCTGACACAACCAGGCGGCATCGCAGACGTCGGTCTTGCGACCGGGCAGGCCCTTGGCGTGCGCGGCGTTGACCAGGATCACATTCAGGTCGTCCTCCAGCAGATAGAACGCGCCGCGCCAGTAATCGCCGGTCGCCTCCATCACCACCAGGCTGACCTGCTCGGCGACCAGCCAGTCCCGCAGCTCCAGCAGCGCATTCGTGGTGGTCGCATAGGTGCGGATCTCTTGGCGCCGCGACCGTTTACCCTTCGGGCTGGGCGTGCGCACGCACGCCTTGAGATCCTTCTTGCCGATATCCAAAGCGGCGCACCGCTCGTGCAACAGTTCCATCGAAATCCCTCCGGACACAAACAAACTCGGTCAAAGCGCGCCCGTCCGGAGGAGCCACAGGGATCTGAAGAATCTGATCCGCGTGCTCACGGCAACAATCGACAACTCCTGTCGGTGGCTCCCAACCCCATGCTGACCGACGAACTCACGGCATCAAGGAAATTACGGGGTCCCGGACGGACGCGGGCCCATTTTCCCGCCTCCACGGCGGGCCAGCGAAGCGGCCAGGGATGCTGACCGGAAAATACTCATGGTGAGTGGGCAGGCGACAGCACCCGGCGGAGCTTGCGGAGCCGGGTATCGTTGCGGGACTGTGTATTTGGGTTAGGCGGCGGGTTCGAGGGTGACCCGGTAGCCCATGGCGGTCAAGTTGGGCGATGTGAGTTGCGCATCCGGCGTTCGATGTTGATGCGGCGTGGTGTGGTAATCGGATCCGAGGTCGCGGAAGCGGGCTGCCGGGTCGGTGAGCAGGTTCCAGATGACGACCAGGATGGAGCGGGCGACCGCGACGAGGGCCTTGAGTTTGCCGCGGCGTTTGACGATGCGCCGGTAGCGTTCGCCGAGGAAGGTGTCGGTCTTGGCGGCCGCGGCGGCGGCCTCGCCGAGTGCGCCCTTCAGGTAGGGGTTGCCCTTGCCGGTCTTGCCGCCGCGTGTCACGGGTCCGGACTGCACGGTGCGCGGGCACAGTTTCGCCCACGACACCAGGTGCGCGGCAGTGGGGAACTGGGCCATATTCAGGCCGATCTCGGCGAGGATGATCTGCGCGGCGGTCGAGCCGATGCCGGGGATTTCATCGAGGCGTTCCACGGTGGACAGCCCGCTGCGGGCTGCTGCTGCGGCGTCGCCGGTGGGGTTCGCGTCGCGGTCTTGCTCGCCGGGTTCGGCGGCCATCAGCAGCGCCTCGATCCGGGTAGTCAGCGTGGCGATCTGTGCGGTGAGGGTGTCGATCTGATCGAGCAGCATCCGCGCCAGCTCGCCGTGGTGGTCATCGAAGCGCCCGTCGAGTGCCGCGATCAGCGCCGATCGCTTGGCCTTCATCCGGCCCCGGGCCAGATCGGCGAGCCGTCGCGGATCACGCTCGCCGGCGATCAGTGCTTCGATCATGTCCCGCCCCGACAGCGTGTCCATCCTGGACGCCACCGACGACACCTTGATCAGGGCGTCTTCGAGCAGCTTCTCCAGCCGCTGCCAGTACCGGGCGCGTTCCCGGGTCAGATCCACCCGCAGCCGGGTGTAGTCACGCAACTGCCGGATCGGCTGTGGCGGCACGAAACTGGGCCGCAGCAAGCCTTTCTCGGTGAGCTTAGCCAGCCACACCGCGTCGAGTTTGTCCGTTTTGGGCCGACCGGGCACGTTCTTCACGTCACGGGCGTTGACCAGCTGCACGTCAAGGCCGGCCGCCTCCAGCAGGTAGTACCAGATCCGCCAATAGTCCGACGTCGATTCTACGGTGACCTTCTCGATGCCCAGCTCGGTGAGCTGATCGGCGAGCTCGGTGACCGTGCCAGTGGTGGCTGCCACATCCCACACCTTGCTGACCCGCCGACGCTCCCGCGGGGTCCGCACACATACCTTGCCCGACGCCTTGGCCACGTCGATGGCGGCGACCCGCTCGATCATCAGTTCGTACTCGGCGTCAGGAATCTCCTCCGGCACCGGCATCTGCTTTTGTTTCGATCTCACTTTCGCTTGTCCTCCAACCACATCCACATTCCAATGGGCGGGTCGCCTGGGGGCCTCGGTACAGGGAAACCGAAATTCTGACCGGCGTGCTCGAAGCAACAGTGCGTGACCCTTCCAGGTCGGGGCCCCGGCGCCCAGGCTCATGAACGGGTTCGCTGGTCCCAAGAAAACATCGGCGTCGGCAGGCGACCCGAACCCATTTTCACGCCTGCGAGGCGTCCCGGGAACGGAACTGGGGGCTCATGAGACATTCGGATTCTGGAGAACATCGAGTTTGAGAATCTACATGTGGGGGTCATCACAACACACAACGAATCATCGACGTCCCCTCACTGAGAATCAGCCGGTCAGACGACCCGTGGCAAAAGTCAGGCTCAAAACGTCCCATGAGTTTGGATATGCGGCTCTTCGCCGGGTCGTCGCGGTCCGATTGTGTTTCCTGCGTTGTGCTTGGAATACGAAACTGGAGTGCTCAGGCCGACAGGTGGACGGGGAGTCGCTTGAGGGTGTTGTTCAGATTCGAGCGGATCCGCACAGGTTCGCCAGTCAACTCGATCGTGGCGAACGAATCGAGCAATTCCTCAAAGAACACCTTGCCCTCGAGCCGGGCCAGATGGACGCCGAGGCAGAAGTGACTGCCTATACCGAACGACAGATGCGGGTTTGGGTGTCGATGGATGTCGAAGGCCTGCGAGTCGCTGAACACCTCTTCATCCCGATTGGCCGACGTGTAGTACATCGCCACCTTGTCGCCGGCGGCGATACGAGTACCGGCGAGCTCAACGTCGACGAGCGCGGTGCGGCGAAAGTAGTGCAGCGGGTTGGCGTAGCGAATGATTTCCTCGACGGCGCCGGGGATGAGCGAATGGTCTGCTCGCAGCTCGGCGAGCTGGTCGGGATGCCGTAGCAGCGTGAGCAATCCAGAGCCGAGCATCCCCTTCGTCGTGTCGTTGCCGGCCGTGACGAGCTGCACGAAAAAGCTGCCGAAGTCGATGTCAGTCATCGGCAGACCGCCGAAATCGGCATCGAGGATCGCGCTCGTGAGATCGTCGGTCCTTTCGGCTCCGCGCCGGTTCGCGGCAAGTTCGATCGCATACATCGCCATCTCGATCGGGGCGGCTTCCGCTCCGGCGTCGGCGATGTCCGGGTCCTGGCCTGAGGTGCAGCGCTCGGCCAACTCATGGATGTGTGCCCAGTCCTGTTGCGGCAGGCCGAACAACTCTCCGATCACCCGAGTCGGCAGCGGCGATGCAACCTCGTGGACAAATTCGACGTCGCGTCGCTCCCGGGCCTCGACCATAATCGCTCGGCAGATCTCGCGCACCCGCTGCTCCATCGCAGCGATCACGCGGGCCCGAAAATGCAGCGACAGCGGTGCACGGTGTGCGGTGTGGACGGGCGGATCCATCGCCAACAGCATGTTGCGCACCATCGACAAGTTCTCCGGCGACAAGTTCTCGAGGACGACACCGCCCTCGCTGGCAGAGAAGATCTCGGTGTGGCGGGCGACGTGTGCTACGTCTGCGTGCCGCAGGACGGCCCAAAACCCGGGTTCACCGTCCATGGGCTGCCAATGGACAGGATCAGTGCGCCGCAGCACCGCCAATGCCTCGTGCGGCGGACCGTCGATGAATGCGTCGGGGCCGGCCAGGTCGACCGCCGCAGTGCCGCTGGACACGTCAGCCAACCAGGACGTTCGGCCGGGGGACCCCTTCAGCCTCACAGAGCATGTAGTAGGCCGCCAGGGTCAGGGCGCCGTCCACGACGCTTTCGACGTTTCCGTCGGCGTCCAGGTTCAGGTTGGCGCCGTAGACCTGGAACCAGACGTGTGTCTCGTCCTCGAGGACCTGCAACGTGTGGACCGAACCGGCGGGCTCGTAGAGAAATGAGCCCGCGCGGTTGACGTAGTCGTACTCCTTGTACTTCCAAGCACCTGACGTCGTATAGGCGTAGACCGGCCCCGTGTGCTTGTGTCGCTGCACTTCATAGCCGGCCTGGAAAACGTTCTCGACGATCCAGAGGCCCTCGGCTTCCTTCACCTGAATCACTTTGAGCTTGGATCCATCGCCAATGTCGACGAACGGCAACTCCTCGGCGCCGATGTGCACCGCGGTTGGCACATCTACCGTTGTCATGTGGGTACCTCTCGTCGGGCGATCAGGTGCGTTAGTTTTCGTCGCGACCATAGTTGTAGCAAGAAGCCTCTGATCTGACGCACGCACCTCTCCCCTCAAGGTTGCGGTCACCGGCTCCGTCGCGCCGACACGATATGAAGGGGTCGCACCCTTGCGACATCGGAATGGGCTGTCGACACTGGCGGATCGGGGACCCCTCCATTGTAATCCTGGCCCGGCGTTACCTTCTCACGTCTCTGAACCGTCTGATTCGCTGAGGACTCCTATTCCCCCGGACGGATGAGAGTATGGGCGCGGCGGCGAAAGTACCGGCGTTAAAGGAGCGGGGCAACGCGGACAGCCGTCGAGGCGCGGCGGGATCCGGCGACGGTGCGGGATGGTGCACCGTCATTGATTTGGGTTGTCTCCCGGGACTGGAAACCACATTTTTGGCGGTGTGTCCGTTTATCGGATCCATGCGATCGGCTCAAGATGCGTCGACAGCAGTCCGCTTGATCCACTGTCGGGACGCGGCGGCGTTAACGGATTTGACCCGTTTGGAGCGACCGATAGCGGGACCCTCAAATCGACGAATCATCGACGTCCCATCACTGAATGGCTCATTCTGACGCGGGTGGGCAGGATCGCGTCGTGAGGATCTGGTCCCTGCACCCGCGGTATCTCGACCGGCAGGGCTTGACCGCCTGCTGGCGCGAGGGCCTGCTCGCGCAGGCGGTGCTCGCCGGGCGCACGAGGGGGTACCGCCAGCACAGCCAACTCGAACGCTTCCGCGCCCAGCCGGACCCCGTCGCCGCCGTGGGCGCCTACCTCGAGGCCGTCGCGCGCGAGGCCGCCGATCGGGGCTACCGCTTCGACGTCACCCGCATCGACCGGACGGGCCCACCGGCCGGGACTGCACTTGCCGGCGCGGCGGTGCCCCGCATCCCGGTGACCGAGGGGCAGGTTGCCCACGAGTGGGCCCACCTGGCGGCCAAGCTGGCGGCGCGCAGCCCGCAGCGGGCGGCGGCCCAAGCCGGCGTCACCAACCCGGACGTCCATCCGTTGTTCGTGGTCGTGCCCGGTCCGGCGGCGCCATGGGAGCGGGGCACAATCACCGCAGCACCACCCAGATGAGCAGCTGGGTGACGAGGAAGCCGGTATCGAGTTGAGCCACAGGAACCGGCGCCAGCCCGTGTGCGCCAGCTCGCACCGGTCGAGCACCTGAGAAGCTCTGAATCACAACGAGATAAGACACATCGTGCCTCCTGGTTGACCAGCCCGTCGTCGAATGCTGGACTGGGCGATGTGGTTAAGGCAGCGAAAGCTACCCCCACGCGACCCGAATGTGATCTATCCGTCAGAGCGCGAGCGTGCGGCCGAGGGCGCCCGTGACTACCGCGTCTTCTATGGCCCGGGACAGACCCGCCACCCTCACCTCTCCTGGATTTTGGTCGTCCGGGAAGTTGGGGCGGACGAGGGGCGGAGGCTGGAGACCCATATCCACCACGGCGCCTACCGCACCGACTACGAGGCGAAGCGAGCCGCTGTGCAATGGGGGGCCCCGCCGGAGTGACGAGATCGGACGGCGCCGTAGGTCGAATCTCGGTTCTAAACAACGTGTGCGGGGTCCACACTGACGCACCCGAGGGCCTCATCGAACCGATGCTCGGAGAACGCGCGGCCGATGGCGCCGAGATCGAATGCCACACAGGGACGGTAGCTTGACTCTGTCGGTGTACGGAAAGGATGACCGCCCGAAATTGGGTACCGCGCTACGCGTGCCGGTCTCAGACCGGCGCCGCTACAGTCCAGCTGGGCTGAAAGTTGGGTGCGGCACAGAGCGTGTCGACAATCGCGGCCCGAGCCGTGGCGGGGAAAGGCAGGGATGATGGCACTGGATTGCGGGGCAACATCGCCCGATGTGGACTTCGCCAGCGGACGCGCGGTCCTGCCCGAGCTGTCGGTGAGCCGCCCGCGCATGATCGTGGTGTTGGGGGCGCTCGTCGCGTTGGGGCCGCTGACCCTCGACCTGTATCTTCCTGCGCTTCCGCGGATCACCGACGAGCTGGTGGTGTCGTCGTCGATCACGCAGCTGACCCTCACCGCAACACTGGCCGGGCTGGCGTTCGGCCAGCTGATCGTGGGACCGCTGTCGGATTCGCTGGGCCGTCGTAAGCCGCTGATCGCCGGAATCGTGCTGCACATGCTGGCGTCGGTGGTGTGCCTGGTGGCACCCAATATCGCGGTGCTGGGTGTCGGCAGGGTGCTGCAGGGAATCGGCGCGTCCGCGGCGATGGTGGTGGCGATCGCGGTCGTCGGCGACCTGTTCGACGATTCTGCCGCGGCCACGGTGCTGTCGCGACTGATGTTGGTGCTGGGCGTGGCGCCGGTTGTCGCGCCGTCACTGGGCGCGGCGGTGCTGCTGCATGCGTCCTGGCATTGGGTGTTCGGGGTGCTCGTGGTGCTGGCGGGCTGTTTGTTAGTGGTGGCCGTGGTCGCGCTGCCCGAAACGCTGCCGCCCTCGCAGCGCAGGCCGCTGCGGGTGGGTGCGGTCGGCTCGACGTACTTGGGGCTGCTGCGCGATGCACGGTTCGTGATCCTGGTGCTGGTTGGCGCGCTCGCGATGTCCGGGGTGTTCGCATACATCGCGGGCGCCTCGTTCGTCCTGCAGGGCCGCTACGGGCTCGACCAGCAGGCGTTCGCGATCGTGTTCGGCGCCGGGGCGATCTCGTTCATCACTGCCGCGCAATTTAATGTTGTTCTGCTGAAACGATTTTCGCCGCAGAACATCGTGGGGTGCGCGTTGGCCGGCGCGGTGATCGCCGGCGCGGCGTTCGTCGGTCTCGCGCTGGCACACGTCGGCGGTCTGCCCGGATTTTTGCTGCCGGTGTGGTCGATCCTGGCCGCGATGGGACTGGTGATCCCGAATGCGCCGGCGCTGGCGCTGTCCCGGCATCACGAGGCCGCAGGCACGGCGGCAGCGCTGCTCGGCGCCGCCCAGTCCGGGATCGGTGCCGCGGTGGCACCCGTGGTCGGGGTGCTCGGCAACAACGAGCTCGCGCTGGCCCTGGTGATGACGACCGGCGTGGTGGTCGCGCTGCTCGCACTCGTCACGGTCGGTCGGCCGCCGAACCACGCGTCGGTCGGATAGCCCGACCGAGTTGTGCGCTTCGGCGCCGTCCATAGCTCGCACGGGATTACTCCGGGTGGAGCAGTCGGCGCCGAATTGAAATAGGCAATGGAAGCCGCATGGCCTATCAAGTGACGTCCTTGGGCATCTTTGTGCTGGCGCTGCTACGGCAGCGCCCGATGCACGGCTACGAGCTGTTTCAGACGCTCACGGCCGGGCACCCGGACCGGATGCTCAAGGTACGGCCGGGATCGCTGACCGGTCGTGGGGGATCCCGTTGTTGAGTGATCAGTCTGCGGGACCGCCTACCGGGTCTTCGAGCACCTGTTTCAACGTCGCGAGGTCACTAGCCACCGCATCCGCATCGCGCTCGAACTCCTCGTCGGTCATCCCCGCCCGACGACGCAAGGTGAAGATCACTTCGCAACCGGTGCCGTCGGCGATGAGGCGCATCGGGTTATAGACGGACTCTCCGCTAGGCAAGATGACGTCGTGATCCAGCACGCCGTACCCGTTGTGGGGGACGAACGTAAAGGTGACTGCGCCCATCGGGGACTGTGAAATCCACTGGCCGTTGACCAACTCGACGGAGGAACTCAGCCCAGGCGCCCAGCTCGGCAAGTTGCCCGGATCCGAGGCGTACTCGTAGGCGTCACTGACAGGCCGCTCGATCCGCATGCTGATGTGCCGCGAGTTGGATGTCATGCGCCCACCCTGCCACGCCGGGCCGACGTCGCGATTTCGGAACCCCCACCCAACGATGCGGACACCATCACCGCACTTCGGAGCGCGAACACCGATCGTGCCGCGGATCGCTCAACGTGATCCTGTTCCCGGCGACAAAGAACGTCGTTCAGTCGTCGTCAGTCGACCGGAGGAGGCGGTCGAGCTTCCGTGATCTCCTCGTCGCTGCGCCCGCGATCGAGCCCTCAGGTCGATTTCGAAGTTGTTCACCGCTTGCTGCAAACGAGTCTCGATACCGTTCGGGGTTGATCCCGATCCGGACAGGCGAATGGGCGGACAACCGCGATACAAGTTCCGCTGTCTTGCCCGACGGCTCACAGACAGTCGACGAGCGGTCGACAGCGACGCCTTCCGCAGGGTGATCGTTGGATGGTAATCAACGTCGTCCTGGTAGCAATATCTC
>CAWJYB010000041.1:0-19183 GCA_963846905.1 uncultured Actinomycetota bacterium
CACCAGGCCGCTTGATCGGCGGCAGCCATCGGGGCCGAAGCGAAGCATGGTCATCCGTTTGCCCGTCCCCGGTTGCCCCGGGCGAACGGACGTCGCTCACCGTCATCGCCCGACGTTATCCCCGCGAGCGTGCGTCTTCGCCGGAAACCGCCGGCGCGAGTGTGTTGGCCAGGCCTGTGACCAGGTAGAGTGAAGCACGATGTTCACTGCGCGGGTGCTCCTCCTCGGACGCCGCGACGGGGTCTGATCCAGACTGGCTTCCCGTCGCGGGTCATCGCGGCGCGCCGGTCTGACATCCATCACAAGACCATCCCGGAGCCACCATCATGACCAGCTTCAGCAAGCCGACCGTAGACTCCCCGGACGCCTTTTCGTCTGTACGAACGATCTCGACACCGGCCGGTGCGCCCTATCCCGGCCAGCCCGTGTACAACACCCAGCGCGGCTCGTCGATGCCCGCTGACCGTTACCGCGGCTTCGCCGACGAAGTGCCGAGCCGCATCGGCGCCGGACCGATTGCGTCGACCGCACCTGGCCCGACACGGTCATCGGCAGAGCACCGATGTGGTGCGCGGTCGACCTCCGCGACGGCAACCAGGCGCTGATCGACCCGATGAGCCCGGCCCGTAAGCGCCGGATGTTCGACCTGCTGGTGCGGATGGGCTACAAGGAGATCGAGGTCGGCTTCCCGTCGGCGAGCCAGACCGACTTCGACTTCGTGCGCGAGATCATCACCGACGGCGCGATCCCCGACGACGTGACGATCCAGGTGCTGACGCAGTGTCGTCCCGAACTGATCGAGAAGACCTTCCAGGCCTGTGCGGGAGCACCCAGGGCGATCGTTCACTTCTACAACTCGACCTCGATCCTGCAGCGCCGGGTGGTGTTCCGGGCAGACCGCGCCGCCGTGCAGAAGATCGCCACCGACGGCGCGGCGATGTGCGTCGAGGAGGCCAAGAAGTACCCCGGCACCCGGTGGCGGTTCGAGTACTCTCCGGAGTCCTACACCGGCACCGAACTGGAATACGTCAAGCAGGTCTGCGACGCGGTGGCCGAGGTGATCCAGCCGACGCCGGATGCGCCGCTGATCATCAACCTGCCGGCCACCGTCGAGATGACGACGCCGAACGTCTACGCCGACTCGATCGAATGGATGAGCCGAAATCTGGCTCACCGCGATTCGATCATCTTGAGCCTGCATCCGCACAACGACCGCGGAACCGGCGTTGCCGCAGCCGAACTGGGCTACCAGGCCGGTGCAGACCGGATCGAAGGCTGCCTGTTCGGCAACGGGGAGCGACCGGGAACGTCTGCCTGGTGACGCTGGGGCTCAACCTGTTCTCCCGCGGTGTCGACCCGCAGATCGACTTCTCCAACATCGACGCGATCCGGCGCACCGTGGAGTACTGCAACCAGCTGCCGGTGCACGAGCGCCATCCCTACGGCGGCGACTTGGTGTACACCGCGTTCTCCGGCAGTCACCAGGACGCCATCAACAAGGGTCTGGACGCGATGAAGGTGTCCGCGGACGAGCAGGACGCCGACGTGGATGACATCTTGTGGCAGGTGCCCTATCTGCCGATCGATCCGAAGGACGTGGGCCGCACCTACGAAGCCGTGATCCGGGTCAACTCGCAATCGGGCAAGGGCGGCGTCGCCTACATCATGAAGGCCGATCACGGCCTGGCACTGCCGCGGCGCCTGCAGATCGAGTTCTCCAGGGTGATCCAGACGATCGCGGAGGGCGCAGGCGGTGCGGGCGGCGAGGTGTCGCCCAAAGAGATGTGGGACGCGTTCGCCGAGGAGTACCTGGCGCCCGTGACGCCGCTGGAGCGGATGCGGCAGAAGGTGGATTCCGCCGAGGTCGACGGCGGCACCGACACCATCACCGCGGTCGTGAAGATCAACGGCGTCGAAACCGAGATCACGGGCGCGGGCAACGGCCCAGTGGCGGCATTCGTGGACGCCCTGGCGGGTGTCGGCATCGACGTGCACGTGCTGGACTATTTCGAGCACGCGATGTCATCCGGCGAGGAAGCCAAGGCGGCCGCCTACGTGGAGGCTTCGGTGGACGGTCAGACCGTTTGGGGAGTGGGGATCGCCACCTCGATCACCACCGCGTCGCTGCGGGCGGTGGTGTCGGCGGTCAACCGGGCCGCCCGGCGTGCCGGGTAGGCCAGGTCAGGTTCGCGAAAACGACCCGAGGGCGGCACCACGCTGGTGACGCCGTGAACGTGTGGCGGTACTGTGTTTGCCACCTGCGAGCCGCGGGGTCGCGGGCCAAGTCGGGCAACGGCCGGGAGGGGGTCCTCCGAGGGCGGCAACCAATGCATCGATCGACGCCGGTGCCGAGCAGCACGAGCGGTGCAGGCGATTGCGGGTTGCGCGCAGATTCCGCGACGCGGTCAAAGTGACCTGCGTCGTGGCGGCACTCAATGGAATCCTGCGACCGATGAGCCCCTCGGCTCGGCATCGTCACTCGCCATGTCGCGATCATCGCCGACGACGCACCGTCCACACCGCTTGCTGTGATCGAGGGTCGCGACCCCCCGATGCGGATGGGACTATCTCTCGCCCGGATTAGCTGAACAGGGGGCCGCGAAGCGGCAACGTCGGCAGTCCTTGCTCGGTGGGCACGACGAGTCAGGGCTCGATGCTGACTCAACCTTCGAGCCGCCCCGTCGCGTTCCCGGATAGCAACTGCCAGAGGTCATCCGGTGAGTTGACGGATCGTCGCCGTAGCTCTGTCCGAACGATTGCAATTCCTCGTCGCTCCTTCTAGCCCTGTGCCCAGCGCGCCGCTATCAGGTGTACCTCCTCATCTGAACCGCAGACCTGCTGGGTCATGCGCAGATTAAGGTCGTAGTGCGTGGCCACCCAGCCGACACCGCGGTCGGAGTCGACGCGCAGTAGGGTACCGTCCCTGGCCCATCCGTGGCCGGTCGCGTGTGGAGCGATCTTCAACGTCACGTCGCGAGCCGCGAATTCTGGAGTGCTCATCGTCGTTTCTCCATCTCTGTCCTGGCTGGAGGATGGCCCGGCCGTCGGGTTTTGAGTTTTCGATGCAATCGTCGCTCGCGTGCGGTGTGACGAACGCAGTGGCGCGCCACTGCAATAACGTCGGTGTCGGCGCCCTGCTACTTACCCGCGGTCGTCGCCCTGCCTGCGCCACGCCTCACGTCAGCTGTTGCGCAACGCCTCGACCGTTTCCAGCCGTCGCGTATGGATCACCGGGTACACGGCGGCAGCCATGACGAGCACGGTCGCTGCGGTGACTCCGGTCCGCAGTGACGGCGCCAGCACACCCCCGTCGATCTTGATGCGGTAGTACACCGGTGAGCCAGCGACCACAGTTAGACCACGCCCCAAGCGCACCGAGCACAGCAACCGACAAAGCTAGCAGCCCGCGTGAGCGATGACGACGGCCCGCTCCTGCCACCTCGGCGCGCAGCCGGTCGACCGTCTCGATCGGCAACCGGCCGCTGACGTTCGGGGTCACCTCGACCACCCCGTTGTCGGCGGCGTGGGCGAGCGACGGGCCGAATGCGTCGAACGGGCGGGCCAGCTCGGATTTGAGGACGAATGTCCCAGGACCACCGTCACCCCCAGCGCAACGCCGATCACGCTGAGCAGCGTCCGGCGCCAGTCGGCGATCAACGCGGCAATGTGAATCCGCCGGAAAGGCAGCCAGCGCACCGATCACGGCCGCCGCTACATGGGCGGAGTACAAGCAAGTCACCGTCTTCTTCGCCGACGTGGTCGGTTCGATGGAAGGCGGGACGGCTCGGGTTCGGCGTTGGCTGCACCGGCGTTCTGGTGGAGACACTGCTGGGCCGTGGCACCGCCGCCGACCTGGCCGAAGCCCAGACCGCGATCGGCCGGTTGGCGAACCTGCAGGCAGACGAAGGTTTGACAATCCGTGAGATAACGCTGCTGCGGCTGCGCGCACTGCTGGCCCGGGCCCGGGGCGACGACGTCGCCTACCGCGACTTGGTGGATCGCTATCGCACGATGGCGGAATCGCTTGGCTACGAAGGACACATCGGTTGGGTGAAGGCGATGTAGATGACCCCTCCGAGGGCGCCGTTACGAGCGGCCGTGTTTCGGGGATCAGGTTCCGGTATGACGACCATCCCATTCACACGGCAGCGGGAATTCTTGTGGGTAGACGGGTTTCGTCGTTGAACGAGGCACCCGATCGTTCGGATACCTGCGCGGTGGTAGCAGCCCCACCGGTGTCAAGTGCAGTCGCCAGAAAATGCGCCAACGCCTTCGGTGTCGGATGGTCAAAGACAGCAGTGGTGGGCAGCGTCAAACCGGTCGCCGACTTGAGCCGATTCCAGAGCTCGACCGCACCCAGCGAATCGAAGCCGAGCTCCCTGACGAATTCCTGTTCGGTGCCAATTGCGTCGGCGGAGTCGTGCCCGAGCACAGTGGCTGCGTTTGAACGGACGATCTCGAGCAACTCGCGTTCCTGGTCGGACGTGTTCATCGATGAAAGCCGTTGTCGGAGATCCGAGGAGGAGCCAGCTGCGGCAGCCGGCTCGGCGGTTCGCCGAGCCGCACGAATCAGACCACGAAACACCGGTGGCAGACCGCCAACCGCCGAATGAGATCGGATGGCGGCGAGGTCGAACTATGCCGGCACGACATACGAGCGCGCCTGCTGGAGCGCAGCATCGAAAAGCGCGAGACCGTCCTCCGACGACATCGGGATGAAGCCGCTGCGGCTCATGCGCGCTCTATCGCGCTCGTCGAGATGGCCTGTCATCCCAGTCGCTTGAGCCCACCATCCCCACGCCATGGAGACAGCCGGCAGCCCCTGCTGCCGGCGATGCTGTGCGAGGCCGTCGAGAAATGCATTGGCAGCCGCATAGTTGGCCTGGCCCGCTGGGCCGAGAACACCGGCGGCCGAGGAAAACAGCACGAACGCAGACAGGTCCGCGGACCCGGTGAGCTCGTGCAAGTTCCACGCCGCATCGATCTTCGGACGCAGTACCGCTTCCAGGTGACTGGGCGTCTGTGCCGTGAACACGGCGTCATCGAGTACCCCGGCGGCGTGAATGACGGCGGTCAACGGATGCTCGACCGGTATCCCGGCCAGGACTGCACGCAACGAATCTCGGTCCGCCGCGTCGCACGATTCGATCCGTACCGAAGCGCCGAGAGCGGTCAGCTCCGACTCGATCGCGGCCGCACCATCGGCCGCGGCGCCTTTGCGGCTGATGAGCAACAGGTTGCGGGTACCATGACGAGTCACCAGGTGCCGGGCGAGCAGCGACCCGAGCATGCCCGTACCGCCGGTGATGAGCACCGTGCCTGCGGGATCGAGCGGCCTGGGTACGGTGAGCACCAACTTTCCGACGTGGCGGGCACGACTCAGGAATCGATAGGCATCCGATGCCTGTCGGATGTCCCACGAACGCCGCGGAAGCGGACGCAGTGCGCCCGTCTCGAACAGCTTCACCAGTTCACCGAGCATCTCGCTGATCAGTTCCGGAGCGACGTCGTCGAGGAGATCGAATGCTCGATACCGGACGCCCGGATGCCGCGTCGCCACCGCGCCCGCGTCGCGGATGTCTGCCTTGCCCAGCTCGATGAATCGGCCGCCGCGCGGCAGGAGTCGCAGCGACGCATCGACGAATTCTTCTTTCAAGCAGTCGAGTACGACGTCCATACCCGCCGCCTCGGTTGCCCTGTGGAACTTCTGCTCGAATTCGAGCGTGCGTGAGTTCGCGATATGACTGTCGTCGAATCCCATGCTGCGCAGGACTGCCCATTTGCCGGGGCTGGCCGTTGCATACACGTCGAGGCCCCAGTGTCTGGCCAGCTGCACCGCAGCCATACCGACACCGCCAGTGGCGGCGTGCACCAGCACCCGCTCGCCCGCCCTGACGCGCGCAACGTGCGCCAGAGCGTAGTACGCGGTCAGGAAAACGGCCGGCACCGTCGCAGCCTGCCCGTAGGACCACCCCAAGGGGACGCGCGTGATCCCCCGATGATCCACGACGACAACAGGTCCCGCACCGAAGTGGCCCATCACACGGTCGCCCGGCGCGAACTCGACCACATCCTCTGCGACCTCGAGAACGACGCCGGCACCTTCGAGGGCGACGTCGTAGCCCGCCGAGTCACCGAGCGTATTCAGCACATCGCGGAAGTTCACACCGCTGCTGCGAAGACCCAGCCGCACCTGACCGGGTTCCAGCGCACGCTTGGATTCGGGCCACGGGCGCAGGGCGATGTTCCGCGACTCCAATGTCCCTTTCCGAGGGTGACAAGCCGCCAGGATGCCTGTTCGACAAGTTCGGCGCCCTCGATTCGCTCGGCGCGTCGCAGCCGAGGGGCGAAGCACACGCCGTCACGGAGCGCGAGTTGCGGCTCCTCGCGGCTGGCCGCTTCGGCGATCCCGAAATCAGCGCTGGCCCAGTCGTCGACGTCGGCCAACCAGATACGCCCCGGGTGCTCGGTCTGTGCGCTGCGCAACAGTCCCCACACCGCCGCCTGGCCGAGGTCGGTGACGTCTTCGCACGAGTCGACCGCGATCGCCCCGCAGGTGAGCACCACCAGACGCGCGTCGTCGTCATGACAATCGTTCAACAGCCAATGCTGTACCCGGTCCAGCACATATGTCAGCGTGCGGCGTGTTCCGTCGGCGACCGCTGCGTTGTCTGAAATTGTTGTCGGGCAACGTAATACGTCGACGTATTCAAGGCCGTCGTCGGTGCAGCCGGCCACACCACCTGGAGAAGGCGGGAGAGCCACCCATTCCAGACCGTACAGAGCGTCATCGGCATCAGTGCTCGCCAGCAGTCGGCTCGGCGAAACCCCGCGCAGGACAATCGAATCGATACGACCAACCGAAGCCCCGCCGCTGTCTGTCAGAGTGACGGCAACTGTGTCATCGCCGACCAGCGTGATCCGGGCGCGAAGCCGGGTTGCGCCGACGGCATCCAGCGACACGCCTGCCCATTCGAACGGCAACCTGGTCAGCTCCGATTCTGCGAGGATGCCGCCCGCAGCGATGCCGTGCAGGATCGCGTCAAGCAGTGCCGGATGCAGACCGAACCGGCTCGCGTCGGCTTTCGCCTGCTCTCGGCAACTCCGCCTCCACAAACACCTCGCCGCCACGGCGCCACACCGACCGCAGACCGCGAAATGCCGGACCGTACTCGTATCCAAGCGCGGCCAACCCGGGATACAGCTCGGACACATCGATGGGTTCCGCGCCGGTCGGTGGCCATTGTTCGATCTCGGCTGTGTCGTTGGGTGCGGGCGACGCAGGACAGTACGCCTTCGGCGTGGCGCGTCCACTGCCGGTCTACGCCGTCATCGATCCGCGAGTAGATCCGGACTGGACGTTCGCCGGACTCGCCCCACGGACCGACGACGACTTGCACTGTTACACCGCCGTGTTCACCGACGATCAACGGGGCGTGCAGCACGAGTTGGTCCACCCTTGGGCACCCCGCACGATCGCCCGCGTGTAGCGCCAGTTCCACCATCGCCGCACCCGGCACGAGCACGGCCCCGTGCACCTTGTGGTCGGCCAGCCATGGATGGGACGCGAGCGACAATCGACCCGTCAGAATCATCCGTCCGAATCTGCCTGTGCCACAACCGCACCGAGCAGGGGATGCTCGGCGGCGCTGACGCCGAGGCTGCCCGCGTCGACGAACCCGCGTCCGGGGTCCATCCAGTACCGTTTGGTTTGGAAGGCATAGGTGGGTAAATCAACACGACGCGCGCCGGTGTCGTCGAAAATGCTCTGCCAGTTCGGCGATGTCCCGTGGACGTGGGCCTCGGCAGCCGAGAGCAGGAACCGCCGCATACCGCCCTCGTTGCGCCGAAGCGTCCCGACCACGCAGTGGTCGTCGCCGTCATCCTCGAGCGTTTCCTGGACGCCGGCAGTCAGCACCGGATGCGGACTGCATTCGATGAACGTGCGGTAACGGTGTAGGCACGACCATCGGACGGCATCTTCGAACAACACCGGTTGCCGCAGATTGGCGAACCAGTAGTCGCCGTCGAGGATCGACGTGTCCAGTCCAGCGCCGGTGACCGTGGAGATGAACGTGATGTCGCCGGTTCGTGGCTGCAGCCCAGAAAGCGACTCGTGCAGCGTCTCCCGCAACGCCTCCACGTCGGCGGAATGCGAGGCGTAGTCGACGGGAATCCGGGTGGCCCGCACGTCGTGCCGCTCGCATTCGTCCATCAGCCCGTTCAAAGCCGTTGAATCGCCAGTGACGACGGTCGAAGACGGACCGTTCTGCGCCGCAACGGAAATCGAATGAACCCACGGTTTGATGAGCGCGTGAACCCGTTCGACGGGCCACGGGATGGAGACCATTCCACCGGTTCCCGCGATGGCGATGACCGCCTTGCTGCGCAACGTGACTACCTTCGCGGCGTCTCGCAACGACAGGGCGCCAGCGACGTAGGCTGCTGCGATCTCGCCCTGCGAATGGCCGAGGACGGCGTCGGGTTGGACGTCCAGCGCTCGCCATTGCGCGGCCAGCGACACCATCACCGCAAACAGCACGGGCTGCACCACATCGACCCGGTCCAGGCTCGGCGATCCGGCGCCGCCCCGCACGGCCTCGAGCAGCGACCAGTCGACAAACTCGGCGAAAGCGGCATCGCAGTGCCGCATCTGATCGGCGAACGCCGGCGCGGAATCCAGCAGTTCGACCGCCATCCCCGTCCACTGCGATCCCTGGCCGGGGAAGACGAAGACCGTTCCGACTGTGGCTCCCCTGGCGACGGAGCCCTTTCCAGTCACCACATTCGGTGCAGGTGCGCTCGAGGCGATCGCCGTCCAATCCACTCAACAACTCTTCACGGTTCGGCTCCAACGAAACCGCGCGGTGGTCGAACAACGCCCGGGTGGTGACCAATGAGAAGGCCACATCATTGCGATCCAACTCGGGGTGCTGCTCGACGAACCCCCGCAACCGGGCCGCCTGCGCGGCCAGTGCCGGCGCAGATTTCGCGGACAACACCCACGGCGTGATCGGCGGACGCTTTCGAGTTGGCGGCGCGGCCGCAGGTGCTCCGGCGGCGCCTGCTCGAGTATCGCGTGAGCATTTGTTCCGCTGATGCCGAACCCCGACACGCCTGCACGTCGCGGTCGGTCGCTCTGGTCGGGCCAAGGACGTGCGCTGCCGACCAGCTCGATCGCCCCGGACGACCAATCCACCTGGGGTGTAGGAGAATCCAGGTGCAATGTTGCGGGCACCACCCCGTGCCGCATCGACTGTACGATCTTGATCACTCCTGCGACGCCGGCCGCGAACTGTGGGTGGCCGATGTTCGACTTGACCGATCCGACCAACAGTGGGCGCGCCACCGAATGGGCTGTACCGTACGTTGCCTGCAACGCTTCCGCCTCAATCGGATCACCGATCCGCGTGCCGGTGCCATGCGCCTCGACCACATCGACGTCACCCGCATCCAAGCCCGCATCCGACAGAGCCTGCCGAATCACCCGCTGCTGCGCAGGACCGCTCGGGGCGGAGAGCACATTGGAGGCTCCGTCCTGTCCGACGGCGCTGCCCCGGATGAGCGCAAGCACCGGGTAACCGAGACTGCGCGCGCGCGACAGTCTGGCCAGCGCGAGCACGCCGACACCCTCGCCAACGCCGAACCCGTCCGCCGCCGCGGCGAACGGCTTCGATCGACCGTCCGCGGACAGCGCGCCCTGCCGGCCGAAACCGATGTAGACACTGGGTGAGCACACCACGGTTGCACCGCCCGCCAACGCCAGTTCACACTCGCCCGACCGCAACGATCGCACAGCAAGATGCACCGCAACCAGAGCTGACGAGCAGGCCGTGTCGACCGTCACCGCCGGCCCCTGGAGCCCGAGTGTGTAGGCCACTCGACCGGACGCAACGCTGACCGCGGTACCCGTTGTCAGATTGCCGGCAAATCCCTGTGTCTCCTCGTAGATTCGCGGGCCATACTCCGGAACGCACGCACCGATGAACACGCCGGTATCACTGTCCTGTAGTGAACTCGGGATGATTCTTGCTCGCTCCAGCGCCTCCCAGGTCGCCAAGAGCAGTAGTCGCTGCTGCGGGTCCATCGCTTGGGCTTCACGTGGACTGATACCGAAGAACGCCGGGTCAAAATCACTCGCGGTCTCAATGAAACCGCCTGCTCGGACGTATGTGGCCCCCGGTGCGTCGGGGTCGGGTCCGAACAGCGCATCAAGATTCCAGCCCCGGTCGGTAGGAAATTGCGAGATCGCGTCGCCTTCCTCGGATAGAAACTGCCACAGGTCATCCGGCGAGTTGACACCTCCCGGAAAACGGCAACCGATCCCGAGAATGGCGATCGGCTCGTCGACAATGTCCCATCTCATGATGCTCCTCGCGTTTCTCCGTCTCTGTAGTGGCGGATGGATCGCCGCGACGTCAGACCGAGCTCTGCGATGGGAATCGTCCCTCGCGCGCAGCGCGACGAGCTCGGTACCGCACTACCGCAATCCTGCTCGTTTTCGGGGTGTGACTACTTAGATCGCATTCTTGAACCTCAGCTTGCTTAACAACGCTGGTTCCGGTGACGGTTGGATGAACGGCATCGCCAGGTCCGCGACCTACCGCGTCAGTGGTGTTCACGCCGGTACCGCTCCGTATTGCGTGCACGGCCCGCGATAAGTTTCGCTTCGGGAGGCGAGAAGATCGGCTTGCACATGTGACAGGGGGATTCGACGCCGAGCTCCAACGACGGCTCGGCCTGCAAGGACGACATTCGACTTCAGTCGAGTGCAGGTTCACGCAATGCCGAAGATGCTCTTTCCCAGACGTGTCTCACGGCAGATGACGCCTTACCGTCTGCAGTCTGGGCAGTGGAGCGGGCGGGACAGCTCAATACTGCGGCTAAGTAGTACCGCGCCCGAGACGGGCGCGATTGCAGTAGGGCTCTACTGAGCTCCTCCACCCGAATGCGAGTGACGATCTCGATTGCAGGGAGCAGCACCGAACGCGGTGGACAACCAGTGGCGCGGCAGGAACCCGGCGCGAGGGTCCCTGGCGACGGGCGGAGGAGGCAACATGCAGCTACTCGCACCGACTGCGCCTCGGGTAATTCCCGGACGCGCGATTGACATCCTGGACGTTGCGCCGGACCGGGGCATGTCGCGCGGATTTGCGCGCGTTGACCTCGGCGACCCGGTGTTCTTCGACCATCCGCTCGACCACGTGCCCGGCATGCTGCTCGCGGTGGCCATTCTTGAACTGGCAGAGCATAGTTCGATGCTGGAGCCGGACAACGTGAACCTTCCGTCTCACCTTCACCAAGTTCTGTGAACTCGATGCACCGGCGGAGGTGACAGCCACCCGGGAGGCCGGCGGAACCAGCCTGATCGAAATCAACCAGTCCGGCCGCGGTATCGCGAGGGCTTCTCTGGCGCAAGGGGATACCCAGCCGCTCACGGAGTGCTCGGCGATACCGTCGCTGGGGGATGGGCCCATTTCAAGTGAACTGGTGCACCGAGCCGACCGTCGAAACATCGCGGTCGGTCCTCTGACGATCGAAGCCGGTCGGGTTTGGACCCGGGTACGTGAGCAGGGCTCTATCAGTGGATTGCCGCCGCGGGCTGCCGCGGTCGCGTCCATTCTCGAAGCTGCCCGCCAGTTCGCCATCGCAATCCTGCACCGGTGGGGTGAGCACCCGTTGGGGACAAGGATGATCTTCGTCGGGCCTCACCGCGGAGGTGCCCACTGCGGTGCCGCCGGGCCATGCCGAACGGGCGCTGTCGTGGCAGGTCACCCCGCCCGAACAGACCAAGCAAACTACGCATCGACGTGCACGCGGTGGGCGATCGAGCAAGCAAACTCGGCTCCATTCTCATTGCGGCCCGGTGCGCGAACGAAGACGAGTATGCGCAACTCCGCGCCGGCTAGGCCGGCACGTCTGCAACAAGGCAACACTGCGCCGGAGGCCGGGAATGGCTGATCGGCTCACCACTCTACGTTCTTCGCGCTCTGTTGGCGCTGACAGTGGTCGCCCTCGCAGGCGCGGTGGCGGCACACGCTATTGGCGGGCGCTTCGCCGCGGCGGCGTTTGTCGCCGCATATCTGGTATGGGTGCTGTCGGAGGCACGAATCACCGTCGGCACACCAAGTCAGTCGGCCGCGGAGAATCGCACCCTCGTTCCTTACGCGGAGCGCGGGTCACTACGGCTGTCGCGGCCGCGTACTCCGAGCCGGCCGTATCGGCGGAGGTGGGGATCGTGCTTGCGGGGGTGTTCCTTGCGGGCGTGACGTTACGCGCATGGGCGATCCACGAACTCGGCGCTCAGTATTCGCACCGGGTGGTCCGGATCTCCGAAAGTGGCCTGATCTGCTCCGGTCCGTATCGCGTGCTGCGCCATCCCGCTTATGCCGGGATGTTGCTCGCCAACATCGGCTTCGTCGGTTACTTCGCCAGCCCGGCAAGTATCGCGGCGTTGGCTTTGCTCGCGGCCGCGATTCTCTGGCGCATCAGGGTCGAAGAAGCCGTTCTCATCAGGTCACCCGGATATCGCGAATTCGCCAGCAGCCGACGCCGCATCCTGCCCGGGGTGTGGTGATGATCAAGATCGTCGATGCACCCGCCGAACTGGCCGACGCCAGCCTGGTGGGGCACAAGTTCGCGCGCCAGCAACGGCTACGCGATGCCGGGGTTTCGGTCCCGCCGTTCTTCTGCGTCGTCATCGATACGCCATGGACAGCCATCGCCGATACGGTCGGCTGCCTTTCCGGGCGTCGGCGCCGGTGTCGAGCGATTGACCGCATGGGCCGAGACGGCCCGCAGCGCTGCCGAACGCGTGCCGCTCACGCCGGAAGATGCAAACCGCAATCCTGGAGAAATACCGGGCCCTCGGCTTGCACGACGTCGCCGTCCGCGCATGCGTCGTCGGGCGGGACGGCCAACCGGGTGAAGACGACGCCGCCGACCCCTTCGCGGGCCTGACCGACAGCTACCTTTACGTCGGCGCCGGCGCGCTGATCGACCGCATTTCGGCCTGCGCCGCATCGGTTTTCAGCGTCAAATCGGTGCTTTACCGCGCGCAGCGGGGAATCGACCCCAGCGTCCTCGGCGTGTGCGTGGGCATTCAGCAGATGATGGATGGCCGGCGCTCGTTCGTCGCATTCACGCATGACCCAGTAACCGGGGCCAGAGGGACGGTGGTCGCGGCGGTCTACGGCATCGGAGAAGGCGCCGTGGCCGAGCGTGCCGACATCGACCACTTCTTCGTGCGCGCAGGCGGAATCGAGCGGCGCATTTCGCACAAAGAACGAATGCTCTGCCGAGCGCCCACCGGTGGCGTGGCCGAATATCCGGTGCCGGATGAACTCGCCGACAAACCCGTGCTTTCCGATGCGCAAATCGACCAGATCGCGGCGTTGGCGGAAACCGCCGAGCGGCTCTTCTCCGGCCCCCAGGACATCGAGGGTGTCGTCACCGCCGACTCGGCGATCCACCTGGTTCAGGCACGACCCGCCGTGCGGCCGCGAACGGCCGGCCCGGTCCGTCGAGTGGACGAATCACAATCTGACCGAAAGCTTTCCGGGCGTGACCACGGCCATGACGTACTCGCACGCCCGAACTTTCTACCGCATGAGTTTTCGCGACTTCTATCGCATCGTCGGCGTTCCCGAGAGCCAACTGCGCAGTCGTGAGCACCAACTCCGCCGCATGGTCGGATACCTGGACGGCCGGGTCTACTATCGCCTGGACGCGTGGTATGCGCTGCACAGCCAGATCCCCGGTTGGGACGTCCTGCGCCCGCTGTGGGAGCGATCGCTCGGACTGCAGGCACACAACCCTGTCCCGCGCCTAGCGCTCGACCGCCGTGCAATCGCAGGTCTACTCGCGCGGTCACCGCGACTGATCTGGGCCGCCGTCCGTTTCCCCCGCCGGCTGCGAAGCTTCTTGGCCTGGTGGGATGACCAGCACGTGGCCGGGATGGAACTCTCGCAACTGCCGGCCGAAGATATCGTCGCCGTCTACCGCAGAGTGTGGTCGGAAGCCGAGCACCACTGGGGCGTAACGATTTTGGCCGGCTATCTCGGGACTTGCCGTCTATGCCGCGGCGACATTGCTCGTCCAGCGGTGGACGGAGTATCGCCGAGGTCAACCTCGCTGCGCTGCTGCCCGGAGGACCGCCGAACCGGACGTTGGAGTCGGTGCACTCCACGGTGGCGCTTGCTGAGCAGATCAACGCCATCCCCGGATTGTCGCAGCGAGTGCTGACCGCCGACGCACGGGAAACGTGGGCCCATATCGCAAGTGGTGTCTATGGCAGCAAGCTGGCCGCCGACGCCATGACGCACCTTCGGAAATTCGGCGATCGCGCGATGAACGACCTCAAGATCGAGGAACCTACGCCGCGTCAAAGACCCGAAATGCTCATCGAGTCCTTGCGGCCGTTCGTCGCGGCGGGAACGACGATGCAGCAGACACTGCTTCAAGAATCGACCGCAGCAAGAGGCGGCGCTCGATGAACTGCGCAGGATCTGCCCGTCCAGATCGAGGCGCGCCATCCTCCACGTCGTGCTGCGCGCCGGACGGTTCCTGGCCAAAGCCCGTGAGGACACCCGGTTTTGCCGCACCCAGCTCTACGGATTCTCGCGGGAAGTCATGGGTCGTCTCGGGTCGGATTTGGCCGCTGCCGGATGGCTGGATTCGCCCGATGACTACGTCCATCTGGAAGCCGAGGAATTGCTGGGCGCCTTCGATGGCACCTCCACACACGCCGATCTCCGCCGCTTGGCACGAGCACGGAAAGACGCGTACCTACAGTTCATGCAGTCGTCCGGCGCTTGCCGACCGATTCACGACCGCGGCACTGCCGATCGATGTCGCCGATCTTCGGCGCAGTGCTGCAAAACCCCGGCGGCCGGAGGTTCCAGCACCGTGCTGGCAGGTCTCCCATCGAGCGCCGGGATCGCCCGTGGTCTCGCGAAATTGGTGCTGCGCCCGGATGTCCGGCCGAGCGATTGCGCTGGGCGGATTCTCGTCGCCCGCGAGACCGATCCTGGCTGGCTACCACTGATGCTCAACGCCTCGGGCCTCGTTGTCGAGCGTGGCAGCATGGTCTCCCACACCGCGATAACCGGCCGGATGCTCGGTATCCCGACCGTAGTGGCGGTTCCGGGCGCGACCGCCGAAATATCCGACGGCGACGAGATCGAAATCGACGGCCGGTCGGGCACTGTTCGCATCTTCCACCGGCACCCACAGAAACGGCGGTGACACCATGCAATTACCGCTCGATAACTGTCCGGGCACTTCGCTCCCCCGGGAACATGTCGACCTCTTTCGCAGACAGCCGACCATCGACGTCGAGTTGGCTGACGGCACGGCGGCCATCGCGCGTAACTCGTCAGTGCGACGTACGAACCGTATTGAGCGACAACCGCTTCAGCCGTGCGCAGTTTCACATGCGTACGGCATGCGCGGGCTCCGATTTGCCTCTCGCGCTGGTCACCAGCGATCCGCCAATCCACACTGTTCGGCGACGGGCCATCCAGGGATGGTTCACGACCCGAAGGGCTGAACAAGCCCGGCCGCTGATCGAACGCGTCGCCGACCAGCTCATCAACGACCTGCTCGCAGCCGGACCGCCCGCCGACATCTACGCGCGGTTCTGCCAACCCTTCCCAACCTCGTACACATGAGCCTGCTCGGCCTGGACATCGCCGATCTGCCGTATCTCGCTCCACGGATAACGGTTGCATGGTCGTCCGGTCATTACCGCGACTGACGAGGTCGCCAAAGCAAACTCGACTTGCGCGAATACTTCGAAAGTCAGGTGGTTCGGTCGCGAAGCCGGAGCACCTCAGGCGGATTGATCGATGCGTTGGCACAGGATGAGTCCGCGAGCAGACTGGCCGACGTAGAGATCGTCATGCTCACCATGGGTCTGCTCATGTCGGGCGCCGAGACGACCGGCAGCCACCTCGCGTTGGGGCTCATCGAGGTACTCGCACAGCCCGGGCTGCCGGATGCACTTCGCCGAAACCCCGGCCAGATCCCGTCCGCGGTCGAAGAGCTGCTCCGCTGGGTGTGGTTCGGCGGCACGGTCGGCGGCACCGCTGGGCGGGCGCACGTCGCTATCGCGGACGTGGAGCTGCACGACCGCCTGATCTCGAAGGGCGAGGTCGTCGTCCCCATGATTGATGTCGCCAATCGCGATCCCGACGTGTTCCCCGATGCCGACGAGTTTTGTCCGCAACGGAGGCCAAACCCGCACCTCGGGTTCGGCCACGGTCGGCACCGGTGCGTCGGAATGGCCTTCGCACGGGTCGAGCTCGAAGTCGGCCTGCAAGCCGTGCTGTCTCGACTGGACGGGCTGGCTCTTGTGACCGAATCCGAAATCGATTGGCGCACAGGAATGTTCACCCGCGGGGTATGGAGCCTGCGGTAACGTGGCGAGGAGGCGGGCAATGACTGCTGCGGTTCGCATCTCAAACTTCGTACTCAGCCGGTATCCCCCGGTCCTGTCGAGCGTGTACGCCTTGGCGTTCGGCGCCGGGGGATCGGTCTTTTCGCCGCGCTCGCCGAAGAGCGCATTCCTGCCAGCGCGATTCCGATGTTCGGATAGTCGCTGTCGACCCTGTTCGCCGACTTGCTCATCATGCGCGTCCTCGACGACGTCCGTGACCGGGAGTACGACCGGGTCGCCAACCCGCAACGCCCGCTCGCTCCGGAGCAGTTGCGCTCCGGGACCTGTCCGCTCTTTCCGCCGTATGCGTGACGGTCATCGTCGTCGCGAATCTGTCCTTCCACACTGGAATGGTCATCGTCGCCGGTCAGCTCCTGTACGTTGCGGCGCTGATGGCTGTCGGGCAGCGATTCCCGGCCACTCGCGGCGACAATCTCGTTCTGAACTTGCTGGTGGGTTTTCCGGTTCAACTACTGCTGTATGTGTATCTGTTCGCGGCCTTCACCGAGATCCGGGCCGGTGCACCGCCCGCTGTCGTCGGTGGACTGGGAATTCTGATCTTGACACTGTGCGCCAGCCAGGTCGAGTTCGGAAAGAAGCTTGCCCGGCGGCCCGTAGCAGGTGAACGAAGCTACGCCAATTCGCTTGGCTACCTCACAACGTCCTGCTTACGATTGGCACCGGACCGCTCGCCGTTGCGCTTATGCGATCGGGGCGCATGTTTCGCCGCTGTCGAAGGCCCTCGTCGCGCTACCTGCCATCGGAGTGGCCGGATACGCCATCAGGCACCTCAGCCGCAAGGACAATCGATGGCCCGCAGCGGTATCAACCCTTGGCCTGTTCGGCACGCTCATCGCTTTCGCCGTCGTCGGAGGCAGTTGGCTAGGAGACCACCATGCGACTGTCGAACTTCTTCATCGAATCGATCGGCCTCTACCTGCCGGAGTCTCACAGCACCGAGTCTGCCGTGGCCAACGGCCAGCTCGATGCCGATACCCGCGAAAAGGGCGGCTGGACCGGCACGCAGTGGCAGGCCAATCTCTGGACCTGAGATGGCGGTGATCGCCACCCAGGAGGCGCTTTCACGGTCTCGCTACAGCGCCGAAGATTGGCACTGATCCTCTACGGCGGCACCGGGACTCAGGGATTCCCGGTTGGCCTCCGCATCACTACTTACAGCGCAAAGCCATCGGAGGGACTCGGCCGCCGTTGGGATCGACGCCGGGTGCAATTCGACGCTTCTCGGGTTCTCGCTCGCGGCCGGCTACCTCTCGCTGCTGCCCGCCCCACGGCCGCATTGATCGCCGGAGCCGACAACTGGGGTTCGCCCGAATTCGACCGGTATGGGTACGCGAAAGGCGCCACTGATCGGGGGTCCAACCTCGGTGACGCAGCCAGTGCCGTCATCGTCTCCACCGAAACCGGATTCGCCCGAGTGGAATCCCTGGTGAACGCGAAGCCTTCCCGAGTTCGAGCGGATGTACCGGCTTCCCGGACCGCTGTTTCCGCCGCGCTTCGACATTGCCGCGGCGGCAGACGTCGCTGCCCGGACAAGAAGTTTCATCCAGCGCTATCCCGAGAAGTTGCCGAAATTGATGAGTGATTCATGCGCACCCGGCGCAATCTGATCGTCAACGCGCTCGCCGACGCCGAGATCGCCATGTCCGACGTGCGAAGGGTGACGCACGTATTCTCTGGGACCAGCAGGTACATCGAGGCGCTCCTCGCACCATTCGGAAAAGCTTCGGAGACAGGGATGCTCGATTACGGCCGCGACCTCGGCCACTTGTCGGTGTCCGACCATCCCGCTGCACTCACCCACCTCGTCGTCACCGGCCAGATCGGCGTCGGCGACCGAGTCCTCATGGTGAACAACGGCGCGGGAATGTCACTCACGGTCGCAGTGATCCGGATCGAAAGCATGCCGCAGTGGCCGGAGATCACTCGTTACCGCGCGGTACCAACGCGCCCCGCCAAGGCCGGCACTGGTTGACGCGCGCCACGATCCTGGCCCCATGCGTGATACCTCCTGGCCCGCGGTTTCAGTGTCCCGCCTTAACGCCGCCAGGTCGGAAACATCGACGTGTGTGGTTTTGCCCGGCGCCGCAGGTGGGGGTGAGCCGACGAGAGCCGCGGCGTTGTGGATGCCCTCGCCGATCGCAGTGACGAGATCGGTGGCCACCTTCCCTGGGTCGAGCGGAGGGATCAGCAGCGCCGGGGTGGGCTTCCCCGGATTGATGCTGCGGGTCATAGCCCTGTTCCACGATCACCTTGAAGAACGGCTCGACCACGTCGATGGACTTCTCAGGCACTCCCCGAGTGCGCAGCGGAGCGAACAACGGCAGGTCCTGGGTCGGGATCAAGTAGTAGCTGGTGTCACCATGGGTGCCTTGGTAGGTAGGAGACTTCGTCGGGTCGGAGGCAGGCTGACACGATCTCTCGTTCGCGATCGGTTAGCGGCAATGGCTCGCTAGCGTGGCGAAGCGCCGGGGTGCAAGCATCGCCGCATTGTTTGACCAGGGCATTTGCGCGCGTCGCGTAGCACAGTGCCGATCCCAGTAGACCTCGGCCGCGATACACCAGCGCGGCATGGGCAGCCGCGTCCACGGCGGTGACGATGTCGCCTATCCGCTCGAACTCCTCGGACACGTCGGCCAACGCGGCGGCGTTCCCGTCGTGCAGGCCGATCAACGGCCACGACAACGGCACGCCAACAGGCTAAGAGCGATGACCGCAGCTGCTGGC
>CAWJYB010000042.1:0-119214 GCA_963846905.1 uncultured Actinomycetota bacterium
CACCGGCGATACCGACCACTCTGGCGCCGGCGATCTTGGCGATCTGTCCCGCCACCGACCCCGTGGCCCCGGCGGCGGCCGAGACAACCACCGTCTCGCCCGGCTTGGGCCTACCGATGCCAGTCATCCCGAAGTAGGCAGTGGCTCCGGTGGGCCCGTATACAGACATGACCGCGAGCTGGTCCAACCCCGCCGGTACGGGAGTGCTGAACAGGTCGTCGCGAATGATCACATACTCCTGAAAACCCGTCAGTGTTGTCAGCACGTCGCCAACGGCGAAAGCGTCGCAGCGCGATTCCACCACCTCCCCGATCCCCGCGGCGCGGATGACCTCACCCAACTGCACCGGTGGCAGATAGCTCGGCTGGTCGTCGAGCCACATGCGTGCGGCAGCGTCGATCCCCACGAACGTGTTGCGCAGCAAAGCCTCCCCTTCAGCAGGCCGCGGCGCAGCTGTCGTGATCAACTCGACATCGCCGGGCTTCACCAGGCCGGTGGGACGGCGACGTAGGACGATCTGGCGATTGGATCGTGCGACCACGATGTCCGAACCTACCCAAATCTGTGGGATGTGACAGGTATGGGATTTGACCAGGAATCCCCCGGGGCGCTTCGCGCTGCCGGGCGAAGCTGTGACGGCCCCGTAGGCCGGTCACATTCTCGGGTGCGCCCCGGCGCCCGCCTGTCCAGGATGTGGGCCATCCGGCTCACTGCTCGATGATCCGGGTCAGGTAGGGCGTCATGCCGCTGGTGCGTACGGGCGAGACGGTGACAGCGGGCACGGTGGCCTCCACCATCTGTCCGTTGCCGATGAAGAGCGCGACACTTTGTGCGCCCTCCTGGCCGTAGAAGATCAAGTCGCCGGGCAGTGCCTGCGACGGCAACACTTTTCGGCCCACCTTGTACTGCTCGCCCGATGAACGTGGCATCTTGATCCCAACCCCGGCGAACGCGTACACGATCAGACCGGACGAGTCGAAGCCGACGACACTGACCACGGGGGCGGGGGCAGGGACGGTGGCGGGCGTGGTAACCGGCGCCCCGAGCGTGAGGGCCGGGATGGCACCGAGGCCGGTGCCGGGGACGGTTGCCGCATCGGTGAGGCCGCCGGCACCGGAGGATCGGTCGACGTCGGACTGCGATCCTCTGCCGGCGCTGGGGCCCGAAACGTTGCCGCCACCGTAGGAATACGCCACGCCGCGCTGCGAGAGCGCACGTGTGATCACATAATTGATCGCTTGCTGGCGGGTGCCGGTCCACGGGCTCAGATCGGCGTTCGCCGTACCCGCCGTTGCCAGCATGCAGGTCAGCGCGATCGCGACAGCGTAGACGCGTTTCATCCGAAAGCCCCTCTCCCGTTTCGCGCAACCGTGCGCAGATGGGCTGCTGTTTCAGGCTTTTCCGGCTGCGCTGCAGATTGTGCATTGGTCTGCGCACACGAACCCACACTATTCACAACAGTCCCTGCTGTCACTTCTATAGCAAACTGTCGCGGCGCGCCAGCCCAGTGGCCGGGGGAAGGAAATATTTGCCGTACCGTGACACAACGGTTACCGGCACCCCTGATCCCCCAGGCTGATCGGACGTTGCTCTGACCGGGTGGCCTCCGATCGGAGGACGGCAAAATGTGGTGACGGTGATCTTCTGTTTCATCGCGGTCGTCGCTGCTGGGGTTGTCGTGTCCCAGCTCACCCAGAGGATTGGCTTAGACGATCACCGCGCCGAGGTGACCCCGCGGGGGTTTGGCGGCCAGGGACCGTCTTCGCAAACTTCCGACGCAATGACGGCAGATTCAGAGTGCATCGCAGGCCATGCGCAGGCGGGCGCGCCACCAGGCGAGCCGATGGGAATCGGTCACGGCGTACCGCTCGAGACGCTCGAAGTCAGGGGCCGGCGGCATCGGCGCGACCGGCAGGTGCCCGTCGACCGGAAGCAGCGTACGGGCCTCGGTGACGAGGTCGCCGGTGAGCAACGAGCGAGTGCCCAGTCGCGACGCGAACGTAAATTCCGGCAGTGCGCCGGCCAGCGCAACGCCGGCCGCCAACCCGATGCTCGTTTCGCCCGCCGACGACACGATGCACGGTAGCCCGCAAGCGTCGGCCAATCGCAGGCAGCGCCGCACACCCCCGAGGGGGCCACACGAAAGCACCGCGATATCGGCAGCCCGGGCAATGCCCGGCTCGGGAAGGCGTTCGGGCACCCGGGCGGCGATCCGGACCTCGACGTGCTCTCTGACCGCGGCAATCTCCCCGACCGTGCGGCACGGTTGTTCGACATATTGGAGTCCGTCGGCAGCCCGATCGAGCCGGGATATCGCTGTTACGGCGGTATCGACATCACCATCGCCCGCCGGCATCGCACCGGATGGTGCCGTAGCCGCCCAGTGCGTCGCGTACGGCCTCGACACGCGCGATGTCTTCGCCGAGCGAATTCGGCGCTGCGCCCACGGCAACGTCGGCCACCTTGCAGCCCGAGTCTGCGGCGATCCGGTGAGCCAGTGCGGCATCGGTTGCCGGAACCGCGACGCTGACCGCGACGCGACCCCGCAACGGGTCGGGCCACCCCACGGTGCCCGGTTCGATAGCTGCGGTCAGCCATCGCACAAGTTCGTCATCCGCGCAATCACCCGGTGGGCTGAACTCGCCCCATCCCTGCGGTCCCTCGATGAGCATGCCTTCGCGAACTGTCGGGCGCCCCAGATCGTCGGTGCCGGGGATGGCAAAGACAGGTGATTCGCCGAAGTCGATCATCGTCTTCACAGGCAGTGACGCTAGCCGACAATCCGGCGTGACCCGTGATGTGGACACATCGGATACAGTCTTGACTCATTCCAGAAAAGGCCGTATTAGTTGTGGAGTGACCGACCCGGCGGATTACCCTCGACGACTCCGGTCGGCCGATCTGCGTGTCACCCGTCCCAGGGTCGCCGTGTTCGAAGCGGTGGACGCCAATCCGCACGCGGACACCGAAACCATCTTCGGCGCCGTTCGCAGCGCCTTGCCCGACGTTTCCCGCCAGGCCGTATACGACGTGCTCAACGCCCTGACCGCGGTCGGCCTGGTGCGGCGCATTCAGCCGACGGGTTCGGTCGCCCGCTATGAATCGCGCGTCGGCGACAACCACCACCATGTGGTTTGCCGTTCCTGCGGCCTCATCGACGATGTCGCCTGCGCGGTCGGCGAAATGCCGTGCCTGGTTGCGGCGGACCCGAATGGATTCGTCGTAGACGAGGCCGAGGTCATCTACTGGGGCTTCTGCCCGCGTTGCTCGACCCGCCAGTCTCCACGACCGAAAACCTGACCTCAGCCCAATCCCCAACACTCGAAAGGAAATGCGGTGCCCGACACTACCGAAACCCCGCCGATCGGCGAAGCTCAGACAGAACCCGCCGAAATCGGATGCCCCATGCGCCTGAAGACCCCGGCCGAAGGCGGCGGCAACCGCGACTGGTGGCCCAACCAGCTCAACCTGAAAATCCTGCAGAAGAATCCCGACGTCATCAATCCGCTGGGCGGGGACTTCGACTACGCCGCCGCGGTGCAGACACTCGACGTGGATGCCGTACGTGCCGACATCGTCGAGGTGATGCACAACTCGCAGGATTGGTGGCCGGCCGACTTCGGCCACTACGGGCCGCTGTTCATCCGGATGGCGTGGCATGCGGCGGGCACCTACCGCGTCAATGACGGCCGCGGCGGCGGCGGCGCGGGCATGCAGCGCTTCGCTCCGCTGAACAGCTGGCCCGACAACGTCAGCCTCGACAAGGCCCGCCGGCTGCTGTGGCCGGTGAAGAGGAAGTACGGCAAGAACCTCTCCTGGGCCGATCTGATCGTGTTCGCCGGCAACGTCGCCCTGGAGGACATGGGATTCACGACGGCCGGGTTCGCGTTCGGCCGCGAGGACCGCTGGGAGCCCGAAGAGGACGTCTACTGGGGTCCCGAGGTCGAATGGCTCGACGACAAGCGCTACGCGGGCAAACGCGATCTGGAGAATCCGCTGGCCGCGGTCCAGATGGGGCTGATCTACGTCAACCCCGAAGGCCCCAACGGCAACCCGGATCCGCTGGCGTCGGCGATCGACATCCGAGAGACATTCGGCCGGATGGCGATGAACGACATCGAGACGGCGGCGCTGATCGTCGGCGGACATACGTTCGGCAAGACTCACGGCAACGGTGACGCAGAACTCGTCGGCCCCGAACCCGAGGCCACTCCGCTGGAA
Source organism: uncultured Actinomycetota bacterium (assembly GCA_963846905.1). Lineage (GTDB taxonomy): Bacteria > Actinomycetota > Actinomycetes > Mycobacteriales > Mycobacteriaceae > Mycobacterium. The sequence continues at coordinate 4,222 of CAWJYB010000042.1, forward strand.
CAGATGGGCCTGGGCTGGAAAAACCCGCAGGGCACCGGCGTGGGTAAAGACGCCATCACCAGCGGTCTGGAAGTCATCTGGACCCACACACCGACGAAGTGGGACAACAGCTTCCTGGAGATCCTCTACAGCAACGAGTGGGAATTGACCAAGAGTCCGGCTGGCGCCAACCAGTGGAAGCCGAAAGACGGCGGCTGGGCCAACACCGTTCCCGAGGCATTCGGGAACGCCAAGACCCACCCGTCGATGCTCACCTCCGACCTCGCGCTGCGGGCAGATCCGATCTACGAGCGGATCACCCGCCGGTGGCTGGATCATCCCGACGAACTTGCCGATGAGTTCGCGAAGGCCTGGTTCAAGCTACTGCACCGTGATATGGGCCCCGTCGTGCGTTATCTCGGGCCGCTCGTCCCACAGCGGACGTGGCTGTGGCAGGACGTCGTACCCGCCGGCAACAACCTGTCCGGCGACGACGTCGTCAAGCTGAAGGCCGCGATCCTCGCATCGGGTCTGACCGTGCCGCAATTGGTTTCGACGGCATGGAAGGCCGCCGCGTCATTCCGCGGCAGCGACAAGCGCGGCGGCGCCAACGGCGGGCGCATCCGGTTGCAGCCGCAGCTGGGCTGGGAATCCAACGAGCCCGACGAACTCGCGCAGGTCATCCGCAAGCTCGAGGAGGTCCAGAAGTCTTCCGGCACCGGTGTGTCGTTCGCCGACCTGGTGGTACTCGGTGGTGTGGTCGCTGTCGAAAAGGCAGCCAAGGACGCCGGTTTCGACATCGAGGTGCCGTTCACCCCGGGCCGTGGCGACGCCACCCAGGAGCAGACCGATGTCGAGTCCTTCGCCTACCTGGAGCCGAAAGCCGATGGATTCCGGAACTATCTCGGCAAGGGTGTTGCGTTGCCGGCGGAGTACAAGCTGGTGGACCGCGCCAACTTGCTGGGCCTGTCGGCGCCGGAGATGACAGTGCTGGTGGGCGGTCTTCGGGTGCTGGGCGCGAACTACCAGGGCTCGAATTTGGGCGTTCTCACCGAAAATCCCGGTGCGCTGACCAACGACTTCTTCGTGAACTTGCTGGACATGGGTACCGAATGGGTTCCTACGCCCACCGACGACGGAACCTACGTCGGCAATGACCGCGCGAGCGGCGAGAAGAAGTGGGTCGGCAGCCGTGCCGACCTGCTTTTCGGGTCGAATTCCCAGCTGCGCGCGCTGGCCGAGGTTTACGCCGAGGAGGACGCCAACGAGAAGTTTGTCAACGACTTCGTGGCCGCGTGGGCGAAGGTGATGAACGCCGACCGGTTCGACATCTAGGGCAATCCGGGAGTCACAGCCGCCCGCGACCGAACTGATCGCGGGCGGCTTGACTCCCGCCAACCGGCCCATCCTCGTTGAGCATCCCCCAGATCCGGGCAGATCCGCCCAAGCCAACCGGAGTGCGAAACATTTTGTGAAACAATACTTTTCTGGTAAACGGGACGCTTATCCGCGGGCTGGAGCTCAATCCCAACCTCATCGAGGCAGGCGCCACGTTCGTACGGGAAGCCGCCACCAAACCCGTCTACCGGCTGTGGAGCGTCGGTGACCAGCACCCCGACGGTTCGGGCACCGCAGTCGCCGTAGAGGTGTGGTCGGTCCCCCGTAGGGGACTTGTGGAAATCCTGCTCGGCGAGCCGCCGGGGTTGTCCGTGGGCAAGGTTTGCCTCGATGACAGATCGGTGGTCCTCGGCGTCATCGGGGAAACCAGCGCTTGTCGAGGACCAGCAGGAGATCACCGCATTCGGCGGTTGGCGGGCATATGCAGCCGATCGGGATACGTGCGCCCGCAGGTTGGTCCGTAGGTCCAGGCGAGTCCCGCCGGTGTGTGCAAGATAGTCGGCTCGACATTCTTTCCGGTCATCGATCCTCTCCCTCGGTGAAGACGGCCACCCGGAATTACGCTCGGCGGCATGGCGAAGGTGCTGTCGGTCAATCTGGCCCATCCGCGACCCAATCCCGACGAGCGGACCGCGGGTACGACGGGCATCGACAAGCGGCCCGTCGACGGACCGATCGCCATTCGTGCTCCAGGTCCGATGGGCGGCGGATTGGGCAGCGGACTCGTTGGTGACCGTATCGGGAACTGCGAGGTTCACGGCGGCGATGACCAGGCGGTGTATGCCTACGCCCGTGAGGATCTGGATACCTGGCAGACGAAGCTACGTCGGGATCTCGCCAACGGCGTGTTCGGTGAAAACCTCACCACCTCCGGGGTCGACGTCACGAACGCCCTGATCGGTGAGCGGTGGCTGATAGGCGGTGGCTTGGTTCTGGAGGTTTCGGCCCCCCGGATTCCGTGCCGTACCTTCCAGGAATGGCTGGCGGTGCAGGGCTGGATCAAGACGTTCACCGCGGCCGCGACGCCGGGGGCCTACCTCAGGGTGATCGGCCCCGGGGACGTGCGCGCCGACGACGCCATCGAGGTCGTCAGTCGCCCGGGCCACTCCGTGACGATCGGGCATGTCTTCCGGGCGCTGACGATACAGCCGGAGCTGCTGCCCATGCTGCTGGAGGCGCGGGCGCTTCCACAAGAAACCAAGGACCGCGTGCTCAGGCGGATGTGAACCCGGATATGAACCCGGATTGCCAAATTTCCCAACGGATTTCACTGGTTTGAGTCGCGGTTACCGACCGGTATCGGGCCTCGCTCACCCCGGCCGAACTGGACGTCGTCCGGCTCGTCAGTGAGGGCCTGGGCAACAAGGATATCGCCACCAGGCTTTTCATCTCACCACGCACCGTCGAAACGCACCTCACCCACGTCTACACCAAGCTTGGTCTTTCTTCCCGCGTCCAACTGGCTCAAGAAGTCACCCGCCGCACGGGTGAGCTGAGTAGGCGCCAACGAGCACGCCGGAGACCGTGAACTCAACTGCTGCCTGCACATCGACGCCGAGCCCGAGAACTATGAACACCGGGCCACGCCCCGGCGGCAGAAGGGATGGCCGAATCCCGCACTACAGCACGAGGCTTCTGCCGGCCAGGAAAATTCCGGTCAGCGCTGTGATTGGCTGAGCAGGTGGCTACCATGGCAAGTCCCCTCGTCCTGCTCGACGGCGCCAGCATGTGGTTCCGGTCCTACTTCGGGGTGCCCTCGTCGATCACCGCGCCCGACGGCCGTCCGGTCAACGCGGTACGCGGATTCTTCGATGCGATGGCGACCGTGATCGCGCGGCAGCGCCCGGCGCGGCTGGTGGTCGGCCTGGACCTCGACTGGCGCCCGCAGTGGCGCGTCGACTTGGTCTCCTCGTACAAGGCGCACCGCGTGGCCGAAGTCGTGACCGGCCCGGCCCCCGATGTCGAGGAAGTGCCGGACGACCTGACCCCTCAGGTCGCCATGATCATGGATCTGCTGGACGCGTTCGGGATCGCCACCGGCGGAGCGCCCGGGTTCGAGGCAGACGACGTGCTGGCGACGTTGGCCGCCCGGGAACGCTGCGACCCTGTGATCGTTGTCAGCGGGGACCGCGACCTGTTGCAGGTGGTGGCCGACGATCCGGTCCCGGTGCGGGTGCTCTACCTGGGCCGCGGGCTCGCCGCAGCGACGTTGTTCGGACCGGTCGAGGTGGCCGAGAAGTACGGATTGCCCGCCCACCGGGCCGGTGCCGCATATGCGGAAATGGCGCTGCTGCGGGGTGACCCATCGGACGGCTTGCCCGGCGTCGCCGGCATCGGCGAGAAGACCGCCGCGGGGCTGCTGGCGCGACACGGCTCGCTCGATGGCATCCTCGCGGCCATCGCCAACCCACAATCGCCTGTCGCACAAGGGGTTCGGAGAAAGCTCACCGCTGCCGACGAGTACCTCGGGGCAGCCGCGACGGTCGTACGGGTGGCCGTCGACGCCCCGGTGACGCTGTCAACCCCGACCGATACGCTGCCGCTGACGGCGGCCGACCCGCAACGGGTGGCCGACCTGGCCATGGCCTATGGCGTCGGATCGTCGATCGTCAGGCTGCAGAATGCCCTGGACACACTGCCCGGACGGTGACCTACCCGGGCCGGCCGTGACCTACCTGGGCCGGCCGACCTCGTAGGTGCCCTTGTCGTCTTGGAACGTCACCGTCACCTGGCGCTTGGTTCCGTCGATGCTCACTTCACACGTGAAGCTGTCACCCTTGCGCACCGTGGGGTTCTGGCCGTTGTTGCACTTGACGTCCTTGACGTTCTTGGCGCCATAGCCGTTGGTCTCGTCGGACAGAATCTGCGCGACACCCTCCTGCGCATTGTTGACGTCCAGCTTGGTGGTGACGAAGAAGCCTGGCTTCCAGAATCCCAAGATCAGCACGGCCGCGACGATGAGCGCGGCAAGCAATCCGAGGATCGTGCCAAGCGCCGCCAGTGACCGCTTGGGTGGCGGTTCGTCGCCGGCGGAAACCGGCTGGAACTGCGGTTGCCCATACTGGAGCGGACCGGGCTGCTGGCCATAGGGCGGCTGACCGTACTGCGGCTGCGCATACTGGGGCGCGCCGTAGGGCTGCTGCTGCCCGTATACGGGTTGACCGTACGGCTGACCATACGGCGGTTGGCCATATTGCGGCTGACCGTAGGGCGGTTGGCCATAGGGCTGCTGGTACCCCGGTTGCTGCTGTTCGTAACCCGGCTGCGGGTACTGCGGTGCGGCGTAGCCCGCCGGCGACGGCGGTTGATACCCCGCCGAGAAGTCCTGAGGCGGGGTGTACACCGGCGGCTGCCACACCGACCCCTGATCCCCTGCCGACGGCGGCTGCGGGGTGCCCTCGGCAGGCTTGTCCGAACCCTCGTAGGGCCTAGTCGGGTCGGGTTCCTGCGGTCCGGTCATCGTGTCTCCTCAGTGTCCCGGGTTGGCCTGGGCCAATGGACGCCCGTCCCAACAGGCGCGTTTGCCCCACCCTACCCGTTGCCGAGAAACATTCCGGCGAGGCAACTGCCTGTCCCCTCCCGTGTCGCCCAAGAGCGTTTTTCCTGGTGAAGACCTATTTTCCGGCGGGGCACCCCCCTCTGGCGGGCTACCTACATTCGACCGCCCCACCCGGGTGCAGTAGGTCATCGCCCGGAAGTCAATGCTTTCGGGCGAATGTGTTAACGCCAGCGATGCAAAATCTCGCGGGCGCGCGTGGCCAGCGCGGCTTGCCAGAACGGGCCGAAGCTGATCCGCGCGACGCCAAGTGGGCCGAACGAGGCCGGGTCATCGTGGTCCGGCACGGCAATCGCATTCACCGGCAGCGGCAGCTCGCCGGTCAACCGGCGCATGGTGTCGGCGTCATGGCGGCCGACGGGATACAGTACATCGGCTCCGGCCTCGGCCGCGGCGGTCAATCGCGCGATCGCCCGGTCCACCCGGTCGGCCTCATCGCCGTCGCCGCGTAGGAACAGATCGGTGCGCGCGTTGATCACCACATGCACCCCGGCCGTCTCGGCCGCGGCCCGCAACCGGCCAATCAGCTCGGCGTGCTCCTGCACCGACCGCAGCCGCTTTCCCTCACGGTGCACGGTGTCCTCGATGTTGAGCCCGACCGCACCGACGCCCAGGAGCCCCCCGATCAGCCGCTCCGGCGGCTCGCCATACCCCGATTCGACGTCCACCGACACCGGCACGTCCACCGCACCGGTGATTTGCGCGACGCGGGCCAGTAGGTCGTCGAATGCCATGCCCTCGCCATCGGGTTTGCCCACGGAGTCCGCCACCGGATGGCTGCCGACCGTCAGCGCGGCGAATCCCGCCTCGACGGCGAGCTTGGCCGACCACGCATCCCATGCCGTCGGTAACACCACCGGATCGCCGGGCCGGTGCAAGGCCAACAAGGCCGCCGCCCGCCGCTCAGGGCGATCGCTGCAAGACACCCTCGTACCTCCTGTTGCTTACCCGACAGGTTTCACGGTAGGACGCCGTGTGATGACCAACTGCATCGACGGTACGCGACGCGGCTCTGGTGCGCCCGGTCTCGTGCCTCGCGGATCAGCTCATTCCCTGTCCCACTGGGTCACCCATCAACTAGGTTCCAGACGACTCGACCAACTCGTCAACGCGTCCGGCGGGAGTGATGTGACAGGAAGCTGACACCGACCCGCCCGCCGACCGCACTCAAGCCGGCGACGCAACGTTATCTGGATTCCCTGAGCGCACGGCAGCGAGCCGCCGCCAGTCGGCGGCTCGCTGCGATGTCGGCGGCCGACATCGCCGGCCTGGGCGTTTCCGAACCGCTGCCGGTCGAACACGACTACGCGCTGGAAGAATGCAGCGGTGAACTGCCCGCGCAGTTGCGGGGAACGTTGTACCGCAACGGCCCGGGCCGTTGGGAGGACTATCGGCACCGTCCGCTGCGGCACCTGTTCGACGGGGACGGCATGGTGTCGCGCTTCGCCATCACCGACCAAGGCGTGCGATACCGCAACCGATTCGTGCGGACCCGCCACTACCGGGGGAAGGGCCGCACCCGACATCTGGGCACCCCGGCGCCGGGTGGATGGCTGGGCAACATCCTCGCGCCGGCACCCCCGAATCTGGCGAACACCAACGTCGTCAGGCATGCGGGCAAACTGTTCGCACTGTGGGAAGGCGGTCCGCCCCACGAACTGGACCCGACGAGCCTGGCGACCGTCGGGCCGCGCCGGTTCGGCGGCAGACTGCGCTGGCTCGGTTCGTATTCGGCGCACCCGTGTGTGTGCCCGAGGACCGGCACGATGTACAACTTCGGCGTCGAACTGTTTCCGTACCCGCATTTGAGGATCTATGCGACGTCAGCGTCCGGCAAACTCCGCCACGAACGGTCGGTGCGACTGCCATACGCCGCGATGGTGCACGACTTCGCGATGACGAAGAGCCGACTGGTCTTCCTCATCTCGCCGATCGTCGTAGACCCGCTGCCGGTGGTGCTGGGGTGCAAGACAATCGGCGAAGCCCTGCGGTACCGGCCCGAGAAGGGCAGCGTCATCGTCCTCGTCGACCGCAATGCTGGGCGCACCCGCACCATCGAAACCGATCCGGAGCTGCACTTCCACGTCAGCAACGCCTACAACCACGGCGGGGATGTCGTCATCGACGCGATCACCTACGAGCACGGCAAGCTCTTGACGGCCATAGCCGATTTCCGCACGCGCAGCCTGCACGAGTCGCCGTCGCAGTTCACCCGGTTCACCGTCACGCCGAGCGGCCGTGTCACAAGGGAAGTGATCAGCGACACGGTGTGCGAGTTCCCCCGCCACCACCCGCAGCACGAGGGGCGGGCGCACCGCTTCAGCTACGTCGCCAGCCGGCATCTGCTGTCTTCGCTCTACGACGGCATCACCAAGATCGACCTGCAGAATCAGAGCGAGCACACTTACCGTGCCGACCACCCCGCAAACAGCTACTGCGAACCTGTCTTCACCCCCAGACCCGACGGGGCCGGCGAGGACGACGGGTGGATCCTGACCGTGGAATACCAAGCGGCCCTTGATCGTTCACGACTCGTGGTATTCGATGCCAGGGATCTGCCAGGTGGCCCGTGCTATACGGCCGCACTCACGCACCACCTGCCGCAGGGTTTTCACGGCAACTTCTATCCGGACTAGCCGCCGGGATCAACCGGGGTCAGCCGGGCTTAACCGGGGGACCAACCGAGGGCTCGCCTGAGCCTCACCCGATGTCGATCGCGACGACGCCGCGTCGCACGTCGTCGATCGCCCGCTTCGCCGCCCCGCGCAGGCCGGGATCGGGCGCGGCGAGCCTGACCTGGTCGAGCAGGTCGAGAAGTTGCCGGCACCACCGGACGAAATCCCCGGCCGACAGCGCGGTACCGGCGCCGTCGGCCTCGGCCGCCGCCAGTGCCGACGCCAGGTCGCCGGCGGTGGCCCAGCGGTAGGCGGTGGCGACGAACCCTTCGTCGGGCTCACGGGACACCGCGATGCGGTGGCGGGTCTCGTCGGCCCGCAGCTGACCCGACAGCCGGCGGGTGGCGGCCAGGGCGCGGCGCAGACCGGCGGTCGGCACGTCCAGCAGTTGTGGGGCCGGACCGTCCCCGCCCCGGGACTCGTAGACCACCGACGAAAGCACCGCGGCGAGTTCGGCCGGCGCCAGGCCGCGCCACGCCCCAGTGCGCAGGCATTCGGCCACCAGCAGGTCGCTCTCGCTGTAGATCCGGGCCAGCAGCCGTCCGTCGTCGGTCACCTTCACATCGCCCCCCTCGGCGACCGCGAAGCCTCGCTCAGAGAGCAGGCCGACGATCCGGTCGAAGGTACGGGCCAGCGAGTTGGTCGCCGCGGCGATCTTCTGGCGCAGCTGTGCGTTGTCACGCTCCACCCGCAGATAACGCTCGCCGATGCGAACCGACGCCTCTCGATCCGCCAGACGATGAGCCGGGTGGCCGCGCAGCTGTTCGCGAAGCGACACGAGTTCGGGATCGATACCGGGGTCGTCGCCGCCGGCCCGCCCGCCACGGCTCCCTTTCGCCGGAATCATTAGTCCCGCTGCCGCCGACCGCAGCGCCGAGGCGAGGTCACGCCGCACCCGCGGCTGACGGTGCTCCACCCGCTTCGGCAGCGACATCGTGCCGACCGGTCCCGACGAGCCAGGGTAGTCCGCAGACGAGATGCGGCCCGCCCACCGGTGTTCGCTCAGTACCAGAGGTCGCGGATCCTCGTCGTCGGCGGCGGGTTCCAATACCACGGCCAGGCCGCCGCGGCGACCGGCGGCGATGTTGATGATGTCACCGCGACGCAGCGAGCCCAGCGCGTCGTCGGCCGCCCGGCGCCGCTGCAGCCGTGACGAACGGGCCTGAGCGCGTTCCTTCTCGGAGATCTTCGCGCGCAACCGGACGTAGTCGATCACCATCCCGTCGCGGCCGCCCAGTTCGCCGGCGATCTCGTCGAGCATCTTCTCGCCGCGCTCGGCGCCGCGCACCAGGCCCACCACCGACCGGTCGGCCTGGTGCTGGGCGAACGACCGCTCGAGCAGGGCGCGCGCCTGCGCGGGTCCCATCCGCTGCAGCAGGTTGATCGTCATGTTGTAGGAGGGCGCGAACGAACTCTTCAGCGGGAAGGTGCGCGTTGACGCGAGGCCGGCCACCTCGGCCGGCTCCGCCGACCTCTCGGCGGGATTCCAGGTGACGACCGCGTGGCCTTCCACGTCGATGCCGCGCCGGCCCGCGCGACCGGTCAACTGGGTGTACTCGCCCGGCGTCAACGGCAGGTGCTGTTCGCCATTGAACTTCACCAATCGCTCCAGCACCACGGTGCGGGCGGGCATGTTGATCCCCAAAGCCAGTGTCTCCGTTGCGAACACCGCTTTGACGAGCCCGGCGGCGAACAGTTCCTCGACGGTGTGCCGAAAGATCGGCAGCATCCCGGCGTGGTGGGCGGCGAGTCCGCGCATCAGGCCCTCGCGCCACTCGTAGTAGCCGAGCACGGCCAGGTCGGAGTCGGCAAGGTCACCGCAGCGCCGGTCGATCACCTCGGCGATCCGCGCCCGGTCCGGCTCGGTGGCCAGCCGCAGCGAGGAGCGCAGGCACTGCCTGACCGCGGCGTCGCAACCCGACCGGGAGAACACGAACGTTATCGCGGGCAGCAATCCTTCCCGGTCCAGAGCGGTGATCACATCGGGTCGCGAGGCAGGCCGGAACATGCTCGCACCGGATCGGTTTCCGGGGTGCGGTCCGCGACCTCTGCGTTCGCGCGGCTGCCAGTCGGCGAGCCGGTCGGCTTCGCGGCGGTGCGCGATGTGACGGACCAGCGCTGGGTCGACCACCAGTTGCCGGTCCGCGCCGCGGTTCGCCGTGTAGTCGAACAGGTCGAAGAGCCGCTTGCCGACCAGCATGTGCTGCCACAGCGGAACCGGCCGGTGCTCGTCGACGATCACCGTGGTGTCACCGCGTACGGTCTGGATCCAGCCGCCGAACTCCTCTGCATTGCTCACCGTGGCGGACAAGCTGACCAGCCGTACCTCTTCGGGAAGGTGAAGGATCACCTCCTCCCACACGGCACCGCGCATCCGGTCGGCCAGGAAATGGACTTCGTCCATCACGACGTGGGAAAGCCCGTGAAGCGCAGGGGAATCCGCATACAACATGTTTCTCAGCACCTCGGTGGTCATGACCACCACCGGAGCATTCGCGTTCACCGAGACGTCTCCGGTCAGCAATCCGATCCGGTCCGAGCCGTAGCGCTCAACCAGGTCGGTGTGCTTCTGGTTGCTCAGCGCCTTGATCGGTGTGGTGTAGAAGCATTTGCGCCCGGCTGCCAGTGCCAGGTGCACCGCGAACTCGCCGACAACGGTCTTGCCGGCTCCGGTGGGCGCGCAGACCAGAACACCGTGCCCGCGTTCGAGTGCCTCGCAGGCCCGTTGCTGAAATCCGTCCAGCGCGAACGGGAGTTCGGCGGTGAATCGATCGAGTTCAGGTGATGTCGTCATGGGGGCTGCCGACGGGCTGTGCTGATGCTTCCGAGGGCGACGCCATCGGTGCCGGCGGTTCGATGACGGATGCCCTGTCGTCTGCGCTGTCGTCGGCCCTCTCCTGGGCCTCCTGCCGTTTGGCCTTGCGGCGGTCGTGGATGCGGGCGATCTGTATCGCGAACTCCAACAACAGGGTCAGCGCTGCGCCTAGCGCCAGCATCGAGAACGGGTCCTGTCCCGGAGTGGCGAACGCGGCGAACAGGAAGACACCGAAGATCAGGCCACGGCGCCACTCCTTGAGCTTCTGATAGCTCAGGATGCCGACGATGTTGAGCATGACAATCAGCAGCGGGAATTCGAATCCCACGCCGAACACCAGGAGCAGGCTCATCAGGAAGCCAAAGTACTGGTCGCCGGACAGCGCGGTGACCTGGACATCGCTGCCGACGGACAGCAGGAAGTGCAGGGCGTTGGACAGCACCAGGTAGGCCAGCACCGCGCCGGCGACGAAAAGTACCGCCGCGGAACTGACGAACGCGAAGGCGAACCGGCGCTCCTTGTTGTAGAGGCCGGGCGTGATGAATGCCCACAGTTCGTACAGCCAGACCGGACAGGCCAGAACTACGCCGGCGGCCAGTCCCACCTTGAGTCGCAGCATGAATTGGTCGAACGGTGCAGTCGCCAGCAGTCGGCAACCGCCGTCTGCACTGATGTCGGCGCGCGCGGACGGTGGCAGCGAGCAATACGGCCGGCGCAGCCATTCACCGAGACTTTCGAACCCCATCACGCCATGCCCGTACCAGAAGAACCCGAAGACTGTGGTCACAATGACGGCGGCTATCGAGATCAGCAAACGGGTACGCAACTCGCGGATGTGGTCGACGAGGGACATCGTCCCGTCGGGGTTCACTTTCGCACGGCGGCGACGGGGATCCAGCCGTTTGAGAACGCCGGGAGCTTTCACGGAGCGAGTCGGTCAGCGCCAGACCGCGGTAGCGCGCTGGCAGCCGATGTTCCCGTCAGGCTGAACGGGCGTCCGGGTCGGCCCGCGGAGCCTCCACCCGTTCCGAGTGCACCGGGGTGGCGGCGGGCGGCGGCGGGCTGACCGGAGGGTCCACCTTGTCGTTCTGCAGTTCCCTGACCTCGGCTTTGAAGATGCGCATTGACTTGCCCAGGGACCGCGCCGCATCGGGTAACCGCTTCGCGCCGAACAGCACGATGACGACAATGGCGAGAATTGCCCAGTGCCACGGACTCATAGCGCCCAATTCGGTCACCTCCAGATCAGCCCTGCGGATGCGCCTCGATGCTACCCCGCTTCGCCATACGCGCCCAGCGCCCCGGTCGCCGCCGATCGCACCCTTTGCACAAGAGTTTCCGGCGCCAGCACCTCGACCTCCGTGCCGAATCCGAGCAGCAACCTGCTCATCCACTCGTCGGAGGCATAGGTCATCGCCGCCTCCACGGAGCCGTCGGGGAGCTCACGCAGCACCCGCATCGGGTAGTAGTCGAACATCCACGCCGCTTCGGGCGCCACCCGCAAGGTGGCGGCGGGCAGCGACGGGTCGGCGTCGAACAGTGATGTGTCGGTGGGTTCCCGGACAGCGGGCTCGGGCGGCGCCGACGCCTCGTCGAGCACCGCGGCGTCGACGATGCGGTCGAACCTGAACAGGCGCACGCCTTCGGCTTCGCGTGACCACGCCTCCAGATAGCTCAGATCATTCACCAGCACCACCCTGATCGGATCGACCGTGCGGGTCGACAGGGTGTCGCGCGACGCCGAGTAGTACTCGAGGGTGACCGCACGCCCGTCGCGGACCGCCCGACGCACCGCCGCCGCCGCCGGACTTTCCGTGGTGGCGGGTTCGGGTTGCACGGAATTCGTGCCGTGCGCCACCGTGCCCGCCGCCGCCTCGATCTTGGCGATCGCACTGCGCGCCGCATCGGGGTCCACGACGCCCGGCACATCCACCAGCGCGCGCAGGGCAACCAGCAGGCCGGTTGCCTCCGGCGAGGTCAGCCGCAACGGGCGATCCATTCCCGCCGAGAAGATCACGTCGATGGTGTCGCCGGAGAACTCGATGTCGATCAGGTCGCCGGGCCCGTAGCCGGGCAGACCGCACATCCACAATTGGTTCAGGTCGTCGCGCAGTTGCTTGCGCGTGACACCGAGATCGGCGGCCGCCTCCGCGAAGGTGATCCTGGGGTTGGCCTGGAAGTACGGCACCATGTTGAGCAGTCGCACCAACCGGGTGGTGGCCGCGGTCATGAGGCGATCCGTTCCACAGTCATGGTGCCCCCGCCCGGGCACGCAGCCGCCGCAGCACGTTCTCACGCAGCGATTCAGGTTCGAGCACGATCGCGTCGGCGCCATATCCGGCGATCTCGCGGGCAAGTCCGTCGCGACGGCCGACGTCCAGTTCGATCACCTCGCCGTCACGGTCGCCGAACCTGCGGGTTCCGCCCGAAACACCTGAGCGGCGCAGCGCGGTGGCCCGGCCCTGGGCAACCCATACCCGTGCCGAGATTCCGGTCGGGGCCTCCCCCACGATGTCGGCGACGATGCGGCGCAGATCCGCACCGTCGGGTCGGGTGACCGACCCAGGAGGCCCGATCGGCGTCACCTCGGCCCCGATGCGCGACAGCCGAAAAGTGCGGACGGCGTCGCGGTCGCGGTCATGGCCCACCAGGTACCAGCGTCCCTTCTCAGTGACCACCCCCCACGGCTCGACGGTGCGTGCAGTGTAGGGCTCGGTCCGCGACGGCCGGTGGCCGAACTGGACGGCCTGGCCGGAATCGATCGCGGCCAGTAACACGCCCAGCACATCCTCGGAGCCGCGCAGGCCCGGGAACCCGGAGTGGGCGGTGACCGGTGTTGCGGCGTCGGGGTCGACGTCGACCCCCGCGGCGCGCAGCTTCAACAGCGCGCCCTCGGCGGCGGTGACCAGTTCGGGTGACTCCCACAGCTGCGCGGCGACAGCCACCGCGGCGGCCTCATCGGGTGTGAGGGCGATGTCGGGCAGCGCATAGGCGTCCCGGTTGATGCGATAGCCCTCGGTCGGGTCGAGCCGGGAAACCCGTCCCGTCTCCAGCGGGATGCCCAAGTCGCGCAGCTCGTTCTTGTCTCGTTCGAACATCCGCGAGAACGCCTCGTCGCTGGGGCTGTCACCGTAGCCGTAGACGTTGGCGCGGATCCGTTCGGCGGTGAGGTAGCCGTGAGTCGCCAACAGCGCGATGACGAGGTTCATCAGCCGCTCGACTTTGGTGATCGCCACGCAGGGCAGCTTAATTGCCCGACACGTCCGCGCGCCGCAGCGCACGCGACGGGGGCTGATTCCGGGCGTGCGTCACATGGTGGCGATGAGCCGCTTGACGCGTTCGTCGGCCGCGCGGAACGGGTCCTTGCACAGCACAGTGCGTTGCGCCTGGTCGTTCAGTTTGAGATGCACCCAGTCCACGGTGAAGTCGCGTCCGGCTTCCTGCGCCGCACGAATGAACTCGCCGCGCAGCTTGGCCCGCGTGGTCTGCGGCGGGGTGTCGACTGCCTCGTCGATCTCCTCGTCGGTGGTGATCCGGGCCGCGAGACCCTTGCGCTGCAACAGGTCGAACACCCCGCGGCCCCGTTTGATGTCGTGATAGGCCAGGTCGAGCTGGCTGATCTTCGGATCGGACAGTTCCATGCTGTAGCGGTCCTGATACCGCTGGAACAGCTTGCGCTTGATGACCCAGTCGATCTCGGTGTCGACCTTGGCGAAGTCCTGACTCTCGACGGCGTCGAGCTGACGGCTCCACAGGTCCACCACCTGTTCGATCTGCGTGTTCGGTTCCCGGGTCTGCAGATAGTCGACGGCGCGGGCGTAGTACTCGCGCTGGATGTCGAGCGCGCTGGCCTGCCGTCCGCCGGCCAGCCGCACCGGCCGCCGGCCGGTCAGGTCGTGGCTGACCTCGCGTATCGCCCGGATCGGGTTGTCCAGCGAGAAGTCCCGGAAGGCGACGCCCGATTCGATCATCTCCAGCACCAGCGATGCGGTGCCGACCTTGAGCATCGTGGTGGCTTCGCACATGTTCGAGTCGCCGACGATGACGTGCAGGCGGCGATACTTCTCGGCGTCGGCGTGCGGCTCGTCGCGGGTGTTGATGATGGGACGGGACCGGGTCGTCGCGCTCGACACGCCCTCCCAGATGTGCTCGGCACGCTGCGACAGGCAGAACGTCGCGGCCTTCGGCGTCTGCAGCACCTTGCCCGCCCCGCAGATCAGCTGGCGCGTCACCAGGAACGGCAGCAGCACATCGGAGATCCGGGAGAACTCGCCGGCACGCACGATCAGGTAGTTCTCGTGACAGCCGTAGGAGTTCCCCGCCGAATCGGTGTTGTTCTTGAACAGGTAGATGTCCCCGCCGATGCCCTCGTCCGCCAGTCGGTGCTCGGCGTCGATCAGCAGGTCCTCCAGCACCCGCTCGCCGGCCCGGTCGTGGGTGACGAGCTGGGTCAGGCTGTCGCACTCGGCGGTCGCGTACTCCGGATGACTGCCGACGTCGAGGTACAGCCGCGCGCCGTTGCGCAGGAACACATTGGAACTGCGACCCCACGACACCACCCTGCGGAACAAATAGCGCGCGACCTCGTCGGGGGACAGCCTCCGATGACCGTGGAACGTGCAGGTAACACCGAATTCCGTCTCGATGCCCATGATTCGTCGCTGCACGTCTTCGAGACTACTTGTTGGCTTATCCCCACGGTGTGCAAGCGCGCCGGACCGATCGGGAAACGGCCCGGCGCTCCCGACGTTCACGCGTGCGCCGGCGACCCTGCGGCTTGCACCGGCTGTGGATGGCCGTCGGCACGCCGAGCCACGGGGCTGCCAGCATGCGGCAATGGAAGACACCCCGGTCATGGTCGATCCGGACGGATTGCGTGCGGCCGCCGCCCGTGTCGAGCGCAGCGCCGATGCGTTGAGCCGATTCCGGTTGCCGGAACTGGATAGCGATGCGCTTCGGGGTTCCGCGGTCAGCGCCACCGCAGGCCCGGCGGTCCTCGCCTCGGCGATCGAATCGCTCATCGCCGAGATGGCGGCGTGGGCCGACGCGGCGCGGGCTTCGGCCGCTGCGTTCGAACGGGCGGAACAGGCGAACGCGGCCCGACTCGCCCCCTCGTGAACCGGCCGACGGTGAGCCAGGCCCGTGACTGGCATCCCGACGCGCTGCGCGCCTTGGCGGCCGCGTGGGTTGCCGCGGCCGGCAGAATCCGGGCCGAAGCCGGGGCCGTCGACGCCGTGACACGCTGGACGGGTGAGGCCGCGGAATCCGCGCGGCAGAAATTGGACGGAATCATCGCGTCGACGACAGACGCGGCGCGCCGGCTCGTTGCGGCGGCGGCAGCGGCACGAAACGGGGCTGTGCAAATCGAAGCCGCCCGCCACGCCGTGCTCGACGCCGTCTCAGACGCCACCTCGGACGGCTACCGGGTGGCCGATGACGGTGTCGTCTCGGCAACCCCTGGCGCCGCCGCCCTGCTGCGACTGTTGTCGGGCGGCAGCGACACCGCGTCCGACACGATGCTGGCCACGCGCACGGCGGACCTCACGGGCACAATCGCAGGCCTGCTGGACGCGCTGGGCGAAGCCGACGCCGAAACAGCGCATGACATCGACAGCGCGCTGGGCGGCGACGCCGGGCCGGCCACCTCCGGCGAGGTCTCCGGCACCGGGCCGAGGGCCACCCGCCCCGCAGGCGTGGCCCCCAGCCCCGCCGACATCGTCTCCGGCTGGCCGACGATGAGCCAGGACCGGATCGCCGCTTCGATCGCCGCGATGACGGCTGAACAGAAGGACCGGCTGATCGGCGAGATGCCTCGTGAGGTCGGCAACACCGACGGGGTGCCGTGGGACATGCGTGTCGCCGCCAACCGAATCAACATCGCCGACGCGATTCTGGAGCAGCGCCGGACAATCGACCAACCCGAGGACGCCAAGATCCGTTCGGTGATCGGCCGGCGCTACGGCGCGGCCGTCGATCCCGTGACCGAGGAACGGACCCGGGCCGCGGTGTATGCCGATCCGGCCGCCCGGGCCGCCGCCGTCGCCGAGCATGACCGGGATGCCACCCGCCGCATAGCCTTCTACGAGGGTTTGCTGTCGGAGACACCCGATCCCACGGGCGTGAGCGCCACGTACGTCGACCGCCAGGTCCTGGCCTTCGACCCGGCGCGGTCGTCGCTTGTCGAACTGACCGGCGACCTCAGGCGTGCGACCAGCGTCGGCGTGCTGGTGCCGGGACTGAACACCACGATCGAGGACTCGGGCGCCAATACCGAAACCGTGCGCCGGTTCGTCGCGGCCGGGCACGGCGAGGTCGCCATGATCACCTATCTCGGCGGGCCGTTCCCGACCGGCGAGCTGCCCGTCGGCGTGCTGAATGCCGCCGACCCGCGCTACGCGCTGGACATGGCTCCGCGCCTGGTGGCGTTCAGCGAGGACGTCGACCGCACCGTCGATGCAACCGGACGTTCGGTGGCGGTGACCTACGTCGGCCATTCCTATGGCGGTTCGATTCTGGGCACCGCCGAACGGCTGGGGTTGACCGGCGACCGGAGCATCTACGTCCAGGCCGCCGGCGCGGGTGTCGGCGTGCACGATCCCGCCGACTGGCACAACCGAAATCCCGACGTGCGGCGCTACGTCATGACCGCACCCGGCGACCCCATCCAACTGGTGCAGGGAATACCGTTGGGTCCGCACGGCGCCGATCCCGACACCATGCCGGGGACGGTGCGGCTGGACGCCGGCCGCCGCCTGGACGGCAGCCCGATGTGGGGCCCTTCGGCACACAGCGACGTGCTCAACGAGCCGTCCGACGCGTGGCAACGGATCCTCGGGGTGATCACCGGCAGAATCGGCGGGTAACAGCCGTCGGGACTGCGACCCGGCGACCGCGCCGTCGAGGCCGCGGGCCTACAGGGCACGTTCGTCAGGCGCTGCTGCTCGCGGTCCCTCGATCGGCGCCCCCGCCGGCAGCAGCTGCCCTTCGAGGACTTCCAGGGCGGCCTCGTATTCGGGGCGCAGCCAGAAGCCCGAGTGTCCGCACACCGGCGGGTACGTCCCATCCGGGTTGGCGTCCAGGGTGGTGGTATCCGGCAGTCGGCAGTCGACGTTTTCAGGTGCCGCACCCACGCTGCGGTTCTCGTCGTCGAAGACGAATGCTCCGATCGGGTCGCTGAACGCCCACAGGTTGATCCAGCGACGATCGATGGCGGCGCGCAGAACGGACAGCTGCTTGTGCCCGAAGTAGGCGGGAAAGATACGGGCATACAGCCTCCGAAGTGGGGATCCGAAGGTCAGCAGTCCCACCCTCCGGCAGGTTTGGAGGTCGGCGAGCAGCAACGCAGCCGCCGCGATGATGCCGCCCTGGCTGTGTGCGGCGATGACCACCCGCTGACTGCGGGGCCCGTCAGAGATCAGCGATCTGGTGTGCACGAGCAGTTCGGGCACCGCACGCTCCCCGTAGCACGGGGGTGTCAATGGGTGGTTCGCCCGCGGCCAGAAGGTCACGACATCCCAGAGCACCGCGACCGTCCGGCGCAGCTGGCGGTCCTGGATCGCCCGAATCGCCACCGCAATGAATGCGCCGGCAAGTCCGGCTGTGGTGATCACACCGACGTTGGTGAAGGTCATATTCAGACCGGGCACGTAGTCGAACGCCTGGTACTCGTACAGGGCCACCGAGACAGCGATCAGAAGAACGGTGAAGCCCGTCAGTGCGGCGATCACGACCGCTGCATAATCTGTCAGCGACGCCCAGGCCCTGGCTTTGGCGACGGCGTTCGCGCGGCCCGCGTCCGTGCCGGCGCCATCGCTTTGCACCACCGCCGACTCAGCACGCGCCCGGCGCGGCACCACACGCAGCCAGAGGTACAGCCCGGTCAGCAGGACTGCGAGCAATACGACGATATTCGCCGCTGCCGCCCAGAAGTACGGCGGCGCGATGATGAGCGGGGCCTTCGCGTTGAACGCGTTGATGCGGTCGGCGATCGGCGCGCTTACGTCCCCCAGCATCGACTGCCGGGACTCGAATCGGGCTCGCGCCGATTCCGTCGACAGGACGGGCTGGCCAAGGTGTACCGCGGCCAGCAGGCCGACACCGATGCTGAATCCTCCGCCGACGAGCCAGCCCAGCGTCGCGACGACCGGCGCGGTGAAGCCTTTGAGGGCAGGCGCGAATCCCGTTGGGTAGCGGGCGGACCGCCAGTGTGGCATCGCCACGGCGGTGGACAGGAACAGTGCCAGCAGCAGGGCGACTTGGACAGCCACGAGCACATAGATGGCCGGCCGCAGGGCCGGCAGGTGCGACGGAACGGGGATTGCGCTGCGCAGCGGGGCGAAACCCGTGACGAAGAGGGATCCGACGACGGCGGCCAGGGACACCCAGCGCAACCACATCAGCGTCGCCGACACCCAGCCGGGCACGCCTTGTCCGCCTCGGCCCGTCGCCCGGTTGAACCAGGTGGCGACAACCGCGGTCAGCAATATCAACCCGTTCAGGATCACCAGGACGATTGCCGCGGTACGGCTCCACTCGATGCCGTACCGGGCGGGGACCGTCAGCGCGAGGGCCCCGAGCCCTGACGCCCAGGCGGCGACATGGCAGGCCCGCAGTCGGGCCACCGATTTGTCGCCCTGCCAGAAGGTGTTCTTTTCCAGTGCGGACACCCGTTCGGTATCGGTGGGATCGGGCGGGATGCCCACTCGTCTCGGGTCCTCCTTCCCGAGCTTCCACAACCCCACGATGAGGATCAAGACAGGCACGGCGCTCCACGCGACCCGCGCTCCCGCAGCGCGGTCCCCCAGGACCGAGGCCGGACCGAGCCGCCCGACACAGTTGTCCAGAGCGGCGCACTGCCACCCCCCGATATCCATCGTCACCGCTGCTGCGGCCAGCATCAGGGTGAGCGTGAACGCCAGGCCCAGTATCCGCAACAGCCGGACGGCCATGCTCGATGCGGCCGGCCTGGTCACCGGCGGCAGCGTCCAGTGTGCGAGGTTGACCAGTATGAACGGCAGGAACAGCAGCCAAAGCGCACGGGTTGCCGGACCGGAGGTCAGCCCGCCCCATGAGTACGCCTGCACCGCCCGTTGCCATACCCGCAATCCTGGCGCCGGCTGCCGAACATCGGTCCCAGATGCAATTTGGAACCGGGGCCGGTAGAAGCCCGCGGCCTGGTCGCCTGAGTCCAGTTCGATGAGTTGGCCGGGCAGACGCAGCAGGTCTTCGGGTGGCGTGCCGGACACGCCGTGCACCCGCAGCTCGGTGAGCACGCCGACGAAGCCGTCAGCAGAATCCGCCGCTGTGCCGTGAACTCGGTCGGCCACAGCCGATCCCCCTCCCGATGCTCAGCAGGATCGCCGATCAGCCGAATGCGGCCCGTCGCCGCCGCTCAGGCATCCTCGGTCAGGCCGAGGTGGCGGTAGAGGCCGGGACGTTCGGCGCGGGCATCGGGCAGGAAAAAGAAAATGACCCAGTCGTGGATTTGGCCCTTCCGAAGTTCGAAGGTGAAATCGGCGCCCGGAACGGCCGCGATCGACCGTTGCAGGACGAGGACATCGGGGGCGCGCAGGTCCAGCGAACCGGCATAGACGGTGTTGGGCGGAAGCCCTTCGAATGATCCGAACAACGGGCTGACTACCGGATCATCGACGTCGAGGATGCCGGCCCAGAGCCGCCCGTTCCTCCGCGACGCTTCGGGATCGAGCAGCGGGTCGTCGACCAGTTCGACATTCGGGTTGCGCAGGCCGGCGTCGAGCACCGGAGCGACGAGGACCACCCGGCCAGGCACCCGTCCGGCATGTTCACCCTCAGGTGCCTTGCCTCGACGGACCAACTCCTGTACGGCCGCCAGCGCGATCGCGGCCCCGGCCGAGTCGCCGAGAACACTGATGCGCTCGGCTCCCCCGTGCTCGGGGTCGGCGGCCAGACTGCCGATGAAGTCCGCCATCGTGGGCACGACCGTAGCGGCCGTACCGCCGGTTCCCTCCTTGTTCGCCAACGGGTAGAGCGGCACGATCACCACGGCCCCGGTATCGCGGGCCATGTCCGCGTACGTCCACCAATGCAAGATGCTGGCCTGCGAGATGAACGAGCCGCCGTGGACGGCCACGACGACCTTTCCCGACCGCTGGGCGGGTGTCAGCGTCCAGACCTTCCACCCGGCATACTCCGTGCTCTTCACTTCGAGCCGGTACGTCAAGAAAAACGGGGGGTTCCCGTCGGTGATGAATGGGATCGCCGTGCTCGAACCGTTCATGCTGATCCCCGCGAAGCGCAGGACGGGTTTGATCAGCCGCAGGCCGGCGACGAACGCACGACCCACCAGTGATGGTTCACCGGTGAATACGGCATCGCTGGAGGGAGCGCCCAGGGCAGGGTCCACGAGGAACGGGTGTCGCATGCGGTGAGTGTAATCCGGGGTCAAACGCGGGCGCTGTCGCGCCAAAGTGACGCAGCACCCCTGCGATCGTATTCGCGGAGCACGCCGTTCGGACCGTGCTTGCGCCAGTGGGCCGCGACACATCGGCTACCAAGTCTCTGACCTGCCCGTTCGCCCATCCGCGGTACCTCCCGGCTCGCCAAGTTAGCCGACAGTATCAATACTGTCTGGTATCGTGGGAGAATCCCCCGCCGACACGCCGACACAGGAGACACGAATGCCCGAATCATCCAGCCGGACAGAACAATTGGCCGACTACCGGCGTCAGTATCGGAAACTCGCCGCAGAACTGGCCCAGATCGGGTTCATCGCCACCGGCACCCTGATCGAACGCAGCACCCGCTGCGGCACACCCGGCTGCGCCTGCCACGCCGACCCACCCCGACTGCACGGCCCCTACCACCAATGGACAACCAAGATCGCCGGCAAGACCGTCACCCGGCGCCTCACCGACCGCCAGGCCGCCCATTACCGCGAATGGATCGACAACAACCGACAGCTACGTCAACTCACCACACAGATGCGCCAGATCAGCGCGCGCGCAGCCGAACTGATCCTCGCAACCGACACGCCCGAAGGCGGCTGATCACGGGTCCGCGAGGTTAAAAGTCAAGCCGAGACATGCGCGCCGGCGTCGACATCGTCGTCGCCTGTCCCGGCCGCCTCGAGGACCTGATGCGTCAGCGCGCGGTCAGCCTGGACGCGGTGCGCATCACCGTGATCGACGAGGCCGACCACATGGCGGACCTGGGCTTCCTGCCCGGCGTTACGCGCATCCTGGCCGCCACCCCGGCCGGCGGACAGCGCCTGCTGTTCTCCGCCACCCTGGACAACGGTGTCGACAAACTCGTCAACCGGTTTCTGCGCGACCAGGTGTCACATTCGGTCGACGAAGCAAATTCCCCGGTCGCCGCCATGACCCACCACGTCTTCCACGTCTCGGGTGCCGAGGCCAAGCGGAAGCTGGTGCAGCATCTGGCCTCCGGCGCCGGGCGGCGAATCCTGTTCATGCGCACCAAGCATCAGGCCCGCAAGCTCGCCAAGCAGCTGACCGACTCGGGTGTGCCGTCGGTGGATCTGCACGGCAACCTCTCGCAGCCCGCCCGCGACCGCAACCTGGCCGCGTTCAGCAGCGGTGCGGCGCGCGTGCTGGTCGCCACCGACATCGCCGCGCGCGGTGTCCACGTCGACGACGTGGAACTCGTCGTGCACGTCGACCCGCCCGTCGAGCACAAGGCGTACCTGCACCGCTCGGGCCGCACCGCGCGCGCGGGCAGCGCCGGCGACGTGGTCACGGTGGTGCTGCCGGAGCAGCGCAGGGAAACCGCCACCCTGCTGCGGCGGGCCGGAATCAACGTCAAGCCGCTGGAAGTCGGGGCGGAATCGGAACCGGTGCGGGCCCTGGTCGGAGAGGTTGCGCCGCACCAGGCGCCCGCGGTGAAACACATACCGGCCGTTGCCAATTCGCCACAGATGCGGCGGCACGCCGGTGCGGGCCAGCGCCGCGGCGGACGCGGGCGCGGCAACCACGGCGGTCAGTCGGCGACTCGGTCCTCCGCGGCGGCCCGCACGTAGTCGAGGTTGGCCCGCATCCCCTTTCCCCAGTCGGCGAGCCGGCGGGCCACAATGCGGGCTTCGAGCTCAGGGCGGGCCTCGATGGCCAGGCTCAGGCCCGAGGGCGCCGGTCCCATCCGGGCCCACTGCCGGATCAGCACGCCGTCGCTGGCCGGCTCCACCTCGAACGCCCACGTGGCGCCGACACCGTCGCGCACCAGCACGTTCCACACCCACCGGCGCACGTCACCATCGTCGTCGACTTCGACGATCTCGCAATCGGCGTCCCAGGTGCCCAGCGCGTCGTTGTGGTTGTGACCCCGAAACCGTGCACCGACGCGGACCCGGTCGGCGTCACCGAGCCACTCGACGGCCTGCAGTTCGGGCGAACACTTCGCGGGCAGGCCGATGTCGGTCACCAGCCGCCACGCGGTGGGCACGTCGCAGCGCACCCGTGCCGTGACCTCTACGGTGGGTTGATCGCGGTACCGCATTCCGTAAGCCTGCCACAGGGACTCATCGATGAAGATCGGCGCGGCATGGCAGTAGATCGGACACGCGGCGGCTGCGACTGTAGGAACTGACCGCCCGCTACGAGATCAGCTCGCGGATGTCCTCGGCGGTGACAGCGGAACTGAACGCGTTGCCGTTGTCGATCACGCTGGAAAACAGCTTCGCCTTGCGTGCGTTGAGGGCAAGCACCTTGTCCTCGATGGTGTCGCGCGAGATCAGCCGGTAGACCATGACCGTGCGGGTCTGCCCGATCCGGTGCGTGCGGTCGACGGCCTGCGCCTCGACGGCCGGATTCCACCACGGGTCGAGAAGGAAGCAGTAGTCAGCCTCGGTGAGGTTCAGCCCGAACCCGCCCGCCTTGAGGCTGATCAGGAAGACCGGTGCGTCACCGTCTTTGAACCGCTGGATTGCGTTGGCGCGGTTGCGGGTTCGACCGTCGAGGTAGCAGTAGTCGATGCCCTCGGCGTCGAGCCGGTCGCGGATCTGACCGAGGAATCGGGTGAACTGACTGAACACCAGCGCGCGGTGACCGCCGGCCGCGACCTCGCGCAGATGTTCGGTGAGCACATCGATCTTCGCGCTCGGCAACCCGGCATGGGCGGGATCGACCAGGCCCGGATGCAGCGCCAGCTGCCGCAGCACGGTCAGCGACCTGAGAATGGTGAACCGGTTGCGTTGCATGTCGTCGAGCAGACCGAGCACCTTCTGACGCTCCCGCTGCAGCCGGGTGTCGTAGAGCTTGCGGTGGCGCGGCGCGAGCTCGAGGTCGAGGATCTGGTCCTGCTTGGCGGGCAGCTCCGGAGCGACGAGATCCTTGGTGCGCCGCTTGACCAGTGGCTTGATGCGGCGCCGGAACAACTCCAGCAGGTCGGCGTCACCCGACTTCTCGATCGGCTTGCCGTAGAAGTCGGCGAAGTTGGCGGCGTCGGGGAACAATCCGGGCGCGGTGATGGCCAGCAGCGACCACAGCTCCATGACGTTGTTCTCCATCGGTGTGCCGGTGATCGCGAGTTTGAACGGTGCACTCAGCTTGCGCGCGCACTGATGGGTCTTGGCCTGACGGTTCTTGACGTTCTGCGCCTCGTCGAGGATCAGCCCGGACCACGGCTGGGCCGCGTGTGCGTCGAAGTCGAGCCGGAACAGCGTGTAGGAGGTGACGACGACGTCGGCATCGCAGGCCAGCTGGTCCAGATTCGCCCCGGAGCGGCGCAGGGTGTCGGTGAGGGTCACGACCTTCAGCTCGGGCGCGAACCGCGTAGCCTCGGTCACCCAGTTCGACACCACACTGGCCGGCGCCACCACCAGGAACGGCGGACCCGAATGCCGTTGGCGCGCATGACAGATCAGCGCCAGCGTCTGCACCGTCTTGCCCAGGCCCATGTCGTCGGCGAGGATCCCGCCCAGGCCGTGGTCGTACAGCGTTGCCAGCCACGCCAACCCGTCGTGCTGGTACGGGCGAAGCTCGGCCTGCAGCGTGGGTGGCACGGCGATCGGGTCGAGCGTCTGCAGCGCCCGCAGGCCCGCCACCTGACGCTTCCACTCCTTGGCCTGACGCACCACCGAGGCCAGCGATGCCAAATCCTCGAACAGTCCCGACTGAAAGCGGCTGATCCGCGACGCTCCGTTGCCGTCGTTCAGCGCGCGAGCTTCCTCGACCAGCGCGCGCAGCTTCACCAGCTCGGGCTTGTCGAGCGCGATGTAGGCACCGTTGTCGAGCAGCAGGTAGTCCTGGCCGGCGGTCAGCGCGGCCAGCACCCGGGGCAGCGGAATCTTCTTGTTCTCCACGCTGATGGTGATGCGCAGGTCGAACCAGTCGGTTTCCCCGGCGACCGACGCAGCGCCGACGCCGATCTGCAGCGAACCGCCGACCTCCCGGTAGTCGGCGGGCTGGCCGGTGACTTCGACGGTGATGCCGTCCGCATCGGCCAGCAGCGGCTGCAACTCTGTCGCGAACCGCATGGTGTCGACCCCGCCGAGGACCGCCGCCGTCAGGGCACCGGTGCGGTCGCGCAGTCCGCAGCACTCCAGGGGCGCATCGATACCGGAGGCCAACGCCCGTTCGGCGTCCAGGTCGCGCACGCCGATGTTGTCGAAGGTGGCATGGTTCTCAATCGGGATGCGTAAGTCCTTGTCGCCCACCCGATACGACCACAACCAGCTCAGTGCCAGTTCGTGTGCGGCGCGGTACTCGGCCCTCAGCACCAGGTGCGGACCGGCGATCTCGGGGACGGTGAAGGAAGCATCCGAGGACGTCACCGCCGCCACCGCGCGCAACCGGGGCAAGTAGTCGAAGGCGAACTGGTCGGCGCAATCCGCGGGAATCACCAACGTCTCGTTACGCAGCACGAGACGCTGCAGCGCGGTCGGTGCCGCAGTGTCCAGCGGCGCGAGCCGCAGCCCGTCCTCGACCCAGGCCACGCCGTGCGCAGGCGATCCGATGAACGCCGCCGCAGTCACGGGTGCGCCGTCGACGTCGAGCACCGGACACACCGTGAGGGCACCGTTCACGTCGGTGGTGACGTCCAGGCTGACGCCGGCGGCATCGCCGAACTGCACTTCCTGCCCGGTGCCGCCTTGCACGAACCGCACGCCGACTCGCCGGGCTTCGGTCAACAGCGGCCAGAGTTGCGCAGTGTTCAATCTGGACAGGTCGATCGTCTTCACGACGCCGTAGGTGTACGGCAGGTAGCCACTCCGCGTCGAAGACTGCAAGAGCGCGAAGAGGATCCGCAGCTTGTCGATGTGTTCGGGGTGATAGCCGTAGTGCGCCAGCGTGGTCAGTGCGGACCAGTTCACGTCACTGGCGACCCAGCCGGCCCGCTTGCCCGGGCGCACGACGCGGGCCTCCAGCACCGGCGAGTCCGCGCCCACGAACAGGTTCAGCTCGACGGCCAACGGAATGAGGGTCCGGCAGGCGGCACTTGCGCCGCCGGGACGGGCGGTCTGGGGCAGCAGGGCCTCCAGCGACTGCTGCCAAGAGGCGCGCGCCGGGGAGGACTGGCCGGCGCCGGCCGCCTTGATCAGCAGGGCCGCGACGTGTTTGCAATCCACCTGCATCGGGCAGCTGCACCGGCCGCCCTTGAGAACCCAGGTGCCGGCCGGGCCAGGGGCAAGGTGCACGGTGGTGGCATAGCTGCGGCCCTGGCTACCGCGAACCGACCCGACCAGGCTGCCGGCGTCCGGACTCCACAGGCAGCGTAGAACACAGCCGTTGCGGGCGTAATCGGTGCCGCGCCGAAACGTGTCGCGGCCCAGCCGCCCCGCGGCGTGGTCGAGCGAGATCCTCGGATAGGTCAACCCCTGCATGGGGTGCACCATAGGGCGAGACCCCGACAGAATTAGTCACCCGCGCGGCGTGCCACGTCGAAGTGGTGCGGATGAGGCTGATGAGGTGATCGCCGGGTCAAACGTACGCGGGTTTCGCGGCGACTGTTACCACCCGAACAGCCCATAAAGCGCCCGGCCGGCAGGAACCAATCTGCAGCAAAGGCCCACATTGTCCGGTATGGCGAAAGATCCTCCAAATAGTAGGATAATCGGTATGGCGAAAAACAAGGTGTCCATCACCGTGGACAAGGCGGTGCTGGCCGCAGCGGACGCCGATGCCAAGTCGGCAGGCATGAGCCGATCGGAGATGATCGAACAAGCTCTGCGCAACGAGAATCTCCGAATCGCCCTGGAGAACTACACCACCCGCACCGTCCCAGCGCTCAACATCGATGACTACGCGGCCGAGATCTACCAGGCAAACCGGACAGCGGGCCTGTGATCTGCCCTGGCGACATCGCACCACGTCGCGATACCGAACAGGAGGTGTACGTGGTGGTCATCTCCAACTCAATTCATTTGGCCGCTGATACCCGACGCGTGATCACCTGCCCGTTTGTTCCGGGTCAGATCCCGGATTCGACCATGGCGATGGTCGTCCCCGTGCAGCAACCCGAGGGCGTGGTGCTGCCCGAACTGGCGCATTGGCTTCCCGCGTTCGCTCTCGGCGAGCCTATTGGCAATATCGGTGCACCAGCGCTACGGGAGACGGCGACACTGGTGACGGCTCTCATCTCTTGACGTCAGAGCGAACCGGCCAGCACAAGTCAGCGCCCACTGCGGAACTTCTGACGAACTGCTGACAGCAGGATCTCGACGGACAACGATTGAACGGAGGGGACGGCCGATGAGTCTGACGTCCACACGTCGGCGCCGTCAGCCTGAGCCTACGCAACGCGTTCTCGTTCTCGGGTCCGGGTTTGCCGGGCTTTGGGCCGCGCTGGGCGCCTCCCGGCGGCTGGACGAGCTCAGGGCTGCGCAGCGCGCGGTCGACGTCACCGTCGTCAGTTCGCAGCCATTCCACGACATTCGGGTCCGTAACTACGAGGCCGATCTCAGCGCGTGCCGAATCCCGTTGCGGGATCTACTCGATCCGGCTGGTATCGGCCATATCATTGCTGATGTGACCGGAATCGACGCCACGGCTGCGACGGTGACCACAGCCGACGGCGCAAACCTGGGCTACGACCGCCTTGTCTTGGCGCTGGGCAGCAGGCTGGTCAAACCGGACCTTCCCGGGCTCGCCGAGTTCGGTTACGACGTCGACACCTACGACGGCGCGATGAAGATGCAGGCGCACATCCGCGATCTGGCCGAACGCCCGGCAGATCCCGCAACGGCAACGGCGGTCGTCGTCGGTGCCGGTCTCACCGGCATCGAGACCGCCAGTGAGCTGCCGAAGATGCTGTCGGGCGCGCTCGGGGCTTCAGTGACACCGCGGGTGATCCTCGTCGACCACAACCCGCACGTCGGGTCGGACATGGGTGAGTCGGCTCGTCCAGTCATCCAGAAAGCGTTGGCGGAGAACAAGGTTGACACCATCACCGGGGTGGGCGTCACCGCCGTTGACGAGCAGAGCGTGACTCTGTCATCCGGGGACGTCGTGCCTGCGGCAACCGTAGTGTGGTGCGCCGGCATGCGGGCGAACCCGTTGACGGCACAGTTCGGCGTGGCGTGCGACAGGTTGGGCCGGCTGCCCGTTGACGACTATCTGAGAGTTGAGGGCACTGCTGGCGTGTTCGCCGCAGGCGATGTGGCGGCGGCGAAAATGGACGACGAACACCTATCCGTCATGTCGTGTCAGCACGGTCGGCCGATGGGCCGCTATGCGGGCTACAACGTGATCAGCGACTTGTTGGGTGCTCCGATGCTGTCGCTACGAATCCCCTGGTATGTCACCGTTCTCGATCTCGGTCCCGCCGGCGCGGTATACACGGAGGGCTGGGACCGCCGGGTCGTCAGCACCGGCGCAGCGGCCAAGGCGACCAAGCGAGTGATCAACGGTGAACGTATCTATCCCCCGCTCACCGGCGACCGAGCCGCGCTGCTCGCCGCGGCCGCCCCGGAGTTACAGGGCGCGCCGGAATACGGCCATTGAAAGCTACGGCCGCTACCCTCGCGGTGCTTGCACCTTGACCAGCAGCAAGGCCGGCGAGGTGCCTCGCCGGAGAGCCGACCTTCACGATCCGCCCATCGGTGATGGGGCGTCACGGTTCTTCGCACACTTTGTGTATACGATGTGTATCGTAGGTGTATGTCGCGGACCAATATTGATATCGACGACGAACTCGTCGCCCAGGTGATGCGAAGATATGGCGTTGCCACCAAAAAGCAGGCCGTTGACCTTGCCCTACGACGTCTGATTGGAGTCCCGTTGAGTCGCGAGTTTCTTCTGAGCCTGGAAGGCATCGGTTGGGACGCCGACCTTGACCACATCCGGCGAGAGCGGCCCAGCGAATTCTGATGAGCCTGATCGATACGTCGGCCTGGATCGAATACCTTCGCGCGACCGGGTCGGCCGCCGCGATCGAGGTGCGCCGACTGCTGTCAACCGAAGCGGATCGGGTCGTTACGTGCGAGCCCGTCGCGATGGAGATCTTGTCGGGAGCAGTCGACGACGACAAACACGCGAAGCTCGAGCAGCTGGTGAACGGGCTACCATCGCTGACCATCGATGATGCAGTCGACTTCCGCAGTGCTGCAGCGATCTACCGGGCGGCCCGGCGCGGCGGTCAGACGATCCGAAGTATCAATGGATGTCTGATTGCCGCTTTGTCGATTCGCCACGGCGCCAGCATCATTCACCGCGATGCAGACTTTGAGGTCATCGCGGCGATCACAGGTCTCGAGGCCGAGTCATTCCGGTGAAGCGGGAGCAAGGCCCGGCCGCTCGGAGTTCAGGCACGGCTCGTTCGAACGCACGATCACGCTGCCCACCGGCGCCGATGAAGACGACATCAAGGCAAGCTACGACAACGACATTCTGACGGTGTTGGTCGGGGCTCAACCCTCCGACCGCAAGCCAAACGCATTACGGTCGAATCGGCAGGCTGGCCCAGTTTTGCGGTCCGGGGCGTGTCCGCCCCGGACCGCATTTCCGTTCCGAAAGCGAATGTCGTGCTGCGGCGAAATCGGTTGCGCTGAGCTGACTTTCAAAATGTAGGTGTCGTTCGGTGCACACGCATCGCGCACAGCCACACGGGTGAACCGGGTGGGCATGTGCCGATCGACCACAACGTCACCTGGGTGCTGTATCCGGCCAATGCGACGGGTTTGCGCAGGCGCTGGTTTTCGCCGCGCTCGTGGGCTTCGTGGAGGATTCTGGCCATGACGACTGCGAGGAGGTGGGATGGCCGGAATCGAGGACTGGTTCCTCACGACAGCCCAACGGGGTAACCCGGCGTCGACGCTGGCGGACTGGTGTGCCGGTAACCGGGTCGAGCCGCTGGTGCACGGCGCCACATACTTCGACCGGCTTGTCACCGAGGTCGAAGCGCTGCGGCGCGGCGACTACCTGTTCTTCACCGACTGGCGCGGCGACCCCGACGAGCTGATGCGTCCCGGCGGCCCGACGATCCGGGATCTGTTCAGTGCCGCGGCCCAGCGAGGCGTGGTGGTCAAGGGCCTGGTGTGGCGCTCGCATCTGGACAAATTGCGGTTCAGCGAGGAGGAGAACCAGCATCTGGGTGAGGCCATCGAACGGGCCGGCGGCGAGGTGCTGCTCGACCAGCGGGTCCGCCTCGGCGGCTCGCACCATCAGAAGCTGGCGGTGCTGCGGCACCCAGGCGCGCCGCAGCACGACGTGGCGTTCGTCGGCGGCATCGACCTGTGCCACGGCCGCCGCGACGACGCGGCCCACCACGGCGATCGACAACCGATAGCCATGAGCATCCGCTACGGCCCGAACCCGCCGTGGCACGACGTGCAGCTGGCCATCCGGGGACCGGTCGTGGGCGCGTTGGACACCACCTTCCGGGAACGGTGGAACGATCCGGCGCCGCTGGACTCGCACTCGCCGATCGCGTGGCTGCGGGACCGGCTGCGCGGCGCAGACCTCAGCGCAGGCCGGCTGCCGGAGCAGCCGCCCGACCCGCCGGTATGCGGGCCGCACGCCGTGCAGCTGCTGCGCACCTATCCCCACGTGCGGCATGTCTACGACTTCGCACCACAGGGCGAACGCAGCATCGCGCGCGGCTACCGTAAGGCGATCCGGCGGGCGCGCCGCCTGATCTATCTGGAGGACCAGTACCTGTGGTCAAAGGAGGTCGCCGAACTGTTCGCGAACGCGCTGCGCGACAACCCCGGGCTGCATGTGGTCGCCGTCGTTCCCCGCCACCCGGATGTGGACGGCCGGTTGTCGTTGAGCCCCAACCTGGTAGGACGTCAGCAGGCCCTCGACGTGTGCCGGCGCGCCGGGGCCGACCGGGTGCATGTCTACGACGTGGAGAACCACCACGGCACACCGGTCTACGTGCACGCCAAAGTGTGCATCATCGACGACGTGTGGACCAGCGTCGGCAGCGACAACTTCAACCGACGCTCCTGGACCCACGACAGCGAACTGTCGTGCGCGGTGCTCGACGACACCCGCGACAACCGGGAACCCCGCGACCCAGCCGGCCAGGGTGACGGCGCGCGGGTGTTCGCACGGGATCTGCGCCTGAAGTTGTTGCGCGAACACCTGGACCGCGCCGATGACGGCAGCGCGGACGACGGTCTCCTCGATCCGGACACCGCGGTACGGGTGATCGCCGCGTCGGCGCAGGCGCTGGAGCACTGGCACGCGACCGACCGGTCGGGGCCGAGACCTCCGGGACGGCTCCGGCCGCACCGAGCCGAGCGGCTCGGACCGATGACGAGACTGTGGGCGGTGCCGGCGTACCGGCTGATATACGACCCGGACGGCCGGTCGTACCGGCAACGAATCTCCGGGAAGAAATTGACGGAGTGACTCTGCACGTTGTTGGAGCAGTCCGCAGCCAGATTTCGGTGCCGCGGTAACCAGTCATGCGCCCGGCTTGAGCCGGGCGGCCGCCTCGGGTTCCAAACCTTGTTCCGCGGTGACCGGCGGCAGGCCGCGTTCGCGCCGCCATGCGGAGAAGGCTGCCGTCGTGGCCAGCAACCAGGCGGTCCCGATGAGTGCGGCGCCGATGACATCGGAGAGGTAGTGCGCGCCGAGCGCGATCCGGCTGAACCCGATGAGCACGACCATCGCCAGCGCAGCGGCGAACACCCAGGGCCGGTGCCGCCGCTTGATCACCGGAAGCAATACCAGCAGCAGGACACCGTAGCCGACGATCGCGGCTTGCGTGTGGCCGCTGGGAAACGACTTGCCGGGTTCGACAACGAGCGCGTCAGGCAGTTCCGGCCGGGTGCGGTCGATCGCGGTCTTGATCGCCAGGTTGAGCAGCGAGCTGCCGATCGCTGTCACGGCGACGAACGCCGCGAGCCGGTTGAGCCGGCGGCTCAGCAGCCAGAAGAACACCGGGGTCAGGACCAGCCACCACACGAGGGGCCCGCCGGTGTTGGCTGACGCCACGCATCGCCGCGGTGAAGTTCGGATGCGCCAATACGTACTCGTGCAGGTCTTCGGCGACGTCGCGGTCGAGCTGCTCGAGCGGGCTGAACGCGGTCTCGACCAGTGCGGTCAGCAGTGCGAACGGGACGGCGGTGACAAAGATCGCGGCGAACCCCAGCGCCGCGCGCTCTCCGAACCGGGGTGCGCCCCGTACTCGCCGGCCCGACGCGGTCATCGGGCGAGAACCGGCCCAGGGCGGTCGGGTGTGGCGCGCTGACGTGTCGCGGCCACGATCACGAGCGTCACCACGCACAGCCAGATGCCGCCGAGGGCCACACCGCCCAGCACGTCGGTCAGATGGTGCATGCCGCGATACATCCTGGACAGGCCGACCGCCAGTGGTAGCAGCACCGCGATCACCGTGCTCAGCACGCGAACCACCGCCGGCGCTGCCGCGAGCCAGGCGATGACCGCGAGCCCGCCGTAGAGCGCGACAGCGGCCCCGGTGTGCCCGGACGGGAAGCTGGACGTCGGCGGTGCCTCGTCCAGCCGGATGACATCGGGGCGTTCGCGGTCGACGACGGCGGTGATGCACACGAAGATCGCGGCTTCACCGGCCACCGCCAGGGCCAGCAGGACTGCTTCCCGCCACCGCCGGAGGACCAGCCGCAGCGTCACGAACGCGACCGCGGTGATCACCACAACGGTCAGCGTCGCCGAGCAGAGCGAGACCCACTGCGTGATGTCGTCCCACATGGCTGTGCGGCTCGACGTGATCGAGTCGGTCACCGACTGGTCCAGCGGTGTCGCATCCTTGCCCAGCAGCTGCCCGATCCCGGCAAAGATCGCCCACAGCAGCACCGCTGCCAGGACGAGCCGTAGGGCGACGTAGCGGATGTTCATGTTCGCGCCCAGATCGCTTCGACCATCGCGTAGATGCCGAACACCAGAAGCCCCGCCGCCGCGGCGTACAACAACCACGGCCCGGCGTCTGTGTTTGCGAGTGAACGCAGCGCACCGTCCAGGCCGCGCGCCTTGTGTGAGTCGAAGTCGACCGCGGCGCGGATCAGCAAAACGCCGACCAGGCCGAACACCAGGCCGCGCGCGGTCGTGCCGACCACCCCAAGGACGACGACCGCCTTGCGCTGCGTCGCCGTCATCCTGAATTCCTTCAGCCGCTTCTCGAACTTGCGGGAGAGGCCCTCATACACCAACATGGCGCCCACGCCGAGCACGACCGCGACCGACGACGCCGACCGCCCAACGACCCCACGAGTGCGTCATCACCCTGGCCGTCAACAGTTGCTCCTCGCGCGCCAGGCTCGAGTGCGCCGACGTGATCAGCAGGTTCAGCGCGCTGGCCGCGAAGAATCCGTAGATGCAGCCCCGGACGAACGACTTGATGCGGGGGCCCTTCTTGGGGCCCTCACCGGTCACACCGAACGCGGCTTCGCTGAACCGCCACAGCGAGTAGCCGATCAGCCCGGCCACGATCACCCACAGCAGCACCGTACCCCCGGTGTGCCGCGTCACCTCCTGCAGTGCGCCGCGCTGATCGGCCTCCTTGCCCGGCTCGCCCCGGGCGACCAGGACCGCAAGCCACCCGATCAGCAGGTAGATCACCGCCCGAGTGGCGAGGCCAAGGCGGGCCAGGCGCTCGAACCCTTCGCTGTTCGTAGCTTCACGCACCGGGGCCAGGCTGCTCATCGGGTCGTACCTCCCGTGTCGGGCACACAGACGGTGACCGCCCGCTCCTTGATCCGGACCTTCAGTTGTTTGGTCGTGCCCCGGGCGCCGCCGTCGAGTTCGTACGGCATGCGACCGCGACAACCGCACGTCGACACGCCGGCCCGATGCGGTCGACAGGAACGGCGACTGGTCCGCCTCACCGCGCACCGCGCGGCCCGCCAGCCGCGCCCACTCGCTGAGCCGGTCGACGTGCAGCACGGCGACGTCGAGACGGCCGTCGGACGGATCAGCCTCACGCAGCAGGGTGATGCCGCCGAACAGGTCGCCGACGTTACCGACCAGCAGACACGGCGTCGAGCCGGTGAACCAGAGCCGCCCATCGACGCACACCTCGGCGTCCACCGAGGCCTTTTTCAGGTTCTTCAGCCCCGTGTAGACGTAAGCGGCCCGGCCGAGGCGGTCCTTCATCCGCCGCGAGGCATCCCCGATCATCAACGCGTCGAAGCCGACCCCGGCCATCACACCGAACCGCTCACCGTTGAAGCTACCCACATCGATACGCCTGCGCACGCCACCGAAAGCCACGTCGAGCGCTCCGCCCAGGTCGCAAGGGATGGCCAGGTTGCTCGCGAACAGGTTCGACGTACCCGCCGGCAACACCGCTATCGGCACGTCCGGCATCCTCTTGCGGGCGACGGTGTCCAGTGCGCGCTGCACCGTGCCGTCGCCGCCCCACAGCAGCAGCAAGTCAGGATCGGTGCCCAGTGCGGCGCGGACCGCGTTCGGCACCTGCTCGCTCTCCATGACCTCGTGCCACACCACCTCAGTCTGGCCGCGCCGGTCTAACTGGGTGCGCAGTTCGGGCAGGCCGCCACCGAGCTTCTTCTTGGCGTGGGCCACCACCGCGAGTTTCACAAGTCCAGGGATGCCCACATCGCGACATGGCTACACCGAATTCACCGGCTTGCGCGTCGGGCAGACGACGCGGCTCGGGAGCGGTTTGTCCGCTGCAGCTCCCTGATGTCCGGCTGGGTTCAGGATTTCGAGCGTGTGCGGTTCTGCAGGGCTTCGATGACGGTTGGGCAGAGGTCGATCTCGTAGAGCCTTTCGACGCTGTGCATCCCGCCTGGGCTCTCCGCGTTGATCTCCGCCACCTTCTCGCCGATCACATCGATGCCGACGAAGAACATGCCGTCGGCCACGAGCTTGTTGCTCATCGCGTCGATGATGCCGCGTTCCACGTCACCGATCTCGAGAGGGACCGAGCGTGCGCCCACGCTGATGTTGGCCCGCGGGTCGTTACCCGAGGGCACTCGCCGGAAGGCGGCCAGCTTCCCGTCGCGCTCGAGGATCTGCCCCTCCAGCAGCAAAATCCGGGCGTCACCATCCTCACCGCCGTCGATGAACTCTTGGACGATCGCGTAGCCGTCCCGTAGCACCGCCTCGGTGATCTGCGTGAGGTTCGTTTCGTCCTCGTCCTCGATCATGAACACGTTGCGGCCTTTGGCTCCGTACAGAGGCTTGACGACGCAGTGTCCGACCTTGGCGACGAACCGCTCGATCGCTTCCGGGTCGCGCGTCACCAGCGATCGCGGTCGGATCTTCTCGGGGAACTCCTCGAGGTAGAGCTTGCTGGTTGCGCGTATGAGCGACATCGGGTCGTTGACCACCGTGACGCCTCGGGCCTTGAGCATCTGGCCGAAGATCACACCCAGTGGAGCTGCCCACGGCCGCTCCTGCAGATCGTGGATCGATTCGCTTCGCAGGAACAAGGCATCGAGGTCGTCCAGGACGACCCGTTCGACGTCGCGCACCTTGATGCGCTCCAGAAAGCTTTCCAGGGTGTCATCTTTCCCGAACTCTGCGGCATGAGCTCGGGCCGACAACTGCCCATCGCTTTCCGCGTGTTCGACGTCTCCGACCCCGACGTACCAAACCTCATGCCCGCCCCGGGCCGCGGCCCTCGCCAGGTGCGTCGTCGTGTACTCGTCTAGCTCCATAGCGAGGTCGTTGACGAAGAACGCAAGCCTCATTCCGACACCTCTCCTTCGTACAGATCCATGACCGACGCGCCCGCGCGCAGCCTGTCCAGGCGCTCCTGAGCGCCGGGAACGTCCAGCCACCGAGGTCGGGCCCATGGTGGGTGGAGCACCTCGCGGTCCAGCAGGTCCTGAACCAACGGGATATGTTCCAGCGACAGCTTGCCGACCAAGAGAACATCGAGGATGCTGCCCTCTGCGAGGGCTTCGAGGATGCGCGAGACCCCACGCAGGTAGATCGCATCCTTCACCGAACCGCCTCCGACGACGACGCGGCTGGCGATCGACCACGCGGTCCTCGCCGGTATCCGATGTTCTTCCCGTAACGATTCGAAGATGTCCAGGAACCCGGCGCCGTCGAGCATCTTGCCGACGGCCACGACCCTCGCCGCGAGCACGCGCAAACGCCCCGGATCCAATCCGCCGGTCAGATACTCGGCGAGCACGGCAAGTCCCTCTTGGGTCTCCTCGTAGCCAGGCAGCCCGATCGTCAGCAGTGTCAGCGGTTGCCGGGCACCGTTTTGGTAGGTCAGGACATGGGTGCCGAC
Organism: uncultured Actinomycetota bacterium; assembly: GCA_963846905.1. Lineage (GTDB taxonomy): Bacteria > Actinomycetota > Actinomycetes > Mycobacteriales > Mycobacteriaceae > Mycobacterium. The sequence continues at coordinate 40,274 of CAWJYB010000042.1, forward strand.
CTCGTGATGCAGCAAAGGCTCGATGCAGTCCGCCCTGAAAACGGCGGCTTCGGGGATGAGCAGCCGGCCGAACGACACCATCAGGTCGGCGATGTCGTCACGCACCTCGATGTGAGCCGGGAAGTCCGGGTACACGGCGCGGTATCGATCGAACTCCGCACGAGCCGCTTCCGCGAACGCGCCGGCCGTGACGGTCCGGGTGCTGGGAGCTTGGGTTGGGATGGTCTCGAGTAGCTCCTCCGCGGCGGACGCCAGGGGCTGGGCGATTGCGCCGTAGACCTGCAGCGACGCGTACACGAACCTTGACGTGTCACGATCCTCCAAGGCGGTGATCTGTCTTGCAATCTCGTCTCGCTTCGCCCGGAAGAGCGTGTGCAGCGCAGGATCGGCCACATTCTCAATCTCAACGTTATACAACTCACGGCGCACCACGTCCGGCTCGAAATCCAGCGGTCTGAGCCGCAAAGTGGGGACCGTCTCAAAGTCACTGCGTTCGAAATCCTCCCATGCCTGTGCCGCATTGACCGGCGTCACGTTCAGCAACAAATTCACGCCGCGCTCGATCCCGCTCAGACGGCAGTCCACATCTACCGCAGGCCCAAGCTCATCGGTCAGCGATGCCACCTGATCGAGATACCCACCAACCTGAACGAGCAACCTTCCGATGGGGCGAACAGCTCCTGCAGGTGTGATACGACGGGCATGATAGCCGTGTGCCCGAGGTGCGGGTGGGACCCCTGCTACGCCATGTCGGCCGTACCGACGCGACGATCTGGATCGAGACCGACCAGGCGTGCCGCGTCGAGGTATTGGGCAGGACGGCCGAGACATTCGACGTCGAAGGCCATCACTTCGCGATCGTCTGCCTCGAGCAGCTCGATCCCAGCGTCGAGCACCCGTACGAGGTGCACCTCGACGGTGTCCGGGCGTGGCCCCCGGACAACTACGAATTCCCCGCACCGCGGATCCGGCCGATGCCCGACGACGGAACGTTGCGCCTGCTGTTCGGGTCATGCCGAGCGTCGGCTCCGCACCGTCCGCCGTACACCTATCAGCGGTGGTGGAACCGCAAAGGTAAGGGCATCGACGTGCTGCGCGGCATCGGGATGCGGATGCTGCGCCAGCCGTCGGCGCTGTGGCCCGACGCGATGATGATGTTGGGCGACCAGCTCTACGCCGATCAGGTGTCCGACGCCATCAAGAAGATCGTCGCGGACCGCGAAATCCATGCCAACGGACCGGTCGAGGTCCTCGAGGACTTCGAGGAGTACTGCGTCGGCTACTGGGATGCGTGGACGGAGCCGACCGTCCGCTGGATGCTCGCGACGGTCCCGACGGCGATGATCTTCGACGACCACGAGATCAACGACAAATGGAACACCTCCCAGGCCTGGCTCGACGAGAAGCGCCGAACGGACTGGTACCACACCAGAATCATCGGCGGCCTGATGGCCTACTGGATATACCAGCATCTCGGCAACCTGTCGCCCGCCGAACTCGCCGAGAACCAGGTGTACTGCAAGATCAGCGAGAGTCGAAGCGGCACCGAATTAGTCCGCGAACTGGCCAAGCGCGCCGAAAGCCAGGACGGGCATTCGCGTTTCAGCTTCTCCCGTGACCTCGGGCCGGCACGGCTGCTGATGGTCGACTCGCGGACGAGCCGCCAGTTGCAGCCGGGCCGGCGACGGATCGTCAGCGTCGAGGAATGGGACTGGATCAAGTCGAAGGTTGACGGAAGCTACGACCATCTGCTGATCGCGAGTTCGCTGCCGTTCCTGCTGCCGTCCGGTGTGCACGACATCGAGGCCTGGTCGGAGGCGGTTTCCGACGGCGCATGGGGGCAGCGGCTGAGCGGCCTCGGGGAGCGGGTGCGGATCGGTGCGAACCTCGACCACTGGGCGTGCTTTCAGCGAAGCTACCAGGAGTTCGAGGACCTGGTGGTCGACGTGGCGACCGGCAAGTGCGGCCCGGCGCCCGACACGCTGCTGCTGTTTGGCGGCGACGTCCACCACTGCTGGGTCGACGCGGTGAGCCTGCCCGACGACGCCCCGAAGACCCACACGAAAATCTGGCAGACGGTGTGCTCCGGCCTGCGCAAGGAACCCAAAACCAGCGAGCGGATCGCCCTGCACGCCGGGCATACCCGGCTCGTCGCGGCGCTCGGCCGGGTGCTGGCGAAGACGGCGCGGGTGGCAAAGCCGCGGCTGCGCTGGCGACCCGTCACGTTGCCCCACTTCCGCAACCAGATCGGGACGCTCGAGATCGCCGGCGGCGAAGTAGGTGTCCGGATTGAACGCGTGCATGGCCGCTGGCGCAAGCCGCGGATGGAGACGGTGATCGAACATAAGCTGCTGTGATGTTCGGCTGTCTACCGGGGCGATCAGGCAAGCGGTTGGCGGCGGAGATTCCCGACTGGGCACGGCGGCTGGGGCTCTGATCGCCGGTCGTTGGGCTGATGACGTGATAGTCAGACTGCCGTAAGCGAATTCGATGAACACGCCTCCCGATATCCTGTTGACCACGCCCGAGCCGCTGGAGCCGATGTTCGTTTCGACCAAGCTGGATCCGCGGATGCTGTTCGCCGGGTTACGCGCGTGGTGGATCGACGAGACACATGCGTTGCCCTGATAACCGTGGCTGGCACCTGCTGGCGATGCTCGAACGCCTCTCAAGGCGTTGCTGGGCGGGAAGCGGCAACGGGTCGGGCTTTCGGCGACCGTGGGAATCCCCAGTATCTACCGACGTGGCTACACGGCAGTTTCCACGAACGGGACCAGATCGCCATCACACCGCCGCTTCCGCCTTAAATGCCGCCGACATCACGGTTGGACTACGTCGGCTCAATCACGAACGCCGGTGGTGCAGGGCGGCGCACCGTTGCGCACCCTGCGTATCGTCTCCACGATCATCGACGCGACCGCCTCAATGCTGTCCTGGCTCGCGCATATGCGTCCAGCACCGCTCACGGGCCCGGTCGCCGCGGCGAGTTGGGCGGATGATCTCGCGCGCAGTGCGTGCTCGGCGTGGGCGGCGCTCTTGTGGGTTCCCCGCGAAGACCTGACACGCGTCGGCATCGACACGCTCGACACCTGCGTAGTCGTCTGGCACAGAAGTGGCGGCCAAGACGACGGTCCCGGCCGCCACCTCAACTCTGCCCCCCTTGACAAACGCCCCTGATATCAGCACCTGGCGTCGAACCGTTCGCCGCAGGAGGAGACTAATTGGCGGACGTCGTGAGCATTGTTATGCCGATTTGCTACCGGTACCACACGGCGTTCTGAAACCCAAGGTCGACATTGCAGACAAACGCGGCCCTGCAGTAGCATGCGGTACTGAGTTATCTGCCGGGACTTTTGCTGGTGCGAGGGGTGATCTTGTCTACACCGCGCTTACGCCTCGCCGCGGGTGTCTGTGTCATCACCACCGGACTCTTCATCGGTGGCGCGGGCGGAGCGGTCGCAACGGCCGACACCGGCAGCGGAGGTTCGGCCGGTCAAAACCAGACTGGCGGACCAAAGGGCAACTCGGGACCGGCAAAGGCACAGGGCAACTCAGGGCCGAAAGAACAGAAAGAACAGAAAGAGCCGAAAGAAAAGAAGGAACAGAAAGAAAAGAAGGAGAAGGAAAAGACGGGCCAGTCGGGACAGGAAGGGCGACCTGCAACGGACTCTGCGGCCCCACTTGGGCTCTCATCCTCGCCGAATAGACAGCAGCCTCACGGTGCGTCCCGGGCTGAAAACGAGCTTGAATCGGGATCCGCCCCAGTGCTTGGTGGGGCTCAAGCCCGATCGGACGCCATTGCATCGATTCCTGCACTGACCCCGCCGGTGATCGGTCCGCTCTTTCCCGAAACCAGTGCCGTGGACGCCTCGGGATCGGATGCGAACTCAACGATCACATCCCCAACCAGCGAGGTCGCGTCTTCATCCAATTCGTCCACCACGGCCACAAGCCCGTCCAACGTGGTCACGCCAGCGAGGAAAGCCGTGATTGCGGCGTTGCCTCCGGAGCTGCAGATTTTGGTCGGATCGTTGTCGACAGTAGTAACGCCAGTCACGGGCGTCGCCGGATCGGTCGGGGCGGCGACGATGTCGGCTCCGGCTCTACTATTGTCCCTGCTGTTTCCGGCGATTCCCGTTTCCGACGTCATCATGGCGGTTGAGCAAATGCGGACCTTGGTTGCTGATTCGCTGAGCCCGCTCGCGTTTCAGCTTCCCGCCGATCTTGTCGCGCTATTGGGCTTGAGGGCCGGGGACCTGCCGTCGATGACCAGGGCGCAAGCCGGGTCCCAGCTGCGCCCATCGTCCGCTGCCCGGATGCGTGCGCTTCGTCGCCCGCACCGGCTCCATGATGTGGCCGCTGCTGGTAGACCCGTAGTGGCGTCGCCGACCGGTAGCGTCGCAGGATTCGACATGCTCGACGAAATCGCGGCGATGGGAGTGACTGGGCGGGTCACACCTTCGGCGATGGGCGCGCCCGTCGCTCCCGTGGCGGAGTCGCCGCCGTCGTTGCTGGAGCGAACCGTCACCCACATCTTGGTCCCGGTTTCACTGTGGGCTCTGGTCACTGCTGCGCTGCCGGGCCTGGGCGGTCTTCTGGTCGTCACGATGGCTGGGGTTCGCATCGGATTCCGGCAGGCCAAAGTGGGTTTCGCGCTGCGAGCGGCGGGTATCGCCCACTTCGCCGCATCGGGACCTATCGGTGTCGTTCGTGCCGGCTCACTGGTTGCCCTGAGCCCGCGTGGTTTGCGCAGCATCAGCCCAGAGGTAACCGGGCGGCCCGTGCCCGTGCCACGGCAAGTCGCTTAGCCTCGACAGCCCACTGTGGCGTGTGTCCGGCTTGCCTGCTGCGGACCAAAAAGGGTGCGATCCGGAAATCCCGTCGTGCAATGGTTGCCCGGGAAGGTCGCTGCGCACGCCTGCCTTGGGGATGGCCCAAGGTGCGACCCGCAGAGCGTGACGCGATCGTGCCCGTTCCCCGATTTTCCCACGCATGTATGTCCCCGCATCTCCTACGGAATCGCACCGAAGCCGGCATCTGGCGGTCGAATCGACGAGCGCAGCTGAGCCTCGACTCTCCGCGCGTTTGCACTTGGCTCTCGGGTGAACAATCACTACGATCATCAGCAAATTACGTAAGCGACGAGAATCCGGGCCGATGGAGGTTATGAGGGAATGAGTACAACGTTTGCCGCGCGGCTGAACCGCCTGTTCGACACGGTTTACCCGCCGGGCCGCGGCCCACACACGTCCGCGGAGGTGATCGCTGCGCTAACGGCTGAAGGTATCACGATGTCGGCGCCCTACCTGTCGCAGCTGCGCTCGGGCAACCGAACCAATCCGTCCTCGACGACCATGGCCGCCCTTGCCAACTTTTTCCGCATCAAGCCGGCGTACTTTACCGACGACGAATACTACGAGAAGCTCGACAAGGAACTGACCTGGCTTGCCAGCATGCGCGATGACGGCGTCCGGCGGATCGCGGCGCGCACCGTCGGCTTGTCCCCGGAGGCACAGCACGATCTGGTCGTCAAGGCCGAGGAGCTGCGGCGCCTCGAGCATCTCGACGCCTGACATGGTGGGTTTGCACCCAAGGCCTTAGCGGAGAGTCACACATCGCGGAACATCCGAAGGTGGATCATTGCCCGCCATCCCGAGACGGCGAACATCAACGTGTCGTGCTCGTATCCGAGGATCGCGATGCCGGTGGGTCGGCCGGGCACCGACGCGCCACGATGGCCCCGAGCTCGTGCAACGCCTCCGGCGGCATCCGCAGCAGCTGACTCGCATACATCAGATCGATGACGACGTCGTCCTCGGCGGGCCGGGCGTAGCCCAGCCATTCCAGCATGGCCGGTGTCCGCGCGTCACGCCCGTCGCATTGACGACAAGATCGGCGGACACAGACAACCGCCGGACGGAGCTGATCCTCAGATGATCGGGTCGTCCTCCGGTCGTCTCAGGCGCAGCCATCGGTAGCCGTACGCTCCGAGGCCGAGTTCGATCCGGCCCTGGGCATCCAACTCGTGCTCGGAGAGTCCGTCGAGCAGGTCGATGAGCCGCGACGCTGGCGGTACGCCCTCGAGTTGGATGGGCACGATGCAGTTGTCCGCCCCGAGGTTGTGCAGCGCGACCATCGCCCAGCCCGACTTTTCCCGGCATACGTGGGCCAGCACCGCCGGGTTGGGCTGCTTGAGGATCTCGACCGTTGACCAGCCGATCTCGGGCTGCTGGCGATAGGTGTAGATGAGGTCGCGGATGAACCACCAGAAAGACTTGTGATTGTGGCGTTGGTCGGCGGCGTTGATGCGCTGCGGGCCGTAGAGGCCGTCAGGGAGCGGGCGGGTGAGCCGCCGCGTGGGAGCTTTGGAGAAGCCGCCGTTGACTCCGCCTGTCCATTGCATCGGCGTGCGCACCGCGAGGCGTCCGGGAATGTCGAGGTTCTCGGCCATGCCGATCTCCTCACCGTAGAACAGGACGGGAGTGCCCGGTAGGGAGAACATCAACGAGTAGACCATTCGCATACGCCGCTCGTCGCCGCCGAGCATGGACGGAAGCCGTCGGCGCAGTCCGCGGCCGTAGAGCTGCATGTCGGGGTCGGGGCCGAAGGCGTCGAAGACCTCTTGGCGCTCGCTGTCGCTGAGCTTGTCGAGGGTGAGTTCGTCATGGTTGCGTACGAAGTTGGCCCACTGGCTGGTCACGTCGAGAGGTGGTCGTTGCCGCAAGACCTTCGCGAGCGGACGGGCATCGCCGCGCGCGAGCGAGAGATAGATGTTCTGCATCCCGATGAAGTCGAACTGCATGTTGAGCCCGTCGCCGTCGGGTCCGCCGAAGAACGCTAGCTGATCCTTGTACGGGAGGTTGACTTCGCCGAGAAGCACGGCGTCCCCGACCCGACGGGTTACGAAGTTGCGGACGTCGCCGAGGTACTCGTTGGGGTCGAACACGCCCGGCCTTCCCGGCACGACGTCCTTGGCGAAGAGGAACGGGACGGCGTCAACTCTGAAGCCCGCGACGCCCAGCTCGAGCCAGAATCCGAGGGTGCGTGAAATCTCCTCCTGAACTTTGGGATTGGTGATGTTGAGGTCGGGCTGGTGCTTGTAAAAGTGGTGCAGGTACCACTCTTTCGTCTTGGCGTCGAGCTCCCAGATGCTGTTCTCCTGGTCGGGGAAGACGACGTCCTTGGGACTCGATTTCGGCTTCGTCGCGCTCCACACGTAGTAGTCGCGGTACGCGTCGTCCTTACTACGGCGCGCGGACTTGAACCAGGGGTGACCGTCCGACGTGTGGTTCATCACGAAGTCGATGATGACCCGGATACCGCTGGCTTTAGCCGTGCGCACGAGTTCGACGAAGTCGCCGTGCGTCCCGAGACGGGGGTCGACGCCGAAGAAATCCGTGATGTCGTAGCCGTCGTCCTTGCGTGCGGTGGGGTAGAAGGGCATGAGCCAAAGACACGTCACCCCGAGGTCGAACAGGTACTCGATACGCTCGGTCATGCCGCGGATGTCGCCGGTGCCGTCGCCGTTCCAGTCGTAGAAGGTCTCGATGTCTGCGCAGTAGAAGACGCCGTTCTTCCACCACAGGTCGCCCGTGTCGCTAGCTTTCATGCGATCGCCGCCGATGCGCCGGAGCGCCAGGTGATAGGTAGGCCGCCCAGAACCGACCCGGGAACATCCGCGCGAGCGTCGCGATGGCTTGGGCGATGATCGCCGGGTGGTAGCGCTGCCCGGGGGCGTTGACCACCCCGGATGTCAGCCGAGACGTGGCCAGCGCGGCACCGAGAAAGGACCAGGCGAAGCCGGACTCTCCCTGTCTTTTGCTCCACGGGCTGAAGTGGTCCGAGGACATCGCCACGGTCAACCCCACCTCCTCGGCTTGTTGGACGTCTCGCAGCAGTTCGGCCGGGCTAATCTGTTCATGCGAACAGTAGAATCCCACGACCGTCATGTCGATGGAATACCCGCTCTCAGGCGGATCACTGCCTCGACGACGACATCCTGCACTCGGCCGGGTCGTCGAGACCGGCCCGGTCGAGAAGGTTTCACCGTCCCCGAGCACCCCTACCCAAGGCGCTGCTGTATCGGTACTGCCCAGGGTGGTCAGCCATCGCCCACGCCCTCACTCAGTCGCCGACACAGGCACCGACCCACAGGACGACGTCGCCTCCGCGGCAGCGGCTCGCTGGGGAATGACGGTGCGGACGTCACAGTTCCGGGACGGGTCGAGACGCCCAGCGTGCGCCCACAGTTAAAAGCACGACCGCGACGACCGCGCCGCCGCATCCGGCGACCAGCAGCGGAAGCCGGCCGTCGGGGCCCCACAACAGGCCCGCCCACACCCCTGCCGCCAGCCGGCAAGGCCGTTGAGTCCTTGAAACACTCCCTGGGCGCTGCCCTGTCGCGGCCCGGCGACAAGCCCGGAGATCCACGCCTTGCCGACCCCGTCGGTGCAGGCCGCGAACACACCATAGGCGCTGATCAGCACCCCGGCGATGACATGGTCGGAGGTCAGGCCCAGCCCGAGGTAGGCCGCCGCGAAAAACAGCAGGCCAGCCCCGAACACCAGCGGCGGTGCCACCCTGTCGGCCAGCAAGCCGGCGGGATAACTGGCGACGGCATAGACCACGTTGTATCCCACGTAGGCCAGGATCACCCCGGTCACCGAAAACCCGATGTCATGCAGCCGCAACAGCACCAGCGCATCGGGGAAGTTCAGCAGCGCGAACCCGATCAGCACCGCCACGACACGCCAATAGCTCCGGGGCAGCTCAGCGATACCCGATCGTCGCCGTGGGGCCACCGCGCGTGCGGTGGGCCGGTGTTCGCGCACCAGTACCACCAACACCGCGCTGAGGATTGCGGGCAGCACCGCGATCCACAGGAGTGGCCGAATGCGATGATCAAGAAGCTCATATGCGGCCAGACCGATCAACGGCCCCAGGACTGCGCCGAGGGTGTCCATGGCCCGGTGGAACCCGAAGACCCGGCCACGCATCCCCGCGTCGATTCCCTCGACGAGCAATGCGTCCCGCGGAGCGCCGCGGATCCCTTTGCCCAGCCGGTCGATCACCCGCCCGGTGAGCACACCGGGCCAGGCCACTGCCGCAGCCACCATGACCTTCCCCAGCGCTGCCAGGCCGTACCCCCCGGCTATCAACGGCCGGCGTGCCATTCGGTCCGACAGGGGACCCACGGCAATCTTGGCCATCGAAGCCGCCCCTTCAGCGGCGCCCTCGACGGCGCCGACCACCGCCGGCGTGGCACCCAACGTCACGGTCAGATAGATCGGCAACAGCGGATACAGCAGCTCACTGGCGGTATCCTGGAGCAGCGAAACCGCCGACAGCACCACAACATTGCGCCTCAGCCAGCCCCTGGAGATACCGGACGCACGCAAACATTTCACCGAGCCTCCCGATCAGATCACGCATCCATCATTGAAAACTACAAATCAGGTCGGTCCCGCGGCGGCCAGAGTGCCGGCCAGCGTGCAAGGTGTGCCGAGATCGACGCGAACCGAAGGGTCGAGAGCCAGTCAAGGACCATCCCGCTGTGCTGCGCCGGGTGGGTGTGTTCGCCGCCTGGACGCCGGACCAGCTGCTCGCGAAAGTGCCTGCGCCGGCGGACAGGTCAGCGTTCGTGTTCCACCCGCTGCTGGGCTCAGGCCACACCCTCGGTCGGCCCGGGGTTAGTAAAACGGGTCAATGAGGGCACGAAAGCTCGCGGCCGGATAGGCAGATGCGCCTGCGTTTCGAACCCGATCGGACAATGTGATGTCCGATGTCACGACGTTGATCTCCTGAGGTCGATCGTCGGCCTGGACCAGCCGGACGATCTCGTCGTCGGCCGAATTTGTCGCCGCCGTGGGCGCGTGTCCTATCTCGATCACCGATGAGCGAATCGGTGGCGATGTCGGCCCCTCGAAAACCACTGTCACGTGGTGGCCTTCGGCCGAAGCCCAGCGCTCGAGCTGGTCCACCAGCCCGACCATCGCGTGCCGGCGGTTCTTCCACCAGCCGTCGGGACGAGTACCGATCACGTTCATGGCGTCGACGATCCACCGCACAAATCAGACGGTACGGCCTCGCACACTGCTGAGGGCACCGTCAACCCGCGCAACCGCGCGTTCTTGCAGTGGGCGCTACAGGACGCGTTGCGACGACCGCCAGAATCCGCCGCCCCAACCAGACGGGAGTCTCGACGGAGTCACCCGGAGTGGGTGCAGTCGCGCCCCGGGCCTGCATCCGACGGCGGATGGCCTGCGGGACGGCGACCAGCAGGACACCGAGCACCAGCAGGATCGCGGCGGTGCCGTAGGTTATCGCACCTGCCAACCTTGGCGCCGTCATTCCGGGTGGTCGACGAACACTCCATTGGACTCCGACGATTTGTTGGTGATGCGCGAATAGCGGGCTGTTGTCGAATCCCCGAGCGGCTAGGCGGGCTCTATGCCGAGTTCGCTGAGCAGGTGGCGAACGCGGTCCTCGATCTCGTCACGGATCGGGCGAACAGCTTCGACCGGCTGACCCGCCGGGTCGGGTAGCGCCCAATCAGCGTAGCGACGGCCCGGCACGTACGGGCAGGTGTCGCCGCACCCCATCGTCACGACCACGTCGGCGGTCTCGATCATCTCGTCGGTCCACCGCTTCGGGTGCTCGGCGGTGATGTCGATGCTGCGCTCGGCCATGACGGCGATGGCTGCGGGGTTGATGTGGTCGGCTGGCTGTGAGCGAAGGTGATCCACAGCGCCGGCCGCGCCGAGGCCGTGGACCGCCATGCGCTTGCCCGGCCGGTGGCGTCGAACTCGCGGTTCCTCAACCCGCACAAGGCGATCGCGGCCGCGCGCACCGAAGGCGAGATCGACGTGCTGGAATCGCGGCGCTTGGGCGGGGCGTGGGTGCTGAACCGGTTGTGGGAGCGGCTCGGCATCGGCGCAGCCGCTGCACCGGGTCGCCGCCGGCCGGCGCCTGCACGCGGACGCCCGAGCGGGTGCTGTTCGCGCGGGTGGCGCAACGAGCGCTGGAAACCCGGGTCGAAGCTGGCCGCGACCCAGTGGGTCGGCGAGCGGTTCGCGATCGCCGGCTGTGGTGAGTTCTGCGACGACGCGGCCTACCGGGCGATGGATTTCCTGCTCGACGCGCTGGGCGAGATCGCCGCGCGGATGTTCGCCTCGGTGGCGCACTTGTTGAACCTAGATGTCGACATCCTGTTCGTCGATTCTTCGGCTAATCGCGGCGGGTGATCTGGTGAGCCGGGCTGGCGCATGTGCCCTCTACCGGGGCGTGCCGACCTGAGGGCGCGGCAGAGCGTGCAGACTTCGGTGCGCATGGGTGTTGGTCTTGCCGATCCGGCGGGCCGCAGACCTCATGGTCGGAGCCGGAGACGGCCCCGCCTGCTGAACCGCGCACCTCACGGGCGCCGTGCCCCAGGCTTGACCATCGACCGGGGGCCGGTCACCGAAGTTTAGGTCCTTCAGAGCCCGCTACCGTCGGGGACCGGGCAAATTGACGTTGGGCGGGTTCAAATTGACGTTCGGCGGGTTGACATTGACGTTCGGCGGGTTGACGTTAATGTTAGGGATTTTGCACTTGCCGTCGAGGTCGAGGTCACACGGAGGATCAAGAGGGGCGTTCTGAAGCGCGGCGTTGAAGCTGGGCTGGGCATTCGCTGGACTGACTATTGGGGTGGCAGCAAGAATCGCCGCCACGGCGACAGGAACTGCGGCAAGCATCGCTGTGAGATACACCTGACCAATTCGCATTTCACATCCTTTCGACATCTCATGTTATGCCCGCAAGGATGGCCCCGAGCAGGAATAACGCATCTTTCTCATTGACCGGAAAATACTCAGGGTGAGGTGAGCAGGCGCGAACAGCCGGCGCAGCTTGTGGAGCCGGGGCTTGTAGGGCTGGTGCGATATTGGATCGGGCGGCGGGTTCGAGGATGGCGCGATAGCCCATCGCCATCAGTTGCGGGACATAGTTTCGTGTTCGGCGTTCGGTGTTAACCCGGGTGGCGTGGTAGTCGGCGCCGAGGTCGCGGAACCGGGCGGTGGGGTTGTTGACCAGGTTCCAGACGATGACCAGGATGGATCGGGCGACCGCGAGGAGGGCCTTGAGTTTGCCGCGGCGTTTGACGATGCGCCGGTAGCGTGCGCCGAGGAAGGTGTCGGTTTTGGCAGCCGCCGCGGCGGCCTCGCCGAGTGCGCCTTTAGGTACGGATTGCCTTTGCCGGTGCGTCCGGCCCGGCTGACCGGCCCGGACTGGATGGTGCGGGGCGACAGTTTCGCCCAGGACACCAGGTGCCCGGCGGTGGGGAACCGGGTCATGTCCAAGCCGACTTCGGCGATGATCGCCTGGGCGCCTGACCGGCCGATGCCGGTGATCTGATCGAGGCGGTCGACGGCCGGCAGCACCGCAGCGTCCGCACGGCGCCCGGCGTTGGGGCCGGTGGTGCCGTCAGCGTCGACGCCCTGCGCGGCGGGAATCGGCCGCCAGGAGTTGGTCGATGCGACCGGTCAGTGTGTCGATCTGTCTGGTCAGGGCGTCGATCTGGTCTAGCAGCAGCCGCGTCAGCTCGGCGTGATGCGCATCGAAGCGGCCAGTGAGAGCTTGGATGAGCGCGGCGTTCTTGCTGCGCATCCGGCCCCGGGCCAACCCGGCCAGGACCTGCGGGTCCCGCGCGCCGGCGATCAGCGCCTCCAGCATGTCCCGTACCGACTTGGTGTCCAGCGTGGAGGCCACCGCCGAGACCTTAATCAGCGAGTCTTCCAGCAGCTTTTCCAACCGCTGCCAGTATCGGGTGCGTTCGTGGGTCAGATCGGCCCGCAGCCGGGTGTAGTCACGCAGCTGCCGGATCTCCATGGGCGGTACGAAGCTGGGCCGCAGCATGCCCCGCTCGGTCATCTTCGCCTGCCACACACTGTCCAGCTTGTCGGTCTTGGGTCGGCCCGGCGGGTTCTTGATGTCGCGAGCGTTGACCAGCTGCACGTTCAGCCCGGCCGAGCAGGTAGAAGCAGATCCGCCAGTAGTCCGAGGTGGACTCCAACGTGACCTTTTCGATCCCCTCGCCGACCAGGTGCTCGCCCAACTCCAAGACCGCGTTCGTGGTCGCGTCCACGTCCCACACCCGGCTCCGTCGCTGGCCAGGCTGCGACTCCTGCGGCACCCGGGTACACACCTTTCCCGACGCTTTGGCCACGTCGGGCTCCCTCACCGGGTACCTCCTCACCTCGCAGCGCAACTCGCGGCGGGATGCCCGGGGGCCTCGGTCGGGAAGCCGAAATCTAACCGGCGTGCTCGAAGCACAGTGCGTGACCCGTCAGGTCAAGGCCCGGCGCCAGACTAGCTAACGGGCTCACGTCCCAACCAAAACAACGGCGTCGGCGGGCAACCCACTCCAATTTCACGCTTGCGTAACGTCCCGAGGGGAACACCGACTGGCTACTTCCAATGCTTCCCGCCGTGACGAACATCCCAAGGCCCGTGTCCAGGATTCCAGTTGTTCCACCGGTTCCAGTCAACCCAACCTGGCCCTGACACGCAGGCGCTCCATATCCAGCCGTTCCAGCACAGGCTCGGTTTATCGTTGGCCTGGGCGCTTCCGGCCCCGGCGAGTGCGATTCCCGCCGGCACCGCGAGCGTGGCCACGGTGACGAGGATCTTCTTCATGGCACACACCTCCTTTAGGTGTGCACCCAGTTTAGGCCAGTCGGTCACTGTGGCTGCCTAGTCGAGCACTAGGTGAAACTACTTCGCCGAAATCGGTGTTAGTTTCGAATCAACTGCCCGAGCGCTAAAGCCCCCGCCCCCGGCGTGAAACGGTCACGGGTGGTTTTCGATCAAGCATCCTAAATCGCAATATTCAATTTAGTCACTGCCGTCACACCAATTGAGGCCGCGAACCGTCGATTGGTCGGCTATCCACCAACGACGAACCCGCACGGAAAGGAGTAAAACTGCTTCTGGGCCGCGCATGGCCGTGACAGGTCTCAGCTACGAAGGACGTATCCGCCCAACCGTAAGCGCGCAGCCTCGCACGCTGCCAACCCGCCGGTTCAGCCGTGCGACAGGAAACCCTCAAGAGCCGGACCGACGATCCGGCGGAACGCCCGCCGCGGCCGGTTCGCGTCGAGGATGGCCACCTCCAGCGTGGCCGGACCCAGCGTCCGTTGTTCGCCTCCGGTTCCGCTGGCCTGCAACGCATTCACCGCCATGCGGACCGCGTCGCCCAGTTCGGCGTTCTCCGAGTACGACTGCTTCAGAGCCGTGGAGATAGGTTCGGTGGTACCACCCATCACGACGAAATACGGCTCGTCGGCGATCGATCCGTCATAGGTGATGCGGTACAGCTCAGGGGGTTTCGACTCGCCATGATGGGCGACCTCGGCCACGCAGAGCTCCACCTCGTACGGTTTTGCCTGCTCGGTGAAAATGGTGCCCAGGGTGTTGGCGTATACATTGGCCAGCTGCCGACCGGTGACATCGCGCCGGTCGTAGGCATACCCGCGCGTATCGGCGAACTGGATCCCGCCGCGGCGCAGGTTGTCGAACTCGTTGAACCTGCCGACCGCGGCGAACCCCACCCGGTCATAGAGCTCGCTGACCTTCTGCAACGAGCGCGACGGGTTCTCGGCGACGAACAGCACCCCGCCGGCATAGGCCAGCACGACGACACTGCGTCCGCGGGCAATTCCCTTGCGTGCGAGCTCGCTGCGCTCGCGCATCGCCTGTTCGGGCGAGATGAAATAGGGAAAGCTCATTCGCCACCCCGCGGTGCCGCGTTGACGCCAGGGTCATTGTCGGGGCCGAAAGTATCACTGCGCGAACGGCTTTGGATGACCTCGCGGGCCAGGTCGGCGATCCGCTGTTCCGGCACGTCCTCGGCTCCCTCGGCACCGATCGTCACCGCCGTGGGATAGATGCCGCGCACCAGGTCGGGCCCGCCCGTCGCAGAGTCGTCGTCCGCGGCGTCGTAGAGCGCCTCGATGGCCACCCTCAGCGCCGATTCGGCGTCGGTGACCCTCACGTAGAGCTTCTTGATCGACGACTTGGCGAAAAGCGATCCCGACCCGACGGCCTGATAACCTTCGGCCTCGACGTTCCACCCACCGGCAGCGTCGAAGGACACGATGCGTCCCGCACCCTCCGGGTGAGGGTCGTCCAGGTCGTAGCCGACCAGCAGGGGCAGCGCGATGAATCCCTGAAGTGCGGCACCCAGGTTGCCGCGCACCATGGTGGAAAGCCGGTTGACCTTGCCGCGGAAGCTCAGCGCGACACCCTCGAGCTTCTCGTAGTGCTCCAGCTCGACGGCATACATCCGGGCGAACTCGACGGCGATCGCCGCGGTGCCCGCGATGCCGGTCGCGGTGTAGTCGTCGGTGATGTACACCTTCTGCACGTCGCGGCCCGCGATCATGTTGCCCTGGGTGGAGCGCCGGTCACCCGCGATCAGCACTCCGCCCGGGTACTTCAGCGCGACGATCGTGGTGCCGTGCGGCAGGTCGGCGCCGGACACCGCGGCCGACTCCGGGCCCACAGGCAACAGGTGCGGTGCCTGCCGGCGCAGCAGATCGGAGAACGAAGAGGAGTCGAGGGAAGCTGTGGTAGTGGCGAGGCGGTCGTTAAACGGCCAGGTCACTGGCCGCCCTTTTGGACGTATGCGCGGACGAAATCCTCGGCGTTCTCCTCGAGCACATCGTCGATCTCGTCCAGCAGATCGTCGGTGTCCTCGGTCAGCTTCTCGCGACGCTCCTGGCCTGCAGCGGTGCTCGACGTGAGGTCGTCGCCGTCGCCCCCGCCTCCGCCGCGCCTTGTCTGCCCCTGGGCCATCGCCGCCTCCTGTGTACCTGAGTTCCGTTCAAGCCTACCGGCCACCGGGCAGATCGCCGGGCACCGCCTCAGTGCGTGAGCTGCTCCACCAACTCGACAGCGCTGTCCACCGAATCGAGCAAGGCCCCGACATGCGCCTTGCTCCCCCGCAGCGGCTCCAGTGTGGGGATGCGCACGAGCGAATCGCCGCCCAGGTCGAAGATCACCGAATCCCAGCTCGCGGCCGCGATGTCGGCGCCGAACCTGCGCAGACACTCACCGCGGAAGTATGCGCGGGTGTCGGTCGGCGGATTGCCGACCGCGTCGAGCACCTGCTGCTCGGTGACGAGTCGCTGCATCGAACCCCGGGCGACCAGCCGGTTGTACAGACCCTTGTCCAGCCGCACGTCGGAGTACTGCAGGTCGACCAGATGCAGTCGCGGCGCCGACCAACTCAGGTTCTCGCGGTGCCGGAAACCGTCGAGCAGGCGCAGCTTGGCCGGCCAGTCAAGCAGCTCGGCGCATTCCATCGGGTCGCGTTCCAGCAGGTCGAGCACGTTCGCCCACGTTTGCACCACACGGGCGGCGCGCGGGTCCGGGTCGCGGCTGTCGACCAGTTTGGCCACCCGATCGAGGTACATGCGTTGCAACGCCAGGCCCGTCAGCTCGCGGCCGTCGGCCATCGCCACCGTGGCCCGCAACGTGGGATCCCGGCTGATGACGTGCACGGCGTGCACCGGCCGGGCCAGCGCAAGATCGGACAGGTCGATCCCGGCCGCCGGGCCGTCCTCGATGAGATCGAGGACCAGCGACGTCGTACCCAACTTCAGATACGTCGACGTCTCGGCCAGGTTGGCGTCACCGATGATGACGTGCAGTCTGCGGTACTTGTCGGCGTCGGCGTGCGGCTCGTCGCGGGTGTTGATGATCCCGCGCTTGAGGGTGGTCTCCAGGCCGACTTCCACCTCGATGTAATCGGCCCGCTGCGACAACTGGAAGCCCGGGTCGTCCCCGGAAGCCCCGACGCCGACCCGGCCCGATCCGGTGACGACCTGGCGCGACACCAGGAAAGGGGTCAGCCCGGCGATGACCGCGGAGAACGGTGTCTGACGGCTCATCAGGTAGTTCTCATGCGAACCGTAGGAAGCGCCCTTGCCGTCGACGTTGTTCTTGTAGAGCTGCAGCTTGGCGGCGCCGGGAACCGACGCGACGTGGCGCGCGGCCGCCTCCATCACGCGCTCGCCTGCCTTGTCCCAGATCACCGCATCCAGCGGGTCGGTGACCTCGGGCGCCGAGTACTCCGGGTGTGCGTGGTCGACGTACAGCCGCGCGCCGTTGGTCAGGATCATGTTCGCAGCCCCGACCTCGTCGGCGTCGACGATCGGCGGCGGGCCCGGCGAACGACTCAGGTCGAAACCGCGCGCGTCGCGCAGCGGCGATTCCACTTCGTAGTCCCAGCGGGTGCGCTTGGCGCGCTGGATGCCGGCGGCGGCCGCGTATGCCAGGACCGCCTGCGTCGAGGTCAGGATCGGATTGGCGGTCGGGTCGGACGGCGACGATATGCCGTACTCGACCTCGGTACCGATGACCCGTTGCATGGGGCCAAGCCTAGACGGCCGGCCCCGGGCGGACGCAGGCGACAGAGCCCGGCGAGGCACGGCCCCCGATGCCCGCCAATCCCGACTCACATCGTGGGACGCCGAAATATCCTGCTCGTTGTGAAAGTGGGGCCGCGTTTTATGGGTGGCGGCAGCAGACTGACGTCATGATCGACGACAGGATCGCCGCCGAACGGTGGTTCCTGAAACGCGGGCTACCCGCCGTGCTGCGCCCGGGCTCACTCCTGCGCAGGGTGTGGGCACGCTCGGCGCCGGCGCTGGCCGGGCTGGCCGTGGTGATGATGTTCTCGCTGATCGTGGTGTGGGCGACGGGTGAGCACACCGTGGACATCAACGGTGCAATCACCCGGGCCGAGTGGTTTGTGATCTTCGTCCTCCTTCTGGTGATACCGGTCGCGACGGCACTTGGCTGGGCAATATCGCTGGTCGACGACGTGATGATCCGCAACATCGCGTCGAGTGTTGCGCTGGTGGTGATCGTGGTCAGCACGGCGCTGGGTGGGCCGACGGCGAAGGTGGCGTTCGACTTGTTGGTGCAGGCAGTCGTGGTGGGTCTGATTCTGTTGTGCACCGCGACGGGTATCGGGTCCATCATCGCGTGCGCGGTGCGGGTGACGGCGTCCAATCTGTTGGCAATGGGGACCCTGGTCGCGCGGGCCCTGCCGGTGGTACTGCTGACGGTGGTGGTTTTTTTCAACACCTATGTCTGGGTGATGGCCAGCATGCTCGGCCGTGGCCGGATTTTGCTCGCAGGCTTGTTCCTCATGAGCATCGCGTCGCTGTTCATCGCCTCGGGCACGACGGATCGGGTCCGGCCCATGCTGGCGGCCAGTGCGAAAACGCCCGAAGATGATCTGCGGCTCGCCGGCACGCCGTTCAACTCCATGCCCGACCGCCCCTTCCGGATTCCGCTGTCGCGCATCGAACGCTACAACGTGGTGTTCGTCGTGACGATGACGGAGATCATGCGGGTCCTGTTCGTTTCCCTGATCACCTCGACGATCTTCTTCGTGATGGGGCTGATCCTGCTGTCGCCCGATCTGCTTCGGGAGTGGTCGAAGGGCGGTTCGCCCGACGGCCATCTTTTCGGCATGACGCTGCCGGTGCCCAACTCCCTGCTTCAGGTCACGATGTTCATGACGGCGTTGACGTTCATGTATCTTGCCGCACGGGTTTTCACCGACGAGCACCGCTCGCAGATGGTCGACCCGCTGATCGACGATGTACGGCTGACACTGGTGGCGCGAGATCGTTACCGCGCGTTCACAACCAAGCATTGAACCGTCACTCTCCTTCCGCGCGGACCCAACCCGCTGGGTGAAAACGCCCGACATGGCCGTTGACGAACCGGCAGCGGTGGGAGCAATGTGATCAAGCCATACCCCATCGGCCCCGCGAGAGGTGCCAAATGACGGCTGAGACGTCGCACGCCTATAACACAGTGTGGCAATTGCGGTCAGACGCCTGGTGCCGGCTCGACGATGCGGCCGACCGGCTTAGCAGGGCCACGAATGCGACTCAAGTCGAGCATTGGACCGCCCTCATCACCAGCCTGCTAGCCCGGCTGGCCCCCATCGAACCGTTTTGGGCCTACCCGGGACCGCCGCAGTTCGCCAGGCTGCAACGGTCTTTCACCACGGGTGACTACGACAAGTTCGCGCGTTCGGCCGCCGCGATCAATCGTGCACTGACCACAGATTCCTATCGCTCCGGCGCCCTGGACAGCACCGAAATCGACGAGGCCGATCTCTTCACTGCCGATTTGCGCCAGGCCGAACCACCGCTGACGCCCTCAGAAGACCAGTTGTACTTCGAGGTGCTCGTCGTCGACGACACACTGAACGAGGCCCGGCAGGCCATGATCCGCAAGGAGGCCCACCGTTGGCGACGTCCCGGCGAGGAGTTCATCTACGAGGTGGTGTTCGTCTCCAGCGCCGTGGAGGCGGTCATCGCGGTCAGCCTGAACGTCAACCTGCAGGCCGTCGTCATCAGGCGCCGCTTCTCGAATCGGTGCACCCGCGATCTGTCGGAACTGGCCGAGTTCATCGACGACGGGTACTTCGAGAAGCTCGCCGGCGATGACGATCCGACCGACAGCCGGGCCCAGCTCTTGAGTGTTGCGCTCGCCGAACTTCGTCCGGAGCTGGACCTGTATCTGATGACCGAGATCGGGGTGGAGGAAATCGCCGGACGGATGGGCGAGTGCTTCCGAAGAATCTTCCACGGCAGGGAGAGCGTTCTCGAGCTGCATTTGAGCATCCTCGAAGGGGTAGCCGCCCGGTACCAGACCCCATTCTTCAGCGCGCTGCGCCACTACAGTCACCGGCCGACCGGGGTGTTCCACGCGTTGCCGATATCGCAGGGGAACTCGATCGTCAACTCGCACTGGATCAAGGACATGCTCGACTTCTACGGGCTCGACGTTTTCATGGCGGAGACGTCCGCCACTTGCGGCGGCCTGGACTCGCTGCTGGAGCCCACTGGCCCGCTGCGCGAAGCCCAGCGGTTGGCCGCCGAGACGTACGGTTCACGCAACAGCTACTTCGTCACCAACGGCACCTCGACCGCCAACAAGATCGTCACCCAGTCGCTCGTGGCCCCAGGCGACATCGTGCTCCTCGACCGCAACTGTCACCAGTCCCATCACTACGGGATGATGCTGGCCGGCGCGAAGGTGGTCTACCTAGAGGCGTACTCATTGCCGGATTACTCGATGTACGGCGCGGTGCCGCTGCGCGAGATCAAGTCCAAACTGCTGGATCTCAAAGCGGCGGGCAAACTCGACCGCGTCAAGATGATGTCGCTGACCAACTGCACGTTCGACGGCATCGTCTACGACACGCAGCGCGTGATGGAGGAATGCCTGGCAATCAAGCCGGACCTCATCTTCTTGTGGGACGAAGCGTGGTTCGCGTTCGCGCGCTTTCACCCGGTGTACCGCAGCCGTACCGCGATGGCGTCCGCGGAGAAGGTGCTCGCCCGTCTGCGCGACCCGCAACGCCTGCGGGAACATCAGGACCAGCTCACCGCGGATATCGACAATCCGCCGAGTACCGAAGATCTGCTGAACCGGAGGCTGATCCCGGATCCGGCCAAGGCGCGGGTGCGCGTCTATGCGACGCAGTCAACTCACAAGACTCTTACCGCACTGCGTCAGGGTTCGATAATCCACGTGTTCGACCAGGACTTCGAACAAAAGGTCGCCGAGCCGTTCCACGAGGCGTACATGGCACACACGTCGACCTCGCCGAACTATCAGATCTTGGCGTCGATGGACCTCGGCCGCCGCCAGGTCGCGCTGGAGGGGCTCGAACTCGTCCAACGCCAGATCGAAAACGCCATGCAGCTGCGCGACGCAATCGACCACCATCCGTTGATCAGCAAATATATGTGCTGCTTGCGGACCTCCGACCTGATCCCGGAGCAGTTCAGGCCGAGCGCGATCGCGCAGCCATTGCGCTCGGGACTGCACAACATGGTGACCGCCTGGGGGAACGACGAATTCGTGCTCGACCCGACACGAATCACCCTGTCCATCGGCCGCACGGGCTACACCGGCGACACATTCAAGCGTGAGCAGCTGATGGATCGCCACAGCGTGCAGATCAACAAGACCTCTCGCAACACGGTCCTGTTCATGACCAACATCGGCACCACCCGCAGTTCGGTGGCCTTCCTCGTCGAGGTTCTCGTCAAGATCGCGCGGCAACTCGACACCAGCACCTCCGAAATGAGTCTGGGTGAGCGGAGCCGCTTCGAGAGGAAGGTGCAGCGGCTCACAGCGCACTCGATGTCCCAGCCCGACTTCAGTGGGTTCCATCCCGCGTTCCTCGACCACACTCCCGATTGCCGACCCACCCCGGAAGGGGACGTCCGTTCGGCGTTCTACCTGTCCTACAACGACTCCTTCTGCGAATACCTCGCCGACGAGCAGGTCGACGAAAAACTCGACGCGGGTGCCGACGTCGTTTCCGCGACGTTCGTCACCCCGTACCCCCCGGGGTTCCCGGTGCTGGTACCCGGACAGTTGTTCAGCCGGGAGATCCTGTCGTTCATCCGCCAACTCGACACCCCCGAAATCCACGGCTACAGCCCCGATTTCGGGTATCGCGTCTACACCGACAAGGCGATCGAAATCGCCGCCGGGACCGACCGCACCGGTCGGTAGCGACCGTTCGTCGCTAGAGGTACTGACCGAGATTGGATTCGGTGTCGATCGCCCTGCTCGCGCTCGAGGATTTCCCGGTGACCAGGGTGCGGATGTAGACGATCCGCTCACCCTTCTTGCCCGAGATCCTGGCCCAGTCATCGGGATTGGTGGTGTTGGGCAGGTCCTCGTTCTCGGCGAACTCGTCGACGATGGAGTCCAGCAGATGCTGGATGCGCAGGCCGGGCTGGCCGGTTTCGAGCACGCTCTTGATCGCGTTCTTCTTCGCGCGGTCCACCACGTTCTGGATCATCGCCCCGGAGTTGAAGTCCTTGAAGTACATCACTTCCTTGTCACCGTTGGCGTAGGTGACCTCCAGGAACCGGTTGTCGTCGATCTCGGCGTACATCCGGTCGACGACCTTCTCGATCATTGCCTTGATGCAGGCCCCGCGGTCACCCCCGAACTCGGACAGATCGTCGGCGTGCACCGGCAGCCTCTCGGTGAGGTACTTGCTGAAGATGTCCTGCGCGGACTCCGCGTCGGGCCGCTCGATCTTGATCTTGACGTCCAGGCGGCCGGGTCGCAGGATCGCCGGGTCGATCATGTCCTCACGGTTGGACGCGCCGATCACGATCACGTTCTCCAAGCCCTCGACGCCGTCGATCTCACTCAGCAGCTGTGGCACGACCGTGGTCTCGACGTCGGAGCTGACGCCGGTGCCGCGGGTCCGGAAGATCGAGTCCATCTCGTCGAAGAAGACGATCACCGGTGTGCCTTCGGATGCCTTTTCGCGGGCCCGCTGGAAGATCAGCCGGATGTGGCGCTCGGTTTCGCCGACGAACTTGTTCAGCAGCTCGGGGCCCTTGATGTTGAGGAAGTACGACTTGGCCTCGCGGGACTCCTCGCCGCGCAACTCGGCCATCTTCTTGGCCAGCGAGTTGGCGACCGCCTTGGCGATCAGCGTCTTGCCGCAACCGGGCGGCCCGTACAGCAGCACCCCCTTGGGGGGCCGCAGCGCATACTCCCGGTAGAGCTCCTTGTGCAGGAACGGCAGCTCGACCGCGTCGCGGATCTGCTCGATCTGGCGGGTGAGGCCGCCGATGTCGTGGTAACTGACGTCGGGCACCTCTTCGAGCACCAAATCGTCGACATCGGCCTTGGGGATGCGTTCGAACGCGTAGCCGGCCTTGGTGTCGACCAGCAGCGAGTCACCCGGACGCAGCTTGCGCGGACGTTCCACCTCGCCCTCGGCCAACGCCTCGGCGACGTCGGCGGGCAGGTTTTCGGCGGCGATCAGCGGCTCGGCAAGCCAGACGATGCGCTCCTCGTCGGCGTGTCCGACCACCAGCGCACGACGGCCGTCGGCGAGGATCTCGCGAAGAGTGCTGATCTCGCCGACCGCTTCGAACCAGCCGGCCTCGACAACGGTCAGCGCCTCGTTGAGCCGGACGGTCTGGCCCTTCTTGAGGGCCTTGACGTCGATGTTCGGCGAGCATGTCAGGCGCATCTTGCGGCCCGCGGTGAACACCTCGACGTTGTCATCGTCGGCGACTGCCAACAGAACCCCGTAGCCGCTGGGCGGTTGCCCCAGCCGGTCGACCTCTTCGCGCAGCGCGAGAAGTTGCTGGCGGGCCTCCTTGAGAGTTTCCATCAGCTTGGCGTTTCGCGCCGCGAGCGAGTCGATGCGGGCCTCGAGTTGATGCACGTCACGGGGACTGCGCGAACTGCCCTGAGCCCTGGCGGCGTCTTGGAGTTGCTCGCGCAGGACCGCAGCCTCCCGGCGCAATTGCTCCAGCTCGGCAGCATCGTCGCTGGACATGGACGTTCCGAAGCCCTCGGAACGCTCTGACTCGCTCATGCTGCGCTCCTCCCCCACACCAAAGCCGGTGTGGTAACACCTTCAACGCTACCGGCGATTCAAGAATCGCGTGTGCTCTCCGAATCCCGGCGCACAGCCGCCACTGTTAGCCTTGACATCGAGTCGGACCGAACGAAAGGTACATCGTGACCCTTCCATCCCTGGCCAGGGGACTGACCGGACTTGCCGGTGCAGCAGCGCTGGCCGGCGCCGTGGCGACTGGTGTGATTTCCGCGTCGTTCGGTGTTCCGGCCACCACCACGCAGGTATATCCCGTTGTGTTCGGCGTGCCGATGCCCCTCGATGATCCGGCGGCGGACGTGCCGAGTCCCGATCAGCTGTACTCGGTGCTGGCCGGGCTTGCGGACCCGGGCGTGTCGTTTCGGTCCAAGAGCTATCTCGTCGAAGGCGGTATCGGTCCCATCGAAGGCCGCACCGCCGATGCGATGATGCGCGATGCCAGCGTCAGGGGCATGCTTCCGCTATCGTTCCGCGTGTCCAACATCGCCCCGGCCGGGCATGGCTACGCCATGGCGAACGTGACCGCGTCCGGGCCCGGCCTGGCGGCGACGACGCAAAGCATCACCTTCGTTCGGCAGGGCGGCTGGAAACTCTCGCGCATCTCGGCCGCGCAGGTTTTGCAGATGCTGTCCGCTTAAGGTCAGCAGCCAATGCTCAAGCGCGCAGCGGTAGTCCTCGGTGGCGCAGCCGTCGTCGCGACGTTGTGGCTGTCAGGATGTGGCCGGCACCCCCCGGAGGCCGCCGAGCCTTCCGACACCTCCGAGCCCGTCGGCACAATGCTCCTCACGACGCCGCCTCCAGCTGCCGCGCTGCCCGCTCCGCAGGAACTCACCGACGTACTCGGGCGCCTCGCCGACCCCGCGGTGCCCGGCATCGACAAACTGGGGCTGGTCGAGGCCTCGTCGGATGCGGATGCGGCAACGCTTGATACTTTCACGAAGGCGTTGCAGGAGAATCACTTGGTGCCGCTGATCTTCACTGCATCCGAGCTGGCGTGGACGGTGGACAGTCCCGGCTACGTCATCGCGAATGTGAAGGTGACTTCCCCTGATCCCCACACCGGATTCACGTTCCCGATGGAGTTCGCGTCGGCACACGGAGCCTGGCAGCTGTCCCGCGACACCGCTGACATGCTGCTGGCCTTCGGCGCACCGCCGCGGCCGGCCCGTCCCGAGTCACCGCCTCCCCCGCCGCCAGCGCCCCAACCCACCCGGTAGGCCGCGGGCGTGTGGGTGGGCTGGCTCGAGTTCGACGTGCTGCTCGGCGACGTCCACTCGCTCAAGCAGAAACGCTCCGTCGTACGACCGATCATCGCTGAACTGCACCGCAGGTTCGCCGTCTCCGCGGCTGAAACCGGCTCGCGCGATCTGCACCGGCGAGCGGGCATCGGCTTGGCGGTGGCATCGGCAGATCGGGCGCACGTGGTGGAGGTCCTCGACGCGGCCGAGCGGTTGGTGGCCGCGCGCCCCGAGATCGAACTGCTGTCGGTGAGACGCGGCTTTGTCAGCAGCAACGATTAGATCGTGCGTTTTCGCCGCAATGGCGTGGGTGTGACGGTCCCTTCCGCCAGGCGGCGCGCCGAAATCAAAAACGCGGTATGTCCGCGCATGTTGTGTTGCGGGCGGACGGCGAGGCCGACGACATTCCAGCCGCGTTGCATGGTTTCCCATGCCCGCGGCTCGGTCCAGCACTGTTGTTCGCGGAGGGCCTCGACAGTTTGGGACAGCTGCGTGACGGTCGTGACGTAAACGATGAGGACGCCGCCGGGCAGCAGGGCCCGCGATACCGCGTCGAGCACCTCCCAGGGCGCCAGCATGTCGAGGACGGCGCGGTCCACCACGGGGCCGTCGTAGTCGGCGATATCGGCGATCACCAGCTCCCAGTTGGCCGGCCGTTGGCCGAAGAAGGTGCTGACGTTGCGCGCGGCATGGTCGGCATGGTCGTCACGAACTTCGTAGGAGACGACCTGTCCATCCGGGCCGACGGCGCGCAGCAGCGAGCAGGTCAGGGCTCCCGAACCGGCGCCTGCCTCCAGCACCCGGGCTCCCGGGAAGATGTCTCCCTCGTGGACGATCTGGGCGGCGTCCTTGGGGTAGATCACCTGAGCTCCCCTTGGCATCGACATCACGTAGTCGACGAGCAGCGGCCGCAGCACCAGGAACTGATCACCGTTGGCGGACTTGACCACGCTGCCCTCCGGCAGGCCGATGACGGCATCGTGGGCGATGGCGCCGCGATGGGTATGAAACTGCGCCCCCGGAGTGAGCACCATCGTGTAATGCCTGCCCTTGGCGTCGGTGAGCTGCACGCGGTCGGCGGCGCTGAACAAGCCCGTAGACGACACGGCCCTCAGCCTGCCATGTCTTGTCGGAGGGTTTGCATAGCCTCGACATATGTACCGCCCGGCTTTGTCACCGTCGCGGGCCGCCGATTTCAAGCAGTGCCCGCTGCTTTACCGGTTTCGGGCCATCGACCGGCTGCCCGAGCCGGCGTCGCATGCCCAACTGCGGGGCTCAGTGGTCCATGCAGCGCTCGAGCAGCTTTTCACGCTGCCCGCTCCGCTGCGCGACCCGGACGCTGCTCTGGCGCTGATCGCCCCGGCGTGGGAGCTGGTGATCGCACAAGAGCCAGAACTCGCGCAAGCGTTCCCCCCGCAGCAGCAGGTTCAACTCCTGGCTGAAGCCAGGGCGCTGCTGGCCGGCTACTACCGGCTCGAGGACCCCACCCGGTTCACGCCCGACAGTTGCGAACAGCGCGTCGAGGTCGAACTGGCCGACGGCACCCTGCTGCGCGGTTTCGTCGACCGGATCGATGTCGCCCCCACCGGGGAGCTACGGGTGGTCGATTACAAGACCGGCAAGGCCCCGCCCGAGGCTAGGGGGTTCGCCGAAGCCAAGGCGATGTTCCAGATGAAGTTCTACGCGGTGGCACTGCTGCGGTCACGCGGAGTGCAGCCTGCGCGTTTGCGGCTGATCTATCTGGCCGACGGCCAGGTGCTGGACTACAGCCCCGAACTCGACGAACTGCTGCGCTTCGAGAGGACTCTGACGGCCATCTGGCGCGCTATCCAGGCGGCCGGTGCCACTGGCGATTTCCGTCCCCGATCCTCACGGATGTGCGGGTGGTGTGCCCACCAGTCACGGTGCCCGTTATTCGGCGGCACCCCGCCGGCGTACCCCGGCTGGCCGGAGCAGCTGGCTTCGTGAGCGGGTCATGCGCGCCGCGCATCCACAGCTGCGTCGAGATGGCACTGAGAGCGACAAACTCGGCGATTCGGCGCTCTCAGAACCACGTCAACGCGACGACCAGTCAACAACACGCGACATCTAGGTCAGGGGGCGCAATTCCTGGAGCATCGTCGGCACCAACTCGCTGACAGTCGGGTGGATGTGCATGGTCCGCGAGATCGCCGTGTAGGGCAGCTTGGCGGTCATGACGTCGAGGATCGAATGGATCACCTCGTCGCCGCCCACACCAAGGATGGCCGCGCCGAGAATGTGTTCGGTCTCCGCGTCGACGACGACCTTCATGAAGCCCTGCGACTCGCCCTTCTCAACAGCCCGACCGACTCGGGTCATCGGACGCTTGCCCACCAGGGCCTTCCGGCCGATTCGGCGAGCCTCGCTCACAGTCATCCCTGCGCGGCCGAGCGGCGGATCGATGTAGAGGGCGTAGGTCGTGATGCGGTCGGACACCCGGCGCGGGTCGTCGTCGAGGAGATTGGCCGCCACGATCTCGAAGTCGTTGTAGGACGTGTGGGTGAAGGCGCCTTTGCCGTTGCAGTCCCCCATCGCCCAGATGCCGTCGACATTGGTGCGCAACTGGTCGTCGACTCCGATGTAGCCGCGCTCGTCGGTCGCCACCCCGACCTGGTCCAGCCCGAGATCGTCGGTATTGGGCCGCCGTCCCGTCGCCACCAGTAGATGGGTGCCGACGACCGGGCTCGCACCCTCCCGCGGAATCACCTCGATTCCCTTGGCGTGCTTGTTGATCCGCATCGCGTTGGCGCCGAGGACGATAGATATGCCCTCTGCCTCGAGGATCTGCTGCACCGCCGCCGACACATCCTCGTCCTCGCGGGAAGCCAGTCGCGGACCCTTCTCGACGACGGTCACCTCGGCGCCGAATCGTCGATACATCTGCGCGAACTCCAGGGCGATGTAACTGCCGCCGACGACCACGAGGTGCTCCGGAAGGGCATCGAGTTCGAGGATGCCGACGTTGGTGAGGAAGTCCACGTCACCCAGGCCGGGGATAGCCGGGACTACCGCACGCCCACCGACATTGAGGAATATCCGGTCAGCCTCGATGACCTCGGCGTCGTCGATCGTGAGCGTCTGGGGCCCGGCGAACCGTGCGTGGCCGCGAATCAATGCGCAGCCGGTCATGCTTTCCAGCCACGCCTCGAGGCCGTGGCGGTCGTCGAGCATGATCTTGTCCTTGCGCGCCTTGACCCTCGCCATGTCGACGGCGACGTCGCCCGAGCCGAATCCGTATTCGGCACCCCGGCGCGCGGTATGTGCTGCGTAGGCGCTGGCGACCAGGGTTTTGGTCGGAATGCAGCCGGAGTTGACGCATGTCCCGCCCACCAGTTTGCGTTCCACGACCGCGACGGTCATGCCGGCCTCAGTCAGCCTGCCCGCCAACGGGGGCCCGGCCTGCCCGGCCCCCACGATGATCGCGTCGAAGCGTTGCGCCACGACGTCACCCTTTCACAGCATCGCCGTCAGTGCCGCGATCCCAAACCCGGCCAGCACCGCGACAATGTCCTCGGTCAGCGCTACGGGAAGGTCGATACCTTCCTTGTCCGACAGCTTCCGGCGCATCTCGTAGCCGCCCAGCGTGCCCAGCACGGCACCGATCAGCCCGGCACCCAAACCGCCCAACGGGTATCCCCACGCGGTGGCAAGGGCCGCGCCAGCGAACCCGCCCGTGACGAGGCGCGTGATGAACTGCACCGGGCTCTTGCGGCTCGGGGTTTTGGGAAGCTGATCGGTCACCAGTTCGGCAAGTGCCAGCAGGGTCAGCACTCCAACCGTGACCGGGTGGCCCAACCACTGGACCCACGTCCCGTCGAGATTGATCCAGCCCAGCAGGGCGGCCCAAGCCACCGCGGTGGGGGCGGTCATTGCCCGCAGGCCGGCAACCGCGCCGATCAATCCGGCCAGCAACAGAACGAGGAAATGCATCACACCAGGGACGCTAACAGACCCCCGACCGTTGCAGGCGGCAACGCGACAGCGCTGCAGAGGGGTCCGGATCCATCGCCGATCCGTCGACGACCTATCGCCGGTCCTTCGCCGGCGTCACGGCACAGGCCGCAAGTCGATCGTCAGGTCCCTCGTCTCGCCGGGGTCCAGCGTGACGCTCACGCGCTCGCTCCCGAACCCGTCTGCGGCAACCTCGACGGTGTAGGTCCCGGCCCGGGGCGCGGCCAGCGCGAAGCGGCCGGCCCCATCGGTGAGGGCCGCGATGTCGGGGAGCTCTCCCGGCCCGTTCGCGAACATCACCCTGGCTCCGGCGATGGCCTGCCCACTGTGTGATACCCGCCCGGTAATCAGCGCCGGCGGAGCAACCATGGTGCCTCCTGTGTTTCCGTCCCGGCGGCTGCCACCGTCGGAGTGACATGCCGCCGGGCACAGGATCAGCGCCAGCGCCGCCGCGGGCAAAAGTCGGCTAAGCCTTCCACGAGACCAAATTGTTGTAGACCTCGGTGTTGATCCGGGTCCCCGAATTCGTGGTGGCGCCACCGTATGCGTGGATCGCGATTCCATAGCGTGCCCCGTTGATGATCCGGTAAACCGCACTGCCGCTCTGGCCGCCGGCGGTGTCGATGTCGTAATAGACCTTTCGGCTGTTCACCGAAGCGATTTTCCGCGCGTCGTACCACTGTGTACCGGATGGCTTGTCGCCGGGATACCCGGTGATGTTCCCGACGCTCGCGACCAGATCGGCATCCGAATAGACGCCGAACCCCAGCCAGCCCACGGTGTTGCCGAGGTCCGTTGGGAGGATGATGGCGCCGTAATCGAAGTTCTGGTCCCCGTTGTTGGTCCATCCCTTTACCGACCGGAAGTTCGTGCTGGTCACCGATCCGTACGGCAGCGAAGCTCCGTTCCTGCCGGGCATCACCTGGATTCGCTTGACCCAACCGTCCCGACCGGGAACACCGCTGTTCTTGATGTGCACCACGTGTCCGGCGGTGATCAGCGTGTGCGGACCGATGAACCATCCCGTGCCGATCCACGACGAATTGTCCGCCGCCGTAATCAGAAGCGAGGCGTGCACCCGCCATGGATAGGCCGACGTGTTGGTGATCTGTACCCGGTCGTCCGGACCGTGGACGGTCTCGGCCTGCGGGGGCGGCGGGCCGAATGACGCTTCCCCGATGTCACGCAGTTCGCTGGTGTCGGGTGCCACGAACAGCGGACGACAGTCGTTCCAATGCCCGCTCGGTTCGCCCGAACCCCGGTACCGCTTCCGTCCCGTCGTCGGCCGTTCGGGTCGTGTCCGGGTTCGTTCCCTCGGAGGGCGGCTGGGAAACCGGTTTGCCCGCCGATTCAGCCTCCACGGTTTCGGGCTGGTTGGACACCGGGGCGTGCGGGTTTTCGGGAACGGTGCCCGAGTCCTTTTTCGGCATGGGATGTCTCCTTCTTCGAATTGAGCAGAAATGTGACGGCGAAATCGATATCCGCCCGGTTGATGTTCACACCGGACTGCCTGTTGTGGCACGAGTAGTCGGCTACCTCAGTTTTCATCCCGCCCTTCACACGGCCATCACACCGCCTTTCACACCGCCGAGATGAGCATGTGCAGCGGCGCGCGGTGGCTCAGAACCGGCAGAACCTGATGTCGGAGGCCAGAATCGCCTTGGCGCCGATGGCCGCGAGCTCGTCCATGATCGCGTTTACCGCTTTGCGGGGAACCAGCGCCCGCACCGCCACCCATTCGGGGTCGGCCAGCGGTGCGATCGTCGGCGATTCCAGCCCCGGAGTGACCGCGGTCGCCCTGTCCAGAACCGCGCGCGGACAGTCGTAGTCCAGCATCAGGTACTGCTGGCCGAAGACCACGCCCTGCACGCGCGCGACCAACTGGTCGCGCACCGGGTCGGGCCCGCGACCGGCCGCCTCGATCAACACGGCTTCGGAATCGCACAGCGGTTCGCCGAACGGCACGAGATCGTGCAGACCCAGGGTGCGGCCCGATCCGACGACATCGGCGATGACATCGGCCACGCCGAGTTGCACCGAGATCTCGACCGCGCCGTCGAGCCGGATGACCGTCGCGTTGACCCCATTGACCGCCAGATCTTTGCGGACCAGGTTGGGGTAGGCGGTCGCGATGCGCTTGCCTTCCAGATCTGCGATCGTCCAATCCTCGCCGGAAGGCGCGGCATAGCAAAATGTCGAGGACCCGAACCCCAACGACAACCGCTCCGCGACCGGGGCGTCGGATTCGCGGGCCAAGTCGCGGCCGGTGATACCGAAGTCCAGCTCACCCGAGCCGACATAGATCGCAATGTCCTTGGGGCGCAGGAAGAAGAACTCGACGTTGTTGACCGGGTCGATGACGGTCAGGTCCTTCAGGTCGGTGCGGCGCCGGTAACCGGCCTCGGACAGGATCTCGGCGGCCGGCTCACTCAGTGCACCCTTGTTGGGAACGGCGACTCGCAGCATCGCAGGTCACAGCTTCCGATAGATGTCGTCGAGGGTGAGGCCGCGGGCCAGCATCAGCACCTGGGTCCAGTACAGCAACTGGCTGATCTCGCCGGCCAGGGCGTCGTCGGACTCGTGCTCGGCAGCCAGCCATACCTCGCCGGCCTCCTCGAGGATCTTCTTGCCGACGGTGTGCACACCGGCGTCCAATGCGGCGACGGTGGCGCTGTCCTCCGGGCGGGTCCGGACGCGTTCGCCCAGCTCGGTGAACAGCTCATCGAAGGTCTTCACGGGGACCGATTGTTTCATGTGGCGCAATCACGAAAGGACCAGTCTTAGGTTGTCGCCGGCTTGTCGTCGTGCAGGAGCTCGGCGTGCATGTCCTCAAGTGACACGCCCTTGGTCTCACGCACCCACTTCCACACGAACAGGAAGGACAACACCGCAAACAGGGCGTAGAAGCCGTAGGCGGCGCCCAGGAAGTTGCGCAGCTCGGGGAAGGTCACGGTGATGAGCCAGTTCGCCGCCCACTGTCCGGCGGCGGCAAGTCCGAGCGCCGCGGCCCGGATCCGGTTGGGGAACATCTCACCCAGCAGCACCCACACCACCGGGCCCCAGGACATGCCGAAGGCGACCACAAACAGGTTGGCGGAGATCAGCGCAATGGGACCCGCCGCTCCGTGCAACTGTGGCTGGCCGTCCACCTGCGGTGCGGTCCCGAAGATTATCGCCATCGTGGCCAGCCCGACCGCCATGCCTGCCGAACCGATCAGCAGCAGGGGCTTGCGGCCGATCTTGTCGATCAGTGCGATCGCGATCAGGGTGGTGGCGATGTTGACGATGGACGTGATGACCGTGATGGTGAACGACGAGCTCTCGTCGAACCCGACAGCCTCCCACAGCACGTTGGAGTAGTAGAAGATCACGTTGATGCCGACGAACTGCTGGAAGATCGACAGTCCGAGGCCGACCCAGACGATGCCGTAGAGCCCGCCTCCGGGCTTGTGCAGATCGCGCCACGACGGCGGCGTCTCCACCTGCAGGGTCTCCTGGATCCGGTTGATGGTGATCTCCAGGTTGCGTTCACCCAGCAGCAGGGTCAGCACCTTGCGTGCTTCCGGAATCCGATGCGTGGCAACAAGGTAACGCGGCGACTCGGGAATGGTGAACGCCAGCAGACCGTAGACGACGGCCGGGACGGCCATCATCAAGAACATCCACCGCCAAGCCTCCATATTCAGCCACAGAACCTTGTCGGAGCCACCGGCCAGATGTGCGAGCACCCAGTCGACCGCCAGGGACAGAAAGATTCCCGACACGATCGCCAGTTGCTGCAGCGAGCCGAGCCGACCACGGATGTGCGGCGGCGACGTCTCAGCGATGTAGGCGGGAGCGATCACCGACGCAACGCCGACGCCGATACCGCCGATGATGCGGAAGAGCACGATAAGCCAGACACTGGTCGCCAAGGCGGTGGCGATGGCGCTGATGAAGAACAGCGCGGCGGCCAGCTTCATCACCGCGAGGCGACCGATGCGGTCAGCCAGCCGGCCCGCTGTCATCGCACCGGCCGCGGCACCCAGCAGGGCCGAGGCGACCGCGAAGCCGAGCGCGTAGTTGCTGATGTCGAAGTGCTTCTGAATCGCCGACACTGCGCCGTTGATCACCGCGCTGTCGTAGCCGAACAGCAGACCACCGAGTGCCGCCACCGAGGCAATTCGGACGGCGCTGCGACCGGTTGAGAACTCCTGATCTGCGTAGATCGACGGCTCATCGCCGCCCATCGGACCGTGGGACATCGGATGTCCTTCCACTACCGTTGACGTGCGTAAACCACGATTGCACAGTCTGCACACCCGCACGGGCGTATCCGACCGGCCAGGAACGCAGCACCCGGAAATTGTCCGCGCGACAAGTTCGGGTTCGCCCATCATCGGGTCATGTCCGACATCCCGCCGCGCCAACTCGATGGCCGGAAAGCCGCCCAGCCGATGAGATCGTGGCCGGACAAAGTCGGTCGCTTTCCCGGCGGGATTCGCCTCAGGCGATGCGTTCACCCATCGGTTCGAGGTCGGCGTACACACCACGCAGGTCCCCGACGGACAGGCCCCGCAGCGTGTCCACCCGTCGCCGGCGAGCACTGCCCGGCACCTCAACCTCATTGGGCACCACCAGAACCGGGCACCCGGCAGCCTCGGCAGCAGCGCTTCCGGTCACCGAGTCCTCGATCGCCAGACAGTCGGCCGGATCCAGCCCGAGCAACTCGGCCGCGCGCAGGTAGACGTCCGGAGCGGGCTTGCCCGTGGGCACTTCGTCGCCGCATACCGAGAGCGAAAAATATTGGCGGCCAATGCTGTTCAGCGCATTTTCGGTAAGCGCGCGGCGGGTGTTGGTCACCAGCGCCATCGGGACGCCTACCTCCTGTAGCGCTTCCAGCAGATCCCGCGCCCCATCACACCAGGGCAGGCCAACGCCGAAGAGTTCGCCGACGTAGTCGTGCATCCAGTCGGTGATCGTGGCCATGTGCGTCGGATCCGGGTCCAAGCCGAGGTCGGCGAAGATGATCCGGATCACGCCGTCGGCGGACCCGCCCACGGTCGCGTCGCGCACGTCCGGGCTCAGTACCCTGCCGTGCTGCGCGTAAAGCTCATGGATCGCGATGTCCCACAGCTTTTCAGAGTCGATGATGGTGCCGTCCATGTCCCACAGCACCGCACGCATGCCGGCGATTGTCCCATCGGCCGGCGCGCGGGGCGAAATCCTGTGGCCCCGGTCACGTCGAGCGCTTTTGTCCTGCGCCACATCGAAAATGCGTGGCCAGCACGACCCGACCGTTGCCCGCTCTCTAGTGACACTCGTGCCTCGCTCCTCAACCAACGACGGGCTCAGTCCTCCGGGTTGTAGCCGAGGTTGGGGCCGAGCCAGCGCTCGGCCTCCTGCAGGGTCCAGCCCTTGCGCTTCGCGTAGTCGGCGACCTGGTCCTGGGCCAGCCGGCCGACCACGAAGTACTGCGACTGCGGGTGCGAGAAGTACCAGCCGCTGACGGCAGCACCGGGCCACATCGCCATCGACTCGGTCAGCTCGATGCCGGTCCGCTCAGCGACGTCCATCAACTCCCAGATCGTCGCCTTCTCGGTGTGCTCCGGGCAGGCCGGATAGCCGGGGGCAGGGCGGATTCCGACGTACTTCTCATCGATCAGCGCGTCGTTGTCCAGCTGCTCGTCAGGCTGGAATCCCCAGAACTCCTTGCGGACCCGTTGGTGCATCCGTTCGGCGAACGCCTCTGCCAGCCGGTCGGCGATCGACTCCAGCAATATCGCGCTGTAGTCGTCGTTGGCTGCCTTGAACTCGACGATCTTGTCCTGGCTGCCGAGCCCCGCGGTGACGGCGAAGGCGCCGACGTAGTCAGCCAGACCGATGTCCTTGGGCGCGATGTAGTCGCCCAGCGACCGGTTCGGGATGCCGGCCCGGTGCTCGCCCTGCTGGCGCAGGTTGTGCAACGTGGCCATCGCCTCGGTACGGGTCTCGTCGGTGTAGACCTCGATGTCGTCGCCGACCGCGTTCGCCGGGAAGAACCCGATCACCCCGTTGGCAGTCAGCCACTTCTCCTTGATCAGGGTGTCGAGCATCTCCTGAGCGTCGTCGTACAGCTTGCGGGCAGTCTCGCCCGAGACCGGGTTGTTGAGGATGTCGGGGAACCTGCCCTTCATCTCCCAGGCGTTGAAGAACGGCTGCCAGTCGATGTACTCCCGCAGCTCGGCGAGGTCGTAGTCCTGAAAATCCCGCACGCCGATGCCTTGGGCGGGCACCGGCGGCTTGTAGCCGTCCCACTCGATCGGCGTCCGGTTCGCGCGGGCCTTCTCCAGCGTCAGCATCGGCCGCTCGCTCTTCTGGGCGTGCCGTTCGCGCAGCGCTGCGTAGTCGGTCGCGGTGGCCTCCAGCAGACCCGGACGTTGCTTGTCGTCCAGCAGCGCCGCGGCGACCGGCACCGAGCGGGAAGCATCCTTGACCCAGACCACCGGACCGCTGCGGCGCGGCGCCACCTTCACGGCCGTGTGCGCCCGCGAGGTGGTCGCGCCGCCGATCAGCAGCGGGATCTCCAGCCCTTCGCGTTCCATCTCCACGGCGAAGTTGACCATCTCGTCGAGGGACGGGGTGATCAGACCGGACAGCCCGATGATGTCGGCGTTGTGCTCCTTGGCCGCGTCCAGGATCTTCTGGGCGGGCACCATCACACCGAGGTCGATCACCTCGTAGTTGTTGCACTGCAGGACGACCCCGACGATGTTCTTGCCGATGTCGTGGACGTCGCCCTTCACGGTCGCCATCACGATCGTGCCGTTGGTGTCCTTGTTCCCAGAACCTCCAGCGGCGCCGGAGGTTGCGTCCTCCTCTTTCTCCGCCTCGATGTAGGGCAGCAGGTACGCCACAGCCTTCTTCATCACCCGTGCCGATTTCACGACCTGGGGCAGGAACATCTTGCCCGCGCCGAAGAGATCACCGACGACGTTCATGCCATCCATCAGCGGGCCCTCGATCACCTCGATCGGGCGACCACCACCGGCGGCGATCTCGGCCCGCAATTCCTCGGTGTCGGAATCAACATGGGCGTCGATGCCCTTGACCAGGGCGTGCGTGATCCGCTGGCGGACCGGCAGGTTGCGCCACTCTTGGACAACCGAGTCGCCGGTCGCCTCGTTCTTGTTGAACCGTTCCGCGATCTCCAGCAGCCTCTCGGCCGCGTCCTCGCGACGGTTCAGGACGACGTCCTCGATCCGGTCCCGCAGCTCGGGGTCGATGGAGTCGTAGGGCACCAGTGCACCGGCGTTGACGATGCCCATGTCCAGGCCTGCCTTGATGGCGTGGTACAGGAAAACCGCGTGGATCGCCTCGCGGACGGGGTTGTTGCCCCGGAACGAGAACGACACGTTGGAGATACCGCCGGAGATGTGCACCCCGGGAAGGTTCTCCTTGATCCAGGCGCAGGCCTCGATGAAGTCGATCCCGTAGGTCGCGTGCTCCTCGATGCCGGTCGCCAGCGCGAAGCAGTTCGGGTCGAAGATGATGTCCTCGGACGGGAAACCGACCTCTTCGGTCAGGATCCGGTAGGCGCGCCCGCAGATCTGGTTGCGGCGCTCCAGGTTGTCGGCCTGCCCCTGTTCGTCGAAGGCCATCACGACGACGGCGGCGCCGTACTTTCGGCACAGCCGTGCCTCGCGGATGAACTTCTCCTCGCCCTCCTTCATGGAGATCGAGTTGACGATCGGCTTGCCCTGCACGTTCTTCAGGCCCGCCTCGATGACCTCCCACTTGGAGGAGTCGATCATCACCGGGACGCGGCTGATGTCCGGCTCGGCCGCGATCAGCTTGGTGAACCGGTCCATCGCGGCGATGCCGTCGATCATGCCCTCGTCCATGTTGATGTCGATGACCTGCGCACCGACCTCGACCTGCTGCAGGGCGACCGACAGGGCGGTGTCGTAGTCCTCGGCCTTGATCAGGTTGCGGAACCGGGCGGAACCGGTGATGTTGGTGCGCTCGCCGATGTTCACGAACAGGGAGCCGTCGGTGATGTTGAGCGGCTCCAGACCCGAGAGGCGGGTGGCCACGGAAATGTGCGGCACTTCCCTCGGTCGCAAGCCGTCGACGACCTTGGCGATCTCGGCGATGTGCGGCGGCGCCGTTCCGCAGCAGCCACCGACCAGGTTGACCAGGCCGACCTCGGCGAACTCCGCGATGTAGCCGGCCTGACGCTCCGGGGACTCGTCGTACTCGCCGAAGGCGTTGGGCAGGCCGGCGTTCGGGTAGCAGGAGACGAAGGTGTCCGCGATCCGCGCCATCTCGGCGATGTAGGGCCTCATCTCGGGCGCGCCCAATGCGCAGTTCAGGCCCACCGCTATCGGCTTCGCGTGCCGGATCGCGTTCCAGAAGGCCTCGGTGACCTGGCCGGACAACGTCCGCCCGGACGCATCGGTGATGGTGCCCGAGATGATCAACGGCCAACGGCGTCCGCGCTCCTCGAACAGCGTCTCGACGGCGAACACCGCCGCCTTGGCGTTCAGCGAGTCGAAGATCGTCTCGATGATCAGGAGGTCGGCACCGCCGTCGACCAGGCCGTTGGCAGCTTCGAGGTAGGCGGCCACCAACTGGTCGTAGGAGACGTTGCGGGCTCCGGGGTCGTTGACGTCCGGCGAGATCGATGCGGTGCGCGTCGTCGGACCGAGGGCGCCGGCGACGTAACGGGGCTTGGACGGGGTGCTGAACTCGTCGCAGGCCGCCCGGGCCAGGGCAGCGCCGGCGTAGTTCAGCTCATAGCTCAGTTCCTCCATGCCGTAGTCGGAGAGGGAGACCGCGTTCGCGTTGAACGTGTTGGTCTCCAGGATGTCCGCGCCCGCCTCGAGGTACTCGCAGTGGATCCCTTCGATGATCTGCGGCTGCGTCAGGGTGAGCAGGTCGTTGTTTCCCACGAGATCGCGCGGCCAGTCCTTGAACCGCTCGCCGCGGTAGCCGGCCTCGTCCGGCCGGTCCCGCTGGATCGCCGTGCCCATCGCGCCGTCGATCACCATGATCCGCCGGCGCAGAGCTGCCGTCAGTTCGTCGGTGCAGTCGGGGCGGATGTTCGGCGCGAAAGTGTTCGCCTCGGTGTTCGACTCAACGGCGTTCACGTGCACTCCTTCCGTAACGGAAGGCGTCCTTGACTCTGCCGAGCGTGGCGGATACCGGCAGGGACCGGATCCGTTGCAACGCCTCTCGACCAGAAAAGTCTACGTTGTCACCCCGATCGACGTCCGGACGCCCAACTCATCGCCGCGATCCATCCCCGGCAGCTCGCGAATCTTGTTGGCAATGCCATCGTCGACAAGGTCAACCAGATTGCAGCCGGGACAAAACCTCCAGCAGATCGGTGTCGTAGCTGCGGTTGGTCGAGGCAATCGCCCGCCAGGGTAGTCGATCCAGGCAAACCGGCACCCCGGCGCGCTGTGCGTGCACCGCTCACGAGCCCCCCGCAGGCATTACGCTGAATTGATGCCCCGGTCAGACGCAAATCTGCCTGAACTGCGCAACACGATCGTCGTGGCGGCGTTCGAGGGATGGAACGACGCCGGGGACGCCGCCAGCGACGCGTTGGAGCACCTCGACACGATGTGGGAGGCCGAGACCATCATCGAGATCGACGACGAGGCCTACTACGACTATCAGGTGAATCGGCCGGTGATCCGGCAGATCGACGGTGTCACCCGCGAACTGCTGTGGCCATCGATGCGCATTTCGCGGTGCCGCCCGCCCGGCCTGGACCGCGACGTTGTGTTGATGCACGGCGTCGAGCCGAACATGCGCTGGCGGACGTTCTGCGCGGAGCTGCTTGCGATTGCCGACAAGCTCAACGTAGACACCGTCGTCATCCTGGGCGCGCTGCTGGCCGACACCCCGCACACCCGTCCGGTCCCGGTCTCCGGCGCGGCGTACTCACCCGAATCGGCCAAGTACTTCGGGTTGGAGGAAACCCGCTACGAGGGCCCGACCGGCATCGCCGGGGTGTTCCAGGAAGCATGTGTGGCCGCCGGTATCCCTGCGGTGACGTTCTGGGCGGCTATACCCCACTACGTGTCACAACCTCCGAACCCCAAGGCCACCGTCGCGCTGCTGCACCGTGTCGAGGACGTGCTCGACATCGAGGTCCCACTGGCCGACCTGCCGCAGCAGGCCGAAGAATGGGAGCAGGCCGTCACCGAGATGACCGCCGAGGACGAGGAGATCGCCGAATATGTGTCCTCGCTGGAAGAACGGGGCGACGCCGAGGTCGACATGAACGAGGCACTGGGCAAAATCGACGGCGATGCGCTGGCCGCGGAGTTCGAGCGTTACCTGCGTCGGCGGGGGCCCGGTTTCCGGGGTTGAGGCTGGGGTTGGCGGCGGCGCGGCACGCCATCGCCGCGAGCGTGCGCGATCCAGGCGTTACAGCCCCACGCCCAACAACGCGTCGACGGCGGTCCGCACCGATGCGGGCGCCAGCTCGTCATGGCCGCCGTACTCCAGCGCGTCGTCGCACCAGCCGTCAAGGGCGGCAAGCGCTTTCGGCGTGTCCAGGTCGTCGGCGAGATACCGGCGCACCCGCCCGATGACGTCGGCGGCATCCGGGCCGGCGGGCAGAGCGGTGGCCGCACGCCACCGCGACAGGCGGGCCTGCGCTTCCTCGAGCACGGCCGGGCTCCAGAACCGGTCCCGCGCGGTAGTGCTCGGCGAACAGGCCCAGCCGAATCGCGCCGGGATCCACACCGTCGGCGCGCAGCGCTGACACCAGCACCAGATTGCCCCGGCTCTTGGACATCTTGTGGCCGTCCCAGCCGATCATCCCGGCATGCACGTAGTGGCGGGCGAAACGCCGCTCCCCCGTGACGGATTCGGCGTGCGCGGCGGAGAACTCGTGGTGCGGGAAGATCAGGTCGCTGCCCCCGCCCTGCACGTCGAAGCCCATTCCCAGCCGGGTCACGGCGATGGCCGAACATTCCACGTGCCAGCCGGGCCGGCCCGGCCCGAACGGCGAGGGCCAACTCGGCTCACCGGGGCGGGCCGCGCGCCACAGCAGCGCGTCGAGTTCGTCGGCCTTGCCGGGGCGCTGCGGGTCCCCGCCGCGCTCGGCGAACAGGGTGCGCATGATGTCGAGGTCGT
This sequence comes from uncultured Actinomycetota bacterium, assembly GCA_963846905.1. Classification (GTDB taxonomy): domain Bacteria; phylum Actinomycetota; class Actinomycetes; order Mycobacteriales; family Mycobacteriaceae; genus Mycobacterium. The sequence continues at coordinate 80,057 of CAWJYB010000042.1, forward strand.
ACCCGGATTCGTAGCCGAACTGCAGGGTGGCGTCGGCGCGGAAGTAGACGTCCGGGAACTCGGGATCGTCGACGACATAGGCCGCACCCGACGCAAGCATTTTCTCGATGAGTTCGACCACTTCGCCGATCGCCTCGGTGGCGGCGACGTACTCCCGCGGCGGCAGTACCCGCAGGGCGCGTCATGTCGTCGCGGAACAGCTGCGTCTCGCGGTCTCCAAGCTCACGCCAATCGACGCCATCGCGATCGGCCCGCTCGAACAGCGGGTCGTCGATGTCGGTCACGTTCTGCACGTAGTGCACCCGGTGCCCGGAGTCCAGCCAAAGTCTTGTGATCAAGTCGAACGCCAGATACGTCGCGGCGTGCCCGAGATGGGTGGCGTCATAAGGGGTGATGCCGCACACGTACATGGTGGCTGTGTCTGCGGGTGAAACCGGACGAACCTGGCGGTCGGCACTGTCGTGGAGGCGCAGCGCCGGCCCATGCCCCGGCAGCGAAGGCACCTCCGGCGCCGGCCACGATTGCATACGACGAACTCTATTCTGCCGACTCACCGCACCGATCGGATGGCTTCCAACAGCGGACCGGCGAGTTCGGAACGGCACATCAGCAGATCGGGCAGATACGGGTCGGGCCGGTTGTAGCGCATCGGGGAGCCGTCCAGCCGCGAGGCGTGCATGCCGGCGGCCAGCACCACGCCCGCGGGCGCGGCCGAATCCCACTCCCACTGACCTCCGGCATGGACATAGGCGTCGACGTCGCCGCGCACCACCGCCATAGCCTTGGCGCCCGCCGAACCGATCCGGACCAGTTCGAAGTCGATGCTCTGCGCCATCCGGTACAGCACCGCCGGAGGCCGGCTGGTGCTGGCCGTAATGCGGATGGGCGCACCGGAATCACGCCTGGGCGAACCCGAAACGGTGTCGCTGCGGTACACCTCGCCACGCGCGGGCAGGGCAACCGCCGCGTCGGTGATCCGCCCGTCAGGCCCGTCGACCCGCTGCCACAGCGCCACATGCACCGCCCAGTCCTCGCGGCGGGGAGTGGAGAACTCACGGGTGCCGTCCACCGGGTCGACGATCCACACCCGATCCGACCGCAGCCGGGCCAGGTTGTCCGGCGCCTCCTCGGAGAGCACGGCATCGCCGGGGCGCTCGGCTCGCAGCCGCGCCAGCAGCAGCGCGTTGGCCCGCGCGTCGCCGGTATCGCCCAGCTCCCACGGGTAGTCGTAGCCGATCTCGTCTCGCGTCGCCAGCAACAACTCCCCCGCGTCGGCGGCCAGATCCGCGGCCAGCGCGGCGTCCGTCCGGTCGCCGGGATTGACATTCACGCTGCCAGTATCGGGGTGCGGCGCCATCCTCGTGTCCGTGACGTTCACACAAGTTGTTGTGATCGCCGGCGACCACCGGTGACAACGTTGTAGCCGCGGGTCAAGCCACCGCCACCCGCGTTCCGGCAACGCCGGTGACGATCCGGTCGATGTCGGCCAGCGACCCGATGACGGCCTCCTTGCCGGTGGCACGGGCGAAGCCGCACGCCGCGTCGACCTTCGGACCCATCGACCCCTTCGGCAGATCCATGCCGTCCAACTCGTCCGGGGTCACCGAGCCCAGTTTGGTCTGCCCGGGAGTTCCCCACCCGGTGTACACGCCTTCGACGTCGGTGGCGATCACCAGCAGGTCGGCCTCCAGCTCCTGGGCCAACAGCGCCGCGGCCAGGTCCTTGTCGATGACGGCCTCGACTCCGTACAGCTTGCGGTCCTCGGCGTACATCGTCGGGATGCCGCCACCGCCCGCGCAGACCACGATCACGCCCGCCTCGACGAGCATCCGGATCGGACGAATCTCGAAGATGCGCTTGGGTTTCGGGCTCGCCACCACGCGGCGGAACTTGTCGCCGTCCGGGGCGATCGACCACCCGCTCTCGGCCGCCAGCTTCTCGGCGGTCTCCTTGTCGTACACCGGGCCGATGGGCTTGGTGGGGTTCGCGAAGGCCGGGTCCGCCGGGTCCACTTCGATCATGGTCAGCATGGTCGCCAACGGCTGTTCGAACGGGAGGAGGTTGCCCAGCTCCTGCTCGATCACATAGCCGATCATCGCGTCGGTCTGCGCGCCGAGCACGTCGAGCGGGTACGGCGCCACCTCCGTGTAGGCCGCGGCCTGCAGGGCCAGCAGGCCCACCTGCGGGCCGTTGCCGTGCGCGACGACGATCTGGTTGCCGGGCACCACTTTGGCGATGCGCTCGGAGGCGAGCCGAATGTTGGCCCGCTGGTTCTCCGCCGTCATCGGTTGGCCCCGTCGCAGCAGTGCGTTACCGCCCAGCGCGATCACGATTCGCATGGCTGTCCCGGCCTGCGTCAGCCCAGCGCGGCCACGAGGACCGCCTTTATCGTGTGCATCCGGTTCTCGGCCTGGTCGAAGGCGATGTTCGCCGGGCTCTCGAACACGTCCTCGGTGACCTCGATGCCGTTCTCGAGTGCCGGGTACCGCTCGGCGACCTGCTTGCCGACCTTGGTCTCGGCGTTGTGGAACGCCGGAAGACAGTGCATGAACTTGACCCGCGGGTTGCCTGATGCCCTCAGCAACTCCGGGTTGACCTGGAACGGCATCAGGTCGTCGATGCGTTCGGCCCAGCTCTCGACGGGCTCGCCCATGGACACCCACACGTCGGTGTGGATGAAGTCGACACCCTTGACGGCCTCGACCGGATCGTGGGTGATCGTGATGCGAGCACCGGATGCGGCAGCGAATTCGTCACACATCTCGACGTGATCCCTGGCCGGCTGCAGGTGCTTGGGGGCGCCGATGCGCACATCCATGCCGAGTTTGACGCCCACCAGCAGCAACGAGTTGGCCATGTTGTTGCGGCCGTCCCCGACGTAGGCAAAGGCGATGTCGTGCAACGGCTTGGGCGAGTGCTCGGTCATGGTCAGTACGTCGGCGAGCATCTGGGTGGGGTGGTACTCGTCGGTGAGCCCGTTGAACACCGGCACCCCGGCGTACTCGGCGAGCTTTTCGACGACCTCCTGGCCGAAGCCGCGGTATTCGATTGCGTCGTACATGCGGCCCAGGACCCGGGCGGTGTCCTTCATCGTCTCCTTGTGCCCGATCTGAGACGACGCCGGGTCGATGTAGGTGATGTGGGCACCCTCGTCGTAGGCGGCGACCTCGAAGGCGCAGCGGGTGCGCGTCGAGGTCTTCTCGAAGATCAGGGCGATGTTCTTGCCCTCCAGGTTCCTGGTGCGGATGCCCGCGTACTTCAGCCGCTTGAGATCACGCGCCAGGTCGATCAGGTAGTTCAGGTCACGCTCGGAGTGATGAACCAGACTCAGCAGATTCCGGTTGTGGATGTTGAAACCCATTGTCGCTGCCCTCTTTCGGTGAGTCGATCAGTCGTAGGCGGGTTCGCGCAGGATCGGGCACGTCATGCAGCGGCCGCCGCCGCGGCCGCGGCCCAGCTCGCTGGCGTCGATGGTGATGACCTCGATGCCGGCCTTGCGCAGGGCAGTGTTGGTCAAGGTGTTGCGGTCGTAGCCGATCACCACACCCGGTTCCATGGCCACGACGTTGTTGGCGTCGTCCCATTGCTCGCGCTGGACACCGTAGATGTCGCCGGCAGTCTCGACGACGCGGAAGGTCACCCCGAGGGCTTCCCCGACGACCTCCACCAGACCCTTGGTTTCACGGCGAATATCCATCCCCCCGGCAACGCTCGAGTCGGGACGCAGGCTGATCGGGATGACGTTGTCGACGATCGGCGCGTAGGCGGTCAGGACGTCGCGGTCGCAGAATGTGAACACGGTGTCCAAGTGCATCGCCGCGCGGGTCTTGGGCAGCCCGGCGACGATCACCCGCTCGGCGGCCTCGGCATCGAAGAGGGCGCGCGCAACCTGGACGATGGCCTGCCGCGAGGAGCGCTCCCCCATTCCGATCACCACCGTCCCCCTGCCGATCGGCATGACGTCGCCGCCCTCCAGCGTCGTTGCGCCGTGATCGTACGGCTTGCCATCGGCACTGCCGAGCCACACGTGGTAATCCTCACCGGCGAAGGCGGGGTGGAAGTTGTAGACCGCGGTGGTCAGCAAGGTCTCCTGCTGCCGGGCCGGCCAGTGCATCGGGTTGAGTGTCACGCCGTGGAAGATCCAGGACGAGTTGTCCCGCATGAACTGGGTGTTGGGCAGCGGTTTGAGGAGGAAACCGGCGGGGTCCGCCTCGGCGAACACACTCAGAAAGCTGCCCGCCACGTCCTTGGGGACCTCGTGGTAGGCCAGCCCCCCGATCAGGTAGTTGGCCAGTTCCGCGGCGGGCATCTCGTCGAGCCAGGGACGCAGTTCCAGCTTGGCGATCGCGCCCACCAGATCGTCGGTGATCTTGCGGTCGAGCACCCAGGACCGGGCCCGCGGTTCGACCAGCACCTCGGCAAGGCAGTCCTGCAGATCGAGCACCTCAGCGCCGCGATCGGTCAACTTCGCGACGAAGTCGTAGTGGTCGCGTCGGGCCTGGGCCAGCCAGATCACCTCGTCGAACAACAGTTCGTCGCTGTTGTCCGGGGTCAGGCGTTGGTGGGCCAGACCGGGCGCACAGACCATCACCCGCCGAAGCGTTCCGATCTCCGACCACACGCCCACCCGCGATGCCGATCCAGCCATCAGGCTTCCCTTTCGGTTGTCGTCGGTTGTCGATCACGACGAGAAGCCAGCACAACTCCCCGTGGCGATTTCGTAGGCCCGATCACGGCCGCCACGGCGATGACACGGCCCTTCCGGCCATCTGGAGGGCGGGGCGAAAACGACTCACAGGACACAGTAGTACCGGGGCCGCACTCGGCACCGTCGGATGTCCTACGGGAAACGCGGCAATCGTCAGATCGATGTCAAAAGGCCGGCCACGGAATCGGACGGCGGCCATCCGGCCCCGGCATCACCGGGTCGTCCAGCAGTGCCGAAACACGCCGCCGCAGCGCCCTGACCTCCCTCGGCGTGATATCGCGGGCCAGTCGTTCGGCGAGTTCACCGTTGAGGGCGTCGGCAAGCGCGGCCAGCGGTCGCAGCGTCTCGTCGTCGATGGGCTTGCCGGCCCAGCCCCATAACACGGTGCGCAGTTTGTCCTCGTGGTGCAGGCACAGGCCATGGTCGACGCCGTACACCTCGCCGTCCGGACCGCGCAGGATGTGGCCGCCCTTGCGGTCGGCATTGTTCACCACGATGTCGAACACCGCCATCCGTCGCAGCCAGGGGTCGTCGGCGTGGATCAGCATCACCGCATCGCCCGCGTAGTCGTAGGCCTGCAGCACCGATAGGTATCCCGGCGGTATACGTCCGACCGGACACAGATCCACCAGGTCGGGTGCCTGGGACTGCGCGCCCGGCGACTGCCCGCCCGGCGACTGCAGGCCTTCGCCGGGTTGCGGGACCCATTTCTGCAGCATGCCGCGCCCGGCGGGTCCGTCGCGAATGATTGTGTAGGGCAAGATGTCCCAGCCCAGTGCCTGTGCCACCGCATAGGCGGCCAGCTCGCGGCCGGCAAGGGTTCCGTCGGGAAAGTCCCAGAGCGGACGCTCGCCGGCGACCGGTTTGTATACGCAGTGAACGCAGCATCCGTCGAGTTCCGCCTCGCACAGGAAAGTGGCATTGCTGGCCGAACGAATCCTGCCCAGGACCGTCAGATCGCCGCGCCGCAGAACGTCTTGGGAGTCACTGGCCCGGTTACTCTTCCGGGTCATCGTCTGACCCGAATGCCGAGCGGCGATAGCCGTTGGTGCGCACGCAGATATGCCCGGCGGGGTCCAACGGCTCGTCGCACAGCGGGCACGGCGGACGGCCCGCAGATATCACCCGCACCGACCGGTCGGCGAATTGGCGCGCCGACTCCGGCGTCAGGAACACGCGCACCGCGTCGGGACCCTCCTCGGTGTCGTCGAGCACAACCGACGCGTCGAACTCGTTGTCGGTCACTGCCAGCAACTCGACCACGACCGTCTGCGCCTCGGCGTCCCAGCCGAGGCCCATCGTCCCCACCCGGAACTCAGCTTCGACAGGGGTGATCAACGGGCCCAGGTCATCGACCTCGCCAGTCTGCGGCGGCAGCGGCGTGCCGAACCGCCGGTGGATCTCCACCAGCAGGGCCCCGATGCGCTCGGCCAGGACGGCGACCTGCTGCTTTTCCAGAACGACCGACACCACCCGGGAGTCGTGCACCGCCTGGAGGTAGAAGGTGCGGTTTCCGGGCTGGCCGACCGTCCCGGCGATGAAGCGGTCGGGTGTGCGAAAGACGTGAATTGCGCGGGCCATGGCCCCTCCAAAATACCGGTAGTTCCGGTCGCTCAGTCGGTTGAACCTCCGACTGCGGCGTCACCGGAGGCGGCGGCCTGCGGATCACCGCTCTGCGGCGGGGGCGCGGTCAGCGCCGCGGTGAGGTCGGCCCCGGTGTGGTTGACGTGTACCACGAACGGCCGCAGCCGGGTATAGCGGATCACGCTTATCGACGCGGTGTCGACGACGAAGCGCTGAAAGCCGTCGAGGTGCACACCGACGGCGTCGGCGACCACCGCCTTGATGACGTCGCCGTGTGTGCAGGCCACCCAGATCGCGTCTGTGCCATGATCCTCGGCGAACCTGAGGTCGAGCTCGCGAACGGCGGATACGGCACGGGACTGCACTTGGGCCAGGCCCTCCCCGCCCGGGAACACCGCCGCGCTGGGCTGGTGCTGGACGACCGACCACAACGGCTCGTTGAGGAGATCGGAGATCGAGCGGCCCGTCCACTCGCCGTAGTCGACCTCAGCCAGCCGATCGTCGATGAGCGGTTGCACGCCCAGCCGGCGGGCCAGTGGTTCCAGGGTGCGGCGGCAGCGCAGCTGCGGCGAACTCACCAGCGCCCGGATCGGCAGGCCGGAAATCCGGTCCACCACCGCATCGGCCTGCCGGCGGCCCGTCTCATCGAGGTCGACATCCTCGGACCGGCCGGCCAGGGTGTGCGCCGCGTTGGACGTCGAGCGGCCGTGCCGCAGCAGGATGACGGTCATATGCGCCGCTCCTCCTCATCGCGGCGCTCTGCATCGTCGCCGGCGGTCATATGCGCCGCTCCTCCTCATCGCTAGCGCTCTGCATCGTCGCCGGCGGTCATATGCGCCGCTCCTCCTCATCGCAGCGCTCTGCATCGTCGCCGGCGGTCACGTCGCCGCCACCACGCCCGACGCCAGCAGGCCCAGGACCACAAGGCCGAGCAGAATCCGGTAGCCGACGAACCAGTACATGGTGTGGCTGCCCACGAACCGGAGCAGCCAGGTGATCGCCGCCAGCCCGACAGCGAAAGTGATCGCCACCGACACCAGCAGCTGCGGGCCGGTGGCGCTCATGCCCTCTCGCACGGGATCGAAGGCATCGGGCAGTGAGAACAGCCCCGAGGCGAACACCGCGGGAATGCCGAGCAGGAAGCCAAACCGCGCCGCCAGCTCACGGTCCAGGTTCAAGAACAGGCCTGCGCTTATCGTCGAGCCGGACCTCGACACACCAGGCACCAGGGCCAGGCATTGCGCCAATCCCACGAGCACGCCGTCGCGCCAGGTCAGCTGCTCGGCGTGCCGGGTTTGCCGGCCGTAGTACTCGGCGGCAGCGATCACCAGGGAGAACAAGATCATCGCGGTCGCGACGATCCACAGGTTGCGCACGCTGGACCGGATCTGGTCGGAGAACAGCAATCCGAGCACGGCGATCGGAATGCTGCCGATGATGACGTACCAGCCCATCCGGTAGTCGGCGTTGTCGCGGTGGGCGACGACGAACAGGCCGTCCAACCACGCCCGCAGGATGCGCACGATGTCCTTGGCGAAATACACCAGCACGGCCAGCTCGGTGCCCAGCTGCGAAACGGCGGTGAAGGAAGCCCCTGCGTCGTCGGCGAAGAACGCCCGCGACACAATTGCCAGGTGGCCGGACGACGACACCGGAAGGAACTCTGTCAGGCCCTGAACCAGCGACAAGACGACAACCTGCACCCACGACATCGGGGCGATCACAGCGCTATCCACACCGAAGAACGTACCCAGGGGTCTGCGGGGGCCGACGACGAGGACGCCCCGATGCGGCTCCCGCAACAACGCCCGGTCGCCGGTCCACCGGCGGCGCGGAAATCCAGATTGCCTAGAATCGGCGTTCCAGCACGCTGCGCCCGCCCGAAAGCATCGCCCATGCCATCCGTTGCCGCATCCGCTGGCCGGCGCGTTGTCGCCGGCGCAATAGCGGCGGTCGTTTTGCTGTCCGGATGCGCCACGAAGCACGGTGGCGGACAAGCTGTGACCGGCCCGGCCGGGCCGGCGGTCGCGCCCGCCCCCGCCACGCCCCCCGCCGGAACCGTGCGCACACTTTCCGGAAGCCCGCGCGCGGCCGTCATCGACTCGGCGTCGTCGTCGCTGGTGGTGCTCGGTGCGGCCGACTCCGATGGCCCCGACATGCTGACCGTGCTCGGCCCCGGGGAGGTCGAGTCGCGAGCGATCCGCATTCCCGCCGCTGCCACAGCCCTGGCCGGCGACGCCAACGGACACGCGCTGCTTGCGACCCGTGGCGGCTACTTCACCGTCGACCTGGCGACCGGCGGTGTCGTGAAGACAGACGTCAGCGGTCAGCAGGGCACCGACTTCACCGCCATCGCGCGGCGATCGGACGGCCGGACGGTGCTCGGGACCGCGGAGGGATCGCTGTTCACCTTGGCTTCCGGGGCCGATGTGGCCCGGGAGGTAAAGGTCGCCTCCCGGGTGGACGTGATCGTCACCCAGGCGGACACCGCTGTGGTGCTCGACCGCGTGCAGACCTCGGTGACCGCCGTCGACGGCGACGGCAATGTCGCGCAGGCGCTGCGCGCCGGTGAAGGAGCCACCACCATGACCGCGGATCCCGCCGGCCGCGTGCTCGTCGCCGACACCCGCGGCGACGAGTTGCTGGTGTTCGGCATGGACCCACTGATTCTGCGGCAGCGCTACCCGGTGCACGGGTCGCCCTACGGGGTCGCCGGTTCGGTCGGGTTGGCTTGGGTGTCACAGACCGCATCGAACGTTGTCATTGGTTACGATCTGGCGACCGGCATACCCGTGGAGAAGGTGCGATACCCGACCGTGCAACAGCCGAACATCCTGGCCTACGACGACGCCTCCGGCGCGTTGTACATCGTGTCGGGCTCGGGTGCGGGCGTCCAGGTCATCGAGCGCGCGGCGGAACCCCGGTGACGGCGGCTCGCCGCGGCCGGATGCCGCCGGGCTGGGATGCCGATCTCTCCGACGAGTACGAGTGGGTGCCGCTGCGGCTGCCGCCGGACGTCACCCGCGTCACGGCGTCCACCCGGCTCTCGATCGAAGCCGAGTATCGCGGCTGGGAGTTGACCAGGGTGCGGCTGTACACCGACGGCACGCGACGGGTGTTGTTGCGCCGCAAGAAAAGCCGTGTCGACAATCCACGCACCGGCGATCTGCCGCAGCTGTAGATGAGCGACGGGATCGGGTATGCCACGCTGCGCCGGGCGATGTTCCTGGTGCCGCCGGAACGCAGTCACGTGCTGGTGTCGGCCGCGTTGCGCGGCGCCACCAGGCCGGGCGTGGCACGACATGCCGTCAACCGCCTGCTGGCGCCGAGTGATCCCGCGCTTTCCAGCACGGTCTTCGGGGTGAGGTTCCCGGGCCCGATGGGCTTGGCGGCCGGTTTCGACAAGGACGGCCTCGGGTTGGACACCTGGGGTGCGCTCGGTTTCGGCTACGCCGAAGTCGGCACCGTGACCGCACAGGCCCAGCCCGGAAATCCCCCGCCCCGGCTGTTTCGGCTGCCGGCGGACCGGGCGCTGCTCAATCGCATGGGGTTCAACAACCACGGCGCGGGTGAACTCGCGCTGCGGTTGAGCCGGCACCGGCCGACGATCCCCGTCGGGGTGAACATCGGCAAGACGAAGGTGGTACCCGCGGAGGGCGCCGTCGACGACTACCGGGCCAGTGCCCGGATACTCGGCCCGCTGGCCGACTATCTCGTCGTCAATGTCAGTTCCCCAAATACCCCCGGGCTGCGCGACCTGCAGGCGGTGAAGTCGTTGCGCCCGATCCTGCGCGGTGTGCTGGCCGAGACGACGACCCCGGTGCTGGTCAAGATCTCGCCCGACCTGTCCGACTCGGACATCGACGAGATCGCCGATCTGGCAGTTGAATCGGGGCTTGCCGGGATCGTGGCGGCGAACACCACGGTGTCGCGGGTGGGCCTGGTCACACCCGGCGTCGACGAACTGGGTTCCGGCGGTGTCTCGGGCCCGCCATTGGCGCGGCGTGCCGGGGAGGTCCTGCGGCGGCTGTACGCGAGGGCCGGCAACCGCCTGGTGCTGATCAGCGTCGGCGGCATCGAGACCGCCGACGACGCGTGGGACCGCATCGTTTCCGGGGCAACCCTGCTGCAGGGCTACACGGGTTTCGTGTATGGCGGCGGGCTATGGGTCAAGAGCATCCACGACGGCGTCGCCCGTCGCCTGCACGCCGGCGGCTTCGGGTCACTGGCGGACGCTGTGGGCTCGGCCGCGCTATAGCCGGTCCTTCCCCCGCGAGCGTGCGTGTTCCCGGGGTTTCACCCGGCGTGTCGGCCGGGAGCACTGCACTCGCGAAAAATAGGGGGGACGGGCAGCTACTTCTGCTCGTAGGTGCCGTGGATGACGGCGCGGGCGATGGCGTTCATGAACAGGTTGAAGCCGAGGAATGCCGGCGAGGAGTCCTCACCGATGTCGAGCTTCTCCACCTGCAGGGCGTGCACCGCGATGAAGTACCGGTGCACCCCGTGCCCGGCAGGCGGAGCGGCTCCGACATAGCGCCGTGCACCGGCGTCGTTGACCAACGTGATCGCCTCGCCGGGCAACTCTCCACCGTCACCTACGCCCGCGGGCAGCTCGGTCACGGAGCCGGGCAGGTTGGCCACCGCCCAATGCCAGAAGCCGGACACCGTGGGCGCGTCGGGGTCATAGACCGTCACCGCGAAACTGCGGGTCTCCTCGGGGTAGCCGGACCAGCTCAGGTGCGGCGAGACGTCTTCTCCCCCGGCCCCCATCATGCCGCTGACCTGCGGGTTGGCCAGCGGTTGGCCGTCGGTCACCGAATCCGAGGTCAGGGTGAAGCCCGGCAAGGCGGGCAGGAAGTCATAGGGGTTGTAGGGAAAAGCCATGCGATTCTTGTCCTTTCGTGAAACCAGTCCGTCAGCAGATCTTGAGAAAGTGCTCGAGAACCTCGGTGCCGAACATCAGGGAGTCGACGGGCACCCGTTCGTCGACGCCGTGGAACAGCGACGCAAAATCCAGCTCCGTCGGCAATCGCAGCGGGATGAAGCCGAAGCACCGGATTCCCAGGCGGGCGAAGTGTTTTGCGTCCGTGCCGCCGGACAGCATGTACGGCACCGTCCGGGCCTGCGGGTCGGCCGCCAACAGCGCGGCGTTCATCGCGCCGACCAGCTCCCCGTCGAAACTCGTTTCGTAGGAAGGAAGTTCGGTCACCCACTCGCGGGCGATGTCGGGCCCGATGATGTCGTCGACCTCGCGTTCGAACGCCTCCCGGCGGCCGGGCACCACCCGGCAGTCCAGCACGGCCTCGGCGGATGCCGGGATGACGTTCGCTTTGTAGCCGGCCGCGAGCATTGTGGGATTGACCGTGTCACGAACGGTGGCACCCACGATGCGGGCGAGGGGACCGAGTTTGGCGATCGCACCGTCGAGGTCGGGGCCGTCGAACGAGTAGCCGGTCTCCTCGGCCACCGCGGACAGGAAATCGGCCACCGCGGGATGGACCACCGTCGGGAACCGGTGGCGGCCGAGCTTCGAAACCGCCTCGGCAATGGCGGTGACGGCGTTGTCGTCGTTCACCATCGAGCCGTGGCCGGCCCGCCCGCGCGACCGCAGCCGCATCCAGAGGATGCCCTTCTCGGCGGTCTCGATCAGGTAGAGCCGGCGCTCGCCCCCGTCGCGCCGTGGCACAGTCAGCGAGAATCCGCCGACCTCACCGACCGCCTCGGTGACGCCGTCGAACAAGTCCGGCCGGTTCTCGACCAGCCACTGGCAGCCGTAACGACCGCCGGCCTCCTCGTCGGCGACGAACGCGAACAGCAGATCCCGGGGCGGCGCCACGTTTTCGCGCTTGAAGTGCCGGGCGACCGCGATCATCATGCCGATCATGTTCTTCATGTCGACCGCGCCCCGGCCCCACACGTAACCGTCCTCGACGGCACCTGAGAAGGGATGCACACTCCAGTCGGCGGCCTCCGCGGGGACGACGTCGAGGTGGCCGTGCACCATCAGCGCCCCGCGCGAACTGTCCGCGCCGGGCAGCCGCGCGAACACGTTGGCCCGTCCCGGCGCACCGGACTCGACATACTCGGTGGTGTAGCCCGCCTCCTGCAGCAGTTCGGCCACCCAACGCGCGCACTGCTCCTCACCCTTGGTGGTGGCGAGTTCGCCGGTGTTGGAGGTGTCGAACCGGATCAACGTGCTGACGAGATCGACCACCTCGTCGACCGGGCGGCACATGGCGGGGGTCACAGCTCCTTTCCTACCACTGCTCCTACCACTGGGCGCCACTGCTCCTACCACTGGGCGGAGGCTGGGTTTGGGAGCACCCAGCCCGATCCGCTAGCCTTAGCTGCCCAGCTTGCACGAGCAGGTTAGGTCCGAGTGGCGGAATGGCAGACGCGCTAGCTTGAGGTGCTAGTGCCCTATTAACGGGCGTGGGGGTTCAAGTCCCCCCTCGGACACACAAATTGTTAGCTGCATAGGTAGAAAATCCGCTTCAACTGGCCGGAGTGGATTTTATGTATTTGCTGATGCCGATTGGGCATCGTGTTGATGTCCTAATTCTGTCCTACGGCGGGAACGGAGAATATCCATTGCAGTGGTGTGTTACCACGGTGCTCGTGCGGAGCGAGCACAGGACGACAGCAGAAGAGCATGACTCATCCAGCGGGTTCGCGTCTCTGGTAGCCAGCGTGACATTCGCTGGAGCCACTGGTGTGTAAAGCTGTCAGCTCTGCGTGTGCTACGCCTATAGCATAGGATGCTATAGTTTCAGTATGGGTTCCCGTGACATCCTTCGCCATGTCATGGCTGCAACCAGGACGAGCCAATCGCAGCTCGCGCGAATCAGTGGTGTCCGACAGCCCAGCATCAGCCAGTTTCTAAGCGGCACAATCGATTTCAGCGATGACCAGATCGACCGACTGTTGTCGTGTATGGGCTACCGACTCGAAGTCAGCCGCCAAGCCATAGACGCGAACCTCACGCGTTCCGAGCGCCGCTCCTGGAGCATGCACCGGCAACTGGCGACACACCTCAACGCAACCTCCTGAGCTGCCTGGCAGCCAACGATCTTCGCTAACATCGCCCGCCTACGCGCAGATGGGCGTGGCCAACCGCACCTCGCTAACCTCGACCACTGGCAGCACCTCGTCAGCACCAAGGATGTCCCCGCGCTGCGCCGCGTCCTGACCGGCGTCGACCGCCATTCGATCGAAATGCGCGAGGTCACACCGATGGGCGGGATTCTCAACGACGAAGAACGTCGGCAAGCACTCCGAAACGCCGTGTGATGCGCCGCGACCAACTGGAACACGCGGCTCTTGTGACGTTGTAGTGGGTTTCTGACCACACCGAGTCGCAGTCGCGTTGTCCAGCCATCAGGGTCTCCTCGTCGAGGCGGCCTTGCCGATCGGGCGCAGCTGCTTGTTGAACCACGCCCGTGTGCCGGCGACGGTCAGGCCCTGCCTGGACACGTCGTCGAGCAGCGGCTCGCGAGCCATGGCCGCGGCACGGAGCTCATCGTCGGAGTACTCGACGACGCGAGCGTCGTTGCCGGTCCACGCGGTGACCAGTCGGGCGAGTTCGGTCACTTGATGCTCCCATATGTCCGGGCCCAGCGTCTTCGTCACAGCCTTGCGTTGACTCGTCGTCAGTCCCATCCCCGAGCAGCTACCGCCAACCCCGGATCAGCGCAGTCCCGACACGCCGCTACGCGGGCATTTTTCGTGAGTCAAACACGACATGTACAAATAACGGTTCAATGAGCGTACAGTTCACGCTGTGGATGTATCCGTGACCGAGTTGCGCGCGCACCTCAGCGATTGGCTCGATCGAGCTCGGGCTGGTGGTGAGGTCGTCATCACCGACCGCGGGATTCCGGTCGCGCGACTCGCTGCGCTGGACAGCGCAGGCACCTTGGAGCGTCTCACGGCCGAAGGCATGATTGGCAAGGCCACCGCGCAGCGGCCCGTCGCTGCGGGACGGGCCGGACCCCGACCGCGGCGGCCGGTGTCTGACCGCGTCAGCGACCAGCGGCGCTGACCGGTGCCGCTCGTCTACTTCGACGCCAGCGCCTTCGTCAAACTTCTCACCACCGAGACAGGGAGTTCGCTGGCGTCCGCGCTATGGGACGGCTGCGACGCCGCATTGTCCAGCCGCCTGGCCTACCCCGAAGTCCGCGCCGCACTCGCCGCAGCAGTCCGCAATCACGACCTAACCGAATCCGAGGTCGCCGAAGCCGAGCGTGACTGGGAGGACTTCTGGGCCGCCACCCGCCCAGTCGAACTCACCGCGAAGGTTGAACAGCACGCCGGCCTCCTCGCCCGAGCCCATGCCTTACGCGGAGCCGACGCTGTCCATCTGGCCAGCGCGTTGGCAGTCGGCGACCCCGGCCTGATCGTCGCCGTTTGGGACCGGCGCCTGCACATCGGAGCCCAAGCCGCCGGGTGCCGAGTCGCCCCCGCCCAACTCGACCCCTAGCCCGACCGCCCGACATTAGAGTGAGTCAACCCCAGTACGGACGACGATCAGGTACCGATTCGCCAGGTCTCAACCCGTGTCGCAGATGGCCAAGTCCCCCCTCGGACACATCGGCACTCCCGCTGTTCAGGTGTCGCCCGGCTTGACCGCAACCGCGAGCACCGGCTTTTCGCATTCCAGGATCAACCGCGGGATACGCTGCCCAGCAACAGCTTTCCCACCGCACTACGGTTGCGAATGCCGATCACCAGCAGCTCGGTGTCCGGCCGGTCCATTGCCTTGAGCAGTTCGTCGGCGGCATCGGCACCCACCGGCTGGGTGAGCGCGAAACGCACGCCGCACTCATTCAGATATGCGCGCGATGTCGGCAAACTGCCCGACACGGCCGAAACGGGAGTCGACGTAGACGTCGCCGGCGGTCGCGTGGATCACCAGCAGGTCCGTTTGGCGCAGTTTGGCCTCGGCGACGCCGTGCGTCAGAGCCGCCCTGCCGAAGGCATCCGCGTCTATTCCGCCTGGTCACCGCGGAGCCGGCGTGATCTGCGGTGAGACCTTTCTTTGCTGGTGTCGAGGTAGACCTACTCAGTGCCAGTGCAGTAGGACGAGTTCGGCGCTGAATCCCGGACCCATCGCGAGCATCAGCCCGAAGCAGCCACTGGGCGGCGGTTTGTCGATGGTGTCGCGCAAGATATGCAGCACCGAAGCCGACGAGAGGTTGGCGACCTCGCTCAGCGAGCGCCAGGTGAGCTCGAGCGCCCCCGGGCGCAGCTCGAGGCTCTTTGCGATCGCCTCGATGACTTTGGGGCCGCCGGGATGGATTATCCAGGCTCCGATGTCGTCCTTGGTCAAACCGTTCGTGTCAAGAAATTTACCGACGTCTTCGGCCAGGTGGCGTTGGATCATTGTCGTCAGCTCCGGGGACAGCACAGGTTGGAGGCCAGCGGAGCTAACGTTCCAGGCCATGATGTGCAGCGATTCTGGGTAAAGACGGCTGCGCGAATCGACGATGTCGGGTCCGCTGGCCCTTACTTGCTGGTCGCGTACGGCGCGACGGTCGCCAACGGCGACCACCGCAGCTGCCCCGTCACCGAACATGGCAGTCCCGACCAGACCCGACACAGTCGGCCTGACCGCGGAAAAGGTGAGCGAGCAGAGCTCGACGGACACCAACACCGCGACGTCGTCGGGCGCACCACGCAGATAGTCGTGTATCCGGCCCACCCCGGCCGCCCCCGCGGCGCAGCCCAGGCCGAATAGTGGCATCCGGCGCACATCCGGGGGCAAACCGAGTCGCCCGGCGATCCGGGCATCCAGCGGTGGCACGGCGATGCCGGTCACAGTGGTGGTGGCGATCATGTTGACGTCTTGGGGTTGCAGGCCCGCCTCGTCAAGCGCGCCCAGCAGCGCCTCGCAGCCAAGGTTTACCGCGTTTTCGATGAAGACCTCGTTGGCCTCCCCGAAGTCGGTCAGCGACGGATATTGCTCCAGGGGCAGAACGAGATGGCGGCTATTGACCTTCGCGCCGGCGTGCAGGCGCCGGACAATCTGCTCGTGTTCCTTCAATACGGGGAACTCGACAAACTGGTCGGTAATCTCGCATTGGCTGTACCGGTGCGGGGGCAGTGCACCGAACACACCTGCGATTACACTCATGCCCTACCCTGCCCAAAGGATTGCCCGCTTGCCCCGAAGTTCAGGCGCGTTCCCGCGTAGTCTGGCAAAGTTACTGCTATTTCGACGTCCGTCCAATACCAGCCTGCGCCATCTACGTAACCAATTCTGCCAGAATAGATTTCACTATTTTGCGTCGCCCGCTCCGTCCTCGTCGAGCGCCATCGCGATTAATGCTTCAGCGCTTAAAGAGTCGATGATGTCGTCACTGACGGTTGAACTTGGAAGTGATTCCTCAGGCTCGCCGGCCAGCAACAATAGTTTGTCCAGCAACCCGGTTCGTCGAAGCTCGTGGAGTGGAATCTTTCGCAGCGATGACCACGTCTTGTCCTCGTCCGATTCTTCGTGATCACGGTGCAGCAGACGTTGACTCAGGTGGTCGGCCAACGCTGTCGGAGTGGGAAAGTCGAATATTAACGTGCGCGACAAGGCCAGCCCGGTATCGGTTTGAAGGCGATTGCGAAGCTCAACCCCGGTCAGTGACTCAAACCCGAGGTCCTGAAAGGCGCGCTCGGCATCGCATGTCACGGCTGCTCGGGTGCCCCAAAACGGCTGCCGCGTGCATCCATACCAATTCCACCAGCTGACGCCGCTGCTCCTCGCGGGGCAGCGTTTGCAACTGCTCAGCCAGGCCCGTCGACCGACTCACCGTCGGAAGCGAGGAATTTCCCGCTGACCCCAGCCAAAACCGCCGCCGGTCAAACCCGTACGTGGGCAATTCCACTCGCCGGGCGCCCAATCCGGTCAACGCCGCCGGCCAGTCCACGTCCATTCCGATGGTGAACAGCCGCCCGGCCGTACCCAGCAGCGATTCGACTTCGGGCTTCCCTTTGGTCAGCGTCGACGCCGCGGCGCCCAGCTTGGTGTTCAACGACTGCTCAACCGCTGCGGTCAGGCCTGCATCGGGGCCCACCTCGACGAACACCTCGGCGCCCAGCGATTCCGCTAGCCGCACGCCGTAGACAAAGCGGACCGGGTGACGTACATGCTCGACCCAATATTGTCCCGATCCGTAGCCGGTGCCGGCCAACTGGCCAGTCATGTTGGATACCAACCCAATCCGCGGTTGGCGGGGTACGACTGCGGCCACCAGTTCAGCGAATTCTTCGATCATCTCCTCCATCAACGGTGAATGGAATGCATGCGATACCGCCAGCCGATGCACTCGTGTGCCCCGCTGCGCCAGCAGATCCGCTAACGCGCCCACCGGGACCTCCGCGCCCGAAATCACCACCGAATTAGGTCCATTGACCGCCGCAATCGCTACGCCTTCGGTGAGCAACGGCGCCACTTCACGCTCGCTTGCGGCGACCGCGATCATCGCTCCACCGACGGGTAGCCCCGCCATCAATCGGCTCCGAGCCACCACGATGGTGGCCGCATCCTCCAGCGACAACACCCCCGCGATATGGGCTGCCACGATCTCGCCCACCGAATGGCCCATCGCCAAATCGGGGACGATCCCCCAATGCTGCAGCAAGGCCGCCAACGCCACCTCGACGACGAACAACGCGGGCTGGGCGAACTCTGTGTTCTCCAAGAGATCTGCATTATTGCCCCAGACCACATTTTTGAGTGACAATCGCAGCCGACCATCCACCGCCTGCACGGCCTCATCAAAAGACGCCGCGAACACCGGGAAACGCTCATACAGTTGGACGCCCATCCCCAGCCATTGCGCACCTTGGCCGGGAAACACAAACACCGTCTTGCCCGTTGGCCGGGACCGACCGACTATCGCACCCGCCTCACCGGCAGCCAACCCTGCCAAACCCGACGCCAGCACCTCGCGGTCGCCACCCACCAGTACCGCTCGATACGCAAACACCGACCGCGTGGTGGCCAGCGACCACGCCACATCGGCGACATTCAAACTCTCATCGGCGGCGACACGTGCCAATAACCGGGCAGCCTGGTTGGCCAACGCCGGCTCCGAGCGGGCTGACACCACCCATGCCACCGATGTGGCCCGATAACGCTCAGCCACAACGGTTTCCCGTTGCTCAGGCGGTTGCTGGACGATGACGTGCGCGTTCGTCCCACCCATCCCGAACGACGACACCCCCGCCCGCCGCTGGTCTTGTACCGGCCAGGGATTCAACTTGGTGTTGACCTGCAGTCCAAGTTTCTCCAGGTTGATCTCGGGATTTGCATTGGCATAGTTGAGGCTTGGTGGAATCACGCGATTTTCGATTGCCAGTACAGTCTTTACTAGGCCTGCGATCCCCGCGGCGCTTCCGGTGTGACCGATGTTGGTCTTCACCGATCCCACGCTCACCGGACGACGTCGGCACCCGGAGAAGATTTCACCCAACGCCGCCGCCTCGACCAGGTCGCCGATTTCGGTTCCAGTCCCGTGCGCCTCGATGTAGCCGATGTCTGCGCTATCCAGTCCGGCGCCGGAAAGCGCGCGCCGGATGACGTCGGCTTGCCCGGAAACCGACGGCACGGTCTGGCCGGCGGAGCTGTGCCCGGCATTGCCGACAGCGCTTGCCCGAATGATTGCGCGGATGCGATTTCCGTCATCGAGAGCGGCGTATAACGGCTGTAGTAGGACGAGAGCACCACCCTCACTCCGCACGTAACCATCCGCACGTCCATCGAATGCATAGGTGTGGCCCGACGTCGATACCGCGCCGAATTCTGTTTCGAGCATTGCCGTTTCGCGTGCCAAATTGAGATGAATCCCACCGGCTATCGCAAGCCGGGACGCGCCCGTACGCAGACTTTCACAAGCCTGGTGAACCGCGACCAGAGAGGACGATTGACCGGAATCCACGGTCATGCTGGTGCCCTGCAACCCAAAGGCATACGAGATCCTGTTGGCGATCATCCCCCGGCTGATTCCGGCGAATGAGTGATGGTTGAGGTTGTCCTCGGCATCGCGCAGCGTCAGGAGGGCATAGTCATCGGTCATCGCACCCAGGAAAATCGAAACCAGCTCGCCGCGCAGCATTTCCGGCACGATGAAGGCGTCTTCAAATAGTTCCCAAGCCAACTCGAGCGTCAGTCGCTGCCGCGGGTCCATCGCGCACGCCTCCCGCGGCGACAGGTTGAAAAAGTCGGCGTCGAACTCGGCAATGTCGCCCGGCAACTGCGCAACTTCCCGTCCGTCGCGGACGACATGCCAGAAGTCACGGGGGCTGGCGGCGGCGGGGAACCTGCACGCGAGCCCGATGATCGCTATGTCCGCCGGTGCAATGACATTCCTCAACTCCGTTGCGGGCATTACGGGCCGAGATTTTCGTCGAGGATGGCGAAGAGTTGGCTTTCCGTGGCGGTGGCGATGTCATCGTCGATGGCGTCGGGTGGACTGGACTCCAGAGGCGGGGCGGTCAGGTCGCCCAGAATAGTTTGGATGCGGGCGGTGAGGTCTGATCTGTCGTCCAGAGTCCATCCGGGTTGGTTGAGCAGCGTTTGTAGTTCACGGGTGATGTCGTTGAAGCGGGCCATCATGTTCGGTTGGTCGGCGGTGAGGGTGGTGATCGTGGCAGAGATCAGCCGGGTGTCGAGGTGTTCGGCTAGGGCTGTGGGTGTCGGATAGTCGAAGATCAGGGTGGGCGAAAGCGTGAGCCCGGTCGCGGTTTTGAGGCGGTTCCGAAGTTCGACGGCGGTCAGTGAATCAAACCCGAGGTCTTGGAACGTGTGGCCAGCGTCGATATCGGTGGTGGAGCGGCCCAACACGGTTGCGGCGTTGGCGCACACCAGGTCCACGAGCTGGCGGGGACGTTGCTCGGGACTTAGCCCCGCCAGCCTGGCGGCCAATCCCGTCATCGACGCCGCTGCATCGGTTTCAGCGACTTGTCGCCGTCGCGGGCCAGTGACCAGGTCGCGAAGTAACGGCGGCACCTCACCGCTCGCGCCGAGCCCCGCCGCATCGAGGCGGGCGGCCACCAGCATGGGGCGATCGGTGAGCATCGCGGTGTCGAATAGTCGTAGTGCCTGCTCGGTGGACAGG
Organism: uncultured Actinomycetota bacterium; assembly: GCA_963846905.1. GTDB lineage: Bacteria > Actinomycetota > Actinomycetes > Mycobacteriales > Mycobacteriaceae > Mycobacterium. Next base: position 100,457 of record CAWJYB010000042.1, read on the forward strand.
GGCGCTGCCCCGGCCTGGCTCATGCGGGCTTTGTCGCGATCGGCCAGGTGTTGGGTCATCGCCGACGGCTGTTCCCACAGCCCCCAAGCCACCGACAACCCCGGCAGGCCATGACCGCGCCGATACGCCGCCAGCCCGTCAAGGAAACTGTTGGCCGCCGCATAATTACCCTGCCCAGGGGTCCCCAGGACACCGGCCATCGACGAAAACATCACAAACGCCGACAAATCCAAATCTTGGGTCAGCTCATGCAAGTTCCAGGCCCCATCAACCTTGGCCCGCAACACCGCGTCCACCCGCTGCGGGGTCAACGACGCAACCAACCCGTCATCGAGCACCCCCGCGGCATGAAACACCCCCTTCAGCGGATACCGCGGGTCCAGTCCGGGCAACAAGGCCGCTACCGCATCACGATCGGCCACATCACAGGCCACCACCGACACCAACGCACCGGCCTCTTGCAGCCGGCCCACCAACTCCGCAACGCCCTCGGCCTGCGCACCACTACGGCTGACCAACACCACATGAGCCACCCCATAACGGGCCACCAGATGAGCAGCCAGCGCCGAACCCGCCATCCCGGTACCCCCGGTAATCAGCACCGTGGACCCTGCCAGCCCGCCACCGGAGCCCACCAGCACCCCATCACCGGGCCCCTCAGGCAAGGTCAGCACCACCTTGCCGATCTGACGGGCCTGACTGACAAACCGATACGCCGCCGAGGCCGACCGCACATCAAAAGTCTTGACCGGCAACGGCGCCAACACCCCGCCGGCAAACAGCGCCATCAACTCGCTCAGCATCGTCGCGATACGGTCCGGGCCGGCTTCGAATAGGTCGAAGGCACGGTACCGCACGCCCGGGTGCCGGGCTGCCACCAGCTCGGGGTCGCGCAGATCGGTCTTACCCATCTCGATGAAGCGCCCACCACCGACCAGCAACCGCAACGAGGCGTCAACGAACTCACCGGCCAGCGAATCCAGCACCACATCGACACCGGCACCATCGGTGACCGCCAGAAACTTCCCTTCAAACTCCAACGACCGCGAATCGCCGAGATGATCCTCATCAAAGCCCATCGCGCGCAACGTGTCCCACTTACCGCGACTCGCCGTCGTGAACACCTCCGCACCCCAATACCGGGCCAGCTGCACAGCCGCCATCCCCACCCCACCGGTCGCCGCATGCACCAACACCCGATCACCGGCCTTGACACCAGCCAACACCGACAACCCATACAACGCCGTCAAAAACGCCACCGGCACACCGGCGGCCTGCACCAACGACCACCCCGCCGGCACCGCGGTCACCAACCGCGCATCCACCACCGCCTCAGAACCCACCACCCCCAACAACCCCATCACCGCATCACCAACAGCCAGACCCGGTCACACCCGGACCGACCTCGTCAATCACCCCGGCGCCCTCAGCCCCCAACTCCCCACCACCGGGATACATGCCCAACACCACCAACACATCCCGGAAGTTCACCCCCACCGCGGCCACCGCCACCCGCACCTGCCCAGCACCGCACTCCACCGACGCGGCCGGGGCCACCACCACGTCTTCCAAGGTGCCGCCACCGCCGGCGCCCAACCGCCAACCGCCCGGCCGGCAATTCCAACACCGCCGCCACGCTCCGGGGTCAGCCGAGCTGCATGCGCCACGCCGGAACGCACCACCAATTGTGTTTCACCACAACCGATTACCTCCCCAACGTCCAACGACCCGTCCGAATCGACCAACACCACCCGACCCGGATGCTCGGCCTGCGCCGAACGCACCAACCCCCACACCGCCGCACCCGCCAAATCCGTGACCTGCTCACCAGCCCAACCCACCGCCCCACGAGTCAGCACCACCAGCACCCCAGACCCATCACCGGCCAGCCACGACTGCAACACCCCCAACACCTCATGGGTGGCCGCATACACCGAACTCACCACCCCGTCAACGCCAGAACCCGGCTCCCACACCACCACACCATCACCAACACGCCCGCCGCCCAACGGCACCGGCGACCAGCCCACCTCCAACAACCGCTCCACCACCACGACGCCGCCGCCGCAGACAACCGCGCCGTCGAAACCGGGCGAACAACCAACTCCCGCACCGACAAAACCGGCAAACCCGCCCCATCCGCCAAATCCACCGACACCGCCGCCACTCCCACCGGCGCTATCCGCACCCGTGCCCACGACGCACCCGCGGCATGCAGACACACTCCCTGCCACGAGAACGGCAACACCGCCTGAGACCGCCCGCCGGCCACCCCCATCGCATGCAACGCCGCATCCACCACCACCGGATGAATCCCGAACCCACCCACCGTCGCAGCGCCGCCCTGCGGGACAGCGACCTCGGCGAACACCTCATCACCGCGCTGCCACATCGCCCGCAAACCCTGAAACGCCGGCCCGTACTCATAGCCCCGCTCAGCCAGCCGCTCATACGCACCGGTCACATCCACCGCCTGCGCCCCCACCGGCGGCCACACCGACAGATCCGCGCGGCTCACAAGTGATCCCGCGCTCAACACACCCTCGGCATGCAGCACCCATCCCGAATCAAGCTGAGCATCAGCGCGAATACACCCACACACCCCGAGCACCCGACTCAGCCGCACCACCGACAACGACCTGCACCCGAACCCCACCACCCGACCGCAACACCAACGGAGCCAACAACGTCAACTCCTCCACCACCGAACAACCGACCTCATCACCGGCCCGCAACACCAACTCCACAAACCCCGCCCCCGGAAACAACACCACCCCAGCCACCACATGATCAGCCAACCACCGATCAGTACCCACCGACAGCCGACCCGTCAACACCACACCACCCACATCAGGCCGCTCAACCACCGCACCCAACAACGGATGACCGGCCCGTGTCAAGCCGGCGCGGCTCACGATTTCCCGACCCCAGCGACCCGCGGTGCAACCAGAACCGCTGCCGCACGAACCCATACGTCGGTAAGTCGACCCGGTGCCCACCACCCAGCGCGGCGCGCCAATCCACCCCGGGGCCATTGGTGAACACATGTCCGAGCGCGGCCAACACCGACTCGGCTTCGTGGCGGTCGTTGGCCAGGGTGACCACCGATACCGCTTGTGCGGCGGTCAACGATTGCTCCACCGCGGCGGTGAGACCACGACCGGGACCCACTTCCACGAAAATCCCGGCCCCCAATGATTCGGCGGCACGCACCCCGTCAGCAAAACGAACCGGCTGGCGCACATGCTCAACCCAATACTGTGACGACCCGTAGCCGGGCCCGGCCAGCTGCCCAGTCAGGTTGGACACCAATCCTATTCGCGGGCGCGCGGCCGAAACTCCGGTCAGTAGTTGCGCGAACTTTCGGAGCATCGGCTCCATGAGGACCGAATGAAATGCGTGCGAGACCGCCAACCGCTGTACCCGTCGACCCTGCTGCGCCAGCTGGTCCGCCACCGCGGTCACCGGCGCGTCGGCACCCGAGATCACCACAGCGTTGGGGCCATTGATCGCTGCAAGATCGACGTCGTCGGTGAGCAACAGCGCCATTTCCGCTTCGCTGGAGGCTACCGCCACCATCGACCCCGCCGGCGGGCAACTCCGCCATCAACCGGCCCCGCCCCGCGACGACCCTGGCGGCGTCCGGAAGCGACAACACGCCCGCCACGTAGGCCGCGGCAATCTCGCCCACCGAATGACCCGTCACCATATCGGGCACCACACCCCAATACTGCAGCAACGCCGCCAACGCCACCTCGACGGCGAACAACGCCGGCTGCGCAAACTCCGTACTTTGCAGCAACCCGGCATCGCTGCCCCACATAACCTGGCGCAACGGCACCCGCAGGTGTGGGTCCAACGCCGACACCACCTCATCAAACGCCTGAGCGAACAATGGAAAACGGCCGTAGAACTGCTGGCCCATCCCTAACCACTGGGCGCCCTGGCCGGGAAACACAAACACCGTCTTGCCCGCCGAACGAGCACGCACCGCATCGCCACGCCTGCCTCTGGCTCACCAGAGGCCAACTCGATCAGCCCCGCCACCAAGCGATCACGATCTGCGCCGACCACCACGGCCCGATGCTCGAACACCGCCCGCGTCGTCACCAGCGACCAAGCCACATCCACCGGCCTCAAATCCGGGTGGGCGGTCACGTGCGCCAGCAAGAGCTTGGCCTGATTGGCCAACGCCTGTTCCGAGCGAGCCGACAACACCCACGCCGTCGCCCCCTCACCAGGTCCAGCGACAACGTTTTCGCTTTCGGGCGCCGGTGGCTGCTCGAAGATCACATGCGCATTGGTCCCGCTGATCCCGAATGACGACACCCCCGCCCGACGCGGACCATCTGCAAGGCCACGGTCGCGACTCGCGTCAACAACGACACCGCCCCCGCCGACCAATCCACATGCGGCGTCGGCACATCCACATGCAAGGTCTGCGGCAGCACGCCGATGCTGAATCGCCTGCACCATCTTGATCACCCCGGCCACCCCCGCGGCGGCCGACGTATGGCCGATGTTGGATTTGATGGACCCCAACCACAACGGCCGATCCGCCGGCCGGTCCTGCCCATATGTCGCTAAAATCGCTTGCGCCTCAATCGGATCACCCAGCACGGTTCCCGTCCCATGCCCCTCGACCACATCGACATCCGCCGCGGTCAGCCCTCGCGCTGGCCAACGCCGCTCGGATGACCCGCTGCTGGGACGGCCCATTCGGTGCGGTCAGTCCGTTTGAGGCGCCGTCCTGATTCACCGCGGAAGCCCGCACCAGCGCCAACACCGGATGCCCCAATCGCCGCGCATCAGCCAGACGCTCTACCACCAGGACTCCCGCGCCTTCCGACCACGCGGTGCCGTCGGCGCCACCGGCATACGCCTTGCACCGACCGTCGGCAGCCAGCGCCCGCTGCCGGCTGAACTCCACAAATGCGGCGGGCGTGGCCATCACCGTCACCCCGCCGACCAACGCCAGGTCAGACTCCCCCGACCGCAACGACTGCACCGCCAAATGCAACGCCACCAACGACGACGAACACGCCGTATCCACCGACACCGCCGGGCCTTCCAGTCCGAGCACATAGGACACCCGGCCCGAGGCCACACTCAACGTCGAGCCGGTGAGGCCGTAGCCCTCCAGCTCGCCCTCCACCTGGCCTCCGTACCCGGCATGGATCACGCCGGCGAACACGCCCGTCGCAGAACCACGCAACCCCAACGGGTCAATTCCGGCCCGCTCCAAGGCTTCCCACGACACCTCCAACATCAGCCGCTGCTGCGGATCCATCGCCAGCGCCTCGCTGGGTCCGACACCGAAGAATCCGGCATCGAAATCGCCTGCGCCCTTCAAGAAAGATCCCTGGCGGACATACATCTTGCCCGCGGCATCGGGGTCCGGGTCGAACAACCCCGCCACATCCCAGCCCCGGTCCGCGGGAAAGTCCGACACCGCGTCACGACCGGCAACCACCATCTCCCACAACGCCTCCGGTGAATCCACCCCACCCGGATACCGGCACGCCATCCCCACCACCGCCACCGGCTCGGACAACTTGCCCTCCAACTCGGAGAGCCGCCGTCGGGTGCGGCGTAGATCTGCCGTCAGGCGTTTCAGGTAATCAACGTGCGTGGTACTGCCCGGCACTGCTGCTCCTCGTGGGGATCAGGAGCCGAGTTCTTCGTCGAGGATGGCGAAGAGTTGGCTTTCGGTTGCGGTGTAGATGTCAGCGTCGTCTGAGGTGTCGGAGTCATTGGGGTCGGCGTGGGCGCCAAGCGTGGTGAGGAGGCTCTGGATACGCGTGACGAGGTGGGTTTGGTCTTCGGAATTCCAGTCCGATCGGTTGAGCAGCGTTTGTAGTTCACGGGTGATGTCGTTGAAGCGGGCCATCATGTTCGGTTGGTCGGCGGTGAGGGTGGTGATCGTGGCAGAGATCAGCCGGGTGTCGAGGTGTTCGGCTAGGGCTGTGGGTGTCGGATAGTCGAAGATCAGGGTGGGCGAAAGCGTGAGCCCGGTCGCGGTTTTGAGTCGGTTCCGAAGTTCGACGGCGGTCAGTGAGTCAAACCCGAGGTCTTGGAACGTGTGGCCGGCGTCGATGTCGGTGGTGGAGCGGCCCAACACGGTTGCGGCGTTGGCGCACACCAGGTCCACGAGCTGGCGGGGACGTTGCTCGGGACTTAGCCCCGCCAGCCTGGCGGCCAATCCCGTCATCGACGCCGCTGCATCGGTTTCAGCGACTTGTCGCCGTCGCGGGCCAGTGACCAGGTCGCGAAGTAACGGCGGCACCTCACCGCTCGGTCGCCGAGCGCCGCCGCATCGAGGCGGGCGGCCACCAGCATGGGGCGATCGGTGAGCATCGCGGTGTCGAACAGTCGTAGTGCCTGCTCGGTGGACAGGGGCGCTAGCCCCGGCCTGGCTCATGCGGGCTTTGTCGCGATCGGCCAGGTGTTGGGTCATCGCCGACGGCTGTTCCCACAGCCCCCAAGCCACCGACAACCCCGGCAGGCCATGACCGCGCCGATACGCCGCCAGCCCGTCAAGGAAACTGTTGGCCGCCGCATAGTTACCCTGCCCAGGAGTCCCCAGGACACCGGCCATCGACGAAAACATCACAAACGCCGACAAATCCAAATCTTGGGTCAGCTCATGCAAGTTCCAGGCCCCATCAACCTTGGCCCGCAACACCGCGTCCACCCGCTGCGGGGTCAACGACGCAATCAACCCGTCATCGAGCACCCCCGCGGCATGAAACACCCCCTTCAGCGGATACCGCGGGTCCAGTCCGGGCAACAAGGCCGCTACCGCATCACGATCGGCCACATCACAGGCCACCACCGACACCAGCGCACCGGCCTCTTGCAGCCGGCCCACCAACTCCGCAACGCCCTCGGCCTGCGCACCACTGCGGCTGACCAACACCACATGAGCCACCCCATAACGGGCCACCAGATGAGCAGCCAGCGCCGAACCCGCCATCCCGGTACCCCCGGTGATCAGCACCGTGGACCCGGCCAGCCCGCCACCGGAGCCCACCAGCACCCCATCACCGGGCCCCTCGGGCAAGGTCAGCACCACCTTGCCGATCTGGCGGGCCTGACTGACAAACCGATACGCCGCCGAGGCCGACCGCACATCAAAAGTCTTGACCGGCAACGGCGCCAACACCCCGCCGGCAAACAGCGCCATCAACTCGCTCAGCATCGTCGCGATACGGTCCGGGCCGGCTTCGAATCAGGTCGAAGGCACGGTACCGCACGCCCGGGTGCCGGGCTGCCACCAGCTCGGGGTCGCGCAGATCGGTCTTACCCATCTCGATAAAGCGCCCACCACCGACCAGCAACCGCAACGAGGCGTCAACGAACTCACCGGCCAGCGAGTCCAGCACCACATCGACACCGGCACCATCGGTGACCGCCAGAAACTTCCCTTCAAACTCCAACGACCGCGAATCGCCGAGATGGTCCTCGTCAAAGCCCATCGCGCGCAACGTGTCCCACTTACCGCGACTCGCCGTCGTGAACACCTCCGCACCCCAATACCGGGCCAGCTGCACCGCCGCCATCCCCACCCCACCGGTCGCCGCATGCACCAACACCCGATCACCGGCCTTGACACCAGCCAACACCGACAACCCATACAACGCCGTCAAAAACGCCACCGGCACACCGGCGGCCTGCACCAACGACCACCCCGGCGGCACCGCGGTCACCAACCGCGCATCCACCACCGCCTCAGAACCCACCACCCCCAACAACCCCATCACCGCATCACCAACAGACGACCCGGTCACACCCGGACCAACCTCGGTAATCACCCCGGCGCCCTCAGCCCCCAACTCCCCACCACCGGGATACATGCCCAACACCACCAACACATCCCGGAAGTTCACCCCCACCGCGGCCACCGCCACCCGCAGCTGCCCAGCACCGCACTCCACCGACGCGGCCGGGGCCACCACCACGTCTTCCACGGTGCCGCCACCACCGGCGCCCATCCGCCAACCCCCGGCCGGCAATTCCACCGCCGCCACGCTCGGGGTCAGCCGAGCTGCATACGCCACGCCGGAACGCACCACCAATTGTGTTTCACCACTACCAATTACCTCCCCAACGTCCAGCGACCCGTCCGAATCGACCAACACCACCCGACCCGAATACTCGGCCTGCGCCGAACGCACCAACCCCCACACCGCCGCACCCGCCAGATCCGTGACCTGCTCACCAGCCCAACCCACCGCCCCATGAGTCAGCACCACCAGCACCCCAGACCCATCACCGGCCAGCCACGACTGCAACACCCCCAACACCTCATGGGTGGCCGCATACACCGAACTCACCACCCCGTCAACGCCAGAACCCGGCTCCCACACCACCACACCATCACCAACACGCCCGCCGCCCAACGGCACCGGCGACCAGCCCACCTCCAACAACCGTCCACCACCACGAGCCGCCGCCGCAGACAACCGCGCCGTCGAAACAGGGCGAACAACCAACTCCCGCACCGACAAAACCGGCAAACCCGCCCCATCCGCCAAATCCACCGACACCGCCGCCACTCCCACCGGCGCTATCCGCACCCGTGCCCACGACGCACCCGCGGCATGCAGACACACTCCCCGCCACGAGAACGGCAACACCGCCTGAGACCGCCCGCCGGCCACCCCCATCGCATGCAACGCCGCATCCACCAGCACCGGATGAATCCCGAACGCACCCACCGTCGCAGCGCCGCCCTGCGGGACAGCGACCTCGGCGAACACCTCATCACCGAGCTGCCACATCGCCTGCAAACCCTGAAACGCCGGGCCGTACTCATAACCCCGCTCAGCCAGCCGCTCATACGCACCGGTCACATCCACCGCCTGCGCCCCCACCGGCGGCCAAACCGACAGATCCGCGCAGCTCACAAGTGATCCCGCGCTCAACACACCCTCGGCATGAAGATCCCATCCCGAATCAAGTTGAGCATCAGCCGAATACACCCACACACCCCGAGCACCCGACTCAGCCGCACCACCGACAACGACCTGCACCCGAACCCCACCACCCGACCGCAAAACCAACGGAGCCAACAACGTCAACTCCTCCACCACCGAACAACCGACCTCGTCACCGGCCCGCAACACCAACTCCACAAACCCCGCCCCCGGAAACAACACCACCCCAGCCACCACATGATCAGCCAACCACCGATCAGTACCCACCGACAGCCGACCCGTCAACACCACACCACCCACATCAGGCCGCTCAACCACCGCACCCAACAACGGATGACCGGCCTGCACGAACCCCAGACCGCCCAGATCACCGCTTCCGAGGCCGAGCGTCGGCAGCCAAAAGCGCCGCCGCTGAAAGGCGTATGTCGGCAACGCGACCTGGGACCCGCTGAGAAACGCGGCCCGCCAGTTCACTGCCACACCCGCGACATGGGCCTGACCCACGGACAACAAAAACCGGTCTAGCCCACCGTCGTTACGGCCCAGCGACGGAATGACAGTGGCCGCAACAGCATCCCGATCCGCCACTGTTGCCCAGGTCTCCTCGATAGCGGTGGCCAAGACCGGATGCGGGCTGGATTCGATGAACACCTGATACCCACTGGCGCGCGCGCTGCGGACCGCGTGTTCGAACTGCACCGTCTTCCGGATGCTCTGATACCAGTACTCGGCGTTCAAATCGGCGGTCTCCATGAGATCACCGGTGACCGTGGAGAAAAAGGCCACCGAGGATGAATGGGGCTCGATGCCCGCCAGCGCCTCGACAAGAGGCTCGTGGATTGCCTCGACCTGTGCAGAGTGCGAGGCATAGTCGACATCGATCCTGCGGGCACGCACGTCGTCGGCCTGGCAACGAAGTGCCAGTTCGTCCAGGGCACCTACCTCGCCGGAGACGACCACCGCTGAAACACTGTTCACCGCAGCGACGTTCAGTCGATCACCCCAATGCGCCGTCAACTCGTGCGCTCGTCGCAGGCCACATGCCAGGGAGACCATGCCGCCGGCGCCCGACAACTGCACCAGCAGCCGGCTTCGCAGCGCCACGACCCGGGCGGCATCTTCGAGCGACAACGCGCCCGCCACATACCCCGCGGCGATCTCGCCCTGCGAATGGCCGATCACCGCGTCGGGGATGACACCCATCGAACGCCATAATTCGGCCAGCGACACCATCACCGCCCACAGCGCCGGCTGCACCACATCGACTCGATCCAGCCCCGGGGCAGCGGCCACTCCGCGGATGACATCGATCAACGACCACTCCACGTGCTCACCGAGCGCCTTGTCGCACCGATGCATGTGGTCGGCGAAGACTTCCGAGGTGTCGAGCAACTGGGCTCCCATACCGACCCATTGCGAGCCTTGGCCGGGAAAAACAAACACCGCCTTGCCCGCCGCCTCGGCATGCCCCACCACGACATTCACACCCGGCTCGCCGGCAGCCAACCCCGCCAATCCCGCCATCAGGTGCTCGCGGTCGGCGCCGACCACCACCGCCCGATGCTCAAACGTCGAGCGCGTCGACATCAACGACCACCCCACATCCGTCGCGCCCAGATCCCGTTTAGCACCGACGTGGGCCAACAACCGCTGCGCCTGACCGGCCAATGCCTCTGCTGAACGGGCGGATAACACCCACTGAACCACCGGCATGTCGCTATCGCCGTAAGTGCCAACATCTTCCAGCACCGGCGCCTGCGCCGGAGCTTGCTCCAAGATCACATGTGCGTTTGTTCCGCTGATTCCGAAGGATGACACCCCCGCCCGACGCGGACCATCTGCAAACCACGGTCGTGACTGCGTCAACAACGAAACCGCCCCGGCCGACCAATCCACATGCGGCGTCGGCACATCCACATGCAAGGTCTGCGGCAGCACGCCATGCTGAATCGCCTGCACCATCTTGATCACACCGGCCACCCCCGCGGCCGCCGAGGTGTGCCCCATGTTCGATTTGATGGACCCCAGCCACAGCGGCCGATCCGCCGGCCGGTCCTGCCCGTATGTCGCTAAAATCGCTTGCGCCTCAATCGGATCACCCAGTGCGGTCCCCGTCCCATGCCCCTCGACCAGGTCCACATCAGCCGCGCCCAACCGTGCATTGGCCAGCGCCGTCCGGATCACCCGCTGCTGCGCCTGCCCATTGGGAGCCGACAGCCCATTGGAGGCGCCATCCTGATTGACCGCAGAGCCGCGAATCACCGCCAGCACCGGATGGCCCGACCGCTGCGCATCGGCCAACCGCTCCAACACCAACGCTCCGACGCCCTCGGAAAAACCCGTTCCGTCGGCGGCTCCGGCATACGCCTTGCACCGACCATCAGCAGACAGCGCCCGCTGCCGACTGAACTCCACAAACATTGCCGGGGTGGCCATTACCGTCACACCAGCGACCAGCGCCAAATCGCACTCACCCGAGCGCAACGATTGTTCCGCCAAATGCAACGCCACCAACGACGACGAACACGCCGTATCGACCGAGACCGCCGGGCCCTGCAAGCCTAGCGAATACGCCACCCGCCCGGACGCCACACTCAACGTCGAACCGCGTAGTCCGTACCTCTCCAGGTCTCCGGGCACCCGCCCTTGGCCTCCGTACGAACCATGGAAAATCCCGGCGAACACGCCCGTCGCCGAACCACGCAACCCCAACGGGTCAATTCCAGCCCGCTCCAAGGCTTCCCACGACACCTCCAACATCAGCCGCTGCTGCGGATCCATCGCCAGCGCCTCGCTCGGCGCGATTCCGAAAAACGCCGCGTCGAAACCGGCCACGTCTGCCAGGAATCCGCCGCACCGGGTATAGGACTTCCCCACCGCGTCAGGATCCGAATCGAACAGGCCGCCGAGATTCCAGCCGCGGTCGGCCGGGAAATCCGACACCACGTCGCGACCTTCGACCACCATCTCCCACAGGGCCTCCGGGGAATCCGCCCCACCCGGATACCGGCAAGCCATCCCCACCACCGCCACCGGCCCAGTCGCTGCGGCCAAGTACTCGCGGTTCTCTCGCTTCAGCCGCTCGTTTTCCTTGAGAGATTTGCGCAGGGCCATGACGAGCTTTTCGTGAGTGCTGTTCATCGGACCCGGCCTTTCGTGCTGCTCAACGGCGTGGGCCGCGCAATCACGTTTGAATGTAAGGCATCTGAGCCCGAGCGGCCCGAACTCGACAGTGCGTAGACCGCCTCGGCATGTCCGAGGTCATTCGCCCAGCCGACCACGGATCGCGCCGCCGCAAACTCTTCGACAAACTCTCGTCGCTGCATCGGCGTCACTTCCGTACGGCGACGTCGACGAGTCGAGACGAGAAAGCGTCCACAGGCGCGCAATCAGTGCCAGCGCAGCAACACGAGTTCGGAGCAGAAGCCGGGACCCATCGCGATCATCAAACCCGCACTTCCGCCAGGCGGTGGTTTGGCGATGGTGTCGCGCAGCACATGCAGCACCGACGCCGACGAGAGATTGCCTATCTCGCCGAGCGAACGCCAGGTCAGTTCCAGGGCTTCCGACGGAAGGTCCAGCGCCGCGTTGATCGCGTTGATGATCTTGGGACCACCGGGGTGGCTCACCCAGGCGCCGATATCGGTGGTGGCGAGGCCGTGCGCGGCCAGAAACCCGGTGACGTCCTCGCCGATGTACTGCTCCACGACGGTGGCGAGATCCTTCGACAGCACAAGTTCGAACCCTGCTGCGCCCACGTCGTACCCCATGGTGCGCAGCGAGTCAGGGTAGAGATGGCTGCGCGAATCGAGGATATCCGGGCCGCCGGCGCCGACCTGTTCGGCGCGACGCTCGCCGACGGCCACCACGGCCGCAGCTCCGTCAGCAAATAGGGCACTGCCGACCAGACCGGCCAGGGTTGGCTTGTATCCCGGATAGGTCAGTGAGCAAAGCTCCACGGAGATCAATGCCGCGACGCCGTCGGGCATGCCGCGCAGGTAGTCGTGCAGCCGGGCCACGCCGGCCGCGCCGGCCACGCAGCCCAGCCCGAACAGCGGCAGCCGCCGTACATCGTCACGCAGCCCGAGCCGCCCGACGATCCGGGCATCCACCGACGGGACCGCGAGCCCGGTCACCGTCGTCGTAATTAGCACGTCCAGGTCTTGAGGTCGCAGGCATGCCTCGTCCAACGCGCCGCTGAGCGCCTCACAGCCGAGGTCAACAGCCTTTTCGATGAAGATCCCGTTTGCCATGCCAAAGTCGGTGAGCGCTGGATACCGCTCCAGGGGCATCACCAGGTGGCGGCTGTTGACCTTGGCGCCGGCGTGCAGTTGACGAACGATGTCTTCGTAGCCCTCGAAATCCGGAATGCTGACGAAAAAGTCGGTGAGTTCTCGCTGGGAGTAGCGATACGGCGGCAACGCACCAAATACACCTGCGATGACGCTCATCGATCCCACCCTTTGGATACGAAGATCTGAGCCGAAAGGTTCAACCGATCGCTTAGCTTGCGATCAAACCTTGGCTTGGTTGGCTGTGGTGATCATCAGTTCGCCGAGCGCGGTCGAGACCGTCGCGGCGGGCTTGCCAGATGGCGTCTCCGCGGCCCTCGTGTTCGTCGTCGGAGGGATCGCCTCGTGCAAACGAACCGAATTGTATTCCGTTCGTACTCTCACTAATTCGGCTTCCAGGAGGGTCGGGTCGGTGATGGTCGGCAGGTGCGGCCACTCACCCTTGATGTGACCGAAGAAGGTCTCGATCCACGCCTGATCTCGCGGCGTGTGCGGGCGGCCCTGGTGCGGGGCGATCGCCATCAGCGCCATGAAGGCGCGGATGGTAGATTCCCCGCACTGTCGTACCCGGTGGTATGTGCGGAGGTTCAACGATGATCTCACGGCCATGGAACGAGTCGGACGATGCCAAGAGCCGCTACGTCGAGGAGTTGTTTTCGGCGCTGGCGACACGCTACAACGTGATGACCGATGTGTGGACGTTGGGGCTTCATCGCGTATGGAAGCGGCAGGCCATGGAGCTTTGCGCCCTCCAGTCCGGCGAGCGAGTGCTGGACGTTGCGACCGGGACGGGCGATCTGGCATTCCAGGAGGCGGCGGCGGTCGGGCCGGAAGGCCAGGTCGTGGCCGTCGACTCCTGCGAGGCGATGCTTCAGGTCGCCCGGCGGCGGCAGCGCGGGGCCATCGACTTCCAGGAGGGCGACGCGATGGACCTGCAGTTCCCAGATGCGTCGTTCGACGTAGTCACGATCAGCTTCGGGCTGCGTAACGTTGCCGACCGCGGCCAGGCGCTGCGCGAGTTCCGGCGGGTCCTGCGCCCGGGCGGCCGGTTGATGGTGCTCGACTTCAGCACCCCGAACTCGAAGATGCTGAAAGCCGTTCACGACCTGCTCTACTTCGTCCTGATGCCGGCGCTGGGCTGGGCCGTGGCCTGGCATCGCGACGCTCATCATTACACCTCCGATTCGATTCGCACCTGGATGTCGCGGTGCACGCTGAGTAAGACGATGCTGGAAGCGGGCTTCGTCGATGCCCGCTACATCTCACTGAGCAGCGGGTTCGCGACGGTCCATTTCGGTTTGCGCGCGGCCAGCGGATTGCAATGAAGCTGGGCGACCAGGAGTGCCGTTTGGCGCAGTTTGGCCTCGGCGACGCCGTGCGTCAGCGCCGCCCTGCCGAACCCATCCGCGGTGTATCCGACCACGATCATCGGCCGCCGTCCTCTCCGGGAGTGGGGTCGGTGTCGGCGACTGAGGCCGAGGTCGAGGCCGAGGCCGACGCCGCGGCCGTGACCTGGCCTTGGCGGTCGAGCGGCTCGAAATCGTCTGCGGTGGCGTGGATAATGTCGGGTTCGTCACGGTGGAACAGTCGCAGCACCAAGGGAAACGAGATCAGCAGCGCCATGCAGACGTAGACGACGATCGCGACGGGCTCGTGCAACAGGCTGCTCCAGTCGCCACCGCCGAGCTGCAGGCTCTGGCGCAGTTGCCGCTCGATGCGTGGCCCGAGGATGACCCCGATGATCAACGGCAGTACCGGTAACCCGAAGCGGCGCATCATCAGGCCGAGCAGGCCGAACACCAGAAGCAGGACCAGGTCCAGGGGCTGGATGTTGACGGCCAGCGCGCCGAGGGTGGCGAAGAACAGGATGCCGGCATAAAGGTAGGGCCGCGGGGTGCGCAGCAGCTTGGCCCACAAGGGTGCCAGCGGCAGGTTGAGCACCAGCAGCATCAGGTTGCCGATGAACAGGCTGGCGATCAGCGTCCAGATGAGCAGCGGTTCCTTGTCGAACAGGGTGGGGCCGGGCTGGATGCCGTAGGACACGAACGCGGTCAGCATCACCGCGGCGGTGGCGTTGGTGGGCAGACCCAGCGACAGCATCGGTACCAGGGTGCCCGCGGCCGAGGCGTTGTTGGCGGCCTCCGGCCCGGCCACGCCTTCGATGGCGCCCTTGCCGAACTCCTCGGGATGCTTGGACAGCTTGCGCTCGGTCACATAGGACAGGAACGTCGGCAGCTCCGCGCCGCCGGCGGGCAGCGCCCCGAACGGGAACCCGTAGGCGGTGCCGCGCAGCCAGGGTTTCCAGGACCGCTTCCAGTCCTGCTTGTCCATCCACGGCCGGCCCACCGGGATCACCTCGGCGGGGCGGCGCCGCAGGTGCGCGGCCACCCACAGCGCTTCGCCGACGGCGAAGATCGCCACCGCGATCACCACGATGTCGATGCCGTCGGCCAGCAGCGGAATGCCGAAAGTGGCGCGCGGCTGCCCGGTCAGCGAGTCGATGCCGACGATCCCGATCGCCAGCCCGAACAGCAGTGAGATCAGCCCGCGCATCTTCGACGAACCCAGTACCGCGGTCACCGCCACCAAAGCGAACAACATGATCGCCAGGTAGGACGGGGCGCCCAACATCACCGCGAACCGCGACACCGCCGGCGCGAACGCCGCCAGCAGCATCGTGCCGATCGCGCCGGCGACGAACGACCCGATCGCGGCGGTCGCCAACGCCTGGGCAGCGCGGCCCGACTTGGCCATCTTGTTGCCTTCTATCGCGGTGATCACCGACGACGACTCACCGGGCGTGTTCAGCAGGATCGAGGTGGTGGATCCGCCGTACATGCCGCCGTAGAAGATACCGGCGAACATGATGAATGCCGCACTGGGGCTGACGTTGTAGGTGACGGGCAGCAGCAGTGCCACCGTCATCGCCGGGCCGATGCCCGGCAGCACACCGACCGCGGTACCCAGCAGCACCCCGATCACCGCGTAGAGCAGGTTCATCGGGGTTGCCGCTTCGGCGAACCCCTGCAACAGCCAGTCGAGGTTCTCCATTTACAGAATCCCGTCCAAAATGCCTGCGGGCAGCGGGATCCCGAGCCCGGAATAGAACGCATAGAAGCTGCCCACCGACAGCACGGCTCCGATCAGGATGTTGAGCAGATATCGCCGGCTGCCCAGAATCGTTGCGGCACCGGCGAACAACACCGCTCCCATGATCGCCCAGCCCAGCGGCATCACCCCGGCGATGACCGCCAGGAACAACGCCACCAGCAGGATCACCGTCCGCCAGTCGCTCGGCTCGTCGAGGTCGATGTCCTCGCCTCCGTCGGGCTCGCCCTTGGAACCGCGCGGAATGGCGACGGCCAGCACCACCGCCATCGCCAGCAGACCGGCCCCGATGACGATCGGAAACAGCCGCGGCCCAACCGGATCCACCTTGGCGTAGCCGCCCGGCAATGACAGCGCGTCGTAGACGAGGAAGCCGCCGACGAGCACCATCACCGCACAGACGATGTACTGGGCGACGTCGCGCCCGTCACGGTCCCGCGCGGTGTCCTGATGCGCACTTATGTCACTCATGTCAGCCCCAGTTCGGTCAGCGTCGACTCGACGCGGGCGTCTTGTTCTTTCAGGAAGTCCTCGAATGCCGGTCCGGTCAGGAAGGCATCCGTCCAGCCGTTCTTGACCAGCGCGTCCTTCCAGGCCTGGGTGGCATGGAGCTTCTCCAGAACAGTCACCATCGCGTGACGGTCCTGGTCGGAGATGCCGGGCGGGGCGAGTATTCCGCGCCAGTTGGTGAAGGTGAGGTCGATGCCGGCCTCGGTGAGCGTCGGGGCGTCGACACCCTCGACCCGCTCGCTGCCCGACACGGCCAGCACCCGCACCTGCCCGGCCTCGATCTGGTCGACGTACTCCCCCAGCCCCGACGTGCCGGCGGTGATCTTCTTGCCGAGCAATGCGGTCAGCAGGTCCCCGCCGCCGTCGTAGGACACGTAGTTGACCTTGTTGGGCTGCACCCCGACCGCACGCGCGGTTTCCATCGGAAACAGGTGGTCGGGCCCACCAGGGCTGGAACCGCCGCCGATGGTCACCTTGGCCGGGTCGGCCTTCCAGGCGGCGACGAAGTCGCCGACGGTCGCAAACGGCGAATTCGCCGGGACGAGAATGCCTTCCTGCTCCTGGACCATTCGCGCGAGCGCGGTCGCCTGCGAAGCCCGCGCCTTGGATCCGTTGGTGAAGGTCGCCCCCACCACACCCAGGCCCATCATCATCATCAGGTCGCCGTTGCCGCGCTCGTTCATCAGCCGGGCCATGGCGACGGTTCCGCCAGCCCCGATGACGTTGAACACCTCGACGCGCCCGGTGATCTTCTCGTCTTCCATGATCTTGACGGCGGTACGCGCGGTGAGGTCGTAGCCGCCGCCCGGGCTGTTGGGCACCATCATCCGCAGCCGGTGCAGACCGGCCGCGTCGCCGCCGCGGGTTACCCCGCAGCCGGCCAGTATGACGACAGCGACGACGGCGACGATCACACCGACCGCGGTTCGTTTGATTACTGACACGCCTGACTCCTCTCCGGGCCTGCAACCCTGGCGTTCAGCAATACTGAACCAGGAAGTGACGTGGGTCACTCTTAAGATCGCAAAAGAAGTTGTGATCATCGAGTACGGTGCGCGCCCACCCCGGGTTGCACGTGCTGGCGCTTACCAAATTCCATAGGCGGGGTTCGCCAACCGGCGAACAATTAAGTGTGTGATACTCACCACAGTCACCTGAGGGGGGAATCATGACTGCCAACCCGCAACTGCCCTATCTGGCCTATGACCACCTGACCGATCCCGCCGAAGCCCATCGCGTCATCGCCGAGGTGCGTGCGGCATCCCCGGTGGCGATGGGCCCGTACGGACCGGAAGTGCTCACCTACGAACTGGTTCGATCCGTCCTTCGCGACGACCGCTTCGCGATGCCGAAGGGCGTCAACCTCGAAACCCGCGGCATCACCTCCGGCCCACTGTGGGACAAGCTCGCCAAGACACTGATCAGTCTCGACGGAGCCGAGCATCACCGGCAGCGGCGGCTCATCAGCAAGGCATTCACACCCAGGTCGGCTGCCAGGCTGAGCACGACGTGCGTGCAGGTGATGAGCGAACTGTTGCGCAACTGCCTGACCGTCGGCCACTGCGACGTGGTCACCGACATCGCCCGGCCCTACCCGGTACCGATCATCTGTGCGCTGCTGGGTGCGCCCGCCCGGGATTGGCAGCGCTTCTCCGCCTGGGCCGACGACTTCTTCAAGGCGTTCGGCCCGACCGTCGCCGATGACCAGGACGACATCATGCGGGCGTGGGACGAACTCGACGCCTACGTCGATGACATGGTGGCGGACCGCCGCACCTCCATGACCGACGACTTGATCTCGGAGTTGATCCGCGCCGAAGAGGACGGCGACAGGCTGGCCCACGACGAACTGCTGATGATGGCCGGCGGACTGCTGATGGCGGGCACCGACACCACCCGCAACCATCCA
>CAWJYB010000043.1:0-170521 GCA_963846905.1 uncultured Actinomycetota bacterium
GGGCGAGTCACTTTGGCCTCGGCGGCAACGGTCGCAATCGCTTGCGCGGCAATGGGCTTTGGAAGGCTAAAAGCCATCAGCTCGGCTGGCCCCGCGTCCGCCGTGGCGGTATCCGTAGGCCTAATTGCAGCATTGACACTATTGCCCCCCTTGCTTGTGTTTGCAGCCCGATTCGGCTTCAGCCAAGGCGTGAATCTGCTACACGCTACTGGGCCCGAATCGGCGGCTTGTGACGACCCGTCCAATCGCGTTATTATCCGTGAGCATCGTCGTTCTTTCGGCTTTGGCATTCAGTGCGACATCGATAAAGTTCAGCTTCGATGATCGACGAGTTGTGCACGGCACGACTGAAAGCAACCACGGTTATCAACTGTTAGATAGCCATTTTCCTAAAGATTTCGTATTTGCGCAGGCGTTGGTAATCGAATCGACGAATGATCTTCGTAATCCTGAGTCGCTTGCTGATATGGAGGAGATGGCGCAACGGGTGTCTCAGCTCCCTGGCGTCTCGAACGTAACGGGCATCACCCGGCCTAACGGGAAGAAATTGGACCAGGCGACGCTAGCAGGTCGAAAATGACATCATCGGGGACAAGCTGGACGATGCCGATGCGCAGTTTGAATCGGGTAGCACTCAACTAGACAAGTTGACGGCCGGCGCTAGGCGGCTCGCTGACGGCCTCGGCGAACTCCATACCGGACTTGCCGGCGCGAGGCCCGAATTGACCACGTTGCAAAATGGCTTGGGGAAATATGATGGGGTTCGCAAGCAGCTTGGCCGACTTCAAACCCTAATCCAGGACCATGGGCGGCTGACCTTGCTTCTGGCGCAAGTAGATAACGTGGGATTGTCGCTCGATAACGAAATTCCGAAGATCAACGCGATGCTTGATCAGGCAGCGGTGAAAGATCTGCTGAAGTCATCTGACGTCTGCGTGAATGACCCACGTTGCGCATCGCTCGTTACCGGGATTGATGCCCTCATCGGTCTGCGGGATGACGGACTTCTGAGTGAATTGCTAAATCTGCGGGACACGCTCCGCGCTGCCACGGGTAAATCCATCGTCAGTGGAATGGTCGGGACTCTGCAGCAGGATCTTCTCAGTGTCGAAGGTGCTCTTGACGACGGTGGCCCTGGCTTATCGGGGATTGCAGACCAATTTAAGCGGCTCGAAGACGGTGTGCAGGCGATGGCAGATGGTGCGACGCGGTTATCAAATGGTGTGCAGCTTTTGGTCGACAAGACGCGCGAACTGGGCTCCGGGATGAAGACTGTCGCTGATGTGCTCGGCACCATGGGGCGAGAGGCGAATACGCCTGCTATGTCTGGCTTCTATTTACCGCAGAGCGTTTTTAATAATCACGACTTCAAGCGACTGGCTGACTACACTGTCACCCCAGACGGCAAGATGGCGCGCTACATAATTCAAACTAGCCTTGATCCCTATAGCCAGGAGGCGGTAGATCTCTATCAATTAATGAGCACAGTCGCGCGGCAAGCCCTCCCGCACACTACGTTGGAAAATGCAACCGTGTCAATTATTGGTTTACCCGCAGCCAATGCGGAATTGCACGAAATATTTATTCGCGATTTCAAA
The DNA here is from genome assembly GCA_963846905.1 of uncultured Actinomycetota bacterium. Lineage (GTDB taxonomy): Bacteria > Actinomycetota > Actinomycetes > Mycobacteriales > Mycobacteriaceae > Mycobacterium. The sequence goes on from CAWJYB010000043.1 coordinate 1,599, forward strand.
TGGACTGTGGTATTCACATTGCTGATTGTTTTGTCCATTCTCATAATACTGCTTCGAGCCTTGGTTGCCCCGATATATCTTCTCGCGTCGGTAGTCCTCAGTTACGGTTCAGCGCTCGGCGTGGGAGCACTTGTATTTCAAATATTGCTGGGTGAGAAGATATATTGGGTCGTGCCAAGTCTGGCATTTATTATCCTTGTTGCCGTCGGCGCGGACTACAACATGTTGATAATCTCGCGTTTGCGTGAGGAGTCGGCGGAAGATACGAAGGAGGGGGTATCGCGCACCGTAATGCATACTGGTGCGGTAATAACCTCTGCTGGTCTCATATTTGCCGCCCAGTATGTTCGGACTGCTCGCCGGAAACACGTCTACAGTCATTCAAACGGGATTTATCATTGGATGTGGCCTGTTAATTGACACATTTGTTGTCCGAACGGTGACCGTGCCAGCTTTGGCTACCTTGCTCGGCCATCTCAATTGGTGGCCGTCCAAGGCTTGATAGCAGTAAAGAAAGTTCTCACAGGTCGTGTGGTAGCACCTATTTCGGCTGGTCAATGGTGTAAGAACGTTCGGGCCGTGGTGGCGGACGGGAGCGCCAGCGGACGGTAGCCGCCACGGCGCTGGTGTGTTAGTGCCAATGCCGTTCAGTTAAGGGTGTGACTGTTGGGTCAAGTGTGACGTGTGCGGCGTGTCGGTGAGGTAGGGCAGCGGAACTCCCGGTATCGAGAGGTGTCCTCGCAAGACGACCTTTCACCTGGGAGTTCCGCTGTCTGTTCAGTCTGTCATTCGTGGCGCGGTGGTGGTTGCTGCGGGTCCGTTCGCGCCCGGTCACCTCGGCGAGTTGACCCAGATCGTCCCGTTCGAGATGGTCGATGCGGTGCTGGAATCGACCCGGACGGTGCAGGCCAGGGTCCGGGCGTTGCCGTCGCGGGTGGTGGTGTACCTGCTGCTGGCGGCGGCGCTGTTCGCCGAGGTCGGCTACGGCCAGGTGTGGGCTCGGATGACCGCGGGCCTGGACGGGATCCACCCATACGCCCGGACTGGATGACATGAACACCCGCAAACCTACGAAACACGATGCAGCGCATCGTGAAACGTCCTACACCTGCGGTCCGACATCGCCGGGGCATCGAATATGACAAACCGTCGGGATCGAGAAGTCTGGCACCGATGCGACGCGGTTCATGTGGCTGAAGTAGTATCCGGCGACAGACAGCTGCCGCCCGCGAACACCTGCTCATGGCAGAGAATCGCGCAACATTCCCGATGGAAAGCGAATACGAGTGCGCCTTGGTCGCCGCAAGCACGACCACCAGGCGAACAGCAAACTCGGTAGTTCGGGCAGCGTAGGAATCGAAAGAGGGAAACCAATGGAATCGAGAGCGGGAATGATAGCGGGTCGTGCGACCTACACCGTAGACGAGGTTGCGGTGTTGCTCGACCTTTCGCGCGGCAATGCCTACCGCTAGGTGCGTGAGGGGGTGATCCCAGCAAAGCGGGTCGGTCGGCGATGGATGGTGCCGCGGAAGACCTTCTACGCTTGGCTGGAGTCTTGCGAGGCTGAGCCGGTCTGATCATGGGGTTTGTCAGAGTGACTGATTCTGGCGGATGGAAGGCGTTCTGGCGTGAGCCATCTGGGGCGCAACGGTCGAAGACGTTCCGCACCAAGAAGGAAGCCACACAGTTCCTCAGTCAGGTGGCGTGTCGATGTCGTCGGGTGCTTATGTCTCGCCGCACGCTAGCCGTACGTTGTTCGGTGATCACGCCCGCTTGTGGATGAAATCGTGGAACACCGAACGGACCACTGCCGCGCGCGATTCGTCGATCATGCGGAACCACGTTTTGGTGCAGTGGGAAATGTAATAAAAGATCCCACTACGTCGGGAGTCCTGGGGCCACGAAGACATCGCCACAACAATGCGGTTGTACGTTCGGCGAACCGAGGACCACGACGCGATCCGGGATCTGCTCGATGTGTGACCCCGATTTATCGGAATGCTGCCTCTCCGCTGCCTAGTTGGACCGGGAGACCGCAGTGATTAAGCAGAAAAGCAACGCCGCCCCTGACCTTCGATCCAGGTCAGGGGCGGTTCTGTCATCTCGACCAACCAGTCGGGGTGGCGGGATTCGAACCCACGACCTCTTCGTCCCGAACGAAGCACGCTACCAAGCTGCGCCACACCCCGCATGAAGCCACGACAGCGTATCGCACCGGCCCGGCCCGAAGCCACATGCACACCGCCTTGGGCCAGCCGTCGCGGACTCCCTGTCCGGGCGCCGATGACAGCCTCACGCCGCATCGGGGGAACAGACCGGCGTGGCCGTGAAGTTGACTTCTGTAGGACTGGCACCATGAGGCCGTTCGAGAAAGCAGGGAGTTATGACTACGCTCGGGGCCGCTCTCTACACCGGGTTCTTCGTCGCGGCCGCAATGTGGCTGTTCCTGACTTCGGAGGCAGCCGCCGATGCCGTTCGGTCCGACGGCATCGGCCAGCGACAGGACGTTTCGGATCCGGCCGACTCGGCGGAAGCGGCGGTGGGATCAGACCCTTCGCTGATCACCCACTCGTCGCACAGCTAGGGTCACCGGGTCAGCAGACCGATGCGCTCGGCTTCGACCGGTCGAGACGGAGTGAACGAGTCCTCTCCGCCCGTCGGCGAGGCGATCAACGTGAGCAGTGCGGCTTCCGGGCGGCAGCAGAAGCGGAACGGCGCGTACGGCGATGTCCCGATGCCTGCCGAGACATGCAAGGCCATCTGATCGGCCCATAGCGACGCCCCTTTGGCCCGCGCCCGGTCCAGATCACAGTTGGTGACCAGCGCACCGAGAACCGGTAGGCACAGCTGGCCCCCGTGAGTGTGCCCGGCCAACACCAGTTGGTAGCCGTCGGCGGCGAATCGATCAAGCACGCGGGTGTATGGGGCATGGGTCAACCCCAATCGCAGATTCGCCGCCGGGTTGGCCTTGCCGGCGATGGTGTCGTAACGATCGCGCTCGATGTGTGGGTCGTCGACGCCGGCAGCCGCGATCGTCAGGCCGGCCACCTCGATCTCGCGCCGGGCGTGCGTGACATCGAGCCAGCCCCGCTCTGTGAACGCTGCGCGCAGATCCTGCCACGGCAGCGGTTCACCATGGGACCGCTTGCCCCGCCTCACCAGGTAATTGGCTGGGTTTTTCGGCGCTGGGGCGAAGTAGTCGTTGCTGCCGAAAACGAAAACGCCCGGGACCGCCAGCAGATCTCCCAACGCCTGCACGACCGCGGGCACCGCCTTGGGATGCGACAGGTTGTCACCGGTGTTGACGACGAAATCTGGCTCCCAGCGGGCAAGCTCGCGCAGCCAAGCCTGCTTGTAACGCTGGGTGGGCCTCATGTGGATGTCGGACAGATGGAGCACCCGCAATGGTGACGACCCGGGACTCAGCACCGGCATCGTGAACTCACGAACCACGAATGCGTTGCGTTCGACGATCGACGCATACCCGAGACCGGCGAATGCCGTCCCGACGGCGACTGCGGTGGAACGTCCGAGGGCGGGTGCTACAGCCATGAAGGCAGCCTACTGCGCCAAGCTGTCAGCTACTGCGTCAAGCTGTCAGGCAACTCATTTGTCACGGCGGAGGGGCCAGCACCGGCACAGTGATCGGCGGTAGGCCCGGGATCTCGACGACTGTCTGGCCGACCTGCGGAGGAGGCCCGCCCAGCGGCGGCGGCGGTACGGGGCCGCCCTCACGGCCGATCGGAGGCGGTGGCGGTGGCGGCGGCGGTGCCACACCGTTGCTGATCAGGATCGTGACGATCACGCCGGGGATGGTCTGTCCGCTGGGAGACGTACCGACCACCGTCCCGTAGGAAGAACTGCTGTTGACCGAGTTGGTGTTCTCGGCAACTTGGAAACCGACATCCTTGAGCCGCTGCCGGGCCTGGTCCTGGGTCAATCCGGAAACCATAGGCACCTTCGAATTCGGGCCCCCGTCGACGTACCGAGGATCGGTCGGCGGCAGGCGGACCTCACCCCAATTATTTGCGATCGGCTTTATCGCGGTGTACCAGGTGCGGGATGGCTCGTTACCGCCGTACAGATTTCCGTCGCCACATTGCCGCAAGGGGAACGAACACAGTTCGCCGGGATCGGTGGAATCGTCGTATATGTAATTGGCCGCCGCGATGGTGTTGGTGAACCCGACGAACCCCGACGACCGGTGCGCCTCCGTTGTCCCCGTCTTGCCCGACATCGGGAGATCCCAGGCGACCGATCCCGCAGCGCCCGCCGCGGTTCCGTTGGCCTGGTCGTCCTTGCTCATCGCGTTGGCAAGAGTGTTCGCCAACCCTGCGGGCACCACTTGTTCGCACGTCTGGGTGGTGACCGCGACCTCCTTGCCGTGCCGATCGAATACCTTGTCGATCGGGTTGGGCGGGCACCAGACGCCGCCGGACGCCAGCGTCGCGGCGACGTTGGCGAGTTCCAGGGCGTTGACCTGGATCGGTCCCAGCGTGAAGGACCCCAGGTTCTGCCGCTTGACGAAGTCGGCGAGGCTCTCGTCGCTGTCGGGATCGTAGGAACGGGCGGTGCCGGGATCCGCGTACGACCGCAGCCCGAGCTTGACGGCCATGTCGACAGCGCGCCCGACCCCGATCTGTGAGATCAACTTGGCAAACGCGGTGTTCGGTGATGTGGCCAACGCGTCGGTGACGCTCAACGGCGACCGGTAAGGGGCGACGTTCTGCACGCACCAGGTCTCCCTGGGGCATCCCTTCGCGCCGCCAGTGCCCAGACCTTTGGCCTCGAACCGGCCGGGCACATCGAGTTGGGCGTTGATTCCCAGCCCCATCTCCAGGGCCGCGGCCGTCGTGAACAACTTGAATATCGAACCCGCGCCGTCGCCGACCAGAGAGAACGGCTGCGGCTGCATCGTCTCGCCAAGATCGCTGTTGAGGCCGTAGGTGCGATTGCTTGCCATCGCGAGCACCGGATGTGTCTCCCGGCCCGGCCTGATCACGCTCATCACGCTGGCGATGCCATTGATATCAGGGGGCGCGAAGCTGTCGATCGCGTCCTTGACCGACCGCTGAACGTCGGGGTCCAACGTGGTGCGGATCAGATATCCGTCCCTGGCGATCTTGTCCTTGCTGATTCCCGATCGGGCCAGGTACTCCTGGACGTAGTCGCAGAGGAAAGCCCGATCGCCCGCCGCGATGCATCCCCGGGGCAACTCGTTGGGCTGTGGCAAGGTGCCCAGAGGTTGTTCTTTGGCCGCCAGCAATTCGTCGGCATGCTCCGGGATGTTCTCGATCATGGTGTCCAGCACCACGTTGCGGCGGGCCAGGGCGCCTTCGGGGTTGGTGTACGGGTCCAGCATGCTGGTCGACTGGACCAGGCCGGCCAGCAGAGCGGACTGCTCCCAATTGAGCTGCGAGGCGTCGATACCGAAGTACGTTTGTGCCGCGGCCTGGATTCCGTAAGCGCCGTTGCCGAACGAGACCAGGTTCAGATAGCGGGTGAGGATCTCCGGCTTGGTGAACGTCCTGTCGAGCGTGAGAGCCATGCGGATCTCGCGCAGCTTGCGCGCCGGCGTGATCTCGACCGCCGCGCGCTTTTCGGCGTCGGTCTGGGCGACGACCAGCAACTGGTAGTTCTTGACGTACTGTTGCTCGATCGTCGAGCCGCCTCGGGTTCCGGCATCGCCTGAGGCATAGCCCGCGAGCCCGGTCAGCGTGCCCTTCCAGTCCACGCCGTTGTGCTCCGCAAAGCGCTTGTCTTCGATCGAGACGATTGCCAGCTTCATCGTGTCCGCGATCTTGTCGCTCGGCACTTCGAATCGGCGTTGTGAGTACAGCCATGCGATGACGTTGCCCTTGGCGTCGACCATCGTCGACACGGCGGGCACGTCGCCTTCCACCAATTGGGCTGATCCGTTGGCGACGACGTTGGAGGCGCGGTTGGACATCAGGCCGATGCCGCCGACGGCGGGGAACAGCAACGCCGCGACGAGGACTGCGGCGAGCAGGCAGCACCAGGCCAGTTTGATTACAGTGACTGCGACCGGGGGGCGGTCCGACATGCGTATAGCGTAACGACCGATCCCAGCGTGTCCATGCTCCGGCCACTCGGCAAACTTTCGGGTGGCGGCAGGGGTGCCAGACGGTGTCGGTGTCGCGGCCCCGGGCAGGACGACCGTCCCAGTTCATTTGTCCGAACATTAGTGCGGACGGCACGCACGTCCCAAAAAAGTGGTAACGGAAGTGTTGCGCAAAGGCTACCTGACCACCTAACTTAAACAGGCAGTGCGACACAGGTAACAATCACGTGAGCAGTGTGGCGTAGATCGCAGCAGCGGCCTACACCCGAATTTGGTGCCCGTCCTGGGACGGTCTGAGCGAGTAGGGGAGCGCCGATGTCAGGTTCTGGGCCTATGCCTTGCAGTGCGGGTATGCCACCCCTGCAACAGTCCGATCCTCGGTGGCGAGGCCGAGGCCCGCATCGCCTGGGTGTCGAAGGCTCGATGCCGCGGCTCCGATCCCGATGAGCTCTTTGTCCGCGGCGCCGCTCAACGCAAGGCGGCCGTCATCTGTCGGCACTGCCCCGTGATCGCTGAATGCGGGGCCGATGCATTGGACAACCGTGTCGAATTCGGCGTCTGGGGTGGAATGACGGAACGCCAGCGCCGCGCGCTACTCAAGCAGCATCCCGAGGTCGTGTCCTGGGCGGAATTCTTCGCGGCCCAGCGTAAGCACCGCACCGCCGGTTGAACCCAGGCACAACTCAGCTCAGGCGCCCAGTGCACTGAACGTTGTGCTGTCAGAACCTCTGAACAATGTGCCCGGGGCGATCGGGCATTTCGGCCCGCCTGAGGTCAGGCCGTTCGGGCGGCTTCCCGCGTGATTTGGTCGGCGATGGCCCGCAGCGCTTCCAGATCAGAAACGTCGAAGGGCAATGACGGTACGCCGACGATCGGCACCTGCGGGTTTGCGCCGGTGAATCGCGACAACAACCTGATCTCGCGCTTGGCCGTCTGAGCCCGTTCCGCGTGCACCCGCAGCACAGCAGCCGTCAACGAGGTGCTGTCGGGCCGTGCCAAGTCCTCGGCACCGTCGACGGCCCGCTCGATTGTCAACGAGCTCAGCGTCGGATGGGTGCGATTGAGGATCAGCCCGGCCAGCGGCATGTCGTCCTGAGATAGGCGGTCGACGAAGAATGACGCCTCCCGTAGCGCATCAGGCTCGGCCGCGGAAACGACGACGAACTGGGTACCCTGCCGCTTGAGCAGTTCATAGGTTCGCTCGGCCTTCGCGCGGAATCCGCCGAACGTCGAATCCATCGACTGGATCAACACCGAAGCGTCGGAGAGCATTTGTGAGCCCAGGATCGTCGACATGGCCTTCATCGCCAGGCCGACCGCGCCGGTGACGAGCCGTCCCATCCCGCGGCCGGGTGCCAGCAGCAACCGCCACAGGCGGCTGTCCATGAAGCTGCCCAGCCGCTTGGGTGCATCGAGGAAGTCCAGCGCGTTGCGCGAGGGCGGGGTATCCACCACGACCAGATCCCACTTGTCCTGAGCCAGCAACTGGCCCAGCTTCTCCATCGCCATGTACTCCTGCGTGCCCGACAGCGAAGTCGCCACCGTCTGGTAGAAGTGGTTCTGCAAGATCCCCTGTGCGCGTTCTGGGTCGGCGTTTTCGACCACCATCTCGTCGAAGGTCCGGCGCATGTCGAGCATCATGGCGTACAACTCGCCCCGCACCTCGGGGTCCAACGAAACGCGCTGAGGCGCATTGCCGAGGTCGCTGATCCCCAACGCCTGCGCGAGCCGGCGGGCCGGATCGATGGTCAGCACCACCACGGTGCGCCCGTACTCCGCGGCGCGCAGTGCCATGGCTGCGGCGGTGGTCGTCTTGCCCACACCGCCCGCGCCGCAACACACCACCACCCGGGTGCTCCGGTCGGCCAGTATCGACGCCATGTCGAGCACCGGTGGAGTGCCGCTCATATGACTCGCCCCTTTCCGTTCGCCACGTTCGGCGCGCCGCTCATCAACGGTTGTCCGATTTCGTTTCTTCGTGTCGCCCGTCCCGCGCCGCTCATCAACGGACGCCCTGCTGGGCGAGGGCTCCGGCCAGCTCGTAAAGGCTGCCGAGATCGATACCGTCGTTGATGGCCGGCAACTCAAGCCGCGACACATCGACCGCATCGAGTTCCTCTGCGCTCTCGGCACGGGCACGGATCAGCGTGGAGTGCTCGATGGTCTCGGTGAGCAAACCCGCGAAATCAGCATCCGACAGCGCGATCCCCACGGTGTCGAGGCCCGCGCGGATCCCGTCCACATCGAGGTCTCCCTCTGCCGCCTTGGCCAGGTCACCGGGTTCGAGGACGGACGGAATGGTGCGGTTGACGATCACACTGCCGATCGGCAGGCCCAACCCGCGCAGTTCCTGCATGGCCTCGATGGTCTCCTGGATCGGAAGGGCCTCCAGCAGGGTGACGAGGTGCACGGCGGTCAGATCGGAGTGCAGTAGCTTGACCACACCCTCGCTTTGGGAATGCACGGGACCACCTTTGGCCAGCTCGGCAAGGGCCTTGGTGACGTCGAGGAATTTCGCGATGCGTCCGGTCGGCGGCGAGTCGACGACGATCGCGTCGTAGACCGGACGCCCATTCTGGTCGACGCGGATCACGGCTTCCTTGATCTTCCCGGTCAGAATCACGTCCCGCAGGCCGGGTGCGATCGTGGTGGCGAACTCGATGATCCCGACCCGGCGGATCGCGCGGCCGGCAAGTCCGAGGTTGTAGAACATGTCGAGGTATTCCAGGAACGCCGCCTCGATGTCGACCGCCAGCGCGAACACCTCGCCGCCACGGTCCGCAGTGGCGATCTTGACTTCTTCGTACGGCAGCGGCGGAACGTCGAAGAGCTGCGCAATTCCTTGGCGACCTTCGACTTCGGCCAGCAGGACCTTGCGACCGCCGGCAGCCAGGGTCAGCGCCAGCGCCGCCGCCACCGTGGACTTGCCGGTTCCGCCCTTGCCGCTCACGAAGTGCAACCGCGCCTCCGCCAAGCGAATGGGCCAGCCGAGGGTGTGACCGCCGCTTTGTATGGTCGCCATGGAAGGCATGCTAGTCAACGGACGAGGGCTAAGCTGCCCCCATGAGCGAACTGACTGTTTGGGAGTACGCGACCGTGCCGCTACTGACTCACGCCACCAAACAGATCCTCGACCAGTGGGGAGCCGACGGGTGGGAGTTGGTATCGGTGTTGCCCGGCCCCACCGGAGAGCAACACGTGGCCTATCTCAAAAAGCCGAAGTGACTGTCGGCGAGCGACTTTCCGGGTTGGGTCTGGAGCTGCCACCGGTGGTGGCTCCGCTGGCGGCATACGTACCCGCGGTGCGCAGCGGGAACCTCGTCTTCACCGCCGGACAGCTTCCGATGGTCGACGGCAAACTCGGCCGCGCCGGCAAGGTCGGAGCTGAGGTCACGCCCGAAGACGCCAAGGAACTGGCGCGGACCTGCGCGCTCAACGCGTTGGCCGCCGTGCATGGGCTGGTCGGGGTCGACTCGGTGAAACGGGTCGTCAAGGTGGTCGGCTTCGTCGCGTCTGCGCCCGGATTCAGCGGTCAACCGGGCGTCGTCGACGGTGCCTCGGAGCTGTTGGGCGAGTTGTTCGGCGAGGCGGGTGCGCACGCCCGCTCGGCGGTGGGTGTTTCAGAACTTCCGCTCAACGCGCCCGTGGAGGTCGAGCTCGTCGTCGAGGTGGATTGACGGTCGCGGTGGAGCACCCCGCGTACGGGCGACTGCGACCGGTGACCGAAACCGCGTCGGTCCTGCTGTGCGACAACCCGGGTCTGATGACGCTCGAAGGCACCAACACCTGGGTGCTGCGCGGCCGCGGAACCGATCAGATCGTCGTCGTCGATCCCGGTCCGGACGACGACTCCCACATCGAACGCATCGCAGCGCTGGGCAAGGTGCCCCTCGTCCTGATCAGTCATCGCCATGGCGACCACACCGACGGCATCGACAAACTGGTGGACGCCACCGGGGCCGTCGTGCGCTCCGTCGGCAGTGGCTTCCAACGCGGGCTCGGTGGCTCGCTGACGGACGGTGAGGTGATCGATGCGGCGGGCCTGCGGATCACGGTATTGGCCACGCCGGGGCACACCGCGGACTCGGTGTCCTTCATGGTCGACGACGCGGTGCTGACGGCGGACACGGTACTGGGCCGCGGGACCACCGTCATCGACAGCGAGGACGGCAACCTGCGCGACTACCTGGAATCGCTTCGCCGGCTGCAAGGGTTGGGCCCCCGCAAGGTGCTGCCCGGCCATGGACCGGACCTGCCCGATCTCGAGGCCGCTACGGCGGCGTATCTCGCGCATCGGCAGGAGCGGCTGGAGCAGATCCGGGGTGCACTGCGGGAACTCGGCGAAGACGCCTCCGCGCGACGGGTCGTCGAATATGTCTATACCGATGTCGATACCGCGCTGTGGGATGCCGCCGAATGGTCCGTGCAGGCGCAGCTGGACTACCTGCGGACATGATCGCCCACCGCGAGATCGACGCTGTGCAGCGAAAGTGCGAGTGGAGATCGGCGTAACGTCGATTTCAGCGCAGGAGCTACCGAGCCCGGCGGGCCAACCGCTCGGAGTCGCTGATCAGGACACTCTTGCCGTCGAGGCGAATCCAGCCGCGGTGGGCGAAGTCGGCCAGGGCCTTGTTCACCGTCTCCCTCGAGGCGCCGACCAGCTGGGCGATCTCCTCCTGGGTCAGGTCGTGGGTGACGCGCAGTGCGCCGCCCTCCTGCATGCCGAAGCGCTGTGCCAACTGGAGCAGCTGCTTGGCGACGCGACCGGGGACGTCGGTGAATATGAGGTCGGCGAGGTTGTTGTTGGTGCGCCGCAGCCGACGGGCCAGCACACGTAGCAGCTGCTCGGCGATCTCGGGGCGATCGGCGATCCACGCCCGCAACGCCTCGCGGTCCATCGACACGGCCCGCACCTCGGTGATGGTGGTGGCACTCGACGTCCTGGGTCCCGGGTCGAAAATCGACAGCTCGCCGAACATGTCGGACGGGCCCATGATGGTGAGCAGGTTCTCGCGACCGTCCGGTGAACGCCGACCGATCTTGACCTTGCCCGAAATGATGATGTAGAGCCGGTCGCCGGGCTCGCCCTCGGCGAACACGGTGTGCCCGCGCGGAAAGTCGACCGGGTGAAGCTGCTTGGTCAGTGCGGATATGGCGCTGGGATCGACGCCCTGGAAGATTCCGGCCCTAGCCAGGATCTCGTCCACCTTGGCCCCTCTTGGTTCGACATTCTCTGAAATGGCCGGACAGCCTCAAATCCGGCACCCGGACGACATTTTGTTGGCCCGGCCCCGACGAATCAACGCTACACAGTATTTGCCTGCGGAGTCGGTTGAAACTGCGGATTGACGGATTCACGCCGGCGGACGCGAGTCGGCAGACCCGGTTCGTCCTGCAGTGCCCTCATACCGGTGGACGGGCCGTGCCCGTAGTGGTGGGCGACTGTTCGAGGCAAACGAGGCGTGATGCGCACCGCGGGTGAATCAACGGCGCGGTTCGCCGCCGCGCCGGCTTTCGCGGGCAGGCTGCAGGCTCTGCCGGACCCGTCCTCACCGATACCCAGGCTGGATTCCAGCCGCTCGAGCCCAAATGTCGCCAGCATGAGCAGCAACGGGATGAGCGCGGCGAACAACCAGGACACAAAGGTTGAGTAAACACTTGTGAGGTCTCATCGGGATCACGAATTGTCACCGCTCCGATGCAGGTCAGTACCCTGTGAGAGTGACAGCGGCGAAGGCGGCGAACCGTGCCGCGCGTGTTGGCCCGGCGCGGTACGCGAAGTGGGACGGCGAGACCCGTCAGGGGCTGGTCCGGCGCGCTCGCAGGATGAACCGCACGCTGGCGCGCGCATTCCCGAATGTGTACTGCGAGCTGGATTTCACCACCCCGCTGGAGCTGGCGGTGGCGACCATACTGTCGGCGCAGAGCACCGACAAACGAGTCAACCTGACCACCCCGGCGTTATTCGTCAGGTACCGCACCGCGGAGGACTACGCCACCGCCGATCGCGCCGAACTCGAGGAACTCATCAGGTCGACCGGGTTCTACCGCAACAAGGCGACCGCTCTTATCGGCCTCGGCCAGGCTCTCGTCGACAGGTTCGACGGAGAGCTGCCACGCACGATGGACGACCTGGTGACGCTGCCCGGTGTCGGGCGCAAGACGGCCAACGTCATCCTCGGCAACGCGTTCGACGTCCCGGGCATTACCGTCGACACGCATTTCGGCCGACTGGTGCGCCGTTGGCGGTGGACCGCCGAGGAAGATCCCGTCAAAGTCGAGCAGGCGGTCGGCGAGCTCATCGAACGCCGGGAGTGGACGCTGCTGTCGCACCGTGTCATATTTCACGGCCGCAGGGTCTGCCATGCTCGCAAACCGGCCTGCGGGGTTTGCGTGCTGGCAAGCGACTGCCCTTCGTTCGGCACCGGCCCCACCGATCCCCTGCTGGCCGCGGCCCTGGTCAAGGGGCCTGAAACCGGTCACCTGCTGGCCCTGGCCGGGCTGTAGGCGCAGCGACACAACTGATGAGCACATCGACAAAGTGGACCCTGTTCATCCTGGCCGTCGTGCTTGCGCTCATCGCCGGATTCGCCGCCGAACTCGGTGACCCGCCTCGTCCACAACCGAGTTCCGGCGGGTATTCGGCCAATGCCGTCGGCGAGCACCGGCCGCCAGGCGATGCCGCGTCCCTGGCCGCGGCGCGGCGCCGTGCCGATTTGCCGCCGTGCCCTCCGGGCGCGGACCGTCCGGGATCGCCCGCACTGCGCGGCGTGTCGGTCGAGTGTGCGGCCGACGGCGTCGAGATCGACCCGGCGCGGTCCCTGGCCGGGCTCCCGGTCGTATTGAACCTGTGGGCCTATTGGTGTGCACCCTGCATGCAGGAACTGCCCGCCCTGGCCGACTACCAGCGGCGAATGGGACCGGCGGTGGCGGTAGTGACCGTGCACCAGGATGAAAACGAGGAAGCAGGATTGCTGAGGTTGGCGGAGTTGGGCGTGCGCCTTACGACGTACCAGGACGGCGGCAGACGCATAGCCGCCGCCCTGCACGTGCCGAACGTTATGCCAGCGACGGTCGTACTGCGTGCGGACGGTACCGTAGCCGACATCCTTCCGCGCGCGTTTGCCAGCGCCGACGATATCGCCGTAGCTGTCCGGGATGCCCTGCGATGACGAAAAGAGGTTTACGGCGGTGAGCGCAGCACTTCGCCCTGCCCCCGACATCGCCCCGGCATGGCTACGTCCGCTCGTCGACAACGTCACCGGCATACGCGCGGCCTACCGGCAGCGGGTGCCTGCGCGAAGTCCTGGCGATGATCACCGCGGCCAATGCCCGTGCCGGCGGCGCCAGGCGGGACGCAGCGGTGCTCGTCCTGTTCTCCGGGCCCGCCGTAAGTCCTGTCGACGGGGGTCTGCCACCTGAGGCCGATCTCCTGGTGACTGTGCGTGCCTCGTCTCTGCGGCATCATGCCGGGCAGGCTGCGTTCCCCGGTGGTGCCGCCGACCCGGATGACGACGGACCGGTGGGCACGGCCTTGCGCGAAGCGCGAGAAGAGACCGGAATCGACACCGCTCGGCTGCACCCGCTGGTCACCCTGGAACGGATGTACATCCCACCGTCTGGCTTTCACGTGGCGCCGGTGCTGGCCTATTCGCCGGATCCAGGACCTGTCTCGGTGGTGGACACGTCGGAAACAGCAGTCGTTGAACGGGTTCCGGTGCGCGCCTTCGTCAACCCCGAGAACCGGCTGATGGTGTACCGCAGCGCCAACACCCGGCTGTTCGCGGGCCCGGCATTCCTGCTCAACGAGATGCTGGTCTGGGGGTTCACCGGACAGGTGATCTCGGCGATGCTCGATGTCGCGGGGTGGGCGCCGGCCGTGGGACAACACCTGGGTGCTCGAACTCGACGACGCGATGGCCCTCGTCGATGCAGGCGGCGTGCGATGACGCTTTCACAGTGGCTTGACATCCTGGTGGTCGCGATCGGGTTCGTCGCGGCGGTGTCGGGATGGCGCTCCGGCGCATTGGGATCGTCGATGTCGTTCGTTGGGGTGGCACTCGGTGCGGTTGCCGGTGTTCTGCTGGCCCCGCACGTCCTCAGCCACATCGACGGACCGCGGACCAAACTGTTCGCCACGCTGTTTTTGATCCTTGCTCTGGTGGTGATCGGTGAGATCGCGGGAGTCGTGGTGGGTCGGGCGGTCCGCCGGGCGATCCGGCACGACGGCGCGCGAATCGTCGATTCTGCGACAGGAGTGTTGCTCCAACTCACGGTGGTACTCGTGTTGACGTTTCTGCTGGGTACCGTGCTGGTTTCGTCGCGCCAGCCGAATCTCGTTTCGGCGGTGAACGGCTCGAGAAGCTTTTCCGCGCTCGACGAGATCGCGCCGGGGTGGCTGAGGGCAGTTCCCCAGCGTCTGGCGGTGCTGCGGGACAATTCCGGGCTGCCCGCGGTGCTTCAGCAGTTGCGCATCGGCCAGACCGTCGATGTGGACCCGCCGGATGTGACGCTGGCCTCCAGTCCTGTGATCGCCGTCGTGCAGCCCAGCGTGGTCAAGGTGCGCGGCATCGCACCCGGCTGCCAGAAGGTATTGGAGGGCAGCGGGTTCGTCGTGGCGCCCAACCGGGTGATGTCGAATGCCCACGTGGTCGCCGGTTCGGAAGGTGTCACCGTCGAATCGGACGGCAATGTCTACGACGCGACCGTGGTGGCGTACGACCCCGACGAGGACATCTCGATCCTCCAGGCACCCGACCTGCCGGCCAAACCGCTGCAGTTCGCCGAAAACCACGCCGTCACCGGCACCGATGCGCTGGTGGTCGGCTACCCAGGGGGTGGCGACTTTGCCGCGACGCCCGTGCGGGTCCGTGAGACCATCGAGCTCAACAGTCCTGACATCTACCGCAAGACGACGGTCGTTCGCGAGGTGTACACCGTCAGAGGTGTGGTACGGCAAGGCAATTCGGGCGGCCCACTGGTCAACCGCCCGGGCCAGGTGCTCGGGGTGGTGTTCGGGGCGGCAGTCGACGACGATGACACCGGCTTCGCCCTCACGGCCAGCGAGGTGTCACGCCAGATGGCCAGGGTGGGTAACAGCGAACCGGTGCCCACCGGCAACTGCGTGCCGTAGGTCACCACCACCGGCCCAGTGATGGATGAGACGGACGCACAATCAGCCGCAGACCTGGGCCAGGAACCGCGACAAGTGCGCGTTGACCTGCTCGGGGCATTCTTCGTGGCCGAAATGCGCTGCGCCGGGAACGGATACGAACGTCCCGTGTGGTGCGTAGCGGCGGGTGCGTTCCACCGGCCCGGCCAAGATGTAAGGGTCGGATTCACCTCGCAGGTGAAGTACCGGGATGCCCAGTGGCCGGTCCATCGACTCCATGAACCGCCGGCCGTCGTTTCGTATCTGGCTGCGCACCGCCCAGCGCTGATACTCCAGGGCGCAGTGGGCCGCCCCGGGGATCTGAAACGCCTGCCGCATGTAGCCGATGGCTTCCCCGAAGTCTTCGGAGGCAAGCCACTTCCGCGACGCCCGGTGGCGCACCAATGCCTCCAGTGCGTCGGCGTCACGCCGGGTGAAGCGCCGCTCGGGCCATACCGGCAGCTGGCAGGAGAGCAGGGACGGCACAAGCGCCCGGCGCTGGTCGCCGTCGGTCAGCGCGGCGCGTTGGAGGGCAACCGGGTGAGGGGAGCTGACCAAGGCGATCGCGTGGACCAGCCGCGGGTGCAGCACCGACGTCGCCCAGCACGCCAGGCCGCCTTCGGCGTGTCCCACCAGCGTCGCCGAGGCGTGGCCGAGGGCACGGATCAGGCCGGCAGTATCGCCTGCCAGCGTCCAGCCGTCGTAGCCGCGGGGCGGCTTGTCGCTGCCCCCGTACCCGCGAAGATCGACGGCGACGACGCGGGCTCCCCGCAGGCCCCGTAACTGATGGCGCCACGACCACCAAAACGAGCCGAATCCGTGCAACAGGATCACCAACGGGCGCGTGGTGGCCGGTGCGAGCGGGTCTTCGGCGACCGGATCGGCCTCAACCACGTGGAGGCGAATGCCGTTGGCGTGGATGTCGTGATGGCGCCACGGACCGGCAATACGCGTGACCGACGGACCGGGCCGGGCCGTCACCCCTGCGTCACCATCCGGTGGGGTCGGTGCGACTGGTCGTACTCGGTGTCGGCAGTGAGCGCTGGATGGGCCTGTCGTGTTGGCCCGAGACGTGTGCGGCGAGCGTGGAGCGGGTTTCGCGGACCGTCTCGATGGTCTGCTGCGGACCGCGGATGCGACGGACTTTCAGCCAGCCCAGCAGGGCCAGGCCGGCGGCCGCTACGACGAGTGCGGCGAAGACAATGAGGAACGCCAGCCATCGCCACACCCAATTGTCGAGGAGTTCGGCGAGCGAGAAGAACAGGAAGAAGGTTGAGTAGAACAGCACGACGAGGGCGAGGATGAAGAAAATGCCGCCGGTGGCGCCTTTTTTGACGTCGCGGGTGATCTCGGCCCGAGCCAGCTCCACTTCAGCACGCACCAGTGTGGACACCTGGGCGGTGGCGTCCTTGACCAGGTCGCCGATCGACGGGTTGGGCGGCAGGACATGGGGGTCGGTCAGCGGGATCGCGGCGACTGTAGTGGGGGCGGCGATATTGCGTTCACCTTTGCTCACGGACACGGTCCTCCCCGTAAAGTGGACAGGTAGATCTTCGTTGGAACTCAGTGTTCATCGTGCCATGCCGTCCACCTCTTCGTCCGGCCTTACGGGTTGCCCACCGCAGTCTTCTGGCTGGGGAGCGGCAATCGTGACGTTAGACTGACCGCGGGCGGTCTGCCTCGGGGACGCAAAGCTTGGGAGAACATCTTGGGAGCGACAAACCGTGGGCTGGCAGTTGTGGCCGCCGTCGCTCTGGGGTTGCCGACCGTGTCTTTGCTGGGCGCCGCGCATGCACACGCGGACCCGGTCACTTTGGGCGGCGGTTCGGGAATCGTCGTCGACAACGATGCGTACTGCACCCTGACCGCCATCGGTCATGACAACCGGGGTGAGCTCGTCGGTTTCACCTCGGCGCACTGCGGCGGGCCGGGCGCGCTCGTCGCGGCCGAGGGATTCGAAGGTTTGGGCCCGGTCGGGGAGATGGTCGCGGGCAACGATGAACTCGACTACGCCGTCATCAAGTTCGATCCCGCCAAAGTGAACCCGACCAACACGGTCAAAGGATTCGTCATCGACGGCATCGGCCCCGATCCGGTGTTGGGCAACATCGCCTGCAAGCTGGGTCGTACGACCGGTTATTCGTGTGGTGTGACATGGGGTCCGGGGCAGGATCCGGGAACCATCGTGAACCAGGTCTGCGGACGGCCCGGCGATTCAGGCGCGCCCGTGACCGTCGGGAACAAGCTGGTCGGCATGCTGCACGGCGCCTTCATCGAGGAGTTGCCCACATGTGTGATCAAGTACATCCCACTGCACACACCCGCGGTGACGATGTCGATCAACACCCAACTCGCCGACATCGCGGCCAAGAGCCGGCCAGGCTCGGGGTTCGTCCCGGTCGGGAGCTGACGGTCTCGGGTTCGGACGGCTGGTCCCTGTGCAGGCCGAACGTTATATAAGCTGCGGGGTCGGGTCACAAGCCCACGGCTTGTTCGAGATCTGCCAGTGCCGCCTCCAGATGCCCGAGCAGGCGCTGCAGGTGCGGGACATTGCGGCGGCATCCGACCAGCCCGAAATTGAGGTTGTCGGCGTTGGAGACCAGCGTGATGTTGAGCGCCTGCCCGTCCATGACGACTCCGGCCGCGTTCTTGGCAGCCTTGATGCGTTGCAGGGACCAGGACTGGGCCGCGCGGCGCCGCGCTCCGCCGATCGGCACGTTGAGCATGGTGCGCGGCGCGCGGAATGGCAGGGTCAGTTGTTGTTCCCGCAGCGCCGCGCGAGTCGACGCCACATTCGACGGGCCGAATAGGCCGAGATTTCCGGCGGAACGGGACAGTCGATCCATGAGCTTGGGGGTGCTTGTTCTTCGGTTAGGAGGATGTCACCGCGAAGCTCAACCGGAAAGTTATTTGCTGGCGCGGATGGCTTCGAAGACGCTGGGGTCGAGCAGGGTTGAGGTGTCGCCGAGTTCGCGGCCTTCGGCGACATCGCGCAGGAGTCGTCGCATGATCTTGCCGCTGCGGGTTTTGGGTAGTTCGGGGACGACGTGGATTTCGCGGGGTTTGGCGATCGGGGAGATTTCTTTGGCGACTTCGGCGCGCAGTTCGTCGATCATCTGCTGGTGCGACATGTCGGCGTGGTGTTCCTTGAGGATGACGAACGCGCAGATCGCTTGGCCGGTGTGTTCGTCGGAGGCGCCGACGACGGCGGCTTCGGCCACGCCGGCGTGGCCGACCAGGGCCGATTCGACCTCGGCGGTGGAGATGCGGTGCCCGGAGATGTTCATCACGTCATCGACGCGTCCCAGCAGCCAGATCTCGCCGTCGCTGCCGTAGCGTGCCCCGTCACCGGCGAAATACCAGCCCTGTTCGGCGAACCGGGACCAGTAGGTTTCGGTGAACCGCTCGGGATCGCCCCAGATTCCGCGCAGCATCGCCGGCCACGGCTTGTCGAGCACCAGATAACCGGTGGCCTGTTCGCCGTGCTCGGGGCCGGGCTGCAGTTCGTTGCCGTCGTCGTCGACGATCTTGGCCGAGATGCCGGGCAGGGTGCGCATCGCCGAACCCGGCTTGCAGGCGGTCACCCCGGGCAGCGGGGAGATCATCGCGGCCCCGGTCTCGGTCTGCCACCAGGTGTCGACGATCGGGGTCTGGTCGGCGCCGAACACCAGCCGGTACCAGCGCCACGCTTCGGGGTTGATCGGCTCACCGACCGAGCCGAGCAGCCGCAGGCTGGACAAATCGTGGGCGAACGCCAGATCGCGACCCCACCGCATGAACGTGCGGATCAGGGTCGGCGCGGTGTAATAGATCGTCACACCGTACTTTTCGATCACCTGGAAATGCCGGTGCTCATCAGGTGAGGACGGGGTGCCCTCATAGACCACCTGGGTGACGCCGTTGGACAACGGGCCGTACACGATGTAGGTGTGCCCGGTGACCCAGCCGATGTCAGCCGTGCACCAATACACATCGGTTTCCGGTTTGATGTCGAACACCTGGTAATGGGTGTAGGACGCCTGCGTCAGATAGCCACCCGACGTGTGCACGATCCCCTTGGGCTTCCCGGTGGTACCCGAGGTGTACAGCAAGAACAACGGCTGCTCGGCGTCGAACGCCTCCGCGATGTGCTCGGCCGACGCCGCCCCCACCACCTCATGCCACCACAGGTCACGACCCGCGGTCCACGGCACATCGATACCGGTACGGCGCACCACCACCACATGCTCGACCGGGCTGGCGTCACCAAGCCCCGCAACGGCCTCGTCGACACCGGCCTTCAACGACACCGCCTGCCCACGCCGGTACTGCCCATCGGTGGTGATCACCACCTTGGTCGCCGCGTCCTCGATACGCGCACCGAGCGCCGACGCCGAAAAACCAGCGAACACCACCGAATGCATCACACCCAACCGCGCACACGCCAGCATCGACACAACGGCCTCGGGAACCATCGGCATGTAGATCGCGACGCGGTCACCGGCCACCAAACCGAGATCGGTCAGCACGTTGGCGGCCCGCGACACCTCGTCCTTGAGCTGCGCATAGGTGATGTCACGAGCATCTCCCATCGGCTCGCCCTCCCAGCGGATCGCGACCCGATCACCGTTGCCCGCTTCGACATGGCGGTCCACACAGTTGTAGGCGACGTTGAGCCTGCCACCGACGAACCACTTCGCGAACGGGGCCTCCGACCAATCCAGCACCTCGGCGAACGGTGTCGACCAAGACAACCGCCGCGCCTGCTCCGCCCAAAACGCCAACCGATCGGTTTCGGCCTGGCGGTACAAGTCCTCGGTAGCGTTGGCGCCCTCGGCGAAACCCACCGACGGCGGATAACATGACGGCACTTCGATGGGCGTCTCGGCCATGCTGTGAGCGTAGCCACCCAACGTTGGATCGGTGTCGAAACTCACAGGAGGTGCGCAGTGCGCCGGACGAGGGCGTTGGCCGCACTGTCGGTTGTTCTCCTGCTGGTCGCTCTGGGCGGTTGCGGAGGCCGTTCCGCTCCGCAGTCTCTGGTGACGGCGAACGGCGGCGAACCGCAGAATCCGCTGATCCCGACGAACACCAACGAGACCAACGGCGGCAGGATCATCGACCGCTTGTTCGCCGGTCTGATGTCGTACGACGCGAGGGGCAATCCGTCGCTGGAGGTCGCGCAGGCCATCGACACCACCGACAACATCAACTATCGCATCACGCTCAAGTCCGGCTGGACTTTCACCGACGGGACCCCGGTGACCGCCAAGTCGTTCGTCGATGCGTGGAACTACGGCGCGCTGAGCACCAACGGCCAACTCCAGCAGAGTTTCTTCACGCCGATAGACGGCTATGACGAGGTGGCAGCCGAGAACCCGGCCGCCCAGACCATGTCCGGACTGCAGGTCCTCAACGACACCGAGTTTGCGGTTCGCCTGAAGGCGCCGACGATCGACTTCAAGCAGCGGTTGGCGTTCACTCCCTTCTACCCGCTGCCGGAGTCGGCGTTCACGGACATGGCCGGCTTCGGCCGCCACCCGGTCGGCAACGGCCCCTACCAGCTCGCGCCGGGGGACGCATGGCAGCACAACGTTCGCATCGATCTGGTGCCCAATCCGGCCTATAGCGGGAACCGGGTGGCCAAGAACAAGGGCCTGCGGATGGTGTTCTATGCGAACCTCGACACCGCCTACGCGGACTTGCAGGCCGGCAACCTCGACGTCCTCGACACGATTCCGACCAGTGCGCTGCCCACATTCCGCGACGATCTCGGCGACCGTGCGATCACCGGGCCGACGGCGCAGAACCAGACCCTCGACACGCCCCTGCCATTGCCGCACTTCTCCGGCGAAGAGGGCAGACTACGCCGCCAGGCGTTGTCTGCGGCCATCAACCGGCAACAGATATGCGACCAGATTTTCCTCAAAACACGTTCCCCGGCAAAAGATTTCACCGCGAGTTCGCTGCCCGGATTCGATCCCGACCTGCCCGGCAACGATGTCCTGGACTACGACCCGGATCGTGCCCGCTCGCTATGGGCCCAGGCCGACGCCATCTCGCCGTGGCGAGGTCAGTACGTCATCGCTTACAACGCCGACGGCGGCCACCAGGAGTGGGTGGACGCGGTGGCCAACAGCGTCAAGAACACCCTGGGCATCGACGCCGTTGGCGCTCCGCAACCGACGTTCGCCGCGCTGCGCACACAGATCACCGATCGCGTCATCGGCACCGCGTTCCGCGCCGGATGGCAGGGCGACTATCCGTCGATGCTGGAGTTCCTGGAGCCGCTGTTCGTCACCGGCGCCGGTTCGAATGACGTCGACTACTCAAACCGGCAGTTCGACGGCGCACTGACCGTCGCCCAGGCGGCGCCTTCCCTGGAGGAGTCCTACGCACTGACCAATGCGGCACAGCGGATCCTGCTCGACGACATGCCGGTGGTGCCGTTGTGGGATTACATCAATGCCGCCGGCCGCTCCAACCTGGTCAGTGATGTGACCATCGCGTGGAACGGCCTGCCGGACTACGAGAGCATCGCCAAGTCCTGACCATGGGCGCCTACGTCTTGCGCCGGTTTGTGGCGATGGCCCCGGTGTTCCTCGGTGCGACGCTGCTGATCTACGCCATGGTGTTCCTGCTGCCGGGCGATCCGATCGTCGCGCTGGGCGGTGACCGTCCACTGAGCCCCGGCGTGGTCGCTGCACTGCGTGCCCAATACCACCTTGACGACCCGTTCTGGTTGCAGTACCTGCGTTACCTGGGCGGCATCCTCCGAGGCGACTTCGGCGTGTCGTTCTCCGGTCTTCCCGTCAGTGACGTTCTGGCGCAGGCCTTTCCGGTTACCATCAGGCTGGCCCTGGTGGCTCTTGTGGTCGAGACGGTTCTGGGTATCGGATTCGGTGTGGTGGCCGGTCTGCGCCGCGGCGGCTGGTTCGACGCCGGTGTGCTGCTCGCCAGCCTGGTGGTGATCGCGATACCGATATTCGTGCTGGGCTTCCTGGCGCAGTTCGTGTTCGGCGTGCGGTTGGGCATCGCACCGGTGACGGTAGGCGAGGAGGCCACGCTGGGCCGGTTGCTCCTGCCGGGCATCGTTTTGGGGTTGGTGTCGTTCGCCTATGTCGTGCGGTTGACCCGGACCGCGGTCGCCGACAACGCCCAGGCGGACTGGGTTCGTACCGCGGCCGCGACCGGGCAGTCGCGGCCGCGGGTTGTCACGGTGCACATTCTGCGCAACTCGCTCATTCCCGTGGTGACGTTCCTGGGCGCGGACCTGGGCGCCCTGATGGGCGGTGCCGTCGTCACCGAAGGGATCTTCAACATCCACGGCGTCGGCGGCGCCCTCTACCAGGCGGTGACCCGCCAGGAGGCGCCCACCGTGGTCGCGATCGTCACGGTGCTGGTGCTGGTATACCTGCTGGCCAACCTGCTGGTGGACCTGCTCTACGCGCTGCTTGATCCGCGGATCCGCTATGGGTAGCCGCCAGGACGGCGGGTTCTGGTATGACGCGTGGAGGCAACTGCGGGTCCGGCCGCAGTTCATCGTGGCGGCGCTGTTGATTGGCTTCGTCCTGCTGATTGCCTTGTTCCCGGGCCTGTTCACCAGTGTCGACCCGCACTATGCCGACCCGAACCAGAGCATGCAGCCGCCGTCGGCGCAGCACTGGTTCGGCACCGACCTGCAGGGTCACGACGTGTACGCCCGAACCGTCCACGGTGCCCGCGCGTCGGTGACGGTGGGCATCGGTGCGACCGTGGTCGCGCTGCTGGTCGGCGGAACGCTGGGAGCGCTCGCCGGTTTCTACGGCGGCTGGGTGGACGGCGTGGTGTCACGGTTCATCGACGTCTTCTTTGCGATCCCACTTCTATTGGCGGCCATCGTCCTCATGCAGGTGGTGCACCACCGAACCAGCGCGACGGTGATTGCGATTCTGGCGGTCTTCGGCTGGCCGCAGGTGGCACGCATTGCCCGTGGTGCGGTTCTGGAAGTACGCGGTGCCGAGTATGTGCTGGCAGCGAAGGCCATGGGGCTCAGCAGGTTTCGCATCCTGGTGCGGCACGTGGTGCCCAACGCGATAGGTCCGGTGATCGTCGTCGCCAGCATTGCCCTGGGCGCCTTCATCGTGACCGAAGCGACGTTGTCCTACCTCGGCGTCGGCCTGCCGCCTTCCATCGTTTCCTGGGGCGGGGACATCAACGTCGCCCAGAGCCGACTGCGGGCCGGTTCGCCGCTGTTGCTCTACCCCGCCGGCGCACTGGCAACCACCGTCTTGGCCTTCATGCTGATGGGCGACGCGCTGCGCGACGCGCTCGATCCGGGCTTGCGCGGCAGGACGGGCCGGCGGACGTGACCGAACCATTGCTCGCCGTCGACGCGCTTGAGGTGACGTACGGGTCGGACCTCCCCGCGGTCTCCGGCGTCCACCTGGTCGTGCAACCCGGACAAACGGTGGCCGTCGTCGGCGAATCCGGATCGGGCAAATCGAGTGTTGCTGCTGCGCTGCTTGGCCTGCTGCCCGCGGGAGGGCGCATCACGGCCGGCAGAATCCTGTTCGAGGGCGAGGACCTGGTGTCGGCGGGACGACGCCGTATGCGGTCGATTCGGGGTGTGGGGATCGGCTACGTGCCGCAGGATCCGATGACCAACCTCAACCCGGTGTGGCGGGTCGGTTTCCAGGTTCGCGAGGCCCTGCGAGCCAACAACGTGACCGATCGTCAAGTGGCACGGACACGTTCGGTTCGGCTGTTGACCGATGTGGGGATGCGCGATCCGACCGCCGTTACGCACCGGTACCCGCACCAGCTGTCCGGCGGGATGTGCCAGCGAACGTTGATCGCAATCGGGCTGGCCGGCAGTCCGCGGCTGCTGATCGCCGACGAGCCGACGTCCGCCCTGGATGTCACCGTGCAGCGCCAGGTCCTCGACCATCTGCAGTCGATGGCGGCCGATCTGGGAACGGCTGTCCTGTTGATCACCCACGATCTTGCACTCGCCGCCGAACGAGCCGACACCATCGTCGTGATGTGTGCCGGCAGGGTGGTGGAATCGGGTGCGGCCCAACAGATCGTCGGTGCTCCAAGGCACGACTACACCAGTCGGCTGGTGTCCAGCGCGCCGTCACTGGCGGCTGTCCGGAACCGCCCCCCGGTCAAATGCGCGCGGGCGGGCGATCTCGTGGTGGCGACCAACCTGACCAAGGTTTACCGCGTGGCTACTGCCGTTCCGAGGCGGCACCGAGAGCTCACCGCCGTCGACAATGCCTCTTTCCGCCTGCGCCGGGGAAGCACGCTTGCGATCGCCGGTGAGTCGGGTTCCGGCAAGTCGACATTGGCGCGGATGGTGCTTGGTTTGCTGGAGCCGACCGCGGGCAGCGTGATGTTCGATGGCACCGATGTCGGCGCCATGAAGCGCCGGCAGTTGTTCGAGTTTGCCCGTCGTGTCCAGCCGGTGTTCCAGAACCCGTATAGCAGTCTTGATCCGATGTACACCGTGTATCGGCTGATCGAGGAACCGTTGCGGGTACACGGCGTCGAGCGAGGGCGGCGCCCGCGCCTCGTTCGCGAGGTGCTCGGCGAGGTGGCGCTGCCGGAGAGCGTATTGACCCGCCGGCCCCGCGAACTGTCCGGCGGTCAGCGGCAGCGCGTTGCCATCGCCCGTGCGCTGGTGCTGCGTCCGGACTTGCTGATATGCGACGAGGCGGTGTCCGCGCTCGATGTGATCGTGCAGGCGCAGATCCTCGAGTTGCTTTCCGATCTGCAGGCTCGGTTGGGTCTGACGTATCTGTTCATCAGCCACGACCTGGCGGTGATCCGTCAGATCGCCGATGAGGTTCTGGTGATGCGTGAAGGCCGGATCGTCGAGGCGGGTGAGGCCGAGCAGGTGTTCACCAAGCCCGGGGACGAATACACCCGCCAATTGCTGGAGGCCATTCCGGGTAGAGTGGCCCGCCGTGAGCGCTGACCCGTTGGCTCCGTTACTGGATTTGCCCGGCGTCGCTGCGGAGGCCGAACGTGCGCGGGATGCGCTGGGCAAGGCGCACCGGCACAGGGCCAATCTGCGTGGATGGCCGGTGACGGCCGCCGAGGCGGCGTTGCGTGCCGCACGAGCCTCGTCGGTGCTGGACGGGGGAGTGTCGCAACTCGACACCGAGTCCGTCAGTGACCCGGTGTTCGCCGGAGCGTTGCGCGTCGCGCAAGCACTCGAGGGCGGCGAGACCGTGCTGGTCGGTGTTTGGCAGCGGGCGCCCCTTCAAGCACTTGCGCGGTTGCACATGCTGGCTGCTGCCGATCGTGTGCCCGAAGACCAACTGGGCCGACCGCGCTCGGACCCGGAGGTTTCAGCCCGACTCGATCTCATGTCACGCCTGGTAACCGGGGGATCGTCGGTGCCGGCCCCGATCCTGGCCGCGGTGGCGCACGGGGAGGTGCTCGCGTTGTCGGCGTTCGGCAGCGCCGACGGCGTCGTCGCACGCGGCGTGTGCCGGTTGGTAGCGATCGCCAGCGGACTGGACCCGCACGGGTTGGGTGTGCCGGAGGTTTTCTGGTTGCGCCGTGCGGCGGACTACCGAAGCGCGGCGCAGGCGTTCGCCTCGGGATCCGCGGACGGCGTGGCGCGGTGGCTCGTGTTCACCTGCCGTGCGTTACAGGCCGGCGCGCGGGAAGCGCTCTCGATCGCCGAGGCAAAGGATCGGGCGGGCGGGAAACGGCCCCGCGCGTAACGCGGTGGGCGGGTGCCCACACGGCCCGCAACACGAAGCGGGCGGCGCTCCGAATGAGATTCGGCTCACCGCCCGCTAGCACGGATTCCCGGTTACCATGCGTGCAACGCTGGGTTGTGTGGGATGGCCTCGGCGTGGTTTGAGGTGCGCTGCGACAGTAGCCCCACCCAAAGGGCCGCTGTTCCACCCGCCTTCCGCAATCACGCAGGCCCACAACGCTTCTGCCATTATCGCGGCTGTGGCTCCGCGTGGGTGCCGTGATCCGTGCTGGGTAGCCGGGCTCAGGAGGTCGAACCCTTCTCTTCCGAGTCGACCTTGGCCTTACCAAGCTTCCGTGTGTTCCTTTGTACTACGTGTCTGCGGTCACAGCAAGGGTTGAATTCTGATTGTGACGACCTGTTGAGATGTTCGTCAGAATGTGAACCGGCGCAACACCGTATATGCCAGGGCACCCGCCGCGAGCGCGCTGATCCCCAGTGCGGCCGTCGTTGCGACGGCCGCACCGGAAGGGGCCGGGATCCGGTCGCGGAGCGATACCGGTCGGCTGAACGACAGAACCGGCCAACCGCGCGTCGTCGCCTCCTTGCGCAGCGCCCGGTCCGGGTTGACCACAGCCGGATGGCCGACAGCCTGGAGCATCGGCAGGTCGGTACTCGAATCGGAGTACGCATAGCAGTGCTCCAGCGGGTAGCCCTCGCGCGCGGCAAGCTCGCGGATTGCCTGCGCCTTGCCTTCGCCGAAGCAGTAGAAGGCGATATCGCCGGTGTACTTGCCGTCCTCGACGATCATCCGGGTTGCCATGGCATGGGTGGCGCCGAGCGCGCGTGCGATGGGCGCCACCACCTCCTCCCCGGAGGCGGAGACGATGACGACATCACGGCCGCACAGCCGATGGTCGGCGATCAAGTCGGCGGCTTCGGCGAAAACCAAGGGGTCGACGATGTCGTGCAGCGTTTCGGCGACGATCGACTTCACCTGCTCGACGTCCCATCCGGTGCACATGCTCGTCACATAGGACCGCATCCGGTCCATCTGATCGCGGTCTGCGCCGGACATCATGAAAAGGAATTGGGCATAACTCGACTTGAGCACGGCCCGGCGATTAAGCAGGCCCTGATTGAAGAATGGTTTGCTGAACGCCAATGTGCTCGACTTGGCGATGACCGTCTTGTCGAGGTCGAAGAATGCCGCGGTGCGCGTCGGAGGTTCCATTGCCTGATCTGCGTCGGGTCCGGACGGCTGCTCGGCGTTGTGGCGCGGCACGGTCACCGTCCCAGAATAGGACTGGATGTGACAAAGATGGCACTTGTGTTTAAACTGGCAGTTCAAGCCACGTGTCACAGACTGCAATCTTGATCGTTTTGTCCAAAATGTTGCATCTGTCGACTTGTGCCATGGCGGGTATTGGTGTGTATAGTGAGCATTACCCGGCCTGACCGGGTGTGCATCAGCCCGACCCCCCGGGGCTGATCCACGACGACCCTCGCCTCCTCCCCCCCTGGCGAGGGTCGTCCCATATCTGGGGTCAGGTGCAGAACTGTCCTAGTCGGCCATTTTCGGGTGGTTGCTGGACCCCAATTTCTACGCACTCTCGGATCCATCCACATTTGCCGCCAGAGCGAGGTCTGGGACCTCATGCGATGCGGCACCGTGAAGTGATGACGACCCCCGCGAGCGTATTGGTGCTCCTCTCCGAGGCGCGAATCCGGGAGGAGGTAGATCGCATTGCTGCGGCTGCGAACGCCCGTGCAGTGCACGCCTCACCCGCAGCTGCGCCGAACCGGAGAACCTGGGTTTCCGTGCGGGCAGTGATCCTTGATGCCGATGGTGCGCAGCGCTGCCGTGTCGCGGGACTTCCCCGCAGGTCAGATGTGTTTTTCGTGGTAGCAGAACAGGTAGATGCCGAGCCGCCGGCCGCGGATGTCCTCGCCGCTGCGATCGAGATAGGTGCCCGGTGTGTCCTGGTCCTCCCGTGCCAGTCCGACGAGCTTGTCCGAGCCTTGTCGGCGATAGCTGACACCGTGGGTCAGAGTGCCGGCGGCGGAGCGGTCGCAGCGGTGGTCGGCGGTCGCGGCGGCGCGGGGGCCTCGATCTTCTCCGCAGCATTGGCGTTGTCTGCCACTTCTTCGCTGTTGATAGACCTCGACCCATGGGGCGGCGGGATCGACCTGCTGGTCGGCGGGGAGAACGGCGGACTGCGTTGGCCCGACGTCGAGGTTCGGGACGGTCGGCTCAGCTGGGCTGCCGTTCGTGACGCGCTGCCGAGGCACCGCGGGGTGAGCGTACTGTCGGGTTCCCGCCGCGGTCAGGACATTGCCCGGGGCGCCGTCGATGCCGTCGTGGATGCCGGGCGCATCGGTGGTGTCACGGTGGTGTGCGACCTGCCCCGGCAACTGAGCGCGGTCACCAGGCCGGTGATCGACGGCGCGGACCTTGTTGTCGTGGTCGCGCCCTGCGACGTGCGGTCCTGTGCCTCCACCACCGCAACGGCGTCGGCGCTGGCGGGAATCAATCCGAACGTCGGGTTGGTGGTACGGGGTCCTTCGCCCGGCGGACTGCGGGCCGGCGAGTTCGCCGACATGGCTGGGTTCCCGCTGCTGGCCGCGATGCGTCCCGAGCCGATGGTGAGCGAGAAATTGGAGCACGGCGGACTGGTGCTGCGTGGTCGCTCGCCGCTGGCCGCGGCAGCTCGGCGCATTCTGGCTGTGCTCGGCGGCAGCCCTGCGAGGAAGCGGGAGCGGGTCGCGTGAGCTCGTCACTTGTCGACCGGGTCCGCGAACGTTTGGCCGCCGAGTCTGGGCCGATTCTGCCCGATGTGGTGGCGCGCGCGATCCGCGCCGAATCGGGCGGAGTGCTCGGCGATACGGACGTACTCGCCAACCTGCGGGTGCTGCAGACCGAGTTGACCGGCGCGGGCATATTAGAGCCCCTTCTGTCGGCACCCGACACCACAGATGTCCTGGTGAGCGCACCTGACTCGGTGTGGATCGACGACGGAAAGGGGTTGCGCCGCACTCAGGTTCGCTTTGCCGGAGAAGAAGCGGTGCGGCGGCTGGCGCAACGGCTTGCGCTCGCGGCGGGGCGGCGCCTCGATGATGCACAGCCCTGGATCGACGGACTGCTGCCACGACTCGGCGCAGGCCAGTGCACAGTCCGACTGCACGCGATTCTGCCGCCCCTGGCTGTCGCAGGCACCTGCTTGTCGCTTCGTGTCCTTCGGCCCGCCACCCAGGACCTCGCGGCGCTCACGGACTCCGGTGCCATCGCCCCGGAAGCTGCCGACATCCTGCACGGCCTTGTTGCCGCCCGGTTGGCGTTCCTCGTTTCCGGCGGGACCGGCGCGGGCAAGACGACATTGTTGTCGGCGCTGCTGGGCGCGGTCGACCCCGCCGAACGCATCCTGTGCGTCGAAGACGCAGCAGAATTGGCCCCGCGCCATCCGCATGTGGTGTCTCTGGTCGCCCGCGCGGCGAATGTGGAAGGGGCCGGCGAGGTTACCGTTCGCCAGTTGGTCCGCCAGGCGCTGAGGATGCGGCCGGACAGGATCGTCGTCGGCGAAGTCCGGGATGCCGAGGTGGTGGACCTGCTCGCTGCCCTCAACACCGGTCATGACGGCGGCGCGGGAACCGTACACGCCAACAGCCCCGCAGAAGTGCCCGCCCGACTCGAAGCTCTCGGCGCGCTCGGCGGGCTGCAGAGCGCGGCATTGCATGCACAGCTGGCGGCGGCGATCCAGATCCTGCTGCACCTGGGCCGGCGCCGGGACGGGCGCCGGCGGTTGACCGAGATCGCCGTCCTGCGCAGGCCGAAGGGCAACGGGGAGTGTCACGCTGTCACCGCATGGCACGCCGATGCCGGATACGGCGAAGGCATCGGCGAGTTGCGCCGGATGCTGGCCGAGCGGATGGCGATGTGACCGGGACTATTTGGGCTGCAGTGCTTTTGGCTGCCGCGACACTGGTCGCGCCGGTTTCGGCGCTACGCCGACGCCCGCCTCGCCCGCCTCGCCGGCGTAGCCTGTCGGCTCGTGCACCGCTGGGGGTGGCGGGAAGCGTGGTCGCCCTCGTTGTCCTGATAAGTGCTCCGCCGGCCACCGCATTGGCCGCGGCGACCGCCGCGCTGACGGCGGCTTCACGCATCCTGCGGCGTACCCGGCGTCGGCGGACCGCTGACGAGAGCCGCGCGTTGGCCGGCGCACTGCAGGTGCTCGTCGGAGAACTGCGTAGCGGGGCACACCCGGTGCACGCGTTCGAAGCCGCTGCCGACGAGGCGTCGGGTGTGGTGCGCACGGCATTCTCCGGTGTCGCGGCCCGCGCCCGTCTCGGCGGCGAGGTTGTCACTGGACTGCGCGCCGTTGCTTCGCGGTCGGCCGTCGGTGCAGAGTGGGACCGGCTGGCGGTTTGCTGGCAGATAGCCACCGATCACGGTTTGCCGATATCCGCGCTGGTCCGCACCGCGCATAACGACATCGTCGAGCGGCAGCGCTTCTCGGAGCGAGTCGAATCGAATATGGCGGGGGCGCGGGCCACGGCCGCCATCCTCGCGGCGCTGCCGGTACTCGGAGTCGTGCTGGGCGAGCTGATCGGCGCCGCCCCGGTGGCTTTCCTGTTCGGCGAGGGTGTGGGTGGCGGGTTGCTGGTGGCCGGAACTGTCCTGCTGTGTTGTGGAGTTGGATGGGCCGGTCATATCACCGATCGGGTTCAGGCGTGATCGCGGCGGCGCTGGCGCTTGCCGCGGCTGTCCTGGCGGCCGGGCGGAGGTCGGACGTTCGTCGGCGTGCGGGTGGCCGACGAACGGCGATCCGGGTGCTTCATCGACGAGGGGGGCCCACGGACCCGCTGGCGGGCGCCTCCGCGTTCGACCTGTTTGCGGTCTGCCTGTCGTCGGGCATGACCGTTTCGGGCGCGGCCCGCGCGGCCGCCGGGTCTGCTCCACCGGAACTCGCAGGTCTATTGTGCCGTGCAGCGGATCTCCTTGCGTTGGGGGCAGATCCGGACACGGCCTGGGCGGAGCCCGCGGGCGCATTGGACCGGCGAAGCCAGGGTTTGCTTCGGTTGGCACGCCGGTCCGCGGCTTCGGGTGCGGCGATGGCCGAAGGTGTCGCCGAACTTGCCGTCGAGTCCAGACACGAGGCTGCTCACGCGGCCACTGCCTTAGCCGAACGCGCAGGGGTGGTCATTGCCGGCCCGCTTGGAGTGTGTTTTCTCCCGGCGTTCGCGTGCCTGGGTGTCGTTCCCGTGGTGGCCGGGCTGGCCACCGACGTCTTCACCTCAGGGGTCCGTTGAATGGCGTTGTCAATGAATACAACAGAAAGGAAAGCAATTGCCAAACAGCATGATTCGGCGAATCCGGGGGAGATGGACCGTTCTGGTCGCCGACGAATCCGGGATGTCTACCGTCGAGTACGCAATCGGCACGATCGCTGCCGCAGCGTTCGGGGCAATCCTCTACACAGTAGTGACCGGAGATTCCGTCGTGGGTGCGTTGACCGGGATCATCGCCAGGGCGCTCAGCACAAATGTTTGATCGGTGACCTCGGTGCGGGCACGGTCGAGGCGGCCTTTGCGGTGGCCGCGCTGGTGGCCACACTTGTGCTCTGTGTGGGTGGAATCGTGGCGATTGGCGCACAACTGCGGTGCATCGACGCCGCTCGTGAGGCCGCCAGACTCGCGGCCCGGGGCGATGATCGGTCGGCGAGTTCCGTCGTGCGCAGGATCGCACCGAGTGGGGCGGTGCTGCGAATGCGTCGGGACGGCCGATTCGTCGTCGTCACCGTCGCCGTTGACGCCCCGTTGTTCCCGGGCCTTGAGGTCAGCGCGGAGGCGGTTGCCTCGATCGAACCAACCGGGTGAGGACATCGCGGACCGCGGATCGGCCACCGTGCTGGGCGCAGCACTCATTGCGGCTTTGCTGGCTCTTGCAGTCGCGGTCACCGCCGCCGGTTCCGCGGTGGTCGCCCGGCATCGCGTGCAAGCCGGCGCCGATCTCGCCGCCTTGTCGGCGGCTGCGATCCTGCCTGGCGGGGCAGCGGCGGCGTGTGCGGGCGCGTCCGATCTGGCGCTGCAGATGCGCACCGTGCTCGACGATTGCATCGTCGACGGGCTCGACGTCGTGGTCAGCGTCGAGGTGGCGGTTCGGCTGGGTCGATGGGGCATCGGGTCCGCCCGGGCCGTTGCTCGGTCCGGTCCCCCCGACCGGCCCGTCGTCGGCCCGGGCGCGCGATGACGTCGGTGTCAGTCGATGAAGACTACTTCGCGAACGAAGGCGGGGTGATTGATCACGATTCCGTGGCAACGCATTCGTATCAAGGCGGAATCGGTGTGGAACTGCGCTGTTGAACAACGCAATCCGTGTCCCTGGCCGCGCCATTGCGGCATGCTGGGACCTGGGAATTAGCTGGAGCTTGCGTGTGACCGTTGGCCGGAGTAATCTTTCCCCACGTCTGGCAGGTCGGATGACGGATACCCTCGTTGCTCCCGCCCGGCCTATTGTGTTTGCCGCGGTATGGATTGCTCCATCTGGGGACGTCGACCGTTCGAGGGGTCGGTCGTCACCCCAGCGCGGACAACACAGTTCGCAGTGCCGCGATCGCTCCCGCCTTGTCGAGAGGATCGTTGGCGTTCCCGCATTTTGGTGATTGCACACAGGATGGGCAGCCGAGCGGGCATTCGCACGCCGCTATGGCGGCGGCCGTCGCTCCCAGCCACGTCCGGGCTTCCCGGTAACCGCGTTCGGCGAAGCCCGCGCCGCCCGGGTGGCCGTCGTAGACGAACACAGTCGGGAGCCCGTCGGGCCCCAGCGCGGTGGACAGCCCTCCGATGTCGCCGCGATCGCAGCTGGCCACCAGCGGCAGTAGGCCGATCGCCGCATGCTCTGCTGCGTGCAGGGAGCCGGGTATTCGAACCGGATCGACTCCGTTGTGGCCCAACGATTGTGGGGTCGCGGTGTACATCACGGCCACGGTCGGCAGTGTCTGTGGTGGCAGATCGAGTTCTGTGAAGTCGATGACTTCGCCGGAGAGTCGGCGGCGAAGATAGCCAACGACGGTGTTGGTGACCGTCACTGGAACCAACCCCAGCGTGATGTCGCCATAATCGGCGCGTTCGCCGGTCCCACTGACGGTGATGTCGGTGAGTTGGCGGGCGTAGGTGGCGTAACCCGGGTCCTCGGCCCGTACGAACGCGACCGCGTTCTGCAGGTCCAGTGCGTCGACAAGGTAGGTTTCGCCCTGGTGCAGGTAAACCGCGCCGGGGTGCACCGTCGACGGTGCCTGATCCAACCCCACGCCGCCGAGTAGTCGTCCCGTGCCTGCTTCGACGATGGCGATGTGGCCCCCGGTCGAGCCACGAATGTCGACGGCCGGATGCGGATCGACACCGGGAGCGGCGAAGTAGCGGCCCGCGCGATGGCGCAGCAAGCCGTCGTCGACGAGTGCCGTTGCAACCTCCTGTGCCTCCCAACCCCGAATCTCGGCATCATCGAGGGGTAGTTCTATTGCCGCGCAAAGTAACTGGGGCCCCAGCACGTACGGGTTGGCAGGATCGATCACCACGCGTTCGAGCGGTTTGCCCAGTAGCGCCGACGGGTGGTGAACCAGGTACGTGTCCAGGGGGTCGTCGCGGGCGATGAGCACGATCAGCGCGCCCTGTCCGCGGCGCCCGGACCGGCCGGCCTGCTGCCAGAACGAAGCAACCGTGCCCGGGAAGCCGGCAAGCACGACCGCGTCCAGTCCGGCGATGTCGATGCCCAGCTCCAGCGCATTGGTGGTGGCCAGACCGCGTAACTGACCCTCGGCAAGGGCACGCTCCAAAGCGCGGCGCTCCTCGGCAAGATAACCGGCCCGGTATGAAGCCACCGTGTCCGCGAGGTCGGGCGCGATCTCTTGAAGCCGGGCCCGGGCGCCGAGCGCGGTCAGTTCAGCGCCTCGCCGGGATCGGACGAAGGTCAGGATGCGAGCGCCTTCGGCGATGAGGTCCGCCATCACCCGGGCCGCCTCAGAACCGGCCGACCGTCGCAACGGTGCCCCGTTTTCGCCGGCGATGTCGGTTCGCAGCGCGGGTTCCCACAACGCGACCGTCCGGGCGCCTTGCGGCGAACCGTCGGCCGTGACCTCGACGACCTGCTGGCCGATCAGTTCGGCTGCCGTCTTGCCGGGGCAATCTGTGGTGGCGCTGGCCAGGATCACCGTCGGCAATCCGGACGGTGACGCAGACGGCGAGGCGGACGGTGACGCGGAGTAACGTGCGGCCAGGCGCAGCAGTCTGCGTAGCACCATGGCGACGTTGGACCCGAAAATCCCTCGGTAGTAGTGACACTCGTCGACGACGATGTATCTCAGTCCCCGTAGGAACACCGCCCATCGGGCGTGGTTGCGCAGCAACGACAGGTGGATCATGTCGGGATTGGAGAACACCCACCGTGACCGTTCACGCGCGAATCGGCGAACCTCGGCAGGGGTGTCACCGTCATACGCCGTCGGCGCTACATCGAAAGTTGGCGTCGCCGCCGCGGTAAGCGCGTGAGCGGCCCGCAGCTGGTCGTAACCGAGCGCCTTCGTTGGTGCCAGGTACAGGGCGCGAGCCCGACTGTCTTCTGCCAGTGCCTGCAGGATCGGCAGTTGGTAGGCCAGCGATTTGCCCGACGCCGTGCCGGTGGCGACGACGACGTGCTGTCCCCGGTGCGCGAATTCCGCGGCTTGAGCCTGGTGCGACCACAGCATTCGGACTCCCCGTTCGACGAAGGCGTCCACGACATCGGGAGCGGCCCATTCGGGCCATCGGTGGGTCTGCCCGCGCCTGGGCGGGAGTTCGGCGATGTGACGGACGGGATGTTCGCTCGGGTCCGCCCCGGCGAGCGCGGCAGCCAGCAGTTCACTGCCGAAATTCGTCGTCACAAAGTGAATTGTTACCAGGCGATGCCGACATGACTGTTGCGAGCGCCGTGAACATGGTTGGATAAGGGCGGTCGCAGCTTCTGTGTGGTGTCAAAGCTTTCGCAGGATCGACGTTGCGGTCGCGGTTCCTGCGAAGGATGTGCGGTCGGAACGGGCCCGGTACGCCGAAAGGTGGCGTACCGCACCCGAGGTACAAAGTAAGGAAAGATCAAGAAATGCCACAGGGAACTGTGAAGTGGTTCAACGCGGAGAAGGGGTTCGGCTTCATCGCCCCCGAAGATGGCTCTGCGGATGTGTTCGTCCACTACACGGAAATTCAGGGTTCGGGCTTCCGCACCCTCGAGGAGAACCAGCGCGTAGAGTTCGAGGTCGGGCAGAGCCCCAAGGGGCCTCAGGCCACGGGCGTACGCTCCATTTGAGCAACCCGCTTCGCAGAACACCCCCGGGCGGCCAGACCGCCCGGGGGTGTTCGCCGTGCTGCACCGCTGGGTGTCTGCAAATCACTCGGAGCTGTGTTTCATGCCCCCGATAACGGCCCGCGCTGCCTTAATGTCGAAATGTGAGCCAGCAGCTGTCCTTTTTCTCCGCGGAGTCGGTACCGCCCGCGGTGTCCGATCTGACGGGGCTGCTGGCTGCGGCGGGCCAGATCGTGCTGGTCGGCTCCCCGAAGCCGAGGGGCGCGAGGTTGTCGGTGGTGGTCGACCGTCCTTGGCGGGTCACGTCCCTGTCGGAGATGATCGCCGAATGCGGACTGACGCCCGAGGTGCGACAGACGGAGGAGGGCAGCCCGCTGGTACGGACGGCGGTGGAGGCCGGCTTGCTCGGCATCGCAGCGCTATGGACCCGCGGGGCGGTCAAGACCGTTCCACCGCAATGGCTTCCAGGCCCACGTGAGCTTCGGGCGTGGACGTTGGCCGCCGGCAGCTCGGATGGTGAGCGCTATTTGCTCGGTCTCGATCCGCACGCACCCGACACCCACTCGCCGCTGGCGTCGGCCTTGATGCGTGTCGGGATCGCTCCGACACTCATCGGGACGCGGGGTGCCCATCCGGCCCTACGGATCAGCGGCCGCAGGCGACTCTCTCGACTGCTGGAGAACATCGGCGAGCCACCGCCCGACGTCGAGGCATTTACCCAATGGCCACGTGTGTGAAGATGCTGCTAGCGGGCAGCCGGTTTGCGTCGGCTCGCCCGGAATGCAAAATTGGCAGTTGTCCGCAGGGGCAGACGACCACAATGAGTTTGGGAAGTAGGAGCGTAAGCGCAGTTGGCAGGCGACTACCCCGATCGCGGGGAAAATGATCGTGTCCGGCGACTCGTCATAGTCGAGTCGCCTGCTAAGGCGCGCAAAATCGCCGGCTACCTGGGAAGAGGTTATGTCGTCGAGTCCTCCCGCGGCCACATCCGCGATCTGCCGAGGGGGGCCACCGATGTGCCGGCCAAGTACAAGTCGGAGCCGTGGGCGCGCCTGGGTGTCAACGTCGACGAAGGATTCGAGCCGCTCTACATCGTCAGTCCCGATAAGAAAAGCACTGTCAGCGAGCTGAAAAACCTGTTGAAGAACGTCGACGAGCTCTACCTCGCGACGGACGGTGACCGCGAGGGCGAAGCTATCGCCTGGCACCTGTTGGAGACTCTGAAACCGAAGATCCCGGTCAAACGAATGGTGTTTCACGAGATCACCGAGCCCGCCATCCGGGCGGCGGCCGAGCACCCGCGCGATCTGGACAACGACCTGGTCGATGCGCAGGAGACCCGGCGCATCATGGACCGGCTGTACGGCTACGAAGTCTCCCCGGTGTTGTGGAAGAAAGTGGCGCCACGGCTTTCGGCGGGCCGCGTTCAGTCGGTGACGACACGCATCATCGTGCAGCGCGAGCGGGAGCGGATGGCGTTCCGAAGTGCCGGCTACTGGGATGTAACCGCCGATCTGGATGCAAGTGTGTCCGATCCCACAGCACAGCCACCGGTGTTCTCGGCCCGGCTGGTGAACGTCGGCGGCCTACGGGTGGCCACCGGCCGGGACTTCGACTCCGTGGGCGCGGTCCGCAAACCGGACGAGGTCCTGGTGCTGACCGAGGCCAGTGCGCGGGAACTGGCCGACGGACTTCGCGGTTCCACCATGACGGTGGCATCGGTGGAGGACAAGCCGTACACGCGCCGTCCCTACCCGCCGTTCATGACCTCGACGTTGCAGCAGGAGGCCGGCCGCAAACTGCGATTCTCGTCGGACCGAACGATGAGCGTGGCTCAACGCCTCTACGAGAACGGCTACATCACCTACATGCGGACCGACTCGACCACGCTGTCGCAGTCGGCGATCAACGCGGCACGCACTCAGGCGGGGCAGCTCTACGGCCAGCAGTACGTCCATCCGACGCCGCGGCAGTACACCCGCAAGGTCAAGAATGCGCAGGAGGCACACGAGGCCATCCGCCCGGCAGGCGATACTTTCGCCACGCCGGACGCGGTACGGCGCGAACTGGCCAGCGATGAGTTCCGGCTCTACGAACTGATCTGGCAGCGGACGGTAGCGTCGCAGATGGCCGATGCGCGCGGAACCACACTGAGCCTGCGTGTCAAAGCCCAGACCGGTGACGGTACGCGCCCGCGCCGGGACCTCACATTTGCCGCAAGCGGTCGAACGATCACCTTCGCGGGATTCCTGAAGGC
This sequence comes from uncultured Actinomycetota bacterium, assembly GCA_963846905.1. Classification (GTDB taxonomy): domain Bacteria; phylum Actinomycetota; class Actinomycetes; order Mycobacteriales; family Mycobacteriaceae; genus Mycobacterium. Next base: position 39,095 of record CAWJYB010000043.1, read on the forward strand.
TTACGTGGAGACGGTCGACGAACTCACCGGCGGTGAGGCCGACGACGCCGAACGCAGACTGCCGCACCTCACCGAAGGCCAGCGCGTCGTCGCCAACGAACTCACCCCTGACGGGCATTCGACGAATCCGCCGGCCCGGTACACGGAAGCCTCGTTGATCAAGGCGCTGGAGGATCTGGGAATCGGCCGGCCGTCGACGTATTCGTCGATCATCAAGACAATCCAGGATCGCGGGTACGTCCACAAGAAGGGCAGCGCGTTGGTGCCGTCGTGGGTCGCGTTCGCTGTCATCGGCTTGCTGGAGCAGCACTTCGGGCGACTGGTCGACTACGACTTCACCGCTGCGATGGAGGACGAGCTCGACGCGATTGCCGGTGGCTTGGAGCGGCGCACCAACTGGCTCAACAACTTCTACTTCGGCGGCGAGCATGGTGTCGAGGGGTCGGTCGCGCGGGCCGGTGGCCTGAAGAAGCTGGTGGGTGTCAACCTGGAGGAGATCGACGCCCGGGAAGTGAATTCGATCAAGCTGTTTGCCGACGAGCTGGGCCGCGCGATCTATGTGCGGGTCGGTAGGAGCGGTCCGTACTTGGAGCGCATGATCACCGGTGAGGACGGTGGGCCCACCCCGCAGCGGGCCAACCTCAGCGACGATCTGACGCCTGACGAGTTGACCCTCGAACTGGCCGAAGGCCTCTTCGCCGCGCCGCAAGAGGGCCGAAGCCTGGGCGTGGATCCGGAGACCGGGCACGAGATCGTCGCAAAGGACGGCCGCTACGGGCCTTACGTGACCGAGGTTCTGCCGGAGCCAGCCCAGGATCTGGATGCCAAGAGCGTCCCCAAAAAGCCTACGGCTGCCAAGCCGCGCACCGGATCGCTGCTGCGCAGCATGGATCTGCAGACGGTCACCCTGAGCGATGCGCTCAAGCTGTTGTCGCTGCCACGGATCGTGGGCGTCGACCCGGCCACCAGCGAGGAGATCACGGCCCAGAACGGCCGGTACGGGCCGTATCTGAAGCGTGGCACCGATTCGCGTTCACTGGCCAACGAGGACGAAATCTTTACCGTCACCCTCGATGAAGCGCTGGCGATCTACGCCGAGCCCAAACGCCGCGGCCGGCAGGCCGCCGCCGCGCCGCCGCTGCGCGAACTGGGAACCGATCCCGCATCCGGCAGGGCGATGGTGATCAAGGACGGCCGGTTCGGTCCCTACGTCACCGACGGCGAGACCAACGCGAGTCTTCGCAAAGGCGACGACGTGTTGTCGATCACCGACGAACGCGCCTCCGAGTTGCTGGCCGACCGCCGGGCCCGGAGTCCGGTGAAGCGGGTCGCGCGGAAGACCACCAAGAAGGCCCCCGCCAAGAAGGTTCAGAAGAAGAGCTAGTTCCGCGCGACACGGCCGCTGTTCAGCGGCGCGCCCGCTGCTGTCGACTTGTCGTTGTGTGGAATCTCGCTTGGTACAGCCAGATTGACCGGTCGAGCCAACTGTGTCGTCTCCAGCCGACCGCGCAGTTCGACAGTCTCGCCCATCTCCCAGCACAACGCCTCGGCGTCCGCAGCTTCTCCGACCGCTTTCGCCGACGCCAACACGTGGCCGGGTTCCAGCTTGGCCAACTCGGTGAGCCTGGCCGCCTCGTTGACCGGGTCACCTATGACGGTGTACTCGAAGCGGGCTTTTGCGCCGATATGGCCGGCGATGGCGCGTCCCGCCGAAACCCCGATGCCGAACTCCAAGTCGCCCATCACCGGCAACAGTTCGTCGTGCAGTTCCCGGGCGGCGGCCAGGGCGGCACCGGATTCGTCGGGGTGCTCCAGGGGAGCCCCGAAGATGGCCAGCGCGGCGTCGCCCTGGAATTTGTTGACGAATCCGCCGTGGTGGGCAACGGTGTCCACAACCACTCGGAAGAACTCGTTGAGCAGGCTGACGACTTCGCTAGGAGGCCTCATGGCCGCCAAACTCGTAGAGCCGACGAGATCGATGAAAAGAACGGCTACTTGGCGCTCCTGGCCGCCGAGTTCGGTGCCGCGTTCCAGCGCCCGTCGGGCGACGTCTTCGCCGACATACCTGCCGAACAGGTCGCGCAACCGCTGCCGTTCCGCCAGATCGCGCACCATGTCGTTGAACCCCGCCTGCAGCAGGCCCAGCTCGCTGGCGTCGTAGATCTGCATATGCGCGTTGTAGTTGCCGCGCTGCACTTCGCCCAGCGCCCAGCGCAGCTGTCGCAGGGGGTCGGCGATCGACATTGCGGCCAGGACGGTGCCGGTGAATCCCACCCCGAGCGCGGTCAACGCCAGCAGCAGTATCGGTGTGAACAACTGGATGTCCGACGCCGGCAGTATTGTGAACTTGATAGACAGCACGGTCAGCACAATGGCCAGCAAGGGCACGCCGGTCCCCAGCACCCACGTCAGCACTTGGCGCAGGATCACCCCGGGCGCGTGGAAGTTCTCCGGCAAACCGGCGCGCAGCGCAGCCACCGCGACGGGCCGAAGCACCCGTTCTGACTGGAGGTAGCCGATGATCGACGTCGCGGTGGCGCCGAGGGCAGTGGCCACGGCCACGACGGGTGCCGCGCGGCTGGCCACCGGCCAGCTGGCCGCGATGAACACGACGCCGCCGATCAACCAGTTGGCGAGGTTGATCAGGCAGCGATAGGTCGGCATTCGCAACGCCCTGCCGCGCGCGAGTTGGGTCGTTGCGGGGTCAGTGTAGATCAGCTGCTCATCGCTGCGCTGCCAGCGGAACACCGGCACAAGCAACCACAGGCTCATGACGGCACCCAGCGTGAACGACACGAACAGATAGGACAAGAACACCGCCAGGTTGGCGGGCGGGAGGTCTTGTATCCGCACCCGGTCCTCGGGCGGAAGGGCGAAGCGCAGGAAGCCGAGAACGAACAACGCGCCGATGATGTCGGCTTGAACCATGCTGAGCGTGAACACCGGCCACGGGGTGCGCACCAACCAGCGGACAAACCCGCTGATTCGCTGGCCGGCCGGCGCCCGCACGGTAGTCACCCGCTAACCGTATCGGTCGGGCGACCAATCCGAACCTCGCTGAACACATCTGCCGGACCGGCGTCGTCGGCGGCCGTTACTGTTGCGGTGATGTCCGGGGTTTTCGCGCGATTGGTGGGCCAGCAGGCCGTGGAGGCCGAATTGGTCGGCGCGGCCACCGCCGCGCGCGGTGAGTCGGCTCCAAACGCCTTTCTGGTCGGGGCCATGACGCACGCGTGGCTGATCACCGGCCCCCCCGGCTCCGGGCGGTCGGTCGCCGCGCAGTGTTTCGCCGCTGCGCTGCAATGCACGTCGGAGGGGGCTCCCGGCTGCGGGGAGTGCCGCGCGTGTTCGACGACGATGGCCGGCACCCACGCCGACGTCCGGCGAGTCGTTCCCGAGGGCCTGTCGATCGGTGTCGACGACATGCGTGCCATCGTGCAGACCGCATCGCGGCGGCCGAGCACGGGCCGGTGGCAGATCGTGGTGATCGAGGATGCGGACCGACTCACCGAAGGAGCGGCCAACGCCCTGCTCAAGGTCGTCGAAGAACCTCCGCCGTCGACCGTCTTCCTGTTGTGCGCACCGTCGGTGGATCCCGAGGACATGTCGATCACGCTGCGTTCGCGTTGCCGTCATGTCGCGCTGCTAACGCCGTCGACCGACTCGATCGCCCGGGTGCTGGTGGAATCCGACGGCTTGGCCGCCGAGGAGGCCGCGTGGGCGGCCTCGGTCAGTGGCGGCCATGTGGGTAGGGCGCGACGGCTCGCAACCGATCCCGACGCCCGCCGGCGGCGTCAGCAGGCTCTGGAGTTGGCCCGCGACGCCGCAACCCCGTCGCGTGCATACGCCGCCGCCGAGGAACTCGTTGCCGCGGCCGACGCCGAGGCCAAGGCGCTCACCGAGGGCCGCGACGGGACCGAGGCCGAAGAGCTGCGCACGGCGCTCGGCGCGGGCGGCACCGGGAAGGGCACGGGGGCGACGTCACGCGGAGCTGCCGGTGCGTTACGAGACCTCGAGAAGCGGCAGAAGTCCCGGCAGACGCGGGCGTCCCGCGATGCGCTCGACCGTGCGCTGATCGACCTGGCCTCCTACTTCCGGGACGCCCTGCTGGTGTCGGCCGGTGCCGGTGGGGTGACCCCGAACCATCCCGACATGGCCGAACGGGCCGGGTCGATGGCCAAGCGCGCTTCCCCGGAGAAGCTGCTGCGCTGTATCGAAGCGGTGCTGGAGTGCCGGGAGGCGTTGGCCGTCAACGTCAAGCCGAAGTTCGCCATCGACGCCATGGTTGCGTGCATCGGCCAGGCGCTCAGGAATTGAGTTTGGGCGGGCCGGTCGGACTACCGTAGACTGCGGTGCGCCCGGACACGCCGCCTTAGCTCAGTCGGCAGAGCGATTCACTCGTAATGAATAGGTCGGGGGTTCGACTCCCCCAGGCGGCTCCATCTAGCAGCAGAAACACTGCTAAACAGCCTCGCTGGACCCGCCGGAATCAGGTCGACTTGATACTTTCCTGATACTTTCATCCGCCACATTCCCCGACGCGAACCGATCCAGCGTTTCCCGCACGTCGGGCCCGCGCGTCTGCCGCTGCAAGTAGTGCGCCTCGGTCGTCGCCAGCTTCGCGTGACTGAGCTGCTGCTGCGCCAGTGCAGGACCGTGATCGTTGCGGACCACGGTCGCCACGGTGCGCCGGAAGCTATGCGGAGTGACCCAGACGAGATCATCGGGGAGCGCCGTCCGCAGAGCCCGCCGCAGATTCGCCAAAGACATCCATCCACCCGTCCGACTGGCGAACACCGGACCATCCGGCCCCGTCTCACCGAGCAACGACGTAAGCGCTTCGACACCGAACCGAGGGAGCGTGACAGTGTGCGGGGGAGCATCACCTTTCCGCGTCTCCTGCCGATGCAGCGGTACGCCCGCCACCCTCTGATGGTCAACCAACGTCCCCGCAAACGTCACTGTCGGCGGATCGGCGAGCAGATCGACGTCAGACCATCGCAGCGCCAATACCTCACTGGGCCGAGCCCCGGTCGCCGTCATCACCTCAATGAACGCCGGCAGCAGCCGCCCCGGTTTCGGACCGCCGTGCCGCTCCCGGGTCGCGTACGCCTTCACCGCCGACCGCACCCGCTCGAACTCGACGGCCGTCACGGCCCTGGCCGGCTTCCGCTGAACCTTCGCGGTCCTGGTCTCCGTGATCGGGTTCACGGCAAGAACATCGAACCGGACGACCATCGCGAACATGCCCCGCAGGATGATCCGCACATACCCGGCCTGCGAAGGTGTACCCGTCGCTACGGCCTGTATGTGAGCGTTGGCCCGCGACGTCGGTAGCTCCGTCACCCGCAGCGCGCCGAGCCGGTCGGCGCCGTGCTTGGCCCAAACCTGCCGGTACTGGCCCACCGTCTGCGGCTTGATCCCGTCCTCGAAAGACTTCGCGGTAAGCCGCTGGTCGGCTCGTTGGACCCGCACAACGATCAGGCGAAGAGCATGCGGCATGTGCATGCTGCGAATCAACGATGGCACCCGGGCCGTGGCGCGTAGCCGGGCAGGCGTCGACGCCTCGTTGCGCGGGTATCTGCTCGCTGAGCGTCGCGAGTTCCGCGCGTTGATGGTCAATGCGCTGCTCGATCACAGCGCCGAGTCGGCGCAGATCGCCTGGACCGAGTGTTCGGGGCGGGTCGACGCCCTGGAGTCCGGCGAAGCGGTTGCGGTGCGCCGGTACGAGTTGCCGCCTGACCATCGGTTGGCCCCGCCCCATGGTGGCCGTCCGTGCGACTGGCTGCTGCTGGGCGCCGATGACACGCTGGTTGAAGCTGCGCGATGACTTTCCCGGCGCCGGGGAAATGGGAGCAGTAGTGACGGGACCAATCGGGCTTCGAGCGGGTGCCTGCGCCGTCGCAATTCCTGAGCCACCGGCCAGGCTGTCAATCGCCGATGTTTGAGTCGCGGGCTAACGTCAGGCACATGATTGGCGACTTGCACGAGACCCTGCGAGGCTGGCTGCTGGAGGCCCCGACCGAATGCGTCCACGGCCACCAGTTCGGGCCCAACCGGGTGCTCGTCGGACATCAGCCGTGTACGTGTCAGGGCTCACACATGGGGTGGACGTGCCGCGCCTGCGACGAGACGTTGTTCTGGCCGCCGGTTGGCGCGACGTGCTCCGTCCTGAACGGTGCGGCGCGGGTGCGATAGGCCGAGCGTCACTGGCTGGGTGTCGTACTGGCGACGGTTTCTGCGGATGTGCAGGCGGGTCGGCTCCCAATCGGGGCCGCCCTACCTGCATGGTTCGTGGGTCCGACTGCTGAAGACTGACAAAGCTATACCGCTGGTCCGATGGAGTATAGTTTTTTCCAGTTTCCTATAACTGTTACAAACCAGTGCATGGTGGGTTTAACAGATGCGACTGCAACTTTAGGAAACGCGAGAAAGGTATATTTGTGCAGGTAGAGGACTTCGAGGGATCGCCAGTTGGCCGGCTCACTCCGATATCCGGCCACGATGCTTACCTCGGCCGAGACTACAACCACCTTGCGTTCGTTCCAGCTCCGTTGCCAAGCACGCTCGACCTGAGCATGGGAACACACAAGGTGGCGTACCAAGCCAGTATGTCGGTCGGCCGTCTTGATTTCGCCGTCAAGAGGCTGCCCGATCCAGGACTGCTTGTCAGGCCCGCGCTCAGACGTGAAGCTCGGAGTACGTCCGCCCTTGAGGGCACATACGCGACCTTGGAGGAAGTGCTCGAGGCCGACTACATCGAGGAGGTGAATCGTAGTGCAGAGGTCCGTGAGGTACTCAATTACGTGCGCGCTGCGGAGCAGGCCCTACAACTCGTTCAATCGAAGCCGATCTGCCTTAACGTGATCGCACCACTCCAGGCCACTCTGGTGGAGGGAACACGAGGTGACAGCTGGGACAAGGGAAGGCTAAGGGAGTCAAACGTCTACATCGGCGAACGGTCGAAGGGGATCGAAGCGTCCAGGTTCGTTCCGCCCCCCTTTGGCGATCACTTGATCGAAGGGGTCTCCGCGTGGGAGAAGTGGATCCACGCTGAGGACGACTATCCACTGCTGATCAAGATAGCCATGGCCCATTACCAGTTCGAGACCCTGCACCCGTTCTCGGACGGGAACGGCCGACTTGGCCGACTCATTGTGACTTTGCAGCTTGTCACCGCGGGAGCGTTGACATACCCCCTTTTGAATCTGTCTCCGTGGCTCGAGCCGCGTAAAGACGAGTACAAGGACCTCCTTCTGGGCATCAGCAAAACGGGCAACTTTGACCCTTGGATCAGGTTTTTTTGCGAGGCCGTACATCACCAGGCGGAAGATGGCGTGGGGAGAATCGAGGATCTGCTCGCGTTTCAGTCACAGCTCCGAGAGAAGTTGGCCGCGAAGCGGGCCCGCGGTGTGGTCACCGCTGTAGCAGACAGCCTCCTCGGTTACCCGATTATCACGATTCCCGAGGCCGCGGAACTCAACAGAGTGACCTACCCGCCCGCGAAGAAGGCGATACAAACGCTGGTTGAGCTCGGTGCGCTACGAGAGATGCCCGGGCGATACTTTGCTTATGGCGCGAAGGGATACAGATGTGACCCGGTCATGGAAGTTCTGAATCGCCCATGACTCCCCAACGGCACACAGACCCCCTCGGAGATTGAGACTCGAACGCGCTGGCGATCCTCCCGGACCTGGCTCCCGTGCGTGCTTAGGGTGGAAGTCTCCACTTTCCTGATACAAACGCACGGAATTCTGGCCGTATCGGCGCGCACCGGTGTGGACTCCGAACGGCGGGTTATGTTGGGCCACAGTACTTTAACGGACTTTCGCGGACTGCTGGTCGTGGTCTGAATCCTTGAATAGGTCGGGGGTTCGACTCCCCCAGGCGGCTCCATCTACGAGGTTGTCTAACACGGTGCGCCCGCTACACCGGCGCGAGGTATCCCACCGGACCCGACGCCAAGCACACCGACAGCGCGGCCGTCTCCGCGCGGACCGTCACGGACTCACCGGCACCGCCGAGGCGGACGTAAACGCGATTGAGGCCGGGGTGTACCGGTACTTTCGTTTCTCGTCCCTCGGTGAGCGCCATCGTCATCGTGCCGTCGGTGTTGGCCAGGTAGTTCAGTTCGGCGGTCCACTCGGAGGGCAGTAACGGTCCGTCGAGGGCCATGGTGACCGGCACATCGGGCTGTACCAGGTAGCCGCAATTGGGCGTGGGCCCGGGCCGAATGGTGCGCACCCAGGTGACTTTGGCGTCGACCAGTCGACCGCTCATGTCCAGCATCCGCAGTTGCGTCGTCGCTACGCCGAAATCCGGGCGCGCCCGCACGAGCGCGAACATGTGGCTGGCAAGGTTCTCCGGCCAGGCCATCCGCTGCAGGATCAGCGGGTCGACCTCCTGATCGAGCATCGGTGTCGACCCGGTACCGCGCGCGGCGGCCAGGGAGTGCGCAGCGGTCTGCAGGTAGGACTTGGTCGGATTGTCGCGCCAACTGGACAGAAACGTCGATGTCGAATAGAGGCTGCTGGCGACGAACAACGCGGCCAGCGACGCGACGGCGACTGACCGACGCGGTGATGCGTCCAACGTCGGCGTTGTGCGGTTGGGTGCGCAGAATCCGACGGCGCACAGCAGGGCAAGCACGACTACCAGGTCGGGCAGGTAACGCAAGGTCTGCGCCAGTTCCAGGGCGGTGAAGCGTGACGAGCGCATCAGGTATATCGGGATCTGGCAGGCCACCGCATACCCCAGTGCCACCATCCAGACCGGGACTATTCGCCGCTTGCGTAGCAGCGAAACCAGCACCACGGCCGCAAGTGCGATCCAGCCCAGCACCATGACCGCGGTCGGTGGGGTTGCCCACGGTGAGGCCGGAGCCCAGCGCTGCCATTCCCACGGGCCTCCGACGAGTCCCGGCACGATGCCGTGTGTGAACGAGCGGCGCAGCAGGGCCCACGTCATCGACAGATCCGAGCTCCACCGCCGCTGGTCGACGACCACCAGGTAGACCATCACCCACGCTGCGGTCAGTATCAGTGTCGGCACCCATAGCCGCGCGCCGCGTCTCCAGACGCTGCATATCGGATTCGGTTCGCCCTGAACATGATTGATCAGGGCCGCGACGGCAAACGCCACGAACGGGATCACCGCTGCCTTCTCGAAGAACAGCAGGCCGCCCACGAAGACCAGAACACCGGTCACTGCGAAGCGCTGATTTCCCGTCCGCAGCAAGAGGATTGCGTCACCGCACACCCACGCCATAGCCGCCAGCATCGGCAACGAGTTCAAACCTGCCGCCCACCAGGCAAACCCCGGCACCCCGAGTGGTGTGAACAACGCGAAGATGAGCGGGATCAACAGCACGGGCCGCCGGCCCATTATCAGGTGTAATGCACGCAGCAGGGCAAACGAAGCCAGCAACTGCAGCACTACCAGCGAAAGCGCCGGCCAGAACCACACCAGCGGCGCCGCACGGGTGATCACGCCGCCCAGCAGAAAGCCGCCGGGCATCACGTGGCCGTCGTGGTCGTCGAACAGATACCCCCACGACAGCAGGTTCTGGGTGCCCGCTCGGCCCACCAGGACCAGGTCGTCCCAGTAGAAGTAGCCGCCGAATGCCAAGGTTCCCCGCAGCACCAGCGACACCGCGATCAGGGCGGTGGCGGTCGCAGTCACCCGGCGTGCGCGCATCTGTGCATTCATACCTGGGTAAGGTGGCGTGGATGCGTGCACTGGTCACCGGCGCTGCCGGTTTCATCGGGTCGACACTGGTCGACCGTTTGCTGTCCGACGGGCATTCTGTCGTCGGCCTGGACAACTTCGCCTCGGGACGTGCGACCAATATCGAGCATTTGGCCGCCAACCCGGAGTTCTTCTTCGTCGAGGCCGACATCGTCAGCGCCGACCTGAACTCGATTGTCGAGGAATACAGCCCCGAAGTGGTGTTCCACCTGGCCGCCCAGATCGATGTCCGCTACTCGGTGGCCGATCCGGAGTTCGATTCGTCCGTGAACGTCATCGGCACCGTGCGGCTGGCTGAAGCCGCCCGCAAGGCCGGAGTCCGCAAGATCGTTCACACCAGCTCCGGCGGCTCGATCTACGGTGTTCCAAATATCTTCCCCACCTCCGAGGAAATCCCGGTCGATCCGCATTCGCCGTACGCGGCGGGCAAAGTCGCAGGCGAGATTTACCTCAACACCTTCCGGCATCTCTACGACGTGGACTGCTCACACATCGCGCCGGCCAACGTCTACGGGCCACGGCAGGACCCGCACGGCGAGGCCGGTGTGGTGGCGATCTTTTCACGGGCGCTGCTCGGGGGTAAACCCACCAGGGTCTTTGGCGACGGCTCCCACACGCGCGACTACGTGTTCGTCGACGACGTGGTGGACGCGTTCGTCAAGGCGTCCGGCGGCGCGGGCGGTGGTATGCGGTTCAACGTCGGTACCGGTGTGGAGACCTCGGATCGGCAATTGCACACCGCCGTAGCCGCAGCGGTGGGCGCAGCCGACGACCCCGAGTTCCATCCGCCGCGACTGGGTGACCTCGAGAGGTCGTGCCTGGATGTCAGCCTGGCGAAAAAGGTGTTGGGGTGGAGTCCCGGGGTCGCTCTCGATGACGGCGTGCGCCGAACGGTGGAGTATTTCCGGTCGGTGGGGTAGCCAGTCGGCACACCCGAAGGCGAATGATCCGCCAGCAAACGCCTCGATGTGAGGTGACTACCGGATGTCCATCCGCGATTCGGCCACCACTCGCGGCACATGCACTCGGCGGCCCACAGCTACGGCACCAACGAGCAGGAGCGTGTGCAGGACATGGCCGAGGTGGATCGCGCCGCCGAGGCGGCAGCTCGCGACGCGTGATCAGCGCACGCATGAATGCCGAACACGGACAATTTAAGTCCGAGGGACGAAACCTCAGCCGATCGCGGCGCTGCGCGCCGACAGGTAGTTCAGGAAGTCGTCGTGGTAGTTCTTCTCACGCCGGGATCCCAGTGGTCGAGCTCGGCCAGCGACATACCCACCGGCCGACTCCTTCCACCCTTGCCGACTCGCCAAATCCACATTGACCGAATCGACCGGTCAGTTCGTCATCCCCCGCGATATCCGCCGGCGTCGCCCTGGCCGGGAGCCTGTGCGTTCTGCAGCGCCAGCGCGCGTGCCAGCCGCGCGTACTTGAGTTCCAGGTCCTTGAACCGCATGTATGTGCTCATGGTCGTGAAGATGAAGGCGACGATCAGCGCGTAGCCGATCAGATCGGCCCCGCGGGCGACGCCGAGCAAATGGGCCACCACCGTCGTGTCGTCGGGCCGCAGGATCGCGTACACCGCGGCGAGGACGAACAGCAGATAGCCGACCTTCACCCACGCCTTCGTCTTCGCGCTGCGCCGCGATCGCAGCAGGTAGAACAGCAGCGATACGATTGCCGCGATCAACAGCACCTGGATCCAGTTCATCGCGGCAGTCTTCCCCGCAGGAACCCGTCGAAGACGATGTTTACGCCGTTGAGCAACGGCTGACCCTTCGATATCGAGTAGTCGGTATAGAGGATTTCGACGGGCTCTTCGGCCACCCGCCAATGGTTTTCGGCGACCAGTGCGATGAACTCGCTGGCGTGGCTCATTCCGTTCATGGTGATGTTCAGCCCGTCGGCGACGGTCTTGTCGAACACCCGCAATCCATTGTGGGCGTCGGTCAGATGCAGCCGTCTGCTGGTCGGGCTCAGCCATGCCGCCGCTTGCAACACACCGCGTTTCAACGCCGGCATCGTCGACGGTGGCCCGCCGGCAAAGCGGGTCCCGATCACGATGTCGACGTCGCCGCGGGACAGTCGGTCGATCATCGCGACCACGTCCTTGACCCGGTGCTGACCGTCGGCGTCGAAGGTGGCGAACACCGAAGCGCCGGGCCGGGCGCGGGCGTACTCGACGCCGGTCTGAATAGCCGCGCCCTGACCGAGGTTCACCGGGTGCGGGACGACGTGCGCGCCGGCACGCAACGCAGCGCTGCCGGTGTCGTCCTTGCTGCCGTCGTCGACAACGACGACGTTCTGGAAAGCCGACCGCAGGTCGGCGACGACGTCGCCGATGACGCTCGCCTCGTCGTAGGCGGGCACGATGATCCAAACGTTCTGGTAAGCCATGTCAATGCTGGCCAGGGTACGCGGTGGTCAGGCCCGTAACCCTCGCCAGCGCGGAGATGTGGACGGCGATCCCTACCAGTGGTCCGCACACCAATGCCAGAACCGTTCGTGTTTCCAGCGCCAACGGCAGGGCCAGCAACAGCGCCGATGCGACCGTGGCCCCGACCCAGCCCAATGAGTACGCCCGGTGCAGGGCTGCGGCAACGGTTGCCGCACCGGTGACCGTCAGCACCGCAACGGCGACCGCGCCCGCGGTCAGCCAAGCCAGCAGAGCACCACTGGCCCGGTATTCGTCGCCGAACCCGGTCCGCATCAACCAGGGGCCGGTGACCGCGGCGAGCGTGACCCCGACTGCGCCGATCGCCGCGAGCACCGCCACCGCACCCGCGACGGAGCGCAACCGGTGGCGGCGCTGGTCGACGAAATGGGCGATGAGGTTGCCCTGCATCGAGGTCAGCGGCACGAGCAGCGGAGCGCGAGTCAGCGTGACCGCCAGGATCACGATGCCTCCGGTCGCTCCGAGGTCGCTCGACGTGACCTTGAGCAGCACCGGAAAACCCATCACCAGGATCGCGCTGGCACCCGCGGCCGCGACGGCGTGGGAGGCGCCGCGCAGAAACGAGACGGTGTCTTCACGGGCCGTCAACTGGGCCACTGCTCGGGCGGTCGGCGACGCCAGCAGAAGGAGGAGCCAGGACAGGGCGCCGCCGACGGTGGCCCACAGGAAGCCGACCAGACCCCACCCCACCACCACCGTGGTCACCGCGATGATCACCCGGATGACGGCGTCGGTGACCATGAGGCCCCCGTATTGCGTCCAGCGGTTGTCGCCGGCCAGCATGCCCAGGAGAGTGGCGTGCAGGCAGAAGCACGCCAGTCCGGCCGACAACAGGATCACCGAGAGCGGCGTGAAGTCGACAAACACGCGCGAGGACCACAGCATCGCGGTGGCGCCGATGACCGCGGCGGCGACGACCCCGACCGCCGCGGCGATGCGAAGCGGATGGCTGACGGGCTGCCGGGCACCGGCGGCAGGACCCAGGTGTGCGGAGAGACGGATCTCACGGGTGCTCTGCTGCAGCAGTCCGTTCGCCGCCCCGGTCACCAGGCCGAAAGCGCCCCAGAACACACCGAACACCGAGAAGCCCGCGGGGTCGAGTTCACGCGCGGCCAGGTAGAGGACGGCGTACCCGCACACCGCGGTGATCGCGGTCGCGACACCGACCCGTGCTACGTCGCCACGGGTGACGGACCCCACCGCGGGTCCGTAGGGCACCGTTGCGTCGGTCACAACTCCGGGACCGGCGTCGAGTACAGCCAGGCATCCCACAGCGGCCGCAGCGACTTCGTCGCGTAGCGGGACGCCAGCCCGGTGAAGTCGTCGGTCACAACGGTCGAATGACGGTAGCGCTTGGTCCAATCCCGCAGCAGCGCAAAGAAACCCTCGTCGCCGATCACGCCGCGCAAAGCATGCAGAGTGAGCGCGCCGCGCTTGTACACCCGGTCGTCGAACATGTCCTGCGGGCCCGGGTCGGCAAGTAGGAGGTTCTGCGGGGAGTCGGCGAGCCTGCGGTGATACCGGCGCGCCAGGTCGGCGGTGGTCGGGCCGCCGCACTCCTGTGACCACAACCATTCGGCGTAGCATGCGAAACCCTCATGCAGCCAGATGTCCCGCCACCGGCGCGCGGTGATGCTGTTGCCGAACCACTGGTGGGCGAGTTCGTGGGCGATCAGCCGCTCCGAAGTGCGGGTGCCGTCGCAGTGGTTGGCGCCGAAGATCGAGATGCCCTGCGCTTCCAGCGGGATCTCCAAATCGTCGTCGGTCACCACGACCGTGTATCCGGTCGACAGCGGGTAGGGCCCGAACAGTTTGACGAACAGCCGCATCATCTGCGGTTGACGGGCGAAGCTCACGCCGAAGTTGCGGGTGAGCCGCTCCGGGAGCGCCGCCTGCATCGTGACGGGGGCTTTCGGAAGCCGGTGCATCGTGTACTCGCCGATCTGCAGCGTGATCAGATAGCTCGACGTCGGCTCGGCGAGTTCGTAGGTCCACGTGGTCATTCCGGCCTTGACCCGCCGCGACATCAACTTGCCGTTGGCCACCGCGCGGTACGCGCTTTCGGCGCTGATCTGAATCCGGTAGCTGGCTTTCGAGCCGGGGTGGTCGTCACACGGGAACCAGGACGCGGCGCCGTTGGGCTGCCCGGCCACGAGCACACCGTTGGCGAGCTCTTCGAATCCGACTTCCCCCCAGAGCGTCCTGATGGGGCGGGGAGAACCCCCGTACCGGATCACGACGGTCATGGCCGCGCCTGGGGGAAGGGCTGCCCCCAGCGTGATGTGCAGCTTGCCGGCGCCGGCGCGAAACGACGCGGGACGGCGGCCGTTGACCGTCACTTTCGACACCGACAGCGCGTCGGAAAGGTCCAGGGTGAACACCCGCAGTGCGGCCAGCGTGACGGCGGTCATGGTCGCCGAACCGCTCAACCGGTTGATCGCGACCTTGTACTGCAGGTCCAGGTCGTAACGCGATGTCCGATACCCGAAGTTGCCGTTGGCCGGCAGATACGGGTCGATGACCGGCGGTCCGGCGCCGCGCTTCTTGGGTTTGCTCACGAGGCGCTGTCCCCGGCGGCCGAACCAGCCTTGCGGTCGTCCGGCGATGCCCCACCCTTCTTGTGCGAAACCGACCACGGTGCAATCGGATTGCCCTGCCAACGGGTGTTCGGCGGGACCTCGTCACCGCGCATCACCAGCGACGCGGGGCCCACGGTGGCGCCGGCCCCCAGTCTGGCGGCGGGCAGCGCCACGCAGTGGGTGCCCAGCGTCGAGCCCGCCTCGAGGACGACGGTGTCCATGCGCATGATGCGGTCGTGGAACAGGTGGGTCTGCACGACGCAGCCGCGGTTGACGGTGCTGCCCTCGGCGAGGGTGACCAGATCCGCCTCCGGCAGCCAGTACGTCTCACACCACACGCCTCTCCCGATCTTGGCGCCCAGACCGCGCAGCCAGATGTTCATCACCGGGGTCCCGCTTGCGGCCCGGGCAAACCACGGCGCGGCCACCGTCTCGACGAAAGTGTCCGAAACCTCGTTTCGCCACACGAACGACGACCACAACGGGTGCTCGATCGCTCTGATTCGGCCGACCACCAGCCATTTGGCGAGGACCGCAGACGTTCCGGCAACCGCGCCGGCGATCAGCAGCACCACGCCGCCGACAGGCGCGGCGGCCTTCCATCCGAACGCCGACGCCGTCGCCTGCAGGCCGCCCAAGACCCCGACCCCGATCGCGAAAGTCACCATCATCGGCATCAAGCGGCATGTCTCCACCGCGCCGCGCATGGCCTTGAGCGCGGGCGACGGATGGAAGGTGCGCAGTGCGTCGGCCGCGGTCGGCTGCCGCCGCAGCCGCACCGGCGGGCTGCCCAGCCACGACGATCCACGTTTGGCCTTGCGCGGCGTCGCCGACAGCACCGCGACCAAACCGTCGTCGGGCACCCGCCGGCCGGGCTGGGTGATCCCAGAATTGCCCAGGAATGCCCGCTTGCCGACGGTTGCCGGCGCGACGTGGATCCAGCCCCCGCCGAGCTCGTAGGAACCCACCATGGTGTCGTCGGCCAGGAATGCGCTGTCCTCGACGACGGTGAACTTGGGGACCAGCAGGGCGGTGGAGATCTCGGTCTCCTTGCCGATCTTCGCGCCCAGCAGCCGCAGCCACCACGGGGTCAGCAGGCTCGCGTAGACCGGGAACAGGTAGTTGCGCGCGGCGTCCATCAGGCGCTCGGTTGCCCACAGTTGCCAACCCACCCGGCTCCGCACCGGATGGTAGCCCTCCTTCAGCCCGACGGATAGCACCCGCACACCGATCACCGTCAGCGCCGCGTAGACAACGACGGCCAGCAGAGTGGCGGCCGGCACCCACACCAGGGCGGGCAGGATGGCATCGGTCAGGGTCGGGGCGTCGCGGACAGCCCAGCAGATGACGGCAAGGCCCGCGCCCAGCGCCACCAGAGGCAGCGCGCCGAGCAACATCGACGTCACGCCGTACACCGCGACCCACACCGGCGCGCGCGGCGGCCGGTGGTCAGGCCACGGGTGACGGGCCTTGCCGGCCGTCACCGCCGGCGATCCCGTCCAATACTGTCCGCTCTTGACCTTGCCGACGACGCCCGAGCCGGGTCCGACGTCGGCGTTCTTGCCGACCACCGCACCGGGCAGCAGTGTCGTGCGGGCACCGACCGTGGCGTCGTCACCGATCGTCACCCGGCCGACATGGAACTCGTCGCCGTCGATCCAGTGCCCGGACAGGTCGACCTCCGGCTCGACGGCGCTGCGGTGTCCGAGTGTCAACAAGCCGGTGACCGGCGGCGCGGAGTGCAGGTCCACGTCCTTGCCGATGTCGTTGCCCAGCGCCCGGGCGTAGTACACCAACCACGGCGCCCCCGCGAGATTCTCCGCTCCGCTGGCGTCGGCGAGCCGCTCGGCCAGCCACACGCGCACATGCTCGGAGCCGCCGCGCCGGTATGTACCCGGTTCCAGTCCCGTCAACAACAGTCGCGCACACAGCACGGCGATGCCCATCCGGCCCAGCGGCGTGATGAACACGACGAAGGCCGCGACGATCCACCACCAGTTCAGGGTTGCCAGCCACGGCGTCGGGTGGAATCGCGCAGCGAGGTTGTTGGCCGCAGCCAGCCACGTCACCCACTGGATTCCGGTCAGCGTTGCCAGGGGCAGGGAAAGGGCGATCTGGGCGGCTTGGGTCGACCGGGGTGTCGGGTCGACGTTTCGCGGCACCGCTTTGATCGGGGGCGCGAGTTCGTCGAGGAATCCGGCCAGCGACCCGAGCCGCGGATGGTCGTACAGCTGGGCAACGGTCAGCTGGGGATAGCGTTCGCGCAGCGCGGCCACCAACTGGGCCGCGGACAGCGATCCGCCGCCGAGGGCGAAGAAGTCCGCCTCCGGCCCGTCCACACGGGCGCCGAGCACGTTGCGCCACAACCCGGCCAGCCACCCCGGTGTGCCGCCGAGGTCAGGTTCGTCGTCGGCGGAATCCTCCCCGGGCGGCGGCCAGGGCAGGGCCTCGCGATCGACTTTGCCCGATGTGCGGGTGGGCAACTCTTCGAGCACCACCAACCGGGGGATCAGCGCGGCGGGCAGGGTTTCGGCCAGGGCTGCACGGGCGGATTTGAGGTCGAAGTCCGACGGCGCGCTGGTGGGGGAGAGGGCGACGTAACCCACCAGCAGAGGGGTGCCGCCGGCGGTCTTGCGCAACGCGGACGCGCCGCCGGACACGCCGGGCAGGTTCATCAGGGCGGAGTCGACTTCGCCGAGTTCGATTCGGCGGCCTCCGACCTTGACCTGGTCGTCGGCGCGGCCCTGGAAGTACAAACCGTCCGGTTCGAGGCGGACCAGGTCTCCGCTGCGGTAGGCGCGGTTCCACGCTCCGGCGGGCTCCAAAGGGACCGCTGCGTACTTCTCGGCGTCCTTTTCCGGGTCGAGGTAGCGGCCCAGGCCAACACCGCCGATCACCAGCTCACCGATTTCGCCGTAGCGCACCGGAAGGCCTTCGGCACCGACGACCGCAAGATCCCAGCCCGGTAGCGGCAGCCCGATGCTGACCGGGCTCTTGCCGTCCAGCCGCGCGGCGCAGGCCACCACGGTGGCCTCGGTCGGCCCGTAGGTGTTCCACACCTCGCGGCCCTCCACGGCGAGGCGCTCGGCGAGTTCGGGTGGGCACGCTTCGCCCCCGAAGATCAGCAACCGGACCTGCTCCAGGGCCTCGGCCGGCCACAATGCCGCGAGGGTGGGCACCGTCGACACCACGGTGATATCCCGTGAGACCAGCCATGGGCCAAGGTCCATGCCGCTGCGCACCAGGGATCGAGGCGCCGGCACCAGGCAGGCGCCGTGCCGCCAGGCCAGCCACATCTCCTCGCAGGAGGCGTCGAAGGCCACCGACAGGCCGGCCAGCACCCGGTCGCCCGGTCCGATCGGCTTGCCCAGGAGGAACGTCCGTGCTTCCGCGTCGACGAACGCCGCGGCGTTGCGATGGGTCACGGCCACACCCTTGGGCGTGCCGGTCGAACCCGAGGTGAAAATGATCCAGGCGTCGTCGCGGGCCAGTGGGGCGGCGGCGCGCCATCCGCGCGATGCTCCGGGCCCGCGGGTCAGTCCCGCTTCGGAGATGACGGCGACCACCTGCGCCTCATTGAACACGAGTTCCGCCCGTTCGGGCGGGTCGTCGGCATCGACGGGCACATAGGCCGCCCCGGTCGCCAGGGTCGACAGGATGGCGACGAACAATGCGTAACTGCCCGAAGGCATCCTGATGCCGACCCGGTCTCCGCGGCCGATGCCCCGGGCGGCCAGCCACGTGACGCTCTCCTCGACGTCGCTGATCAACTCGCTGTAGGTGAGCTGTACCGCGCCATCGTCGATCGCCGGAGCGTCCGGGTGGCGCGATGCGGTCTCGTAGAGGACGTCGACCAGAGTGCGTGGCTCCGGGGCGTCCGCGGCGAGCAGATACTGGGCGGGAATCTCTGATGCTGAGTGCGCAGGCACAGATCGAAAATACTAAGCCTGTCGCCGAGCCGGTCGCGTCTTGGGCATCGAAGCAGCACAAATAACCGCCCGGTCTCGACTTCACAGAATCCGCCGGAACTGACAGACTGTCCCCCAGAGGGGAGTATTCCTTCGCTGCGGCGTCGTCATCACGTCGACCGCCACCGGGCGACCGGCGCCGTGGACCGTTTCGCATTTCGGCGCGCGGTGGAAGAGACTTCTGGCGTTTTGACGACCGGAGGCACCTGCCAGATGAATGTTTCGGCCATCGAGTGGTGGATCACCCTCGGGGCGACGATCGCCGTCCTGTTGTTCGACGTGCTCGTCAGTGCGCGTCGGCCACATGAACCGACCATGCGTGAATGTGCGATTGCGTTGTTCTGCTACGTGAGTCTGGCGGTGGCCTTCGGCATCTTCGTCTGGAACTTCCACGGACAGCGGTTCGGGCTGGAGTTCTTCGCGGGTTGGCTGACGGAATACAGCCTGTCGGTGGACAACCTGTTCATCTTCATCATCATCATGGCGAGTTTCAAAGTGCCCAAGGTGCACCAGCAGCAGGCGTTGCTCGTCGGCATCGTCCTGGCACTGATCTTCCGCGGCATCTTCATCGCGCTGGGCGCGGTCGCCATCGAGAGATTCTCCTGGATCTTCTACATCTTCGGCGCGTTCCTGGTGTACACGGCGATCACACTGGCCCGGGACACCGATCATGACGACGACGCAGAGAACGCCGTGGTCCGGTTCGCGCGCGCTCACCTCGATGTCACCGAGACCTGGGACGGCCTGAAACTCTGGATCAAGGAGAACGGCAACCGGGTGATGACGCCGATGTTCATCGTCATCGTCGCCCTGGGCACCACCGACCTGCTGTTCGCCCTCGACTCGATTCCCGCCATCTACGGTCTGACCCGCGAGCCCTACCTGGTGTTCACCGCCAACGTCTTCGCACTGATGGGCCTGCGGCAGCTGTACTTCCTGCTGGGCGACCTTCTGGACCGCCTGGTCTACCTGTCGCAGGGGTTGGCCTTCATCCTGTTCTTCATCGGCGTCAAGCTCATCCTGCACGCCCTTCACGAAAACGAACTTCCATTCGTCAATGGCGGTGAGAGCGTGCCGGTGCCGGAGATCCCGACCCTGCTCAGCCTCGCGGTGATCCTTGTGACGCTGTTCATCACGATGGTCGCCAGCCTGATGAAGACGAAGGGCGGTGTGAGGCGAGCGGCGAAGGGGTGACCCCGGTCTCACCGGTTCCGGAAGTTCACCAGTTCTGAAAGCCGCCTTCGGGCCCCAGCATGCGTTCGAGACGCGTCCGGTTGATCTTGGCCAGCTCGTTGCGCACGACCTTGCGCTCGGTCTCGGCGTCGTTGTGGAGACGATCGGTGAGGGCCGTCAGGACCTCGCAGGCGCCCAGTCCGGCGACACACATCACGAATCCGAAGCCGAACCGTTCGGCGTAGGTTCGCGCGGACTCGCTCAGGGTTGCCATCACCGCGGGGTCCTCGTCCCACACCGAACATTGCTCGGCCTGTGACCGGGCACTTCCGGGGCGGCGCCCGAGGTGCGGGTAAGCGTCCAGAATGCCGTCCACCGCATCTTCCGGCAGGCCGAACAGCAGCTTGTCGGCACGGCGGAACAACGAGTCGTGATCGTCGTACGGCCGGGCTGCGGCAAGGCCGCCGGCCAAGGCCAGGCTGTGACAGCACTCGAAGAGAGCGTGCACGGCCTTCCTCGTCGGCAGCGCGTTGAAGGTATCGAGGCCGAGTCCCTGATGCATCAACACACCGCTTATGATCTGCGGTTCAGGCCACGCACACGTTACGGCGTGTTACGGCCATGCAAATTCGTTCGGTGGCTCGCTCGGTGATGTTCGTCTCAGGGATCCCCGAGACGGGCTTTTCAGTGTTCTGAGGTCGTGAAGCGCTCAAGTGAGCGCACGACTTCGGCCTCGGCCTCGGCGCGGCCCACCCAGTCGGCCGCCTTCACGTACTTACCTGGCTCGAGGTCCTTGTAGTGGACGAAGAAGTGCTTGATGGAATCCAGTTCGAAGGCGGGGACGTCGCCGATATCCTGGATGCTGTCCCAGCGCCCGTCGCCCGCGGGCACGCAGAGAACCTTGTCGTCGCCCCCGGCCTCGTCGACCATCCGGAACATCCCGACCGGGCGGCACTCGACGATCACCCCGGGGAACACCGACTGCGGCAGCAGCACCAGGGCGTCCAGTGGGTCGCCGTCTTCGCCGAGGGTGCCCTCGATGAAGCCGTAGTCGGTGGGATAGGCCATCGGGGTGTACAAATAGCGATCGAGTCGGACGCGCCCGGTCACGTGGTCGACCTCGTACTTGTTCCGCTGCCCCTTGGGGATCTCGACCGTTACATCAAACTCCACTGCCAGGCTCCTTTGGCTCGCGTTCGGCTCGCGGGAGGGTCTTCGCCAGGTACGTCCACCCTCGGGCAAACCCTAGTGGAGAGATACCCTGCAGTACATGCATCCCACCCGGTGGCGCCGATCCACGCATTTGGTGATCGGCATCGGCGTGCTCGCCGTGGTGGCTGCCGTGCTGGTGATGGCGGTGCTCATCACGGGTGCGCACCGGGGAGCGCCGGAGCCGACGATTCCCGATCCGCCCGTCGCCGTCGCCGATCCGGGGGTGGTTCCGCTCGCCGACACCGCGCCCGTGCCGACTCCGGCCGGGCTGGCCGCCGCGCTGGACCCGCCTCTCGCCGACCCGAACCTCGGTGTGGTGACCGGCCGGGTCACCGATGCCAGAACCGGCGCTCAATTGTGGCAGCGGGGCACAGACGTGCCGATGCAGCCCGCCTCGACGAACAAGGTGCTGACCGCGGCCGCGGCGCTGCTGACCCTGGATCGCGACACCCGGATCGCGACGAAGGTGGTGGCCGCCGACCAGACTGCGCAGCCCGGTGTCGTCGTCCTCGTCGGGGGTGGCGACCCGACGCTGTCAGCGGCGCCGCCGACCCAGGAGACGTGGTACCAGGACGCGGCCAGGATCAGCGATCTCGCCGATCAGGTCCGCCGCAGCGGCCTGAAAGTCAAGACGGTGCTCGTCGACGTCTCGTTGTTCACCGGACCCCCCATGGCGCCGGGGTGGGACCCCGGAGACGTCGACGGCGGGGACATCTCACCCATCCAGTCGGTGATGATCGATGCTGGACGCGTCCAGCCGACGACTGTTGACTCCAAACGCTCCCTCACCCCCGCGCTGGACGCCGGCCGGGCCTTGGCCGCCGCGCTCGCGGTGGACCCGGAAGGCGTCCGGATTGCACCCGGCCCGGCGTCCGGCAACGAACTCGCGGCGGTGCAGTCGCCCCCGCTGATCGAGCGCCTGCGGCAGATGATGCTCGCCTCCGACAACGTGATGGCGGAGTGCATCGGACGAGAGGTAGCGGCCAAGATGCGGCGGCCGGTGAGTTTCGCCGGTGCGGTCGACGCGATCACGAACCGGCTGTCGGCGGCCGGCGTGGACATGAAAGACGCCGTGCTGATGGATTCCAGCGGTCTGTCGGTGCTCGACAGGCTCACGGCCACCACTCTCGACGAGGTCGTCGGCGCGGCGGCCGGTCCGGATCAGCCCGCCGTGCGGCCGCTGCTGGACCTGCTGCCGGTGGCGGGCGGCAGCGGCACTCTGTCGGACCGCTTCCTCGATCCGGATACGAGCCACGGCGCGGCCGGCTGGTTGCGGGCCAAGACGGGTTCGCTGACCGGCACCAACGCGCTGGCCGGTGTCGTCACCGACACGAGCGGGCGGGTTCTGACGTTCGCAATCATCTCCAATGCCGCCGGACCCACCGGGCGAACCGCGATCGACCTCCTTGCGGCCACGCTGCGAACCTGTGGGTGCAACACGTGAAAGCGCCGAAGGAACTGAATGTGGGCCGCGCCGTCGACTGGGAGTTCGCCGCGGTGGTCGGTGGCCGGCTGGCGCGCCCGGAGGCGCCGGTCACGGCGTACACCCGCCGACAGGTCATCGACGAGCTTGCGGCCGCCTCCCGTGCGGCCGAGCCCCTGGTACAGGAGATCAGCGGGCTGCACACCGAGTCGCCGGTCCCGGACGCGCGGATCGTCGACCGGCGGGAATGGATCCGGGCGGCATCGGAGTCGATGCGGGCAATGATGGGGGCCGGAACGGAGGGCGAACGGCCGAGCTTCGTGACGGGGCGGGTGACGGGCGCCCAGACGGGCGCGGTGCTGGCGTTCGTGTCGTCGGGCATCCTGGGCCAGTACGACCCGTTCGGTGTCGAGGGCGGCCGACTGCTGCTGGTCTACCCCAACGTGCTCGCGGTGGAGCGCCAGTTGAAAGTCATACCCGCCGACTTCCGGCTGTGGGTGTGCCTGCACGAGGTGACCCACCGGGTCCAGTTCACCGCGAACCCCTGGCTGTCCGAGTACATGTTGAAGGCGCTGGCGACCCTCACCCAGGAGATGGACAACGAGGTTGCCGCTGTTGTCGGCCGGCTCGTGGGATATCTCCGCGACCGGCTCGGCGGGCCGATCGACGACCCGAATTCGATTGGAATCCTCGGCCTGATGCGGGCCGTGCAATCCGAACCCCAGCGGCGGGCACTCGACCGGCTGTTGGTGTTGGGGACGCTGCTCGAGGGTCACGCCGAACATGTGATGGACGCCGTCGGACCGTCGGCGGTGCCGAGTGTGGCCGCGATACGGCATCGCTTTGACGGGCGCCGGCAGCGCAGGCAGCCGCCGCTGCAACGTTTGCTGCGTGCCCTGCTCGGCATCGACGCCAAACTTGCCCAGTACACCCGGGGCAAGGCGTTCGTCGACAACGTCGTGGACCGGGTCGGGATGGCACGGTTCAACGCCGTCTGGGCGGGTCCGCACGCGCTGCCGCTGCCCGAAGAGATCGACCATCCCCAACGGTGGATAGACCGGGTGCTCTAGCGCAGCTGGGCGCTGCGCTGCGGCGGTTCACCTCCGACCACCTGCCCGGTGCCGGCCGCTGGTGCGTCGCGCTGTCGGGTGGTCCGGACTCGCTGGCGCTTACCGCGGCGGCGGCCGCCATGCTGCCGACCACGGCCTTGATCATCGATCACGGCTTGCAACCGGACTCGGCGGAGGTGGCCGAAGTTGCGCGGGGACACGCGGAAGCGCTGGGATGCGTTGCGGCACGGGTTATCCGAGTCGATGTGGGCACTGCCGGAGGTCCGGAGGCGGCGGCCCGGTCGGCGCGCTACGGCGCGCTGCGCGCGGCATGTGACCACTCCCCGGTGCTGATCGGCCACACGCTCGACGATCAGGCGGAGACGGTGCTGTTGGGCCTGGGACGAGGATCGGGCCCGCGGTCCATCGCCGGGATGCGACCCTTCGATCCGCCGTGGTGCCGGCCGCTGCTGGGCGTGCGCCGGTCGGTTACCGAGGCGGCATGCGCAGAGCTGGGCATCGAGGCGTGGCACGACCCGCACAACAAGGACCGGCGCTACACCCGGGTGCGGCTGAGAACCGAGGTCCTTCCGCTGCTGGAGGACGTGTTGGGCGGCGGCGTGGCCGAGGCGCTGGCGCGCACCGCGACAACGCTGCAGGAGGACGGCCGGGTGCTGGATCGGCTGGCGTCGCAGGCGCTGGCCGATGCGCGGGGCGACGGCCCCGACCTGCAGGTCGATGTGCTGACGGAAATGCCCGCGGCGGTTCGGCGCCGCGTCATCCGCGGCTGGCTGCACTCCGGCGGTGCCGTCCGGCTGACCTCCAAACAGATTCTCGGCGTGGACGCGCTCGTGACGTCCTGGCGCGGGCAGGGCGGCGTCGCGGTCGGCGGCGAAGCGCCCGGCCAACGCTTGTTCGCCGGTCGGCGCGGCGGCTTTCTGACCCTGTACCGGGAACCCGTCTGACATTCTGCGTTGGTCGATGCGGCGTCGACATGGCACGCTGAGGTCGTGCCAGCCCACCATGCCGAGTTGTATCCGGGCGATATCAAGTCGGTATTGCTGACCGAGGAGCAGATCCGGGCCCGCACCTGCGAACTCGGTGCACTGGTTGCCGACGACTACCTCGAGGCGGGCGGTGACCAGGACCTTCTGCTGGTGACCGTGCTCAAGGGGGCGGTGATGTTCGTGACCGACCTCGCGCGGTCGATCCCGCTGCCCACCCAACTGGAGTTCATGGCCGTCAGTTCGTACGGCTCTTCGACGTCCTCGTCGGGTGTCGTGCGCATTCTCAAGGACCTCGACCGCGACATCCACGACCGTGACGTGCTGATCGTCGAGGACATCGTCGACTCCGGCCTGACGCTGTCGTGGCTGCTGCGAAACTTCGGCACTCGGCATCCGCGTTCACTACGGGTGTGCACGCTGTTGCGCAAACCCGATGCCGTGCGAGCCGATGTCGACATCGCCTACATCGGCTTCGACATCCCCAACGAGTTCGTGGTCGGGTACGGCCTGGACTATGCGGAGCGCTACCGGGACCTGCCCTACATCGGCACATTGGACCCGAAGGTCTACACGCCCTGACGCTGCGCCGAAGAGCGGTGGGCTGACCGGGCGGCCGGGGGGCGCCTCAGCGCCCTCCTAGGCAAGTTCCCAGACGACGGTCACCTGGAAGCTCACCGTCTGTTGGCCGGGTTCGACCGGCACGGGAGCGGCCG
The DNA here is from genome assembly GCA_963846905.1 of uncultured Actinomycetota bacterium. GTDB lineage: Bacteria > Actinomycetota > Actinomycetes > Mycobacteriales > Mycobacteriaceae > Mycobacterium. The sequence goes on from CAWJYB010000043.1 coordinate 64,424, forward strand.
CCATCGACCGCGGCATCGGTACCGGACCCGGGGGTGTGGATGCGCCGCCCGCCTCGGAGATCGAGATGACCTTGCCCAACCGGAGACCGGACAGGTCTGCGTACTGCTGGGCGCGGTTCTGGGCGTCGTTGAACGCGCGGGCGCGGGCATCCTTGACCAGTTGCGAATCGTCGCTGATCGAGAAGTCCACCGAGTTGATCCGGGTCGCGTCACCGCCGGTGCTGACGATCAGCGCCAGCTTCTGGGACGCCGAACCGATGTCGCGGATCTTGACGTCGATGGTGTTGCCGGCTTGATAGCCGGTGATCACATTGCCCTCGCCGTACTGCGACTGCAGCGTGACGTTGGTGGTGCTGATGTCCGTGCGGTCGATGCCCGCGCCCGTCAGGGCGTCGATGACGGCCCGCTGGCTTTCGCTGGACTGATTCATCGCGCCGGTGACGTCGGGTGCGACGGCTGTGATGGCCACGTTCGCGGTCAGGGTGTCCGGGGCGCCGTCGACCTTGCCGTTGCCGACCACGGTCACCTGACGTGCGGTGTCACCGGTCTGCCGCAGCGTGGAATCCGAATCGCAGCCCGACAGTCCGGCAGCCAACAGCGCGGTGAGCAAGACCACGGCCAGACGCAGGAACACGGAGATGATCGGCATGACTGGCACCTTAGTGGTCTCGTCCGCAGGTTGGTCGGGGGTTGGGTCCAAGCGGTCGCCCCGTTGCCGTTGACCGCCAACACGTCGTCGAAATCGACATGGTGCAGAAAAAGTCCGAGTGGCCACCTGCAAGGCGTCGATCTCGCCGGTGCGACCTCTCCCGCCATGAGCGCCCGCAGTCCAGGCTCACAGTTCCCGCAGGACCCGGCAGGGATTGCCGGCCGCGAACACGTCCGGCGGTAGCGACGTCGTCACGACACTGCCGGCGCCGATGACAGTGCGCGCACCGACCCGGACGCCCGGACATATCACCGTCGCCCCGCCCACCCAGACGTCCTCCTCGATGAGCACGGGCTTGCCGAATTCCTTGCCGCTCCTGCTGTCCCGCCGCGGTTCAACTCCCGGCACAGGGAGTGGGCACGACGGCGATCCGACTGCAGTTCCGGGTCTGACGGGTCGTACAACTCGCCGGCAATCATCTTGGACTTCTCGCTGGCCATTGCGGGATGCTACGACCGCGCAGGCGCTCGACGGGCGTGTTGCGCTCGACGGGTGATGGCACCCGACGAGACTGGCACCTGATCAGACACTGGCACCCGATGCCCGGCTACCAGTGCAACCCGCCCAGGAAATCCAGCAGAATTCCGTTCACCCGCTGGACGCTGTCCTGCTGCAACCAGTGCCCGGCGCCGTCTAGCCATTCCTCGCGGTAGGGCCCGCTGACCACCTCGCGTGCCCGATCCGTACGGAAGAATTGCAGAAAGGGGTCCGCGCGGCCACCGATGAACAACGCGGGGACCGTGATCGTCGGCGCCGGCGGGTGTGCCGTCGACTCCCAGTTGCGGTCGAAGTTGCGGTACCAGTTGAGGCCGCCCGTGAAACCCGTCCTGGTGAACTCGGCGGCGTAATGGCGGAGTTCGTCGGCGCCGATCCAATCCGGCAGGGGCGCGTGGGCATCACCGGCGAACAGGGTGCGCATCGTCGCCAGCGGATCGGCACCCAGCTCGGCGTCGGCCAGCCCCGGCTTCTGGTAGCGCAGTATGTAGAAGTCGTCGCCGAACTTCCGGAACGCCTCGGTCGGTGGCATCCGCGGGCGGGGGATCGGGGGCACACTGAGTCCTGCTACCGCAAGGACCCGGTCGGGATGCAGCTGGGCGGTGTTCCACACGACCGATGCGCCCCAGTCGTGCCCGACGAACACGCCGCGGTCGGCCCCCACGTCGTCGAGCAGCGCGACCAGGTCCGCGGTCAACGCGTGGATGTCGTAGTCCTCGACCGCCTCGGGACGAGATGAACCACCGTATCCGCGCTGGTCAGGGGCTAGCACGTGGTAGCCGGCGGCGGCCAGAGCCGGAATTTGGTGCCGCCAGGAGAAGGCCAGCTCCGGAAACCCGTGGGCCAGCACGACGACCCGCCCCGGCGTCGGCCCACCGACTCCTGCCTCGGTGACCCGTAACCGTATTCCGTTGCGCTCGACGATCCGATCCGAAGCCACGCGCCCCACCAAAGCACAGGTTTGGTGAGGTGGGAACTACCGATCGTTGGTGTGGCGGTAGCCTGAAGTACTACAGCGCGTATTGGAAGGACCTGGCTGGCGAACAGCCCGATGCTTAGTGAACCGAAAAACCGTCATCCGCACGCTCACGGCGATTGCCGTCGTCCTGCTTCTGGTCTGGTCATTCTTCTATTTCGGCGACGATACCCGGGGCTACAAGCCGGTCGACACCTCGGTGGCGATGGCGCAGATCCACGGCGAAAACGTCAAGAGCGCGCAGATCGACGATCGCGAACAGCAATTGCGCCTGGACCTCAAGTCCGGGAATGCCGACACGTCCGACTCCGAAAAGATCATCACCAAGTATCCGACCGGCTACGCGGTCAACCTGTTCGACGCCCTGCAAAGCAAGAACACCCAGGTCAACACGGTCGTGAACCAGGGCAGCGTCATCGGTTCGCTGTTGATCTACATGCTGCCGCTGCTGCTGCTGGTCGCCCTGTTCGTGATGTTCTCCCGGATGCAGACGGGTGGGCGGATGGGCTTCGGCTTCGGTAAGTCGCGGGCCAAGCAGCTGTCCAAGGACATGCCCAAGACGACGTTCGCCGACGTGGCCGGAGTGGACGAGGCGGTCGAGGAACTCTACGAGATCAAGGACTTCCTGCAGAATCCCGCGCGCTACCAGGCACTGGGCGCCAAAATCCCCAAGGGCGTGCTGCTCTACGGCCCTCCGGGCACCGGCAAGACGCTGCTCGCGCGGGCCGTCGCCGGCGAAGCCGGTGTCCCGTTCTTCACCATCTCGGGTTCGGACTTCGTCGAGATGTTCGTCGGCGTCGGCGCGTCCCGGGTGCGCGACATGTTCGAACAGGCCAAGCAAAACAGCCCGTGCATCATCTTCGTCGACGAGATAGACGCGGTCGGCCGCCAGCGCGGCGCCGGACTCGGCGGCGGCCATGACGAACGTGAACAGACACTCAACCAATTGTTGGTCGAGATGGACGGGTTCGGCGACCGCCAGGGAGTCATCCTCATCGCGGCCACCAACCGTCCCGACATACTGGATCCGGCGCTGCTGCGCCCCGGCCGCTTCGACCGGCAGATCCCCGTTTCCAACCCGGACCTGGCCGGGCGACGGGCGGTGCTGCGGGTCCATTCGGCGGGCAAGCCGATCGCGGAGGACGCCGATCTCAACGGCCTGGCCAAACGGACCGTCGGCATGTCCGGCGCCGATCTGGCCAACGTGATCAACGAGGCGGCACTGCTCACTGCCCGCGAGAACGGGACGGTCATCACCGGAGCCGCGATGGAAGAGGCGGTCGACCGCGTGGTGGGCGGTCCGCGTCGCAAGAGCCGGATCATCAGCGAGCACGAGAAGAAGATCACCGCCTACCACGAGGGTGGACACACCCTGGCGGGGTGGGCGATGCCCGACATCGAGCCGATCTACAAGGTCACGATCCTGGCTCGGGGCCGCACTGGTGGGCACGCCTTGGCGGTGCCGGAGGACGACAAGGGGCTGATGACCCGCTCGGAGATGATCGCCCGGCTGGTGTTCGCCATGGGCGGCCGGGCGGCCGAGGAACTCGTGTTCCGCGAGCCCACCACGGGCGCGTCGTCGGATATCGACCAGGCCACCAAGATCGCCCGGGCGATGGTCACCGAATACGGCATGAGCGCCAAGCTCGGTGCGGTCCGCTACGGCACCGAGCACGGCGACCCGTTCCTGGGCAGGACCATGGGCACGCAGGCGGACTACAGCCACGAGGTGGCGCGTGAGATCGACGAGGAGGTGCGCAAGCTCATCGAGTGCGCGCACACCGAAGCCTGGGAGATCCTCTCCGAGAATCGCGACGTCCTCGACAGGCTCGCCGGCGAACTGCTGGAGAAGGAGACGCTGCACCGCGTCGAGCTGGAGGCGATCTTCGCCGACGTCCGCAAGCGCCCCCGGATCACCGCGTTCGACGATTTCGGCGGCCGCACACCGTCGGACAAGCCGCCCATCAAGACCCCGGGCGAGCTGGCGATCGAACGGGGTGAGGAATGGCCCAAACCCCTACCGGAACCCGCCTTCAAGACCGCCATCGCAGAAGCCTCACGTCGCGCGTCCGATATGATACGTCCGACCGCCCGGTCGACCACGACGGCGCCGTCGGGGAGAACGGATCGGCGGGTACCACCCAGCCCGACTACGGCGCTCCGGCAGGTTGGCGTGCGACCGGCTGGCCACCGCCCGGCCCGCCGCAGGGCTATTGGTATCCGCCACCGGGGGGGCAGCCGCCGCCCGTGGGCCGGGCCAACCCGTACCCGCCGTATCCGCACCACCATCAACCCGAATCCGAACGGGCCGGCGGGGAGCAGCAGGAGGCAGGTCGGCCCAACCCTCCGGCACGCGGCTGACCAGGGGCAGAGGCCACCATGGGTGCTCAGGAGCAGGCGAAGTCCCACGCCAAGGCCAGGCGGCGGGCAACGTTCGACCAGGCGCGCGCCGAGGCCGCGGTGCGCGAACTGCTGTACGCGATCGGTGAAGACCCGGACAGGTCGGGCCTCGTCGACACCCCGTCCCGCGTGGCCCGCGCCTACAAGGAGATGTTCGCCGGGCTCTATGTCGACCCCGACGATGTGCTCAACACCACCTTCGACGAGCAGCACGACGAGCTGGTTCTCGTCAAAGAGATTCCGATGTACTCCACCTGCGAGCACCATCTGGTTTCCTTTCACGGCGTGGCCCATGTCGGCTATATCCCCGGCGCGGACGGCCGGGTCACGGGGCTGTCGAAATTAGCCCGCGTGGTGGATCTCTACGCCAAGCGTCCCCAGGTGCAGGAGCGGCTCACCGGCCAGATCGCCGACGCTGTGATGCGAAAACTCAAGCCGCGCGGCGTGATCGTGGTCATCGAAGCGGAGCACCTTTGCATGGCGATGCGGGGAGTTCGCAAGCCCGGTGCGCTGACCACCACTTCGGCAGTGCGCGGACAGTTCAAGACCGACAAGGCATCCCGGGCTGAAGCTCTTGAACTGATCTTGCGCAGGTGAGCCCGATGTGCACGCGGGTGATGGGGGTCGTGAACGTAACCGCCGATTCGTTCTCCGACGGAGGCCGCTACCTGGACTGCGCCGGCGCTGTCGCGCACGGTCTTCGGCTGGCCGCTGAAGGTGCGGACATCGTCGACGTCGGTGGCGAGTCGACCCGCCCTGGAGCGGTGCGAATCGATACGACCGATGAGCTGGCTCGCGTGATCCCCGTGGTGAAGGAACTCTGCGCACAAGGGATCACAGTGAGTATCGACACGATGCGCGCCAACGTTGCGCGGGCGGCGCTGGAGCACGGCGCGGCCATCGTCAACGATGTCTCCGGCGGGCGTGCCGACCCCGCGATGGCAGGCGTCGTGGCTGAGGCCGGCGTTCCGTGGGTTCTGATGCACTGGCGATCGGTGGGCGCCGACGATCCGCATCAAATTCCGGAGTACGGCGAGGTGGTGGCCGATGTGCGGTCCGAACTGCTCGGAGCCGTCGACGTCGCAGTTGCCGCCGGCGTCGACCCCGCGAACCTCATCATCGACCCGGGACTGGGTTTCGCCAAGACGGCACAACATAATTGGGCCTTGCTTCACGCGTTGCCCGGTTTCGTCGCAACGGGACTGCCGGTGCTCATCGGGGCATCGCGCAAGCGTTTCCTCGGTGCCCTGCTGGCCGGTGTGGACGGCACTGCGCGGCCGACCGCTGAACGTGAGACCGCAACGGCGGTGATCTCCGCCCTGGCCGCCGGCCACGGGGTATGGGGTGTCCGGGTCCACGACGTTCGCGCATCGATGGATGCGATCAAGGTAGTGAAAGCCTGGGAAACCGGTGGCTGATCGAATCGAATTGCGGGGCCTGACCGTTCACGGCAACCACGGCGTCTTCGACCATGAGCGTCGCGACGGCCAGGATTTCGTCGTCGACATCACGGTGTGGATCGACCTGGCGGGCGCGGCGGCCGGCGACCGACTGGCGGACACCTACGACTACGCCGTCCTCGCGCAGCGCGCGGCCGGCATCGTCGGCGGCCCACCGCGAAACCTCATCGAGACGGTGGCCGCCGAGATCGCCGAGGACGTGATGACCGACGACCGCGTGCATGCTGTTGAAGTCGTTGTGCACAAGCCGAATGCGCCGATCCCGCTGAGCTTCACCGATGTCGCCGTGGTGGCCCGCCGGTCCAGGCGGGGCGGGCGGGGCGGCGGCGGACCATGACCCGGGCGGTGTTGTCCATCGGCTCCAACCTCGGGGACCGGCTGGCTCGGCTGCAATCGGTGATCGGTGCCCTCGGCCCTCGGCTCGTCGCGGCGTCCCCGATCTACGAAACCCAGCCGTGGGGCAACCTCGATCAGGGCCCGTTCCTCAACGCGGTGGTGATCGCCGACGACCCGGAGCTCGACGCCCGCGGCTGGTTGGTGTTCGCGCAGGATTTGGAGCGCGCGGCGGACCGGGTGCGGGGCCAGAAATGGGGGCCGCGCACGCTCGACGTCGATCTCGTGCGTGTGCTGGACGGCGGGACCGACGTTCTTTCCTGGGAGAGCAGCCTGATTCTGCCGCATCCGCTGGCCCACATGCGCGCCTTTGTGCTGATTCCGTGGTTGGCTGCGGACCCCGGCGCAACGCTGACGGTGATCGGGGTGGTCAGGCCGGTGTGGCGGCTGCTGGCCGAACTCGACGTCGGGGATCGTACCGGCGTGCGGCTGACCGACCTGAGGTTCTTCTGATGGGGCCCGCCCGCAGGCGTGATCTTGCAGCGACGGTGGTCGCCGCGGCGCTGATTTCCTACATCCTGGTGATAAACCTGTATCGCTGGTTTCCGCCGCTGACTCTGTGGACGGGTTTGTCCTTGGCCGGGGTCGCGGTGGCCGAAGCGGCCTACGGCGGGTATGTGCGCGCCAAGATCAACGCGGGTGAAATCGGTGTCGGAGCGGGCCGGCTGCACCCGATCGCCGTGGCGCGTTGCCTCGTCATCGCGCAGGCCTCGGCGTGGGTGGGGGCTCTGGTGCTCGGTTGGTGGATCGGAGTTCTGGCATACCTCTTGCCGCGGCGCGCTGAGCTGCGCGTGGCGGCAGCGGACACCGCCGGTGCCGCGGTGGCGGCGGTGTGTGCGTTCGCGCTCGTGGTGGGCGCACTGTGGTTGCAGCAATGCTGCAAGTCGCCACCCCCGGACTCGTCCGACACCCCCGATGCCGCTGCAGGTTGAACTCGTTGAGCCCCAGTGGCTCACAACACGCGGAATCACCGAGTCACGCGACTCGTCCGGTGACTTCTCGCGGGTAGAGTCACCCCATGACCGTTCTGTCCCGCGGCGATCGGGGTCGGCGTGGCGGCCGCAGGCCGGGATGGCTGCTTTTGACGGTACTGCTGGTGCTTGCCATTACCGCCAGCTCGGCACTGGTGTTCACCAATCGGATCGAGTTGCTGAAACTGGCGGTGATCATCTCGTTGTGGGCGGCCGTGGTCGGCGCGTTCGTGTCCGCCATGTACCGCAGACAGAGCGAATCAGATCAGGCCAGAATGCGTGAACTCAAACACGTCTACAACCTGCAGCTAGATCGGGAGATATTCGCGCGCCGTGAGTACGAGCTGAACGTCGAGACCCATCTGCGCCGGGAGATGGCTAACGAGCTGAGCGCTCAGTCCACCGACGAAATAGCGGCGCTGCGCGCCGAACTGGCAGCCCTGCGCACCAATCTCGAGATTCTGTTCGACGCCGACCTCGGTCAGCGGCCGGCGATCGAAAACCAGGCCGGCTATGCCGACTGGGCCGCCACCGCGACGACATCGAAACCGGACCGGGTCGCCAGCAGCCGTATCACGGTGGTAGGCGACGACGACGACGATGCCGAAACGGCCGAGAGCCCCATCATCGACGTTCCGGAAGAGCCGCTGGCCCCCCAAAGCGCACCGTTGCAACCGGTGGCGGTGTCCGACGGCCGGTACGGCGGCTCGCACCGGCGGCCCTCGGAGACCGAGGAAACCCGAAGAATCCCTCCGGTTCCGGCCGAGCCGTCGGCGATCCCGGCCGGGTACGGTCAGTCGCCTGCGTCCTCGCCGACGGTCCACGCGCCCAACGGACAGCGGGTGCGCCAGATCCTCCCTGCGGAATCCGGCCGTCGCGGCCGGCACACCGGCCGCTCCGCCTACCTGACACCAGGGCCGGCCGAGGCAGCGCCCGACGCTTCCCCGGACTCATCCATGACCGTCCCACGTCACCGGGGCGCGGAAGATGACGTCTCCGCCGCACCGACCGGCGGCCAGTCCGTCGCCGAGTTGCTTGCCAGGTTGGACCAGACGAGTGAGGCCAGGGCCGGCCGGCGTCGGCGCCGCAGGGACTGAGCTAGTCTTCCTGTAACTGTTCACGTCGTCCGGTACCCGCCGTCGCGGGACTGGAACGAGGAATTACCAGAACCCATGAGGATTGTCTTCAATGGTGCAGCCGGAGCATGTCGGCGGATTGCGTCCCGCGCGGCTCAAAGTGGGGATCATCTCCGCGGGCCGTGTGGGCACCGCGATCGGCGTCCGTTTGGAACGTGCCGATCACGTGGTCGTCGCGTGCAGTGCCGTCTCGTCGGCGTCGCGGCGGCGCGCGGCCCGTCACCTGCCGGACACGCCGGTGCGACCCGTGGATGAGGTCGCAGCGAGTGCGGAACTGTTGGTCGTCGCGGTTCCCGACGCCGAACTTCCCACACTGGTGTCTGGATTGGCAGCGACTTCGGCGGTTCGGCGGGGCACCATCGTCGCCCACACCTCCGGGGCCAACGGTGTAGCAGTGCTCGCCCCGCTGGTCGCCATGGGTTGTGTGCCGCTGGCGATCCACCCGGCGATGACGTTCACCGGTTCCGACGAAGACGTCGTGCGACTGTCGGACACCTGCTTCGGGATCACCGCCGCTGACGAGATCGGCTATGCGATCGCGCAGTCGCTGGTCCTCGAAATCGGAGGCGAGCCGGTTCGGGTACGTGAGGACGCGCGGACCTTGTACCACGCTGCCCTCGCGCACGGATCGAACCATGTGGTGACCGTGGTCGCCGATGCTGTGCTGGCGCTGCGGTCGGCCCTGCGGGGTTCGGAACTGCTCGGCCAGGAACTGGTCGGCGACGAACCGAACGGCCTTGCTGAGCGCGTCATCGCCCCACTGGCTCGCGCCGCACTCGAGAACACCCTGGCGCGGGGGCAGGCGGCGCTCACCGGACCAGTGGCACGCGGCGATGCGCCGGCGGTGGCTCGACATCTGTCGGCGCTCGCCGACGTCGATCCCGATCTGGCCGCCGCATACCGGGCGGTGTCGCTACGCACGGCGCAGCGTGCGCACGCTGCCAGAGATGTTTTCGAGGTGCTGGAGAAATGAAGCCCGGTCATCCGCAGTTCGCACCGTCCGGGCTGAACACCTACACCTTGCCCGCCGAGGTCTCGGCGGTCGCGCGCGCGCTCAGGCTCGCCGGACGCCGGGTGATGCTGGTGCCGACCATGGGTGCCCTGCATGAGGGGCATCTGACCCTGGTACGCGCCGCCAAACGGGTCCCTGGGGCAATCGTGGTGGTGTCGATCTTCGTCAACCCGTTGCAGTTCGCCGCCGACGAAGACCTCGATGCCTATCCGCGGACGCTGGATCAGGACCTGGAGAAGCTTGTCCGCGAAGGCGTCGAGATCGTGTTCAACCCGGATGCGGCCGCGATGTATCCCGACGGACGCCGCACCTCGGTGCAGGCCGGGTCACTGGGCGCCGAATTGGAGGGCGCGGCCCGCCCCGCGCACTTCGCGGGCATGCTCACCGTCGTGCTCAAACTGCTGCAGATCGTCCGCCCCGACCGCGCCTTCTTCGGCGAGAAGGACTATCAGCAACTGACACTGGTTCGCCAGATGGTGGACGATCTCAACATCGACACCCGGATCGTCGGTGTGCCTATCGTGCGGGAGGGCGACGGACTGGCGATGTCGTCGCGTAACCGCTACCTCGATCCGGACCAGCGGCAGTGGGCGAGCGCCCTGTCCGCGGCGCTGCTGGCGGCACGGTCGGCCGCGGAAGGCGGAGCGGCCGCGGCGGCCGCAGCAGCTCATGCGGTCCTCGACGCAGTGCCGGGTATCGATCTCGACTACCTGGAGATACGCGGCCCGGGCCTGGGTCCCGCGCCGGTCTCGGGTCCGGCACGTGTGCTGGTCGCGGCCCGGTTCGGCACCACGCGCCTGCTGGACAACATCGCCATCGATCTCGGAGCGACAACAGGAACCGGGCAGTGACACCCGGTCACTAACGCCATCGCGAGTCATCTTGGAGGATTTGATGTTACGGACAATGCTGAAGTCGAAGATCCACCGGGCAACGGTGACCCACGCGGACCTGCATTATGTCGGCTCGGTGACCGTGGACGCGGATCTGATGGAGGAGGCCGACCTCCTGGAGGGCGAACAGGTCACCATCGTCGACATCGACAACGGTGCGCGGTTGGTGACGTACGTGATCACCGGCGAGCGCGGTTCTGGCGTCATCGGGATCAACGGCGCCGCCGCGCACCTGATACACCCGGGTGACCTCGTCATCCTGATCGCCTACGGCGTCATGGAGGATGCCGAGGCCCGCTGCCGCCGGCCGCGGGTGGTCTTCGTCGATTCCGCGAATCGGCCGATCGATTTGGGGGCGCACTCGTCGGATCCCGCATACGTTCCCGAGGGTTATGCGAATGCGGCTGAACTTGTGTCGCCGCGGGGTCTGCGGTAGTGCTGCTTGCCATCGACGTCCGCAACACCCACACCGTCGTGGGTCTGATCTCGGGGTCGGGCGAGAACGCAAAGGTATTGCAACACTGGCGAATCCGCACAGAGCCCGAGGTGACCGCCGATGAGCTGGCCCTCACCATCGATGGCCTGACGGGAGACGATTCGGACCGGCTGACCGGGGCGGTCGGCCTTTCGACTGTCCCCTCGGTGCTGCACGAGGTCAGGGTGATGCTCGACCAGTACTGGCCGTCGATTCCGCATGTGCTGATCGAACCCGGTGTGCGCACCGGCATTCCGTTGCTCGTGGACAACCCCAAAGAGGTGGGTGCCGACCGGATCGTCAACTGCCTGTCGGCATTTCACAAGTTCGGTTCGGCGGCGATCGTGGTGGATTTCGGTTCGTCGATCGTGGTGGACGCGGTCTCCGGAAGGGGCGAGTTCCTCGGCGGTGCCATTGCGCCAGGCGTGCAGGTGTCATCCGATGCGGCCGCCGCGCGTTCGGCGGCGCTGCGACGGGTCGAGCTGACCCGGCCGCGTTCGGTCATTGGAAAGAACACCGTCGAATGCATGCAGGCCGGAGCGGTATTCGGATTCGCGGGACTGGTCGACGGCCTGATCCGCCGGATCCGGGAGGACATCGACGGTTTCGGTGGCAGCGATGTGGTGGTCGTTGCCACCGGGCACACCGCTCCGCTGCTGCTACCCGATTTGCGGTCCCCGGCGCGATTCGATCGGTACCTGACGCTGGACGGCTTGCGATTGGTGTTCGAGCGCAACCGCGGCGATTCGCGGGCGCGATCCAGGGCGGCCGACTAGGTCCACGGCCTCGCCGGTTCAGTCCGGGCTGCCGGTCTCCTTTAAGCTGGCACGCCGTGAGCGAGGCTGATCTACCCGAGCAGTTCCGGATCCGGCAGGCAAAACGAGAGCGGTTGCTGGCAGAGGGGCGGGATCCATACCCGGTCTCGGTGCCGCGCACCCACACCTTGGCCGCGATTCGCGCCGCGTATCCGGAATTGCCCGCCGACACGGTGACGGACGACATCGTCGGAGTGGCAGGGCGGGTGGTCTTCTCGCGCAATTCCGGAAAGCTCTGCTTTGCCACCCTTCAGGACGGTGACGGTACGCGGCTGCAGGTGATGGTCAGTCTTGCCGGGGTCGGCCCGGAGGAGTTGGAGGCGTGGAAGGCCGACGTCGATCTGGGCGACATCGTGTTCGTCCACGGCAACGTGACCAGTTCGCGCCGCGGCGAGCTGTCGGTGATGGCCGACTCGTGGAATATGGCAGCCAAGGCGCTTCGGCCGTTGCCAGTAGCCCACAAGGAGATGAACGAGGAAACTCGGGTGCGGCAGCGTTATGTCGATCTGATCGTCCGCCCAGCGGCCCGTGACATCGCCCGGACCCGCATCGCAGTCATCCGTGCGGTGCGCTCGGCGCTGGAGCGAAGAGGGTTCCTCGAAGTCGAGACGCCGATGCTTCAGACGTTGGCCGGCGGTGCGGCCGCGCGTCCGTTCGTCACCCACTCGAACGCGCTGGACACCGACCTCTACCTGCGTATTGCGCCCGAACTGTTCCTAAAGCGCTGTGTTGTCGGCGGCCTCGACAAGGTCTTCGAGCTGAATCGGAACTTCCGAAACGAAGGTGCGGATTCCACGCATTCTCCAGAATTCTCGATGCTCGAGACTTATCAGGCCTACGGGGACTACGACGATTCCGCTCGGGTGACCCGGGAGGTTATTCAGGAGGTGGCCGACGAAGCGATCGGCACCCGACAACTGCCGCTGCCCGACGGCGCCGTGTACGACATTGACGGAGAATGGTCTTCGATCCAAATGTATCCGTCTCTGTCGGAGGCGCTCGGAGAGGAGGTCACGCCCGAAACTCCGGCTGGGTACCTGTGGTCTGTCGCCGACCGTCTGGGCGTCGAGATCCCGCGTGATCGCGGTTACGGGCACGGAAAGCTCGTCGAGGCGCTCTGGGAGCACACCGTCGGTGACACGCTGTGGGCACCGGTGTTCGTCAAGGACTTCCCCGTGGAGACGGCGCCATTGACCCGACAGCATCGCAGCATCTCCGGCGTGACCGAGAAGTGGGATCTCTATGTCCGCGGTTTCGAGCTCGCCACCGGATACTCCGAACTCGTCGACCCGGTTGTGCAGCGTGAGCGGTTCATGGCGCAGGCCAGGGCGGCGGCTGCCGGCGACGACGAAGCGATGAAGCTCGACGAAGACTTCTTGGCCGCGATGGAGTACGCGATGCCGCCGACGACCGGCACCGGAATGGGTATCGACCGGTTGTTGATGGCTCTGACGGGGTTGTCAATAAGGGAGACGGTATTGTTCCCCATTGTGCGGCGACACGGCAACTGAACTGCGCCGTCGCGCAGGAAGTTGAATGCGCATGTCCGATATGGCACATTGGATACCGGCAGGTAGTGTCGTCAATCGGCGATACATCGGGTTAGAAGGGTCAACACGCTAATGGCGAAAAAAGTTACCGTCACCTTGGTCGATGATTTCGATGGTGAGGGTGGCGCCGACGAAACGGTGGAATTCGGGCTCGACGGTGTGACGTATGAGATAGACCTTTCCGGCAAGAATGCCAACAAACTTCGTGCCGAGTTGAAAAAGTGGGTGGAAGCGGGACGACGGGTCGGCGGGCGTCGCAGGGGTCGCTCGACGGTATCGGGAAAGGGCCGGGCCGCCATCGACCGTGAGCAGAGTGCGGCCATCCGCGATTGGGCGCGTCGCAACGGTCACAACGTGTCGACCCGCGGCCGCATCCCCGCCGAGGTCATCGACGCATTCCATGCGGCTACCTGAGCGACCGACTGAATTAGTTCGCTGGCGGTGAATCAAGGCCGATCGGCGGAAACGATTCCGAGCTTCCCCTCGTTGCTCTCAGTGAATCCACCGTGTGCGGTGCACGAAGGTAAAGCACCTGACGCCGCTGCCCTCTAGAGTGGATGGCAGGTGGATGGGTTGGGCCCGTGTTGGACCAACCCGGACGACCGACAAAGAGAGCAGGTAACCACGGATGTTCGAACGATTCACCGACCGTGCCCGTCGGGTCGTCGTCCTGGCACAAGAAGAAGCCAGGATGCTCAACCACAACTACATCGGCACCGAGCACATCTTGCTGGGACTCATTCATGAAGGTGAGGGCGTCGCCGCCAAGTCGCTGGAGTCGCTGGGCATCTCGCTGGAAGGTGTGCGCAGCCAGGTTGAGGAGATCATCGGACAAGGCCAGCAGGCGCCGTCGGGTCACATTCCGTTCACTCCTCGTGCCAAGAAAGTCCTGGAGCTGTCGCTGCGCGAGGCGCTGCAACTGGGCCACAACTACATCGGCACCGAGCACATCCTGCTCGGGCTGATCCGCGAGGGCGAAGGCGTCGCAGCGCAGGTGCTCGTCAAGCTGGGCGCCGAACTGACCCGTGTGCGCCAGCAGGTGATCCAGTTGCTGAGTGGGTACCAGGGCAAGGAAACGGCGGAGGCGGGCACTGGCGGCAGGGGAGGTGAGGCAGGGAATCCCTCCACGTCGCTGGTCCTCGACCAGTTCGGTCGCAACCTGACCGCTGCCGCCATGGAAGGCAAGCTCGATCCGGTCATCGGCCGGGAGAAGGAAATCGAGCGGGTGATGCAGGTGCTGTCGCGGCGCACAAAGAACAACCCGGTGCTGATCGGCGAGCCCGGCGTCGGCAAGACCGCCGTCGTCGAGGGCCTGGCGCAGGCCATCGTGCACGGCGAGGTGCCCGAGACACTGAAGGACAAGCAGCTCTACACACTCGATCTGGGGTCGCTGGTCGCCGGCAGCCGGTACCGCGGCGACTTCGAAGAGCGCCTCAAGAAGGTGCTCAAGGAGATCAACACCCGCGGCGACATCATTTTGTTCATCGACGAGCTGCACACGCTCGTGGGCGCGGGTGCCGCCGAGGGCGCGATCGATGCCGCGTCGATCCTCAAACCGAAGCTCGCCCGCGGTGAACTTCAAACGATCGGCGCCACCACGCTCGACGAATACCGCAAGTACATCGAGAAGGATGCCGCGCTGGAGCGCAGGTTCCAGCCGGTGCAGGTCGGTGAGCCGACAGTGGAACACACCATCGAGATCCTCAGGGGACTGCGGGATCGCTATGAGGCGCACCACCGCGTCTCCATCACAGACGGCGCGATCGTCGCCGCAGCCACGCTGGCCGACCGTTACATCAACGACCGGTTCCTGCCGGACAAGGCGATCGACCTCATCGACGAGGCCGGTGCGCGGATGCGGATCCGCCGCATGACGGCGCCGCCGGACCTGCGTGAATTCGACGAGAAGATCGCCGACGCGCGCAGGGAGAAGGAATCCGCGATCGACGCCCAGGACTTCGAGAAGGCGGCCAGCCTGCGCGATCGCGAGAAGCAACTCGTCGCGCAGCGGGCCGAACGCGAGAAGCAGTGGCGTTCAGGCGATCTCGACGTTGTCGCAGAGGTCGACGATGAACAGATCGCCGAGGTGCTGGGCAACTGGACCGGTATTCCGGTGTTCAAGCTGACCGAGGAGGAGACCACCCGGCTGCTGCGCATGGAGGACGAACTGCACAAGCGGATCATCGGGCAGGAAGATGCCGTCCGTGCCGTGTCGAAAGCGATCCGGCGTACCCGGGCCGGGTTGAAGGATCCCAAGCGCCCCTCGGGCTCGTTCATCTTCGCCGGCCCGTCCGGTGTGGGTAAGACCGAATTGTCCAAAGCGCTGGCGGAGTTCCTGTTCGGCGACGACGACGCGCTGATCCAGATCGATATGGGCGAATTCCACGACCGCTTCACCGCCTCGCGGCTGTTCGGGGCCCCCCCGGGTTACGTGGGCTATGAGGAGGGCGGCCAGCTCACCGAGAAGGTGCGCCGCAAGCCGTTCAGCGTCGTGTTGTTCGACGAAATCGAGAAGGCCCACCAGGAGATCTACAACACCCTGTTGCAGGTGCTCGAGGACGGCCGCCTGACCGACGGACAGGGTCGCACGGTCGACTTCAAGAACACCGTGTTGATCTTCACCTCGAACCTCGGCACCGCCGACATCTCGAAGGCGGTTGGTCTCGGCTTCACCCAGGGTGGCGGTGAGAACAACTACGAGCGGATGAAGATGAAGGTGAACGACGAGCTGAAGAAGCACTTCCGGCCGGAGTTCCTCAACCGGATCGACGACATCATCGTCTTCCACCAGCTGACCCGGGACGAGATCATCCGGATGGTCGATTTGATGGCGAATCGGGTCGCCAAGCAGCTCAAGAGCAAGGACATGGAACTGCGGCTGACCGAACAAGCCAAAGCCCTGCTGGCCAAGCGCGGATTCGACCCGGTGTTGGGTGCGCGCCCGCTGCGCCGGACCATCCAGCGCGAGATCGAAGACGCTCTCAGCGAGAAAATCCTGTTCGATGAGATCGGGCCGGGTCAGGTGGTCACTGTCGGCGTCGAGAACTGGGACGGGACGGATTCCGGCGAGGACGCGCGGTTCATCTTCTCCGGTTCGCCCAAGTCGGCGGTCACCGAGACGCCGGATCTCGCCGGTGCCGGAGCTTCGGGCGCCGGAGCCTCGGGTACCGCCACGACTACCTCGGCCGAATAGCGACGGCGGGCGGTCATTTCTGGGTGGGGGATGTGTCGAACTGTTCAGGAACGGGTGAGGCCTCCCGCGGGTTTACGATATCGGCGTAAGGACGAGCCAAGGAATCTGGTGGAACTCCAGAACGGTCGCGCCACTGTCATTGTCAGACCCGACGCCGTCACCCCCGCCTGGGACGCGAAATCCCTGAAAGGACATCCGAGTGAGTACTCCACACCCCCATACCGGCAAAGCTTCGGTGCTTGACCTGTCGGCCGCGAAAGCGGCCGCTTGGCTGTCCACACAGTGCTGTTGGCTTTGGTGGCGCTTTATTTCGTGGGCGTGGACCAGGGCGCCACCTCGGTGTTCGGCGACAACATGTACATACACGAGTTCGTGCACGACGCCCGCCACCTGCTCGGCTTCCCCTGCCACTGAGCCGCGCGGAACACGGAACTGACATGGAGAAGAAAATCATCTGGCGGGGCGTGCTTTCCGGCGCGGTCGCCGGCGTGCTTGCTTTCGTCTTTGCGAAGGTCTTCCTCGAACCGATCATAGGCCGCGCTATCGAATTCGAAGGCGGTCGTCAACGCGGCACACCAGGCCGATGGACACGGCCGCCGGTGGCCATAGCCATGGCGACGACGCTGAATTGTTCACCCGAGGTGTTCAGTCGACGATCGGCATGGGACTGGGTGTGTTCGTTTTCAGCGTCGCGATGGGCGCGTTGTTCGCCGTGGTCTATCTGCGTGGTCTATGGCCGGGCGGGTGACGTCTCGCCGCGCATCCTGTCGGCGGTGTTGGCCGGCGCAATGCTGATCTCGTTGTGGCTGGTGCCGGCGCTGAAGTATCCTCCGAACCCGCCCGCGACCAGCCTGGATGAGACGATCACCCAGCGTGCTCTCCTCTACTTGTTGATGGTGGCCCTTTCGGCGCTTCTGATGGTCGGAGCGGTACTTCTGGGTCGGCATCTCCTGCCGAGGCTGGGAGCGTGGAATGCCATCCTGGTCGCCAGCGGTGCCTACATCGTCGCGGTGCTCAGCAGTCATGGCGTTCTTGCCGACGATCAACGAAACGCCGGGTCCGTTGCTCGATGCCGCCGGGATGATCGTGTTCCCCGGGTTCCCGGCGGCGGATCTCTATGAGTTCCGTCTGTACGCAACGGCGGTCCAGATCATCATCTGGTCAACGATCGGCCTGGTGTTTGGGGCGTTGGTTTCGAGGCTGGCGGATAGACCGCGCCGGGCAGTAGCCGTGTGACCCGACATTGAGTGGTGTCGTCCGGCTGACGTTGGTGTCGCATGCGATGACCGACGCCACATCGGCCGGACGGTTCCCCGCCGACGAGCCGCTGAGTTCCCTTGGCGTGCGGCAGTTGTCGGAGATGGCCGGCCAATTCCGGGCTGACGTCGCGGTATGCGGTTCGGAGCTTCGGGTCCGGCAAACGGCGCAGGGGCTCGGCCTGCGCGCCACGGTCGAGCCGAGGCTTAGCGACTTGGATGCCGGTTCGTGGCGAGGGGCTTTACTCGACGACATCGACGCGGCCGACCTCCACCTCTGGCTCACCGATGTGACCGCCGCGCCGCCCGGCGGCGAATCGGTCGCGGACCTGCTTGCGCGCACAGGGGACTGGATGCGGTCGCTGACCGAGGTGCCTGCCCGTATCGTGGCGGTCACCCATCCCTCGGTCGTGCGGGCGGCGATCCTGGTCGGCCTCCATGCGCCGCCGAGTTCGTTCTGGCGCATCGACGTCGCGCCGATGAGTCGCGTTTTTCTTCACCATCGCGGCGCGGGCTGGACCCTGCGAGTGTGATCGTCAGCGCCCTACCGGGATCATCGCGAACATCTGCTTGATGATCGACATCAACCAGCCGCCCGTGGTGGTGCCGTGGAACCGTTGCCAATTCGTCTGCAGGCTCAGCACCCACGGCTGGCCGCTGCGATCGACGGCGTACCAGCTGAACGTCAGCTCCCCGGGGAGGTTGCCTGCTTTGGCGCCGATGTACGGCCACTCGGTTCGGTCAAGGTCGATACCGGGAATTGCCGACATGATGTCCTTGACCGGCGCGGCTGCCCCGGTTGCCCCGGACTGGAGGGCAGCGTGCACGCGGCAGATGTCCTCGGCACTTCCGTACCATTCAGCGCCGTAGGCCGATGCCGGCGCGTGAGTACGGGTTGGATCCGGTTCGTAGGGGCGCGAATTCGTCTCCTCGAGCAGCCGGGCCCGGCCGTGCTGATCGGCGTTCTTCCACGACTCGCGAAGATCCGGTTCACCCCAGCCGATCGAGAACAATTCGTGCATCGTCGGGAAAGGCGTCATGCTGGCCGGGTCGTGGTGCCCCGCGTCGGCCAGGGCACGTTCGACCGCAGGCGGCTGGAGCCGCTTGATCAGCAGATCGGTAGCCATGTTGTCGCTGTTGGCGATCATTTTGGCGGCGGCTGTCCGCACCGAAACCGTGGTTCCCGCGGGCATCTGGTCGAAGGCCGACGATCCGACGGCCTTGGCTTCATCGGTGATGGTCAGCTCATCGTTCCATGACACTGTGCCGGCTTTGACACCCTGTGCCACCGCGAAGAGCACGTAAAGTTTGAAAATCGAAGCCAACGGCAGGGATTCGGCGGTGTTGTAACCCGCCATACGCTCACAGCGACCGCCGTTGACCTTCGAGACGCTGTAGGAATAGCGTGCCCCGGACTTCGCCAGCGCGGCATCGACGTCGGCCCAGGCATGTATCGGCGGCATCTGGGTCGTGACGACGAACTTGTCCACCATGGTGTTGTCGTCTGTGTGCAATTCGATGTCTTGTCGCGCCCCATAGGACGTCAACAGGTGCAGTGTTGCCGAGCCGGCGCCGAAGTCGATCCCGGCCAGGGCGAACGGGCGCTCCCACCACAGGCCGTCCATGGCCGTGCCCACGTCGTCCACCTCGTCGGGCGCGGCCAGGGTCTTCACCCCGGCCGGGCCGATCGGCCAGTCGGAGTTGAGCATGTCCATCACCTGTTTGGCGCGAACGCCCTGCGGTGTGTTCATGCTGATACGGATACCGCCGGCGTTGGCGGGGGGCGTCGCCGTACTGTCGCAGCCACCGGTGAGCGGAACGATCAAGGCAGCGGCGCAGACCGACGCCGCCTTGGTGCTACGCCTTTGCCGGTGATCCGGCAACGTCCAGCACAACCTCGAACTCGAGCAGCGACGCACCCGTGGCCACCGGGTTGGTGCGCTCGCCCCGGTGGGCCTCGATCGCGGGACCGGTCGCCCACGCCTGGAACGCCTCCTCGGACTCCCACTGGGTGACGACGAAGTAGCGTTCCTCACCCTTCACCGGGCGCAGCAGCTGAAAACCGAGAAAGCCGGGCTGATTGTCGACGGCGTGTGCGCGATGCGCGAACCGCTTCTCCAGTTCGGGACCGGCGCCCGCGGGCACCTCGATTGCATTGATCTTCACCACTGGCATCCCGACAGGCTACCGCGGCCCGATGTGAAGGCCGTCTTGCCGCGCAAGATGTGTGTATGGACATCGACGCGCTGACCTATCGCGGGGGGCACGGGCCGCCGCTGGTTCTGGTGCACGGACTGATGGGGCGGGGCACCACCTGGCCGCGGCAGGTGCCCTGGCTGAGCCGCCTGGGAGCGGTATACACCTACGATGCGCCATGGCACCGGGGCCGTGACGTCGTCGACTCCCACCCGATCAGCACTGAGCGGTTCGTCGGTGGTTTGGCGAAGGCCGTCGCGGCCTTGTCGGTGCCGGCCCGCTTGATCGGGCATTCGATGGGCGGCCTGCACGCGTGGTGTCTGGCGGCCGAGCGGCCCGATCTGGTCGAGGCGATCGTCGTCGAAGACATGGCGCCGGACTTTCGCGGCCGTACCACCGGCCCGTGGGAGCCGTGGGTGCATGCGCTGCCGGTGGAATTCGGCAGTGAACAGGCGGTTTTGGACGAATTCGGGCCGACGGCGGGACGATACTTCCTGGAGGCGTTCGACCTGACGGCGACGGGATGGCGACTGCACGGCCGGCCCGAACACTGGTTGGAGATCGCCGCCGAGTGGGGTACCCGCGACTACTGGGCTCAGTGGCGCGCCGTTCGCGCGCCCGCATTGCTGATCGAGGCGGGCAATTCGGTCACTCCAGCCGGGCAGATGCGAGAAATGCATGAAACCGGCTGGGCGACTACCTATCTGGTTATATCCGAGGCGGGCCATCTGGTGCACGACGATTCGCCTCTGGCCTTCCGGGACGCCGTCGAGACTTTTCTTGGGCCTCGGGGCGGCGCCTGAGTCACCGCCGCTCGCCTGTTGCACCTGATGACGGCCAGCTGGGCTGGAGTTCGAACCGGGTGCGAATGGCCTCGACGTCGTGCTCGACCCGGCGCAGGTCGGCGTCGTCGTCGAACAATCGTCCGGCCATGGGTGGTGCGGCGAACCGGAACTGGTCGAGATGCCACCTGAGATGGTCGCCGTGGCGAGCCCGGGAAGCAAGTGTGGCCACAAGCGCGAATGGGGCCAGCACGATTGCGGCCAGGACGATGAAGTTAAGTACGGTGTTCATGGCAGTAATTCTTCAGCAGGAAAGATCCTGCCAACAGTGGCAGCGGAGCCGATCTTAGATAAGATACTGCCATGGTGCTCAGGACCGTCTCGGCGCTGGTGCTCGACGAACTTGCCGTCTTCGAGTTCGGAGTCATCTGCGAGGTGTTCGGCATCGATCGCGTTGACGACGGTGTGCCGGGGTTCGATTTCAAAGTGTGCGGGGTAGAGGCGGGCAAGCCCGTCCGGACTTCGGTTGGGGCGTCGCTGACGCCCGACTACGGCCTCGGCGCGATGTGCGGTGTCGACTTGGTCGCCGTGCCCGCGATCGCTGCGCCCGACGGTTATCCGCCGCAGGCCCTGGATGCGTTGCGGGCTGCCGCAGATGCGGGCTCGATCGTCCTCACCGTGTGTTCGGGGGCGTTCGTCGCCGGTGCCGCCGGGTTACTGGACGGGCGCGCATGCACCACGCACTGGATGCATGCCGACGAACTGGCCCGCACATATCCGACTGCGCGCGTGGACCGCAACGTGTTGTTCGTCGACGACGGCAACCTGATCACGAGCGCCGGTACCGCGGCGGGTATCGATGCGTGCCTGCATCTGGTGCGCCGCGAGCTTGGCAGCGCGGTGACCAATGTGATTGCCCGGCGCATGGTGGTCCCGCCCCAACGAGACGGCGGGCAGCGGCAGTACATCGAGCAGCCGATCCCGCTCAGGTGTTCGGAGGGGTTTGCGCCGCAACTGGATTGGATTGTGACCCACCTCGACAAGCCCCACACCGTCGCTTCGCTTGCCGCGGGCGCGAGAATGTCGGCACGCACGTTCGCCCGGCGATTCGTGGAGGAAACCGGCACCACACCGATGCAGTGGGTCACCGATCAGCGGGTGCTCTACGCAAGGCGGATGCTCGAGGAAAGCGATCTGGACGTCGACCGGATCGCCGAGCGCGTCGGGTTCGGCAACGCCACCCTGCTCCGGCACCATTTCCGGCGCATTGTCGGCGTGACGCCCTCCGGTTACCGGCGCAGCTTCAGCCGGGTGGCCGGACGCCGGGAATCCGCTTGACGGCCTGCGCGCATCGGACACCGAGAAGGCCCCGGTATGCCTAAGCTGGGCATCGACGAGACGAGGGAGGCTTGTGATGAGTGTGTGCTTTCGCCGGTTGGCGCTCATCGCCATGATGGCGTTCGCGCCGATTGCGGTGGTCACCGTCGCGGCGCCGGCAACGAGCTGGGCCGACTGCGCGAACGGCCAGTGGTGGGACCCGACCGCTGACGTGTGCCGGCCGCTGGGTGTCGGGCCACAGCCCTTGGCGTGCGAATTCGGCTCGTGGTGGGACCCGACCGCCAACGTGTGCCGACCGCTGGGTGTCGGGCCACAGCCCTTGGCGTGCGAAAGCGGCTGGTGGTGGGATCCGGGCGCCAACGTGTGCCGGCCGCCGGTGATACTAGGTGGCATGACCCGGTTCGACAAATGGGGCACAGCCCTTCGCCTCGCAGAGCCGAGCATGTGTACGTCTGCCTTGCCGGGCCCGGGACCGAGCCGTGGCCGTATTCATGGCACGGGCGTCGGCTTTTCGTCGGGCACGACCGCGACGATGGCTACCGCGGTCAGTGCATCCCGATAGCGGGTAAAGGTGCGTCGCATCTCGAGCACGCGCTTACGCGCCGCGGGGCGGGTCAGCACGTTAGCCACAATCCGTAGGGTTCCGAGCGGTCCTTCGTCGGCCAGCACCCGTTTCGGTTGCAACAACGCCATCGGTGCCTGCTCAACGGTGCGGACCTGGAATCCCGATTCGGTGAGTAATGCGGTCCACTCCTGCGCCGTCAGCGGGCGGGCGTTGACCTTGATCGCGCGGGCCAAGTCGCGTCTGATGGCGTCCTTGGTGCCCTGCGCGAGAGTGTCTGGCTTGAGGCCGAGCTCGTGGATGGCATAGCGACCGCCCGGGCGCAACACCCGGAAGGCTTCATCAATTATCGCCGTCTTGGCTTTGTCACCCTGCATGGTCAACATGGCCTCCCCGACCACGACGTCCGCGCTTTCCGAGTCGAGTCCGGTCGCAGCCGCGTCGGCGACCACCGCACGTCCACCGGTGGCGTCGACGACCTGCTGCACCATCGCCGAGGCGGCACCGCTTTCATCGACCCCGATGTAGGAGGCAGGCTTGCGCGCTCCGATGTCTTTTGCGGTGCGTCCCAGGCCCGGCCCCAATTCGACAACGTCGGAGCCTGCGATTCCGGCCGCCGCCAGGAGGCGTGTGGTCAGTTCCAGGCCGCCGGGCCGCAGTACACGCTTACCCAACCGGGCCAATAACCAGTGACCCGGCAGGTCGGCCCATGAACGCGTGGCCAGCGGAAGCTGGTCCTTCTCGGTCAATTGATGCTCCTCGGGTTGGGACGCGCAGTGGATCCGGGCGGACTGCGAGGGCGAGCACGGCAGATGTCCGGCTCGGTGCCAGCCCACTGGACGGAAGTGCGAACAATCTCCTTTACGCCAGCTATCGGAATCTTGATTGCGGCAGATTGTAAAAGTTTGGTTAGCCTAAGGCAAGCCAACCTGAGGAAAGACCTATCTGCCCTCGGACCGCCACTGCCTCCCGGCAGCCGCCGACCTACTACCGGAATCCGGCCAACTGCGGAAGCACCTCGTCGCACAGCAGGCGCACACTGGTCCAGCCGACGTCCAGGGGCAATCCGCCAACCAGTGGGTTCATCACCACTTCGGTTTTGCCGGCACGGATCTGAGCGAGTAGTTCGTCCGCCGTGAGTACCTCGTTGACGTTGTCGGGGCGGTCGACTCCGGCACGGTGCCAGGACCGGTATTCGCCCGCCTCGGCGGCCATGTGCTCGCCGTGAGCCTCCTTCACGGCGTTCGGATCGTTGGTGAGAAGAACCGTGGAGCTGCCGTTTTCGGGCCGGTAGACAAAGCCGGTCCGGTTGTTCCGAACCAACTCTTCGGCGTAGTACGCCTCGATTTCCGGCATTGCCATCGGGGGTGAGAACGGCAGCCCGAACCGCGCCGCGCGCCGGGCGGCGGCCCTGCTCATTCCGCCGATGAAGAAGAACGGGTGCGGCTTGGTCTGCGGCTTCGGCGTGACGTCGACAGTCCGCCCGTCATATTCGAACGGCTCGTCACCCCAGGCTTTCAGGAGCGTTTCGATGCAACGGTCCATCAACTGCGCGCGGTTGTGCCAGCTTCTTCCCACGGCATGGTATTCGTCGGGCCGGTAGCCCATCCCGGCTACGAAGCTGAACCGGCCGTTGGCGACGTTGTCGATGACCGCGATGTCCTCGGCCAGCCGGATGGGGTCGTAGAGGGTTATCAGCAGGGCGTTGACGCTGATGCGTGCGGTGGTGGTGCGGGCGGCCAGGGCTGCCGCCATGATGAGCGGGGATGGCAGCCACCCTGTCGTGGCCAGATGGTGCTCCTCACAGCTGACGGCGGTGACCCCGCGCGCGTCTGCGTAGTCGGCCATGTCCAGGGCGGCGCGGTATCTCTGGCCATGGGGTGCGCGCGGGTCCGCGACGTTGGTCATATTGAACCGCAACGCCGTCAGCACACCCATGCGACAAGTGTCTCCTGCACCCGGGGGTGAGGGGCTCGGGATGCGGCGCACCGATCTCGGGAGTACATGGCGTGGTGTGCCGATAGGGGACAGGATCTGTCTGGTCGGGAAATGCGGTTCGGATCAGCGGTCGCCGGCGAGCATCAGCACGGGTTGGTCGCGGTACAGCGCCGGGAACAGCTGCTTGAGGTTGTTCAGCTTGGGCATGTCGTAGATCGCGATATACCGATTCGAGGGGTTGGAGTTCAGGAAGTCCTGGTGGTATCGCTCGGCCGGGAAGAACTCGGCTGTGGGCGTGACGGCGGTGACGATCGGGTCGGGAAAGACGGCGGCCCGGGTGAGCTGACCGATGTAGGCCTGCGCGACTCGTTGCTGGTCCGGGTCCTCGGCGAAGATCACGGATCGGTACTGGCTGCCCTCGTCGGGGCCCTGCCGGTCGAGTTCTGTGGGGTCATGCACCACCGAGAAGAAGATCCACAAGAGTTGGCCGTAGGTCACTTGAGACGGGTCATAGGTGATGCGCACCGCCTCGGCGTGCCCGGTGGAACCACCGCTGACCGCCCCGTAGGTCGCGGTCGCCCGGTCACCTCCCGCGTAGCCGGATTCCGCCGCTGTTACTCCTTTGACGTGCTGAAACACACCCTGGACGCCCCAGAAGCATCCGCCGGCCAGCACTGCCGTCCCACTCGCGGCGGACGCCGGCGCCGGTTCGTCGACATCGGGTGCCGGAACAGCGGTCGACCCCGCTGACCGGCCGGCGGGCGGCATCGCTGGATCGACCCCGGCGAACACCCCCAGCGCCAGACCCAGCAGCCCAAGGAAAGTAACCAGAATCACCCACCGGCGGGTTGTCAACGTTCACACCTCCCAACGATTTTCCGCATCCACACACCAGCGTCCTCCCAAGCCGCCCGTTCTGCCAGCGGTCGGCGGCCTCTGTGCAGCACTACGATTGCAAGATGACTGCCCCCACATCGTTGCCGCCGTGGACGGCTCTTACACGACGGCGCTTGCTGTTCGGTGCTGCGGCGCTCGGCGTGCTCGCCGGGTGCGGCCCGCCGCGTGACTCCATCGCGGCCGGCGCGCCGACCACTTCCACCGAAGCTTTCGAAATCAGCCACACCGATCAGCAGTGGCGTCAACTTCTGACCCCACAGCAGTACTCAGTGCTTCGCCAGGCAGGCACCGAGAAGCCCTTCAGCAGCCCGCTCAACGACGAGCACCGCCCTGGGACCTTCGGATGTGCGGGCTGTGCGCTGGACCTGTTCTCCTCGACGGCCAAGTTCGAAAGTGGTACCGGCTGGCCGAGCTTCTGGAAAGCCCTCGAGAACGCCGTCCTCGAGCGGGCGGACAACACTCTGGGAATGTCACGCACCGAGGTGCTCTGCCGCCGCTGCGGCGGGCACCTCGGCCACGTCTTCAACGACGGCCCCGAACCGACCGGCCTGCGCTACTGCATGAACGGGGTGGCGCTGAGCTTCCGACCGAACTCGTAGGATCCTTCCCGCCGAAGGTGGATGGACCATGCTTGAGCGCGGAATGGAGCAAGCCGTGGCCGGCGGCTGACGAAGCTGCCTAGTCATCGGGTGGATCGCCGGTATCGGCACTATCTCTGGATGCGCTGCGAGAGCTGCCGAGCGGCCGGCTGACCGGCCGCTCGTTCCGGCCCGAATGTCTGGGCAATCGAGTGCACCGAGTCCGTACGAGCGTGCCCAGCACAAGCAGTAACAGCGCCAGTAGCCATGGCCACCCTCCGTTTTGGCGCACCCAACCGGCGACCGCGCCCTGCACCCGGCCGGCGGCGGCGATCACCGGGTCGGCGGGATTGCCGTCGCCATGGAGCAGCCGGACCTCGTAACAGCCGTAGTAGCCGATATACAGCCCGACCACTACCAACAGCGCCCCGCCGATCCGATTCACATGGGGCACCATGCGCCGGAACCGTTCGGTAAGAGCCGAACTCGCGAACGCGGTTGCGATGGCCAGCGCACCCACGACAAGCGTGAACCCGGCGGCGTAGGAAAGGTAGACCGATACCGTCTCGAGCACGGTGCCACCACGGATTCCCGCGCCGGTGATGGCCAGGAACGGTCCGACGCTGCATGACAGCGATGTGACGGCGTAGCTCATCCCGTAACCGAACATCGACCCGAGCCGTGCGGTCGGAGCCCAATCCCTGCCACTGAGCAACGGCTTCGGCATCAGCAGCGACAGCTCGCGACCGGACAACAGCCACAGGCCAAGGGCGACCAGGGCGATGCCGATCAGGACCGTGACGAAGGGGGTGTAGCGCTGGACAGTGGAGGCAAGCGACACGGTCAGCAGCCCGAACACGCCGAACACGGCCAAGAAGCCGGCGGTCATGGCCACGGTGGCGGCCATCGCACGAACGATCGCCAGTGGGCGACCGGCGCCCTTGCCGATGACCAATGCCAGGTACGCAGGCAGCATCGCGAATCCGCAGGGATTGAGCGCGGCCACCAGACCAGCTCCGAAGGCGAAGCCCACCAGGTCTTGGTTCACCGTGCGAAGGGCTACGCGACGACGCCGGCGGCGAAAACTCTACTCAACCAGATCAGTCCCGACATGGCAGTACCTCACGAATCTTGACGCTACATCCACAATGACGTGAACCACACCCGATAAGGTTCATCCAGCCCCGCCTGCCGGCTGATTGACTCGTCACACATCACACAGAGTTGGTGGGGCTGTTGGTCAGGCGGCGAGCAGGACGTCGACGTGCAACGGTGCGCACAGATCGATGAGCCAGAGTTGGTCCGCGCCAGTGGCGAAGAGCCGCCCGAATGTGGGGTCCTGGGTGAACGCGCCGTCGCATCGATCACCGAAGAAGACGTACGCCTTGGCGTCGTTGCACAGCCTCGACATCCACACCAAACCGTCGAGTTCTGCGGCGTGGGCGGCTTTTGCCCATTTGACCGTTTCGGGATAAGTGTCGGCACCGCTGGCGGTGATTTCGCCGGCGGTGACCCTGAGCTGTCGCAGCCCGAGCCCATGCAGAATGCCGACCCTGAGGGGGCGGGCCAATCCCAGACGCGCCATCACTGTCCGCGCGTATGTGTCGTATGGGACGACCCCTCCGCTGACCGGGATGTCATGCAAGAGCGTTTCGGCGACAGCGGACTCCTCGGTGGCCGCTGCGTACAGGACGGGTATCGCGGGGGTGCCGAAAAAGGCGAATCTGGTTGGCGCCCCGAACCCGGGATTGAACGTGGCCGCCGTACGGTCTTTCGCTGCGGTGCAGACCCGGTATAGCTGAGTTCCGGTGTCAAGCGTTGCGGTCGGGGGGTTGAAAGGGTTCGGTGGCTCGGGTGTCACCACTGGGCCGTCCACGCCTGCCGGGCCGTATCCACGACCCGGTCGGGTTCGCTGGCCAGCAGGTCGACCGGACGAAGTCCGCCGAGATATGTGGTCGGTGCGCACAGCCATTGCACGACGCCGGTCTCCGACCAGTGCACGTCGTCGGCGAGGTCGCGCAGGATGCGGATCACCGGAAGCGGCCGTCCGTCGGGGCCGAACTGAAATCCCGGAAAGAGCGTCTGATGCCCGCGGGTGATGGCCAGCAGCGCGCTGTCACGTCGAGTCGCGGCCGCGAGATTACGTGGAGCGGTTGACCTCGAGCCCAACCGCCTGCCCGTCTCGGCGCTGGTCAGCAACCCGAACTCCGCATCGAGCCGGTCGTAGAGATTCCGCTCGGCCTGCACTGCGCGCGCCACCGCCGGTTCGGTGTACACCTGCACTGCGTCCAGTGCATCGCCCAGCGCTGCCGCGCTTTCCCTGATGCGGCGCGCAACGTCAACGAGGTGGTCGAATGCAGCGGTCATCGTCACTCATCCCAAACTCAAACATGCAAAACATGCGATTACACACTATCGCATGATCCGCATGTACGACCGCCACGGTCCAGACCCGTCGGGTTCAGATCACCGTGTCGGTGTCACCGGGCAGAAGCTGTTGGGGGACTTGGCCGAACACGTAGCGGCCGGTGGGACGATCGAGAGTG
Source organism: uncultured Actinomycetota bacterium (assembly GCA_963846905.1). Classification (GTDB taxonomy): domain Bacteria; phylum Actinomycetota; class Actinomycetes; order Mycobacteriales; family Mycobacteriaceae; genus Mycobacterium. The sequence continues at coordinate 92,995 of CAWJYB010000043.1, forward strand.
AATGCCCATACCACGTCGAATCGGTCGTCTGGCCAGCCCGTGGGGATGGAGGCGGCGTTGACCGTGGGGATGGCCTGGGCAAGGGCCGGGATGTGGTGGTGTTCCCAGCAGACCATCACCACCTCGCCGCCGCCGGCCAGGATCGTTGCGACGAGTGCGGGTTCCTGACCGACCGGCAGCGGCGACCGGATCACCACGCCGAGTCGCTGACCGAGACCCTGGATCGTCTGGAAGGGGCGGTGAGCCTGCGTCGCGCTCACCTTCCCGTAGGAGGGTGAGTACAACGCGGTGGGGGTCCGTAGCCCCGCCGGTGGTGGCCCGACAGCGGGGTCGAACAGTACGGCCAAGGCGCCGGAGCGCTGCCATCCCCTGGGCAGCAGGGAATGCACGTTCCGGTTGCCGTCTACGTCCACCCCGGACTGGCGGCCTCGACGGCGAAGGCTCAGCAGCCTGAAACGTGGCGGGTCGGCCGGCTTCTCGCCGTGGCGGAGGAGGTAGATCTGCTGTGGCGGTGCCGGGTTCGGCGTGGTCATTGTCCCGGCACCGCGAGCACCACCGGGCTCTCCCCGCCGAAACGCATCCCGAGCAGCGACATTCTTGTTGGCCGGTTTGAGCCACCACGGCGCTCTGATGCGCTCGTTGTCAGGCATATCGGCGCTTGCCTAGTTCGGGGGATACGCAGGCGGGGGATATACGCCCCGCAGAATCCACGGCAACCAGGCGTTGCCGTACTCGAGCTCGTCGCTGGCGTCGTAGTCGGGGCTGGGATCAAGCGGCGGCACGATCTGCGCCAAAACCCCCGGAGGCGAAAGCCCTGCTTCCGGCCCGGGCGGTGCTGGTTCGACCGGTACCTGCGGCCGGCCGTAGACGGCAACCACGACCGTGCGATCCGGACTGTTTTCCGACCACACCCCGATCTGGGTGTTGGCGCAATTCGACATGATGGCCATATACGCGGGGTTGGGATACCACTGGTTGATCAACTCCATGCCGCTGATTGCCAACGCCGGACTGATCGCCACCGTTTCCGCCACTGTGCCCTGGTACCCGGCCGCCTCGGCCCTGGTCTGCGGGGTGGACCCATCCGAGCCGATGTCACCGTCGAGGGCGCGGTTGTTCAGCACGTCGCGGGTGTGCCACTCGGCGGCCAGTTGCAGCTGCGGGTCTATCTTGACGTTGTTCTTGCAGCCCGCCTGATGCTGAATTGTGTGGATATTCGCGACCACGCTGTCGTTGAACCGCTTGTTGTCGCCGTGCGCGGCGGGCATGCCCACCACAGGGCCGGCAGCCCCGACCATCAAAGCGGCCAGGGTCATACGCCGATAGTGCATATGCTTCCCTCCTGTCAGGGGGCGACGGGCGATTGCCGGTAATTCGCTGCGGAGTTTCGTAACTGCCAAATCAATGCGGGGCACAGTTCGTTGACCGCCTGGGTGACCAGATATGACGCCTGATAGTCGTCTGAGCTGTGGAAGTCGGCCATCACGTCCGCCATGACCGCTGCGAAAGCTCGGCCCCCAGACACCTTGTCGCAGATGCCATAGCCGTAGCTCACGGCCGCCTGCGAATCGGGGAAGTTGTAGCCGGGCCGCACATGCACGTTGACCAGGTACGCCACCACGTCGGCGCGGGCGCCGGGAGCAACTGCGATCGCCGCGAACCCACACAGCGCCGCACACGTCAGGAACAGATGAGCGAGTGACTTGGCCGGCGGGTGGCCCACGGATCGGTGCTTCATGGCCGTGGCTCTATACCGGGTCGAATTGCGAGATCAGCCACCGGCCATCGACCTTGTCGAGCGTGACCCGAACGCTGGATGCGGTGTTGGTCGGCGGATCCTGGCCGACGGTCACCGTCTGGTTCACGAACAGCAGGACGACGGCGCGGCTGCTGCTCGTCGAGACGGATGCAGCGGCAGGAACGGTGGCCGCGGCAGAGATTTGCTTCTGCTGGGACCCCGGGATCACGACGTCGTGAGTCAGCGACGAATAGGCGTCCAAGAATGTACCGGTCAGTCGCCCTTTCGCGGCCTCAAGGTCGTTCTGCACCGTTTCGGGCCGGTAGGACAGCAGCGCGACCGTGCCGTCGACAGCGGTGCGTACGGATTCCCCGCGGATGACCTCGGCCTCACGGGCTGACCCATCCTGGTACTTGGCAAAACCCGCGGCGCATGTCAGCAGCAGCGCCAGTCCGGGCAGCACCCCGTAGACGAACGCCCGCGACCAGCGGACGCGGCGGGTTGCGCCCGTCGGCCGATCACCGTGCTCTGACAGGTCAGCCTCCGTGGTCACGGTGGTGACTTCGCCGTCGTCCTGCCCGGCTGCCGGTTGCGCGGCAGTTGCGTTTTCCGACGAGTCGCCATCGACGTCGTCAGCTAGTTCGGAATTGGTCGCTACCGGCATGTCATCGCCTCTTTTCGGAATGGCGTTGGTGGCGTTGCTGGGTAGCAACAGGCTGTGTTGTTCGCCGATCGGCCGTGCACCTCTTCGTTCAGAACCGGCGAGATGCCGACGATGCCGTTGGGATCGGGCATTTCGGCCATCGCTCGATTCCATTCGCTCAAGACCCGGCGAACCCACTTGTCGTGAGGCGACACTTTAGTCTCCATCCAGGTACCAGGGGGCGTTTCCGTGACGCGCCGACTTCTGGTCGATTAATCGAAAGGTCACGTGATGCGACGTTGTCCGGTGCTACCGTCAGCCTGATTTGCGAAGGTGCGAGATTCGGAGGGGTGGTGTTCGCCGAAGGAAGTCAGCAGTCACTGCCATCCGCCCTCAAGCGGGGCGGGATTCGATGCTGACCGGTTCGGAATCGGTCGCCAAGCCCATACGAGCCTTTGGTGGCTTCTACTCGATGGCGCTCGACACCTTCGTGGCGATGTTCAAGCCGCACTTTGCATGGCGCGAGTACATCGCCCAGTCCTGGTTCGTTGCGCGGGTGTCGCTTCTACCGACGTTGCTGTTGACCATCCCGTATACGGTGTTGCTGACCTTCATCGAAAACATCCTGCTGACCGAGATCGGAGCCTCGGACTTCTCCGGCACCGGGGCCGCGCTCGGGTCCGTCAGACAGATCGGGCCAATCGTGACGGTCTTGGTGGTAGCCGGCGCGGGCGCCACCGCGATGTGTGCCGATCTGGGGGCTCGGACCATTCGTGAAGAACTCGACGCGCTTCGGGTGATGGGCATCGATCCCATCCGGGCGCTCGTGGTGCCCCGGGTGCTGGCCGCGACCACGGTGTCGCTGGCGTTGTCCGCCACGGTGATCCTGATCGGTCTGGCCGGCGCCTACTTCTTCTGCGTCTACATCCAGCATGTTTCGCCAGGCGCTTTCGCGTCCGGCCTGACCCTGATAATCGGCACGGCCGACGTGGTGATCGCGCTGATCAAGGCGGCCTTGTTCGGACTCTCGGCCGGTCTGATCGCCTGTTACAAGGGTATCTCGGTACGCGGTGGGCCGGCCGGAGTCGGCAACGCCGTGAACGAAACCGTGGTGTTCACCTTCATGGCGCTGTTCGCCATCAACATCGTTGCGACGGCCGTCGCCATCAAGGTGACGCTGTGACTGCCACCGTGCCCGGTGAGCGTTCCTCCGGCCTGCGACGCCGGGGTGAGCGCGTGGTCGAAGGCTGGAACCGGATCGGGATCCAGACGAAGTTCTGCGTGCGCACATTGCGCTCAATCCGTTATGCGTTGACCCATTACCGGGTTCAGCTGATCCGGATCATCGCCCAGATGGGCCTGGGTGCCGGAGCGCTCTTGGTGATCGGCGGAACGGTCGCGGTCGTGGGCTTCCTGACGGTGACCACCGGGGCCCTGGTCGCAGTCCAGGGCTTCAGCGATTTCTCGGAACTCGGCGTGGAAGCCTTCACGGGATTCGCGTCCGCCTTCTTCAATGTCCGGCTGATCGCACCGGCCACCACCGCCATCGCCTTGTCCGCCACCATCGGCGCCGGCGCCACCGCACAACTCGGGGCGATGCGGATCAATGAAGAAATCGACGCGCTCGAGGTGATGTCCATCCGCACGATCGCCTTCCTCGGCGGCACCCGGGTGATAGCCGGATTCGTCGTGGTGATCCCGTTGTACTGCGTTGGGGTGCTGGCGTCGTTCTGGGCAGCACGGTTCGGCACGACCGTCCTCTACGGCCAGGCTGCGGGCGTGTACGACCATTACTTCAGAACGTTCTTGAACCCCACCGACCTGATCTGGTCGTTCGTCCAATGCATCGCCCTGTCGGTCGTGATCATGCTCATACACATCTACTACGGCTACACCGCATCCGGCGGGCCGGCCGGGGTGGGCGAGGCCGTCGGGCGTGCGGTGCGCAGCTCACTGATCTTCTCGGCGCTCGTGCTGGTGATGACTTCGCTCGCCGTATACGGGCAATCCGGCAACTTCAATTTGGCGGGATAGGCCGGTGTCGCGGCGAGACGAAGGCCTACACCCGGCGTGGTACACGCTGATCCTGTTGGTGCTCCTCGTCGTCTCGGTGGTACTGACGTACCTGCTGTTCACCGGCTCGCTGAAGTCCGTCGTCCCGGTGACGGTGACATCCGAGCGCTCCGGCCTGGTGATGGAAACCAACGCCAAGGTCAAGATGCGCGGGGTGCAAGTCGGGCGGGTCGCGGGAATAACCGGCGGCGTGGAGCCGGTGTCCTTGAAAGTCGAGATCGACGCGGACCAGATCGAGAACATCCCCGCGAACGTGGAAGCCGAGATCCGCGCCGTCACGGTTTTCGGCGCGAAATTCGTCGATTTGCTTCCCCCGAGTACGCCCAGCGCTGAGCGACTGGCCGCCGGCGGCGTGGTGATGTCGCGAAATGTCACCAGCGAGGTCAACACCGTGTTCCAGAACTTGGTCGCCGTGCTGGACCAGATCGACCCGGCCAAGCTCAATGCGACCCTGTCGGCGCTCGCAGAGGGGGTCCGGGGTCAAGGCGAGCGGATCGGCCGGGCGACCACCGACGCCAACCAGGTGCTGTTGGCGCTCAACCCGCGTCACGAAACCGTGACCGCCGACTTGCGGGCGATCAAGCATTTCAGCGACACCTATGGCGTTGCGGCGCCAGACATCCTGGCGGTACTCGATGCCCTGAGCACTACCGGTGGCACCATTGCCGGCCATTCAACACAACTGGATGCACTGCTGCTGGGCACCATCGGTCTCTCCGACGCGGGAATCGATCTGCTCGCACCGAATCAGGCGAATCTCATCAGGGCGATCAACGTGGCAGAGCCGACGACGAACCTGCTGCACAAATACGACCCGGAGTACACCTGCCTGTTGCTTGGCGCGAAGTACCTGCTGGACAACGGCGCGTATGAAGCGTCCGGCGGCGACGGGAGGACGCTGATGTTGGACGCGGCTCTGGCGCTCGGGGACGACCCGTACCGGTATCCGGACCACCTGCCCATCGTCGGCGCCAAAGGCGGCCCTGGCGGCAAACCGGGCTGCGGGTCGCTGCCGATCGTCGACAACAACTGGCCGGTGCGCAACCTCGTTACGAACACCGGGTTCGGAACGGGCCTGGACTGGCGGCCCAACCCCGGCATCGCATTCCCGGCCTGGGCGAACTACTTCCCGGTGACCCGCGGGGTACCCGAACCGCCAAGCATCCGCAACCTCTTCGGCGGACCCGCGCCGGGACCGATCCCTTATCCGGGCGCCCCGCCTTACGGTGCGGACCTGTATGCGCCGGACGGTACGCCGCTGTGGCCCGGGCTGCCGCCGGCCCCGCCACCCGGGGCGCCCCGCGGTCCCGGCCCGACACCCGGCTCGGAGCCATTCGTCATCCCGGCGCCCGCGCAGGTCCAGCCCACCCCGTTGCCGCCTGTTCCGCCACCGCCGCAACCCGTCCCCGCACCGTGAACGCTCGGCACCGAACCCGCAACCAGCAGAGGTAACCAGCCAATGAGAGCCAGGCTCATACGGGACTCAGTGCGTCTGACCCTGTTCCTGACCGTGTGCCTGCTCGGCGTCTTCGGATTGTTTGCGGTGTTCGGGCAATTGCGCTTCGGTGAAGACACCAAGAACTATCAGGCGCGGTTCACCAATGTGACCGGCCTGGAAGTGGGCGACTTCGTCCGTATCGCCGGTGTCGAGGTCGGGGAGGTCAAGAAGGTTGCGATTCAGCCCGACACCACGGCGCTGGTCGAGTTCGGCGCCGATGCTTCGGTGGTGCTGACCGAGGGCAGCAGGGCGGTCATCCGTTACGACGACCTGATCGGCGGTCGCTACCTGGCGCTGCAGGAGGGCGCCGGCGGCACCAAGCGACTCAAGCCCGGCGACACGATTCCGGTGACCCGCACGTCGCCGGCGCTGGACTTGGACGCGTTGATCGGTGGTTTCCGGCCGCTGTTACGGGCACTGGAGCCGGATCAGATGAATGCGCTGTCCAGCCAGTTGATCAAGGCACTGGAGGGGGAGGGGGCCACCATCAACTCGTTTCTCGCCCAGACCGCCGCGCTGACGAACACACTGGCGGATCGGGATCGGCTGATCGGGGAGGTGATCGTCAGCCTCAACGCGGTGCTGGGATCGCTCGGTGACCAGAGCGACCAGTTCGCCAAAGCGGTCGACGCGCTCGCCGGGTTGGTCGAAGGCCTCGCGGCCCGCAAAGAAGACATTCGCAACGGCGTCGCGTACACCAACGCCGCCGCGGAGACCATTGCGGACCTCTTGGCGCAGGCCCGTCCACCCTTTGCCAAGACGGTCCAGGAGGCCGACCGTGCCGCCGGAATCGTGGTGGCCGACCACGACTACTTCGACAACGTGCTCAACACGCTTCCGGATGCCTATCAAGTGCTGGCTCGACAGGGAATCTACGGCGACTTCTTCAGCTTCTATCTGTGCGACCTCGTGCTCAAGCTCAACGGCAAAGGCGGCCAGCCGGTATATGTCAAGGTCGCCGGCCAGCCGACGGGGAGGTGCGCACCCAGGTGAAGTCGTTTGCTGAACGAAACCAGATCGTGGTCGGCGCCGTCGGCTTGGCGCTCACTGCCGGCGTCGTGGTGGGGTCGTTGCAATACGACAAACTGCCGTTCTTGAAGTCCGGGAAGAACTACTCCGCCTACTTCGCCGATGCCGGCGGCCTGACGACCGCCGTACCCGTTCAGGTTTCGGGTTTCCAGGTGGGTGAGGTGTCATCCATCGAGTTGGACGGGCCGCGGGTGCTGGTCACGTTCACCGTCGACAAGGGCATCCGGCTCGGCGATCGCACCGAGGCGGCCATCAAGACCAGGGGTTTGCTGGGCACGAAGATGCTCGAGGTCGTCGCCCGCGGTGACGGCCAACTGGAGGGCCCGATCCCGCTCGATCGAACACGGTCGCCGTATCAGCTGCCCGATGCAATGGGAGACCTGGCCACCACGATCAGCGGTCTGAACACGGCTCAGCTGTCGGACTCGCTGAGGGTGCTGGCGCAGACGTTTTCCGACACCCCACCGCAGCTGCGCGTCGCGGTGGAGGGGGTGGCGCGATTCTCGCAGACCCTCAACGATCGTGATGCACAGCTGCGCGGCCTGCTCACCAACGCCAACAAGGCCACGACCGTGCTGGCCGAGCGCAGCGACCAAATCGTCAACCTGGTCGCCGACACGCACGCGCTACTGGTCGAGCTGAAAAGCCAAAGCGCCGAACTCGATCAGATATCCGCCAACATCTCGGCGCTCAGCAAGAATCTGCAGGGGTTCATCGCCGACAACCGTGCCACGATGAGGCCCGCGCTCGACAAACTCAACGGGGTGCTGACGATCCTGGACAACCGCAAGGAACGCCTGCAGAAGTCGATCAAACTGCTCGGCACGTACTCGATGTCGCTGGGTGAATCGGTTTCGTCCGGTCCCTTCTTCAAGACGTACGTTGCCAATCTGCTGCCCGGGCAGTTCATCCAACCGTTCATCGACGCGGCCTTCTCCGACCTCGGCCTGGACCCCAACGTGCTGCTGCCCTCGCAGCGAGTCGACCCGCCGGTCGGCCAGCCGGGGACACCGGCGCTGCCGCTTCCCTACCCGCGGACCGGCCAAGGCGGCGAACCGCGCCTGACACTTCCCGACGCGATCACTGGCAATCCCGGCGATCCGCGCTACCCCTACCGCGAACCGCTGCCCGCCCCGCCGCCGGGCGGGCCGCCGCCGGGACCACCTGCACTGGCGCCTCCCGGGTTGGAGTCCATCCCGCAGCCGGCGCCGTCGCCTGTGTTCGTGCCCGCGCCGGGCGAGCTGCCGCCCCCGCCTCCTCCCGCCGGGGCCGGGCAATGAGCCGCCGCGGCAGGCCCTGGGTGGCCGGGGCGCTGATCCTGTTGCTGGTGGCCGGAGTGGCGGTGCTGCTGCGGACCGACCAAGCCGTCAACCGCACCAAGGTCGTCGCATACTTCGAGAACAGCAACGGTGTCTTCGTCGGCGACGACATCCGGATTCTCGGCGTGCCCGTCGGCAAGATAACCGCGATCGAGCCGCAGCCCGATTCTGTCAGGGTTTCGCTCTGGTACGACAGCAAGTATCAGGTACCGGCCGACGCGAAGGCGGCGATCCTGTCGCCGACGGTGGTCAGTACGCGCGCGATTCAGCTGACCCCCGCCTACACCGGCGGGCCGGTGATGGCCGACAACGCCGTCATCCCACGGCAGCGGACGGCGGTTCCGGTCGAGTGGGACGATGTCCGCAAGAATCTGGCGAAGCTGACGGCGGAGTTGCAGCCGACCGAGCCCGGTGGCGTGAGCCCGCTGGGCTCCGTCATCAACACCACCGCCGACAATCTGCGCGGTCAGGGGGCCAATATCCGCGATACCGTCGTGAAGCTGTCGCAGGCCTTCTCGGCGCTGGGCGATCACAGCACCGACATCTTCTCGACCGTCAAGAATCTGGCGGTCCTGGTGTCGGCGCTGCAGGCCAGTACCGACTTGATGCGGCAGCTCAACCAGAACCTGGCGACCGTGACCGGCCTACTGGCCGACGATCCGGATGAAGTCGCCAACGCCGTGCGGGACCTCAACAACGTGGTCGGCGAGGTACAGACTTTTGTTGCGGACAACCGCGAAGCTCTGGGCACGACGTCTGACAAGTTGGCGGGTGTGACCCAGGCCCTCACCGACAGCCTCGACGACGTCAAGCAGGTGTTGCACGTTGCGCCCACCACACTGCAGAACTACGTCAACATCTGGCAACCGGCTCAGGGCGCGGCGAGCGCCGTGCCGGTGCTCAACAACTTCGCCAACCCGATTTCCTTCCTGTGCGGCGCCGTTCAGGCCGCGTCGCGCCTGGGCGCCGAGCAGTCGGCGAAGTTGTGCGTGCAGTACCTGGCTCCGATCATCAAGAACCGCCAGTACAACTTCCTGCCGTTCGGCCAGAATCTCTTGGTCGGCGCCACGACGCGGCCCAATGAGCTGACCTACAGCGAGGACTGGCTGCGACCGGACTACATTCCGCCGCAACCGGTCACGTCGCAACCGACGCCGCCGGGCGGCGCGCCACCACAGGCCATCCAACCACCGCCACCACCGGTTGGAGGCCCCCCGCTGGCGGCGGAGGCGCCCATCACGCCGAACCCGGCTGACGGTCTGCACGGGCTCATGGTGCCGCCGGGAGTCGGACCATGAGGTGGGTGAGTCGGACCAGGTGGACCAGGTGGAATCGCATCGCGACTGCCGTCATTGTGGCGGCAGCGGTTTCCGGCTGTGGCGGCTGGCGCGGGCTGAATTCGGTTCCGCTGCCTGGTGTCGAGGGCACGGGCCCCGGCGCGTTCACCATCCGGGCGCAGATGCCCGACGTCGACAACATCGAGGCGAATTCCCGCGTCCGGGTCGGCGACGTCAACGTCGGCACCGTGACCAGGCTCGAGCGCGAGGGCTGGCATGCACTCGTGACGATGCGTCTGAACGGCAACGTCGACCTGCCCGCGAATGCGACGGCCAAGCTCGGCCAGACCAGCCTTCTGGGGTCACTGCACATCGAGTTGGCCCCGCCGACCGACGTAGCGCCCGAAGGCAAGCTGGGAGAAGACTCGCTGATCCCGTTGTCGTCGTCGGGCAAGTTCCCGAGCACCGAGGAGGCGCTCGCCGCGGTGGCCATGCTGCTCAACGGCGGCGGGATCGGCAATCTCTACGACATCACCGACGCGTTGAGCACGGCCTTCGCCGGTCGCGAGGACGACTTGCGCAGCCTGATCGAGCAGCTCGACCAAGCCATCGGACACTTGGACGACCAGAAGAACGACATCATCTCCGCCGCCGAAGGCCTCAACAACCTGGTCGGCCAGTTCGCCGCGCAAAAACCCGTGCTGGACAAGGCTTTACGGACGGTCCCGGATGCCCTGGCCGTTCTCAGGGACGAGCGCAGCAACCTGGCTGAGGCGCTCGCACAGCTGGGCAAGTTCAGCGCGCTGGCCGCAGACTCGGTGAACCAGACCAAGGAAGCGCTGGTCGAAGAACTCCAAGATCTCGGGCCGGTGCTTCGGTCGTTGGCCGACGCCGGCCCAGCGCTGACTCGCGCATTGAGCTTCTTGCCCACCTTCCCGTTCCCCAAGGAGACGCTCACCAACTGGATGCGCGGTGACTACGCCAACCTGACGTTGATCGTCGACTTGACGCTGAGCCGGCTCGACGCGGGATTGTTCACCGGCACGCGGTGGGAGGGTGATCTGACCGAGCTCGAGCTGCAGTGGGGGCGGACCATCGGCCAGATGCCCAGCCCGTACACCAAAGGCAACCCGTTGATCGTTCCGTACCGGTGGGACCAGGGGCCCTGAGATGATCGTGACTCGGCAAATCCTCATCCAGATGGTGATTTTCGTCGTCCTGGCGGCCACCGCCCTCGCCATCATGGTCTTCGGGTACATGCGAGTACCCGCACTGCTCGGCATCGGTCGATATCGCGTGACAATGGAGCTTGACCAGTCGGGCGGGCTGTATCCGAGGAGCAACGTCACCTATCGCGGCGTCGAGGTCGGCACGGTCGAAGCCGTCAAGCTGAGCGATACGGGTGTCGTCGCGGTCCTTTCGCTGAATTCGAAACCCAGGATTCCCGCCGACCTCGAGGCGGAGGTGCACAGCGTGTCCGCGGTCGGCGAGCAGTATGTCCAGCTGCTTCCCCGCAGCGGCGCCGGTCCGTCCTTGCAGGAGGTCGGTTTGATTCCGCGGGACCGCACCAGCGTTCCGACGGACATAAACGAGGTCTTGGACGCCACCAACAGCGGCCTGCAGGCCATTCCACGCGACAACCTGAAGACGGTCGTCGACGAAGCGTTCATCGCAGTCGGAGGGCTCGGACCCGAGCTTCGTCGGTTGGTCACCGGGGCCACCGCGCTGTCCATCGACGCACGCGCCAACCTTGACCCGCTGACCACGTTGATCGACAAATCCAAGCCGGTATTGGATTCGCAGACCGACACCGCGGACGCCATTGGTGCGTGGGCTGCGAATCTGGCCAGCGTCAGCGGCCAGTTGCAGAGCCAGGACGGCGCCGTGGTCGGAATCCTGAACAAGGGTCCAGGCGCTGCCGAGGAGGTTCGGGCACTGTTCGATCGGCTGCGGCCAACGCTGCCGATCGTGTTGGCGAACCTGGTCAGCGTCGGGGAGGTGGCCGTAACCTATCAGCCGAGCCTCGAGCAGATACTGGTGCTCCTGCCTCAGGGCACCGCGATAACGCAGGGTGTGGGCGTGGCAAAGCGGAACACGGTCCAGGACTACATGGGCGATTACCTGGTCTTCAACCTCAACCTGAACGTTCCGCCGCCGTGCACCACCGGCTTCCTCCCGGCCCAGCAGCAACGGGTGCCCGCCCTCGAGGACTATCCCGACCGGCCGGCGGGGGATCTGTACTGCCGAGTGCCGCAGGATGGGCCCTTCAATGTGCGGGGTGCTCGCAACCTGCCTTGCGTGGCCGTTCCGGCCAAGCGTGCTCCGACGGCGAAGATGTGCGAGAGCGACGACCACTACGTGCCTCTCAACGACGGCTACAACTGGAAGGGCGACCCGAACGCCACACTGTCAGGACAGTCCGTGCCGCAGTTACCTCCAGGAACGCCACCGCCTCCCCAGGGTGCGTGGCCGCCTGGCCCTGCGCCGCCTCTTGCGTCCGCTGAATACGACCCGGCAACCGGCACGTACGTTGGTCCGGACGGGCGCGTATACACGCAAGCTGACCTGGGCCAGAATTTCACGGAGGATCGAACATGGCAGGACATGCTGCTGCCCCCGACGAGGTGATCGAATCGGCCACCGATGAGGCGCATCCGAACCCCGCCGAGGTCGCGGAGACCGAACGCGAGACGAGCGGAGCCGACGGGGCCGGAGCGCAGGAATCCGAGGAGACCCGGCAGGAGGAGCCGCCCAGGTCGCCGATGTCTGCGATGCGACTGGGGACCGTCACGGGACTGGTGATCGTGGTGGTGCCGGCGGCATTGGCGGGCTGGTCGGGGTACCGCGCATACGAGTCGCATCAGGTCGACCAACAGCGGAATTTGTACCTCCAGGTTGCCAGGCAGGGTGCGCTGAACCTCACCACCATCGACTGGCGCCAGGCCGATGCCGATGTCCAGAGAATCCTGGACTCCGCAACAGGCACCTTTTACGACGATTTTCAGAGCAGGTCGCAGCCGTTCATCCAGGTCGTCCAGCGGGTTCAATCGAAGTCGGAGGGAGCCATCAGTGAGGCCGGGCTCGAGTCGATGTCCGGTGATCAGGCCCAGGTGCTGGTAGCGGTGACGGTCAAGACGTCGGTTGCCGGTGCCGCGGACCCGAATCCCCGTGCGTGGCGGATGCGCGTCACGGTGCAGAAGGTGGGTGATGAGGCGAAAGTGGCCGACGTGGAGTTCGTGCCATGAGCTGTGGCAGCGGCTTGCGGGCGCCCTGACTCCGGACTACTTGATCGTCGTCGCCAAATCGTCGGACATCGCGCCGAGCTGCGGGCCCCACGTCGACCAGTCATGGTTGCCGCCGGTCGGGAAGTCGAAGTGCCCGTTGTGGCCACCGACCGTGCGGTATTGCTGATAGAAGCTGCGGTTGCTGCCCTGGGCCTGGTCGCAGTAGCCGATCATCGCCGGTGCGTCGCTGCACGTCGGTGTCTGCGGGCTGTACAGCCACAGCCGGGTGTTGTTCTGCGCCAGCAGCGAGATGTGCACGTAGGGGTCATGCCACTTCCAGCGGCCCAGCTGAGGAGCGCCCCACATGTTGCGGGTGTCCACGCCACCGAATTGCGCGAGGCCGTCGGTGATCGCGCCGTTCATGAAGGTGGACGACGGGGTGAGAAAGCCCGACAGCGACCCGGCGAAGCGGTAGCGCTCGGGATGGAACGCGGCCATCGCGATCGCGCCGTAGCCGCCCTGAGCGGCGCCGACGATGCCGTGCCCGTTGGGTGCGAGGCCTCTGGTGGCGGCCAGCCAGTCAGGCAGCTCCTGGGACAGGAACGTCTCCCATTGACGGCTGCCGTCCTGCTCCCAATTGGTGTACATGCTCCAGGCGCCCCCCGCGGGCGCCACCACGGAGATGCCCTGGCCGCCGAGCCGGCCCATCGCATTGCCCGCAGTGACCCAATTGCTGACGTCGCCGCCGGCATTGAACGCGTCGAGCAGGACCACCGCATGCGGTCCGCCGGCCATGAACGCGACGGGGATGTCACGGCCCATCGCCGCGGAGGGAACCATGAGCGTCTCGAACGCGTCGGCTCTGGCCGTGCCAGAGATCATCGGCACTGCCCATAGACAGAACCCGAGGATCGTCGCCAGCAGCGTCCGAACCAACACCACGCCGACCTTCATAGCCACCGCCATCCCGCCCACCGCTGCACTTCTGCCCTTCGCGTGCCCACCGCGCGAGCGCTTCCCGCCAGGCCGCGTTCTGACGGTTGGGTGTTTCAACATAATCGCGACTGCTTGTACAAAACCGGTGACTCGCACATTCTCAGGAAACGACATCGACAAGCGACAGGACAACGGACACACGCAAAAATGGTGTTCCGAAGAACGGCGGCAGTGGTCTTGTGCTCCTGGGATGGGCTAGTGTTGACGGAATTATCCACAGTGACTATGTCAGTCCCTCGTCCCGCCCACCACCAAGGATGAGGTATATGTCTCGCCCGTTGACCGATCCCGAGATACTCCGCGAGCTGGAGCCCATCGCCGAAACCAATGTCAATCGGCACTTGGCGGTGGCCACCGCCTGGCATCCCCACGATTACGTGCCCTGGGAACGCGGCCGCAACTTCGCCGCCGCGGGCGGGGTGGACTGGGCGCCGCAACAATCGAAACTCAGCGACGTCGCCAAAGCGGCAATGATCACCAATCTGCTCACTGAAGACAACTTGCCGTCCTATCACCGGCAAGCCGGGAAGTATTTCTCCCTCGACGGCGCCTGGGGGACCTGGGTCGGCCGGTGGACCGCAGAGGAGAACCGGCATGGCATCGCCATCCGCGACTACCTCGTGGTTACTCGCGGGGTCGACCCGATAGCCCTGGAACAGGCCCGGATGCAGCACGTGACCAACGGGTTCGGGCCCACCGCCGCGGAAGAGGAGCGGCACAAGACCGACTTCCTGCTTTCGATCGCCTACGTCACCTTCCAGGAACTTGCCACCCGGATCAGCCACCGCAACACCGGCAGGGTGTGCAACGACCCGGTTGCAGACCGGCTACTGCAGCGCGTGGCCGCCGACGAGAACCTGCACATGATCTTCTATCGGAACATGTGCGGTGCCGCGCTCGACCTGGTTCCCGATCAGGCCCTCGAGGCGGTCGCCGATGTCATCGAAAACTTCAGGATGCCCGGCCAGGGCATGCCCGACTTCCGCCGCAACGGCGTCCTGATGGCCAAACACGGCATCTACGACCCGCGCCAGCACCTCGAAGAGGTCGTGACGCCGGTGCTTCGCAACTGGCGGATCTTCGAGCGTGACGATTTCGGCCCCGAAGGCGAACAGCGTCGCGAGCAACTCGACGCCTATCTGGAAGTCCTTCGACGCCAGACCCTCAAGTTCGAAGAACAACGCGACCGGCTCCTGGCCCGCGAGGCCCGCAAGCAGGAGGCCCAAGCCGGCTGAACCGCCACCGTGACGGCCGGAGGCGATCGTCGTGACTGACCGCCGCTACTGGCCCGCGTTGCGGGACAGATCTATGGCGTACTGGTTGACGAAGGTGCCCACCATCGGATCACCACGGTTGCACGTTCCGTCGGATTCGCCCGGGCGTTTGACCCACAAGTAGGCGTCGGCGTGCTCGCCTGCAGTAGCCGCGGTGGGTGCAGTGCCCAGCGCTCGGCCGCTGGGGTTGCACCAGTTCAGCGACGAGTCCGGCGCTGGCCCGGCTCCGTTGCGCGATGTGTCGATCACGTAGTGCGAACCATTCGTGAGCGCAGAAATCGCTTCGCCGTAGCCGATTTCCTCATCGGTGGTGTAGAAGTTCGCGGTGTTGAGGCTGAAACCCCGGGCGTGGTCCACGCCAGCCTGCTTGAGCCTTGCGGCCATCTCGTCGACGCTGGTCCAGCGTGAGTGGCCGGCGTCGATGTACACGGCCGTGGCCGGATTGCGGGTCAGCGTGTCAACTGCGTAGCGGA
Source organism: uncultured Actinomycetota bacterium (assembly GCA_963846905.1). Classification (GTDB taxonomy): domain Bacteria; phylum Actinomycetota; class Actinomycetes; order Mycobacteriales; family Mycobacteriaceae; genus Mycobacterium. The sequence goes on from CAWJYB010000043.1 coordinate 108,539, forward strand.
TCAAGTCGAAACGTTCCTGGCGCTGGCCGGACGACAGGCAGTCCGCCATTGCCAGCGCATCGGGTTCGACGATGACCGCCGACGGCGACGCGCTCAGGTCGGCGGCGATGCCGTCGATCCAGCCTCGGTAGTCTGCGGCCGTCGCGAACCCACCCGCGGCGAAGCTGCCGCAGTCGCGGTGCGGGATTCCATAAAGTGCGAACACCGGCATGGCGCCCGCCGCCTGGGCGTCACCGACATACTTCGCGACCGTGGCTGCCGACCAGCCCGGAACGACCCAGTAGGCCTGCGGGGTGTTGGCGATGGTGGTCAATTCCGGACTCGGCGGGTCGGCCTTCTGCGCGGCCCGCATGGCCGCGGAGCTGGGATTGACATAAAACGGCGCCCCGGCCAGCGGGTTTGCCTCATCGGCGGCCAGGCGTACCGCCGGGCCGGGACCGACATCCACCGTGGCGGGTAGAACACCCAGACAGGCAACGGCCGCAACAGCCGGCAAGGGAGCGATCCAGCGCGCGACTGCGCTGACAGCTGAGAACATCACCTCGGAAAAGCTAGTGCTCAAAAGCACCGAATGCCAACCGTTGGTGCATCCGCCTCAAGACAACTTCCCCCTGCTTGTGCCTGGAGTCGCCTGGCCCGCCGATGTCGCTGGGCTTCTCAAACGCCCTCGGCGACCGGTTCGGTGATCGGTACTGCAATCGGTTTGGCGATCTGTTGGGTGGGTGTGGGGTGGGGGTCGTGGGGTGTGCCGATGCCGGCGGTGAGGCTGCCGTGCCATTCTTCGGTGACGTTGTGGTGGTTGACCGGTGCTTGGCGGGATTTGAGCCAGATTCCGGTGGCGACGGCGACGAGCATGCCGAATCCGAGGGCGGTGCCGGCGTAGCCGCCGACGCCGTGGACCACGTAGTAGGTGGTGGCGCCGACGAGTGCGGCGGAGGGGACGGTGATCAGCCATGCGGTGGCCATCCGGGCGGCGACTCGCCAGCGCACCTGTCCGCCGGGTTTGCCGACGCCGCTGCCCAGGATGGATCCGGTGGCCACGTGGGTGGTGGACAGGGCGTAGCCGAAGTGGGTGGACATCAAGATGATGGTGGCTGAGGAGGTGTCGGCGGCCATGCCCTGGGGGGATTCGATTTCGACCAGGCCCTTGCCCAGGGTGCGGATCACCCGCCAGCCGCCCAGGTAGGTGCCCGCGGCGATCGCGACGGCGCAGGCCACGATCACCCACATCGGGGGGGCGGGGTCGGTGCGGTTGGCGGCGCCGTAGGAGATCAGCGCCAAAAAGATCACGCCCATCGTTTTTTGCGCGTCGTTGGTGCCGTGTGCCAGGGAAATCAGTGACGCCGAGCCGATCTGTCCGTAGCGGAAGCTGCGGCGTCGGCGTTCGGTGGGTACCCGGCGGGTCAGGCGGTAGACCAGTGCGGTGCCGGTGGTGGCGACCAACAGGGCGATCGTGGGTGCCAGGATGGCCGGCGCGACGACCTTGGCGACCAGGCCGTGCCAGATCACCCCGTGTCCGCCGACCGCGGCGATCATCGCCCCGACGATGCCGCCGATCAGGGCGTGCGAGGAACTGGACGGGATGCCGAGCAGCCAGGCCGACAGGTTCCACACGATCCCGCCCACCAGGCCGGCGAACACGATCTGCAGCGTCACCAGATGCACGTCGACCAGACCGTTGGCGATCATCGCCGCCAGCGCCGTGGACATGAACGCCCCGACCAGGTTCAGCGACGCCGCCAGCGTCACCGCCTGTTTGGGCTTGAGCGCGCCACTGGCGATCGAACTCGCCATCGCGTTGCCGGTGTCCTGGAAGCCGTTGGTGAAATCGAACGCCAACGCGGTGATCACCACGACGATCAACAGAAACAACTCGAAGGTCACGGGGAAACATTTTGACCCAAGTTTCCCGGCACGAAAAATTCAATCCCAACATGTCAGTTACTATTCGCCTGGCGTTAACCTTGGGCGCGGGGTCGCGCCTGCCGGGTTGCTCGCACGGACCCGAAGCAGCACACACCGCCGACGTCGCCGAGAACGGAGCGCCAGGGTGGAGGTCTTGGAGTCAAGGACTGGCGGTGAAGTCGATCACACGCCGGAGCGTCCGCAACGGGGCTGGGCCCCGGCGGGGGTACCGTAAGTGCACGGTGATCACTGACTAACCGATCCCAAGGGGGCAGCAAGGTGTTTAGACGCCGGGAGGTGCGAGCGGCGGCGGATTACGGCGTGGTGGATGACCTGCGTAATCGGCGCAGCGTCGCGGTTAACGTCGCACTCAAGGTCGGCTGCCCAGTGTGTGAAGCCGAACCGGGCGAAGACTGCCACAACGTTGCCAATGATCGTCCGCTACCGCGGCAACGCCTTGTTCATTTCTGCCGGGTGCCGGTGTCCCACGGGCGGCTGCGGATTCTATAGCTGCACGTGTCCACGTGATGCTGCTGTCCCGAGGGCCGAATACTTTCGGGGGCGGAGTGCACGATGAACAAGCGCGGTGAGCGAGCGGTTGTCCTAGGTGCGAGCATGGCGGGATTGCTCGCCGCCCGGGTGTTGTCGGAGTTCTACGGGACCGTGACGGTTGTCGAGCGGGATGTGTTGCCGGAGGCTGCGGTTCATCGGCGCCCAACAAATCCGTCCGGTCTGGCGGCTCGAATCAGCTCCCGATTACTCCCTATGGCAAATCGACGTCGCCCTTCGGCGGTGAAGGGGGGATGGGCTGGCAGATTGACAAGGCGCTCAGCGTCGCCGAGAACGACGCCGCGCTCACCGAAGCGGTCTTTCGCGTGATGAACCTCGTCGACCCGCCAATCCGGCTCTGCACCCGTTCCTGATGGCGCGGATTATCGGCGCCAAACGCCTGCCGACCGGTATGACCTGAGCTGGCCGTCGCGCTCGTGAGTTCGTCGGGGTTTGTCGAGGCGTCCTCGGGGTGGAGGTGTTCACCGTCGAGATTGACGCTATGCAGGTGGTCACTCGAACTTTTCCTGCACCACGTCGATTTCGATGACATGTAAGCGCGACCTCGGCGATCCAACCGCCTGGACGTGACCCCCGATGAACTTGCGAGCGCGCCCACTAGCCGACCGGGGTGGCGAACACGAAAAGTGCCATGAACGCGAGGTTGATGAAGTAAGCGGCTTCAACGAGACCCACGGTGATGAAGAACGGAGTGAACAGTCGGCTCTGCGCCTCGGGCTGCCGGGCGATGCCCGAGATCAGCGCGTTACCGGCAATGCCGTCACCGATACCCGCGCCGATGGCACCGCCCGCCATGATCAGGCCACCGCCGATGAGCGCGCCGGCAGCGATAGTGGGATCCATCTCTTATCCTCCTCCCGGGTGCGGTCGACCCGAGCTATTCGTCGACCGGTGAGCAGCGTGTGATTGCGGCGCTCACCGCCTGCGGATTGTCCAGCGGGACAAAGGTTCTCGCCCCGGCGACCTCGACCAGCGATGAGTTGGGGAAGGCGGCGGCCAGCCGGCGCCCCAGCGCAGGGGTGAAGCACCGGTCGGCCGTGCCCCAGGCGAGCGTCACCGGTTTGGTGAATCGCGACAACCGCGGAGCGACATCGGTCAGGTCGGTGCGCTCGATGGTGCGCAGCAGCGCGGCGAGGTCACCGGCGATGCGCGGGTCCGTGCGTGCGGGCGTCAACCATGAGGCAGTCACGTCGGGATCGAGGCGGTGCGCCAGCAGGCCATAGCCCAGCGCTGAGTGCCGCAGCGGCGCCGAACCCATTGCGGCGGTGAGTGCCCTGATCGAACGCGGGCCGCGCATCAGCGTGAAGGCGACGTTGAACGGGAACGGCGGGAACTTTTCGAACGCGTCGCAATTGGTCAGCACCAACCGGCCGATCCGTTCGGGGTGGGCGTCGACCAGCAACTGGCACAACCCGCCGCCGGTGTCGTTGCCGACAAGGATGACGTCGTCGAGGTCGAGTGCGACCAAGAACTCCTGAATCGACGCGGCCACACCCGCCGGGGACAGCGCGCCGCGGTCGTGAACCGGCACGCGGTGCGCGCCCAGCGGCCAGGTGGGCACGATGCACCGGTAACCCTCGTCGGCCAACCGGGTGGCCACACCCGACCACAGCTGGTGGTCGACCAGGATGCCGTGTACGAACAGCACCGGCGGATGTGGCGAGTGCGACGGGCCCACCTCGCGGTAGTCGATGGTCGCGGATTGCAGTGCCACCTCAGGCATGACCGGGTATCCTTTCGCCGACCCAATCTTTACAAACACACAGTTTGAAAGTACATACAGACGGTATGAACGTCAAGCCTCCGGTTCGGCGTACCCAAGCGCAGCGCACCGCCGCCACCCGGGCCACCCTCATCGCCGCCGCGCGCAAACTCTTCGCCGAACACGGGTTCAGCGACGTTTCCACCGAGGCGATCGTCGCGGAAGCGGGAGTGACCCGCGGCGCGCTGTATCACCAGTTCGCCGACAAGACCGAACTGTTCGCCGCGGTCTATGAACAGGTCGAGACCGACCTCGTCGCCGCGGTGCTGGCCCGCTCGTCCGACCCCCTGCCCTCAGGACCGATGGAGGCCATGCGGATCGCCGCCCGCCATTTCCTGGACTTGTGTGCCGGACCGGACGTCGCGCAGATCGCACTGATCGACGCGCCGTCGGTGCTCGGCTGGCAACGCTGGCGCGACATCGGCGCCAAATACGGACTCGGCGTCATCGAAAACCTGCTGACCCAGGCGATCGCCGACGGATCGATACCCCCACAGCCCACCCGGGCCGCCGCCCACATCCTGCTGGGCGCACTCGACGAGGCCGCCCTCTACGCCGCCCGCGCCGACGACCCGGCAAACGCCCGCGAGGAAATGCACACCGTGTGCGAGCGGATCATCGCCGGCCTCGCCGCGTCCCCGTAGCCGACCTCATTCTCTTGTTGGCGCAGGCGTGAACAACCGCGACATCGCCAGTTCAGTTCAGCGCTTTCGCCAGCAGCGGTGGCAGCTGGGAGGCGACGAACGGGTAGGACAGCACCGACGAAAACGCGATCGCGCCGGCGAGGTCGGAAGTGGTGAAGACATTGCGGCCCAACTTCGTGGCGCGCAGCGCCGCGATATTCGGATCGGCCAGCAATGCTGCCTGATCGGCGTCGCTTTCCGTCGACCAGATGAGCACATCAGCCTCATCGAGCGCCGAAGCGGCGCGGTCCGGTGGGATGAAGGCGCGGTGGTCGCGCTGGTAAGGCCTGAAGCTGTCGGGGACGGTGAAGCCCAGTTGGGTGAGAAAGTCGGTGCGCCAACCCGGCATGGTCGCGACGATGCTGTTCTGCCACAGTGTGCCCTCCAGCAGGACTGCCTTTTTGCCCTTGAACTGCGGGTTGGCGGTCCCGGCCGCGGCGAATCCATCATCGACCGATTTGATGAGCGACTGCATGGTGTCATGCTGGAAGGTGGCCATGCCGATCGTGGTTGCCTGGTCCTTCCACGGCTCGAAGTATGCGTCGCCGCCTGACTGCGCAACGGTCGGTGCGATGGCTGACAGCTTCTGGTAGCTGTCGGCGTCCACGCCCGCATTGATCGCGACGATGAGGTCCGGTTTGAGGCCCGCTATCTGGTCGATCGCGAACCCGTTGTCGTGGTTGAGCACGACCGGTTGGGCCGGACCGAGCTTGGGCTGGGCCCATGGCCACACGGCGAACGGTTGGGCGCCGAACCATTCGGTGATGGCGATGGGGACGATGCCGAGCGCCAGCAGAGAGTCTTGCTCGGTGAATCCGGCACTGACGACGCGGGTCGGCGGCGCCTGGATCGTGGTTTCGCCGAAAACGTGCTTGATGGTCACCGCGCCGCCGCCGGGATTGCCCGCCGCGGGTTTGCTCGACGAGCATCCCGCAGCCGCAAGAACGCCGGCCGCACCGACCGCCGCCAAAAAGCCGCGCCTGGTCAACTCGGTTGCCATCGCGAAAGCGTATCCGCCGCTTCGCCGACGGTTGCTACGAATGGGACAGTCGTTTGTTCACTCGCCGGTTCAGCCAGCCGGGCAGGAAGTGCAGCATCGCGGCGCCCTTGGTTTGGACGCCGACCGGGAAGTGAACCTGGCGCAGCGCTCGGCGTAGTGCCGCGGGTCGACGGCCGCCACGATCGCGTCGGCAACGTCACCCGCGGTCAGGGAAATCCCCAGTGAGCGGGTGGTGCCGATGTCCAGATCGTCGGTCATTGCGGTCTTGACGTACAGCGGCCACATCGAGATGACCCGGATGCCGTATTGCTCCCATTCGAGGTCGAGTGCTTCGGTGATTCCGCGGACGAAAAATTTGGTGGCGCTGTAGACGGCCAGTTCGGCCTGACCGTATATCGCCGAGGCGGAGGCCAGGTTGACTGCCACGGAGGCAGGGGTGGAACGCAGGTAGGGAAATGCTGCGTGCAGGCCGTTGACCACACCCTTGCAGTTGATGTCGATTTCCCGGTGGTGTGCCTTCGGATCTAGGTCCTGGAAACGGCCCCCGAGCAAGATCCCGGCATTGTTGATCATGACGTCGAGACGGTCACCGTTGGCGTGAGCGAATTCGCTCACCCGCTGCGACATCTCGTTTGCGTCGACCACGTCGAGGTGCCCGGTGTGCACGGTGCCGCCACTGTTTCGGATCTCGCGGGCGAGAGACGCCAATCCGGCGTCGTCGATGTCGTATGCGCCGACGATGTAGCCCTTGGCGGCGAAGGCCAGTGCCGTTTCGCGGCCGATGCCGGCGGCAGCCCCGGTGATGAAGACGGACTTGGCCATCGCCCAACCTTTCAGTTCCACTGCCCTGGTACCCCGGCCTTAAGTGTGGCCCATCACGTGCTGGCCGGTGTGGCGAAAGGCCCACTGAGCCGAACAACACCGATGCCGACCGGTGAACCCACCACGTTCACGGGTGACAACGCCTCGATGCCGCGAGAGCCACGGACGTGGTGATGTTCGTCGAAAGTGCCCCGACGCCGTTCGAAGGTCATCGAATCTGTTACTGACGCTTGATACAGCAAATCAAGCCACGGGACGGACTACTCGGCGAAGCCTCAATGTGCGGGATTCCCCGCAGCGGAAACCGTCTCATCGGAGGCGTAGTTTCGTTAGCTGAGAGAAGCCATGCAGTGTCCCTCGCCTCGCCTTGCTCAGATCTATAAAAGCAGTTGGAATGGGATATTAGCTTGCGAGGCCGTGATCGACGCATGCACTGTGACGTTAGGTTCAAGGTTTGCGGTTGACGATCTATGAACTGGTCTGTTACGTTGACGCAACACAAACCTGCAGATGCCATGTCAGCGAATCTGAGGCACTTTGCAGAAAAGTCAGCTGACAGACGCCTGCAACGGAGGCGTAGAGGGGGCAGGGTGGCGGATCAAGTTGAGCGGCGTCATCAGGGACATACGCCGCGAGACACTGCGTGGTGATGCCCGGGGACGGCCATGCGAGTCGGCACCACCGAGGCGAGTGGTAAGGGTGATCCGCGCCGACTCGACGGCGGATGTGGTCGCAGTCCGGCTCGAGCCGGACCGTGCCCCGAAGCCAGGGCATAGGACGCCCGCCGCCTAAGTCATCAACGCGGCGGCACTGGCTAAGACCAATCACAACCGCTACAGGCGTCGTCGCCTGTGGTTCAACCATGAAAAAGGTGCGAGTGAGCGTGACAACCGAGGTCATCGAACAAGAGGTCATAGAGGAGCAGGAAGATGCGGCCACGCCAGAGAAGGTGGCCGGCGTGGTGGCCGGCGTCCCGATGATCGGGCATGCCCGCAACCTGCTGGAACTAGAGGGCTGGGAAGCGACCATATGGGCCAACAGGATCACCGTCAACCACGAGATCGTCGCCCAGTACGTTTCCTCGAACGGTCACTTCTGGTGGCAGGTCTACCGGGCTGACGGCACCCCTCCGGTGTTCATCGTCGGCACAGAGGTCGCATCATGACGCGGCGCACCTTCGCCTGTCGGTGCGGGGCCGGCGCCGCCCTGCCGGTCTGGGAGGACCCGTCGCCGGCGCCGCACGTGAAGGTCTCCCGCCGTCAGCCACCCGGTGTGCAGCCCAGTTGGTGGTCGCGCTCCTGGGCCAGAAATGACGATCGAGACCGAGTCGCGGGTCACCTGGCGTGGGCACAACTTCCAGGGCGGGTTCTCGCCGATAACGCCGCGCCTGCTGGACAACGAGAAGGAGGCCCGCAAGCTCTTCCGGCAACTCAAGGCCAATGAGGGCCTCTGGCATGACGGCGCTACCAAAGACGTGAAGCTTGGAACAGACCGCCATCGTGTCGATGGAGAAGTCATAAGCAAGTCAACGTCGTTTCCTGTTTTCTATGACAAGAGCGGGAAGCGTCTGCGTCGTCTCGTCATGGCTGCGTTCGCTTTCCTCTGCGTGATCACGGTCGTGGTGGTGTCGATGGCACCATCGGTCCTCGGCTCAGCCTGGCCGAACACCAGATATCTAGATGACGGCTGGGCGCGGCGCACCCTCGGCGCCCCTGGCATGGTGCCCGCCATCGGTGACGTCGAGCATGGCGTGCTGACCCGACTGGTACGGGTGGAGCGCGGGCACCTCGGCACCGGAGCCCTGCCCGGACCCGACCCCGCCCTGCTGGAGCAACGACCGCCGGCCGACGAAGACGGTGACGGAGTACCGGAAGAGCCGGAGCAGCTATGGCTCCCCGAACCTCCGCTGTCTCCGCTGAAGCTGGTCGACCCCGTCACGGACGAGTTCGTCCGCTACGCCCTCGATGAAGAGCGAGACACCATCGGCGACGCACCGTTCGTCGTCGAGCACCACGGCGCGGTGCCGGACCACACTCTCGTCCTGACATTCGACGACGGCCCGGACGCCAGCTATACGCCGCAGATTCTCGACATCCTTTCCCGGGAGCACGTCCCCGCGACGTTCTTTGTGATCGGTGAGAACCTCATCGAGAATCCGGAGGTGTTCCAGAGACTCATCCGGGAGGGGCACATGGCGGGCAACCACACCATGAGCCACCTGGACTTCGATACCCAGAGCGATTTCCGTAACCAGCAGGAGATCATCCAGACCGACCGGATCATGCGCTCGACCGCCGGGTACGCCTCGCCTGTCTTTCGCATCCCCACCGGATGGCCCGAGGCTCACCCGCTGGCGCAACTGAAATCGCAACAACTCGGCTATATCAATGCCGATATGGACGTAGACACCAAGGACTGGCACTATCAGCCTGGTGAGGAGATCCCGGTCCCCCCACTCGACGGGCGCGGGCATGTGGTGCTTCTACACGATGGCGGTGGGGATCGTGCCTCGACCGTCAAAATGCTCGAAAGGCTCATCGCCGAGGCGAAAGCGCAGGGTTACACGTTCACCACGCTGCAGCCGCTGCTGCCCTCGTCTCACGTCCCCCTGAAGAACATCTCGCCTTCCATCGCCGATCGGACAAGTTTGAGAGCGTTCCATGCGGTCTGGGTAGCTCCCGGCAGGCTGTTCGGATTCCTGTTCTGGTTCGGCGCCGGCTCGCTGGTGACCATGTCCCTGGTCTACCTACTGCTCGCCGTTCTCAACGAGGTGCGTCAGCGCCGAAGGAACTGGCCGGATTGTTCCGAGGAAGAACTACCGTTCGTCAGCGTCGTCCTCGCGGCCTACAACGAAGACAAAGTAATCGCCAGGACAATCGACACCCTGCGCAAGAGCGACTACCCGCAGTCGAGGTTCGAGATCGTCGCCGTCAACGACGGGTCGTCCGACCAGACCCTGCCGATTCTTCAGGAGTACGCACTCCGGTACCCACAGCTCCGCGTGGTCGACCAGGAGAACAGCGGGAAGAGTTCGGCGGTCAACAACGGGATCAACCACGCCCGCCCGAGGTCGACGGTCATCGTATCGATGGATGCAGACACACTCTTCCGATCCGACACCATCCGGATGCTGGCCCGTCACTTCGTCGGCAATCCCCGGATGGGGGCGGTGGCCGGACATGTCAAGGTAGGCAACCGGCGCAATATCCTGACCGCCTGGCAGTCCCTGGAGTACATCTCGGGCATCTGTGTGACAAGAATGGCCGAGCAGACGATGGGCGCTATAGGGATCGTCCCCGGAGCGTGCTCCGCGTGGAGCCGCCAGGCCTTGGAGCAGATCGGCGGGTTCTGCGAGGACACCCTGGCTGAAGACGCCGACGCCACGCTGGAACTGCAGAAGAGGGGTTACGCCGTCGTCAACGAGAATAAAGCCATCGCCGACACCGAGGCACCAGAGACAGTGGTGGCTCTCGCCAAGCAGAGAAAGCGCTGGACGTTCGGATCGATCCAGGTGCTCTGGAAGCACAAGGCAATGATGCTGCGACCGAAGTACGGCTGGCTGGGAATGGTGATCCTCCCTTATGCCACGTTGTCTCTGCTGGTCCCGATCATCTTCATGCCGGCAACGATCCTCGCGGCTGGTGCGAGCCTGGCATCGGGAAACTGGCACAATATCGCAATATTTGCGGGCTGTGTGGCGGCGATCCACCTGATCATTGCGACGATCGGGATCGCGATAGCCAGGGAGACATTCTGGCATCTGCTGGTAGTTCCCTACTACCGGCTGGTGTACGAGCCGCTGCGGTTCTACCTGCTGTACGCATCGGTGTATCGCGCTCTCAAGGGCACGGTCGTCGCGTGGGACAAATTGGAGCGCAGGAACACTGTCGCAGCCACCCTCTAGGAAGGGGTCGAGCATGAAACTGATCGCCGCATTCGCCGCCGCGGTGATGGCGCTGGTTACCTGTTCCTGCGCGCCCGCCGATGCTGAGAGGGGCGGCGTGAGTCGAGCCGAATTCGAACAGGTGTTCCCCAACCACAGCTCCTTCTACTCTTATGACGGGTTCATGGGGGGGAATCCCACCTTCGGAAGTCGACGCGAGACCGCTGCGTTCCTGGCGAACGTCCATCACGAGACCGGCGGATTGATGCTCACCGAGGAGGCCCCGTCGAGGAGGAGCGGGTACTGCGACGACAGTGAGTCCTACGGCTGCCCGGCGGGCCATGACGCCTACTACGGGCGAGGCCCGTTGCAACTGAGCTGGAACTACAACTACAAGGCGGCAGGGGAGGCTCTGGAGCGCGATCTCCTCAACTACCCAGACCTCGTCTCGCACAGTCCTGACGTGGCCTGGGCGACGGCACTGTGGTTCTGGAACACCTACGTCCCGCATGATGCCGACTTCGGCGACACGATCCGCGTGATCAACGGCCTACAGGAGTGCGACGGCGGCAACCCAGCACAAGTGCAAAGCAGAATCGACGCCTACCTGCGGATCACCAAAATTCTCGGGGTCCCGGCCGGCGACAACCTGTCCTGCTGAATTCCACCAAGAGGTAAGGGGCAGTGGATGATTCGCAAGATAGTAACGGGTAGCGTCCTCGCCGGCCGCGTGGGCGTGGCCGCGATGGATTCGGTGTGGTAGCGGCTTGGGTCGCCCTGGGGTTCGACAATCACGCCGGCAGCGGTGGCGGGTTCAGCCCGGGCGACACCTCACCCACCGGAGCGCAGGCATCGGCGACCGAGGGCAATCGGGCGCTGGCGGTCAGCATCTTCCGTCCGTCGGACTGTCAGCCACGGTGCCTGGTAGATCGCTCGACCCAGGACTGGGAGTTTCTTCGGAGGAGCTCCCACCCTGTTTCTCACGCGGGCAAGAAGACCAGCGGCCGACACATCGCCGTGGACACGATTGTCAGGTAGGTCGGGGTGGTACGCATGCCGAAGGGCGTACGTCGCCTGAGCACATGATTGGCACCGACACCGCCCTCTAACCCGAATCCGCGGGTAAGCGGGGCAGTACGGCTGAACCCGGTGCCGATGCTGGTTTTGGAGGCGGGTTCGAGGTTGTGGGCACGCGCTATTGCCCGGGATGGGGTCTCGGGTCGGGATAGAAGGGATTCGTGGCGGTCGGGGCGCTGGGGCCGGGGCTTGGGGAGGCGGAAGACGTTGTGCGGCAAGGTGTTCTGACGCGAGATCGGGTTAAAAGTGCGCCAGGCGCTTCTGCAGTTGACGATTGGCCCAGTTGTGACAAGTGGCAAGCGGCGCTTTGGTCTGGACGCTGACCGGGAAGTGAACCTGGGGCAGCACTCGGCGTAGGGCCCAGGGTTCGACGGCCGCCATGATCGCGTCGGCAACGTCATTGGCGGTCAGGGAAATCCCCAGTGAGCGGGTGGTGCCGATATCCAGATCGTCGGTCATTGCGGTCTTGAGGTACAGCGGCCAGATCGAGATGACCCGGATGCCGTATGCTCCCATTCGAGGTCGAGTGCTTCGGTGATTCCGCGGACGAAGAATTTAGTCGCGCTGGAGACGCCTGTTCGGCCTGAACCTATATCGGCGAGGCGGACGCGAAATTGACCGCACCGATGACGGTGTCGAGCGCAAATGCGGCAACGCAGCATGCAACCCGTTGATCACACCCTGGCAGTTGACGTCGATCAGCCTGTGGTGCGCCGCCCCATCTACTCTTCGAAACGACCGCCGATCAGGCTTCCGGCGTTGGTTATCATGACGTCACGCCGGTCACCGTGGTTTGAGCGAATTCGCTTACCCGCTGCGATATTTCGGTTGTGTCGATCGCTCGAGGTGCCCGGTGTGCGCTGTGGCGCCGGTCTTTCGGATCTCGCGGGCGAGAGGCGCCAAGCCGGCGTCGTGGACGTCGTAGGCGCCGACGATGTAACCCTTGGCCGCAAAGGCCAGTCCGCCGTCGGACGGCCGATGCCGGCAGCTGCTCCGGTGATGAATACGCTCCGCGGCATCGCCCAACCTTTCAGTTCTACTGCCCCGGTACCCGGAGTAAGTGTGGCCCATCGCGTGCTGGCCGGTATGGCGAAAGGCCCACTCAGCCGAACAACACGGAGGTGCTTGTCGATGCCGTTCTCCGGCAGCACCGATGCGGCCGGTGAACCCACCACGGTCACGGGTGACAACGCCTCGATGCCGCGAGAGCCACGGACGTGGTGACGTTCGCCGAAAGTGCCGACGCCCCTCGGGAGGTGACACGTATCTGTTACTGAAACGTGAAACAGCAAAGTCATGCCACGGACGGCCTACTCGGCGAAGCCTCAATGTGCGGGATTCCCCACAACGGAAACCATCTCCGTGGAGGCGTCGCTTCGTTAGCTATGGAAGCCACACAGTATCGTTCGTGTCGCCTTGCGCAGACCTATATAGCCAGTTAAAAGCGGCTATTTGCCCGCGGAACGGTGATCGACTTCTGCCCTGTGATGTTCGATCAAGCGTTTGCGATTGACGATCAATGAACTGGTCTGCTACGTTGACGCAACGCAACCTGAAGCTGATGTAACAGCAAAGCTGACATACTTTGCAGAACAAACAGACGAAGCTTGTGACGGAGCTGTAGAGGGGGCAGGATGAAGTCGGGGCGGGTTGAGCGGCGTCGTGATCAGGGAGGGACGTCCGCGCGATCATCGTCATCGGTGGTGGATGGGTGGCGGCCGCCGTGAAAGTTAACTCCCAGGTCCTGGCTAGCCGATCGACGAGCGGCTAGGGGAATCAATTCCGCGTGCGACTCGCCGTGTGCGTGCGCGCCGTATTGCGCTACCACGGCTGGCCCGCGGATCAAATTCAGCACCCCAGGCCTTCGCTGAGCAATTCCGGCATCTACCTCGCCGGGCGACTGCGCGCTGTGTGCGTGCCCCCGCTACATCCGCCACTGGCCGTTTCGGCGTGGCCAGAACTTCATGACCGCGGAGCGGCTCTCAGAGGCACGGGCGGCAAAGGCCATCCGGCAGAAGGGGAATCAGCCTTCACTCTGACCCCTGGGCCGCCAGCACAACATCCAAACCGACTGAAACGAGGGTGCCTCCATGTCCGTACACAATCTGATCCAAGACTTCCTGGCCGAAGACCTGCTCATCGTCAATGAGCCGACCACCGAGTCGGTGGCAAACATGGTCGCCGGGATTCCGGAGATCGGGCGTGCCTGTGATGTCCTGGTCCAATCCGGCCTGGAAGCAAGGATCGTTGCCAACAAGATCGCCGTCAACGGGATCTTGGAGGCACACCTCGTCAACTCGCGCGGGCACTCCTGGTGGACCATTCTCTCAATCGACGGGTCTGCCCCGTCATGGACCGTAGGGACCCGCCACGATGACCCCGCCAACTGGGAGGGCGAAGTCGCGTGAACCGGACTCCTGTCTTCTACGACAAAACCGGGAAGCGGCTGAGGCGCGTGGTGTGCCTTGCCGTCCTGCTCGTTGCTGTCGTATTGTCTACTGCCGGAATGGAGGCGGCCTGGTTCGTCCCGGCAGCAATCCACTCCGCGCAGAATACGAACTCTGACAGCAGCCTTGCGCGGCGCGTCCTGGGAACGTATGCCAATTTCCAGGACTACCCGGTAGTTGGCGACGGGGCACTGCAGCGTTTGGTCCGGGTCGTACGGGACAACACCACCTCTGGCTCATCTCTAGGTCCTTATCCCACCCTGACGGCGGCGACGCCATTGGAACTTTCCAACCCCCCAGCCCGGATGAAGTTGGTCGACGCTGTCACTGGGGATTACATCCGCGATCCAGAACCCTGGGAGATTACCGAGATCGGTGACAAGAAATTCGCGATTGACTCTTACTCCTATGTTCCCGACAAGACGCTGATCCTGACATTCGATGACGGTCCCGACCCGATCTGGACCCCTAGGATTCTCGATGTCCTCGCTCGCGAGAACGTCCCCGCCACGTTCTTCGTAATTGGCGAGCGGGTGGTCAAGAATCCCGAGATCGTGCAGCGCATGGTTCGGGAAGGCCATGAGCTGGGGAACCACTCATTGACCCACCCCGACCTACAGAACCTCCCCGACCTCCAGCGTCAGGAAGAACTGGTGGTCACTGATCGCATCCTTAGGGCGGTCGCAGGCTACGACACTCCGCTGTTCCGCATGCCTATGGGCGCTCCGAATGAGAATCCGTTAACACAGCTACACTCCCAGCAGCTTGGGTACATTGAGGTCGACCAAACCCTGGACTCCCATGACTGGGAACACGCAGATCCCGGCGATGTCGTTCCCATGCCCGTCCTTGATGGACACGGATATGTGGTGACGATGCACGATGCCGGTGGCCATACCCGCGTCAACACCGTGACGTTCCTGGAGAAGTTCATCGCCCAGGCGAAGGCTCAGGGGTACACGTTCACCACCGTCAGCTCGTTGTTCCCCCGAGACCGCCAGCCACAGAAAGACATCCAACCCACACTGGTGGATCGGGTCACGCTGTTCATCGCGAATATCAGGTACGTCACCGCTCGCGAGTTCACCAACTGGCTGCTCACATTCATCTTCGTAGCCGTCACCGCCGTGACTGTTTTCAATCTGACCCTCTCGATTCTCAATGAGTGGCGTCAGCGGCGGCGGCGGTGGCCAGACCTGCCTGACGATGATGAGTGGCCCTTCGTCAGCGTAACTCTGGCCGCTTATAACGAGGACAAGGTGATCGCCCGTACCCTGGATGCCCTACGCGCCAGCGACTACCCGGCCAGCCGTCTTGAGGTGATCGCCGTGAACGACGGGTCCACCGACACCACCCTGGACATCCTCAACAACTACGACTGGCCGCAATTGCGTGTTCTGGACCAATCCAACGGCGGGAAGTCGACGGCGCTCAACAACGCCGCCAAGCACGCCGACCCACGGTCGACGGTCATCATCACGATGGACGGCGACACCCTGTTCCGAGGGTCCACCATCCGCAACCTGGCCCGCCACTTCATCCGGCCCAAGCACGACTACCGACCGGTGGGCGTGGTCTCAGGGCACGTCAAGGTGGGTAACCGTCGCAACATACTGACGGCCTGGCAGTCCCTGGAGTACCTGCAGGGCATCTGCGTCGTGCGTATGGCCGAGATGATGGCAGGCATCATCTGCGTTGTCCCCGGTGCGTGCTCAGCCTGGCGTCGCGACCTGCTGGCGCAGATCGGCGGGTTCCGCTCCGACACCTTGGCCGAGGATGCCGACGCCGCCATGGCTGCCCAGAGGCTCCGCTATCGCGTCCTTCACGACAACCTGGCGATTTGCGACACGGAGGCACCCGAAAGCCTGAGCGCTCTGCTCAAGCAGCGCAAGCGGTGGATGTTCGGGTATTGCCAGGTGCTGTGGAAGACCAGATCGATGCTGTTCCGGCCCAAGTTCGGGGTTCTCGGGATGGTCGCGATGCCCCTGGCGGTCGGGCAGTTGTTCGTGAACCTCTGCCTCTTGCCGCTGATCCTCGCCGTCTCCATAATGGTGGCGGTCCAGGGAGTCCACCAGAACACCATCATCGGGTTCGGGGTTCTGGTGGGGACACATTTCCTAACCCCAACCGCCGCCGTTATCCTGGCCAGGGAGAAACTCTGGCATCTGCTCGTGATACCGATCTACCGGCCCATCTTTGAGGTGCTGCGCCTGTACCTGCTGTACTCCTGCGCCTACCGGGTGATCAAGGGCGCTGAGTTCTCCTGGGACAAGTTGGAGCGCCACAACAGCGTAGTCGCCGTCGAGCACAAAGGAAAGGGCCGATGCAATGATCCGAAGACTCGTGGCCGCGATAGCGCTTTCACTGGTGGTGGGAACGGCCTGCGGACTGGAGCCGGATCCTCCCGCCTCCGCGCAGCCGAGCCCCTCCATCGTGACCCGGTCGGAGTTTGAGGAGATCTTCCCCACTCATCTCCCGTTCTATACCTACGACGACTTCGCGGCGCACACCACGTTCAGGGACCGCCGCGAGGCCGCGATGCTTCTCGCCAACGTCTACCACGAGACGCTGGGGCTGACCCTCATCGACGAGGACCCACGGTGGCGGCGTGGGTATTGCGACCTGAAGAGGGAATACGGCTGCCCCGCAGGCAAGGACCAGTACTTCGGTCGGGGCCCGGTCCAGTTGAGCTGGAACTGGAACTACAAGGAGGTCGGCGATGCACTGGGACTGGACCTTCTCAACGATCCTGGCCTGGTGAGTCGTGACGCCGGGGTGGCGTGGCAGACCGTTGGGTGGTTCTGGGGGTCCGTTCCTGCGAACGCCTCGTTCGCCGACATCAACCGTAAGATCAACGGCCCCCTGGAGTGCAACGGAGGCATCCCCGAATCGGTGCAGAGCCGGATCGCCGCCTATCGCCGGATCACCGGCATTCTCGGAATATCGATTGGCGACGAGCAACTAGCTTGTTAGGCCAAGCAGACCTGGACCTTTCACGTAATTCGTTCTCGGCGAGTGTCATGAACGTGAAAGGTGCACTGCCTCAACGACAATCGACGTCGCGACGGTCAGATCTCCGCGAGATGGGGTGCGCCTAATCAGATGCAGGCGTAACTGGTCAGCGCGCAAGTGGGGGTGGAGCGCCGGCAGGTGTTCGGCCTGCCCCCGATGCGGGTGCGGGGTGACCGAGCACCAGCTGGCGGCGCGGCGCGGCGCGTGTGGGACGACGACGTGCCGCGCCGAACGGGGTGACGACGCCGGTGTCCTACGGACCGCGGGTCAGCGCGACCATCCTGCATCTGTATGTGGGGCAGTTCCTGTCGAAGAGCCGCACCGCACAAGCGCTGGCCGAACTGTTCGGCACCCCTGTCTCAGAAGGCCACCCGACCCTCAGACATGCGCTAATCCTCCTTACGGATCAACCGGCTCAGCGCTTGGCGATCGGGCGCCAGCAACTCGTCGATGCGCGTGCTGGTTCACGTCGGCGACGATGATCTCGCCCACTTCCTGGTGCACGTCGCGGAAGATGCCGTGCGACTTCATCTTTTCCGTCTGATAGATGTTGTCCTCCGTCGGCGTCACGTAGTAGACGGCGTCGGCGTCGAATCGGTGCACCAACCAGAGGTGGATCAGTGTCATCAGGCGTTTCTTGCGCAGCTGCTCGGCGAAGGTGTTCTGGTCTCGCACGGTGAGGATGCTGCGGCCGTGGCGGTCCTTGATGGGGTCGACGACGACGTTGGCGAGTTGGTCCTCGCCGGCGCCGTAGATGCCGAGCTCGAGCACATCCGACCCCGCCCGTCGCGGCCGTAGTTGCACGCGCAGCTTCTCGGGCAACTGGTAGTGCTCGCTCCACATCGCCAGCCACTCCTCCAGCAGCTTCTTGGGCACCTCGGTCTGCACCAGATGCTGATGCTGGGTCGAGCCTTTGCCCATGGACTTGGTCGTCGCGGTCCGCCCCGAGGACGCGGCCAACGCGGCGTCGCTGCGCGGGCCGCCGACCAGGGTTTGCGGTGTCCGGTAAGGAGATTCGACCAGACGCATCTTCCGCTGCAGCCTCGCCAGCGCCAGCATGCCGTCCTGCCGCAGCGCGGTGGCGAACTCTTCGGAGGCGACGCCGTCGACTTGGTGCCCGCCGTAGGTGATGAAGTTGAAGACGAAGCCCATCTTGCCGAGTTCCTCCGGGAACGCTCGCATCTGCTCGTCGGTCATGCCGGTGGTGTCCCAGTTGAACGAGGGGGACAGGTTGTAGGCCAGCATCTGGTCGGGGAACTCGGCGTGGATGGCCTCGGCGAACTGGCGGGCGTCGGCCAGGTCGGCCGTCTTGGTTTCCATCCACAGGATGTCGGCGAACGGTGCCGCGGCCAACGATTTTGCGATCGCGTATGGGATGCCGCCACGGACCTGGTAATAGCCTTCCGGGGTTTTCGCCCGCTCACAATCCCATGCCACATCGGCACCCAACTCCTTGGCCTTCTGGCGCGCGGAGTACAGCGGCGCCCGCGCGGCGAACTTTCGCCAATCCCCGGCGCTCATGACCGGTTGCTCGCCTTCGCGTTCCCGGAATTCCAGAAGTTCGGCTACGGCACCCCCGTAGGTGTCCAGTCCGGCATCTTCCTGCCACGCGTCGATGAAGCGGGACTCGGCCCTGTCGAATGCGGCGTCGATGGACCGCTCGGCGCCGTCCTTGCATGCCGCTGCTACGTCGGCTACCAGGCTCATGATGCCGTGCCGTTCCAGCCACATTTCTGCCGCGGCGTATTCGCCCTCGGGAAGCGAATACAGGAGGTGTCCGTTGATCTCGGTGATGCCGAGATCGTGGAAGCGCCGCGTCATGGCCAGGAAGCAGGACTTGTAAGACGGGATCTTCACGTTGGTCGCGCCGAGCAGGAACGGCTGGTCGCGTTCGTCGGCGCGGCTGTCGATGAGATTTGCCGCCTCGGCGTCGGTGCGGGCCACGATGATGCCGGGGACGCCCATGATGTCGAGCTGGAAACGCGCGGCGTTGAGTCGCTTGAGCTGTTCGTCCGATGGAACCAGAACCTTGCCGCCCTGATGGCCGCACTTCTTGGTGCCGGGCCGCTGGTCCTCGATGTGGTACCCGGGAACGCCGGCTTCGACGAAGCGGCGGATCAGGTTTCGGACGTGCGGATCCCCGCCGTGGCCGGTATCTGCGTCGGCGATGATGAACGGCCGGTAGTCGACGGGTGGTTGCGCGGCGCGTTGTTCGCCGGTCATCTGCAGCCGCAGGTATTGCTGGTTGCGGTCGGCGGTGAGCAGGGCACGCACCAGGCCGGCAGCCTCGTCGGGCACCTGGCTCAGGGGATAGCTGGCCAGGTCGGGGCCGGGGTCCTCGCTGATCGAGCCTTTGGCGGACGTTGCCCAACCACCCAGATAGATGCCCTCGATGCCCATTCGTTTCATGACGACCGCCTGGCCCGGCGAGTACGGGCCGAAGGTGGTGATGCTCTTGCGCTGTGCGAACAGCTCGCGCAGGCGGGAATGGAACGCCGCGGCGGCTTCGCGCGCCACCGGGTAATCCGCGGCGATGGTGCCGCGCTGCTCTGCTGCCTGTCGCGCCGTGTAGAGGCGGACAATTCCGTCGAACCGCGGGCTGTCGAAATACCGCTGTACGGCGGCAACATCCTGCTCGAACGGTGTCACGGACGATCCAGCGTCGGTTGCGGTGATGACCATGGGTTCTGCCGTTTCTGTTTCAGCGTGGTTACACCAACGATACGGCGGTTCGGTGACTGTGCATCGTCGATTCTTGCCGGTCCCAGCGGGACGGCCGGTGGGTGTTCTGCGTGTGCAGACCGCTACTGTCGGCCGAGGGCTGAAACGGCACGAGGAGCGGGCGTGAAGCGACTGACGGTGTGGTTGGGGACGGGTGTCGTCGCGCTGGGTGTTTCGGTGGCGATGGTCCCGGGAGCAGGTGTCGCGGCTGCCGATTCTGACTCTGGCGCGGTCGGCGGTGCGACGGCGTCGGAATCCGGTTACCACGACAGGGGCGGGGCCCGACGCGGACCGGGTACACCGGCGGAGGGCAGAGCGGGTTCGGTCACTCGTCCCAACAAGGCGAACCGCAATCCGAAAGACCGGGCGACGTCTGACAGCGGGACGGCCCCCTCCGGCAACGAATCGGATCAGCCTGCCACATCCGGCAACGACACCGCCCGCCGATCGCGCGCCGACCGGCGATCGCCCGACCGTGATGGCCGAACGTCGTGAGCGGGCCAAATCCCGCGGATCATCCCAGCCTGACGGCCCGGCAAAACCCGATGAGGTCACGAACGCCGGAAAACGCGATCCGATCGGCCCGCGACGGCATCAGACGGTCGAAGCGGGGTCGCCGAGACGGGATCCCGGCGGGACAGCGGTAGATCGGCTTGTGACCAACAGGGCCGTGGCACGAGACCGGGTGTTGCACCGGCTCGCCGCACCGGACGCCCTTTCCCATGCCCTTTCGCACCCTCTTTCCGACACCGCCCGGTCTGGGCGTCCGCTCGCCGTGGCGACGCCCGACCTGCAGTCCGTCGTGGTCCAGGGGGCCTCCTTCATGGGCAAAGCTGCCGCCGCGTCCGGCGCCGCAGCGGCACCGACGACTCCTTCACTCGTCGGGCTGATCACATCCGTCGTTTTCAGCATGTTCTCCGGTTTGGAGCGACTGGTCACCGGCCCGCCGCGAGTGCCGCCGAACAGCACCGTGACCGTTCACAGCTCCACACTTCAGATCACCGACGACCTCGGCGTGCCCGCCGACTGGTATTACCCCGCCGGGGATGACCCACCGGGCAGGCTGATCCTGCTCCAGCACGGATTCGTCACCATCGGCCCCATGTACAGCTATACGGCGGCCAATCTCGCCGAGGACACGCACAGCATCGTCGTCGCCCCCACCCTGACGTCCAACCCGTTCGCCGACGGCGGACTCTGGCTCTGGGGGGACGGGATGTCCAGGGCAGTCGCAGGCCTGTTCACCGAAGACCGCGCGGCCCTGACACAGAGCGCACTGGCGGCCGGGTATGCGCAGCAGTACGGACTCGATCCGGATACGGCTACTCTGCCACGGCAATTCGCCCTGGTCGGGCACTCCGCGGGGGGCGCCGCGGTGTCTGGGACGGCGGGCTACCTCGCAGAAAATGGCGCCGCAGCCGACCTCGCCGGGGTGATACTGCTCGACGGAGTGCCGTTCGGCGACGTCCTGCCCGGCGCACTGACCCGACTGGACACCTACGAACAGGCGACCGATATCTACATCCCGGTCCGTCAGATCGCGGCTCCGTGGAGCATCTGGAACTTCTTGAGCAACGCCAACGAGTCTCTGTCGCAAGCACGACCCGGTCGGTTCAACGGCGTGGTCCTTACCGGCGGTGTCCACTCGGATTCGGTCCAAGCCGCCAACCAGTGGACCCAGTTCGTGTTGTACGTCGTCGCGGGGTTCCCGCAGCCGCAGAACCCGCTGGCCGTGCGGGAGTTGTCTGCCGCATGGCTCAACGACTGGTTCGAGGGACGGACCGATCTCGACGACGATCTGCTGCCTGGGTCAATGGTCACGATCGACACCCCCGCAGGTCCGGCGACGGGCACGGTGATCGGTGCCGCACCGGCTGTCACGCCGGCTGCGCCGCTGCTCACCGGCGGATCAGCCGCGCTGCCATTGTCCGCCTGAGTAGCCGGCCCACGGCGAATAGTCGGCGATCAGCTGTTCCTGAGGAGGACGCTTGTCGTCGGGTACGTGCCGCAGGTTGATCCGGATTCGGTACCAGATGGAACTGGGACCCCGCATCCCGTCGATCAGAATATCGTCGGGCTGCAAAGCATCGACGATGTCGGCGTGGCGTTCCTTCCAGGTCGCCAGCGCCGTCATCGCCTCGTCCCGGGTCTTCGTGCGGGCGATCTCTATCAGGTCCGCGTCGCGTTGCGCCTTCGGCGCTCCCTTTTCCGGTGGCCCGAGTTCCTCCGCGAGGGTCAGCAACCCGTCGAGCGCGCCGATCGCGAAGTCCATCCCTTCCCACGGGTCGCCGATCTCGGCGAACCGAGCGGGCACGGTGGCCACAGTGAACTCCTCCGGACGACAACAGGCGACCTCGTCCCATCGCAGCGGCGCGGACACCCGCGCATCCGGCAGCGCGCGCACCGAATACGCCGAAGCCACGGTTCGGTCCTTCGCGTTCTGGTTGAAGTCGACGAACACGCCCCGGCGTTCCTCTTTCCACCATCGGCTCGTCGCCAACTCGGGCACCCGTCGCTCGACCTCGCGGGCGACCGTCTGGGCGGCCCGGCGCACCGCGGCGTAGGGCCACCGCGGGGCGATCCGCGCGTAGACGTGAAAACCGCGCGACCCCGACGTCTTCGGCCATGCCGTCAGGCCGTAGTCGTTGAGTACCTCCCTGGCGACCAGTGCGACGTCGACGATCTGCGGCCATTCGACCCCCGGCATCGGGTCCAAATCGATGCGTAACTCGTCGGGATGCTCGAGGTCGCCGGCGCGCACCGGGTGCGGGTTGAGGTCGATGCAGCCGAGGTTCACCGCCCAGACGAGACCCGCGGCGTCATGCACGACAGCTTCTTTCGCCGATGTCCCCGACCGGTACTTCAGTTCGGCCACCTCGATCCAATCCGGACGCTTGTCCGGTGCCCGTTTCTGGAAGATCGCCTCGGCGTCGATGCCCTTGACGAAGCGTTTCAGCATCATCGGCCGCCCCGCCACGCCGCGCAGCGCGCCATCGGCAACCGCCAGGTAGTACTGGACGAGGTCGAGCTTGGTCACGTTCGGACCGGGGAAGACGACCTTGTCGGGGTGGGTGAGTTCCACCGTGCGGCCGGCCACTTCCAGCAGCAGGGGGCCGGCCATGGTTCTTATGGTATTTCCAGATCTGGCTGTTGGGCAGGTCACTATGGTTGGGCTTATGCCCAACCTGACAGCGCTGTCCTCCCAGGCGTTCGGGAAACTGAACCAGTACGTCGAGCGCGGGACCTCGGAGCTGCATTACGCACACAAGATGATCGAGGCCGGGGCGCTCAAACTCGATCCTCAGGACCTCGTGTCGATGCTTGCCGACATCCGCCGCTGGGGCGAGATCGGCATGATCCCGGCGCTGAACGCTCGTCGCACCCCCAACCGGGTGGCCGTCATCGACGACGGCGGCGAGATGACCTTCAAGGAACTCGACGATGCTGCTCATGCGGTGGCCCACGGGCTGTTGGCGATGGGGGTCAAGGGCGGCGACGGGGTGGCGCTGTTGATCCGCAACCACCGCTGGTTCCTCGTCGCGATGTTCGGCGCCGCGCGGGTCGGTGCCCGAATCATCCTGCTCAACAGCGAGTTCTCCGGGCCGCAGATCAAGGAGGTGTCCGAACGGGAGGGCGCCGCGCTGATCATCTACGACGACGAGTACACCGCGGCGGTGTCCCAAGCCGAGCCGAAACTGGGCAAGATGCGGGCGTTGGGTACCAACCCGGACAAGGCGGAACCCTCGGGCAGCACCGACGAAACCCTGGCTGAACTGGTCGCGCGCAACGACTCCGCACCTGCGCCGAAAGCCGGCAAGCACGCGTCGATCATCATCTTGACCTCTGGCACGACGGGCACGCCGAAGGGCGCCAACCGTGGTACCCCGCCCTCGCTGGCGCCGATCGGGGGAGTGCTCTCGCACACGCCCTTCAGGTCCGGCGAGGTGACCGCCCTGCCGGCCCCGATGTTCCACGCGCTCGGATTCCTGCACGGGACACTGGCGTCCATGCTCGGGTGCACCCTGGTGCTGCGCCGCCGGTTCAAGCCGGCCACAGTGCTGGAGGACATCGAGAAGCACCGGGTGACCGGAATCGTCGTCGTCCCCATCATGCTGCTGCGCATCCTCGACGAGCTGGAAAAGACCGACCCCAAGCCGAACCTTTCCAGCCTTCGCATCGTCTTCGTGTCCGGCTCACAGCTGGGCGCCGAGCTGGCGACTCGCGCGATGAAGGATCTCGGCCCCGTCATCTACAACCTGTACGGCTCCACCGAGATCGCGTTCGCGACGATCGCCAGGCCGCAGGATCTGAGGAAGAACCCGGCCACCGTGGGCCCCGTGATCAAGGGCGTCACGGTCAAGCTGTTCGACGAGAACGGTAAGGAAGTGCCGAAAGGCCAGGTAGGCCGGATCTTCGTCGGGAACACGTTCCCGTTCGAGGGTTACACCGGTGGCGGCGGCAAGCAGATCATCGACGGCTTGATGTCCTCCGGCGATGTCGGCTACTTCGACGAGCACGACTTGCTCTACGTCAGCGGCCGCGACGACGAGATGATCGTGTCCGGGGGCGAGAACGTATTCCCCGCCGAGGTAGAGGATCTGGTCAGCGGATATCCCGGAGTTGTCGAGGCGACGGCGCTCGGAGTCGACGACAAGGAGTGGGGACAGCGGCTGCGCTGCTTCGTGGTCAAGGCCGACGGAGCCAACATCACCGAGGACGACATCAAGCACTACGTCCGCGACCGCCTGGCCCGCTACAAGGTTCCGCGCGAGGTGATCTTCCTCGACGAGTTGCCGCGCAACCCCACCGGCAAGATCCTCAAGCGGCAACTGCGGGAGATGAACTTCGACTGACCCGTGTCCGGTCCGCGGGGCTTACGGATCGCGCGGCAGGCCGAGCAGGCGCTCGGCGATGATGTTCAGCTGCACCTCCGATGTGCCGCCGTAGATGGTGGTCGCGCGGCTGGCGAGCAGGTAGTTTCCCCATAGGCCCTGCGGTGTTTCGGGGTCGCCGACGATCGCATCGGTGCCGAACGACGACACCGCGAACTCGGCGTAGCGCTGCCCGGTGCGCATCGACAGCAGTTTGGATATCGCCGCGGCCGGCATCGGGTCGCCGCCGGCCAGTGTCAAGAGTGTCGAACGCAGGTTGAGGAGCTTGGCGGCGTGCCCCTCGGCGATCAGCTTTCCGGCGTGGTTCTGGCTGATCTGGTCGAACTGGCCGGATTTGACGAATTCGACGAACTTGTCCAGGCTCGGCAGGAAGCCGGGCTCGCTGCTTCCGATCGAGACGCGTTCGGCGGTCAGCGTGTTGCGGCTGACCTCCCAGCCGCGGTTCACCTCGCCGAGCACCATGTCGTCGGGGACGAACACGTCGTCGATGAACACGGTGTTGAACATCTCGTGTCCGGTGAGTTCCCGCAACGGCTTGACGTCGACGCCTTCGCTTGTCATGTCGAGCAGGAAGTAGGTGATGCCATTGTGCTTCGGAGCGTTCGGTTCCGTTCTGGCGAGCAGCGCGCCCCATTGCGAATACTGGGCGGCGGTGGTCCAGATCTTCTGACCGGTGATGCGCCATCCGCCGTCGACCCGGGTGGCCTTCGTCGTCAGGCTCGCCAGGTCCGAACCGGCACCCGGCTCGGAGAACAGTTGGCACCAGATCGTCTCACCGCGCAGGGTGGGCGGCAGGAACCGCTGCTTTTGTTCGTCGGTTCCGAAAGCGACGATGGAGGGGATGATCCAGGCGGCGATGCCCATGACGGGCCGCCTGACCTTGCCGGCGGGGAATTCCTGGGCGATGATGATCTGCTCGATCGGGCCGGCGCCCCGGCCCCACGGTTTGGGCAGGTGGGGCAGGACCCAGCCGCCCTCGGCGATGGCTACGTTGCGCTGGTTGCCCGGGATGGCTTTGAGCGCAGACACTTCCGCGCGTATGGCGTCCCGCAGCTTCTCGGTGTCGGGGTCCAGGTCGATGTCGATACCGCGCATGCCGGTGGTGATCGCCGTGTCGACGACGCCTTGGGGGTAGTCGGCGGCGCGGCCGAAGCATGCGGCCAGGGCCAGGGCACGCCGGTAGTAGATGTTGGCGTCGTGTTCCCAGGTGAAGCCGATGCCGCCGTGAACCTGGATGCAGTCCTGTGTGCACTGCTGCGCCGCGGCGGGCGCCAGTGTGGCGGCCACCGCGGCGGCGAACTCGACGTGAACGTCCGGGTTCCGTTCGCGTTCTTCGTCGATCGCTCGCGCGGCGTCCCACACCGCCGCGGTTGCCCGTTCGGTCACGGCGATCATCTCGGCGCATTTGTGCTTGACGGCTTGGAATTGACCGATGGGCCGGCCGAATTGCTCGCGGATCTTGGCGTACTCGGACGCGGTGTCGGTGGCCCATCGCGCGACACCCACTGCTTCCGCGGACAGCAGGGTCGACATCAGGGCGCGCGCCGCCGCCCGGCTCAGGTTGGAAAGCACGCGGTCGTCGCTGAGTTCGACGGCGTTGGCCCGCACATGCGCAACGGGCCGGAGGGGATCGATGCTTTGGATCGGTTCGATTTCCAGGTCGGTGGCATCGAGGACAACCCACAACTCGC
This sequence comes from uncultured Actinomycetota bacterium, assembly GCA_963846905.1. Taxonomy (GTDB): domain Bacteria; phylum Actinomycetota; class Actinomycetes; order Mycobacteriales; family Mycobacteriaceae; genus Mycobacterium. The sequence continues at coordinate 135,004 of CAWJYB010000043.1, forward strand.
CGCTTTCGATGGCCACCGGCAACACCAGAACCGATGCCTGTGCGGCGGCGGGAACGGCCCGGACCTCACCGCGGATCACCAGGCATTCACCCTGGCGGGTGGCAGTCAGGCCGGAATCGATTGCATACGCCCCGACGGCGGCGCCGGAGGCGAGGGCGCCCAAATGCTGCGAGTCCGGGTCGTGCGCGGAGATCAGCGCGCTCGCGATCGCTGACGGCACGAATGGGCCCGGCATCGCGCCGTAGCCGAATTCGCCGAGAACGATCGCGAGTTCGAAGATCCCGAAGCCCTGGCCGCCCACCGATTCGGCCAGGTGCACACTGTGCAGGCCCTGATCAGCGGCAGCCGACCAGTACGGGGGCGGGCTCTCGATCGCAGTCTCCAGCGCGGCGTGCAGGAACTCCGGCGGGGCGACCCGCGCCACCAGAGCGCGTACCGAATCGGAGAGGTCAACGTGCTCGGGGTTGATCGCGATCGGCATCGGCAAACCTTCCTCTGGTCAAACAACCGGTCGGTCGGCAATGAGCGTACTCGCCGGCGATGGGGTTGGCGCGGACCCGTCAGCCCACTTCTTCGGCGCGGTTGACCACCGAGTACGGCTCCCGACCCTCCTTGATGCGGCGGCAATTGCTAATCGCGGCGCTCAGATACCGTTCCATGGTGTCGGCGGTGTACCAGCTGACATGCGGGCTCACGATGACGTTGTCGAGGGCTAGTAGCGGATTGTCCGGGGACACCGGCTCGTCGGCGAACACGTCGAGGCCCGCCGCCGCCAGGTGCCCGCTGCGCAGCGCCTCGATCAGCGCAGCCTCGTCCACGACGCCGCCGCGCGATGTGTTGATCAGGATGGAGCCCGGCTTCATCTTCGCCAGCGCGGCCGCGTCGACGATGCGCTCGGTGGCCGGGGTCAACGGCAGGTGCAGCGACACGACGTCGCTCTTTCCCAACAGTTCGTTGAATGTGGCCCAGCTGGTGTTGTATTCGTCGCGCTGGGTACTGGTGTGCAGGACGTTGGTCGCCCATCGCGCGCAGGATCTGCTCGATGCGCTTGGCGATGTTTCCGTAACCGAGCAGCCCGACCGTGCAGCTGCCCAGATCGCGTACTTTGTCGCCGAGCGCGGGATCGGCAGGCCAGCCGCGGCCCTGCCGGGTGGCACGGTCCAGTGCGGGCATCCGGCGCATGGTCGCCAGCATCAGCATCACGGTCGCCTCGGCGACCGAGGGGGCGTTCGCGCCCGGCATGTTGGCCACGGCTATGCCGCGGCCGGTGGCGGTGTCGACGTCGATGGTGTTGACCCCGGCGCCCAGTTTGTGTATGAGCTTCAGTCTGGCCGCCTTCTCCAGGTCTGGGCCGCTCAGCGGGCGCAGGACATGCCAAATGACCTCGGCCTCGGGCAGTTCGCGGTAGAAGGCGTCGTCGTCGTCCTCGGCAACCCAGCGCACGTCGAGCCAGTCGGATTCCGCAAGCGATCTGCGCCCGGCACTTCTCGCCGGGTCTGAAATGGGCGAGAACTCTCAGCGCCACCGTTTCGCTATCCACCCGGCGATGGTATCGGCCTGCTCGTCGCGGGCTCCCGCGGTGGTGAAGTAGTGGTCGGTGTCGATCGACGCCTGGTCCTTGTCGGTACTCGCCAGCGCAGCGTGGATGCGTTGAGCGTCCGAGGGGAACACGCCGGTGTCGGCGTGGGCGTTGATCACCAGCGCGGGACACCGGATTCGGGCCAGGTGGGGCTCGGCGCGGGTCTGGGCATGCCGGAGGCTCCACATCGCCAGCCAGTTGCGCAACGTCGTCGCCGCCGCGATTCCACGCGCGGATCGGTTGGCGTTCACCGGAACCCCCGCGTAGCACGTGTTGGGCTGACGGCTCGTCGGCTCGATCGACGCATCGACCATCCGCGGATCGGCCCAGGTTCGCATGACGCTGAACGGCCGGTCGGAGAACCCGGCGGCACGCACCCTGGTGAGTTCGCCCTCCGCCCAATCGGTGATGGCGTGGTTGCGTGCCTCCTGCGCAGCGCGATACTTCGCGACGAATTCGGCGGCAAACGGCGGACCGTTGCGTTCGTCGAAGAGGTCGATTTCGGAATAGGTTGCCAGCGGATCGTTCTCGTCGGCGACGGCGCCGTCCATCCACGCGGTGAGCACTTCGGGGCGCCCCGGGTGTGCGGCGCTGGCAACATAGCCGTCAGCGGGTGAAAGATCGTTCAGCCCGGCGGCCGGCCGCATCCCCCGAAGTGGCGTGACGTTCGGGTCGACAGCCTGCGACTGGTAGGCGGCCATCAACGATCCCCCGCCGGAATTGCCCAGCAGCACAACGGTCTGCACACCCGCCACTTCGCGCAGCCAGCGCACGCCGACGCCGATGTCCACCAGCGCATGATCGAGCAGGAAGCTGCTCTCGAATCCCCGGAACCGGGTGTTCCAGCCGAGGAATCCGATGCCGCGGGCGGCGATGTACTCGGCCAGGTAGTGCTCGGAGAAATCGATCTGATAGTGCGTCGCGATCATCGCCACTTTGGGCTTGCTTCCGGCAAGGCTGTAGTAGAGACCCTGACATGGGCGCCCGCCCGCCCCGGCGCGGGCAGCTGTCGGGGACTCCGCTGAGACGAACTCGCGGACCACGTCGGGCGTCGTCATCGGGCGGCCTCCCTGGCGAATACGGCACGGTAGAAGATGTTGGAAAGCGTTGTGATGCAAGCCTCGTCGTCGGGGTCGGCACCGGCTCCGGCGAGTTGCAGGTAGCAGAATTGGTTGAGCATCGCGACGATCGCCACCGCCAGCAGGTGGGGATCGTCGTCGGGGCAGTGGCCTTCACGTTGCGCTCTGGTCACCATCTCGGTGATGAAATGTATTGGAATGGAGCATAATTCGTCCCAGTGTCGGGCGAAGTCACTGTTCACCATGGCCAGTTGCGACACGCTGATCATCTCGGCCAGGCGGTGCCGGTAGGTATACCAGTGCGCTGCGGTTGCTTCGCGGACCCGTTCGCGGTTGGAAAGGCCATGACTGCTTGCGGCCTTGGCGCGGTCGTTTGCCTCGTCACGGAAGCGCAGTGCCCACTGCAAGACCATGGCTTCTTTGGAGTCGTAGTAGTTGTAGAAGGAGGCCGTCGATCGACCGGCTTCGGTGGCGATGTCGGACACCGTCGTCGCCAGAATGCCCTTGCGTGCGATGACCGTGCGGGCCGCGGCGTCGATGGCGGCTTGGGTCATCCGCCCGCGACGGGTCGGTTGGGTCAATGAGCGTCCTTCCCTGAATCTGAACCTGATGTTACATTCAGTTCATGATCAGGCCGCAGAACACCAACACCGAGTTCGAACTGGGTGGCGTCAACCACGTCGCGCTGGTCTGTGCCGACATGCAGCGCACAGTTGACTTCTACTCCGGTGTGCTCGGCATGCCGCTGATCAAGTCGCTGGACCTGCCCCGCGGCATGGGACAGCACTTCTTCTTCGACGCCGGCGGCGGCTGTTGTGTGGCGTTCTTCTGGTTCGCCGACGCCCCTGACGGGATTCCCGGTGTGTCGTCACCGGCGGCACTGCCGGGTCTGGGCGAGATCGTCAGTGCGGTGTCGACCATGAACCACCTGGCCTTCCACGTGCCCGCGGAGAAATTCGACGAGTACCGGCGCCGGCTCAAGGAAAAGGGTGTTCGGGTGGGGCCTGTGCTCAACCACGACGAGAGCCCGATGCAGGTGGCCCGGGAACTGCACCCCGGTGTCTATGTTCGATCCTTCTACTTCAACGACCCCGACGGGATAACACTGGAATTCGCTTGTTGGACGAAGGAATTCGGTGCTGCCGACACCACCACGGTGCCTCGGACGGCGGCTGACCGGCGGGTGCCGATCTCCTGACTTTCCCCGCTGTTTCCAGTCCACAACCTTTGTCGAGATCACGTCAACCCGGTGCAATGATGTGCACATGAGTGCGCCCCAGATCACCGAACTCGCGTCGGACCTGTTCTTCCCGGAGGGTCCGGTGTGGATGCCCGATGGGACGGTGCTGGTCACCGAGCTGGGCGGCAAGTGCGTGACACGCGTTTGGCCCGACGGCAGCAAGGACACGGTCGCCACGCCGGGCGGCAGTCCCAACGGCCTCGCGATCGGCCCCGACGGCGCGGGCTATGTGTGCAACAGCGGCGGCTGGCGGTTCCTGGAGTTCGGCGGCCTGCGCGTGACGGATCTGGAGCAGCCCGACGACTACACCGGTGGCCGCATCGAGCGCATCGACCTCGTGACCGGCGAGGTCACGGTGCTCTACACCGGGTGCGGCGGCAACGAGCTCGCCGGCCCGAACGACCTTGTCTTCGACACCCACGGCGGCTTCTACTTCACCGATCACGGCAAGCAGCGCGGCCGGGTCCAGACGCTGGGCGGCATCTACTACGCCCAGCCTGACGGCTCGCAGATCCGTGAGGTCGTGTTCCCGATACACGGCCCCAATGGCGTCGGGCTCTCCCCGGACGGCTCGCGCCTCTACGCGGCCGAGACGCACACCGGCCGCCTCTACGCGTGGGAGGTCGTCGGGCCGGGTCAGGTGGCCGGCGATGCCGCCATCGGCCACGGCGGCCAGCTGATGTGTGGGCTGCCGGGCATGCAGCTCTTCGACTCCCTGGCCGTCGACGGCGAAGGCAACATCGTGGTCGCGACATTGGTGACCGGCGCGCTCAGCGTCGTCTCGCCGTCGGGTGAGCTGCTCGACCAGGTGGCGGTGCCCGACCCGATGGTCACCAACGTGTGCTTCGGCGGTCCCGATCTGGCGACGGCGTACGTGACGCTGTCGGCCACCGGCCGGCTGGTGAGTGTGCCCTGGGTGCGCCCGGGGCTGGCACTGGCGTTCTGAGGACACACGGGGCGGGAGTCCGACGGCTTATCGACAGTTGGGCCCCATGGTTCAGGAACGCACGTGTAGGTGATGCGCTCTCTTTGATGCGTTGACAGGTTGGAGTGCAGGCGTCGCGGTGGGGCTTCGAGTGCGATGTCTCGACGGTCGGAGCAACTGGTGACAGGATTTGAGCGAGAGCCGAGCAAGGTTGGCCCCCGACAGAAGTGCTCCCCGATCCCGAAGGACTGTTGGAGGTTCGGCGCCCGGTCGATGAGGAACGTGTGGGGGTCGTCGAACACGGCGGGGTCGCGGTTGGAGGCCGGGTACCACATCAAGACCTTGTCACCGGCAACTACCGGCTTGTGAGCTGACGTGGTGGTGGCGGTGCGGCGGAAGTGGTGGATCGGCGGCTCGAAGCGCAGCACTCTCTCGACGCTGTCGGCATCAGTCCCGGATCCGGACGAGGCGGTCGAGCGCGTCGGGGTTCTCCAGCAGTGTGAGCAGCCGTGCGATGTCGCGGTGCGGGTCGTCTCGTTGCCGCGACGATCAGGAACATGAAGAAGAGCGTGTACTCCATGTCGGTGAGCTTTCGGCCGTCGACCTCGGCGGCGAGCAAGGCGCTGGTGAGGCTGCCGATGGGCGGACCGTTCGCGGGCGGCCATCTCGCTGGCGTAGCCGTAGATCTCGATCGATGCCTCCATCGAGGTCTGCGGGGTCGGCGCGACTTCGGGGTCTTGATATCGATGAGCGAATGACTCAGCTCGTAGAGCCGATGCCGGTCGGCCTCGGGTACGCCATGAGCTCGCTGATCGACCACATCGGGATGCGCGCGGCGACGTCGGTGACGAACTCGCAACGGTCGGCGTCGCGCAGCTCCCGATCACCGCTTGGTCTCGGCGCAACGACTGGTCGAGTCCGGCGATCCTCCGCGGGGTGAACGCCTTCGACACGATCGTGCGGAAGTTGCGATGCTCGGGAGGGTCCATGCCGATGATGACCATCCGCACCTGGTCGAGTGCTTCACCGGCGGGGTCCAGGCGCAGCGGCCCGCCGACGTAGCTGAGAACTCATCGGGCGACGTCGACACCCGGCGGACGTCGGCGTGCCGGGTCAGTGCCCAAAACCGGCCCATCTTCTCCGGATGCCAGTGCACCGGGTCCTCGGAACGCAGCCGGTCGAGCCAGTCGTGCGGCGCCGCCTTCTCCCACACCGAGGCGTCGGTGAGATCGATCCCGGCCAGCGTCGGGGTCTGAAGACTCGTCATTTCGCCCTCACCTTCGTCGTCTCGACCAGCCGGCCGAACTTGCTCAGCATTCGGCGAACCATGAAAGCCATCACCGGATCGGTCAGATTCGACACCAGACCCAAGCGCTCGGGAGCGGTCTTCATCGCCATGGTCCAGTCGACCGACATCTGCCGGCGCCGAGGTCGGTGACGCGGTATCCTCGGCGAAGGCTTTGATCCCCTTCGACACCTCGTCGAACCGGAACGCCATCCGGACGCCGTGTTCGTAGGCGATGAACTCCTCGTAGCCGATGATTCCACCGCGCATGTGCACCGTGCGCGTGGACCGACCTCGAGCGGGAAACCGGAGGTCCACCGACCGCGGTGATCGGCATCGCCCATTGCACCCAGGCGTGGCGTCGAGCAGGACGTCGAACACCTGGCCGGGGGTCGCGGCGATCACCTCACTTGCCTGGTAGCGCGTCGGTGCTTCGTCGAAGAACTCAGTCCGACGTCCTCGCACTTGAATCTCATGTCTGACTCCTCACGGGGGTGGTGGCGATGACAGGGACGACGAACCGCTCGATCATGGACGCTCCGCCTCTCGTCCGGGGGCATGGCGCATACGATGATGCACAACAGGGCGCGAGTTGTTGCGAGGTAGGTGTGAGCTGAGATAGCCGAGGATGGATGAGCAGCGTGGAGTTGGCACGGCGATGGACGGCATGTTCTGCGGTTCGACAGACGCAGCACGGGTCAGCCGGACGTAGCGATGCCGGCGACGATGCGATCGACAAGCGTGTCGGCTGCCGGCGCATGGTCGGCTGCCAGCCGATCGACGATCCGCAGCGTCGCACGATGCACGAACGCCAGATGCAACGATCCTGATCGGGGAGTACCGCGACAGCGTGGCGCGCGAGCAGCCGGCCACTCGCGCGACGTCGACCATCGTGGCGCCCGCGACGCCGAAGGTGGCGAATGCCCGGCCGGCAGCGTCGAGCAGCTCATCGACCGCGTGGTCGACGTCGGCGTGCCGGCGCCAGCGGCTGTTGGTCACATCGGCTAGTGTGTCTCATTGTGTCGCGCATTCAACTGACCCACTGGTGAGCGCGTCGATCCCGGTGATGCCGTCCTGATCGACAAACTCCGGCCGCACACGACGGTGATCACGCTGAACCGGCCCGAACGAATGAACTCGATGGCGTTCCATCTGATGGTGCCGCTGCACGAGGCCTTCGCACGGTCGCCGCGGACAACGACACGACGTGCGTGATCCTTACCGGCCGCGGTCGAGGCTCTGCTCGGGCGCCGACACCGGCGACGACGCCGGGTCGCCGCCCACATCGACGGACTGAGTCTCTCGCGGATCGCCAGCAGGCGATGACGTTGCTCGCCGACCTCGTTCCGGCCATGCAACGCATGCCGCACCGGTGATCTGCGCCATCAACGGTCCGGCGATCGGCGGCGGCATGTGCCTCACCCTCGGCGCCGACATAAGGCTCGCGGGCGAGTCGGCCTACTTCCGTGCCGCCGGCATCAACAACGGCCTGACCGCCACCGAACTCGGACTCAGCTTCCTGTTGCCCAGAGCCATCGGATCATCGCGCGCCTTCGAGCTCATGTTGTCGGGCCGCGACTCAGCGCCCAGGAGGCCGCCGCCATCGGCCTGGTCTGCGCGCGGCGCCCGACGACGACCTGCTGAGCGAGGCGCTCGATCTCGCCGACCAGATCAACGGTTGGAGCACCCAAGGCATCGCGCTGACCAAACGGACCATGTGGGCCGGTCTCGAGATGAGCAGCTTCGAAGCGCGATCGAAATGGAAACCAACACACAACTGTTCATTCGACTGACCACACGCAACTTCGAAGAAGCGGTTCGAGCACACAAACAAGGTCGCCGACCACACTTCAAGGACTGACAACCCAGCGAGTTCAGTCGCGCGGCGGGGTGATCGCAGCGATGAGTCAACGCGATGAGGCGCGGAGGGGGTCAATACGGGTGCTGGCGAGTCGCGGAACAGGGCGGGATTGTTGAGATCCCCCAGCAGGGCAACCAGCAAATCGACGAGTTCATCGGCGGTCAGCGCCACGTCGCCGGCCGACCAAGCACTGATCGTCTGCCGCATGCCGCCGAGGACGAAATTGGTGGTCGCTTTGAGGCGGCCAGTTCCCTTGACGCGCAAGGCGGATCGGATGTGTTTGGCGCCGAGCATCACGGCAAGTTCCTCGTGCTGGGCGCGCATTCGGAGAATGACGGCGTTGGACAGTTGCGGGCTGAACAACAGTCGGCCGATTCTCGGATCTCTGGCTACCGTCCGCACGATGGTGGCAATGCCCGCCCGGTTCTGGGCCGACGCGGGCGCGGCGCTCACGGCAGCTTGGGTGGCGGTGGCCAATTCGGCGGTCACAGCGCCGAACACCGCTTCGACAAAATCGTCCTTGTCCGAGAAGCTCTCGTAGAAGTAGCGGGGGGTCAGCCCGGATTGGGCACAGATCGCGCGGACGGTCAGGTCGTCAGGGGCTGCCCGACCGCCCAATAGGTCCAAGCCGGCCTCGATGAACCGCCTTCTGCGCCGGGCCAACCGCTCGTCGGCCTCGATGCCGCGATATCGGCGCGCTTGAGGCATGGAAATGATCTTGACATCCGGCGTAACAGGCTAGCAATATACAAAACCTGGCAATATCAGAGAACGACTGTTATCAGTTGTGGACCGGGCGGAGTTGCATGACGAGTTGCACGGCGATCAGCGAAGTTCGGCCCGCGCCTCCACGCCGTGGGTCGTCCGGCGGACCAGGTCTCGACGATCGGCTCATGGGACTCATCCTGCTGGCGGGCCCGGCCAACGTCATCATGCAGCTGGGGCGCCCCGCGGTGGGGTGCGCAGTGATGGAGAGTCGCGTCGAAAGCGGCCGGGTCGACCGTCACCCGATCAAACGCGCACGGACCACATTCACCTACCTCGCGGTGGCCAACCACGGCAGTCCCGCGCAGAAGGCGGCGTTCCGCCACGCTGTGGATCATGCGCACGCGCAGGTCTATTCGACGGAGGACAGCCCGGTCAAGTACAACGCCTTCGACCCGCAGCTGCAGCTCTGGGTGGCGGCGTGTCTCTACAAGGGCGGCGTCGACACCTACCGGGCGTTCATCGGCGAGATGGACGACGAACTCGCCGACCGGCATTACCGGGAATGCGTCGGGCTGGCGACGACACTGCAAGTCCCCCGGGACATGTGGCCCGCCGATCGACAGGCGTTCGAGAAGTACTGGCAGGAATCGCTCGCGAAGGTGCATATCGACGACGCGGTGCGCGCGTTCCTGTACCCGATCGCGGCGGTCCGCCTCCCCGGGCTGTGGTTGCCGTGGCCACTGCGCACCGTGCTGGACGAATTCGCCCTGTTGATGACGACGGGCTTTCTGCCGCAGCGTTTCCGCGACGAGATGCGGCTTCCGTGGGATCGGCGGCGGCAGCAGCGGTTCGACCAAGTCATCGCGCTGCTGCGGACGGCAAACAACGCCCTGCCGGGCTTCGTGCGGCAGTTTCCGTTCAACGTGCTCCTGCACGACCTCGACTGGCGCATCAGGACCGGCCGTCCGTTGGTTTAACCCGGTCTGGTTCTAGCTCAGTCGCGTGAGGTCAACCACGCTGGTCAGCGCCGTCCATCGGTAGACGACTGGCCGTCCGGCGGCTGTTCCGCCCGGTGGACAGTTAGGTTATGCAATGCTAACTTTCTTGAAGTTAACTTAGGCATAACTAACTTAAGGAGGGCGCGGGTAGGTGGACAGTGCGCCCCCGCAGGTGACCATGAGCGGCCCTCACATCACAGACGACGCATTCGCTCGCAAAGCTGATTCGAAGGTGGACGGCGAACGTCGTCACCCGCTTCGCGACCTGCTGCAAGGCACTCGGGCTGTCGGTCTACGATCGCCGCCGTCCCCCGGATCTGGCGGCGGCTCGTTCGGGGTTCGCGGCGCTGACCAGAATCGCGCACGACAGTGCGACGCCTGGACCGGGTTGGCCGCCGCCGGCGACCTGTCGCCGCGGGTGCTCGAGGCGGTATCGGCGACCGCGCGCACCTCGGGCGCGTTGCAGCGGCGCGTCGAACTCGAGCCCAACGCCCTCGGGTTCACCTACGACACCGGCCTGTACCTGGAATTCCGCGCGACCGGACCCGACGATTTCCACCTCGCCCACGCCGCCGCCCTGGTCGCCGCGGCCCGGTTCGCCGCCGCCGCCGATCTGGTTGCCGAGGTCAGCGCACGCCGGCCCGAATGGCCGCAGGCGCGGTGGCTGGCGACGGTGATCCACTACCGCGCGCAGCGCTGGTCGGATGTCGTCAAACTGCTGACGCCGATCGTCAACGACCCCGGCATCGACGACCTCTTCCGCCATGCGGTCAAAGTCGCGCTGGGAACCGCGTTGGCCCGATTGGGCATGTTCGGCCCCGCGTTGTCCTACCTGGAGAACCCGGAGGGCCGGTCGCGGTCGCGGCGGTAGACGGGGGACTGGCGAAGGCGCTCGCGCTGCGAGCGCACGGCGAGCAGCGAGGCCGCCGACGAGACGCTGCAGGATCTCTACGCCGCCAACCCCAGAACATCCCAGATCGAGGACGCGTTGCTGGATTCCAGCTTCGGCATCGTGCCGACAACCCCGGCCCGCATCGATGCGCGTACCGATCCCTGGGACCCGGACACCGAACCCAGCGACGAAGATTTCGTCGATCCCGGCGCCCACCAGCGCAAGGCCGACCTGCTGGCCGAGGCGGAGAAGCAGCTCGGCGAATTCATCGGCCTCGAAGAGGTCAAGGACCAGGTTTCGCGGCTCAAGAGTTCGGTGGCCATGGCCGTACTGCGGCAGCAGCGTGGGCTCACCGTCGCACAACGAACGCACCACCTGGTGTTCGCCGGCCCGCCGGGAACGGGGAAGACCACCATCGCCCGTGTCGTCGCCAAGATCTACTGCGGCCTGGGCCTGCTGAAGAAGGAAAACGTCAGGGAGGTGCACCGTGCCGACCTGATCGGTCAGCACATCGGCGAGACCGAGGCCAAGACCAATGCGGTCATCGACAGCGCGCTGGACGGCGTGCTGTTCCTCGACGAGGCCTATGCGCTGGTCGCCACCGGAGCCAAGAACGACTTCGGGCTGGTTGCCATCGACACGCTGTTGGCCCGGATGGAGAACGACCGCGACCGGCTGGTGGTCATCGTCGCCGGCTACCGCGCCGAGCTGGATCGGTTCCTGGACACCAACGAGGGACTGCGGTCACGCTTCACCCGCAGTATCGACTTCCCGTCCTACACGCCGGCGGAGTTGGTCGAAATCGCCAACGCCATGGCACGGCAGCGCGACAGCGTCTTCGAACGGCCGGCGGTCGACGACCTCGAGAGGCTTTTCGGGCACCTGGCCGCCACTGCGACGCCGGACGCCGCCGGCGTGTCCCGACGCAGCCTGGACATCGCCGGTAACGGCCGATTCGTGCGCAACGTGGTTGAGCGCTCCGAGGAGGAGCGGGAGTTCCGCCTGGACCATTCCGGGCAATCGGGCACGGGCTCGTTCACCGACGAGGAGTTGATGACGATCACTGCCGGTGACGTTGGCAACTCGGTAGCGACCGTTGCTGCAAGGCCTCGGACTGGCGGTTCCGCGATGAATGACGGCCACCGGCGCGACGGCGTCGAGGATCGGCGCTCGTTCGCTTCCCGCACGCCCGCCAACGCCAACCCGGACCAGGTGACGTACCGACGCGGTTTCGTCACTCGGCACCAGGTCAGTGGATGGCGATTCGTGATGCGCCGCATCGCATCCGGCGTCGCGATGCACGACACGCGAATGTTGGTGGACCCACTGCGCGCGCAGTCCCGTTCGGTGTCGGTGGGGGCGCTGATCGTGGTAACCGGACTGCTGGCGTGCTTCGTGTTCTCGTTGATCCGGCCCGGCGGAGTACCGGGCAACGCCGCGGTGCTCGCCGACCGCGACACGGCCGCGATCTATGTGCGGGTCAACGAAGAGCTTCATCCGGCGCTGAACCTGACCTCGGCCCGCCTGATCGTCGGCGAGCCGGTGAACCCCACTCAGGTGAGAAGCACTGAGCTGGAAAAGTTTCCGCGCGGCACCGCGGTCGGCATACCGGGTGCACCCGAACGAATGGTGCGCGGCAAGTCCCTTGACGGCGACTGGACTGTCTGCGAAGGTTCGGGGCCATCGGCCGCCGGGGTGGCGGTTATTGCCGGCGCGCCGGTGCGGGGCGGCGAGCGTGCCGGCAGCCTCGATACCGACACCGCGGTTCTGGCGGATACCGGTGCGGGCACGTGGTTGCTGTGGAACGGGCGCCGCAGCCTGATCGACCTCGACGATCGCGCGGTGACGTCCGCGCTGGGCCTCGGCGCACAGGTGCCCGCGGCCCGGCGGATTTCGCCCGGATTGTTCAACGCGGTGCCGGAAGGGCCGCCGCTGCGTGCCCCGGTCATTGCCGGCGCGGGCACCCCGCCGCAGTTCCCGCTGCCGGCTGCTGCCCCCGTGGGCGCAGTCGTCGTGTCCTATGCCGCCAACGGCGCCCTGCTGCACTACGCGGTATTGCCCGATGGCCTGCAGCAGATCTCTTCGGTGCTGGCGGCGGTGCTTCGCAACACCAACTCCTACGGCCTGGCATCAGCCGCCGCGTTTGGGAGCCGACGAGATCGCCCGCATGCCGATGTCGCGTTTGCTCGACAACGGTGCGTATCCGGACAATCCGGTGACGTTGCTGAACCCGCAAAGTTCTCCGGTCACCTGTGTTCGCTGGACGAAACCTGTTGACGCCAGCGCAAGTTCGGTGACCCTGCTGTCCGGTGCCGCGTTACCCGTCGCCGAGGGCGCTCGGCCAGTGGAGCTATCGGGTGCAGGCGCCGGCCGGGTGTTCCTCGAGCCAGGTTTCGGCTATTTCGTCCAGACGGTCGGGCAGCAGCCCGCGTCCCCGCGCACCGGCTCACTGTTCTGGATATCCGACACCGGAATGCGCTTCGGCATCGACGGAGGCAAGGACAGGGACGGCGCGAAACGACCGTCGCGGCGCTGGGCGTGGCCGACCCGCCCACCCCGGCTCCATGGCCGGTGCTGTCGTTGTTCACCGCCGGACCCGCATTGTCCAAAGCCGACGCGCTCACCGCATACACGGGAACCCAGAACCGATGAGCAGGTTGATCTTCGAAGCGCGCCGCCGACTGCCACGGCCGCAGGTCCGCGGGGGGACTATCACCATCGAGTCGCCCCCCGAGCTGCCCAGAATGGTCCCGCCGCCGCTTTTGCGCCGGGTCCTTCCCTACCTGATCGTGGTCCTCATCGTCGGCATCCTGGTCGCGTTGGTCGCCACCGGCATGCGGCTGGTCTCGCGCTCAGCTGCTGTTCTTCCCGTTCGTGCTGCTGCTGGCCGCGACCGCGTTGTATCGCGGCAACGACAACAAGGTGCGGACCGAGGAGATCGACGCCGAGCGGTCGGACTACCTGCGCTATCTCGCGGTCGTCCGCGACAACATTCGCGCGCAGGCGGCCGACCAGCTTGCCGCGCAGCACTGGTCGCACCCGGATCCCGCTGTGCTGCTGACGGTTCCGGGTTCGCGACGGCAGTGGGAACGCGACCCGCACGATTCCGACTTCTTGGTGCTTCGGCTGGGCCGCCACGACGCCGCCCTGCAGACCGAACTCCGGGTCAAGGATGCCCCCGACGAGATCGACCTGGAACCGGTGTCGCACAGCGCGCTTCGCGGGCTGCTCGACACGCAGCGCATCGTGCGTGACACGCCGGTGGGCATCGACCTGGCGAAAGTCTCGCGCATCACGGTGGTGGGCGATCCGGCTGAAGCCCGCGCGGCGGTGCGGGCCTGGGTCGCCCAGGCCGTCACCTGGCACGACCCGACGGTGCTCGGCGTTGCCCTGGCCAGTCCGCGGCTGGACTCCGCCGATTGGTCGTGGCTGAAATGGCTTCCGCACAACGACGTTCCGGGATCGGTCGACGGTGCCGGGCCGGCGCGCTATCTGAGCGCAAGCGCCGACGAACTCGTCGCGCGCATAGGTCCCGTTCTGGTGCAACACCCGCCCTTCGACGGATTCGCTGCGCCGTCGCTGCGCCATTTCGTGCTCATCATCGACGATGACGGCTATGACATCGAAAACTCTTTGTTGTCAGCGGGGTTCACGGCCGTGACGGTCGTTCACATCGCCGAAACCGTTCCACGGCACGACCAGTACCCGGACCCGGAGCGCCCCATTCTGCGGATCGAGGCCGGCCGGCTGCTGCGCTGGACGTCGGAGGGCTGGGGGCCCTACGTCGACCGCCCCGACGCGATGCCTGCCGGCGAGGCCAACCATCTGGGCCGGCAGCTGGCGCGCTGGGACTCAAACCCGACCCACGTCGGGCTGCGCTCGGCCGCAACCCGGGGTGCCACATTCACCACGCTGCTCGACATTCCCGATGCCTCGCAGCTCGACGTACCGACACTGTGGGCGCCGCGGAGCCGCGAATACGAACTGCGGGTGCCGATCGGCGTTACCGCAACGGGTGATCCGCTGTATTTCGACCTCAAGGACGAAGCCGAAGGGGGTATGGGTCCGCACGGCCTGATGATCGGCATGACAGGCTCGGGCAAGTCGCAGACGCTCATGTCGATTCTGTTGGCGCTGTTGACAACCCACTCCGCAGAACGGCTCATCGTCATCTATGCCGACTTCAAGGGCGAGGCGGGCGCCGACATCTTCCGCAACTTCCCCCAGGTGGTCGCGGTCATCTCCAACATGGCGGAGAAGAAGTCGCTGGCCGACCGGTTCGCCGATACGCTGCGCGGTGAGGTGGCCCGGCGCGAAACCGTTCTGCGGGAAGCCGGCAGACGGATCCAGGGCAGCGCGTTCAATTCCGTTGCCGAGTACGAATCCGCGATCACGGCGGGCCACGACCTGCCTGCCGATGCCGACGCTGTTCGTGGTCGCCGACGAGTTCACGCTGATGCTCGCCGACCACCCCGAGTACGCCGACCTCTTCGACTACGTTGCCCGCAAGGGACGGTCGTTCCGAATCCACATCCTGTTCGCCTCGCAGACGCTGGACGTCGGCAAGATCAAGGACATCGACAAGAACACCTCGTACCGGATCGGGTTGAAGGTGGCCAGCCCATCGGTGTCCCGCCAGATCATCGGCGTCGAAGACGCGTATCACCTCGAATCGGGTCGTGAGCACAAGGGCGTGGGCTTCCTGGTACCCGCACCCGGTGCGGATCCGATCAAGTTCCGCAGCACCTACGTCGACGGCATCTACGAACCGCCCCGCAACGCGAAATCGTTTGTCGTGCCGATCGATTCCCGAACCGAGGTTGTTCACCGCCGCGGCGGTCGAAGCCGGTCAGGACGTGGTGGTGGTGTCCGGCGCCGACGAGCTGCCGCCTGGGCGCACCCAAGAAGCTGATCGCCACGATCGGCGATCAGCTTGCCCGCTACGGCCCGCCGGCGCCGAAGACTGTGGCTGCCTCCGCTCGACGAGCCGATCCCGCTCGCCGGTGCGCTCGGCACCGCCGCCGCCGGTGAGCACAGTGCGGTGGCCGCTCGGTGAGATCGACCGGCCCTTCGAGATGCGCCGCGACCAACTGGTCTTCGATGCCAGGTCGGCGGTCGGGTAACGTCGTCATCCACGGAGGTCCGAAGTCGGGCAAGTCGACTGCGCTGCAGACGTTCATCCTGTCCGCGGCATCGCTTCACTCACCCCGCGAGGTCAGCTTCTACTGCCTGGACTACGGCGGCGGTCAGTTGCACGGTCTGGCGGAACTCGCACATGTCGGCAGTGTCGCTTCGCCGCTGGAACCGGAGCGGATCCGGCGGACTTTCGGCGAGCTCGAGACGCTGCTGCGGAGCCGGCAACGGGCGGGCGCGCACAATGGGCGCTGGGCGGACGGATACGGCCACGTTTTTCTGGTGATAGACAATCTCTACGCGTTCGGCCGGGACTGCACCGACCAATTCAACACTCGAAACCCGTTGCTGGCAAAGGTCACTGAGCTGGCCAACACCGGTCTGGCGTTCGGCATACATGTCGTCGCCAGCACTTCGAACTGGCTGGAGGTTCCGCTGGCGATGCGCGACGGGCTCGGATTGCGGCTGGAGCTGCGATTGGCCGACCCGCGCGAGAGCAACGTCCGGGTCGCCGGCGCGTTGCGCCGGCCGGCGGAGTCCGTGCCACACGACCAGCCCGGCCGCGGTCTGACCATGGCCGCCGAGCACTTCCTTTTCGCGGCCGCGGAATTGGAGCTGATTCCGGCCATCAATGCCCGCTACCCCGATGCGTCCGCACCACGGGTACGGCTACTGCCCACCGACCTCGATCCGGTCGCGGTCGCACCGCTTCACCTTGGCGGTGAGCGTGTCGTCGTCGGCCAGCGCGAAGAGGATCTGGCCCCGGTGGTGGTGGACTTCGGTCAGCACCCATTGCTGATGGTCTTCGGCGACACCCGATCCGGCAAGACCACGCTGTTGCGTCATCTGATCCGGACCGTGCGGGACAATTCGTCGGAAGACCGGGTGGCGTTCACCGTCCTGGACCGTCGGCTGCACCTGGTCGAGGAACCGCTGTTCGCCGACAACGAATACACCGCCAACGTCGACCGGATCGTTCCGGCGATGCTGGGCCTGTCAGCGCTGATCGAACAACGACGACCCCCGGCCGGCCGGACCGCACAAGAACTCGCCGGATGGAGCTATGCCGGTCACGTCCACTACCTCATCATCGACGATGTCGATCAGATTGCCGACGTGCCCGCCATCTCCGGCCCTCACGTCGGTCAACGCCCGTGGTCGCCGCTGTTCGGATTGCTCTCGCAGGCAGGCGATTTGGGATTGCGAGTGGTCGTCACCGCCCGGGCCACCGGTTCAGGTCACACATTGATGACCAACCCGCTGCTGCGCCGGATGAACGATCTGCAGGCAATGACGATGATGCTGTCGGGCAACCCCGCTGACGGCGGCAAGATCCGCGGGCATCGATTCACCCGGATGCCGGCAGGCCGCGCGATGGTGCTGGACGACAGCGACACGGCGACCCACGTCCAACTCGTCAACCCGCTGATCGCCGAGCGCACCGCTCGGGGAAGGGAGTATCCGTCATGACCCTGCGAGTTGCGCCGGAGGGCCTCGAGGCGACCAGCGTGGCGGTGGCGGCTTTGACCGCCCGGCTGGCGGCCGTGCACGCCGCCGTAGCCCCGATGATCACCGCGGTGACGCCGCCGGCCGCCGATCCGGTGTCGCTGCAGAGCGCTGCGGGATTCAGTGCCCAGGGAGCCGAACACACGACCGTGGCGGCCCAGGGTGTCGGGGAACTGGGCCGTTCGAGTTCCGGTGTCGGCGAGTCCGGTATCAGCTACGCAACCGGCGACTCCCAGGCCGCGTCGAGCTATCTGATCGCGCGCGGCGGACGATGACGGCGCCGCTGTGGATGGCCTCGCCACCGGAGGTGCATTCCGCGCTGCTCAGCACCGGGCCCGGCGTTGGACCGCTGCTCGCGGCCGCCGGCGCATGGAACACGCTCAGTTCTGAATACTCCACCACCGCAGCGGAATTGACCGCATTGCTGGGTGCGGTCCAAGCGGGATCGTGGCAGGGGCCCAGCGCGGAACTCTATGTCGCGGCACATACGCCATACCTGGCGTGGCTGACGCAGGCGAGTGTGAACAGCGCCGCGGTCGCGATCGCCCACGAGACCGCGGCAGCCGCCTACACCGCCGCGCTGGCGGTCATGCCGACCTTGGCCGAGCTTGCGGCCAACCACGCCATCCACTCAGTTCTGTTGGCCACCAACTTCTTCGGTATCAACACCATCCCGATCGCGCTCAACGAGGCCGACTACGCGCGGATGTGGATCCAGGCCGCTACCACCATGACGACCTACCAGGCCGTCGCAGGCGCAGCCGTGGCCACCGCGCCGCAGACCACTGCGGCGCCGTTCGTCCTGACTCCGGCAGCCGGCGAAGCGGCCGCGGCGGCAGCCGCGGCCACCGGTGCCGCAGCGCAGGCCCTGGCCGCGGACGCGGGCTCGGCGCTGGACAGTTCGGACGGCAACCGGTTCCTCCAATCCCTCGAGGACTACATCCTGACCCTGCCCGGCGGGGATTTGATCTGGGATTTTCTGCAGAACCCGGTCGACACGATCGTCAAGATCATCGGCGACTTCCTGGCCAACCCCACACAGGGTCTGATCACATGGTTGGCGCTGTTCGCTGTGGTCCTGTATCAGGCGTTCTGGCAACCGGTCGGATGGACGACCTGGGGAGTGGCACTCAGCGCGCCGATATGGGTACCGCTGATCGCCGTGGCGCTCGGCAGCCTCGGATCCGCCGGTGTCATTGATCTGGCCCCGCCCACCGAAGAGGAACCGGCAACCCAGCCGGGACCCGAACCGGTTCCGGTGCGCGCCGCCCAACCCAGCGGATGGCCGGTTGGTGGTATGGCGCCGACCGCTCCGGCCCCCACGGTCGGCGCATCCGGCACCGCCGCATCCGCACCTCCATCGACCCCGGCATCATCGGGCCTTGCGGCACCGGCCGGCGGGGAGACCTTCGGCTACCTCGTCCGCGGCGACGATCCCCCCGAAGGAGTGGGCCCGACGCTCACCGAGGGCAGCGGCGCCAAGGCGCCCGCTTCGGACATCGCGGCCGCCGCATCCGCGGCGGCATTGGCGCAGACGATCGCCAAGCGCAAAGCGAGGCGCCGCGCCGCGGCGGATGTCAAGAGCCGTGGCTACGGCTACGAGTACGCGTCGATGGACGACGGCCCCGTGGCATCCGGCGAGTCGTTCGACGCTCCACAGCCGGCCAAGGCACAGGCATCGGGCCGGGGTGCCGGCGTGCTCGGGTTCTCGGGGACGTTGGTCAAGGACCAGGTCACCGACGCAGCGGGACTGGCCGTGCTGCCCGGCGATGTGTTCGGCGACGGCCCGACCGAACCGATGCTGCCCCAAACCTGGGGAGAGGAGGCCGATCACGAACCGCGTGAATCCGATTAGCCATCCGAACACGTGTCGTCTCAACCGACTGGAGTAACTCGACCATGAGTCTTCTTGATGCCCACATTCCGCAGATCGTCGCCTCGGAATCGGCCTTCGCGGCCAAGGCGGCGCTGATGCGGGCCACCATCGCCCAAGCCGAGCAGGCTGCGGCCGGTGCCCAGGCGTTCCACATGGGCGAATCCGCGGCGGCATTCCAGGCCGCCCACGCCCGGTTCGTCGAGGTCGCTGCCAAAGTGAACACTCTGCTCCACGTGGCACAGGCCAACCTCGGCGAGGCCGGCGCCACCTATGTCGCCGAGGATCCGCCGCCGCCGCCACCTACGGAGGTTTCTGATGTCCCAGATCATGTACAACTACCCGGCCATGCTGGGCCACGCCGCCGAGATGGCCGGTCACGCCGGCACACTGCAGGCGGTCGGAGCCGACATCGCCGCCGAGCAGGCCGCCCTGCAGGGCGCCTGGCAGGGTGACACCGGTCTGACCTACCAGGCGTGGCAGGCGCAATGGAACCAGGCGATGGAGGAACTCGTGCGTGCCTACCGGGCGATGGCCGCCACACACGAGTCCAACACCATCTCGATGCAGGCTCGCGACCAGGCCGAAGGGGCCAAGTGGGGTTGAGTGCGCCGAAGCGGTCCGCCAATGCCGTCGAGCTGACGGTCGACTGCAGCCTGGTTCGTCGCAGATGTTGTGCAGGCGGGCACTTTTCCGTGGGTGCTGGCGCTCACCCCGCCGTACCGTGACCCCGCAGACCGGATGGCATTCACCCGGCGGCAGACGGTGGAACTCGGGCGCCTCGGGCTGACCGACCGGCAAACCGGCCGCATCGACGACACGGTGGCCGACTGGGTACGGCTGGTCTGCCATCCTCAGCGCTGGATCGAACTCCGTTGCTTGCGAGGCGGTTCGGCGAGCGTCGACATGCTGCGGGGTGTGGTGGCGCGCCGTGGCAAACGTACCGTCGTCGCGTTGCGCAACGCCCAGCTGATCACCTTCACGGAGGTCGGCTTGCATGACGCGCACGATCTGGTGCCGATTCTGTGCGCCGGCCTGCCCCGACGTCCGCCCGCGCGTTTCGGCGAATTCGTGCTTCCCGCACGGGTGGGCAAGAGAGCCGACCAGCAGCTGCGCGACGGCGCCGAACTGGCCACGCTGCTCGACTATCTCGGCATCCCCGCGTCAGCACGTCCCGTGGTGCGCGCGGCCTTCGCGGGGCCGCGAAGCTATGTCGAGATCGTGGTCGGGCAAAACATCGACGGAGTCGCGGGCGCGAGCGAAGTCGGTGTGGCGATCGTCGACACCACCGAAGGACGAATCCTGGTCAGCCCGCGGATGGCCGTCGACGGCGAATGGGTTTCGACCTTCGAGCCGGGCACACCGTTTGCCGTCGCCCGGGCGGTCGAGAATCTCACCGCCACCCAGCCTGACGGCCGTTGGTTCCCCGATAGCCGGCTCACACGCGATTTCACCACCCAGGCGGCCGGCACCGCACGGTAGTCCGGCAGGTCGTTACCCGGAAAGAAGAGCGATTGATGACTGAGACCCTCGGCACTGCGATCCTGCCGATCGTGCGTGTCGCGATCCTGGCGCACGGCCGGATGACCGATGTCGCCCTGCCCGCGGAGTTGCCGCTGCGTGAACTCATGCCCGCGATCCACCGGCTGCTGCGAACCGACACCGAGTCGGCCGACCAATTGTCGGCCACCCAGGCCGTCAGCCTCGCTCCGATCGGTGAAGCGCCATTCAGCCTGGACGCCAGCCTCGACACGGTGGGTGTGGTCGACGGTGACCTGCTTGCCCTGCAAGCGATCCCGGCGGGCCCCGCCGCGTCGGGAATCGTCGAGGACATCGCCGATGCGGCGGTCATCTTCTCCGAATCGCGACGCCGTCCGTGGGGGCCGGTGCACATCGAACGGATGGCGCGGGGCGCCGTCATCGCCCTGCTGGTAGCGCTGACCGCGCTGGCGGTCGCCCACCGGCTCGGATCTCCCTCGCCGGTTGCGCCGTATGGCGTGAGCGCGACAGCGGTGGTGGCCGTGCTGGCGGGACTGTTGACGAGGGCGCGCAATGCCAGTTCCGCGGTCGAACTGTCCATCGCCGCCATGCTGCCGATCGCCGCGGCGTTCGCGCTCGCGGTGCCGGGGGAACTCGGGCCGCCGCAGCTCATCCTCGCGGCCGCGGGGGTCGCCGCGTGGTCGTTGATCAACATGATTCTCGGTGGCGATGGCTCGGCCGTCTTCACCGCGGCCGCGGTCGTCGCCGGCGGCGTGTTGCTGGTTTCTGCCGCCGCCGCGCAGTGGCACACGCCGATGCCGACCGTGGGATGCGGGCTGCTGATGCTCGCGCTGCTTGTGACGATCCGGGCTCCCCAGCTGTCGGCCATGTGGGCACGGTTCCCGCTGCCGGTGATTCCTGCTCCGGGCGATCCGGCGCCCGCACCGCTCTCGCAGCGGGTGCTGGTGGATCTGCCGCGCCGGGTCAAGCTGGCCGAGGGATTCCAGAACGGGTTCATCGCGGGCGCGGTGTTGTTGTCTGTGCTGGGTTCGCTCGCCGTCGTGGGGCCCACCGGCTCACCGGGGCTGTGGGCTTGGTATCTGGTTGCCGCGACCGCGGTATCCGCGGTGCTGCGCGCACGGGTGTGGGATACCGCCCAGTGCAAGGCTTGGCTGCTGAGCCAGCCGTTCCTGGTGCTGTCTGCGCTGTTGACGGTGTTCATCGGGCAGGGCCGATATGAAGCTGCGATGTGGGCGGTCGTGCTGCTGTGCGCACTGGTGTCGGGTTGGGTCGTCGTCGCGACGAACCCGCGATTGGCCAGTCCCGAAAGCTACTCGCTGCCCGCGCGCCGTCTGCTCGCCTTTACCGCTTCGGCCGTCGACGCGTCGCTGATCCCGGTGATGGCCTATCTCGTCGGCTTGTTCACCTGGGTTCTCAACCGGTGACCCGACACGGGGTGCGTTCGGCGTCGGCAACTTTGGCGACGGGTTTTACGCTGCTGTGCAGCCCGGCCGCGTGGGCCGTCGATCCGCCCGCGGTGGACGACGCGGTGTCTCCGCCCGGCGGAAGCACCGGTCCGGCTGTACCGATGGCCCAGCGTGGGGAATGCGTGACCACCGGATTGATCCCGGGCACCGATCCCGCCGTGGTTCCGCCGGCGCAACACATGCTCAATCTGGAAGGTGCGTGGCAGTTTTCCAGGGGTGAGGGGCAGACGGTTGCGGTGATCGACACCGGCGTCCGGCCCGGTGCGCGGCTTCCCAATGTGATCGCCGGTGGTGACTACGTCGCCGACGCCGACGGACTGACCGACTGTGACGGCCACGGCACCATGGTCGCGGGCATCATCGGCGCACAACCCGGCGCCGACGGATTCTCCGGTGTGGCGCCCGGTGCGCGACTGATCTCGATCCGTCACACCTCGTCGCGGTTCGCCCCTCGCGCGCCGGGAGAAGATCCGGTGGTGACGCGCTCGGCGATCGACATCGAATCGCTGGCCCGCGCGGTCGTCCACGCCGCCGACCTCGGCGCTCGTGTCATCAATATTTCGTCGACCGTATGTCTTCCCCGGGACAACACCGTCGACCAGGCTGGGCTCGGCGCGGCACTTCGGTATGCGTCGGTGGACAAGGACGCGGTGATCGTGGCCGCGGCGGGCAACGCCGGGCCCGCTGCGCTGTCCGGTGGTACTGCGTGCCAGTCCAATCCGGCCGGCTGGAACGAGGTGAGCTCCGTCTCCGTGCCGTCGTGGTGGCAGCCCTACGTGCTGTCGGTCGGGTCGGTGGCCGCCGACGGGCAGCCATCGGAGTTCACAATGTCCGGGCCATGGCTGGGCCTGGCCGGTCCGGGAGAGAACGTCGTGTCGCTCGGCAACGGCACAGACGGGTTGGCCGATGGTGTCCCCGATCATCGCGGACGACTGTCGCCTGTCAACGGCACCAGTTTCGCGGCGGCCTACGTTTCCGGTGTCGCTGCGCTGGTTCGCAGCCGCTTTCCCGAACTGACCGCGGCGCAGGTTGTCGAGCGCCTCACCGCCACCGCCCACAACGGGGCACGAGCGCCGTCAGATCTCGTCGGTGCCGGCACCGTGGATCCGGTGGCGGCACTTACCTGGCAGCTCGACGTTCCCGCGCCGAGGGCGAGCAGCACGCGGATAGCCGCGCCGGAACCGCCGCCAACCGAGAACCACGCACCGCGGACCGCCGCATTCGCGGGGACGGCCGTTCTCGCGCTGGCGGTCGCCATGATCGCGTTCGTCACGCACCGACGGAAGGGGAGCCGCCAGTGATGCGGAATTCGAGAATCGTTCTGCCCGGCCCGGGACGAATCACCCTGGCGCTGTTGATGATTGTTCCCGCCGCGATGGCTGCGCCGTACCAGACCACGACCCAGCGTTGGGTCCTCGGCGTCGCGGTCGCAATCGTGATACTGCTGTTCGCATCCTGGCGCGGGAGATACATCACAACATGGGTGCGGCTGCGGCTGGCGATGCTGCGCCGGCGTGGTGCGGCGGGCGAGCGCGAATCGGCTGGGCAGCACGTGGCCGACGTGCGTACGACGGCCGTGCTGCGGATCGTCGATGAGTCCGCCGACGGCGTACCGACGGTGACGATCGCGGGGTATCTGCAGCGATATGGCCTCGTTTGTGAGGCCGTCCGGGTCACCAGCCGTGACATGTCGACGGGACGCACCACATGGGTGGGCCTGACGCTTTCGGCGGCGACTAATCGTGCTGCGCTGCAAGCACGTTCGGCTGCAATGCCCGCTGCATCAGACGGCCGGGGTGGCGCTGCGCAGGTTGGCCGACCACCTCAGGGAGCTGGGCTGCACGGTCAGTACCGTGGACATCGCAGTGCCGGACCTGCTGGGCTCGCGGGCCAGGGAACGCTGGGGCGCCGTGGACGACGGCGGTCAGGGCTATGTTGCGGCTTACGACGTCTTCGTCGACGAGGCCCTTGACGAGCGACTCGCGGCGTTGTCAGCCTATGCCGCGGCGGAGGTATGGACCGTGCGGGAGTATTCGGGCCCGGTCGAGCGCCCGAGCCTGGCCGTCGTATGCGCGGTACGGACCGACGAACCACCCGGGCGGATCCCTCTGGCCGGTTTCGCCGCGAAGGACGGCGACCACTTGCCCGCGGTCGCGGCGTTGCACCCTATGTCCACCGAGCCGCTGGTCAGAACATGAACGGCTGCAAAAACCGGGTCATGCGCCGCAGGTACTCCGGCCTGACTGACATGCAGCACGTGGTTACCGGGGAACCAATGCAGTGTGCAGCGATCCCAGTGCTTCCATAGCTCCTCGGCCTGTTCAGGCGGGGCGAGCCGATCGCCCAGACCGGTGATGATCAGGCGCCGATCCTTGGGCACCAGCGGTCGGTAGTTCAGCGGTGAATGGAACGCCGACGCGGCGAACGACTCCTCCTCGGTCAAACCGCCTGCACGGCGTCCCAGCTTCACCAGCTTGTTGGCCGGAAACCAGTCGTCGAACAGTGCCTCGGGATTCACCACCGGAACGTTTGGTATGACCGCCTGTAACCGTTCGTCCGCCGACGCGATGAGCGAGGAGGTGTACCCGCCCAAAGACATTCCGGTCAACGCGATCCGGTCGACGCCGGTGAACTCCAGGTAGTCCATCACCGATCGGAAGTCGAAAATGGCCTGGGCCATCGCCTCGGCGAAACCCGCCATGCCGAACTGAAAGAAACCGTAGCCGCTGAACGGCGAGCCCCGCTGGGCGCGTCGGCCATGGAAAGGCAACGTGTACAACATCACGTCGTAGCCGGAACGGTAGAACCACGGTAGCGAGAAGAACAACCCGTTGAGCATGTACGCCGAGCCCATGAAGCCGTGGATCACACACAGGGTCGGATGCGGGCCGTCGTCATGGCGCCAATGCTGGGCGTGCACAACGTTGTTGCGATCCAGCCGGCGCCAAAGATTGCGCATTGCGGGGTTGGTCGGTTCGAAGCTGCTGGCGAACTGGATGTGCTGGACTTTTCCGCCCGCGACGTAATTGGTTATTGCGCTGGCCGGCCGTGAGGACACGTGCGGCACGGCGGCCGGCGCGGGAAACGACTTCGCGGAATCGTGTTCGGCGGCGAGCTCGGCGTAGAAGGCGAGGTTCGCGCGTTCACGTTCCAGGTCGGTCCGTCGTACTAGTCCGGTGAGCAGGGGCGGCAGCATCGCTGCCCCCACCACGGAGGCGATCGCCGTGCGCAGGCCGATATCGGCGACGGCAGACGTATCGACGATGGTGCGCTGAAGCAACGTCAGCTCGGAGCGGTGGGGAAGGCCCCGTGATCCGGCATCAGCTCCGGGGACATCCAGTACCGGGATAGGGATATCCGGGTCGACTGTGGTCATCAACTCCGATGTTAGCTGTCGGACTGCGGGGCAGCGGCAATATGCGCTCGTTGCACCGCGACCGGGATCGTTTCCCGCAGATCGGATCGACGCGAGAGAATGAGGAGGTGGTGTGGAACCCTGACGCCTATCTTGCTTTCGCCGATCAGCGCGGTCGTCCGTTTTTCGACCTGATATCGCGGATCAACGCCGAAACGCCCCGGCGGGTGGTGGACCTCGGTTGCGGCCCTGGCAATCTGACGGTGTCGTTGAATCGTCGATGGCCGTCCGCCCGGATCGAGGCTCTGGACAGCTCTCCGGAAATGGTGGCCGCCGCACGAGAGCGCGGTCTGGATGCAACTGTCGCCGATGTTCGGCGGTGGGTGCCGCAACCTGACACCGACGTCGTCGTGACCAACGCGGTGCTGCAATGGATCCCCGGGCACACTGAGCTGCTGACGCGGTGGGCGCATCAGCTGGGCGCGGGATCGTGGATCGCCATGCAGGTGCCCGGCAACTTCGACGCCCCGTCGCACCGGGCGATTCGGGAGGTCGCTCGACGCCCGGAGTTCGCCGATACTTTGCGTGACATGAGATTTCGCGATGACCTGGCGGTCGAAACGCCGGAGGGCTACGCAGGGATTCTCTCCGATGCCGGGTGTGCGGTCGATGCTTGGGAGACGACGTACATTCACGAGCTGACCGGTGAGACGCCCGTTCTGGACTGGATGTCCGGGACGGCGCTGACCGAGGTGAAGTCCGCGCTGTCCGAAGCCGAATGGCGTGAGTATCGGTGCCGGATCACGCCACTGCTCGCCAAGGCGTACCCGGCGCGGGCCGACGGCCGTACGTTCTTTCCCTTCCGCAGGGTGTTCGTGGTGGCCCAGGTGAGATGACCGCAGTAGTTGTGATGACGGTAGTTCATCGCAACGGGGGCTGTCAGAATGGATGGGTGGGCCACCCGATGCCGATCGAGATCTCCGAAATCAGCGATACGCTGAGCCTTTGGCGGCAGCTGGTTTCGGGTGCGGTCGGCCGACCGAAGCCGTCGGCCGTCGCGGTCGAGGCATTTCGGCGACTCCACGGCCGCGGTGAACCGGGCGCATTCGACTCCGCCCTGCTGCTGTGCACCGACTGGCAGTGGCGCACCGTCAGTGCGACGGTGATCTCCGGCATCGTGGATTCGGGGATTCTCGACGATGACGACCAGGACCGGCTCGCCGACCCGCTGCTGTGGCAGGAACACGTGCACTATCGGCACCCCATTTGGTGGATCGGCACCACCTTCGTCGAATACGACCTGGAATCGCCCCGACCGGGCCGCAGGGTCCACATCGATCCCAACACCGAGATGACCTCACGTCGTTCGGTATGGCCGCCGCTGCGGACCTGGGCTGCCGCCCGCCTTCTCGGTCGACACCAGGCGTCAGCCACCGACGTCCTCGAACACGCACGGTCACTGCAGGCTCTGGACGCGGCTGCAGTGGTGACCGGAGCGGTCCGAGCCGCGGACCTTCTCGACGAGGATCAAGCACGTGGCGTCATGAACGTGGCGTTGGCATGGGGACACAAGACGCCCCGCAAGGCAGCCCTGGAAAGGCTGCTGATCGGCGGCGAGGACGACCTGGTGCGGACACTGGCCGGCAACGATCCAGACGCGTCCATCCGGCGATGGGCAGAAAAGCGACTCAGCGGCAAACCCGCACAGTGCAACTTGTTCGACTGACGCCCGCTAGCCCTCGAGCGCCTTCGCGCAGCCGGCGATTATTGCAAGGAAGGTCGAACGAAGCAGCCGGGACCCGATCCGCTCCACCACTTTGCCGCCAACGCGAGCCGGAACGGTGTAGGTGGTCACCCAGTCGACGTGCGTGCCCTCGCCCGATGGTGTGAAGGTCAGCGTGCCGCCGTCGTGGTCGAAGGGTGGGAACGAGCGCAGGATCAGGTAGGAGTAGCTACGCGGCGGATCATAGGCGGTGATCTCCTCGCGAAACCATGTTCCAGCCCCGATCACGTTGCGTATCGCCCCCACGCCGGGGGCCGAGAAGCCTTTCGTCCAAGAGGCTTTCAGAACCGCAGGTGCGGCAGTCAGGCTGGCCGGATCCGCCAGTCGGTCGAAGACACGTTCCGGGGGTGCGGCGATTGTTCGCTCCACGTGGAGTCGGACCATGAGATCTCCCGCATTGTCGTGGTTGCGCCGTCGTGGTTGCGCTCAACGGACATAGTAGACATTCGCCGCAGCACCGTAAGTCGCATCGACGCACTGACTGGTGGCTGGGGGGTCGCAACCTGAGCAGCGTGTGGCTCGCTCGCCCCGAGAGCGGTGGCGGAGACTTTTTGGTCAGTTAAACGGTTTGCGCCACGGGAGTTTTGGAAAATGGGCGAAGCCGCGGTCGTTGGTGATCCAGGTGCCGCGATTCTCGATCGCCAAGGCGGCGTGATAGGCGTCGGGAACGAGGTTGGAGGTCGGAAACTTCGCGGCACAGGCCGACGAAGATGTCCCAGTGTTGCGTCCTCGGGCGCAGCGGCACGGCGGCCGGAGCAGCGCGCACGGTGTTGCACTAGGCGAGCACCTCGACCGCGGTGCTGGGCTCTTTGACAACGCAGCAGACGGCTACCATTGACGCACTTCAGATGCGATTGCTCAGTCCCAACCCCGGAGCGCCTGTGAAATTGCCAAAGACACTCGCGAGAGTCGCGGCCAATCTCGGGCTGGCGATGCTGTGCTTGCCGCTCGCTGCGCCAGCGTCCGCCGATCCTGCGACATCCCCTTCGGGCCCGCCCACTCAGTGGATCGTCGTCGGTGTGCCCGCCGCAAACGCGACAAGCGGCACACTCACCGCCTTCCAGCGTGACGGTCAACAATGGAAGGCGGTCCTCGGCCCAACGCCCGCCAAGGTGGGTGCACTCGGTGTGGGTGCCCCCGCAGATGGTGTCCACCGCACTCCCGTGGGGACGTTCACCTTCGATCAAGCATTCGGCCGCGAACCCAACCCCGGCACTCGGATGCCGTACTTCCAAGCCACCGACCAGGACTGGTGGGATGAGGACGCTCGATCGACCACCTACAACACGCACGTGCGCGGACCCGGCAGTCCTTCGTCAATCGCGGAAAACCTCTACGACTCGGGGCCCGTCTACGACTACGCCGTCAACATCGCGGTGAACCCGCAACGGATCCCGGGCCGGCTGTCGGGGATATTCCTTCACGTTACCGACGGCAGCCCCACCTGGGGCTGCGTGGCCATCGGCCGCGACGAGATGCGCACCGTGCTGAACTGGCTCGACCCTTCCATGTCCCCGCAGATCACCATCGGCGTCGGCAATCCTTCGCTGGTCCCATCCGGGTCGTGACGCGGCAAGATCGCTATCAAGATTGCCATCAAGATCGTCAGCGGCAGCGGCCCTGTGGTACGGCGGGGTGGTGACCCAACGGAAAGCCGCGTCGATCGTCGCCGCTGCGTTGGTCTATCTAGCACTGTGGGTCGGATGGGTGCATGAGTGGGCGTGGCTGACCGCGGTCGACGATTGGTTCCTCGACGGCTGTCACCGCGCCGGAACCCAATTTCCCTGGTGGACGACCGCATGGAACGTGTTCTGCACGGTGTTGGGACCCGCGGCGTTCCGGCTGTTGGGACTTGCGGTCATCATCTGGATGGTGACCCGGCGGTACCTGCGCGCCGCGTTGTTCCTCATTGTGACCGTCGAGTTCTCCGCCGTGGTGACCGAAGTCGCCAAGCGCCTGGCGGACCGGCCGAGACCAGCCACCGCTACGGTCTACGCGTACGGAACGGCGTTTCCGTCCGGTCACGCTCTGGGCGTGACCGTGAGTGTGCTCGCGTTGTTGACCGTGACGCTGCCACTGGTGGCCGAGCGCTGGCGGACGCCGCTCATCGTGGCCGGCGCGGCGATCATAGTGATGATCGGGATCGGACGGGTCGCGCTCAATGTCCACTACCCGTCCGATGTGCTGGCCGGATGGGCGCTGGGTTACCTCTACTACCAGCTGTGCAGCGCGATCGTCGGTGCGGTGCCCCTGCACCGGATCACGTCGCGGGGCGAAACACGGGAAGTGCGCGGTACAGGGCACTGAAACTGGCCGAATCGTATTCACCGTCGACTTCACCGTCGTGAGCCAACGGGGTCGGACCGTCGACGGCGGTGAATCGGAACTCGGGCGCCTGGATCTGATGGTAGAGCGGGCTACGCTCCAAGCGCCCCAGAGCCAGAGCCGTCAATACCCTTGTTCGGGACAAGCGGCGGCCAGTCTCGAGAATTCGGACGTCCAGCAGACCGTCGTCCATCCGGGTACGACGCGACGGTGCGAAGCCCGACGGCAGGTAGATCGAGTTTCCGAGGAAGAACAACGACGTCCAAAGCGTCCTGTTGTCGTATTGGATCCGGATGGGCTGGTCATCGCGCAACGTGTGCAGCATTGCGTAGATGCCCGCCAGCGGCTTGCCGATCCTGTGTTCGAGCTTTTCGCGGGTTTGAACGAACAAAGGGTACGCGCCGATGCTGGCGGTGTTGACGATCATCCGGTCTTCGTTCAGGCAGACGAGGTCGACGCAGGAGACGGTGCCTGTTCGGATCGCCTCGACGGTCTTTGCGACGGTATCGCAGCCGATGTCCTTGGCGAAGTGGTTGAACGTGCCGGCGGGGAAGACGGCGAGCGGCAGTTTGGCGTCCACGGCCACTTGCGCGGCAGTGGACACGGTGCCGTCGCCGCCACCGATGCCCAACACCTCGGCGTGCTCGGCAGCCGTGCGCAGGACGGCTGCGGGGTCGTCGTCCGGTCCGAGTTCGATGATCTCCGCCTTGGGAAGTGCTTCACGCACTTCGTCGATCACGTCGGTGCCGGTACCACCGCCGGAGGCGGGATTTACGACGAGCACCACACCTTCGCCGTCGGGCCGTGGCGGGGTTTCGATCCGAAGTGGTTGAGTGGCAGGCAATCTGGTCTCAACGACGGGTGGCACCAGCCGGCCGCCCAACACCGCGATTCCGGCCCCGATGCCGAATCCCGCGAGCACATCGCCCGGGTAATGGGCTCCGGTGGCGACCCGCGAAAGCCCCACCAATCCGGCCAACAATGCCAGTGCCAGCCCCAGCGGCGGACTCTCCAGCCCTACGCCGACAGCGAATGCCGCGGCGCTGGCGGAATGTCCGGACGGCAACGAGTTCGACGTCGGGAAACGTCGTATCCGGCGCGGAAGCGGCACCGACAGCCGGTTGGGTCGAGGGCGTATCCATATGCGCTTGGCCACTTGGTTGGTCACGAGGCTGGTCACGGCAAGCGTGGCGGCGCCACGCGCGGCACCCCGGCTTGCCCGCGGGTTGCCCGACACCGCAAGCGCCGCGGCGATGAGGAACCAGATTTTGGAGTGATCGGCCGCACGGGTCAACGGCGGCATGACGGTATCGAGAAGCGGTGTCGGCGATTCGGCGATCGCCTCGAACACCTCGCGGTCGAGAGAGCCCAGACCTTGTGTGATCTGGCGGAAACCTCGATCGCGCTGCCAGGGCCAGCGAGTCATGCGGTCCACCGTAGCGAGTGCGGAAAGGTCGCCGTTGCCGGTAGACCGCATTCCGGTTATGTGTTCCGGTCAGGTCTTTCGTCGGCCACGTCGGTGGTCCTGTCGCCCGGTATGACGATTCGCCTGGTCACGGTTCTCTTGGGCTCGACGTTCTTGGTGACGGGCGCCGTCGGCGGCATAGTGATGCGGCCCTGAACAGGCGCTCCATTTTTGACGACGGGCACCGAGATCCGCTTCGTCGGGGCCTTTTCCTCTTTGCCTCCGGCGGCCGCGCCGTGCATGCCCGGCGGCATCATCGGCATGCCGCCCATCCCGCCCATCGGCGTCGGCGGATGCGCGGCCGTCGCCGCGACGACGGGAGGCCCTGCCATGGCCCGACCCGCGGTCGGCGCGGTGGTGGCCGCAGGAGTGGCAGGTGGCCCGAGCATCGCCATCGGTGTCGTTCCTATTCCGCCTACCCCGCCGCCGCCGGCACCTCCGCCGCCGACATCGGCGCCAACCCCGCCAGTCCCGGCACCGAGACCATCGCCCAGGCCGTCGGCGGCCCAATCGGCCGCTGTACTAATCCCCG
Source organism: uncultured Actinomycetota bacterium (assembly GCA_963846905.1). GTDB lineage: Bacteria > Actinomycetota > Actinomycetes > Mycobacteriales > Mycobacteriaceae > Mycobacterium. Next base: position 166,509 of record CAWJYB010000043.1, read on the forward strand.
CCGTGCCGGCGCCTTGTTGGAAAGCGCCCATACCGGATTGAAGGAGCTGCTGTCCGGCCTGGGCAAGCTGCTGAGGCATCTGCATCAGCGGTTGGAACATGCCGCCCATGGCACCGCCGATCGCCCCCGCGAGCCCGCTGGCCATCTGCGGAATCTGTTGTGCCATTTGGTCCATGCCTTGGGCCTGTGCTTCATCGCCGGCGGGGAACTTCGCTGCGGCCTCGCTGGTCAACGACTCGCGCTCGGCGTGGCCTTTCTGAGCTTTGGCATTGTCCTCCGGGTCGCCCATGTTCGCCGCACCGAAAAGCGCAACGGTCGCCATCTCGATCCACGACGCGGCCGCGGGCGGGATGTCCGAGGTGATCGGCGGGGGTGGCGGCACAAGGCTGGCCTGCTCGTAGCCTCCCTGTTCTACGTTGAGTGTTTCACCGGTCATGATGCGTACCCCTGCTTTGCCATGTTGAGTGCCTGGAACCAGGCGAAGTGGTAGTTCAATGCTGTTTTCTGGCCAGTGACCAGGGCGTGGATGGCGGTGAGCAGCTGCCAGTTGCCGACAGCGTCGGCATCAATACATCCGACGATCCGCGTAGGACGTGAGCACCGCTTCTGAGACCGTGCTCAGGTGTTGGTGCAGCAGATCGCTCTCCTCATCGAGAATGCCGGTTCCGGTGACGCCTGCTTTAGTCAGAGTGTGGGCAAATCGTGGCAGGCCGTCACGCCAGTTTGTGGTCTGGGTGAGCTGCCAGTGGAGGTCGTCGACGGCGGGCAGGTCGCGTGCACGCAGGGACATTGAGACCGGTTCGGCGTCCTTTTCTGAGGGCAGGTAATGGCCCGGGATCCAAGTCTCGATGAATGCCGCGTCGCCCAGCAATGCTTCGAATCCGCCACGCCTCCGCGCTGCGGGCAACAGCTGTACGCCTACCGGGATCTCCACGTTCGGTGGGATCCACCCGCCGGCGAGGTCGGTGACCAGCACGGTGGTTCCGTCGTCGCGTTCGCCGATCGCCCAGCGCAGCCTGGGTTGCTGGCGCGCAACTGCCTCGACGAGTCGGCGCAGCCGGGATCGCGCAGCCTTGTGGGCTGAGGCCGCTCCGCTGGCCGCACCCGACGCCGTTGCCGCGAAGGCACTTTCGGTCAATCCGATTGCCGAGGTGGTATGCGGGGAAGCCGTGGTCGCGGGTTGCTTGCTGACCACCGCGGGTTGGGAGATACCACCGGCGCCGCTGGCCGGGTTCACCGGCGCCGATGACGGAGCGCTTGCCAACGGCGGCGGCGGAGGCAATGACGTTGACATGACCGGCGTGGCGGGTCGAAGGTCGGACCCGTAGGTGGGCAACGGCCCGGCCGGCGCGATCGGTGGGGGAGTTGCCGACATCGAGGGGGCCGATGAAACTGGCGCAGCGAACATTGTGGGGTGGGAGGCCGCCACGGCGGTCGGCATTGCGGGCGATTGTGTCGCGGTACCCGCGCCGGCGCTTTCGCCGGCGAAGAAGCTGCCGGACGAAGGAGACGTTCCAGCCGACAGCGTGCCAGTCGGTGTAGAGAACTCGGGATGCTGGGTCACCGGGACAGCGGCCCCTTGGCCAAACGCCTGTCCAAACGTCGACACCGGGTCACCTGTCCGCATGCTGTGAGTGAAGCTGTCGGTTAGGCCTTGTGGGCCCAGGGGATTGATCGCGGTGGTACCGGGGGTAGCCGCTGGGGCGCTGGCTGAGGGCATGGCGGCGATCCCGCTTTGGGTGGAGGAAGGCGCGATGCCCGATGCGGGGCTGAATTGTGGGGCGGGGGTTCCGGCTGCCGTGGCTCCTTGGCTGGGCTTGAGGGGGGATTCGTAGGTGGCCGCGGTGGAGGGGTTGGGACTTCCAGATGTAGATGTAGGTGTGCCGTATTCACCGCCGGGCGGGGTTGCTGTGGAGTGGATCCAGAGGGTTGACGTCGTTGCTCCCGATGTAAATGTCGCGTATTCACCGCCGGGCGGCGGTTGCTGTGGATTGAGTCCGGAGGGGATAGTCTGTTGCTCCCGATGTAAATGTCGGTAATCGCCGCCGGGCGAGGGATGCTGTGTGGCGGTCTTCGTTTGATCTATTAGTGGCTGCACCGCAGCGCGGATCCTATCTTCACTGGGCTGTGGGGGCTTCGATAGATCAATACCATTGTCCCTGGCGAACTGTTCAGGCGTGCGGAGATCGCTCTCCGCGGAAAGGACATCCTGGATTCCGGTCAAAATTTTGTCGCCATATTGAGACGCTTTGTGTGCAGCCTCTTGATTCTTCTGCGCAATTACTTCGACAACTTTTGACAGCTTTTCCGGGTCCTTTGATTGCAGGATAGAGTCGATATGCTATTGCCGTCGGCGGCTATCTGGGTGAGGTCCGATCGTAAGTCCGTTCATGGCGTCGGCCGCGTCTGAAAATGCCTTCTGCTTTACACCATTCTTATTCACAATCTCCGCTGAATGCGTCTCGCCATTCTTGAAAACAGAATGTGTGGTATCTGCGGTGACACCCCGCATGTTGGCCAACGGCCCTGTCCTGGTAGCCCGTAGCACATTCAGATAGTCGTCGAAGAAAATCTGCATTACACTGCGGTTCTGGGCGGCGTTAGCGGTAACGGTCACCGTCGTACCACTCGGCCAGTATGGCCCCACAAGTATCCAGGAGTACTTTCCCGGTGGCAGGTCTGTCATGTACAAACCTTACGGATTTCGCCATCAGCTGCATTCATCTTCTTTACGAGTGGATCCACTTCAGCTTCGGGCTTATCTGCTAGCCGCCCAATCACGAATTCTTCAAATGTGAGTGCAAGTTCGCGGACATTCCGAGCCATCTGCGGCGGCGTCGCGGGGTTATCGCTGAGGACGTGGAATAAGTGAGATGCTGCAACCTCGAATGCTAGTCGACCATCAATCGAAATCAGCACCTTCTGTATGGGATCGTCGTTTTGCGTGGGCTGCCACGCTAATCGCATGCGAAGCCTTAAGAAATGCATCGCAAACGGCCTTCTGCGCGTCCGCGACCTCCTGCTCACTGTATTGAGGTGTCGCAGCTGTCGTCGGAGGTTTGTCACTGGCCGGACGGGAGCATCCGACGAGTCCGATGATCAGCGCAATCGCCGCGAGTCCGATTGTGACGATGAGCGGACCTCGTGCTGAGTGACGTGGCCGGAGGCCCTGTGTCGACCGGGACGAGGGATCTGCGGGCGCGCTTCCACAAGGCGACTCAGACATGTTCCGATCGTATCCCGCATTTGCCCAGCCGCTAGTCACGTAGCGGGCTGAGAAAGCCGGCGCAAGAAAGAACTCCGACCGCCTGCGCTGACCGCCATCGCGGGGAGCTTTGAGCTCCGCAAATTCCCTGCTCAGTGGATTTGCTGATCCGAGGACCATGCCGGGCCGGCCCATGGGTTGCAACCCATCCGAGACCGTAGCGTTTCCATCCTTTGACGCGAATCACTGATCATGAGACCGGTGCGCCGACGGCTAACCGCATTGATGGCTGCCTTTGGGGCGGCAGTGCTGGCCCTTGCCTTTGCGCCGTTGGCAATGGCGGCACCCGGGCCGTGGTTTGCCGGCCGCGTCGGAAACGCCACCCAGGTGATATCGGTGGTCGGTACCGGGGGTTCGGAAGCCAAAATGGACGTCTGGCAGCGCACAACAGCGGGATGGAAGGCCGTCGGCACGGGCATCCCGGCCAAGATCGGCGCCAATGGGATGGTGCCGCAGAGCCATGATGGCAACATGGCCACGCCGATGGGCGTTTTCACGCTGCCGTTCGTCGGTACCGCCACGAATCCCGGCGGCGGCGCTGCCGTACGTCCAGGTCACCCCCGATCATTGGTGGGACGGTGACATGAAAAGTCCGACATACAACACCATGCAGGTCTGCAAGAAGGCGGCCTTGCCCGTTCAACACCGACCCGGCGAGCGGAACCGAGAACCTTCAAATTCCGCAGTACGTCCACGCCGTCGTGATGGGCGTCAACCCCCAGCGCGTGCCCGGCAACGGTGGAGCTTT
>CAWJYB010000044.1:0-203816 GCA_963846905.1 uncultured Actinomycetota bacterium
GCCTGCTCGTGGCGATGACGGCGAGCTCCTCGGCGCGCCGCGAATTCCGGTGCGGCGCCCAGTTCCCGGAAGACCGACTTGGCGGCGTCGATCTCGAGTTGCGCGGTGACCTCGTCGCCCGTCGCTCGGCATGACAGGCCGATCAGTAGGCGGGTCCTCGCGGCGTCATATGGTGCACCGAGTTCCCGGAACACCGCCGCGGCATGGCCGAGCACCAGATGGGCGCTGCCCGCTTCCCCGCCTGCAAGCAGGACTGCGCCCTGCGCCTGTCCGCTGACTGCCTTCAGCAACGGGGAATCCAGGTCCTCGGCGACTCCGGCGAGCTCCTCTGCGGCTATTCGAGCGTCTTCGACCCTGCCCACGGCCAGCATCACCTCGACGTACGCCGGCAGGATCACGCACCGCGAAAATCGGTCGCCGGCCGCGTCTCGTGCGGTGCGAATGGCGCGTTCGGCGGGCCCCACGTCTCCGGTCGCGAGCAGGCACAGTGCAACGCCCGGCTGTGCGTTATGCCCGAGCATGCTGGCCTCGCGGTAGGCGCGCTCGGCCTCGCCGAATTCACCGATGGAGCTCGCCAGTTGGTAGTACGCAGCGTCGACAGAGCGTGCGGCGGGCACCGCGCGCATCCATGCGCATGCGCGGTTCGCCTCCTCAAGGGCGTCCGCCCAGTCTCCGTGCAAACGCATGATCTCGACGCGATGAGCCAGGCAAATCCCGCGGTAGGGCACCGACTCCTGCTGCGCCGCACACCACCGCGAAAACTCAGCGGTCCACTCCCCCGCCCTACGCAGATCGAAGGCTTCATGACAGGCCGCGATCACTGCGCAGTATGCGAGCCCGGACACGATCGGGGAAACCTCGCCCGCGGTCACTGCGATCATGGCCTCGTCGAAAAGCTGTACCCCTTCTTGCACCCGCCCGAGCCGGATCAGGCTCTCGCCGATGCCTACCAGGGCAAAGGTCATCAGATCGGGATCCCCGAACCGGGTCGCGAACGTCAACGCCTGCTCCGAAGCGGCTTCGGCGTCCGCCGTATCGCCCGCCAGATAACTCTGAAGCGCCTTCAGGGCCAGCCTGTACCCCCGCTCCGCGCAGTCCACTGCCTGGCGTCGAGGAGCCGCTGCGCCCTAGCCACCCAGCCGGCACCACGGGACCATTCGCCGCTGAGCACCAAGTCCACGCCGAGCCAGAACACACAGCGAGCAGCCCGCGGCACATCGCCACGGGTCAGCCACGCATGGTGGGCCCTTGTCCATAGGTCGTCGCTTTCGAGATCCTTGCCGATGAGGTGTGCGGCGACCGCGAACCGCTCGAGGTCCTCGGGATCGAGCGGCTGGTGCCGTTCGGCGTCCGACAGGATCGCATACAGGTCACCCCACGCGTGCCGCGACCATGCTTCGCCTGCGGATTGCAGCTCTGCGGCCGGGTTCATGAATCAAGTCTCCCAGCACCTGACGGGCGCCGAAAGCGGACGCGTAGGCTCAGCTCGGTGAGCGACGTCGTCGTACTCGGCTCAGGATTCGCCGGTCTGTGGGCCGCGCTGGGCGCCGCCCGCCGAATCGAGGAACTCGGCGTTGAGCCCCATGAAGTGAACGTGACGGTCATCAGTTCGCCGCCCTACCACGATATTCGGGTCCGCAACTACGAAGCAGACTTGAAATCATGTCGCATTTCGCTGCGCGATGTGCTCAATCCGGTGGGAGTAGAGCACCTCGCCGCCGAGATAACAGCGATCGACCCGAGGTCTCGCACGGTGCACACCTCCCTCGGTGACCGCACCTACGACCGTGTCGTGGTTGCGCTGGGCAGCGAGTTGGTCAGGCCGCCCATTCCCGGCCTGGCGGAGTTCGGTTTCGATGTCGATACCTACGACGGCGCGGTGCGGTTGCAGCGGCACCTGGAGCACTTGGCCGGCGCAGCGCACTCACAAGCTGCGACAACCGTGATCGTGGTCGGCGCCGGGCTGACCGGAATCGAAACGGCATGCGAATTGCCGGCACGGCTGGCAGCGCTGCTCCCGACACGACGCCGCAGGTGATGCTCGTCGACCACAACCGCAACGTCGGATCCGATATGGGGACGTCGGCGCGGCCGGTGATCGAAGGCGCCCTGACGCAGCTCGGGGTGCACACCCGGCTCGGGGTCAGGGTCGCAGCGGTCGGCGAAGACAGGGTGACACTGTCTACAGGGGAAATGCTGGCCGCATCGACGGTGGTGTGGTGTGCCGGCATGCGTGCCAATCCAATGACCGCCGATCTCGGCGTCGAGCGCGACCGTCTCGGCCGCGTGGCGGTCGACGACTACCTTCGTGTGCCCGGTCTGGCTGGGGTCTTTGCCGCCGGGGATGTGGCGGCCGCTCAGATGGATGACACACACATTTCGGTGCTGTCGTGTCAACATGGGCGCCCGATGGGCCGTTATGCCGGCTACAACGTGGTCAGCGATTTGTTCGGCGAACCCATGCTTCCCCTTCGAATCCCTTGGTATGTCACAGTTTGGACCTTGGAACCGCGGGTGCGGTCTACACCGAAGGCTGGGATCGGCAGGTCATCGCCACCGGGGCCGAAGCCAAAGCAACCAAACGAACCATCAATTGCGCGCGAATCTATCCGCCCCTCGATGGCAACCGAGACGCACTCCTTGCCGCCGCCGCTCCAACGTTGCAGCACCGACCCAGCGCCGACGGTTAAACGCCGGACTGGCCCAAGCTGGCCAGCATGATCTCGCGGGCCTTCGGATAGTTCGCCTTCCCGGTGATGTGGCGCGGGATGGTTTTGACGAACGCGTACGACCGGGGAAGTCCGACGACTCCCGCTTCGGCCAGTGCCTGCAGGAGGTCATCGCGGGCGGGTGCGCCGTCGAGGTCATCACCCTGCTGGCCAAGCACCTGAGCATCTCCCTGGTCACCCAGTACGGCCAGGACACGGCGCGCAGCGTTTTGCAGCGCACGGTGCTCACTGCAGGAGAGGCTACGCATGACCATGACCCTGGAGCGCCCGGCGACAGCTCACGCCAGCCCCTGGGGAACCTGGCCGCGCGGACAGAGGCGCGGCATGCCCGGAGGGCCGACGAGCACCAAGGGCATGCGGATGTCGTTCCGCAACATGGCCAGCGGCGTGGTCAAGCAGATGATCCCCGGACGGGATCAAGAGCTTGGCGCCGTCCGGTGCCAGCGTGGTCGGCGTCGAGATGGTGGCGGACCCGGTGGCCCTGGGTAAGCCTGCGCGGTCACTGCTCGACGTGATCCCAGTGACCGCGCACGACGGCACCGAGTTCGCCTACATGAGGCAGACCACCAGGACGAACAACGCCGCCGTGGTGGCCGAGGGCGCGACGAAGCCGACGTCAGCGGTGAATACGCCGGGGCCGGTGTAGTAAGCCGTCAGCAAGCGTCAATCCTGATCGGGAGCCGTGACAGCCGTGACAGCGGCAGTCGTCTTCGTCGTCGTCGCTCCAGTCCTCTTGCGCGCGACGGTCCGCAGTTCGTACAGCTCGTTGACGCGATCGATCCCGGTGATGTTTCGAAGTATTTGTCCTCTGATCGCGCCACCTCTAGGTCGCGACGGTATACGCGGCGGTTTGTGCGCAGCATGGCGTTTAGTCTCAGGGTGTGAAGCTCAATTTCGTCAAGCCCTACAACTCCATAAAGGGTCCCGTCACCGACGGGGAGCTGGCTGAGTTCGTCGTTCTCTCCGGTCCTAACGGATCAGGTAAATCAAACCTGCTGGAGGCGATCCAGGAAGGGGCGATCGAGATCGACGGCGTCACTTCAGACGGGGGGGCCTCGATCCGTCGTTTCGCGTTGGCGGAACTAGTTCTACCCTCCGCGACCGCATCGTTGGGGCCGCAGCGTCGTGGTCCCCGCGCCCCCATGAAGCCGCACCAAAAGATTCAGAAGGCGGTCGGTGCGCTAGTTCGGCTACCGGACAGTCCGCCGCCAGGCTCGGATGAACTCGAAGGAAAGGTGCGCGCGGGTCTAGTAGATAACGGGACGCTCAGTCAGGCTGATCTCGACGCGATGCTGTTGGTCAGCGGAAAGCGCCTCATCGACTTCCAGGAAGACGACTTCGAGCGATGTTGCCCGCTAATGGTCGGTGTACGTGACCCTTTCACGGTCTCGATCGGTCAACTGTTCGCTACCTATCACTTGCTGCGGGAGCGCAACGAGTTGATCAATGGCGTGAAGCAACTAAGGGCGTCGAGAAGAAGTCGGTTACCGATGAGGAGTTCGTGGCCGCCTATGGTCTTCGGCCGTGGGAGTTGTTCAACAAGACTCTTTCGGATGTCGGGTTCGGCTACCGCTTTGAGGCTCCGCCACAGATGCTAGGCGAGGAAGGTTCGGTGTATGAGCCCACACTCGTGCATGGAAACCGGAACCAAGATCAGTACGGACCAGTTGTCGTCCGGCGAGAAGACGTTGCTAGTCGTAGCCATGAGCCTATACATGGACTCTCATCCCAGTGAGGCGATCGAGTTGCCGAGGGTACTTCTGCTGGATGAGACGGACGCAACTCTCCACCCGTCAATGATTAAAACATTGCTTCACGTACTGGATGACAGCTTCAGGCAGCGTGACGTCAAGGTCATCCTTGCGACCCATGCGCCTACGACAGTCGCGCTCGCGCCTGAGGAATCGATCTACACAATGCGCAGGGAAGGCTCGCCAAGGATTCGGCACGTATCACGCGATGAGGCACTGTCCGGCCTTATGGCGGGGCTACCGACGCTTAGCGTCTCAAATGAATACAGACGGGTTGTCTTCGTTGAGGGCTTAAATGACCAACTCTGCTATCAAGAGGTCTTTCGGGTCTTGGATCTCCCAAGTCCCATCGCGCTTGAGTTCATCGCATCGGGTCGGGGCGGACAGGGCGACACCGGAGTAGTTCGTCTTGTCGAGGAACTTCGAGAAAGAGGAAGCGACGTTTACGGTGTTGTAGATCGAGATAACCGGCAAGGTGCGCCCGACGGCATTGCATTCTCGGACACGCGATATACGTTGGAAAATCTGGTATTAGATCCAGTTGCCGTAGCAATTTTCCTCATCCGAAAAAAGTCGGTGAAAACGGAAACCATATTCGGCATCAGAACCCCGTTACATAAACTTGCACAAGAGCACGCACAGACAATGTGCGACTTCGTGGTAACCAAAGTTGTCGCCCGTATTCCACAGGTGAAACTTGCTCAGTATGATTCGTCGCCCGTCGTCGTTCACTATGAGGGCGGAGCAGAAGCCGAGGTTCCAAAGTATGTTCTTGATATGCCGGGACATGACTGGGAAAGGTTTCTCAGCCTCGCGTTCCCCAGTTTAGAACACCTTTTCAACAGCGGAAAACTGGTGCCAAGCGTCATTACCGATGCAATGGTCGAGTACGAGGAATGGATACCATGCGATTTCAGAGCACTATTCGAAGATCTTTTAGCGCGAATTCCGACCAATCCGGACACTCAGGGCACCGGCCCGCGCGGCTAGTACCGCAGCCGTAATTCGGGACCTGGGTGGTTGGGCGTGTCTGCGCTGGTAGGGGCGGTGACCGGGGCAGTGTTCGGAGTTTGTGTCAACATCAGAGATTGCCGCGGCCACCGCGGCTCATAGCGTAGACCCTGACCGGTGGTCCGCGGAGTTCTCGGCGGTGATCGACCGGATCGCGCCGCGGTTCAGCAGGTATGAAACGCTGGGCCATGCCGGGGAGTTGATGCTCGGGATGGTTTCGGGTCTGGACCGCAAGAATTGCTGGACGATCGCCGAGCACCGCGGAGATGCCACCCCCGACGGGTTGCAGCACCTGTTGTCGCGGGCCAAATGGGACGCCGACGCGGTGCGCGATGATCTGCGTGACTATGTTGTCGACGCCTTCGGCGACCCCGGCGCGGTCCTCGTGCTCGACGAAACCGGCGACGTCAAGAAGGGCACCCACAGTGTCGGCGTGCAACGCCAGTATTCGGGCACCGCCGGGCGGATCGAAAACGCCCAAGTCGCGGTCTATCTGACCTACGCCGCCCCGCGCGGGCACGCCCTGATCGACCGCGCCCTCTACCTACCACGATCATGGGCGCAGGATCCCCGGCGTTGCGACGACGCCGGAATCCCCACCGAAAGAACCAATTTCGCAACCAAACCCACGCTCGCACGATCACTGCTGGACCGCGCCGTCACCGCCGGGGTTCCCGCATCCTGGGTCACCGCCGACGAGGTCTACGGCGCCGACCCGACACTGCGCGCCGCCATCCGCGCCCACCACCTCGGCTACGTGCTGGCCATCGCCGCCAACCGGTATGTGCCCACCCACGCCGGCAAAACCCGCGTCGATCGACTCCCGGCGATGGTGCCGAAACGGGCCTGGCAAAAACACTCCGCCGGAGCGGGCAGCCACGGGCACCGCTACTACTCGTGGGCCTGGATCCAGTTGCTGGCCGAAGACCCCACCGACACCGGCTACCACTATGTGCTGATCCGCCGCAACGACAAAACACGCGAGCTGGCCTACCTGCGCTGCTACTCACCGCGGCCGGCCACCCTGCACACCCTCGTGCGCGTCGCGGGGCAGCGCTGGCGCATCGAAGAATCCTTCCAATCCGCCAAAGGGCTCACCGGACTCGACCAGCACCAGGTGAGGCGCTGGACCTCCTGGCACCGCTGGACCACCCTGGCCATGCTCGCCCACGCCTTCCTGGCCGTCGCCTGCGCCACCGAACGCGACCGCAACCCCACCCCAGAAGGACTGATCACATTGACGGTCAACGAGTTCCGCCGCCTCTTCGACGCCCTACTGCTCGTCACCAAACACACCATCACCAGCCTGCTGGCCTGGTCACGATGGCGACGACAACACCAACACCGAGCCCGCCTATCCCACTACCGGGCACGCGAACACCAATGATCACGAACTACCGCTGCCGTACTAGACCATCCATTTGGAACGGAAATTGTGGTTCCCCCGAAATCGTGGAGGGTTTCCTATGCCGCTTCCGGCTTGGTCTTGGATTCCCTGATCTCGTAGTTGACGGGCGATAGCCCGTCGGCGGCACTGTGCCGGCGTTGGTGATTGTAGAACGTGTAGCACCAGTCGATAACCACAGCCTGCGCATGGATCGTATCACGGAAACGATTGCGGGACAGCACCTCCCATTCCAACGAGGAGAAGAACGCCTCCGCGGCGGCGTTGTCGAAACACGATCCGACCCGGCCCATCGACTGCCGAATCCCCAACTGCCGGCACAGCTTGGTGAACGCGTGTGCGGTATAGGTGCTACCGCGGTCGGTATGGAATATGACCCGGTCGGACTCCTCAGCCCGCCAGATCGCTTGACGGCCGCCGCGCGCGGCCACGGCCATTTTGATCGCCGCACACGCCAAGTCGGCATCCGGGTGCAGGCCCATGGCCGCCCCCAGCAGTCGGCGGCTATAGAGGTCAATCACCGTCGCCAGATACAGTTTCTGCCCGGACTCAGTGGGGATCTCGGTCATGTCGCCGACCCATTTGCGGTTCGGCGCCGCCGCGGTGAAGTCCCGTTTGACCAGGTCAGGAAACTTCGGTGCCGTCTTGTCCTGCTTGGTGAGCCCATTGCGGCGCTTGATGCGGCGCGCCACCAAACCCTGGCGGCGCATCGAGTCGGCCACCGTCTTCTCCGACACTTCCCAACCCAGATCGCGCAGGTCAGCGATCAGCCGCGGCGAACCATGCAATCCCTTGGCCGCCGCGAACGCCGCGGCGACTGCGGTATCGAGGCGCGCGCGGCGCCGATCGGTGTCGGTATGCAACCCATCGGTCGACTCAGCACGGGCGATCCACTTGTAGAACCACGACACGCTGACACCCAACAACACGCACGTAATCACATGTGGCACTAGATATTTGGTCCTCTGGTCGGCGATGAAACGTGCCACGCTCACTTCGTCGCCTCCTTCACCCACAGGACCACTGATCGCTTGAGGACATCGCGCTCCATCCGCAACTCGGCGTTCTCGCTGCGCAGGCGTTTGAGCTCCTCGAGATCGTCGCGGGTCAACTCCCCACGACCCTCCCGAGCCTCGCGGTCCTGGGCAACCCAATTGCCCAGAGTGCCCTCATGGACCCCCAGATCCCGAGCCACCTGCGCGATCGACTTACCCGTCTCACGCACAATCCGAACAGCCCCCTCACGGAACTCCCGGTCGTACTTCTTCCGTTTCTCTGACATCGCTACTCCTTATAGCTGATGCCTCCACGGTTTCGGGGGAAGGCCAAATCGGCGTCACACCGGCACCGTTCCATCACGCCGTTGAGGCGTTCGACGTCATGGACCGCGCGACGTAGTCGGGCCTATGGAGCGAGCGATTTCGCGACGCCGCTGATGTCCCGGACGGTCGCGGTGGTGTAGACGTCGGGCATGATGCCAGTGCACATCATGTCGCCGGCGCGGCAGGTGCCGGGCGACGATGGGGCCGACGGACGCTGCTAGTGGCTGCCCTTCTGGTTGCTGTCATCCACGTGCGTGGGTTGCGGGAGAAGTCGGTCAGGCCCGACGTTCGTGGCCGTGGCCGGGCCGTGGCTGTGATCGCGCTGAGTGCGGCGAGCGCCGTACAGGTTTACCGCATCGGGGATTCCGGAGCGCTGCCGTGTCGGGTGATCAGTTTCGTCGACGCGAATAAAGCGGGCTCATGAAAGTCATGGCGTGGCGCCGTTGAAGGAAACGCTATCGACGTCGGCTGAAGGCGCATCGTGCGCGACACTCGTCAGTGCAGGTACCCAGGTGCTTCGGCGGTCAACAGACGCCGGTGCTCGTCGGGTAGGCGTGCACGAGTGCAGTCGACAGTTTGGGCACTGCGCGGCTAAGGGTGCGTTCGGCCTTGTGCGGGATCTGGTGGGCGTCGGTGGGCACCGTCAAGTTGTTGGCCTGACGGTAGTGCTGCCAGGATTGGATGTCGTGGCGGGCGCGGCGAGGTACAAGGGCTATCGGTTTCCGATCGAGGTCATCGGGCACGCGGTGTGGCTGTATCACCGTTTTGCGGTGAGCCTGCGCGATGTCGAGGAACTGCTGCTGGCCCGCGGCGTGGTGGTCAGCCACGAGGCAATCCGGTCCTGGTGTGCCACGTTCGGACCGGACTACGCCAAGAAGCTGCGACATCGGCGCCCGTGTCCTGGCGACAAATGGCATCTCGACGAGGTGTTCATCAAGATCAACGGCACCACGCACTACCTGCGGCGCGCGGTCGACCAGCACGGCGAGGTGCTCGACATCCTGGTGCAGTCACGTCGCAACAGGACCGCGGCCAAGCGGTTTTTCCGCAAACTGCTCAAAGGCCTGCAGTACGCGCCGCGGGTGTTGGTGACCGACAAACTGGGCAGCTACCAGGTCGCTCACCGTGAGTCGATGCCGTCGGTGCAACACCGCCGGTCGAAGTACCTCAATAACCGGGCCGAGAACTCTCATCAACCGACCAGGGTCCGCGAACGGGTGATGAAACGCTTCGCCTCGCCGGGGCAGGCCCAACGGTTCCTGTATTCGTTTGGTCATATCCGGGGCCATTTCCGGCCTCGCCGTCATCTGATGAGCGCACCCCAGTGGCGAAGCGAGATGGCCGATCGCTTCGCGGTATGGGACGAAATCACCGCCGCTGCGGCGGCATGAAAATCTACTGCCAGCCAACACATTACGGCTTCAGAGTCACGAACACCGACTGCGCCCCAACCATTCTCAAACAACTTGACGATGCCACCTTGATGGCGCGCAGCTCACGCCCGCGCACGACCTCGTGGTGGCTTGCCCGGTAGCGCCGCTACTGGTTGAAGCGGTAGCCCATCCCGGCCTCGGTCAACAAGTGGACCGGATGTGACGGGTCGTCCTCCAGCTTGCGCCGCAGCTGCGCCAAGTAGACGCGCAGGTAGTGGGTCTCCTGGGCGTAGGCCGGCCCCCATACCTCCTTCAGCAGTTCTTCGCGTCCGACGAGTTTGCCGCGATTGCGGACCAGCATTTCGAGCATGCCCCATTCGGTCGGCGTGAGGTGCACCTCGACCCCGTACTTCGTCACCTTCTTCGCCGCCAGATCGACTGTGAATGAAGATGTTTCGATGACCGGCTCGTCGGTCTCGGTGGCGACGGCCCCGCGCCGGACTGCCGCACGCAACCGGGCAAGGAACTCGTCCATGCCGAACGGCTTCGTCACGTAATCGTCGGCGCCCGCATCCAGGGCCCGCACCTTGTCGCTGGAATCGGTTCGCGCCGACAGCACGATCACCGGTGCCGTCATCCAGCCACGCAGACCCTCGAGAACCTCGTTGCCCGACATGTCGGGCAGGCCGAGGTCCAGCACCACCACGTCGGGCCGCTGCTCGGCGGCAGCACGCAGAGCACCGGCTCCTGTTGCGGCAGTGGTGACTTCGTAACCGCGCACCGACAGGTTGATCCGCAGCGCCCGCAATATCTGTGGCTCATCATCGATGACCAGCACCTTTGTCATGTGGCAGCGGCTTTCGATCCGGCGGGGAGCGCCGTAGCGGCGCTCGGTGCGGCCAGGTCGACTTCGACGGTCAACCCGCCCCCCGGGGTTTCAGTTGCCTGGATGGTGCCGCCCATTGCCTCAACGAAGCCCTGGGCGACCGACAGGCCCAGCCCGACGCCGCTGGTGTTGTCGCGGTCACCGAGGCGTTGGAACGGTTCGAATAACCGCTCAGCGGTGTCCCGGGGAATCCCTGGACCCTCATCGATGACGTCGATCAAGACGCGGTCGCCGACCCGGCCGGCGTTGACCCGCACGACGCTGTCGGGGGCATACCGCAGCGCGTTGTCGATCAGGTTGGCCATCACCCGTTCGAGCAGGCCGGCGTCGGCCATCGCGACCGCGTCGCCGACGTCGACCTTCACCCGATCAACACCGGCCGTTGCCGGTTCCTCGGCGTTGCCCGCCGATCCGAAACCTGTGGCGCCCCTGCGGATGCCGACCACCGCCCGCTGCACGACCTCCTCCAGATACACCCGGCGGAGCTCGGGCCGCACGGCGCCGGCGGCAAGGCGCGACGAGTCCAGCAGATTGCCCACCAGCGCGGTCAACTGGTCGATCGACTCTTCGACGGTGGCAAGCAGTTCGGCAGTGTCCTCCGGGGAAAACCCGACATCGTCGCTGCGCAGACTCGACACCGCGGCCTTGGCCGCCGCCAACGGGGTTCGCAGATCATGGCTGACCGCCGAAAGCAACGATCGGCGAAGCTCGTCGGCCTGCGCGATGGCTTCCGCCTGGCCAGCCTCCTCCGTCAGCTCCCGTTGCTTGATCAGACCCGCCGCCTGTTTGGCGACCGCGGTGAGCACCCGCAGGTCACGGGCAGGCAATTTCTTGCCCGACAACAGCATCCAGAACTCGTCGTCGCCCACCTCGATCGCGGTGTCGGCGCCCTCGACACCGACGCAGGGGTCCTTGCCCACACACGCGACGATCTCTTCCGAACTGTCGCGAACCCGCAGCATGCTGACCGCGCGCTGGGCATAGGTCCCACGCACCCGCTCCAGCAGGGTGTCGAGATCGGCGCCGCGCAGCACCGAGCCGGCGAACAGGGCCAGCAATTCTGCCTCCTGCGAGGCGTGCCTGGCCTCCCGGGCGCGGCCGGCCGCGCTGTCGACCAGTGCGGCGACCGCCACGGCCACAGCCAGCAGCACCACCTCAGTGAGGGCGGCGTCCGGCTCGGCGATAGTGAAGCTGTACCGCGGCTCAGTCAGGAAGTAGTTCAACAACAGCCCGGACAACACGGCAGACACCGCGGCCGGAACCACGCCGCCGAGCAGGGCAACCACGAGCACGCCGACGAAGAACAGCGCGCTTTCTCCGCCGATCTTGAGGTGTCGGTCCAGGAAGGCCACCGTTACCGCGCAGATGACACAGGGCACGACGATCGCGGCCAACCACGAGACCAGCCGTCGTTCGTGCGCAGAGACCGAACCCCAGGAGATGCCACGCTTGGCTTCTTCGTGGGTGACCATGTGGACGTCGATCTTGCCCGAATGCCGGACGACCTCGGCGCCGATGCCCTCGTCGAAGACGCGGGCCCACCGCGACCGCCGCGAGGTGCCGATCACCAGTTGGGTGGCGTTCATCTCGCGGGCAAAGTCCAGCAGCGCAGTGGGAACGTCGTCGCCGACGACGGTGTGCAGCGTTGCACCCAGGCTGGCAGCGAGTTCGCGGACCTTGCCCATCTGCGGCGCGGACACACCCGAGAGCCCGTCGCCGCGAACGACATGGACGATCATCAACTCCGCACTGGATTTCGACGCGATCCGGAATGCCCGGCGCACCAACGTCTCCGACTCCGCTCCACCGGTCACCGCGACGACGACACGTTCACGCGCCTCCCAAGTGGCGGTGATCTCGTGCTCCGCGCGGTACTTGGCCAGTGCGGCGTCCACCTGATCGGCCAGCCACAGCAGCGCCAGCTCGCGCAGCGCGGTCAGATTGCCCGCACGGAAGTAGTTGGACAATGCCGCATCGATTCTCTGCGGCGCATACACGTTGCCGTGGGCAAGTCTGCGTCGCAACGCTTCCGGTGTGATGTCGATGAGCTCCACCTGAGCTGCACCGCGCACGATCTCGTCCGGGACGGTTTCCTGCTGCTCGATCCCGGTGATCTGCGCGACGACGTCGTTGAGGCTCTCCAAATGCTGCACATTCACCGTCGAAACCACGGTGATGCCGGCATCGAGCAGCTCCTCGACGTCCTGCCAGCGCTTGGGATTCTCGCTTCCCGGCGTGTTCGTGTGGGCCAACTCGTCGACCAGCACCACCTGTGGATGGCGAGCCAGCACGGCCGCTACGTCGAGTTCGGGAAACTGGCGCCCCCGATACTCGATGCAGCGCGGCGCAATCACCTCGATACCGTTCACCAGGTCCGCCACTTTCTGGCGGCCGTGCGTCTCGATCACCGCCGCGACCAAGTCGGTGCCGCGTTCGAGCCGTCGGTGCGCCTCACCGAGCATCGCGTACGTCTTGCCCACACCCGGTGCCATACCGAGATAGATCCGCAACTCTCCGCGCTTCGGTTTGCGGGCTGTCCCATTGGATGCGGTGGCCTTGTCGGCACTCGACACCCGCGGCGGCAGTGAACGATCGACATCTGCCGATCTTCGTGCGACCGGGTCGTCGGTGCTGGTCACAAGCCCATCATCCACCGGTGGGATCAACTCCTCACCGGGTATTCACGGTCGAGTGCGATATTGAGTTCGAGCACGTTCACCCGCGCCTCACCCATGAAGCCGAGCGCGCGGCCGTCCTGATGGGCACGCACCGCATCACGCACCTGCGCCGGGGTGACCCCCCGGGCCCGTGCCACCCGGTTCACCTGGAGATCTGCGTATGCGACCGAGATGTGCGGATCGAGCCCACTGCCGCTCGCAGTGACGGCGTCCGCCGGCACGGCGGGTTCGGCGGGAGCGGCACCGCGGACCGGAACAATCTGGCCGATCGCGAAGTCTTCGCCGAACTTCGCGCACTCGACGCGCACACCCTCGTAGCTGTCCAGGAACGGCCTTTCGATGCGGGCGCAAGGTTCGTTCACGCTTACCACCCTGGTCGGGTGGGCGACATTGCCGCGCGCATCCCGTGACCCGATGACCGACAGCACCGCGCCGACGCCCTCGCCAGTGCAGAACGGACGGGAACCGCCGACACCTTCGAGGTTGCCGATCGCTGCGCTGCGCGAGCACACCTGGGTGAGCAGGCTGGCCTTGAATCCGGCGTCGGCCGGATCGGCACCGGCCGCCACCTGAGCGGGATCGGCGGGTGTGTCGATGATGCTCTCCGGGCCCAAGTTGCTTGCACTTGTCGCCAGCGGGTCGTAGCCGTCCCCGGCCGCTGACGGCCGGCTCTGGAAGTACTGGCGCAGCGCATTACCGTCGGCATCGGTGAACAGCTGGCCGATCAGCCTGCTGCCGACGGGCTTGCCGTCGACTTCGATGATCGACCCTTCGGCGTTGTCGCGCAGACCCGGGAGCTGGGCCACCAACCAGACGAACAGGGGGTAGGCCAGACCGACGATCGCTGTGAGGACCAGCAGCGCACGGAAAGCGGCCCAGTGCTGACGAACGATGTTGGAGAATTTCATGTCACGACATCCCTGGAATGAACTGGACTACGAAGTCGATGAGCTTGATGCCGACGAACGGCGCGACGATCCCGCCGAGACCGTAGATGTAGAGGTTGCGGCTCAACAGCTTTGACGCGCTGCTTGGTGTGTAGCGCACGCCGCGCAGCGACAGCGGTATCAGCAGGATGATGATGATCGCGTTGAAGATCACCGCCGATAGGATCGCCGACTGCGGGCTGTGCAACCGCATGATGTTCAACAAGTCCAGTCCCGGGAACATCGCGACGAACATCGCGGGGATGATCGCGAAGTATTTCGCGATGTCGTTGGCGATGGAGAAGGTCGTCAGCGCCCCACGGGTGATCAACAACTGCTTGCCGATCTCGACGATCTCGATGAGTTTCGTCGGGTCCGAGTCGAGGTCGACCATGTTGCCGGCCTCCTTGGCAGCCGACGTGCCGGTGTTCATCGCGACGCCGACATCGGCTTGGGCCAGGGCGGGCGCATCGTTGGTGCCGTCGCCGGTCATTGCGACCAGCTTGCCGCCCTCCTGTTCGCGCTTGATCAGCGCGAGCTTGTCCTCGGGAGTCGCTTCGGCGAGGAAGTCGTCGACGCCCGCCTCGTCGGCGATCGCCTTGGCGGTCAACGGATTGTCGCCGGTGATCATCACCGTGCGGATGCCCATCCGGCGCATCTCGTCGAACCGTTCGCGCATGCCCTGTTTGACGACGTCTTTGAGGTGAATGACACCCAGCACCTCTGCTCTTGCTTCGCCCTTGCCCTCGATTACCTGGCCGACCACCAGCGGGGTGCCACCGGCCGCTGAAATTCCGTCGACAATGCTCCCAAGCTCCGCCGGAACGGCACCGCCCCGGCCACGCACCCAATCTGCAACGGAACTGGCGGCTCCCTTTCGCAATTCGTGGCCGTCCACGTTGACACCGGACATGCGGGTGGTGGCGGTGAACGCGACCCAATGCGCGTGAGCCAATTCACCCGGGGTGCGCGCCCGCAACCCGAATCGCTCCTTGGCGAAGACGACAACTGAGCGCCCTTCAGGCGTCTCGTCGGCGAGACTCGACAACTGCGCGGCGTCGGCCAGTTGTTCGGGGGACACACCGGCCAGTGGCACGAAGTCGGCCGCCTGCCGGTTGCCGAGGGTGATCGTGCCCGTCTTGTCAAGAAGCAGGGTGTTGACGTCACCGGCGGCCTCGACCGCCCGTCCCGACATGGCCAGCACATTGCGCTGGACCAACCTGTCCATGCCGGCGATGCCGATGGCCGACAGCAGCGCGCCGATCGTGGTGGGAATCAGGCACACCAACAGCGCAACCATGACGATGCCGCTGACGCCGTTGGTGGTGAGCGCCTCGGTGTCCGGCACGCCGGGGTTATTGGCCTTGGAGTAGATGGCCAGCGGTTGCAGCGTCGCCACGGCGAACAGGAAGATAATCGTCAGCGCCGCAAGCAGAATGTTCAGTGCAATCTCATTGGGCGTTTTCTGCCGGTTGGCGCCCTCGACCAACGCGATCATCCGGTCGATGAAGCTCTCGCCTGGTCGCTGGGTGATCCTGATGACGATCCTGTCAGACAGCACGGTGGTGCCGCCGGTCACCGCAGACCGGTCGCCGCCGGATTCCCGGATAACCGGCGCCGACTCGCCGGTGATGGCTGATTCATCCACCGAGGCAATGCCTTCCACCACGTCGCCGTCACCGGGGATAACCTGGCCGGCCTCCACGACCACGATGTCGTCTTGTTGCAGCTGCGGTGCCGGGACCTCTTCCTCCACCCCGGAAACACCCGGTTCCCAGCCCTTGAGGCGGCGGGCCAAGGTCTGGGTTTTGGCTTTACGCAGCGTTTCCGCCTGTGCTTTGCCGCGGCCCTCGGCGACCGCCTCGGCCAGGTTGGCGAATATCACTGTCAGCCAGAGCCAGATCACGGTCAGCCACGCAAACCACGTCGGGTCGATGATCGCCAGGACGGTGCTCCAGACGGCGCCGATCTCGACGATGAACATCACCGGATTGCGCCACAGCGTCGTCGGATTGAGCTTGCTTAGCGCGGCGGGTGTCGACCCCAGCAGCACCTTCGGGTCGAGCAGTCCGCGCTGGACGCGCCTGCTGTTCCCCTTGGCCGCTGCGCGGTGGTGGAAGCGATATGGCCGTGTCCATGTCAGTGAATTCCTTCTGCAAGCGGCCCGACTGCAAGCATCGGCAGGAAGGTGAGCGCGACCAGGATGAGGGTGACCCCCACCACCATCCCGACGAACTGCGGTCGGTGGGTGGGCAACGTGCCCAGCGATTGCGGCGTGGTGCCCTGTTTGGCGAGCGACCCGGCAAGCGCCAACACCAGGACCATCGGCAGGAATCTGCCGACCACCATGGCCAGCCCGAGGGCGGTGTCGTACCAGACCGTGTTGACGCTGATTCCGGCGAAAGCCGAACCGTTGTTGTTCGCGGCCGAGGTGAAGGCGTAGAGAACTTCGGATAGGCCGTGCGGTCCGCCGTTCAACATTGCGGCGCGCTGCCCGGGCATCGCCATCGCGGTCGAGGTGCCGAGCAGCACGATCAACGGTGTGACCAGGAAATAGCTTGCCGCCAACTTGATCTCACGCGGGGTGATCTTCTTGCCCAGGTACTCCGGGGTGCGGCCGACCATCAGGCCGGCGACGAACACGGTGAACACCGCGAGGATGAGCATGCCGTACAGGCCAGAACCGGTACCACCGGGAGCAACCTCGCCGAGTTGCATGTTCAACAGCAGCACCATGCCGCCGAGGCTGGTGTAGGAGTCGTGGAAGGAGTCGACCGCACCAGTCGAGGTCAGAGTGGTCGACGCGGCGAAAACTGCCGAGTTCGGCACACCGAAGCGCTGCTCGACACCTTCCATCGCCGCCCCGACCGCGGTCGGCACAGAGCCGTGGTGCTGCAGCTGGAACACCAGAACGGCGGCGTAGCTGATGGCCGCCAGGGTACCCATCACCGCGGCGATCGCGTTGCCCTGCTTCTTGCTGCCGACCATCCGGCCGAACGTGCGGGGCAGCGAGAAGCTGATCACCAGCAGCAGGAAGATCTCGATCCAGTTTGTCCATGCCGTCGGGTTCTCGAACGGGTGTGCTGAGTTCGCGTTGAAGAAGCCGCCGCCGTTGGTGCCCAGCTCCTTGATGGCCTCCTGGCTGGCCACCGGGCCGCCGGTGATGGTCTGCTGCGTGCCGCCCAAGGTGGTGACGACCTGATCGTGTACGTGAAAGTTCTGAATCGCGCCGCCGGCGATCAGCACGATCGCCGCGACCAGGGAGACCGGCAACAGGATGCGAATGGTGCCGCGGACCAGGTCCACCCAGAAGTTGCCCAGCTCGCCGGTGTGGCGGCGTGCGAACCCGCGCACCAGCGCGACCGCCACGGCCATGCCGACCGCGGCGGACACGAAATTCTGCACGGACAGCCCCGCCATCTGCACGAGATGGCCTTGCGTCGACTCGCCGGAGTAGGCCTGCCAGTTGGTGTTGGTGGTAAAGCTGACCGCCGTGTTCCAGGCCAGTTCCGGCGTCATCGGTGTCGCCGGGTCATGCAGGTGCAGCGGCAGCTTGTCCTGCACCAGTTGGAAGGCGAACAAGAACAGAATGCTGATCACCGAGAAGGCCAGCACGCTGCGGGCGTACCCGCCCCAGGTCTGCTCCGACTTCGCGTCGGCACCGATGAGCCGATAGAGCATCTTCTCAGCCCGGGAGTGCTTGTCCGACGAGTACACCCGGTACATGTAGTCCCCAAGCGGCACATGGACGACCACCAGAGCCAGGATCAGAAGTGTGAGGAATGCAATCCCCGCCGTCGTCGTGCTCACTAGAACTTCTCCGGGAAGAACAGAGCCGCGGCGAGAAACAGCGCGAGAAAGACCGACAGCACCAGGCCGATCAGGTTGGCGTAGCTCACTGGCTTTCGACCAACCTCACGACCAGGCCGAGCACAGCGAAGATCGCCACCGTCGCCATGATGTATGCCAGGATCGACATCTGGTCTCCTTCGTCGGAATCAACGCGGGTCCGCGCCGTCGAATGCGTGCGGGCAGTGCGGCATCCGACGTGCCCTCGCCGGCGAGGGCCAACCCGAAGCTAGGGCCGTGGCGCTTTACGCGGCAACAGATCTTGACGTTTTTTTAACACCTACGACGGACATCTTTACGCCCAAAGGGTTGGCGCTGTTTGCGCCCTGCGGCGGGCAGATTAACAGGGCCCGGCTGTCAATGAATGTCGCGTGGCTCGCGAGCGGCGGTGCATAAAATCCTCTACCCGCATTTTTCCGGGGCTCAGCAGTATATTTCTTTCTGCGCAGCTACTTGTGGGCCAACAACAACGCCTGTCAAGCCTGGAACCAAATTAGAATCGGAACGGGCATTTACACAGCCAATTATTTCATCGCTGACAACTGCGAGCAGAACGGAACTGTTGACGTTTCCGTGAGTCTGATTCATGTGGTGCGCCGGGCCGGTGGGCCAGCCTTCACCCGGCCAGTCGTGGTTCTGTCAGCGTCTAGCGTGCCAACAGACCCAGGGCGTGTTGAACTGAGCCTGCCGCTCCCCTTCGGCCCTGGCAATCCAACGTGAACGCAATTATGGTGAAGTTGTCAGGAGTTTGGTACAAGCGAAGTTTCCGCCAGGGAGATGATCTGCGATGCGTGCATCAGAGGTTTCCAAACACACCGGCGGCTGCACCTGTCGCTGCAACGCGTGCGACGGTGGCCATCACTGCCACAATATCGGCAGCGGGTGCAGAGTCCGTCTGTGAGCTTCATGGGCCGGCGGGAGGCACTCGCCGGCCCATCGCCTTCCTGACGTAGACACCGTCTGCGACATATCGGTTACGGCTCGTCCCGGGCCGGGTATCCCACATCTCGCAACGCCAACAATTTGTGGCGCTCGCGAGGAGGCTGCCATGACAACCCGCCAACCCAACCGGCTGAGCCGCCGGGGGTTCACCTTCCTGGCCGTCCAGTGCGCCGCGCTGCTGGTGGGTTCCGTCCTGCTGGTCTTGGGTGTGCTCGGCTTCGTACCCGGCATCACCACGAACATCGAGAGCATTCGCTGGACCGGCCAGGAGTCCGGAGCCGCCTTGTTCGGCATCTTCCAAACATCGTTGTCGCACAATTTGTTTCACCTCCTGATGGGTCTTGCCGGCCTGGTGTTGGCGAAGACCTACGCACGGGCGCGTGCATACCTGCTCGGTGGCGGCCTGATCTTTCTGGTGCTGTGGCTGTGCGGCCTGCTGACAGGACCCAACGGCATAGTAAGGATGCTGCCGGTCAACTCCTCCGACAACTGGCTTCATTTCGGCTTGGGGCTGACGATGATCATCCTGGCGGTGACGCTGGCCGGGGCGCGGGTGCCTACGGGCGCTCGCGGCGAGGCACTGCTGCCGGAGCACCCGGATTAAGGATTTCACGCAGTAGCCTGCGGGAACAGCGATCGCGGCGGCAACTCGACGGGTATCACTTCAGCCCGGCGAGGGACCGCGCAACTCCGTCGAGGATGTCGTGTTCACTGACGGTCAACGTGTCCACACCGGCCCGCGCACCCAACTCGTGCGCCAACTCCTCGACGAGGATCGCCCCGCCACCGATCACATCCACCCTGCCCTCATGCATCGGCCCGAGAGCCGCCCGCTGTTTGCGGGTCATGGCGACAAGCTGGTCGCACACCGGCAAGAGGTCGCCGAACCCCACCCTGGACAGGTGGATCGCGTCGGGGTCATAGCGCACCATTCGCTGAGCCAGCGCCGCGATGGTGGTGAAGGTACCCGCAACACCGACCCAGGTGCGCGCGCGTTGCACCGCAACGACGTCAACCGCCTCACCCAGCTTCTCCCGTACGACGCTCCGGGCGGCACCGACCTCCTCCGAAGTCGGCGGGTCGGAGTGCAGACACCGTTCGGTGAGCCGCACGCATCCGATGTCGGCCGAGAAGGACGCTTCGACGGATGTGCGCCCCAGCACCACCTCGGTAGACCCGCCACCGAGGTCGACCACGACGAACGGCCCTGCGGCCGAATCCAATTCGGCCACCGCTCCGCGGAAGGACAAGTCCGCTTCCTCGTCGCCGGTGATGACCTCGGCCACCGCACCGGGGATCACTTCACCGAGCACCGCGGCGGTCATGGCCAGGAACTCAGTCCGGTTGGCGGCGTCCCGGGTCGCCGAGGTCGCGACCATACGCAGCCGCTGGACCGAATGGTGGCGCATCAGGTCGGCGTAGTCGGCCAGCGCGGCGCGGGCGCGGTCGATCGCCTCGGATGCGAACCGGCCTGTCGCGTCGACACCCTGGCCCAGCCGGATGATCCGCATCTCCCGATGCACGTCCGTGCCGCGGCCATCGGCGAAGTCGGCGATGAGCAACCGGATCGAGTTGGTGCCGCAGTCGACGGCGGCGACCCTATCGATTCCCGTGCTCATATCCAGTGGCCTTTCTCCAGGAGTCCGGCCATCTCCGGCAGTCCCGCCAGGAGGGCCAGCGCCTCGTCGCCGAAGGGGTTGACCCCGGGGCCTTGGGCCAGCGAGTGGGCGATCAGCACATGCAGACACTTGACCCGGTCGGGCATACCGCCGCCGGAGAACGTCGTGCCCAGCGATTCGATCGCGTCACGTTCAGCCAGGTAGTCCAGGTGGGCGCGGCGATAGGCCGCCGCGAGGCCGGGTTCACGAGCAAGCCGCTCGGTCATCTCGGTCATCAGTCCGGACGATTCCAGCCTGGCGGCAGCCGCGGTCAGCGCTGGATGGGTGAGGTAGTACAGCGTGGGAAACGGCGTGCCGTCGGGCAGTCTCGGTGCCGTTTTCACCACCCCCGGCTCCCCGTTCGGGCATCGGTAGGCAACGGCCAGCACTCCGCGCGGCTCCCGGCCGAGATGCCGGGCCACCATGTCGAGGTCCGCCCGGTCAACCACCAGGCGCGACAGGGGCAGGTTCCGGCGGCATCCCATCGATGCCGGGCGAGCGGGTCGTCCGGCGGGTGCCCGCCGGTCGCGTCGATCGGGTGTGCGCCGTGCGGCTCGTCGGCGATCGTCTTCCACAGCGCCGTGTACCAGGGGTCGTCGCTCGGGGTGAGGGCCGGCTGGTCGGAGACTTCGATCGCAGATACCGCCCCCGGCGGCAGCTGCACCTGGTACGGAATGTCGCCGGGCATCACGAACCCCAGCCGCTCGCGGGCCTGGGCGGCGATGAACACCGGGTCGGCGAGCTTGGCCTTCTGCCCTTCCAGTTCCGCGATCTGTGCCCGCAGCGCGGCCTCCGTCGCAGCCAGTTGGTGCATCTCGGTGCGCTGCGCGAAGTAGGTCCGCACCGGTCCGGCGATCGTCAATGTGACCACGCAGACCACCGCGGCCATGACGGCCGCACGCCGGGCCGTGAACCCCAGCCGTTCCTCGGACTGCTGCTCGGCGGACTGGGCGGACTGCTTGATCGGATCGACTTGCACCGGCGACGCCCGGGTGTCAGTGGGCCTGGACTCCCGGCGCGCATCGGTCAGCGGCGCGGGTTGTTGGACGGTCCGACGCACGCGGCCCTTGGCCTCGCCGGGCTTTCCCGGCCGGGAGGTCGGGGAACGCCGTTTGGGGTCGGGCCGCTTCGCGTCAGACATCGATGCCTGAGGTTACCCTCCCGGGTCCTCTATATCGCGAACCGCGGGAACGCCAGGTCACCCGCGTAGCGCGCCGCATCGCCCAGCGCCTCCTCGATGCGCAGCAGTTGGTTGTACTTGGCCACCCGTTCGCTTCGGGCCGGCGCTCCCGTCTTGATCTGCCCGCTGCCCACGGCGACCGCCAGATCGGCGATGGTGGTGTCCTCGGTTTCTCCGGAGCGGTGGCTCATCATGGTCTTGTAACCGGCGCTGTGGGCGAGCGACACCGCGTCGAGCGTCTCGGTGAGAGTTCCGATCTGGTTCACCTTCACCAGCAGCGCGTTGGCGGCGCCCTTCTCGATTCCGTCCTCGATGCGCTCGGGGTTGGTGACGAACAAGTCGTCACCAACGATCTGGACCCTGTCGCCGATGGACGCCGTGAGCGCCGACCATCCGGCCCAGTCGTCCTCCGACAGCGGGTCCTCGATGGACACCAGCGGGTAGGCGCCGATCAGGCCTTCGTAGAACGTGGCCATCTGCTCTGCGGTACGGGTCTCCTTCTCGAACGCATAGCCGGTTCCATCCGTATAGAACTCGGTGGCGGCCACGTCCAGCGCCAGGGCGACATCCGCACCCGGTTTGACCCCGGTCGACTCGATGGCGGAAATGATCAGATCCAGCGCCGCCTTCGTGCCGGCGACATCGGGCGCGAACCCGCCCTCATCGCCGAGGCCGGTGGCCAGTCCCCGCTTCTTGAGCACGGACTTGAGCGCGTGGTACACCTCGGCGCCCATCCGCAGCGCTTCCGAGAAGCTGGATGCGCCGATCGGGGCGATCATGAACTCCTGGACATCGACACCGGTGTCGGCGTGCGCGCCACCGTTGAGGATGTTCATCATCGGGACCGGCAGAATGTGCGCATTCGGGCCGCCGATGTACCGAAACAGGGGCAAACCGGCACTGTCCGCCGCGGCCTTGGCGACGGCCAGCGACACGCCGAGGATCGCGTTGGCCCCCAGCCGGGACTTGTCCGGGGTGCCGTCGAGGTCCACAAGTGCCTGGTCGATGACACGTTGCTCGTCGGCGGGCAGGCCGATGACCGCGGGAGCGATCTCGTCCAGCACCCCCTCCACGGCCTTCTTCACGCCCTTGCCGCCGAACCGGTCGCCGCCGTCCCTGAGTTCGACCGCTTCGTGCTCGCCGGTGGACGCGCCGGAAGGTACCGCCGCTCGCGCGAGTGTGCCGTCGATCAGAGCGACCTCGACCTCAACCGTCGGGTTGCCGCGGGAGTCGAGGATCTCGCGGGCGCCGACCTGCTCGATGATGGGCACTTGCCGTCTCCTTAGCGTATGCGTGCTGGCTGTTGCGCAATCAGCCTAGAGGCTCTGCACCGTCTCCGCGGTGGGGATTCGGTGCGGTGTTCACGAGGTGTTACGCGCGCTGTTCACAACTGGCGGCCGTCAGCGTAGGCGGTCGCCCAATCCCGGACGGCTCGGGCGTACTGATCGGAAAAGTTGTACGCGCGCAACGCGTCCATCCAGCCCCGCGGCTTGGACAGATCCTTGCCTCGCCAACACAGGTATCCGGCCGCTGACAGCGCCGCGTCGTCGAAGTTGTCCGGGTTGATCACGCCGTCGTTGTTGGCGTCGACGCCGTAGAGCCTCCAGGTCTCCGGGATGAACTGCATCGGACCCATCGCGCGGTCCATGTGGGCGTCTCCGTCGAGTGCACCCTTGTCGGTGTCGGGGATGTGCAGGTTTCCCCCGGTGCCGTCGAGACGCACACCACGGATGGGCGGTGTCACGTCACCCTTCGGAGCGGTCACCGCACCCCGGTAGGTTCCGTGATGGCTTTCGACCATCCCGATCCCCGCGAGCGTCGTCCAGTTCAGGTGGCATTTCGGGTTCTCGACTTCGGCGACGCGTGCGGCATAGGCATAGGCCTCCAGTGCCGTCACCGGTATGCCCAGTCCGGGGGCCCGGGCCGCGGCCCAACCGTGAAGCTGATCGGCGGGCCTCCCCCTGGCATGGGTGTCCACCGCCGGAACCGGATCGCCCGCCGGCGGCGGGACGCCATCGGGAATGGGGATGCCGGACTGCCACGAACAACTCGAAGCCAAGAGCAGGGCCGTCGCACCGATCACGGCGACCACCCTTACCCAACGCCCTGCCACAGGTCTCCCAACGCCCATCCGGTCGGTGACCATCGTCCCATGTGTTCGGAGTAGTTCCGCTCTCCGACAGCGCCGCCACGAAGGTGTACCGTCCAATTCGCCACGCTGATAGGGTTAGCCATACATAAGTTTGGAAAGCCATACCTTGGAAGTGCGCTTCACGTAGCAAGGACCTGTGGATGACCCCCGATGCGAGTTTGCCGATTTCAGTCCTGGCCGCGGGTCCATCCGTTTCCTCACAGGTGGTCGGCAGCGCCCTGATCGGGCTGCGCGAGGGACTCGAAGCCTGCATCGTCGTGATGATCCTGGTGGCGTTCCTGGTCAAATCCAACCGGCGTGAAGCGCTGAAGTGGGTATGGCTGGGCGTCGGCGCGGCCCTCGCCATGACGGCGGGAGTGTTCCTGGTCATCCAGTTCGGCAAGAACACGATCACCGGACTGGCGGCAGAGGCGGTCGCCGGCGTCGCATCGCTGGTCGCGGTGGTCATCGTGACCACGATGGTGTTGTGGATGAAGAAAGCGGCCGCAGGGATGTCGGGCCGGCTGCGAGCGGACATGCGGCAGGCGCTGGACGCCGGCCCGGCGGCGGTGATGTCGCTGGCATTTCTGGCCGTG
This sequence comes from uncultured Actinomycetota bacterium, assembly GCA_963846905.1. Lineage (GTDB taxonomy): Bacteria > Actinomycetota > Actinomycetes > Mycobacteriales > Mycobacteriaceae > Mycobacterium. The sequence continues at coordinate 24,438 of CAWJYB010000044.1, forward strand.
GGCCGCGAGGGCGTCGAAACCGCGTTGTTCATGGTCGGATACGCCGAAGCCTCGACAGCCTGGCCGCTGGTCGGTCTGATCATCGGGGTGCTGATCGCCGCCGCCATCGCCTACGGGTTGTACAAAGGCGCGGTGCGGCTGGACCTGGCGAAGTTCTTCACCTACACGGGCATGTTCCTGATCCTGGTCGCCGCAGGAATTCTGTCCTACGGCATCGGTGCGCTGCAGACAGTGGGCTGGCTGCCCGGGCTCGCCCACCGCGCGTTCGACATCACGTCATGGCTGGACTGGTCGTCGTGGTACGGCCAGGCGATTCAGGGCATCTTCAACGTGACGCCGACACCGACCGTCCTGCAACTGGTGTGCTGGCTCGGCTACCTCATCGTCGTACTGGCGCTGTTCCTGCGTCCCGCCAAACCAGCCCCCTGGCGCCCGTGCCGTTCCTGTTCCCGATCCCGAATCCACGTCAGCAAACGAAAGGTCGACCACGTGAACCGCATTTCCCCACTGGCCGCACGAACCGGAATCGCCGCGGCGGCTACTCTGCTGGCCGGTATGCCACTGAGCGGCTGCACCGCCAAGGAACCGAAGGCCACCGAGGGGACCGGCATGTCCACCGCGGCGGCCTCGAAGTTCACGGTCGCGGCCACCGACTCCACCTGCGAGCTCTCGGCGACCGACGGCAGCACGGGCCCCAATACCTTCGTCATCACCAACAACGGAAACAAGGTCACCGAGTTCTACGTCTACGGCGAGGGCGAGCGGGTGATGGGTGAGGTCGAGAACATCTCACCCGGGCTCGAGCGCCAGCTCATCGTGCAGCTGACCGAGCCCGGCACCTACCAGACCGCCTGCAAGCCCGGCATGATCGGCGACGGCATCCGCGGCGATTTCAAGGTCACCGGCCAGACCGTGCAGATCGACACCGAGGGCAAGTTCAAGGACGCCGCCGACAGCTACAAGCGCTATGTCAACAGTCAGACCGACGCGTTGATCGCCGCCACCCAGGTGTTCGTCGACGCGGTCAAGCGCGGCGACATCGCCGCCGCCAAGGCCCAATTCCCGGTCGCGCGCACCTACTACGAGCGCATCGAACCGGTCGCCGAGTCGTTCCCGAACGACCTGGACCCGCGCATCGACCTTCGCGAAGCCGACCTCGAGCCGGGCCAGAAGTGGACCGGGTTCCACCGACTCGAGAAGGATCTGTGGGTGAGCGGCCTGCAGCCCGACACCAACGCGATGGCCGACCAGTTGATGGCCGACGTCAAGGAACTCGACGCCGGCGTGAAGTCGCCGGACTGGAAGATCGATTCCACCCAGATCGCCGGCGGCGCACAGGGCCTGCTCGACGAGATCGCCTCCAGCAAGATCACCGGCGAAGAGGACATCTTCAGCCATACCGACCTGTGGGACTTCAACGCCAACGTGCAGGGATCCCAGACGGCTGTCGCTTCGGTGCGCCCGATCCTCGACGAGCGCAACCCCGATCTCGGCAAGCGGGTCGACCAGAGGTTCGCCGAGGTGGAGGCCCTGCTGCAGAAGCACCGCGACGGCGACGGGTTCGTCTTGTACGACAAGGTCACCGAAGGTCAGCGCCAGGAGCTGTCCCGCGCGATCGACGCCTTGTCCAAGGAGGTCAGCCAGGTGCAAGGTGTCATCGCACACCAATGACCCGGTAGCCGAACCAGATCCGGGTACGCCCACTCCTGCCGATCCGACAGCCGGACCGCGCCGAGGATTCTCGCGCAGAAGGGTTATCGGCGCGGCGGGGGTGGGCGCCGCCGTTGTCGGGGCCGCCGGCGCCGGCGCGCTGGCCGGGCGGCGACCGCCGCCGCAGACGACCTGGGCGCCACGATGCATTCGCCCGTGCCGTTCCGCGGCCCGCGGCAGGCCGGCATCATCACCGAAGCCCAGGACCGGATGCATTTCGTCACTTTCGACGTCACCTCCACCAGTCGGGACGACGTGGTGCGGATGCTGCGCGAGTGGACTGACATGGCCGAACGGATGACGCGCGGCGAAGAGGCGTCCGGGACGGCGCTGTCGGACTCAACCCGTACTGCGCCGCCGAGGGATACCGGGGAAGCCCTGGGTCTTCCCGCCTCGCAGCTGACCCTCACCATCGGCTTCGGGCCAAGCCTGTTCACCAAGGACGGCCAGGACCGGTTCGGCGATCGCCGACGCAACAGTCCGGACCGCTGGCGGACCTGCCGAAGTTCCCGAACGAGACCATGGACCCCGCCCGTTGCGGAGGCGACATCTGCGTGCAGGCGTGCGCCAACGATCCCCAGGTCGCCGTGCACGCCATCCGCAACCTGGCCAGGGTAGCCTTCGGCACCGCTGCGGTGCGCTACTCACAGCTGGGGTTCGGCCGCACGTCCTCGACGACCCGCAACCAGGTCGACCCCGCGAAACTTGTTCGGTTTCAAGGACGGAACCAACAACATCAAGGCCGACGAGACCCCGACGACTGAACAAGCAACGTCTGGGTGGCCGAGGGCGACGGCCCGGCTGGCTGACCGGCGGCACCTACATGGTGACCCGCCGCATCCGGATGCGCATCGAGAACATGGGACCGCACAACGCTGCATCGAACAGGAGCGGGTCGTCGGCAGGCAGAAGGGCAGCGGCGCGCCCAATGGACGCCGGGACGAATTCGAGCGAATCGACTTCAACTCCAAGGACGCCAAGGGCAATCCGCTGATCGACGAGATGCGCACGTCCGGCTCGGCATCGCCGGAACCACATCGGTGTCGAGATGCTGCGGCGCGGCTATAACTTCACCGACGGCTCGGATGGGTTCGGGCATCTGGACGCCGGATTGTTCTTCATCGCGTTCGTGCGCGATCCGGTCACGAAGTTCATTCCGGTGCAGATCGCGGATGGCCAGTGACGGGATCGCTCAACGAGTACATCATCCACACCGGTACGGCGGTGTTCGCCTGCCCGCCCGGGGTGCCGAAGGCGACCCCGACGCCTACTGGGGATCGACACTGTTCGGCTGACGCGTCGCGCGGCCGATCCCGGACCGCGGGATGGACCGGTCCGATGGTCAGACGCGTCGCCTACCGGGTGGTCCCGTCGGCTGCCCTCGTCGAGCCACGTCCAGTTCCTCCGCATCCAGCGCGTCCGGCACATCCGTCGGCCAAGCCGCCCGCCACTCGGCCTCGGACGCCGAGCCGACCACGGACCCGTCCAGCCCGCCGCGCGCCGTGCCGATCGCCTCCTCCGCGGCCCGCACATCGTCGGCGAACTCCAAAACCTTTGCTCGCAAGCTGTTTTCGGCATCCACATCCTCGAACAATGTCACCGCCAACATGTCTGAGGGAACAAGATCGGCGGGAACCCCCGCCTGCCGGGCGCGCGCAATAACCTTCTGCGCCAGGGCAAGGGCCGGCTGACCGGTCGGCACGCCGTCCATCGCCGAGTCGCGGGCCTTCTCCAGTGCCTTGCGGTCCTCCCACTGGGCGAGCTGGTCCTCCAGGGAAATGGACTCGCCGGCCAGCACTGCGGGCACCCGGTGACCCAGCTTGCGCACCAGGGTGTCGGCGACGTCGTCGATCGAGAATGCGCCGACCGGAGCATCCTCGGCAATTCGCGCGTGAAATAGCACCTGCAGCAACACATCTCCGAGCTCTTCACGCAGTTCGTCGCGGTCCCCGCTGCGCACCGCGTCGAACAGCTCGTAGGTCTCCTCGAGCAGATACCGGCTCAGCGAGTCGTGGGTCTGCTCGCTCTCCCACGGCCCGCCGGTGCGCAACCGGTCCATCATCGCGACCGCGTCCATGATCCGCTCACCGCGTGCCGGGGCGGGCGCGGCGATCAACTTTTCACCGGCGGCCAACCGCCTGCGGACTGCAGGGTGTCTGGCATCCGACGACAGCAGCACCGGCGCCGGGCGCTGCGGGTCATCGGAGAGCACCGGACGGGCCGCACGCAACGACCACGGCACACGTACCGGCATCTCTTCGGTGTAGGCAACGTCACCGCTGAGCAATTCGACGGCCTCGATGGGAATCAGCGTGGGCCGTCGGGGGTCGACCAGGATCACCGTCATCGTCGCACCCCTCCTCCGCCGGCCGCTGGTGGCATCGTCGTTATATCAACTTCGCCCCGTGGCCTGCCGTCTATTGCCAGCACGAGGTCGGCGACGACCTGCGCGAGCTCCAGGTCGCGGATGCGTGGGGCACCCACGCCGGTACCGGCGCGCGGAATGGGCACCTGCACGGTCGAGGTCGTCGCGCGGTAGGAGCCGGCCGGGTACAGCCGTTTCAGCCGAATCTGAGCCGAGTCCGGCAGTGTGATCGGCGAAAGCCTCAGGGTCGACGGTTGACCCGCCGAACCCGTCGCCGACACTTCGGTGATGCCGTACCGGCGGCACAGCAGCCTCAGCCGAGCCACGGCAACCAGCCGCTGCGCCGGTTCGGGCAGCGGCCCGTAGCGGTCGGTCAACTCCTCGACGACAGCGCCCACGGCGGCGTCATCAGAGGCCGCCGCCAGCCGCCGGTAGCCTTCCAGCCGCAGCCGGTCGCTGCCGATGTAGTCCGGCGGAAGGTGTGCGTCGATCGGCAGGTCGATGCGCACGTCCTTGGGTTCCTGCGGCGTGGTGACCGTTTCGCCGTTGGCCGCCGCGCGGTAGGCCTCCACGGCTTCGCCGACCAACCGCACGTACAGGTCGAACCCCACGCCGGCGACATACCCGGACTGCTCCACGCCCAGCACGTTTCCGGCACCGCGGATCTCGAGATCCTTCATCGCAACGGCCATCCCGGCGCCCAGCTCGTTGTTCTGCGCGATCGTGGCGAGCCGGTCGTAGGCCGTCTCGGTCAGCGGCACCTCGGGCGAATAGAAGAAGTACGCGTATCCCCGTTCCCGGCTGCGGCCCACCCGGCCGCGCAGCTGGTGCAGTTGGGACAGGCCGAAGGTATCCGCACGTTCGACGATCAAGGTGTTGGCGTTGGAGATGTCCAGGCCGGTCTCGACGATCGTGGTGCACACCAGGATGTCGAACTCCCGGTTCCAGAACCCCTCGACCGTGCGCTCGAGCTGTTCCTCGGGCATCTGGCCGTGGGCCACCACGACGCGGGCCTCGGGCACCAGTCCGCTCACCCGCGCGGCCGCGGCATCGATCGAGTTGACCCGGTTGTGGATGTAGAACGCCTGTCCCTCGCGCAGCAGCTCGCGGCGCAACGCGGCGGCGACCTGTTTGTCGTCATGCGGCCCGACAAAGGTCAGCACCGGGTAACGCTCTTCGGGCGGGGTGAGGATGGTCGACATCTCCCGGATGCCGGCCAGGCTCATTTCCAGCGTCCGCGGTATCGGGGTCGCGCTCATCGTCAGGACGTCGACGTGAGCGCGCAGACTCTTGATGTGCTCCTTGTGCTCCACGCCGAAACGCTGCTCCTCGTCGACGATCACCAGCCCGAGGTCCTTCCACCCGACGCCGGTCTGCAGCAGCCGGTGGGTGCCGATCACGACGTCGACCGAGCCGTTCGCCATCCCGTCGACGACGGCCTTCGACTCGGCTGCGTCGGTGAACCGCGACAGCCCCCGCACGACGACGGGGAACCCCGCCATCCGTTCGGCGAACGTCTGCAGGTGCTGGTCGGCGAGAAGCGTCGTTGGCACCAGCACCGCGACCTGCTTGCCGTCCTGCACAGCCTTGAACGCCGCGCGCACCGCGATTTCGGTCTTGCCGTAGCCGACGTCGCCGCAGATCACCCGGTCCATCGGGACGGGTTTTTCCATGTCGGCCTTGACCTCCATGATGGCGGTCAGCTGGTCCGCGGTCTCGGTGAAGCCGAACGCGTCCTCCATCTCGGCCTGCCACGGTGAATCGGGGGCGAACGCATGCCCGGCGGCGGCCTGACGCTTGGCATACAACGCGACGAGTTCGGTCGCGATTTCACGAACCGCCTTGCGCGCCTTGGTTTTCGTGTTCGCCCAGTCGCTGCCGCCGAGCCTGCTCAACGCCGGGGCCTGGCCACCGACGTAGCGGGACAACTGATCAAGGGAATCCATCGGCACGAACAACTTGTCGGTATTGTTTCCGCCACCTCCTTTCTTGGCCGAGGCATACTCCAGCACCAGGTACTCGCGGCGCGCGCCGCCTACGGTGCGCTCGGTCATCTCGACGAATTTTCCGATGCCGTGCTGATCGTGCACCACCAAATCGCCCGCGGTCAGCGCCAGCGGGTCGACGACGTTGCGCCGCCTGGCCGCCAGCCGCTTGCCCTCCGGTGCGACGACTCGGTTGCCGGTGAGGTCGGACTCGGTGATGATCACCAAACCGGCACCGGGCACCAACAGGCCGGTGCGCAACGGACCCTTGAGCACTCCCACCACACCGGCGGCAGGCCGCGCGCCGGGATCCAACAGTCTTGCAGGCGTATCGGATTCGGCCAGCTGTTCGACAATTCGGTGTGCGGTCCCGGCGCCCGGCGCGACGACGACGGCCAGTCCGCCGGTCGCCACGTGGGCGCGCAGCGTCGCGAACAGTTCCGCGATGCCGTCCGGCGCGCCCGCTCGGGTCGACGGCGCCGGCCGGACGTCGAGCGCGACCGCCGACTCGTCGGTCAGTTGACTCAACGTCCACCACGGATGCCCGCCGGCCGCCGCGGCGGCACGGACCTCGTCGAATTCCAGGAAGCCCGAGCCGCCGAGATGCTCGATGTCGATGGGAGCGCCACCACCGATGGCCGCCGCCGACCAGGACGCCTCGAGGAATTCCCGGCCGGTCTTGATCAGGTCGGCCGCGCGGGCGCGCACTTTCTCCGGGTCGCACACCAGCACCGGGGTGCCGCCGGCCAACTGCTCGGTGAGCATCGACAGGTCGTCGGGCCGCAGTACCGGCAGCAACGCCTCCATGCCGTCGACCGGGATGCCTTCGGCCAGCTTGGCGAGCATGTCTGCGACGGTGCCCACCACGGCGTTGCCGGACTGCAGGTGCTCGCGGGCAAGTGTCGCGGCCCGAGAGCGCACCTCGTCGGTGAGCAGCAGCTCGCGGCACGGCACCGCGATCAGCGTATCGGCGTGAATTTCGGGGATCGTCCGTTGGTCGGCCACCGAGAACATACGCATCTCGGTCACCTCGTCGCCCCAGAACTCGATCCGCACGGGGTGCTCGGCGGTGGGCGCGAAGACGTCGAGGATGCCGCCGCGTACCGCGAATTCGCCGCGCCTGCCCACCATGTCCACGCGGGTGTAGGCCAGTTCGACGAGGCGCGCGACGGTGTCGTCGAAGTTCACTTCATCTCCGACGGTCAGGATCACCGGTCGTGCGCTGGCGGCAGCGCCCGGGCCGGTAGCCATCGGCTGCAGCAGCGAGCGCGCGGTGGTGACGACGACCTGCAGAGGCGGGCCGAGCCGTTTGTCGGCGGGGTCGGCCAGCCGGCGCAGCACCAGCAGCCGGGTGCCGACGGTGTCGACGCCTGGCGAGAGGCGTTCGTGCGGCAGCGTCTCCCACGACGGGAACAGCGCGACCGCGTCGCCGATGACGGTGCGCAGCTCGGCGCTCAGGTCGCCGGCCTCCCTGCCGGTGGCGGTGACCACCAGCAGCGGCCCGGTACGAGCCAGCGCCGCCGCGACGAACAACCGCGCCCCGGCGGGGCCGACCAGGGCAAGGCGATCGGGTTTCTCGGCGGCACGGTCTATGAGATGGGTGAACAGCGGTGCGGTCAGCGCCGCCTCGACGAGCCCCGCGAGCGGAGTCTGGACATGGCTATGTCCCGGCGCGGTCATGATGTGGCCATCGTAGTTGCGCGCCCAGGGCTTGTGCTCACTCGTCCTGCAGCCGTGGGTCGGCCTCGAGATGGGTCAGCCCGTTCCACACCAGGTTCACCAGATGGGCCGCCACCACTTCCTTTTTCGGCTCGCGGGCATCGAGCCACCACTGTGCGGTCATCGACACCGATCCGACGAGGGCCTGGGCGTACAGCGGCGCCAGGCCGGGGTCGAGGCCACGGCGCGAGAAGTCGCCGGCGAGGATCGAGCTGACCTGTGACACCGCGTCGTTGAGCAGGCTGGAATAGGTGCCGGACGAAATCGACGCCGGCGAGTCGCGGATCATGATCCGGAAGCCGTCGGTGCGCTCCTCGACGTAGGTCAGCAGGGCCAGCGCCACCCGCTCGACCCGAACCCGGGACCGGTTATTTGTCAGCGAGGACGTGATTCCGTCCAGCAGCGCGGACATCTCGCGGTCGACGACGACGGCGTAGAGACCCTCCTTGCCGCCGAAGTGCTCGTAGACGACCGGCTTGGACACGTTGGCACGCTGAGCGATCTCCTCTATGGAGGTGGCGTCGTAGCCACGTTCGGCGAACAGCGATCGGGCGATGTCGATCAGCTGGCGCCGGCGCTCGCTGCCGGTCATCCGGGCCCGCGGCGGCCGGGGCTCTTTGTCGGGGGCTGCCACGCACATCAGCGTATAGACTTGCCTGCCGCAAGCAGTCCGTCGTGGTGTAATCGGCAGCACCTCTGATTTTGGTTCAGATAGTTCAGGTTCGAGTCCTGGCGACGGAGCCCTCACATGCCGGGCAGTTGCACGCAATGCCCGCGCAGTGTTTCCACAATGTCGGCCGGCGGCCAGCCCGTCACGGCATAGCGCAGCGGCAGCAGATCGGGTTCCGGCACGAATCCGACGACGTCGGCGACCACAGGGAACGGCACCGTGAAATTGTCGGTCCGGTCAGCTGAGACGAACGCCACGTAGTCGGCCTGGGGTAACACCCACGCCAGTCCATCGCCCCACACCGTCATCGTGCATGCTCCCCGCGCGGTCTCGATCAGCTGGACCGACCCGGCCTGCACGTCGGCCATCTGCTCGGCATAGAACATCTGCAGCCGCTCGGTCTGTGCCAGATACTCGGCCTCGGCCAGCACCGACCTGGCCCGCACCGCCAGCGGTCGCAGCGGCGAGGGCCCGGCCGCGTCCAGCGGCACGATGGTGCCGCCGGCGATGGTGTAGGCCTGCGGCGAGATCGGCGCCGCCGCGTCGCGATAAAGCCGCTCGGCGGTGCGGAAGAACTCCGGCGCCACCTCGGGGTCGTCGGTGCACACCAGCAGCACTTCGTCCCCCGGGAAGAAGGCCAGCGGATGCTGTCCGTCGTCGCCGGCGAACGCACTGAGCCATCCCGGCACAAGGACGGCCGAATCGCAGTAACTGCTCCCGTCGCCGAGCAGGTGACCCACCCGCTGTTGTTGTCGCTGCGGCGGATAGTGGGCGGCGATGTTGCCGCGCGCGGCGGCGAACATTCGTTCCCCGCCGATCCCCCACATTGCGGTTTCGCGCTGGGTGACCACGGACCGCGCATCACCGGTGTCGAGGACGGCAAGCTCATGGACGAACGGCCACAGCGCGCGAATCCAGGGCCGGTTGTCGGCCGCGGTGAGCGCACCCGCATAACTCGCCGGCCGCAGGACCGATCGCAGCATGGGCTGGGCCTCGGCCCAATCGCCTGGCGGTGGCCGCATCCCGGCGCTCAGCCGTGCCCGGAGGTGCTCGTGGCGTTCGGGGCCGGACAGTTGCTGAAGCTCGTTGTACACCCGGTCGAGGAGCACCCACCGTTCGCCGTCGAGCCGGACCAGGAAGCCGGCATGATCGAATCGCGCGACCGGGTACCCCTGGACCCGCAGTTCGGCCAATACCGCGTCGACGAACTCCGGCACGGGATAGTGACGAACCCGTTGGACGTCGGCAATCCCCGCCACGTTCTGCATGGTAATGCCGTGGCCCCTTCATTTGCGTTGACGTGGTACTGAGTGCGCTGAATTGCCCGAGTTTGTCGCTCTCAGTGCCATCTCAACGCAGCTGTGGGCGTATGGCGCCGCTGCTGCCCAGCTTCTGACAGCGTGCATTGCCCGCATGGGCTTGACCCCGTTCGCAAACGGTCGGGCGCACAATGACACGCTGTGAGCACAAGGAGGGCCCATCAATGACGTCACCAAGAGATTCCGCCGCAGTGCTCGTGCTCGCCGCCGGGGCGGGCACCCGAATGCGCTCGGATACACCGAAGGTGCTGCACCCGGTCGGCGGCCGCAGCATGCTGTCCCACGTGCTGCACGCGGTCACCCGGGTCGGTCCGCAGCATCTCGTCGTCGTGTTGGGCCATCAACGTGACATCGTCACCCCGGCCGTCGCCGAGATTGCCGAAGTGCTTGGCCGCCACGTCGAAATCGCCGTTCAGGATCAGCCCCTGGGCACCGGGCACGCCGCGCTGTGCGGCCTGTCGGCCCTTCCCGACGACTTCGACGGGGTCGTGCTCATCACGTCCGGCGATACGCCCCTGCTCAACGCCGACAAGCTGGCCGAATTGGTCGCCACCCACCAGACGAACCCCGCCGCGGTCACCGTTCTGACCACCACCCTCGCCGATCCGACAGGTTACGGCCGCATCCTGCGGACCCAGGACCGCGAGGTCATCGCGATCATCGAGCAGCCCGACGCCACCCCGACGCAGCAGGCGATCACAGAGGTCAATACCGGTGTCTACGCCTTCGACGTCGCCGCGCTGCGCTCGGCGCTGAAACGGCTGTCCTCCGACAACGCCAAGCATGAGCTGTACCTGACGGACGTCATCTCGATCCTGCGCTCGGATCACCGGACGGTGCACGCCAACCACGTCGAGGACAGCGGATGGGTGAGGGGCGTCAACGACCGGGTGCAACTGGCCGCGGTCGGCGCCGAACTCAACCGCCGCACCGTTATGGCCCACCAGCGCACCGGTGTCACCGTCGTGGACCCGGCGACGACCTGGATCGACGTCGACGTCACCATCGGTCGAGACACCGTCATCCAGCCGTTCACCCAGCTGTCGAGCGCAACTCGCATCGGTGAGCGGTGCACGATCGGACCCGCCACTTCGCTGAGCGCCGTGACGGTCGGTGACGACGCCTCGGTCGTGCGGACGCATGGGTCCCAGTCGACGATCGGCGCGGGCGCCGACGTCGGCCCGTTCACCTATCTGCGGCCCGGCACCACGCTGGGCGCCGGCGGCAAGCTCGGCGCCTTCGTCGAGGTGAAGAACTCGGTCATCGGTGCGAGCACGAAGGTTCCTCACCTGACCTATGTCGGCGACGCCGACATAGGCGAACACAGCAACATCGGTGCGTCCAGCGTGTTCGTCAACTACGACGGCGAGGCCAAGCGCCGCACGCAGGTTGGCGCGCATGTCCGGACGGGTTCCGACACGATGTTCGTGGCTCCGGTCACCGTCGGTGACGGCGCCTACACGGGTGCGGGCACGGTGCTGCGGCAGGACGTGCCGCCCGGAGCGCTGGCGGTGTCCGACAACGCACAGCGCAACATCGAAGGCTGGGTGGAGCGCAAGCGTCCGAACAGTGCCGCGGCCAAAGCCGCGCGGGAGGCGTCCCGGCAGGCCGCGACATCGAGCGAAGGCTGACCTGATACCTCCGGTCGGATAATCGGCAACCCGGCAACAAACGGCGGACCCGGCTATACGTACCATTGGCCGGGTAGCGACCACCGACCGGCGGGGAGCCCCAGTGAGCCACGACTGGACCGATAACCGCAAGAGCCTGATGCTGTTCTCGGGCCGGGCGCACCCCGAGCTTGCTGAGCAGGTCGCCAAAGAGCTCGACATCGAGGTGACCGAACAGACGGCACGCGATTTCGCAAACGGCGAGATCTTCGTCCGGTTCGACGAATCCGTGCGGGGCTGTGATGCATTCGTACTGCAGAGCCACCCCTATCCGCTCAACCAATGGTTGATGGAGCAGCTGATCATGATCGATGCGCTCAAGCGCGGCAGCGCCAAACGCATCACCGCGATCCTGCCGTTCTACCCCTACTCCCGGCAGGACAAGAAACACCGCGGGCGCGAGCCAATCTCGGCGCGCCTGGTCGCCGACCTGCTCAAGACGGCCGGCGCCGACCGCATCGTGTCGGTGGATCTGCATACCGACCAGATCCAGGGATTCTTCGACGGCCCGGTGGACCATATGCGCGGGCAGTCCTTGCTGTGCAGCTACATTGCGGCGAACTACCCCGGCCACGACATGATCGTGGTCTCCCCCGACTCCGGTCGCGTACGGATCGCCGAGAAATGGGCTGACGCGCTGGGCGGCGTCCCGCTTGCCTTCATCCACAAAACCCGTGACCCGCTGGTGCCAAACCACGTGAAGTCCAACCGCATTGTCGGCGACGTACGCGCCAAGACCTGCATCCTCATCGACGACATGATCGACACCGGCGGCACCATCGCCGGGGCGGTGGAGCTGCTCAAGCAGGACGGCGCCGAGGACGTCATCGTCGCCGCCACCCACGGCCTGCTGTCGGATCCCGCGTCGCAGCGGCTTGCCGAAAGCAGCGCCCGGGAGGTGATCGTCACCAACACGCTGCCGATCGGCGAAGACAAGATGTTCCCGCAATTGACAGTGTTGTCCATCGCACCGCTGCTGGCGTCCACCATCCGGGCGGTGTTCGAGAACGGCTCGGTGACAGGGCTATTCGACGGGTCTGCCTGAATGCCGGACGCGGGGGTAGGCGTGCGTGCCGCGGTGCGAAAGCCGTTCGTCGTCACCGACAAGGGAACCCGGCTGGCCCGCCCGATCCACGCGCTCTACGAGATCTTGTGAGGCGCCCGGCGGCTGACTCCGAGGCGTCATCGACGGGTTCGACGTCGCAGCGCATTGACACCATCGAGAAGCGGCCACCGGTGCACGCGTGGAAGCGCGACTTCGCCTACAACGACCGCATTCCAACTACCCTGGCGTGCATGAGTTCGTGGACCGCCGCAGATCTGCCTTCGTTCACCGGACGCACCGTCATCGTCACGGGCGCCAACAGCGGGCTCGGCGAGGTGACCGCCCGCGAGCTGGCCCGGGTTGGCGCCCGGGTGATCCTGGCCTGCCGCAATGTCGACAAGGGCTACGCCGCCGCCGCACGGATGACCGGCAACGTCGAGGTCCGCCAACTCGACCTGCAGAGCCTGGCGTCGGTACGCGAGTTCGCCGAAGACGTCGCGGCGGTCGACGTCCTGATCAACAACGCGGGCATCATGGCCATGCCCTACGCGGTGACCCACGACGGATTCGAAAGCCAGATCGGCACCAATCACCTGGGCCATTTCGCGCTGACGAATCTGCTGCTGCCGAAACTCTCGGACCGGGTGGTCACGGTGTCGTCGGCGATGCACATTCTGGGCTACATCAGCATCAACGACCTGAACTGGAAGGCGCGCCCGTATCTGGCGTGGGCCGCGTACGGACAGTCCAAACTGGCCAATCTGCTGTTCACCAAGGAGTTGCAGCGCCGCCTCGACGCGGCCGGTTCCCCGCTGCGGGCGCTGGCCGCCCACCCCGGCTATTCGGCCACCAACCTGCAGGGCAACACCGGTAGGCGACTGGGCGACGCGCTCATGGGTGTGAGCACCCGTCTGGTCAGCACGGATGCCTCCTTCGGCGCCCGCCAGACGCTTTACGCGGCGTCCCAGGACCTTCCGGGCAATACCTACATCGGTCCGCGTTATGCCTCCAGGGGTCCCAGCGGACCCACTTGGCGCACTCCGCTGGCCAAGGACACCCGCAAGGCCCAAGCGTTGTGGAAACTGTCCGAGGAGCTCACCGGCACCGGATTTCCGCTCTGAGCGCTTCGCCGGTTATCCTTGGCCTCGCGTCACGGCGAGGGTGGCTCGGCCACCGTGATCGACGGGAGCCCGCATTCTGTTGCGATAGCCGCCCTCTTCGTGCGCCGATGACAAACCAATGGCACCGAGGAGCAACGTGTCCGGCAAGGCGACCGCCACCACATCCAACAACCTGACGGCCTGGGTACGCACCGAGACCGGCAAAGGCGCGTCACGCCGTGCCCGCCGCGAGGGCAAAGTGCCGGCGGTTATGTACGGCCACGGCAGCGATCCGCAGCACCTCCTGCTGTCGGCCCATGATTTCGCCGCGGTGTTGCGGCATTCGGGCACCAATGCGGTGCTCATCCTCGACATCAACGGCAAGGAGCACCTCGCGCTGACCAAGGCGCTGGACATCCATCCGATCCGACGCACCATCCAGCACGCCGACCTGCTGGTGGTCCGCCGCGGCGAGAAGGTCACGGTCGAGGTGAACGTCGCCACCGAAGGCGAGGCCGCGTCCGGGACGCTGGTCACCCAGGAGAGCACCTCCGTCGAGATCGAGGCCGAGGCCCTGTCGATCCCCGAGCAGCTGACTGTGTCGATCGAGGGCGCCGAGCCAGGTACGCAGATCACCGCCGGCCAGATCGCGCTGCCCGCCGGTGTGAGCCTGGTATCCGACCCAGAGCTGCTGGTGATCAACGTGGTGACCGCTCCGACCGCCGAAGACCTCGAGGCCGAGGGTGCCGGCGAGCCCGAGGGCACCGCGCGCGCCGCCGGCGGCGATGAGGGCGCCGCCGAGGGCGCCGACAACGATTCCGAGTAGCGGGCGCCCGGCGTGGCCGAACCCCTGCTGGTGGTCGGCCTGGGCAACCCCGGACCGAACTACGCCAAGACACGGCACAACCTGGGATACCTGGTCGCCGACCTACTCGCGGAACGCATCGGTGCGCCGCTGAAGGTGCACAAGAAGTCCGGTGCAGAGGTGGTCACCGGACACCTGGGCGGGCGCCCGGTGATACTGGCCATACCGCGGGTCTACATGAACGAGTCTGGCCGCCAGGTGGGGCCGTTGGCGAAGTTCTTCTCCGTGGAACCGGCCGATGTGATCGTGGTTCACGACGAGTTGGACATCGACTTCGGGCGGATCCGGCTCAAGCTCGGCGGCGGAGTGGGTGGCCACAACGGCCTGCGATCGGTGGCGTCGGCGTTGAACAGCAACGACTTTCAGCGCGTCCGCATCGGCATCGGCCGGCCCCCGGGCCGCAAGGATCCGGCCGCGTTCGTGCTGGAGCCATTCAACGCAGCTGAGCGTACCGAGCTGCCGACGATCATCGAGCAAGCCGCCGACGCGGCCGTGCTGCTGGTGCAGGCCGGCCTGGAGTCGGCGCAGAACATCGTCCACGCCTGGGGCTGACCTCGAGCGGGCGGACTCCGGGCGGCTCCGGGCGGGCTCTTCTAGGTGACCAGCGCGACCGAGTTGGCGCGGCGCAGCTTGCCGGACGGTGTTTTCGGGATCGTGCCGGGGCCGAGCACCACCACGTTGCGCGGCCGCACGTCAACCTCGGAGACGACCTCGTGGGCGACCTGGTGCTCGATGCGGCGGACCTCGGCCGAATCCTGGTGGGCATTCGACTCAACCGCCACCGCGAAGGTCTCGCGCGAATGGCCGGCATCCAGGCGGACCGCGACCGCACACCCCGGCCGTACACCCTCGACCCGTCCCGCGGCCCGCTCGATGTCCGTCGGGTAGATGTTGCGGCCGGCCATGATGATGACGTCCTTGACGCGGCCGCACACCACGATGTGGCCCTTCTCGGTCAGATAGCCCAGATCGCCGCTGTCGTACCAGCCGTGTTCGTCCTGAGCGGGGATGAATCCGCCCATGGTGATGTAGCCGGGCGTCACCGACTCGCCGCGCAATTCGATGACGCCGACTCCGCGCGGCGGCATCGTGTTGCCGTGCTCGTCGACGATGCGCGCCTGCAGGTCATTGAGCAGCGGGCCCAGCGTCGCAAGGCGCCGGGTGTTGCCTTTGCTCGCCGGCACCGCCTGCCGCAGTGCGGCCAGCAGGTCGGCGTCGACGTCGTCCACCACCAGGCCGGCGTCACACTCCGAAAACGACACTGCCAGAGTGGTTTCGGCCATTCCGTAAGCAGGCAGCACAGCTGAGGCCCTCAGCCCGAAGGGCTTGCCTGCCTCGACGAGATCGTCGACATCGGACGGGTCGACGGGCTCGGCACCTGACAAAGCGAACCGCAGCGTCGACAGATCGAATTCACCCGGTTTGGCCTGACGGCGCAGCCGCTTGGCGAGCAGGGCGTAGGCGAAGTTGGGGGCGGCCGTCATGGTGCCGTTGTATTTGTCGATCAGCCGCGCCCACAACAACGTGTCGCGCAGGAAGTCCATCGGCGTGACCTTGACCAATTCGGCGCCGAAGTACATCGGAATGGTCAGAAAGCCGACCATGCCCATGTCGTGGAAGCACGGCAGCCAGCTGACCATCACGTCTGTGTCCACGTTGTATTTGGCGCCGACGAACATCGCCTCGGCATTGGAGTGGACGTTGCGGTGCGTGATCTGGACCGCTTTCGGTGACCCGGTCGATCCGGAAGTCAACTGCATCAGCGCCAGGTCGTCCTCGCCGGTTTCGATCGGGTCGATGGGCTCGGCTTCGAGCAGCTCTGCAACCGTGAGAACCTTTACGCCCTTGTCTTCCAGCACGGGAGCGGCCGCCAGGAACGGGTCGGAAATCACGACGGCCTTGGCCTCGATCATTCCGATCACGTTCATCGTGTCCTCGGCCCACACCACCAGTTCGGTCCGCGGCGTGGGCTGATGCAGCATGGTAAGGCTGGCACCCCGCATCCACAGGCCCTGCGCGGCAGGCGCGATCTCGACGGGAGCACCGACGAGCATTCCTACGGCGTCGCCGTGACCGATGCCCGCGGCTGCCAGGCCGCCGGCGACGCGACGCGCCCGCTCGTGCACCTCGCCCCACGTCTGCCGGACGGGGTTGTGCGGCTCACCGGTGACCATGCCTTTGATGCTGGTCCGCGCATTGGAATACATCTTCTCGGTGAACCTGCTCACGCGGACCTCCTCGGCTTCGGGAGCGACTCATGACCTGCGGGTGGCGACATCCAGTGATCAATGGTCCGCCCCAACGCGGGCGCCCATAAGGAGGCGCGCACACACAATTGGGCGGCGGTTGGATATCGGTTCGGCTGAAAAGCGCGATCCGCCGCTCTGCCGGGCATACCGGCGAGCGAGAACAATTCGTCGCGACTGATCACCGCGACTATCTTAAACTCCTCTTAAGTAACTAACAAATTGTTCCGTGCACACTGAGGCCGCGATCACTTCCCGTCGCAGGGCACCAACCGGGCTCCCTGGACCGGCCCGCTGGCGACCCGAACGGTCCGGCACACCCCGGCGCCGGCCAGTTCGGCGCACACCTCGACGGCGGATGCGGCCGAGGCGCACAGAAACGCGCATGTCGGCCCGGATCCCGAGACGACGCCGGCCAGCGCGCCGGCCTCGCTCCCGGCGCGCAGGGTCCGGCGCAAGGTCGGATCGAGGCTCATCGCGGCAGGCTGCAACTCGTTGCCCAGCAGCGGGGCCAGAACCGCCGGGTCTCCGCTGGCCAGCGCGGCCAGAACCGGCTCGGCGTCGCCGAGGCGCGGTGGCGCACCCACATCGCGCAACCGGTCGAGCTCGGCGAACACCGCTGCGGTCGACAGACCGGTTTGGCCCAAAGCCAGCACCCAATGGAAAGTATTGCGGGACAAGACGGTGGCCAGTTCGTCGCCGCGGCCCGTGCCCAGAGCAGTCCCGCCGTGCAGCGCGAACGGTACGTCGCTACCCAGCCGTGCGGCCAGGGTGTGCAGGTCACGCCGGGGCACTCCCTGTTCCCACAGCGCGTTCACGGCCACGAGCACAGCCGCGGCGTCCGCGCTTCCTCCGGCCATCCCGCCGGCGACCGGTATGGACTTGTCGATCGTGATGGCGACGTCGGGTGTTCGTCCCACGTGCTTTCCGAGCAGCTCCGCGGCCTGCCAGGCCAAGTTGCGTTCATCCATGGGCACCTGCTCGGCGCCCTCCCCTACCACCTCGATTGACGTCATGTCCGAGGTGCGAACCGTAACTTCGTCGAACAGCGAGACGGCATGAAACACCGTGGTGAGTTTGTGGTAGCCGTCGTCGCACCGGTCACCCACGGCGAGGTACAGGTTCACTTTCCCCGGCACCCGCACCGTCACCGACCCGGTGGGCACCCACTCAGCGGCAGTACTGCCGTCGGACGCGCTCACCGCACGAGACTATCCGCCCGGTCAAAGAATCGGCATCTGCTGCCGCGTCTGTTCGATATCGCCCGAGCGCCGCAACAGACGGACGAACTCGTCGACCGAAAGGGTCTCGCCGCGGCGGGCGGGATCGATGCTGGCGGCGAGCAGCCGGCTGGCGGACTCGTTGCCCGAACCGGCCCATTCCAAGAACGCATTGCGCGAGGTCTTGCGGCGCTGCGAGAAGGCGATGTCAACCAGCTCGAACACACGGTCGCGGAAGCCCTCGTCGGTCGGCCAAGGCGAGGTCAGGTGGCGGTCGATGCGCACCAGACCGGAGTAAACGCGCGGAATCGGCCAGAAGACCGTCGGCGACACCATGCCGTAACGGCGCACACGACCGTAGAACCGAACTTTCACACTCGGTACGCCGTAATCCTTGCTGCCCGGTTCGGCCGCCAAGCGCTCAGCCACCTCCGCCTGCACCATGACCATCACAGTGCGTATCGACGGGAACTCGGCCAGCAGGTGCAGCAGGGTCGGAACGCCGATGTTGTACGGCAGATTGGCCACCAGCGCCGTCGGGTCGCCTTCCACATCCGACTTGCGCAGCGTCAGGATGTCACGGTTGAGAACCGTGAGACGATGGATCTCGCTGTGCGAATGCTCGGCAACGGTCTTTGGAAGCCGTTGGGCCAAGACGGTGTCGATCTCGACCGCGGTAACGGTGGCGCCCCGGTCGAGGATGCCCAGAGTGAGCGAACCCAGCCCGGGACCGACTTCGAGGACCGAGTCGTGCTTGTTGACACCGGCCGCCGACACCACACGCCGCACCGTGTTCGCGTCGTGCACGAAGTGCTGACCCAGCGACTTACGTGGCCTGAACTCGAGTTCTTTTGCCAAATTTCTGATCTCGGTACGACCGAGCAACCGGATTGTCAGGATGCACCCGTCCTTACGCTACACACTGGCCACGCTCCCCACCCCTGGCGCACCCGCGTCACCTCCGCGATGGCGATCTGTTCTTCACGGGTTGCCATGTCGGCACGTGAAGCATACCTCAGTCCGCCCTGACGTTCCCACGTGTTCTGGTCGAATTGAACACCGCCGTAATAGCCATTACCGGTATTTATCGCCCAGTTGCCACCTGATTCACAGGATGCCAGCGCATCCCAGGCGCCGCCGTCGGTAACCGGGGGCACCTCTGTGCCGGGCTTCGCTCCTACCCGTAGTACCGAATCACGAGCCGGTGCGATGACCGTGTTGGCCACCGGCAGGCGGCCCTGTTCGAAGCCGTTGACGGCCACAATGGCAAACGTCAGGTCCTGCGTTCCCGGGGTTCCTGGATCATCGACGACCTGGCGGCTCATGTTCAGCGCCGGGTCCTCGACACGCTGGGCATGAGGTTCGAGCGGCAACCGCTCGGTGACCTTGTGCATCCGGATGCGAGTGACCTGGATGTTCATACCGGCGACGACGGGTGTGGAAGCGGCCGGCACCACAAGGTCACGCTGCTCGAGGGGCGAACCGGCAGCGGCGAGTATTGCCGCCACGGTGGGAGCGGCCAGATGGACCGTTCGTACCACCCCGCCGTCGTCAATCTGGACGGTCTTTGCGCTGACCACGGGAAGCGCCATACCGGCGAGGGGCAACCGGGTGCCGCGCGATGCCGCGGCAGGTGCGGTGTCGGTCATCGCCAACTCGGCAAGGGCCTCGTCCACCGTCGACGCGGTGGTCCATACCTGCCTACTGCCCTGACCGTCCAGCGAGATCTGTAACAGACGGCTGCGGCGCAGGACGATCGTCTCGCCGTCGTGGACGGGTTGATCGCCGGCGGGATAGAGGTCGTCGCGATCGTTGACTCCGAAGCCGTTTTCCCGGACCACATCGATCACCCGGGACTTCATCGTCGCGACCTGCAGTGACGACCCGTCGACACTGAGGGTGACCGACTTGTGCGCGGCTAGCGCCTGGCCGCCCGCAAAGGTCAGTGTGACGAGTGTCGCCGCAACCACGGCGCGGAGCAGCCGCGACCGCGATTGGTGGAGTCTGGTCAATACTTTCATAGCTGGCATAGCTGGTTTTCCATGGTCACTTACTTTGGCAATGGCCCTTGCGGGCCCGGTTAATCACGAGACGGTAACGAACTGGACTCGCCGAAGCAACTCCTACGTCCGGCTCACAGCGTCCGTTTGGGGGTCCGAAATCCCCTATTGCTTATTGCAAGTCCGCGTGAAATTGCAAACCGTAGACGCGTTGAGAGTTTGCTGTGGTGCCTCTCGCGATCTCCTCGGCGTCATGTCCGGTCAGTTCGGCGAACGCACGGACGGTATAGGGCAAGCAATACGGTTCATTCGGCGCCCCACGATACGGGTGTGGGGTCAAAAAAGGCGCGTCCGTCTCCACCAGGAGGTGCTCAACCGGTATCAGGGCCGCGGCTTCCCGCAGCTCGCCGGCGTTCTTGAAGCTGACGGATCCCGACAGACTCAGCATCCACCCGGCGTCGACGCAGGCGCGTGCCGTCTCCGGTCCGGAGGAGAAGCAATGGAAGATAACCGTCTCCGGCGCGCCCTCGGCACGCAGGACGTCCAGCACCTCGGCGTCTGCATCGCGGTTGTGGATCATCAACGGCTTTCCGATGCGCTTGGCCAGGTCGATATGCCACGCGAAGGCCTCGCGCTGCGAGGCGGGTCCGGCACAACCGTCAAGTTTGCCCGGCCAGTAGAGGTCGATGCCGGTCTCGCCGATCGCAACGACGCGTGGGTGTCTCGCGAGCGTCTCCAGCACGACACGGGAATCCTCGTCCAGCGCGTCGGCCCGGGTGGGGTGCAAGGCCACCGCCGCGTACACCCGGGGATCCCACTCGGCGGCCCGGGTCGCCCACTGCGCAGCGGCCAGGTCGTCGGCGATCGTCACCACAGCCCGCACGCCGACGGCAGCTGCCCGGTCGACGATCACCCGCACGTCGTCGGCATCGACAGCACCGCATGCATCCAGATGCGTATGCGCGTCGATCAAGGGTGCCAGCGGTTGGGGCAGCGGTGGCGGCGGCCGTTTGGAGCTCACCGGCACACAATAAGGTTGTAGCCCTGATGAGCCAGCCTTACTACATCACCACGGCGATCGCCTATCCCAATGGCGCCCCGCACGTCGGGCACGCCTACGAGTACATCGCCACCGACGCCATCGCGCGCTTCAAACGCCTTGACGGGTTCGACGTGCGGTTCCTGACCGGCACCGACGTGCACGGGCTCAAGATGGCCCAAACCGCGGAAGCGCTCGGTGTGCCGACCGCCGAGTTGGCCCGCCGGAACTCCGATGTGTTCGAGCGTATGCAGGAGAAGCTGGACATCTCCTTCGACCGGTTCATCCGCACATCGGACGCCGACCATTTCACGGCCTCCAAGGCGATCTGGGAACGGATGGCTGCGGCGGGAGACATCTACCTGGACACCTACTCGGGCTGGTACTCCGTGCGCGACGAGGCGTACTTCACCGAGGCCGAGACACGTGTAGGCGACGACGGTGTGCGGGTGGCCATCGACACCGGCGCCCCGGTGACGTGGACGGAGGAGCAGACCTACTTCTTCCGGCTGTCGGCATACACCGACAAGCTGCTCGCCCACTACGAGGCGCACCCGGAATTCATCGGCCCGGATGTGCGGCGCAACGAGGTGGTCAGTTTCGTCTCAGGCGGCCTCAACGACTTCTCGATCTCGAGGACGACGTTCGACTGGGGTGTGCCGGTACCCGACCACCCCGACCACGTCATGTACGTCTGGGTGGACGCGCTGACCAACTACCTGACCGGGGTCGGCTTTCCAGACACCTCGACGGCGTCCTTCCGGCGCTACTGGCCTGCCGATCTGCACATGATCGGCAAGGACATCATCAGGTTCCACACCGTGTACTGGCCGGCGTTTCTGATGTCGGCCGGAATCGAGTTGCCGCGCCGGGTCTTCGTACACGGGTTCGTTCTGAACCGCGGCGAGAAGATGAGCAAGTCGGTGGGCAACGTCGTCGATCCCATCGTCCTGGTG
Source organism: uncultured Actinomycetota bacterium (assembly GCA_963846905.1). GTDB lineage: Bacteria > Actinomycetota > Actinomycetes > Mycobacteriales > Mycobacteriaceae > Mycobacterium. The sequence continues at coordinate 46,347 of CAWJYB010000044.1, forward strand.
AACGCGTTCGGTGTCGACCAGGTGCGCTACTTCTTCCTCCGTGAAGTGCCCTTCGGTCAGGACGGCAGCTACAGCGAGGAGGCGATCATCGGCCGGATCAACGCCGATCTGGCCAACGAACTGGGCAACCTGGCGCAGCGGTCGCTGTCGATGGTGGCCAAGAACCTCGACGGGGTGGTGCCGCGGCCCGAGGCCTTCACCGCCGAGGACGACGCCCTGCTCAACCACGCCGATGGGCTCCTGGACCAGGCCCGCCGGCACTTCGACAACCAATCGATGCATCTGGCACTGGAAGCGATCTGGTTGATGCTCGGCGCGGCCAACCGCTACTTCTCCGCGCAGAAGCCATGGGTGCTGCGCAAGTCGGCTGACCCCGGCGATCAACAACGGTTCGGGACCGTGCTCTACACCACACTGGAGGTGGTGCGCATCGCAGCCTTGTTGGTCCAGCCGGTGATGCCGGCATCGGCGGCCAAGCTGCTCGATCTGCTGGGTCAGCCCGCCGCGCAACGCGATTTCAGCACCCTGGAGATTCGCCTGACACCGGGCACCGCTCTACCCGAACCCGTCGGGGTGTTCCCGCGGTATCAGTCGGAGTGAGTCAGATCGGGATGGAAAAAGACAGCCTGCACCTCAAATTGGAGGGCATGGCTGCTCTCGGTGTGATCTGAGCCATATTCCGCACGACGCTGTCACAGCCCTGCGTCCGGCGGTGTCTGAAGGGCACGCCCCTCGAAACAAAGGAGACACCCATGGCCGAGAACAGCACCCGCGTCGTCGTCATCGGCGGGGGTTATGCCGGGGTCCTGGCCGCGAACAGGTTGCAGTCCGCGGCGGCCGTCACCCTGGTCAACCCCCGCCCGGCGTTCGTCGAGCGGATCCGGCTGCACCAATTGATCACCGGTACTTCCACCGGGACGCAGGACTACGGGCACGTGCTCGGCGCCGAAGTACGGTTGGTGGTCGACGCCGCCCGGCGCATCGATGCCCTCGCCCGCCGGATCCACCTGCGCTCCGGTGCCGCACTGGACTACGACTACCTGATCTACGCGGTCGGCAGCACCGGCGCAGTGCCCGAGGGCGCCCCGGGTGCCGCCGAATTCGCTTATCCGCTGGCCGAATTGGAGCAGGCACTACGACTGCGCGAACGGATGGCCGAGGTCCCGCCGGCCGAACCGGTGGTCGTGGTCGGCGGTGGACTGACCGGGATCGAGGCAGCCGCCGAGTTCGCCGAGGCGGGCCGGGCCGTCACCCTGGTCGGCGACGTGCTGGCGCCGTCGCTGGCACCCCCGGGGCGCCGCTCGGTGGCCAGGCGGCTGGGGCGTCTGGGCGTCACCGTCGTACCGACCCGGGTCGCCTCCGTGGCCGCCGATGCGGTGACGCTGGCCGATGGGCGCCGACTGCTCAGCGCTGTGACGGTGTGGACCGCGGGCTTCGCGGTGCCCGGTCTGGCTGCCGCCAGCGGGCTGAGCACCGACGCCCAGGGCCGGCTGCGCACCGACGAAACACTGACCAGCGTCGACGACCCGCGCATTGTCGCTGCCGGAGATGCGGCCTGTCCGTCCGATCTGCCGCTGCGGATGAGCTGCCAGGCGGCCATGCCGATGGGGGCCCAGGCCGCACAGACGGTGCTGGCACGCATCGCCGGCATCGAGCCCCCCCGGCTGAGCCAGGCGTTCACCGGGCAGTGCATCAGCCTGGGTCGCACCGCGGGCACGATGCAACTCACCCACGCCGACGACGGGCCGCGCTCGATGTACCTCGGCGGTCGGGCCGGCGCACTGGTCAAGGAGCAGGTGTGCCGGGCGACGGTGTCGTTCCTGCGCATGGAGGCCCGCCGGCCCGGCTCGTACCGCTGGCTGAAGGGTGGTTGGCGCCGTAGGCGGTTGACTCAAGAGTCGGCGGTGATGGCCCGATGAACGTGCACGCCGAGCGGTTCACCGCGCTGCGGCCGCTACTGTTCACCATCGCCTACGAAATACTCGGCAGCGCAACCGAATCCGACGACGTTCTGCAGGATAGCTACCTGCGATGGGCCGAGGTGGACCTGTCGACGGTGCGGGACACCAGGGCCTACCTGGCCCAGCTGGTCACCCGGCAGTCACTCAACGCGGTGCGCGCGGCGACCCGTCGCCGTGAGGAATACGTCGGCCCGTGGCTGCCGGAACCGTTGCTGCTCGACGGGCGCGACGCGTCGGCCGACGTCGTGCTGGCCGAGTCGGTGTCGATGGCGATGATGGTCGTGCTGGAGACGCTGGGTCCCGACGAGCGCGCGGTGTTCGTACTACGCGAGGTCTTCGGCTTCGAGTACGGCGATATCGCCGCGGCGGTGGGGAAATCCGCGCCGGCGGTGCGCCAGATCGCGCACCGGGCGCGCTCCCACGTGCAGGCCCGCAGGCCGCGGTTCGGGCCGGTCGACCGGCAACAGTCGATCGAGATCACGGCGCGGTTCTTCGCCGCCGCGGCCACCGGCGACATGGAGCAGCTGATGGCGCTGCTGGCACCGGATGTGGTGTGGACCGCCGACAGCGACGGCAAGGTCAGCGCGGCCCGGCGACCGGTCGCCGGGGCCGGGAAGGTCGCCAAGCTGATTCTTGGTCTGATCAAACTGGCCGGCCCCGAGGGGCGCGTCGAGCCGGCGTTGTACAACAACGCACCGGCGCTGGTGCTCTACCTCGGGGATCATCTCGAGGGGGTGGTAAGCGTTGAGGTGCGAGAGGGCCTGATCAGCAATTTCTACGCGATGCGAAACCCGGACAAGCTGACCGGTGTGCTGGCTGCCCCGTCAGCTGAGCCGGTAGGAGCGCGATCTGCCAAGCTGATGCGATGCGCATCGACCGGCTCGGCACGCTCGGCAGCCCCGCCGGGGTGGTCCGCGCCCTCGGTGCGGCCGCGGATGGGTTGGGCCTGCCGCCGCCGGCGGCGCTGACCGGTGAATGGTTCGGCTCGAGGGCCGTGATCGCCCCGAGTCTGGCGGTCCACAATTCCGCCGAGCGTGCGTGTTGGTCCGCCGACACGCCGCTGACGGCGGACTTCTGCGCGCGCTCGTGGCCGCAGGGAGCCGTCGGCGGCGGCTGGTTCGGCTACCTGTCCTACCCGGACGGCGCGGGTTCCCGGGTACCGCGAGCGGCCGGGGGCTGGACCGACTCCGTCCTGCGCTGCGACGCCGAAGGGGTGTGGTGGCACGAATCCCTCACCGGCGCAGCGATGCCCGACTGGCTACGAACCGCGATCGATACTGCCGGCCGGCCGCGCACCTGGCACATCGACTGGACCTCACCCGACCGCACCGCGCAACTGGCCGGGGTGCTGGCCTGCCTGGAGGCCATCGCGGCCGGGGAGGTGTACCAGGCTTGTGTGTGCACGCAGTTCACCGGTCTGCTCACCGGGTCGACGCTGGATTTCTTCGCCGACGCCGTCGCGGCAACCGGGCCGGCCCGCGGCGCTTACCTGGCCGGGAGCTGGGGCGCGGTGGCATCGTTGTCGCCCGAGCTGTTCCTGCGGCGCAAGGGCACGACGCTGACATCGAGCCCGATCAAGGGAACCCTGCCGGCGCACGCCGACCCGGCCGTGCTGCGGGCCTCGGTCAAGGATGTCGCCGAGAACATCATGATCGTCGATCTGGTGCGAAACGACCTCGGCCGGGTGGCGGTCAACGGGTCGGTCACGGTGCCTGAACTGCTCGCCATCAAGCCCGCACCCGGTGTGTGGCACCTGGTGTCGACCGTGTCGGCCCGGGTGGACCTGGGCTTACCGATGTGCGAGATACTGGAGGCCACCTTCCCGCCGGCATCGGTCACCGGAACGCCCAAACATCGTGCACGCCAACTACTTTCACAGTGGGAGCCGCAACCGCGCGGAGTTTATTGCGGGACAGTCGGGTTGGCCTCCCCGGTCGCCGGCGCCGAACTCAACGTCGCGATCCGCACGGTGGAGTTCGACTCCTCCGGCGGCGCGGTCCTCGGGGTGGGCGGCGGCATCACCGCCGACTCCGAACCGGACGTCGAATGGCAGGAGTGCATGCACAAGGCGGCCGCCATCGTGGGGCTCAGCTGCAGCGCTCGCCACGATCAGCCGATATATGCGCCGACCGTTCCCACTGGATAAATATCGGCGCGGAGCCCGATTCGCGTAGCGGTGGCCTGAAACCGGCGCGGGCGGCCTAACGCTCACTGCCCGCGCGCACCACCGCGTCGTAGAGTTCGCGTCGCGACGGCGCGCCGGGATTGGCGGCGATCACCTGAGCGCACGCATCCTTGACCCGCATCCCGTCGGCGGTCAGCGCCTGCACCCGCACCACCAGGCTGTCCAGATCGGCCCGTGGGACGGAGCCTCCGAGCACTACCGTGATCTCACCCAGCACCCCGACGGCGGCCCACTCGGCCAGTTCGGCCAGCGTTCCGCGCAGCACCTCCTCGTGGGTCTTGGTCAGCTCCCGGCAGACCGCGGCATGGCGGTCGCCGCCGAGTTCGTCGACCGCGTCGCGCAGGCAGTCGGCGAGTCTTCTCGGCGATTCGAAGAACACGCAGGTGCGCGGTTCGGCGGCCAGCGCGGCCAGCCAATGGCGCCGGGCCGCTCGCTTACGGGGCGCGAAACCCTCGAAGCAGAACCGATCGGACGGCAAGCCGGACACCGCCAGTGCCGTGGTCACCGCCGACGGTCCCGGCAGGCAGGTCAACGGCAACCCTGCCTCGATACAGGCCATCACCAGGCGGTAGCCGGGATCACTGACCGACGGCATCCCCGCGTCGGTCAGTGCGAGCACGACTGCGCCCGCCCGCAGCTCCTCGACCAGCGCCGGGACCCGCGTCGCCTCGTTCTGGTCGAACAGGCTGACAACCCGTCCCCCGATCCGCACGCCCAGAGCTTGCGCCAGGAACCGCGCCCGCCGGGTATCCTCCGCCGCGACCACATCGGCCGTCTCCAGCGCGACGGCCAACCGGGTGGAGGCGTCGTCGGAGCACCCCAGCGGGGTGGCGGCCAGCAACAGTCGGCCGTCACTCATACGGCACAGCCTACGATCGTTGCTGATGACCGCTCCCACTGCCGTGCTTCCGGAGCGCGCCGTACCCATGGTCAGCCCGGGCCCGCTCGTCCCTGTCGCGGACTTCGGGCCGGTCGACCGCTTGCAGGGCTGGGTAATGACCGCTGTCGTCACCGTGCTGGCAGCGGTGACGCGCTTCATCAACCTCCAGTCGCCGACCGACGCCGGCACGCCGATCTTCGACGAAAAGCACTATGCGCCCCAAGCCTGGCAAATGCTGTTCAACGGCGGCGTGGAGGACAACCCGGGGTTCGGGCTGGTGGTCCATCCGCCGGTCGGCAAGCAATTGATCGCGGCCGGCGAGGCGATCTTCGGCTACAACGGCCTGGGGTGGCGATTCAGCGGAGCGCTGCTGGGTGTGGTGATGGTTGCCGTGGTGGCGAGGACCGTGCGCCGGATCAGCCGCTCGACGCTGGTCGGCGGGATCGCCGGCGTGCTGTTGACCAGCGACGCCGTGACCTTCGTGGCCTCACGCACGGCGCTGCTCGACGGCATCCAGACGTTCTTCATCGTCGCCGCCTTCGGCGCTCTGATCGTCGACCGGGACCAGGTGCGCGCACTGATGCACAACGCTCTGCTCGACGGCCGGATCAGCGCGACGGTGTGGGGTCCACGGCTGGGCGTTCGCTGGTGGCGGTTCGGGGCCGGGGTCCTGCTCGGACTGGCTTGCGCGACAAAATGGTCCGGGCTGTACTTCGTGCTGTTCTTCGGCGTGATGTCGGTGGCGTTCGATGTCACGGCCCGGCGCCAGTACCGGGTGCCGAGGCCCTGGCTGGGCACGATCCGCCGGGATGTCGGCCCGGCCCTCTACACGCTGTTGCTGATTCCGTTCGGCGTTTACGTGGCGTCCTATTCGATGTGGTTCGCCTCGGAGACGGCCGTCGACCGCTACGAGGTGGGCCATTCGATCGGCGAACGCGCCTGGTATCAACCTCCGGACGCGATCCGGTCGCTGTGGCATTACACCGCCAAGGCCTACGATTTCCATTCCGGACTGACCAATTCGGCCGGTAACCACCACCCGTGGGAATCCAAACCGTGGACTTGGCCGATGTCCATCCGGCCGGTGCTGTACGCGATCGATCAGCAGGATGTCCCCGGATGCGGTGCCGCCTCGTGCGTCAAGGCCGTGATGCTGGTGGGCACACCCGCGATGTGGTGGCTCGCGGTGCCAGTGCTGGTCTATGCGGGATGGCGGGCGGTTGTCCGGCGGGACTGGCGCTACGCCGTGGTGTTGGTCGGCTACTGCGCAGGCTGGCTGCCGTGGTTCGCCGACATCGATCGGCAGATGTACTTCTTCTACGCCATAGCGATGGCGCCGTTCATGGTCATGGCGATCGCGTTGATCTGCGGGGACATCCTCTACAGACCCGACCGGGGTCCCGAACGCCGGCAGCTGGGGGTGATCGTGGTCTGCTGCTATGCCGCCCTGGTCGTGACCAACTTCGCGTGGTTGTTCCCGGTGCTCACCGGCATGCCGATCTCCCAGGGGACCTGGAACATGGAGATCTGGCTGCCGAGCTGGCGCTGACCTGCTGCCCCCGCCTTCCGGGCGACGAGGCTCCGTGCTGCAACGGTCACAACGGGTCGCGCCCGGCCGGACACGACATACCCCGCGGTCCGCCACGGCCGGTACCCAATTCCGATCCCGGGATCCGGACAACCTCGATACCGGAATCCTCCAGCCGGGCATTGGTTCGGGCGTTTCGTTCGAAGCTGACGACGACGCCGGGTGCCAACGCGAGAACGTTGTTGGCGTCGTCCCACTGCTCATGCCCCGCGGTGAGTGCGTCGAGCCCGGTGTCGATCACCCTCAGCCGGTCGATGCCCATCGCATCGGCGGCAGCTCGCACGAACGGCTGCTCGTCGGCGATCGTGACGGCGCCATGTCCCCGCCGAATCGTGAATGCCGTCAACGACCCGGCCATTTCAGGGGACATCACCACTGTTTCGGCGTCGACCATCGTGCACACCGTGTCCAGATGTTGCTGCGGCCGTCCCTGCGCGGTCGGTACAGCCAGCACGGTGTGCGCCAACCCGTCGTCAAACAGACTGCGCGCCAGTGCGTCCGCGCCCGCGGGTGTGGTCCGATCCCCGACCCCGACCGCTACCACGCCCGCAGCCAGCAGCAATACGTCCCCACCCTCGATCGGTGCGGACCGGGATTCATAGGCCCGCCGCACGCCGAGGAACCGCGGATGGTGGGCGTACACGAGGTCGGTCAACGAGGTCTCCCGCAGTCGGCCGGGCATCGACAGGCACGTGATCGCCACCCGCGGCCCGATCCAGAATGACGAGTCTCGAACGAACAGCAGGTTCGGCAAGGGCTCGATGACGAAGTCACCGCCGTGATGCATGCGGCGCACCAAGGACGACTCGCTACCGGCCAGCGGCAATTCGGTGAACGCCATTCCGGCGATCAGCACCTGCGCCAGCGCCGGAGCGTCCAGCGTGCGCAGATACACCGAGAGCTCCTGCGCCAGTGGCGTGCCGAGCCGCCGCGTATCGACCGCGGCTGCGATGCCGTGCATACGCGCCGCCCCGCTGCGCAGCGCCTCGGTGACCAGGTCGGCGAGCAGGAGCACCTCCACGCCTCGGGCCCGCAGGACCGCCGGCGAACGCGTCGTGCTCCTCTTGAGCCCGCGACACCCACGGGAGGCGGTCGAACAACAGCTTGTCGCCATCGCGCGGGGTGACCCGCTGCAACTCCTCTGCGGGCCGATGCAGGATCACCACCCGAAGTCTTCCGACCTCCGAGTCGGACCCCAGAACGCCAACCACAGCAAGCACCGTAGCGCGGGTGATCGCCGTGGGCCGTTCTTCGAACACGGCGAAACGCCAGGGCAACGACGCCCGGCGAAACCATTTGTCGAACGTCTGTGCGATACTGTCGAGTGTGACACTGGCGGTGCAGGCTTCGTTGTTCGACCACACCGAACGGCGCCAATTGTCCGACGGCGCCTGGATTGACGTACGGGCGGGCTGGCTCGGGAATCCCCAGGAATCGGCGGTGCTGTTCGACGAACTCGTCGCCTCGGTGCCCTGGCGCGCGGAACGACGCCAGATGTACGACCGCGTGCTCGACGTGCCCCGCCTGGTGAGCTTCCACGACTTGATCCGCGAGCCCGCCCCGCACCCTGCATTGCGGACCATCCTGCACCGTCTCGACGAGACCTACGCGGATGAGCTCGGCGAAACATTCACGACCGCGGGATTATGCCTCTACCGCGACGGTCACGACAGCGTCGCCTGGCACGGCGACACGATTGGCCGCAGCAGCACCGAGGACACGATGGTGGCGATCATCGGCTTGGGTGCTACGCGAACCTTTGCGCTCAGACCCCGCGGCGGGGGCCGATCGCTTCGTGTTCTGCACCGCCACGGCGACCTGCTGGTGATGGGCGGCTCATGCCAGCGCACCTGGGAGCATGCGGTGCCGAAGACCACGAAGCCAACCGGGCCGCGGATCAGCATCCAGTTCCGGCCACGTGACGTGCGTTGAGCTAATCGTTCTGCCTGATCGCGGCGACTGCAGACGTCAGCAGACGCTCCGCCCGCCCGGTGTCCACCGCGACCGGGGGTTTGTCCGGGGCAACCAGCGGGTTTGCCGTCACGATCACCTGGTAGGTACCGAAGATCGCGCGGTAGGTGTATATCTCGCCCGTTTGCGGCTTGCCGTCGATGGTCGCCTGCAGAACGCGGCGCGCGGCCTGCGTCTGCACGCCCTCGATGTGGGGTGCGGAAACGAGTTCGACCACCCCTCGCAGCGCACCGCCCTCGACCGAAACCTTCTTGCAGTGCGCACCCGGTTCCATCACGGGCAGCGGCCGGGAAGTCTCCAGCGCGATGGTGATGAAGCGGTTACCGGCGCCCTCAGCGGAAACGGCGGCCATGTTGCCCTTGAGGTCGGCGGGTATCTGCGGACCTTCGGCGAACTTCACACAGTCAGCGGGATCCACCTTCAGCCCGTCCGGCAGTTGCTGCGCCGCCGCCGCCAGGAGTTTGGGATCGATGCCCGTAGTCGGCACATCCGTCACTTTGAACTCCGGGCCGAAGGACGATTTGACCTCAGCCACTTTGCCGATATCGGCCCTCGGTTGGTCGGCATCACCAGACGAACACGCCGCCATCGCGGCGGCGCACACCGCCGCGATGAAGATCGTGGGTTTGCGCACGTGGGCAATCTACCGACTCATGCCCGCAGCGCCGCAACCGACTTCACCAGCAGGTCGGCGGCGAACTGCGGGGCCAGCGGCGCCGCCACGGCGCCTGGATCGGTTACCAATACGACGAACACCAGGTGGCCATCCGCGTATGCGCAATAGGTGTGTGCTGTGGAGGTGGTTTCCGTGCCGGACTCGACGACGGTCCGGATTGTCGCCGTCATCCCTGTCGTCCGTGCATGCTCGATCTGTGGCGCATCGCCGAGCCGGACGGCGGCCGACGAATGCTCGCTACTCATCGTCCAGCTGGAACAGTCGCCCAACAGCGAGGAATCGACCACGGGTTCCGGTTGCGCGACGACCGCGACGTACAGGATTCCGCCCGGGCCCGACGCCGACAGCCCGCGGGCGGCACCGCGCGGCTCACGGGTGCTGACAAGCAACTCGCACCGCTGCGGCTCGGCGGTCCACCGCGCTCGAAATCCCCAGTATCCGGCGGGCGAAGTGACGTCCTCGGCCGATCCGGCTTCATACCCGGGCGGCAGCGCGCCGCGGACCCGGTTGACGCGGTTCGGGTCGATCCGGACCGCGCCCGGCGCCGATGACGCAACGGGTTGCGGTAGGTCGCGAGCGGACGGCCGCTGCACATCGTTGCTTGCCGGCCGTGCACAACCGACGGCCAGCGCAACCGCACCCATCCCAAGCGTCAGACGACGCACAGCTGTTGATACCACGTCCGGGCCGGCACTCCGGGATTTCTCGGCCGTGGCGGTCTGCGGTCGAGTCCCCGGATCCGGGCTCGACGCGTGCGGCTCGCCGGGCACGCCAGCAGGTTCAGCCTTCCGCGCCTGCTCCATCCGCCGACGACGCGGCCGAACGAGACCTTCTACCGCCACTGTCGCGGTCGGATACTGCCCGGTGCCTGGGCCCGGTGAGCTTCGGGGCTGTCGAGCCGGATTCGGACTGGCGTTTGAGAAGCGCGTGACCGAGATTCCGGCTGCCGTCGGCGTCTGCCGCGGCGGTTTGCCGATCGCCGCCGAATCGAGGGCCCCGCTTTACTTTGCCCGGCGCCGCACCCGCGTCGGCGGACTTCGGCGAATCAGGTTCGCCCCCGGGTTCGCTTGCGGGCCCAGTGGTCAGGGAGATGGCGCGCTCACCGCGCGCGTGAACTCTGAGCGCACGCGGCCAGTGCTTCGGTTCGCCGACCTCCGACTTCTGCTCATCGGTGGCCGGCGCCGGCACCTGTGCGCCCCTCACCGCCGCGGCGGCTTCCGACTCGGACCTGCGGTCGAACAAGTTGAATCTCTGCGTGTGAGTTTCGTGCTCAATGCAGTCTCCGGGCGCCGGGGACTCGACGGCCGGCCCGGTCGGTGCGACCGGCTCGGCTGTTTCGGGAAGCACAGGGCCGCCCACACCGAAGGTGCTCACTGCCGGTTCGGTGCGGAAGGGCCGAAAGTCCGGGTCGTTCGCGGCTTCGGCGAGGCCGTCGTCGAGACCCGTCACCGTCGCGACTGCCAGATGCAGCAGGTCGGCGCCGGGGTCAGCCAGCCTTACCAGTTTTATCGTGGCCGGGGTACCCGGCGAAACTTCGCGCTCGTACCCCATTTCGACGAGCACACGAAGCGGCGCATCGAGGGCAGTCAAAATGGGATCGGGCACACCGATGGAGGCCAGCGGAAGCAGTACCGGCAGCCTCTTGGTCGCAAGCATGTAGTAGTTGGTGTCCCCGACTTGGGCCTGGTACAGGTACGGTTGCCCGGCAACGGGATTGACGTCCGTCCCAACGAAATAGTCACCGTGCAGATAGACGATCCCGGCCACGGCGTTCACGTCGGCGAGCAAGTTGAGCGCGTAGACCGGAAAGTCCCCCCAGCCGTCGTATTGACGGACGACATCGACGGTCGGGTACAGGTACTCGCCATCCACAACCGGCCCGTCGGTCGGGCTGGCACCGTCGAATGTGACATCGAGGATCGGAATGTACAAGCCGTCGAACCGTTGCAGGATTCCCCCGTTTCCGCGGTTGGGATTTCCGATCATCACGAATGTAACCTGCTGAGACGTCTCGCCCTCGCCGGCCCGGAATTCCTCGATGAGTTTCCCCTTCTCCAGCGAGGCGATCCGCGCGCTCTGCGAGTACGCGAACACCGTGAAGGTGTCGGCGGGACCGGATTGTCCGTCGGGGTAGACGTGGGCGATACAGGCTTCACCGTGCACGCATCGGTCAAGGTTCGCCACTCCGGTGCGAACCGACGCGTCGAACTTCTGTGACCCGTACGTCGGCCAGAACTCCTCGGGTGTCCAGACTGCCATCACGTTGTCGGGCTCATCGGGCAATCCCGCGGGTGCGACGTACTTGGTCAGCGCAGCCGCGACGTATCCGGCCGGCCGCCCCTGGCTATCCGACAGCCCGGTTTCGGAAAATCCGTAGCTGCCTGAATCAAACACATCGGGCAATCTGAGCGACGGGTCGACGAGCGGATGCTGGGTGCCGCCCATGACGAGCGCCGTCGTACCGAGGAGTTGTACCAGGGCGGCCAACGGCGATGACCATCCGAACGCCACTACGCAGGAGATGACGAACGTGATGACAACCAGCGAACGAACCGGACGACGCATACGCCACCACTCCCCAAAGCAATGTCCTTCACCGCCCAGACCGCTGCCGGCGAACGCTGCGGAGTATACAGCGAGCGTTGAATCCGCAGTTAGCTCCATTTTGCACGATGCGGAGCAACAACGTGAGCAAAATCTGACCAGCTTGCCCGATTCACGACAGGGCTGTCCCCCCTGCACCTGGACCGACATTCCAGGCAAACCCTAATCAGCGGTACAGCCTGCGGTGCTGTGCGGTTCGATAGTGTCGTCTGGTGCAATCCGAACCCGCGGGATGCAGCGGCCACGACACGGCACCGAGACGCGTACCACAGTGAGGAGCCCCCCGGATGAAGAACGCCACGGCAGCGGCCCGGACGGGAATCGCGTCGGTACTGGCCTTCGGACTGGCCCTTACCGGGTGCGCCGCAGACCAGGGTCCGACAGACCAGGGTCCGACAGACAAAGTGGAGCAATCGGCCACTTCCCCGGTTGAGGTCACGGCAGCCCCATCACAAGCGGGATCCCCAGAACCGTCGTCCGCGCCACAGCCGGGTGGGGACCAGACGCTTGACTCCTACCTCAAGGAGAACAACATCGACAAGACGGCAGTGCACCGCGGCGACCCGGGGCCAGTCATCGACCTGCCGACGCCCGAAGGCTGGACCCGCGTCGGGGAGAGCGCCGACGCGCCGTATGGCGGCCTGGTTCAGAGCAAGCCCGTCAACCCGTCGGATCCGCCACGAATCAAAGCAGCCCTCTTCAAGTTGACTGGACACGCCGACCCCGCCCGTATCCTGCAACTGGCACCCGCCGAACTCCAGAACATCGCGGGCTTCCGCCTGATGGGCGACTTCTACGACGGCACTCTCGCCGGCTTCAAGTCCAAACAGGCCGGCGGCGGTTACACCAAGGATGGCAACATGCGGCTGATCGCGCAGAAGACAGTCGTGATACCGGAAGGGGACGCATTGTTCGTTCTGCAACTGACCGCCGACGGCCTCGAAAGCGATATCGGGCCCATGATGCAGGCGACCAGCGACATCGACAAGGAAACCAAAATCACGCCATGAGCCCACCGCGCATAGTCCTGCGTGGTTTGCCGGTCCGCGTCAGGACCGCGAATACGCGGCCGCCGCCGCGATGAGGTCGGGTGCCGGCCGTACCCCGGTGTAGCGCTCGAACTGTTCGGCGGCCTGAAGTGCGATCACCTCGGCACCGCCGATCACCTGCTTGCCGGCATCGCGGGCGGCGGCGATGAGCGGGGTCTCCGAGGGAAGTGCCACCACATCCAAGACCGTCTCGGCCAGCGCCACGGTTTCGAAGTGAAACGGGCAGTCATGTTCCCCGGGGCCACCTGCCATACCTACGGGCGTCACGTTTACCAAGATCGAGGCCGCCGCACCGCCGACGTGCGGACGCCAGTGGTAGCCGAGCCGCTCAGCCAGCGCCGGACCGCTGACCTCGTTGCGCGCCACGACGGTTCCGTCGCGAAAGCCGTTGTCGCGGAACGCCGAACCAACCGCACTCGCCATGCCACCACTGCCGTAAAGCAGCACAGTGCGGCCGGGATCGAGCCGGTAGTCGGCGATGAGGCGTTGCACCGCGATGTAGTCGGTGTTGGACGCGGTGAGCGCGCCGTGGTCGTTGACCACGGTGTTGACCGACTGGATCGCCAACGCCGACTGCTCGACCTTGTCGACGAGTCCAAGCACGTCCTGCTTGAAGGGCATCGAGACAGAACAGCCGCGGATACCGAGGGCGCGCACCCCGGCCATCGCAGCCGCGATATCGGTGGTGGTGAATGCCTTGTAAAAGAAGTCGATTCCGAGCTGTTCGTACAGATAGTTGTGGAAACGCGTTCCGATGTTGCTTGGCCGCCCCGCCAGCGATATGCACAGCGTGGTGTCCTTGCTCAGGGGTGGTCTGGACACGTCAGCATCGGATGGTTATCGGAGAGGACGCGCGCGGTGAACTTCTCGACGCCACCGGCATGCGCGGCCGCCACGAGCGCCCTGATCAGAAACGACCCGAGTCCCCTGCCCTGGTACTCGTCGCCCACGATCAACCCTATCTCGGCAACCTTCTGGTCGTGCTCGTCACGCACGAGACGTGCGTCGGCAACGACGTTGCCCTCGTCGGCATCGACCACCACCCATACGAAGTGATTCGTGTAGTCGACTTCGAAGAGGTAGTCCATCAACGCCTGTGTGGGTTCACGAAAAGTCATGAAGCGCCGGAAGATTGTCTCGCTGGAAAACTCCACCGGCCCGTTCTTGGCACGCACGCCATCACCGGGTAGCACCGGCCGCAGGAACAGGCCGGTGCCGTCGCGAAGGCTGAACGCAATGGGGACGACGAACGCGGCAAGCCGCTGTCGCGCAGTGCGCACCAAGGCCGCCAACACCCCGGGCAACTCGATCAGCCGATCGAACGCGTCATCGCCCCCGACCCAGCCGGACAGCTCCTCGGCGGCGATGACGTCGGCGACCCGCGGGGCGTGCCGCAGCATACCGATCTCACCGACGATCTTTCCTGCGCCGACGGGAATCTCCACCGAGTCCTGCTCACCACCGTCGCGCCGAACAACCGCACTGCCGCTGCCGATAATCAGGAAGGAGTGGGAAGGGGCGCCCTGGCGCATCAGTACGTCGCCGGTGTTGGCGTCCAACGGCTCGAGCATCGCGGCCAACGGGTAGAGGTCCGCGGCGAAGCAGTCCGCGAAAACCGTGAGATCGGCCAGCTCGACGGCACGCTCGGTTACCCATCCGGCCACGTCGCCGCCCTCCGAACGCCTCATGCACAAAACCCCAAGCACTGCCGCGCTATCCCCCGCAGCGCACCTGGCGACAGCGGGTAACGACCGAACAGCGTGCCGCACCGAACAATGCCCCGAGCGCTTGCCGTCATCGTCCGCGCGTGTCACCTGCTGTCGCAGGTGCGGACCTCGGAGTCGCGACCGGTTTCGTGGAATCGGTGAAGCGACCTACAACCGATCTCCTGGGATCTCCTGCGGTCAAGCCACCACCTCGTGTCGACGCTTGCCGGCATCGCGTCTACCGTACAGCACATGACGGTACCGATGAAGGCCCCGCCCGCGAGGGTGTGCACGGCCAGAATTGAAAGCACGGACGATGCCGCTAGCTGAAGGTGAAATCGTTGCTGGATACACAATCCTGCATTTGCTGGGATCCGGCGGAATGGGGGAAGTGTACCTCGTCCAGCACCCGAGGTTGCCGCGACGCGAAGCGCTGAAGGTGCTGCCGGCTGAGCTGACACATGACCGCGGGTACCGGGAGCGGTTCGACCGGGAAGCCACCATCGTCGCGGCGCTCTGGCATCCGCACATCGTGGCACTGCATGATCGTGGCGAATTCAACGGCCAACTATGGATCTCCATGGACTACGTGGACGGCACTGACGCCGCCCGACTCCTACAGGAGAACCCCCAGGGCCTGCCACCGGGCGAAGTCGTGAGAATTGTGACCGGGGTGGCGGAGGCGCTGGATTACGCGCACGACAACCAGATGTTCCACCGCGACGTCAAGCCAGCGAACATCCTTGTCGCACAATCTAATTCCAAACCAACCAGGGCGCTGCTCAGCGACTTCGGCATTGCCCGCCGGGCCGACGACCCCGGCACCCTCACCGCCACCAACATGACGGTGGGCACCATCTCCTACGCCGCGCCTGAGCAGCTCATGGGTAACCCACTCGACGGCCGGGCCGATCAATACGCGCTGGCGTCAACCGCTTTTCATCTGTTGACCGGCTCACCTCCCTTTGAGCATTCCAACCCCGCCGTGGTCATCAGCCAGCACCTGACCGCTCCGCCCCCGGCCATCGATGCTCGCATGCCGGAGCTCTCGGTGCTCGGACCAGTGTTCGCCAAAGCCCTCGCCAAATCCCCTGAGGATCGCTACAGCCGCTGCCTTGACTTTGCTCGCGCTCTCGAGCACCAGCTTGAGGCCGCCGGCCGGCAAGTTGGCGCCGGGGAGCCGACGGTGTGGTCGAAGGTTGCCGGGCCCAAGCATGCGCGACGGAAACGCAAGGTGCGGTGGTCCGTGGTTGTGCCCACGATCCTGGCGGTTTTGGCTCTTGGCGTGTCCGCTGTGGCAGCTGCCGCTGTCGTGCGTCACCGGAACTCCGCCGTGCCTACTTCCACCGCGGCCGGTCCCTCCGTGGCCGCGCCGCTCGGCGTTGTTCCGTCGATCGCGGCAACCGTGCCCGACGACATCAGGGCAACGGGCCGGCTGGTAATCGGCGTCAAGGTGCCTTACGCACCGAACGAATTCAAGAATTCCGAAGGGCAGCTCGTCGGCTTCGACGTCGATCTGATGAATGCAGTGGCAAGAACGCTCGGACTGACGCCCGATTACCGCGAGACCGAGTTCGAGAGCATCATCCCCACGGTCCAGGAGGGGAAGTTCAACGTCGGAATGTCGTCGGTGACCGACACAAAGGAACGGGAGTCGTTGATCGACTTCGTGACCTATTTCAAGGCGGGAACATTGTGGGCGCAACGGACCGGGTCCAAAATCGACCCCGATGCCGCCTGCGGGCGCACAGTGGGCGCCGCGGAAGGTTCCCTGCACGCGACAACGGTGATACCGGCCAAAAGCGATGTGTGTGTGGCCGCGGGATTACCGCCGATTGACACGGTCGTCTACTCGGGACAAGACGCTGTCACCGCGGCGTTGCTCGCCGGCAAGGTCGATGCCATGTCAGCCGACTCGCCGGTGACCGGGTTCGCGGTCAAGCTGAGTGGGGGCGAACTCGAGCCCGCCGGCGACGTGTTCCATACTGCGGCGTACGGCTGGCCGGTGGCCAAAGGCTCGCCGCTGGCTGAATCGCTGCGGCAGGCGCTGGAGCACCTGATCCAGACCGGCGAATACCGGGCCATCGCCACAATGTGGGGTGTCGACAAGGGCACGATCGACACACCGGTGATCAACGGCGCGAACGGATGATGGGTTTCTTGTCATCGGGCTGCTCGCGAGGAGGGCGAGCCACGACGAAATAGCCCAGGGCCGAACTTGCGAGCGAGAACACCGAGTGCCCGAAACGTGGAGCTAAGGGGATTCGAACCCCTGACCTACTCGATGCGAACGAGTCGCGCTACCAACTGCGCCATAGCCCCTTGGTCGGTAGCAGGCTACCAGCAGAGCACGGTTGACCGGAAACGGCTGTCACTGACCCGCCGCGCGCGGAAGATCGAATTCCCGGGCGAACGCCACGTGGTCCAGGTGCTCGAACACGGGGTCTTCGTCGTCGATCTCCAGCACCGCGGCACCCGGCCTCCGTAACCGGGCCGGTACCACGTCGAGATCGCGGTCTTCGGTGTTCTCCACACCCAGCCGGGAGCGCGCCATCCGCTGCATACGCCGCCGCCGAAGCCGTTCCTCGATACGCGTCTGGCGACGCAGATAGGCCAGATACAGCAGGGTGACAGCGGCGAGCGTGGCGCATACGTACCAAGCCGAGGGCGTCAAAAGGAAGGCGGCCGCCGCCGAACCGACCAGCAGCACGGCCATCGTGACCAGCAGGCGCATCCTGAACCTGTACTTGCGCGCACTGACTTCGGCCGCCCGCTTCGTCGAGTAACGGTTCGACCGGGGCACCCGGATCACGGGCTCGTCCGCTTCGATTTCCAGGCCCGAAGTGTCGTCGATGTACTCGTACTCGTCGGCGCCCCCGTCGGAGCCGGTTAGCGGAGGCACGGCCTCGCCGTCCGGCAACTCGGGCCCGTCTGCGGCTTCGCCGACCGGATCGGCGGACGTCGGCGTTTCCTTCGATCCCGTTCCGGGAGCGGGTGATGCCACAGGTGACTCCTCGCGTTTGGCCTCGGCGGCCATTGCTTCGCCGACCGGCAGGGCGCCGGAATTTTCGTCGACGATGTCGACGTCGAGGTAATCGGGTCCCACATCCGCGGTAGCCGAGGGCACCACGGCCACCGACCGCGTCCGCGACGGTTTGCTGGTTACGACTACGGGTCCCGTCTCCTCGTCGTCGAAATGATCGGTGTCGACCTCGGGCCGCCAGTCAGGGTCGCTGCGATGGCCGGCTGCCGGGCCGCCGCGCTTGAACAGTCGCGATGCCCGGCCGCTGTTGAGTACACGCGTTGCCAACGCGACGTCACTGGTGCGGCGCACGGTGTCGCGCTTGTTGATGAGCATCGGCACCAGCACGAACAACCACAGGATGACGAGCGAGATCCAGAGCAACGACTGGGGGATGCTTGGCATGTCGGCCTGCTCCTTTCCCCATAAGGCTAAGTCCGGTGACCAGCGCAATCGGGGCGACGCGCCGAGTACAATTACACATCTGTAATTCAATCCATACAAGCACCAAACGTCACAATTGTCACATTGATAACACGTTCAGGCGTCGATGAGCGCCCGCAGACGGCTAGGACCAGTCGGCGCGACCCGCTCGGACCAAGCTCGCCGAAACAGAATCCCGGACTTCCTCAATCGTCAACGCAACCAGCAAGTGATCGCACCAGGCGCCGCAGACGTCCAGATAGCGAAGCAACCTGCCCTCCTCACGGAATCCCACTTTGGCCAGCACTTTTCGGCTGGCAGCGTTTTCCGGCCGAACCGTGGCCTCAATCCGGTGCAGCATGACCGGCCCGAAGCAGTGGTCGAGCCCGAGCGCGACTGCGGCGGTGGCCACTCCCCTGCCCGTCACCGAACTGTCCACCCAATAGCCGATCCAGGCCGAGCGGAGCGGGCCATGGGTGATATTGCCAACAGTTAGCTGACCGCGGAATTGTCCGTCGACCTCGATCGCGAACGGGAGCATCCGTCCCCGGCGGGCTTCTGCCCTCACGTGGGCGCACACCGATGGCCACGATGCAACGGTGTGCCGTGCATCCCAATCGCGCTGAACGCTCGGCTCCCACGGCTCCAGGAGCTCCCGGTCAGCCAGGCGGATGCGGCTCCACTGGCCGGCATCACGCATCCGCACCGGACGCAGTCGCACATTCCCCGCAGCGACGCGCAGCGGCCCAACCGTCATCGGCCAGCCCGGATGCGCGCCACCGCCACGCCCCAGATTCACGCGAACTCAGCCGCGCTGGGCAAGGAACGCGACGTCGACGGTCTCGCCGGTCCGGATCTGTTCTGCGTCGCTGGGAACGATCACCAGGCAGTTCGCTTCGGCCAGTGTCGCCAGCAAGTGCGACGCCGCGCCTGGTGCACCCCCGAGCGCCTGGACCAGGTACTCCCCGGTGTCCTGATCACGCATCAACTGACCGCGCAGAAATCCTTTGCGCCCGGAAACCGAGGAGATCGGCGCCAGCGTGCGCGCCTCGACGATTCGCCGCATGGGCTGACGTTTGCCCAGTGAGAGCCGGATCAGCGGTCGCACCATGACCTCGAACACCACCAGCGCGCTGACGGGATTCGCCGGAAGCAAGAAGACCGGCACCCGATCCGCGCCGAGCTGGCCGAAGCCCTGAACCGAACCGGGATGCATCGCGATCCTGGTGACCTCCATCTCGCCGAGGTCCGACAACACTCTTCGCACCCCTTCGGCCGCGACTCCGCCGACCGCTCCGGCAATAACCACAGCCTCGGCCCGACTGAGCTGGCCTTCGACCGCTTCCCGCAGCTTCTTCGGGTCACTGTCGACGATGCCGACGCGGTTCACCTGGGCACCTGCGTCACGACCGGCCGCAGCCAGAGCGTAGGAGTTGACGTCGTAGACCTGACCATTGCCCGGTGTGCGCGAGACGTCGACGAGTTCACCGCCCACGCTCAGCACCGACAACCGCGGACGGGGATGGACCAGCACACGTTCACGTCCCACGGCGGCGAGGAGTCCGACCTGGGCGGCCCCGATGACCGTTCCGGCACGCACCGCCACATCCCCCGGCTGCACATCGTCACCAGTCCGGCGGACGTAGGCGCCCGAGCGCACGCCCCGCAGGACCTTCACTCGCGACTGGCCTCCATCGGTCCACCGCAGCGGAAGCACGGCGTCGGCAAGGGTGGGCATCGGCGCGCCGGTCTGGACCCGGACGGCCTGCTTGGGCTGCAAACGGGTCGGTGTGCGGGCGCCCGCTTCAATCGAACTGATCACGGGCAGGCTCAGCTCGCTGTCGGACTCTTGGACGCGCGCACCGGAAGCAAGTACGTCCACGCTGCGCACCGCGTAACCGTCGATCGCGGCCTGATCGAATCCGGGAAGCGGCCGTTCGGTCACCACCTCTTCGGCGCACAAGAGGCCCTGGGCCTCCGCAATCGCCACGCGCACCGGTCTCGGGGCCACGGCCGCCGCCTGCACGCGGGCCTGCTGCTCTTCCACCGAACGCACACTGCGCCTTTCTGCCGTCAAAGGGCCCGATCGGCGCATCTGCCGGGACCGACGCCAGCTTACTGCTCGGCCAGACCCAATCGCGCGATCAACCAACGGCGCAGATCCGCACCGTAGTCATCGCGTTCCAACGCAAAGTCAACCGCAGCCTTGAGGTAACCACCGGGATTTCCCAGGTCGTGTCGAGAGCCGCGATGCACCACAACGTGGACAGGATGCCCTTCATGGATCAACAGTGCAATCGCGTCGGTGAGTTGAATCTCGCCCCCGACACCACGCTCGACCCGCTTGAGCGCGTCGAAGATCGCCCTGTCCAAGACATAGCGTCCCGCTGCCGCGTACAGCGAGGGAGCATCGTCGACGTGCGGCTTCTCCACCATGCCGCGCACGCGCAGCACGTTGGGGTTTACGGCGTCCGGAACGATCTCGACATCGAACACGCCATAGGCGCTAATCTCGTCGGGGGGCACCTCGATGGCGCACAACACCGAACCGCCACGTTTGGCGCGTACTTTCGACATCGTCTCCAGCACACCAGTCGGTAGAACCAGATCGTCAGGGAGCAGCACCGCCACCGCATCTTCGTCCGGAGCGAGAATGGGCTCGACACACAGCACCGCATGTCCCAGGCCGAGCGGCTCGGCCTGGATGACCGATTCGACCTTGATGAGGGCCGGCGCCCGGCGGACCTTTTCCAGCATCAAGTGCTTGCCGCGGGCCTCCAGAGTGCCCTCGAGCACCAAGTCCTCGACGAAGTGCGCGACGACGCTGTCCTTGCCCTCCGACGTGACGATCACAAGCCGCCCGCCACCCGCCTCGGCCGCTTCGGCAGCGACCAACTCAATACCCGGCGTATCGACCACGGGCAAAAGTTCCTTAGGAACGGTTTTCGTCGCTGGCAGAAACCGGGTACCCAGACCGGCCGCCGGCACGATAGCCGTGTACGGGATACTTACCTGCGCGCTCGTCATCGACGACCCCTTGTCCACATTGACCCACGACCTCTCACTCCCGATGCCATTGTTCTCCTCCTCGTGAACACAGCAAAGGCCGACTTGCGGCACCAGCTAATCGCTGCGAGAAAAAATGTTACCCGAAAGGTCCGAAATGCCGAAGCAGCGGCCCTGATATCCCGACTCCGGGACCTCGCCTGGGAACTGCCCGTCGGCACCGTGTGTGCGTACGTTCCCGTCGGCTCCGAACCCGGCTCGGTCGAGATGCTCGACTCACTGGACCGCATCGCATCGCGGGTTCTGCTTCCCGTGGCGACCAGCGCGGCCGACGGGACGCCACTGCCGCTGCTGTGGGGACGATATCGGCGCGGAGAACTGGTGCGGGCCCGGTATGGGCTGGTTGAGCCCGGAGGCACCCGGCTTCCCGCCGCCGTTCTCCAAGAGGCACAGGTCATCATCGTGCCGGCGCTGGCCGTCGACCGGAGCGGAGTGAGGCTTGGCAGAGGCGCCGGCTTCTACGACCGATCCCTGCCGCTTCGGAATCCACTGGCACGTCTGGTGGCAGTTGTCCGCGACGCCGAATTGGTCGACAAGCTGCCCGGCGAACCACACGATGTTCGGATGACCGGCGCCCTGACGCCGGGTCAGGGCCTCGTCACCCTCTAACCGGCGATCATGGACGCAGGTTCTGACGGCCCCGTGAAGTCCAGCTCCTCGCGGAATGACCCGCGCCACATAGCGGTTCTAGCACTTGAGACGGTAGAGTGCTAAACAAGCCCTGCTCCTTTTGGAGGTTTTCGTGCCCACTTACAGCTACGCGTGTACCGATTGCGACGATCGCTTCGACGCAGTCCAGACGTTCACCGACAACGCCCTGACCACCTGCACGAAGTGCTCGGGCAGACTTCGCAAGCTGTTCAACTCCGTCGGTGTGGTGTTCAAGGGCAGCGGGTTCTACCGCACAGACAGCCGCGAGTCGGCGAAGAGTTCGGCGGCTGCCAGTACGAGCTCATCAGGATCCGGCAACGGAGAGAAGTCCGGGTCCAGCACGGCCGACAAGGCCGGAAGCAACTCCAGCGACAAGGCCGGAAGCAGCTCCAGCGACAAAACCACCGGCTCGACGGCGACACCCACGGCCGCCGCCAGCTAGAGGTAGCCAGCGGCTCGAGTCGAGTTTTCCACAGGCAACTCAGCGGTGCGAACGTTCAGTACCCTGTGTCCGCCTTAGCGTGACGGGATGGTGCCGCGCCGAACCGAGTCACTGAACCCGACACCGTTTACCCGGTTGCGCCAGGGACTGCAGCCCGACTGGGTACACACGGTCGCCGCGCGCCGAGTTGCGGCAGGCGCTCTGGTGATTCTGGCGGCCCTACTGGCCATCCGGTCCGACCCGCACGGCGGGCGAAGTCCGGCCGTAGTGGCCGCCCGCGACCTGCGGCCCGGCGTGGCGCTCACCGCCGAAGACGTCCAGCTTGAAAGTCGGCTCACCGGAACACTTCCTGACGGTTCCCAATCCGATACCGGTGCCGTGGTCGGCGCCACGGTCGCAGGTCCGGTGCGCCGCGGCGAGGTCATCACCGATGTCCGACTCATCGGCGGGCGCCTCGCACAATCCACGGCGGGGCCCGATGCTCGCATCGTGCCGCTGCAGCTCGCCGACAGCGCTGTCCCGAACCTGGTGCGCGCGGGAGATGTCGTAGACATCCTGGGCGCACCGGAGTCGGGTGCCGACGCGCAGCCGCGGGTGATCGCCACCAATGCCGTCGTGGTTTCGGTATCGGCCCGGGAGACGGCGGCCATGGCCGCCAGGGATCGGGTCGTGCTGGTAGCGCTCCCGTCTGCCGCGGCCAACCTGGTTGCCGGGGCGACGTTGGTGCAGACCATCACGCTGACGCTGCACTGAATCCGGCGCATCCGTCGCGAACTTGCCTCGCCGCAAGACAGCACGAACCGCGCGTCTCACTGCGCCTACGGTCGCGTCAAGCCCTGGTGCTCAGGACCGACATCTCCGGTAGTGGCGACTAACCTCGCTATCGCACAGGTACTCCCCGAAAAAGAAAGGTGAATCCCCATGCTGAAGGGGTTTCGAGAGTTCATCGCCCGCGGCAACGTCATTGACCTTGCGACGGCCGTCGTCATCGGCGCCGCATTCACCGGATTGGTGACGGCCTTCACCCAACACGTGGTCCAGCCGCTCATCGATCGCATCGGTGCCACCCCCGACAAGGAGTACGGCTTCCTGAAGATTCCGCTCGGCGACGAAGTGTACATCGACTTCAACGCCGTGCTGATCGCCGCGCTGAACTTCCTGATCATCGCCGCGGTCGTATATTTCGTGATCGTCGTTCCGTACAAGAAGCTCAAGGAACTCGACAAGAAGGTGGAGGAGGAGGAAACCGAGTTGACGCTGTTGACCGAAATCCGCGATCTGCTGCAGCAGGGGGCCGGCGGGGAATCTGCCGGGAAGCACGTCGGCTCGGCGCAGAAGGACTACGAAGGGCGATAGCGCGCATCGCTGACCAACGAAATCAGCCCCCGGCCTGGCCGGGGGCTGATTTCGTTGGTCAGCGATGTCAGTTCATGTTCCAGGCTTCGCCATAGGTCGTCACGCTGTCGCCATCGTGCGAGATCAGCCGAGCGAACGGACGCAGTAATACGCCACCGGCGGCACCGGTGACCGTTCCGTGCGCGTTCGAGACGGCAACGGCGCCCGAGGGGCCTGCGACATCAACAGAGAAGGTGGCAACTTCCTGGATACCCGGGCCGTTGCCCAGGTCAGAGGAGATCGACACGCCCGGGAACAGGTTCGGGGTAATGACCGAACCCAGCGGGTTGAAGCCCCCTGGCGAGATGTCAGCGTCGTCGAGCAGGATGTTCGGCGTCGTGTAGCTGAAGTTGATGCCCACACCCAGCGACCAGGGGAAGCCCACCTGGTAGCCAAGTTCCAGGGAACCCTCGAATTTGTCCGCACCCTCGCCGGCCACGTTGTACACGGCGCGGCCCGAGTGGAACCACTCGCGGGTCAGCCGGTTGCGGTCGAGTGGGAAGACGCCGTTCAGGAACGTATCCCACTGTTGAATGGTCAGGGTGCGGCCCTTGCCGTCAACCAGGCTCAGCTCGTTGTCCAAGCCAGCATGAGAGGTGCCCGAGCCGACGAACAGCGCCGCCACAGCAGCGATGAGCGCCACCAGCACCCGACTGAATACCTTCATCTACTCCCCAGCTCTGTCGGCGGTGATCCGAGGCTCACCGATCTCATTGTCCGTGCTTGGCATGATGACACCTCACACGGGGCAAGGCACCCAAATTAGCACCCTCACACCCTGCTCTTACGCTTTGCTCATCGTTGATGACACGAGGAACATAACGGGGCGGCATCCGGGGAGCAACGCGGGCATCTCCATCACGACGACCGAACCATGAATGATCAAAGTTTGCTGGATCTTGCTCACAGCCCGCGCGACGCTCCCCCGAAGATACCGCATCATGCGGTTCGGCGGCAAGGCCCACACATCGCTCCCGCTGGACTGCCAGCACGCACGCCGCGCCCCGTACCGTGAATGAACAGCAATTTCATGGCAGGCGCCAGGTGTCGAGATGCGCTGATGGAGCCATCCTGAGCGTGTCGCCCCAACGCGTACCCCACCCGGATATCGATGCGCCGCACCCACCGAGAAGACATGCCGTGGCGTGTTGCTGATTAACTGGATGCCCGTTTGCTTTCGCCCATCGCGCAACAACCGTCCCTTTGTATGACAAAGATCACAATTTCATTGGTTTCCGCAGTTCAAGCGATTTCCACTGTCGCACACCCAAAGCAGTTTGCGGGATATACACAGCTGCCCCCAGGGCCGTTCAACGAACAGTGTTTGTACAGCGCCGTCAGATCTCCAAGCTGGACAGCTGCCCGATGATCTGGCGGGCCAACGGGTACAACGTCGCCATCCCGTCGCGAACCGCGTAGCGCGAACCTGCGATGTTCACCACCAGGGTGCTCCCGGAGATGCCGGCCAGTCCGCGAGAGAGCCCGGCGTCGATGATGCCCGCGGACAACGCGGACGCACGAAGTGCCTCCGCGATGCCCAGCAACTCACGGTCGAGTATCTCGCGGGTGGCTTCAGGAGTGACGTCCCGCGGGGTGACACCGGTGCCGCCCACAGACACCACCAAGTCGACGCCGCCGATTACGGCGGTGTTGAGGGCATTGCGGATCTCGATCTCGTCGGCAGCCACTACGACCACGCCGTCCACCAGGAAGCCGGCTTCACTGAGCAGTTCGGTGACCAACGGCCCGCTGTGATCCGCTTCCCCATGCGCGCTGCGGTCGTCGACAACCACCACCAGCGCCCTACCCACCAGTTCGACAGGCTGTTCCATGGGATTCACCGTATATCCGGGCGGCATCCACGGCGAAGCAAACGTCGTCATTGCGCCGCCTTCCCCAGTGTCACCTCGAGCGTCTGTTGGTTACCGCCGGCGGCATCGACGTAGGTCAGGGAAACCTTGGTACCTGGCGCCTTGGATCGTACGGCCGCCACCAGGGCATCCGAGCTGGTGATTGGTCTGTCGTCGACTTTGGTGACGACCACACCGGAAGGCAGGCCCGCGGTTTCCGCCGGTCCACCCCGGGTGACGTCGACAATCTTGGCGCCATGGGTCATCCGGTCGTTGCTGACCTGGACACCCAATGATGCGTGTGACGCCGAACCCTTGCTGACCAGCTCGTCGGCGATGCGTTTGGCCTGGTCGATGGGAATCGCGAAGCCCAGCCCGATGGACCCGCTCTGAGCGTCCCGAGCGTCCCCGCCCATCGTCGCGATCGCCGAGTTGATGCCTATCAGTTCGCCGTTCATGTTCACCAGCGCACCGCCGGAGTTGCCCGGGTTTATCGCGGCGTCGGTCTGGATGGCATCCAGAACCGTGTTCTGGTTGGCCGAGTCGCCTGCCGTGGACACGGGGCGGTTCAGTGCACTGACGATGCCGGTGGTCACGGTGCCCTCAAGACCCAGCGGTGAGCCGATCGCCACCACGTCCTGGCCGACTCTCAGATTCGCCGACGAGCCAAGGGTGATCGGGGTGAGGCCCGACACACCCTGGGCCTTGACCACCGCGATGTCGCTGGCGGGGTCGGTGCCAACCACTGTGAAGGGCGCAGTCCGACCGTCGGAGAACGACACCGTGGTGACCGGCTTGCCTTCGCCGGATCCGACAGGAGGCCCGCCGGGGCCAGGGGCCGGCTCCTTTGCCACCGCCACCACATGGTTGTTCGTCAGGATCAATCCGTCGGCGGACAGGATGATGCCTGAGCCCTCTTCGTTCGCGCGGCCCAGATCGGTCTCCAGCTTGACCACGCTGGGCACGACCTTGGCGGCGACCTGCTCGACTGACCCCGGCGACAGATTCGCAGCGGGGACGCTCGGCGCGCTGCCCGACGAAATGCTCGGCCTGTGCGAGTCCGACACGTCGGGCCTGGCAAGCGTGGCCACCCCGCCGCCGATGCCCGCCGACACCACCGCAATCGTCACCGCACCTGCGGCCAGCAGGCCTGCGCGCGAACGCTTCCGGGGCTCGATGACGCCTTGAGCCGACGGCGGCGGCGCCAACGGCGGCAGGGGCGACGCCGTCCGGTAGGGGTCGTAGGGCGGCGATGGGACCGCGTAGCGCCAGTCGTAGGGCTGTTTGCCGCCCGGGTTGGGGTACTGGCCGGGAAACTGTGGTGCCACAGGGCGATTGGGTTCCGCACCGTGTCCTCGGGGTCGCAGTGAATACCGCGGGTCGTTCGTCATGCCGGTGTGTCACATCCTTTGAAATCGTCGGCGGCCGAGCAATGTGCCCAGCCGCGGCAGAAGAACAGGCAGACGAAGAAGCCTTGTTCTCAGTGTGCCCTCATCGACTGAGAATCCACTGAGATAACACTCGATTTCAACGATGACTGAGTCATTTCAACGATGACGTTGTCATTTCAACGATGACTTTGTGCGGGCCTCTCAATGCCCACCGCCGTGGTCCGGTCGCCCGGCGTCGACGAGCGAAATAACCCGGCGACCGGGCAGCCACACGTAGATCGAGGTGCCGGGTGGCTGACCGCCGGCCACGGTGTCCTCCACGCGGAGAGCGCCGCCATGTTTTTGTACGACCTGTCGCACGATCGCCAGACCCAGTCCCGATCCCGGCATCGCGCGCGCGGCCGCCGACCGAAAGAAGCGCTCGAACACCAGTCGTCGCTCCTGGGGGGGTATTCCCGGTCCAAGATCAGCCACGACCAGTTCGGCGTGGGACTCGTCGGCCGGGGTCAGCCGCACCGAGACCCGCCCGAACGGCGGACTCCACTTGGCGGCGTTGTCGAGCAGATTCAAAATCGCGCGCGTCAACCCGGCAGCGTCCCCGTAGACCTGCCACGGACTGATCGCGACGTCGAACTCGATGTCGTTGCGGCGCCGGCGAACCCGCTCGAGACAGCGATCGATCACCTCGGTCATGTCCACTTGCTCATGCACCACGCCGCCGCCCTCGTCACGGGTCAGGTCGACCAGATCACCGACAAGTGTCGACAATTCTTCGATCTGACCGATCACGTCGGCGCGGAGGTCGGACATTTCCGTCTCCGGTATCCGCGGCGCGCCGGGCGCCATCGACGCAATGAGCAGTTCGACGTTGGTTCGCAGGGATGTCAGCGGAGTCCGCAATTCATGGCCTGCGTCTGTGACCAGCCGCGCCTGACGCTCGCGCGATTCGGCGAGAGTCCGCAACATCATGTTGAACGCCTCGGTCAACCGCGCCAGTTCGTCACTGCCGAACACCGGGATCGGCCGCAGGTCGTCGGTCCGCGCAACCCGTTCCGCGGCCTCCGTGAGGCGGGCAACCGGGCGTAACCCGGTACGTGTCACCATCCCGCCGGCGACTGCGGCGACGGCAAGTCCGATCCCGCCGACGAGCAACAACACCCAGCGCAACTTTGTTATGACAGCCTGGGTGGGCGCCAGACTCTTGGAGATCAGCAATGTGCTGTCGTTCGGCAGATGAATCGCCTGCACCCGCTGGTTCATCGCGGTCCGCCGGGACATCAGGAGGTCACCGCGGATCACGGCCTTCTCGGTTTCGCCGATCGGCAGCGTCTGCCCCGGCTGGTTGGCGGTGAAGATCGACCGCCCCGGGATGATCAACATCGCGTTCACGTCGGAGTACGCGCTGCCCTCAATGGCCTTGCCCGGGTCGGCCGACAGCGAACCGCTGGCGATCAGCAATTGGGCCCTGCTCTGCAGCTGTTTGTCGATGTCCTCGTGCAGAGCCGCGTACACCACGGCGTAGACAACGGTCGCGACCAGCACGACCACCATCGCCACCATCGCCATCGCCAACAGCATCACCCGCCACCGCAACGACAACGACGCTGTCGTGCCGCAGCGGCGCCCGCCGCTGCGGCCGGGGCCTGAACAGCGACATCAGGGGGGTGTCTCACGCAGCACGTAACCCACCCCGCGCACGGTATGGATCAGCCGCGGCTCCCCTTCGGCCTCGGTCTTACGACGCAGGTAACCCACGTACACCTCGAGCGCGTTACCGGAGGTCGGGAAGTCGAAACCCCAAACCTCTTCGAGGATGCGGCCGCGTGTGAGGACGCGTCGCGGATTTGCGATCAGCATCTCCAGCAGCGCGAACTCGGTGCGGGTCAGGCTGATCTGCCTGGTCCCACGGGTCACTTCCCGGGTCACCGGGTCGAGCGTGAGATCCGCGAAAGTCATGGCCACCGACTCGGCTTGGTCGCCGGGGGCGGTACGGCGCAGTAATGCCCGCATCCGGGCGAGCAGTTCTTCCAGCGCAAATGGCTTGGGAAGGTAGTCGTCGGCTCCGGCGTCGAGTCCGGCGACCCGCTCCGACACCGAGTCACGGGCGGTGAGCACAAGAATCGGCAGGTCGTCGCCGATGCTGCGAAGTTGCCGGCAGACTTCCAGCCCGTCGAGTTTGGGCATCATGACGTCGAGCACGACTGCGTCAGGGCGGTCGGTGGCGATCGCATTCAGAGCCTCAACGCCGTCCTCGGCCAGCGATACCGAATAGCCGTTGAACGCCAGCGACCTGCGTAACGATTCCCGAACCGCACGATCGTCGTCCACCACAAGAATCCGCACGGCCACCAGTGTTATCCCAACGCCTGAGATCGGGCTGAGAGGCGCGCGGGACATACGCGCCGAGTCGACGGTTCTAGCGCTTGTCCAGGTCGATCAAGCCGAGCCTGGCCGCCTTCAACAGACGCCGCGGCACCCGATGCTGCCGTCCGGCCACGGTGACGCTGACCAGACCGGGAGCCTCGGCTTTCCACTGCGCGCGCCGACTACGAGTGTTCGCGCGCGACATCCGGCGCTTGGGCACAGCCATGACGTGCATCTCCTCGATCAGGGCGCCGCCGTGCAAGGTGACGTCCGGCGGCGACAGTTGCCGCCCAGAATAACCGGCGACACACGCGGCGGCCAAAACGCCGGCCGGCTGGGCGGATCCGGCCCGACAAGCCATCGCCCGAACTTAGGCTGGATGCCGCACACCGGACCATCCCACCCGTTCCCGGCCGATCACAGGAGGAGGCTGCGGGCAAGGAAGACGGGCTGGCTACTCGCGAACCGGCTCTTGACGCGGTACCGCTGGTACCCAGTAACCTACCGGTTGGTTGGCGGATAGCTGCATGACGGGAGCGCGCGTGACGTCGGTGGTGCGCATTGGCAACTGCTCGGGCTTCTACGGTGACCGCCTGTCAGCGATGCGGGAGATGCTCACCGACGGTGATCTGGACTTCCTCACCGGCGACTACCTCGCCGAACTGACGATGCTGATTCTGGGGCGCGACCGCTTGAAGGACCCCGACCGGGGATACGCCAAGACTTTTCTCACCCAACTCGAGGAGTGCCTGGGCCTGGCACGGGCGAACAACGTGCGCATCGTCAGCAACGCGGGTGGGCTCAACCCCGCCGGCCTGGCAGCCGCGGTGCGCGCCCTCGCTGAACGGCTGGGCCTGGCGGTGAACGTCGCTCACGTCGAAGGTGACGACCTGCTGGCCAGAGCTGTGCAACTGGGATTCGGAAAGCCCCTCACGGCCAATGCCTACCTGGGCGCGTGGGGCATCGTGGATTGCCTCAACTCCGGCGCCGACGTAGTGGTGACCGGCCGGGTGACCGACGCCTCCGTCATCGTCGGCCCGGCGGCCGCGCACTTCGGGTGGGGCCGAACCGACTTCGATCGTCTCGCCGGGGCGGTGGTCGCCGGCCACGTGATCGAATGCGGCACCCAGGCCACCGGCGGCAACTACGCGTTCTTCACCGAGGTCGGATCCGTCGACCATCCGGGCTTCCCGCTCGCCGAGATCTTCCAGGACGGCTCGTCGGTCATCACCAAGCATCCGGGCACCGGCGGAGAGGTCAGTACCGGAACCGTCACCGCGCAACTTCTCTACGAGATCACCGGCGCGCGTTACGCCAACCCCGACGTCACCGCCCGTATCGACACCGCCTTGCTCAGCGAGCACGGTCCGGACCGGGTTCGCATCAGCGGCGTGAGCGGCGAACCGCCGCCACCGGCGCTGAAGGTGTCGCTGAACAGCATCGGCGGCTTCCGCAACACCATGACCTTCGTGCTCACCGGTTTGGACATCGAGGCCAAGGCCGATCTGGTGCGCCGCCAACTCGAATCGCGCCTCCCCGTCAAACCCGCCGAACTGCAGTGGAGGCTGGCGCGCACCGACCACCCGGATGCGGCGACCGAAGAGTCGGCCAGCGCCCTGCTGCACTGTGTTGTCCGCGACCCCGACCCCGTGAAGGTTGGCCGCCAATTTTCCTCGGCAGCCATCGAGTTGGCGCTGGCCAGCTATCCCGGCTTCAACGTGACCTCACCCCCCGGCGAAGGGCAGGTCTACGGCGTGTTCACGGCCGGTTTCGTCGATGCGGCCGAGGTCGACCATGTCGCGGTCCACGCCGACGGCACCCGGGTCGATATCGCCGTATGCCCGCAGACCCAGCCGCTGCGGGACGTCGATGACCCATCGCTGCCCGAACCTCTGCCGTCGACGCCGACGCGCCGCGCGCCACTGGGTGTGATCGCCGGGGCCCGCAGCGGCGACAAGGGTGGTTCGGCCAACGTTGGGGTTTGGGTGCGCACCGACGACCACTGGCGCTGGCTGGCCCACACGCTGACCGTCGACAAGCTCCGAGAACTGATGCCCGAAGCCGCCGCCCTGGACGTTACCCGCCACCTGCTACCCAACCTGCGCGCGGTCAACTTCGTCATCGACGGCATCCTCGGTCAGGGCGTCGCCTACCAGGCCCGCTTCGACCCACAGGCCAAAGGGCTCGGGGAATGGCTGCGCAGCCGCTGCACCGACATCCCGGAGGCGTTGCTGCCGTGACCGTGTGGAGCACCGCCGAGCGCGACGAACTCCGCAAGACCGTGCGCGGTTTCACCGAACGCGAGATCCTGCCCCATGTCGACGACTATTCGAGTGCGCAGCGCTGCCTCGATCTGACCGTGCAGTGGTGCGAGGCCGGCGAATGGGTGGCCGGCCAAACTGTCCAGCTGTTCGGCGCCATGGGCTACATAGCCGAAACGGAGGTCGAACGCCAGTACCGCGACATGCGCATCCTCGGCATCGGCGGCGGAACCACCGAAACCCTCACCGGCCTGGCCGCGAAGACCCTGGGGTACCGATGACGGCCTTGAAGTCGACGCTTGACCGTCGTTCACCGGCGTACCTCGACGCGGCCGACGCCATGTCCGTCAAGCTCGGGGAGATCGACGCCGAACATGCGAAAGCGCTGGCCGGCGGCGGCGAGAAGTACGTCAGCCGTCACCACGAGCGCGGCAAACTGACCGCACGCGAACGGATCGAACTACTGCTCGATCCCGATTCACCGTTCCTGGAACTCAGCCCGCTCGCCGCCTACGGCACCCACTACCAGGTCGGTGCGAGCGTGGTGACCGGTGTTGGCGTCGTCAAGGGTGTCGAATGCGTGATCAACGCCCACGACCCGACGGTCAAAGGTGGTACCAGCAATCCATGGACACTGCGGAAGGGCTTTCGCGCCAGCAAGATCGCACTGGAGAATCGGCTGCCGCTGATCTCACTGGTGGAGTCCGGCGGCGCCGACCTGACCGTGCAGAAGGACATCTTCATTCCCGGCGGTCAGTTGTTCCGCGACCTGACTCAGCTCTCGGCGGCGGGTATCCCGACCATTTCGCTGGTGTTCGGCAACTCCACCGCCGGCGGCGCCTACGTGCCCGGGATGTCCGATCACGTCGTCATGATCAAGGGGCGGTCAAAGGTGTTCCTGGCCGGACCGCCGCTGGTGAAGATGGCCACCGGCGAGGAGTCCGACGACGAGTCGCTCGGCGGGGCCGAAATGCATGCCCGCACCTCGGGTCTGGCCGACTATTTCGCCGTCGACGAAGCCGACGCACTGCGAATCGGCCGCCGGATCGTCGCCCGACTGAACTGGCGCAAACAGGGTCCGACGCCCAAGCCGATGATCCCACCGTTGTACGACGAGAACGAACTCGTCGGCATCGTGCCCGCCGACCTGCGCATCCCGTTCGATCCGCGCGAGGTGATCGCCCGCATCGTCGACGGTTCCGAATTCGACGAGTTCAAGCCGATGTACGGCGCATCACTGGTGACCGGCTGGGCCGATCTGCACGGCTACCCGCTGGGTATCCTCGCCAACGCCCGCGGCGTGCTGTTCAGCGAGGAATCGCAGAAGGCGACGCAGTTCATCCAGCTTGCCAACCGCTCCCACACGCCGCTGCTGTTCCTGCACAACACCACCGGCTACATGGTGGGCAAGGCGTACGAGGAAGGCGGCATGATCAAGCACGGCTCGATGATGATCAACGCCGTATCGAATTCGACCGTCCCCCACATCTCGCTGCTGATCGGCGCCTCCTATGGCGCCGGCCACTACGGCATGTGCGGCCGCGCCTATGATCCGCGATTCCTGTTCGCCTGGCCCAGCGCCAAGTCCTCGGTGATGGGCGGTGCACAGTTGGCGGGCGTGCTGTCGATCGTCAACCGGGCCGCCACCGAAGCCCGCAGCCAACGGTTCGACGAGGAAGCCGATGCCGCGATGCGGGCGGCTGTCGAAGGGCAGATCGAAGCGGAATCGCTGCCCATGGTGTTGTCCGGAATGCTCTACGACGACGGTGTCATCGACCCGCGCGACACCCGGACCGTGCTCGGCATATGTTTGTCGGCCATCGCCAATCGCGCGATCGAGGGAACGTCGAACTTCGGCGTCTTCCGGATGTGAGGCCGACATGATCCGCAAGGTCCTCGTCGCCAACCGTGGTGAGATCGCACGCCGGGTGTTCGCCACCTGCCGACGCCTCGGTGTGGGCACCGTCGCCGTCTACACCGACCCGGACGCCAACGCTGCGCATGTCGCCGAGGCCGACACCCGGGTACGCCTCGACGACGTGAACGGCTACCTCGACATCGACGCCGTGCTCTCGGCGGCGAAAACGGCCGGCGCCGACGCCATTCATCCCGGCTACGGATTCCTCTCGGAGAACCCCGATTTCGCGGCGGCGGTGATCGAGGCAGGGCGGACCTGGATCGGCCCTCCGGTGGAGGCCATCCAAGCGATGGGTTCCAAGATCGGGTCCAAGAAGATGCTGGCGGCGGCCGGTGTGCGGGTGCTCGACGAACTCGATCCCGATACCGTTACGCGGGACCAACTCCCCGTGCTGGTGAAGGCGTCCGCCGGTGGAGGTGGACGCGGCATGCGTGTGGTGCTTGACTTGGCGAAGCTGCCGGACGAGGTGGAAGCCGCGCGCCGCGAAGCCAAGTCGGCGTTCGGCGATCCGACCGTGTTCTGTGAGCGCTATCTGCCGACGGGCCACCACGTCGAGGTGCAGATCATGGCCGACGCCCACGGCACCGTCTGGGCCCTCGGCGAACGCGAATGCTCCATTCAGCGTCGGCATCAGAAGATCATCGAAGAGGCGCCGTCGCCTCTGGTGGAACGCATTCCGGGCATGCGTGCCGGGCTTTTCGAGGCCGCACGACAGGCCGCCGGGGCCGTCGGGTATGCGGGCGCGGGTACCGTCGAGTTCCTCGCGGACGATGACGGCGAGTTCTACTTCCTCGAGATGAACACCCGCCTGCAGGTGGAGCACCCCGTCACCGAAGCCACCACCGGACTGGACCTGGTCGAGCTGCAACTCCGGGTCGCCGACGGGGTCTGTCTCGTCGGTGAACCGCCCGCCGCGCGGGGACATTCGATCGAGGCCCGGTTGTACGCCGAGGATCCGGCGAAGCGCTGGCAGCCCCAGGCCGGCGCGGTGCTCCGGTTCGATGTTCCGGCGGCACGCTCGGCGTTCGAGAGTTCGGGTAGCACCGAGGTGCGGCTGGACTCCGGCATCGTGGACGGCTCGGTGGTGTCGATCCACTACGACCCCATGCTGGCCAAAGTCATCTCATATGCCCCCACACGGGGGCACGCGGCGCTGCTGCTGGCCGACGCGCTCGCCCGAACCCACCTGCACGGCGTGCGCACCAACCGCGACCTGCTAGTCAACGTCCTGCGTCATCCGGCCTTCCTGGACGGGGCCACGGACACCTCGTTCTTCGATACCCATGGCCTGGCTGGACTGGCCGCACCGCTGGCCGGCGAGCAGACAACCCGGATGTCTGCGCTGGCAGCCGCGCTCGCCGACGCCGAGTACAACCGTTGCACCGCAAAGGTCCTCGCGGGAATGCCGAGCGGGTGGCGCAATCTGCCCTCCGCCAACCAGGTCAAGTCATATCGCGGTCCCGGCGGCGCGGAGCTGCACGTCGAATACCGATTCACCCGTGCCGGACCGGTGCTGCCCGGCGACGACGGTGTGCGATTGGTGTCAGCGAAGCCGACCCGGGTGGTGCTGGCCGATGCGGCGCACGCGGAAACGGCCTTCGACGTATCCCGGTACGGCGACCGGGCGTTCGTCGACTCCCCGCTGGGCAGTGTGGAGTTCACCGCTGTACCCCGATTCGCCGAACCCGGGTCCACCCACGCCGAGGGGTCGTTGCTGGCCCCGATGCCCGGCCTGGTGATCCGCCTCGGCGCGCAACTCGGGGACAAGGTGGCCGCGGGACAACCCCTGGTCTGGATGGAAGCCATGAAGATGGAGCACACCATCACCGCGCCGGCCGACGGTGTCCTCGCCGATCTGAGCGTCGAACCGGGCCAACAGGTCGACGTGGGTGCCGTGCTGGCGCGAGTGGATTCAGAGCGACAAGAGGGACAGACATGACCGACACCGGCTTCCTTGAAAGCGAAGAACGGCAGGCGCTGCGCAAGGCCGTCGCCGCGATGGCCGCCAACTACGGCCAGGACTACTACCTGGAGAAGGCGCGCGCAGGGGAACACACCACCGAATTATGGGAGGAAGCAGGCAAGCTCGGCTTCATCGGGGTGAATCTGCCCGAGGAGTACGGCGGCGGCGGCGCCGGTATGTACGAGCTGTCCCTGGTGATGGAGGAGATGGCGGCGGCCGGTTCGGCGCTGTTGATGATGGTGGTCTCCCCCGCCATCAACGGCACCATCATCTCCAGGTTCGGCACCGAGCAGCAGAAGCGGCGCTGGGTCCCCGGGATCGCCGACGGTTCGATCACAATGGCGTTCGCGATCACCGAACCCGATGCCGGATCAAACTCGCACCGGATCACCACCACCGCACGCCGTGACGGCAGTGACTGGATCCTCTCCGGGCAGAAGGTGTACATCTCGGGCGTGGACCAGGCGCAGGCCGTTCTGGTCGTCGGCCGCACCGAAGAGACGAAGACGGGCAACTTGCGGCCGGCACTGTTCGTGGTGCCTACCGAGATACCGGGATTCAGCTTCACCCGAATCCCGATGGAGATGGTCAGCCCGGAGTTCCAGTTCCAGGTGTTCCTCGATGATGTGCGACTGCCCGCCGACGCGCTGGTCGGCGCGGAGGATGCCGCGATCGCGCAGTTGTTCGCGGGCTTGAACCCGGAACGGATCATGGGTGCGGCCAGCGCGGTGGGGATGGGCCGCTTCGCCATCAACAAGGCCACCGAGTATGTCAAGACCCGCCGGGTATGGAAGACGCCCATCGGTGCGCACCAGGGGATCTCACACCCGTTGGCGACCAACTACATCGAGGTCGAATTGGCCAAGCTGATGATGCAGAAGGCCGCCGTCCTCTACGACGCGGGTAACGAGGCCGGCGCCGCCGAGGCGGCCAACATGGCCAAGTACGCCGCGGGTGAAGCCTCCGTGCGAGCGGTCGACCAGGCCGTCCAGTGCCTCGGGGGCAACGGGCTGACCAAGGAGTACGGCATCGCCTCTGCGCTCACGGCGTCTCGCCTGGCCCGCATCGCGCCCGTCAGCCGGGAGATGATCCTGAACTTCGTCGCCCAGACATCGCTCGGCTTGCCGCGGTCGTACTGATGCCGACCCTGGTCGAATACCGCGGCCCCGGCGGGGCCGGGATCAAAGTGGCCGCCCAGCTGAAGCTGAACTCTCCGCACAACCGCAACGCATTGTCGACGGCGTTGGTGGCACAGCTGCGCCAGGGCCTGCGGGACGCGGTCGCCGACCCGCAGGTGCGGATGGTGGTACTCGGACACACCGGAGGCACGTTCTGCGCGGGTGCCGACCTCTCCGAAGCCGCCGGCGGCTCACCATCCGAGCTCGCCGCGGCACGGGCGCGTGAATTGACGGCGTTGCTGCGCGATGTCGTGGCGTGTCCGTTGCCCGTAATAGGTGTCGTCGACGGGCATGTACGCGCCGGCGGCCTGGGCCTCGTCGGGGCGTGTGACATCGTCGTCGCGGGGCCCAATAGCACCTTCGCCCTCACCGAGGCCCGTATCGGTCTGGCGCCGGCGATCATTTCGCTGACGCTGCTGCCCAAGATGACCGCGCGTGCGGCCGGGCGCTACTTCCTGACCGGTGAGACGTTCACCGCGGCCGAGGCCGCGGAGGTGGGGTTGGTGACCATGGCCGTCGACGATGTTGCGGCAGCGCTGGGCGAGCTCGTCGATGCCCTGAGCAAGGGGTCGCCGCAGGGCCTGGCGGCCTCGAAGGCACTGACCACGGCGCCGATCCTTGCCGGGTTCGACCGCGACGCCGACCGGCTGACACAGGATTCGGCACGGCTGTTCGTCTCTGCCGACGCCCGCGAGGGAATGCTGGCGTTTCTGCAGAAACGATCGCCGCGATGGGCACAACAAGTAGGCGTCGAGAACACCGATCAGGACTGACCTTTGATGGTTGACCTCAATCGTCGTAGGCTCCATACCGATGAGCGAGACAGCTTCGCACGACTCGCCTTTTCAGGCCGCCGACACCGACCGGATACAGGCGGCTCAGTTGTTGACCGACGCCGCCGCCGAGGGCCGACTCGACGTGGACGAGTACGAGCGCCGACTGGTGAGGGCATACGGTGCACACACCTACCGCGAACTCGACCAATTGTCGGCAGACCTGCCCGGCTTCACCAACACACTCCGCGGGGTGTGCAAGCCTGCCCCGTCTACCGTGCTGCTCGCGATCATGACGGCGTTCCAACGGCGCGGCCGGTGGTATGTGCCGCGCAAGTTGACGACCGTCACGCTGTGCGGTGGCGGTGTCGTTGATCTGCGCTATGCGGACTTCACCTCGCCTGACGTCCTGATTCGCGCGTACTCGATCATGGGCGGCCAGACCTTCCTCTTGCCACCGGAAGTCAATGTGCGGATCAAGGGAATCGGCGTGATGGGCGGATTCGACCACAGTGTCGATTCGGCGGGAATTCCGGGTGCCCCGAACATCACGATCAAGGGATTCTCGTTGTGGGGGGGAGTCGCGATCAAACGCAAGCAGCGCCGGCGGTAGCGCCGCCAACACCGCGCAGCGGGCGCATCCGTTGGTCGCAACCATCCAACTCCATTGTCGAAGTTTGTGACCGCAAAGGCGTTCAGCGAGGGCGCCGGCGCGCCTTGAGGTAGTCGCCCACCACAGCCGCGCCCAGACCGTCGAGATCGGGCACCACCACTCGCCCCTGCACGCGCCGGGCCACCTGATCGATGAAACGGGCCAGCCCCGGGTCGTCGCCCAACCGGAAGATGGTGACCTGCGCGCCCAACCGCGCGACCTCGTCGAAGCCTTTGACGGTGAATGCGATTGTGCGCGGGTGCGGCGGGTAGTAGAAGAACACTTCGGCACCGTCGCCGGACACACCGAAATCCTCGAGATGAGCGGTGGGCTCGCCGTCGGTGACGATCAGCACGACCGGCTGGGCGCTGCAGTGACGGCGCAGGTGGCGGGCGGCCAAGGCCAGCGCGTGGTGCAGATTCGTGCCCTGCTCGTAGACGCCCTCCAGCCCCGTCAGTTCGGAAGCGCTCACGGTGCGGGCGTACCGGCCAAAGGCAATGATCTGCAACGCATCCGAGCGGAACCGCGTGCTCACCAAATGGTTGAGCGCCAACGCGGTGCGCTTCATCGGCAACCAGCGGTTCTCCATGACCATCGAGAACGACGTGTCGACCAGTAGTGCCACCGCGGCCTGGCTGCGGGTCTCGGTCTCCGAAACCTCGACGTCCTCGACGGTGATTCGGACCGGCAGCGCCGGGTTCGTCGCGCACCCGCCCGCCTCCCCTACCTGCCGCTGGGCCGCCGCGGTGCGGAGCACCGCATTCGTCATCGTGCGAGTGACGTTCCACGGTTCGGTGTCCCCGAACGCCCATGGCCGCGTCGCGCCGGTCGACTCTCCGGCCGCCCCCGCGCGACGCGTCTCACGATCCCCGCGCCGTCCTGACAGCTGCTGGGCCACGTCCCGCAGCGCGGCCTGGCCCAGTTGGCGCATGGCCTTCGGAGACAGCCGCCACCGGCCGTCGGAGCTGCGGTCCAGGAAACCCTGGTCCAGCAGCGCCCGTTCCAGTTCGGCAAGGGTGCGGGCATTGACGGCAGCCTCGTCGCCGAGTTGACGTGCCAGCATGTCCAGGTCGACATCGTCCATCGTGGCGCCGGCATAGCTCTGCGAGAGCTGCTCGGCCAATTGCTCCAGCTCGGCGATGTCGGCAAGCGCCTGGGTGCCCTCCCCCATCCCGAGCGGGTCGTCACCGCGGAATCGCTGCGAGCCGGTCCAGTCCTCTCCGGGCCGGGCCGCCTGCAGGTGCGCGTCGAGCCGGCTGAGCGCCTTCATCAGCGCTGGTGACCCGAATGCCTTCTGCGCCAACGCATCCAGTTCAGCCCGCTGTTCGGCCGACAACGAGTTGCGGAAGCGTTGCGCCGCAGCCGCACGGCGGGCCAGGGAGTCCAACAGCTCGTCGACATTGCGCGGATTGTCCGGGAAGAACTCACCGTGCTTGCTCATGAAGTCTTGGAAATCTTGGGCGGAGTCTTGTCCCTTGGCGTGCTTGTCGAGTAAGTCGTTGAGGTCGTCGAGCATCTCGTTGACGCGCCGCCGGTCCTCATTGCCGGCGTTCTGCAGTGCCTGCTTCATGCCGGCGAAGCGTTGGTCGAGCATTTCACGGCCGAGCAGATCCGTGATCTCCCCGTATTTTGCACGGCCCTGAGCCGAGCGCCAGTCGTACTCGGAGAGTTCCTGGATGGCCTTCGCCGGCGACGGCGACAGCGAATCCAGTTGCAGTTCGGAGAACCGCGCGTCGTCGTCGAGGGCGCGGGCCAGTTCCTTGCGCTCGGCCAGCACCGCTTCATCCAGCAGCTTCTTGATCTGCTGAAATGTGCCGCCGAGGTTGTTTCGCTGCAACAGTTCCCTGCGGCGGCGGTTGGCCTCCGCGGCCAGCCCGTCGGACCCGGGCATGTTTTTCATTCCCCGCCGAAGCATCTCCCGCAGCGCCCGCTGGGGCGACGCTCCCTCCATCACGTCGCGGCCGATCTGCTCCAACGCCTCGCGCAGATCGATCGGGGGGGCCAACGGGTCGGGGCCACCGCTGTATCGGGAGTACCGGGTAAGGTTTTCCCGCGGATTACCCCTCGGATCAGCCATAGACAGTTTCGCCCTGGCCGGAAACCTTGTCGATACGCTTGGCCAGATAAAGGGCCTCCAGTGCCAGTTCCACCGCGGCAGCACGCTGACCGTCGGACTCGGCGCGCATCCGCTTCGCGATGGCGTCGATGACCGGCAGGCCCGGCAGCGCAGCCAGCACGTCCTTGGCCGACACCCGCTCACCGGTGGTGACCGGTGAGCCGTCCTCGACCGCAACCACCAAAGTGCCGACATCCAGGCCGCCCAGCACGCGCGACGCGGTGTCGGCCGTGGCGCGGCGCAGCAGGTGCTCGAGCACCACCTGTTCGCGACCCTCCTCCCCGGATTCGAACTCGAGCTTTCCGCGCAGCACGTCGATGATGGTGCCCAGGTCGACCACCCGCGCCACCGGATCCTGCTCACCTAGAACGGCGGCGCGGTGCCGGGCGGACGCCGCGACCGTCTCGGCGGCGGCGATCGCGAACCGCGCCGACACCCCGGAGCGCTGATCCACCGCGTTCGACTCACGCAGATTGCGGGCGAATTGCGCAATGATCCGCAGCAGGTAGTCGGGCACTTCGGCACACAGGTGCGCTTCCTGCTCGATCACGTCGACCTCGGCGTCGAGTTGCAGCGGGTAGTGGGTGCGGATCTCGGCACCGAACCGGTCCTTGAGCGGGGTGATGATGCGGCCGCGGTTGGTGTAATCCTCCGGGTTGGCGCTGGCCACCACCAGCACGTCCAGCGGCAACCGCAGCGTGTAGCCGCGAACCTGGATGTCGCGCTCCTCCATCACGTTGAGCATCGACACCTGAATGCGTTCGGCCAGATCCGGTAGCTCGTTGACAGCGACGATGCCGCGGTGCGCCCGCGGGATCAGCCCATAGGCGATCGTCTCGGGATCACCCAGGCTGCGGCCTTCGGCCACCTTGATCGGGTCGATGTCTCCGACCAGGTCCGCGACGCTGGTGTCCGGAGTCGCCAGCTTCTCGGTATACCGTTCGCTGCGGTGGCGCCACTCGATCGGCAGGTCGTCTCCTGATTCCTGCGCCCGCCGGATCGACTCCGGGGTGATCGGCGAGTAGGGGTGCTCGCCCAGTTCGGCGCGGGCGATCACCGGCGTCCATTCGTCGAGAAGGCCCGTCAGGGAACGCAGCAGCCGGGTCTTGCCCTGTCCGCGCTCACCGAGCAGAACAAAGTCGTGACCGGCGATCAGCGCGCGTTCCAGCTGCGGTAGGACGCTGTCTTCAAAGCCGATGATCCCGGGCCACACGTCGTCGCCCCGGGCGAGGCGGTCGAGGAGGTTCTCGCGGATCTCCTGTTTGACCCCGCGCTCCCGATGCCCGGAGGCGTGCAGCTCGCCGACCGTACGGGGCAGATCGATGGGTGAAGTCACCAGTCCACGCTACGACGGTCCGCATCACCCGGCATGGGCTGCGCACCCTATCGTGCGCGACTTCGCCAGCAGCGAACCGGAGAAGGATTCCTAACGTGCACCGGGCAGGCGTACCACCAACCGCGTGCCGCCCAACGGACTGGCTTCCAAAGCGGCCGTGCCGCCGTGCAATTCGGCCTGTTGGGCGACGAGTGCGAGCCCAAGGCCGGAGCCCGACCGCGCCGCGGTCGACCCCCGGGTGAACCGCTCGAACACCGCCGCACGCTCCTCGGCCGGCACACCTATGCCGTTGTCGTCGACCGTGATTTCCACGCCGGCCGCCGAGCTGTCGGCGGAAAGCAGGATCTCGGTGGCTCCGCCGTGTCTGACCCCGTTGGCGATGGCGTTGTCGATCACCAGCCGAAGCCCGGCGGGCAGCCCCAGCATCAGGACGGCGGTCGACGACGCCAGCGACACCTTCAGATTGGGATAGCTGCGCATCGCGTCGTGCGCGGCCCGGTCGAGCAGTTCGGTGATGTCGACGGGAACGAAGTCCTCGACGGTGGTCAACTCGCCCTGAGCCAGTCGTTCCAGCGCCGTCAGCGTCGCCTCGATCCTGTTCTGGGCCCGCATCACGTCACCGATCACCTCGTTGCGCTGCCTGGGCGGCAGATCCAGGGTGGACAGAACTTCCAGGTTGGTCCGCAGGGCGGTCAGCGGGGTGCGCAGCTCGTGCGAGGCGGCGGCGGCGAAGTCGCGTGCCGACTCCAGCGCCGCCCGGGTGCGCTTCTGCTCGTCCCCGATACGGCCCAGCATGCCCTCGACGGCGTCGCCGATCTCCACGGCCTCACGCACGCCGCGCACTTGGACCTCGTCGGGCTTGGACTGGGCATTGATTGCACGGGCCTGCTGGGCCAACAGCCGGAACGGGTTCACCATCACCAGCGAGAAGAGCCAGCCCACCACGAATGTGCCGACGATCACGCTGCCGCAGATCAGGATGACGCGCTTGTGCAGCGCGTTGATTCGGCGCTGGGTTTCGGCCACCGGCGCGCCGAGGGCTATCGAGGCCCGGCCGGCGGAGAAGGTCCGGACCCGGTATTCGACTCCGCCAATGGTGGTATTGGCATAGCCGTTCTCCAGTTGCGGCAGCACAACGTCGGACGGCACCGACAAGGTCAGTCCCGCCACCCGGGCGGTGCGAACCAGACTGCCCTC
Organism: uncultured Actinomycetota bacterium; assembly: GCA_963846905.1. Classification (GTDB taxonomy): domain Bacteria; phylum Actinomycetota; class Actinomycetes; order Mycobacteriales; family Mycobacteriaceae; genus Mycobacterium. Next base: position 88,965 of record CAWJYB010000044.1, read on the forward strand.
CGCGGGCTGCTCGTCGGGCGTGCCGTCGGGTTGCGCGGTACTCAGCAACGCACTCAGGTCGCCGAGGCTGCTCACCGAGTCGAGCCGTCGGTCGAGTTGGTTGTACTGATCGTTGGTGATGCCGAACCAAACCCATGCGCCGATCAGGATGACGACGGCGATCACCGCCAATTCGGCGGCAATGACGATCGTGCGCAGCGAGAGCACCCGTATCGACCGCTGCAGCAGCCGACGGATCCGTTCGTTGGACTCCACCGGTCAGTGCGCGAAATGCCGTGCGCCGGTGAGGTAAAGCGTGACACCGGCCTGGGCGGCGGCCTGGATGACCGCATCGTCGCGCAGCGACCCGCCGGGCTGGACGATCGCCTTCACCCCGGCGGCGACCAACGTCTCCAACCCGTCGGGGAACGGGAAGAACGCGTCGGAAGCCGCGACCGCTCCCCGCGTGCGGTGCGAGCCCCCGCGTTCGACGGCCAGCCGGGCCGCATCGACCCGGTTGACCTGCCCCATGCCGACGCCGACGGTGGCGCCGTCCCGAGCCACCACGATGGCGTTGGACTTGACCGCACGGCAGCTTCGCCACGCGAATTTCAAGTCGGCAAGCGCCGGCGGGTCGGCAGGTTCTCCCGCGACGAGTGCCCAGTTGGCGGGGTCGTCGCCGGCTGCGTTCAATTCATCCCGGACCTGTACCAGCAGACCTCCGCTGACGTGACGAAATTCGGTCCCTCCGGCTACCGGCTCCGAGGCGACGAGAACTCGGATGTTCTTCTTTCCAGATAGGACGTCGACCGCACCGTCTTCGTAGGACGGTGCGACGATCACCTCGGTGAAGATCCCTGCGACAGCCTTGGCCATCTCGACGGTTACCGTACTGTTGGTCGCGATCACGCCGCCGAAGGCGCTCAGGGGGTCGCAGTCGTGTGCCTTGCGGTGGGCGTCGGCCACCGAGTCCGACGAGATCGCAATCCCGCACGGGTTGGCGTGTTTGATGATCGCCACGCAGATGTCCTCATGGTCGAACGCCGCTCGCCATGCGGCGTCCGCGTCGGTGAAGTTGTTGTAGGACATCTCTTTTCCGTGCAACTGCTGCGCCTGCGCCAGGCCGGGCCACGCCGTGTCATCGCTGTAGAGGGCGGCCTGCTGATGCGGATTCTCTCCGTAGCGCAACACCGCAGTACGGCGCCAGGTACCGGCATACCACTGCGGAAGCGGCAGTTCCGGCTGCCCCGACCCTTCCGGCGCCACTGCCCGGCCCATCCAGGACGCCACCGCCACGTCGTACTCCGCCGTGCACCGGAACGCCAGCGATGCCAACCGCTTCCGTTCGTCGAGGGTGAAGCCGCCGGAACGCACGGCGGCCAGCGCAGAGCCGTAGTCGTGCGGATCGACCACCACTGCGACGCTGGGATGATTCTTGGCGGCCGCACGAACCATCGACGGACCACCGATGTCGATCTGCTCAACGCATTCATCCACGCTCGCACCCGATGCCACCGTCTCGCTGAACGGGTACAGGTTGACCACGACGAGGTCGAACGGCTCGATCTCGAGCTCGTCGATAGCCGAGAGATGCTCGGGTATGCGGGTATCCGCCAGCAGGCCGGCATGGACCCTGGGGTGCAACGTCTTGACCCGGCCGTGCAGGATCTCGGGAAAACCTGTGAGCTGCTCGACAGTTGTGACCGGGACATTGCTGTCGGCGATGGCCTGCGCGGTCGAACCGGTTGAAACCATCACCACACCCGCCTCGTGCAGCCCGGCGGCGAGTTCGATGAGGCCGGTTTTGTCGTAGACGCTGATCAGTGCCCGCTTGACCGATCTCTTACCGCTCATCCGATGGTCGCCTTTCGTCCCGTCCAGGTCACGCCGCGGGTCGCGGCCGCGGCGAGCACGTCCACCAGCAGGCGTCGTTCGACCACCTTGATGCGTTCGTGCAGAGTCTGCTCGTCGTCGTCATCGAACACCTCGACCACCTGCTGCGCCAGGATCGGGCCGGTGTCGACTCCACTGTCAACCAGGTGCACCGTTGTTCCGGTGACCTTGACGCCGTAAGCGATTGCGTCGGACACCGCATGCGCCCCGGGAAAAGACGGCAGCAGTGCCGGATGGGTGTTGACGATTCGACCTGGGAATCGGGAAAGAAACACCTTCCCGACAATCTTCATGAAGCCCGCCGACACCACCAGGTCGGGTTCGTGGGCCGCGGTCGCTGCCGTCAGCGCGGCGTCCCAGGAGTCCCGGTCTTCGTAGTCCCGCAGGCGGACGGCGAACGTCGGAACCCCCGCCACCGCGGCGATCTCCGCCGCTCGGCAGTCCCGGTCGACGCCGACGGCAACCACCCGGCCGGGCCATTCGCCGTGGGCGGCGTCCAACAGCGATTTCAGCAACGAACCGGTGCCGGAAGCCAGCACCACCAGCCGAGACGGTGCGCTGGGCGGCACTCGAAGCGGTTGGCGCACGGGTTGAGCCTAGTCGGTAGCCGCGCCCCGTCCTGTCGACGTGTCGTTGTCGACCGCCAGAAGGTCCTCTGTGTCGGGCAGGCTTGCCAGGTAATCGGAGTCGACCGGAGCGCGTGGCGCAGGGTCCGGGTCCTGGCCCGGCTCCAGGCCCGGCTCCAGGCCCGGCTCCGGTGCGGCCTCGCCCACCTGTTCGGCATCGGCCGCGGGGTTCGGCTCGGCGATCGAGTGCCGAACCGGGGCGTGACCGCGTTGTGCCGCGCCCGGCGACTCGGCCGCTTCGGCCCGTTCGGCCGGCTGCGCCACACGGCGCGGCCGCCGCGCCAGACCGCCGGACATCGCCACGGTGAGGGCACCGACGGAAAAGAACCAGAGGAAAACTCCGGGCCCGAAGGACAGCTGCTCGACACCGGCATCACCGAAGTTGCCCAACGCACCACCGGCGGCATATCCAAGCAGCATCATGGCCACCGCCGCCAACAACGCCGCCGTGGCCAGCTTCGCCAACGCGGGCAGCAGTGGTAGCGGCCTGCGCCCGCATTGCTGCCCCACGGCAACACCGGAGACGGCACCGATGATCAGTAGCGCGACCCAGATCGGGCCGAGCGGCGGCGTCGGAGCCGCCGCGAGAATGGGCAAAGCCGGGATGTCGCCCCCGAAGACGGTGAAGGAACTGAAGGTCGCGAAACCGATGTGCGCGCTGGAACCCACCGCAATTGCCGCGGTGCCGACGATCACGTTCGGCGCGTACAGGATCGACAGCACCGTCAGGCTGAGCTGTCCGAAGACCGAATTGGTTATTGCGTACAGCTCGTGCATCGTCCCCCAGTGCACGATAAGCGAGCACGCCGTGATTGCAGCGGAAAGGCCGAGCAGCGCCAGCACCCCGGCCGCGGCCGCACGCACCGCGTCAGGCAGCCAATCCGGCAATGACGCGGTGGCGAGCACGCGCCTTCCGACGACTGATCCCACGCCGATCCCCGCCCCGAGGAGATGCACCACCAACACACCGAGAAAGGCACGCAGCGCATCCGGCGTCTGTAGGGGTGTGATCACCGAGGAAGCGTCGTGGATCACGGCGAGGGCGACGGCGGCGATCAGCAGCGGGCCGCCCACCGCGGAGGCGACGATCCATCGGACCAGGAACCACGATGACCGCTCGGTGGTGGCGGCCGCCGTGCTGCGCGCGACGCCCAAAACCATGAGCAGCGCTGGCATCAGCGGCATCACACCGAGCTCGCGGCCCCCGATCGAGATGGGTACCTGGTGCACGCCCAGCCACAAACTGGCGACCGCGCCGAAAGCGCCGGTCATGTCGCTGTTGGCGATGACGAGCTGGAGCAGCACCAACGCCGTCAGGATAACGAGAGCGACCAGCGCGGGGCCGAAGGCGACCCGAACCAGGTCACGGGCCTGGCGCGGTCCCTCGGTGCGGTTTTCCTGCATCCACGTCAGCCGCAACCGTCAGGACGACGCGGCGCCCGTCGATGAGCTACCCGAGGACGGGTCGGCGGGCTGGGGCGACGGGTAGGCCTGGCCGATATTCGGGTTGGTCGCGCGATGCTGACCGGACCCCACCGCCGGGGGAGGACTGAAGCTCGGATACCCGGTGGGCGGCGTCGGCGGGCCGTCAAGGGATCCGCTTTGCGACCCGAACGCGCCGAACGCGCCGCTCGTCTGTCCCGGCTGGTACCCGCCGCCGTACGGCGAGGGGTAGTTTGGGCGCGGTCCGGGCTGCGGGCCACCCGGTGGCGGCACGGCTTGGCCGGGTGGGTTGTAGTAGCCGCCGGGAGCACCGTATTGGCCGTACTGTCCGAAGGGGGCCGGCTCGTATCGGGGCTTGGGCGCCGGCAGATTGAGCACGCCGGTGTCGAAGAGCAGCACCAAGACCGCGGCGATCGCCTGGAATACCACCAACACCAGCACCAACCACAAACCCCAGGCAATCGACGTCGAAATCGGGCCTGTCGGCAGCAGCAACTGCGGCCGGTTGACCATCTGTTCGACCACGGCGAGGACACCCAGCACGGCCAACACGGCGACCACCGCCGGGTAGTTCTTGGTCTTGGGCAGCAACCCGATGGCGGCCAGCAGGGCGGCCAGCACGGAGCCGAGCGTCAGCAGGATGGAACTGCTGTTGGGCCCGCCACCGGTCGCCGCGATCGTGAGGTTGCCGAGGTTGACGAAGAGCAGAGGCCCGAAGCTCGCGACGTAGGCGGAGATGCCCAGGACAACCACCGCGATGTCCAAGTAACGCGGCAGCCTGCTCTGGAGGGGCACGTCGGCGGCATATGACGGTGACGGCACTCCATACGAGCCGGGCGGGTAGCCAGAACTGCCTGGTGAACCGGCAGGGTATGTCATGACTTCTCCTGTGTCGTTGGACCGTCGCTTGCGTCGGATCGCATCGTGGCATCCGGCACGCAGGGTAGGGCGGCTTCAGGGATGCGATTCGACTCCAACGCTAGCGCACGTCGCTACGGGCGGAGCGTGTCGAGTCGCGTGTCACCGATGCCGGCGATCACACTCGCCCACCGACTCCCCCGCACGGTGCGCCGGCACGCACACGATGGGGGTGTCGCCGATGCCGTTGAACCGCGACGCGGTCACGTTGGTGTATGCACCCATCATCGGGCTGACCACCACGTCGCCGACGCCCAGTTCCGGCATCGGGTAGTCGCGTGCGATCACGTCAACGCTGTCGCATGTCGGGCCCGCCAGCGTAACCCGCCCGTACTCCCACGTGTCGGAGTGCAGTTCGCGCAGCGCGAGCACCGGCGGATGCACGTCCTCGGTCAGGATGTTGGAGTACGACCCGTAGAGCCCGTCATCCAGGTAGTGCCACACCCGTCCACCGCGCACCGCGGTTCCCACCACACTGGTGAGCAGTGTCATGCTGCTGGCCACCAGGAACCGCCCAGGTTCGGCGAGCAGGCCGAACCCGTGACCGTCACCGAGGACATCGTCGATGATCGCGCCGACCTCACTGATGTCGGGCATCTCGTGGCGATAGGAGACCGGGAATCCCCCACCGATGTCGATCGTGTCGACCGATACGCCCAGGCTTCGTTCGACCTGATCGGCGAGTTCGACGGTCGTTTGCAGCGCGGTCCGGTAGGGCTTCGCCGACGTGCCCTGACTGCCGACGTGGAAGCTGAACCCGCGGAACCGCACACCGGCAGCGAGAACATGCTTGACGACGAGTTCGGCCTCGGCGGGCGGGACACCGAATTTGGTGGACAGATCGGATTTCGCGTGCGGGTTGGCAAACGCCAGCCGAACCAGGATCTCGACATCGCCGGCCATTCCGCCGAATTTCTGGGCCTCCAGGGGATTGTCGACGACGAACGTGCGGATCCCGGCCCGGTAGGCGTGGTCGATGTCGGCCACCTTCTTGATCGGGTGGGTGTAGATACACCGGTCGGTGGCGAGGCCCAGCGAGCGCACAAGATCGACCTCGCCTCTCGTGGCGACGTCGAATCCGCCGCCGCATGCGGCCACCGCGGAGAGGATCGCGGGGTGCGGCGCGGCCTTGACGGCATAGTGCGCGTGGACATCCCGCAGGTGCGCGGTCAGCCTCCGGTACTGGGTGACCACCTTCGCAGGGTCGAGCACCAGGAGCGGTGTGCCGAATTCGGCTATCAATTCGCTCCAGCACTGCAGCGCCGCCTGGCGGCGCAGTGATTCACGCAGCCTCGAGCGCATCGACGAGTGCACCGTCGTCCCCCCCTTCGTGGAGTGGGTCGTGCACCGGATGCTCGACGGCCACCAGCTTGCGGAATTTTTCGTAACTGAAGATCGTGCAGACGTAGAAGCCGATGTCCGCCAGAACCTTTCCGATGATCAGCCCGGCCGCCATGCTCCCTGTCAGGGTCGGGGCCAGGTAGTACGCGGCCGGCCGTACCGCAAGGCTGTCGACCGCCTCAGCCGGCCCGAATTCGACGGCGATGCTGCGCAGCGCGAGCAGGTTGGCCATCGCCAGGCGCGGCGCCCAATGCCGGTGCGACTGCTGCGGCGCCAACCACCGGACCGCGTTGACGTAGGCGATGCTGTAGTAGCCGACCGACGCGCATACCGTCGCCGCGACGGCGGCCACCGCCCACGAGCCGGTCCACAGGTAGACGGCAGCGGCGCCCCCGATTTCGGTGACGGTGCCGACGATCTCGCAAGGCAGGTAACGCCGGACCCATTCGAGCAGCTTCTGTCTGGCTTGACGCTCGGAAACCATGGAGGTGAACCCTCGTCCGCCGCCCGTGCCCGGACACGCGTAGGTTCCTACTCGATTTACCCCGGCACGGCGCGGTCCTTGCCCCCGCCGATAGAACACGTTCTAATTCTCGGCATGGATTACGGCCTTGTGCTTTTCACCAGTGATCGTGGCATCGCCCCCGCAGCGGCCGCGAAGCTGGCCGACGAGCATGGCTTTGCCACCTTTTACGTGCCCGAACACACCCACATCCCGGTGAAACGCGCCGCCGCACACCCCACCACCGGCGACGAGTCGCTGCCCGACGACCGCTACATGCGCACCCTGGACCCCTGGGTCTCACTGGGGACCGCGGCCGCCGTCACGACCCGCGTACGCCTGTCGACCGCTGTGGCGCTGCCCGTCGAACACGACCCGATCACCCTGGCGAAATCCATCGCCACCCTCGACCACCTCTCGCACGGCCGGGTCCAACTCGGTGTTGGATTCGGCTGGAACACCGACGAATTGACCGACCACAATGTGCCTCCCGGCCGGCGCCGCACCATGCTGCGCGAATACCTCGAAGCCATGCGCGCCTTGTGGACGCAGGAAGAAGCGTCGTTCGATGGAGAATTCGTCAAGTTCGGGCCGTCGTGGGCGTGGCCCAAACCCGTCCAACCCCACATCCCGGTTCTGGTCGGCGCCGCCGGCACCGAAAAGAACTTCTCCTGGATCGCCCGCAGCGCTGACGGCTGGATCACCACCCCCCGCGACTTTGTGATCGACGAACCCGTCAAGCTCCTGCAGGACACCTGGGCCTCAGCCGGACGCGAAGGAGCTCCGCTGATCGTGGCGCTGGACTTCAAGCCCGACCCCGACAAACTCGCCCACTGGAAAGGCCTCGGCGTCACCGAAGTCCTCTTCGGCCTGCCGGACAAGCCCGAACCCGATGTCAGCGCCTACGTCGAACGCCTGGCCGGAAAGCTCGACGCATACGCCCCGTGAGTCGGTGACGCGATCGGTCCGACCGGGTCGTCTTTCCAGGATTGACGTACACCGGATTCGATATACGTCGATATTGATGTACAACAATATCGACGTATACTTGCGGTCATGACGTGGCCCATCCGACCGATGTCCCTGGTCATCGGCGGCATCGTGCCTCCGGAAAATGTCGTCGGGAGGGTGCGCGAGTCGCACGAGATACTCGCGACCCTCCCCACTGGCGGTTCGGTATTGGTTGGGGACAGGCGCCATGGTAAGACCTCTCTTTCCCGACTGGTCCAGCGCGAGGCCGCCGAACGTGGGGCGATGGTCGTATCCGTCAGCGCTGAGCGCGAGTCCTACGACGAGTTCGTCGCGGCGCTGGCTGCCGCACTGGAAAACACCGATCCCGCTTGGGCGCAGGAACTGGCTCGGTGGCGCCTGACCTTCATGGCCGGCCCCGTCACGGCCGAGCGAGCCGCCCGCGCACCGGCCGCGTTCGACGAACTGCTGAGCCGAGCTGTCGAACGGGCCGACGGGCGGCTGCTGGTCCTGTTCATCGACGAGGTGACGGTGCTGGCACGAAATCTCGAACGCGATCAGCCGGGCAGCGGCGATCGGTTCCTGCATCTGCTACGCAGAATCCGGCAGGAGAATCCCGGCCGGGTGGCGACCGTCCTTTCCGGGTCGATCGGGTTTCACCACGTGTCGGCCGAGGCACCGAGCACCGTCAACGACATCCCGAAGGTCACCGTCGGTCCGATCCGCTCCGATCATGCCGCCTACCTGGCCTCATGCCTCCTGTGGGGCAGCGGCACCCCGACCACGGATCCACCTGCGGTGGCCGCGGCCATCGCCGCCGCGGCCGAGAACGTGCCTTACTACATTCAGCACCTGGTCGCCGCAGCCCGACAGTCATCGGGCGCGCATCGCACCTGCCAACCCGGCGATGTGGCCGGGTTGGTCACGGCGGCCGTCGACGATCCGTATGACCGCTGGGACCTTCGGCACTACCGGGATCGGCTGGCGCAGTACTACGGCCCCGACGCCGGGGAGATCGGCCGACTTCTCGACATCTACGCGCATTCCGCGCAGCCGCTGGGCATCGGCACGGTGCTGCAGCGCCTGCAGAACGAGGGAAGCATGATCAGCGATCACACGCAGCTGGTCTCGTTCGTCGAACGACTTCAGCTGGACCACTATCTCATCCGGGTCGCGGACCGTGACGGGTTCGCCTCCCCGCTGGTACAGCGAGCCTGGGCCGCGATGCGCCGATGAACCATCCGGTCTTCACGCCGTCGGCCGCCGACCCGGCCGAGCTCGACTCGATGACGGTGGGCCGGACGGAGTTGTTCGCCACCCTGGTGCAACGGATCCAGGGGGCCGCGCGGGACGGCTCGCGCCCGCACACCCTGTTGGTGGCACCCCGTGGCGGCGGCAAGACGCACACCCTGCACGTCACGGTCCACCGCAGTTTGGCGGACCCGGCAACGGCCGAAGCCATTCTGCCGGTGTGGATTCCAGAGGATGCGCTGGCAGTCGGCACGTACGCCGATCTGCTGGTCGAAATAGCACGGGCCATCGACCCCGAGCTGGCAATCATCGCCCGCAGCCACCGACTCGACAAGGACGTCGTCGCGATCGAACGCTCCATCCTGACCGCCGCGGACGGGCGGATGATCCTGCTGACGATCGAAAACCTCGACCGGGTCTTCGAGTCCATCGGCCCCGCCGGCCAGGGAAGCCTGCGTGCATGGGTCGAAACATCTTCTTCGATAACGATTTTCGCGACGGTTCCGTTGCTGTTCGCCGGGATATCGTCGCGGTCGTTTCCCTGGTACGGCTCGTTCATGGTCGAGCACCTGCCGGAGTTGACCGCCGACGAGGGCGCGGTCATTTTGGCGCAGGCCGCGCGGGGACACGGCGACGGCAACCTCGCCGAGTTCGTCGCCTCCTCTGCCGGGCACGACCGGTTGCGGGTGATCCACCGACTGGCCGGCGGCTCACCCCGGTTGTGGCACATCCTTTCCGACTGCGTCGACGTCACGTCGCTCGACGATCTGGTTCCCGCCGTCGAATCGCTGCTGGATCGCCTTGCTCCCTACTATCAGCACCGCCTGTGGCAGCTGCCGGCCGGCGAACGGCGACTGGTCGTCGAACTCGCCCGTGGTTGGGCGCCGCGCACAGTCGGCGATCTGGCTGCCGCGGTGGGCGTTTCCAACCAGTCCGCGGCAACGGCCTTGGGCCGGTTGACATCGTCGCGCTGGGTCAGGTCCGGCAAGGCCGACAGCGGCGACAAACGGGCCTCGTGGTACGACCTCACCGAACCGCTGCTGCGCTATCACCTCCAATACCGCGAGGATCACGTAAAGCCGCTGCGGCTCATCGTCGAATTCCTCAGCGCGTTCTATACGTTCGAACGGCTGATGGTCGAGCCGCCAACAGCCGGGGCCGATTCATCCGCTGAACGCCCACTGCGGTTGGCTATAGACGAGCTGCTTTGTCATACAATGAATTTCGACCACCCCGAGACATCTTGGCTGAGTACGCTGCGCATCTGGATTGCCGACGCCGATCCGGAAGTCTCACGTGTCGCTACCGCGCTCGAACCCGTGGTGTGTGCCGCTTTCGGCCGCACAGCGGATCGGCGGGAACCGTCCGGGCTGCGGCGCCTCGTCGACCGCGCCGTCGGTGCCGCGGGTTCCGGCGATACCCCGATCGAGCGCATGCGAGCAGGTGTGGATGTGCTCGCCGAATACGACTGGGCGCCCGCGGCCAGGGACGTGATCGATTTGATCCGGTTCGAATGGCTCGCCGACTCGCCCCCGGCCACAGCCGCGGTCCTTCGCCGCGCGCCGGGTAACACCCGCACGAGCGCCCCCGCTGTGCGGCTTCGGATGCTGGCCGCCTTGCGGCAGCGCGAATTCGGCGGTGACCGGGGAGCTGAGACGGCGCTGCACGAATTGGATCGACTACTCGACGACCTCGAGGAACGCGGGCTGTCGCCGGCGTCCCCCTACGCACCGCTGGCGCTGACGTTCCTCACGGAGACGGTCGTCGGCCTGCACAGGCATGGCTTCACCGGCGAAAGTCTTTCCCCACCGCGGTATTCGAGGCGGTTAGGGTTCGGTTTCGTCTTCGCGTTGGAGGCAAAAGCCCTCGCTTGGCCGGATCTCGCGGTGCTGATGGCCGCGGTGGAACCTGATGCCCGTGAGATCGCGGTCGCAATCGCGGCCGCCGCCGTGGTCCGGCCCGTCGCAGCCGCGCCTGCGGAGTTCGATCCGCTGCGCTATCTCGACGCCGAGTCACGAGCAGCCGTCGAGCACTTCGCGGCGGCGATGCGCAACACCGGCGAGGTGTGAATTCCGGTCCCTGCGCCGCACGCCGCTGCCCCACCGCGAGCAGACGCAAAACGCATCCCAGCAGGGCATTTCACGCGATTTTGCGCAGTTGCAGCGCTACAGCTTCTCGAGGATCTCCCGGGCCAGCCGAGCCGTCTCCGATGGGGTCTTGCCGACCTTCACACCGGCCGCTTCCAGCGCCTCCTTCTTGGCGGCAGCGGTACCGGAGGAACCCGATACGATGGCGCCCGCGTGGCCCATGGTCTTGCCCTCCGGAGCGGTGAAGCCGGCGACGTAGCCGACGACGGGCTTGGAGACGTTGGCCTGGATGTAATCCGCGGCGCGCTCTTCGGCGTCGCCGCCGATCTCGCCGATCATCACGATCAGTTTGGTCTCCGGATCCTTCTCGAATGCCTCGATGGCGTCGATGTGGGTGGTGCCGATGACCGGGTCGCCGCCGATGCCGATGGCGGTGGAGAACCCGAGATCGCGCAACTCATACATCATCTGGTAGGTGAGCGTGCCCGACTTCGACACCAGCCCGATCGGGCCCTTACCGGTGATGTTGGCCGGCGTGATGCCCACCAACGCCTCGTCCGGTGTGATGATTCCCGGGCAGTTGGGGCCGATGATGCGGGTCTTCTCGCCGTTCTCGACGTTATATGCCCACGCATATGCGCTGTCCTGCACCGGGATTCCCTCGGTGATGACCACCAGCAGCGGGATCCCGGCGTCGATCGCCTCGATTATGGCGTCCTTGGCGAACGCCGGCGGCACGAAGGCGATCGACACGTCGGCGCCGGTCTCCTTCATCGCCTCGGCGACACTGCCGAAGACCGGCAAACGGACGTCTTTGCCTTCTTTGTCTACATGCGCCACCTCAGTGCCCGCCTTGCGGGCATTGACGCCACCGACGATCTGGGTGCCCGCCTTGAGCATCCGTGCGGTGTGCTTGGTGCCCTCGCCGCCGGTGATGCCCTGGACGATGACCTTGTTGTCCTTGTCAGAAAGATCGACATCTGTTGGTTCCTTGGGGCTGTGTTCGCCGGCTCGGCGGCCTATGTCGGCGGCCTCGTCCATGGTGCTCGATCTGGATGACGAGCGGATGGTTGGCTTCGGCGAGGATGCGTCGACCGTCCTCTACGTTGTTCCCGTCGAGGCGGACGACCAGCGGTTTATTGGCCTCGTCGCCAAGGATCTGCAACGCCTTGACGATGCCATTGGCCACCGCGTCACAGGCGGTGATGCCGCCGAACACGTTGACGAACACGCTCTTGACCTGAGGGTCGTGCAGGATCACGTCCAGGCCCGCGGCCATCACCTCGGCCGACGCGCCGCCGCCGATGTCGAGGAAGTTCGCCGGCTTGATCCCGTCGTGGCTCTCACCGGCGTAGGCGACAACGTCCAGCGTCGACATGACCAGGCCGGCGCCGTTGCCGATGATGCCGACCTGCCCGTCGAGCTTGACGTAGTTGAGATCATGCGCCTTGGCCTTGAGCTCCAGCGGGTCGGTGGCGTCGCGATCTTCGAACTCCGCGTGGCCGGGCTGACGGAAATCGGCATTGCCGTCGAGAGTGACCTTGCCGTCCAGCGCCAGGATCTGAGGGTCGTTGTCACGCGTGAGGCGTGCGGACCAATGGGTTGACCTCGACCAGCGTGGCGTCCTCCCCGACGAACACCTCCCAGAGCTTGGCGATGGTGATCGCCGCGGCGTCGAGCACCTCGGCGGGCAGGTGGCCCTGCTCGGCGATCGAGCGCGCGAACGCCAGGTCCACGCCCTTGACCGCATCAACGGGTACCTTGGCCAGCCGCTCCGGCTTGGTGGCGGCCACCTCCTCGATCTCCATGCCACCCTCGACCGAGCACATGGCCAGGTAGGTACGGTTGGCGCGGTCGAGCAGGAAGGAGATGTAGTACTCCTCGGCGATATCGCTGGCCTCGGCGACCAGCAGCTTCTTGACGACATGGCCCTTGATGTCCAGGCCCAGGATGTTTCCGGCGTGGGTGTAGGCATCATCGGGCGTGGCGGCGAACTTCACGCCGCCGGCCTTGCCTCGGCCACCGACCTTGACCTGCGCCTTGACCATGACGGGCTTGCCGATCTCCTCGGCGATCGCCTTGGCGTCATCAGCGGACTCGGTCACCCGGCCCGGTGTGGTCGGGACGTTGTGCTTGGCGAACAGTTCCTTCGCCTGGTACTCGAAAAGATCCATGAGCTTCCTAACTGACGCACCGTCTGTCGGTGCTGATGGCGATGACGGCTTGCGGGATACGCCCGGGGGAACTGTAGCCATTGCGCTGCAGTGCATCCGCACCGCTTACCACAGATGTGGTAGACGTCACCGGCCAAGCTCAGGTGATACAAATCACAATCCAGAGCCGCAACGGGAGCCGGAGTTGCCACATACCGTTCGCGTTGGTTACCGTCTTTCGTTGTCTGACTAACGCTTTGATCACGACGAGTAAGGGACGTTTCAGGTTGGCACCGCAGAGTTCGACACGGACCCCCGGGTCACAACCCGACTTCGAAGTGGACGACCTCGCACCCCCGACCCCTCTGACTAGTGTTGATGACCCGGCCTCGACCGATGTCGAGGCCGCTGACGACGAAACTGGGTCCGGGTCGGGTGTGTTGCCGGCACCGACATTGGATGACCTGACCGACACCGACGACGTGATGGCGCTGTCGCTGGAAGACGGTCCCGACGTCGACGAAATACTTGATGCGACCACCGGTGTATTCCACCGGATCGGGAAACACCGCAGGCAAGGCGCCAGCGCGCTGCGTGGCCGGGTGCTCATCGCCGCAATGGCCGCTGGAGGGGTCGCGGCGGCCGTGCATTCGGCAAGCAGCCCCTCGCCCGTGGTGTCGGCCAAGACCATCCTGGCCTCGGGCACGGCGGCCATGCGGGGCAGCTTGTTCGACAGCGGCTCCCGCGGCGTCCAGCTGATCACCGCGCAGCGGTCGGTCAGCAACATGCACTCAGATGAACTCGCCAGGGGCGCAGCTTTTGCCGAGGAGCGCGCCGAGCGGGAAGCCCGCCTGCAGCGGCCGCTTTTCGTCAAGCCCACCACCGGCATGTTCACCTCGGGTTTCGGATACCGCTGGGGTGCCCTACATGCGGGAATCGACCTTGCCAATGCCATTGGCACCCCGATCTACGCTGTCGCGGACGGCATCGTGATCGACGCGGGCCCGACCGCGGGCTATGGCGCGTGGGTCAAGCTGCGCCACGCAGACGGCACCGTGACTCTGTACGGCCACGTGAACAGTTGGCTGGTCAACGTCGGCCAGCATGTGATGGCGGGCGACCAAATCGCCACCATCGGCAATCGCGGCAACTCGACAGGGCCGCACTGCCACTTCGAGGTCATGCCCGATGGCGTCAATCGAGTCAATCCCATGCCGTGGCTTGCGGAACGCGGAATCAGCGTCGGCGGCTATACCGGCTGACCGGTGAGCCGGCCGCCCTCGGATCAGCCTCACGAACCGGCGCCTGGCGAGCCCACCGCCATCATCCGGCGCTCCCCAACCGGACCCATCCCCCCACCGGCCGACGACAACCGCACCGGCATCATCCGGCGCTCCCCAACCGGACCCGTCCCCACACCCACCGACGACGGTCGCACCGCCATCATCCGGCGCGGATGTGCAACACCCGGCCAGGCGACACCGCGCCCCGACCCCGACACCACGAAGATCGCCGGCCAGGACGTCTCCGATCAGGACGGTGGTCACCCTAGCGCCGCGAGCGCGGTAGCGGCTTGCGTCATCGCCATGCTGAGCGGATGGCCCACCTCGGTCGTCGCAACCGACTTGATCGTCGGGTGGTGGGACACGGACCGATTGTTCTGCGTCGCCGTCGGCTTCCTTGCGCTGGTATTCGCCGCCAGCACCATCTCCGGGGTGGTGCTCCTGCTACTGCGCCGGCCCGCCGGCCGGTTTCTGCTCACGGTCGGGGCGGTAGTGGCGCTGCTGGCTTTCGCCGGGGTGTTCATAGCCGGCGCGGCTATTCCCTGGATCGTGTACGTGATGCCCGTATTGCCCGTGGCCAGCGCCGTGCTTGCGCTGCTTCCGCAGACGCGGCGATGGAGCCGGCCGGCGCGAACCGGGTAGCGCTACAGCTTTGTCACCGGTGCGTGGTTGTGCATCAGCTTGACACGGCCGGAACTGCCGAAATCGATCAGCGACATCGCCGACTCGCCGACGCCGGACACTTCTTCGACTCGGCCCAGGCCATACTTGTCGTGGCTGACCCGGTCGCCGAGTGCGAGCACGAGCAGGGGACGCTTGCCCGCCGACCTCGCCGACCTCTCCGGGGCGGGCCTGACCATCCCGAACCGACCCGCACCGCTGACCGGCGCACTCAACGACGAAGTGATGTCCATCCGCCGCCAGTCGATCAGTTCCTGCGGAATCTCCCGAAGGAAGCGAGACTCCGGGTTGAGCATCGGCTGACCCCAGGACGAGCGCACCTTCGCTCGGCTGAGGTAGAGCCGCCGCCGCGCTCTGGTGATCCCGACGTAGGCCAGCCGGCGTTCCTCCGACAGTTCAGTCGGATCACCGAGTGCGCGCATATGCGGGAACATGCCGTCCTCCCAGCCGGTCACGAAAACCACCGGGAACTCGAGCCCTTTGGCCGTGTGCAGCGTCATCATCGTGACCACACCCGAGCCGTGCTCGGGGATCTCGTCGGTGTCTGCGACCAGTGACACCCGCTCGAGGAATTCGGCGAGCATCCCCGTCTCCGGCACATCCTCGTCGGCTGGTTCAGCGTCGGCACTGGCTGCTGCGTTTGCCCTGTCGGTGCTGAATTCGTGCGCGACGCTGACGAGTTCGTTCAGGTTGTCCAGCCTGGCGAGGTCCTGCGGGTCGTTGGAACTCTCCAGTTCGCCGCGATATCGGGTGCGGTCCAGAACGGCTTCGACGAGGTGGCCGAGCTCGGCGTCCAACCTGCCCCGCAGGTCCTCAAGCATGTCCACGAACGCCGCGATCGCCTTCTCCGAACGCGAGTTCAGCATCGGCACCCTGCCCTCGGCGGCCGCCTGCAGCGCCTCGTTGAAGGTGGCTCCGGTGTTCTCGGCGTACACCGCGACGCACGCCTCGGCGCGGTCGCCGATCCCGCGGCGCGGGGTGTTCAGGATGCGCCGCATCGAGACCGAGTCGCCGGGATTGTCCAGCACCCGCAGGTAGGCGACGATGTCGCGGATCTCCTTGCGCTCGTAAAAGCGCACGCCGCCGACGACTTTGTAGGGTATGCCGGCCCGGATGAAGACCTCTTCCAGCGCCCGCGACGAGTTGTTTGTGCGGTAGAACACCGCGATGTCACTGAATTTGAAGTCGGAAGCAACTCCGCCTCCGGCCAAGGCGTCGATCTCGCCGGCCACGAAGCGGGCCTCGTCGTGCTCGTTGTCGGCGACGTAACCGACGATCAGCTCGCCCTCACCGGCGTCGGTCCACAACCGCTTGTCGCGGCGCCCGGGGTTGCGGGCAATCACCGAGTTCGCTGCCGACAGGATGTTCTGCGTCGAGCGGTAGTTCTGCTCCAAAAGAATGGTCGTGGCGGCAGGGAAGTCGCGCTCGAAATCCTCGATGTTGCGGATTGTCGCACCGCGGAATGCGTAGATCGACTGATCGGCGTCACCGACCACGCACAGCTCGCCGGGCGGGACCCCGTCTCCGGTTGTCTCGACACCCACCAATTCGCGCACCAGGACGTACTGCGCGTGGTTGGTGTCCTGGTATTCGTCGACCAGGATGTGCCGGAAACGCCGGCGATAGTGCTGGGCGATCTGCGGGTGGGCCCGCAGCACGCCGACCGTCTCCCCGATGAGATCGTCGAAGTCCAGCGCGTTGGCCGCGCGCAACCGCCGCTGGTACTCACCGAACGCGTCCGCGACGATCTGCGGAAACTCCTCGCCGGTCTGCGACGCCTCGGCCTTGGCTCGCTGCGGGTCGATCAGTTCGTTCTTCAGATTGGAGATCCCGTTGGCCAGCAACCGCGGCGAATAACGTTTGACATCCAAGCCCATGTCTTTGGCGATCATCATCAGCAGCCGCCGGGAGTCGTCGGCGTCGTAGATGGAGAAGTTGGAATTCAGCCCGGGGAGCAGGGATGCCTGGTTGCGCAGGATGCGGACGCACATCGAGTGGAAGGTCGAGACCCACATGGCGCGTGCGCGCGGGCCGACGAGTTGCACCACACGTTCGCGCATCTCCGCGGCAGCCTTGTTGGTGAAGGTGATCGCCAGGATTTGCCCGACGCCCGCATCGCGGGCGGCCAGCAGGTAAGCGATCCGCCGGGTGAGCACCGCCGTCTTGCCCGAGCCCGCACCGGCGACTATCAGCAGCGGTGAACCTTCGTGCATGACGGCCTCGCGCTGTTGCGGGTTGAGGCCGTCCAGAAGGTCCGAATGGAGCGCTGCATTGTCTCTGGTGATCGTCATTTCGGTGTCAAACCTACCCGCCGCCACGTGACAGAATTCTTGGGCGCAAGCCTCGGACTTTGGTCCGGGGTGAGCCGGCACGTCAAAGTGTTTTGCGCGGCACGGCGGCTAGTGGCACACTGAAGCCCGTGCTCAATGCGCAGCGGCGATTTTTCTACGGGTACCGGCCAGCGGTGCCCGTGGTTTAGCTGCTTCCCAGAGCCCCGCGGTCCGCTTCCGGATCCGGGGCTCGTCTGTTGTGTGAGGCCCGAAACCGGATGAGACCAGACCCCACCAACAGCGAGGAACACGAAATGTCTGTCGAACTGGAACAACTGCCTGACGTCGATGATCTGCGTGTCGAGATCGACCGGCTCGACGCGCAGATACTGGCCGCAGTGCAGCGGCGCACCGAGGTGTCGCGGGCCATCGGCAAGGTCCGGCTGGCCACCGGGGGCACCCGCCTGGTGCACAGCCGCGAGATGAAGGTGATCGAGCGCTACAGCGAGCTGGGACCCGAGGGCAAGGACCTGGCCATGCTGCTGCTGCGTATGGGCCGCGGCCGTCTGGGCCACTGATCCGCCCGTCTGGGCGCAACCAGCCCCCAGGGATCACGCAAAGCGGTTCACTTCGTCAGGGCGATGTACTTGGTGTCGAGGTACTCCTCGATACCCTCGGTGCCGCCTTCGCGGCCGAAACCAGATTCCTTAACCCCGCCGAACGGCGCGGCGGGGTCGGAGATGATGCCGCGGTTGACGCCTACCATTCCCGATGCGATGGCCTCGGCCACCCGAAGCGCCCGGTCCAGTGACTGGGTGTAGATGTAGGAGGCCAGGCCGTACTCGGTGTCGTTGGCGGCCGCGACGCCCTGATCCTCGGTGTCGAAGCCGGTGATCGGCGCGACGGGCCCGAACACCTCCTCTTTGAGGATGCGGGCATCGGCCGGCACGTCGGCGAGCACGGTGGCCGGGTAGAAGTGGCCGGGGCCGCCCGGCGCCTCCCCACCGACCAGAACCGTCGCACCCCGCGCCACCGCGTCCGAGACGAGATCCTCGACCGTCTCGACCTGTTTGGCATTGATCAGCGGACCCAGCATGGAGCCCTCGTCCAGACCATTGCCGACGGTGAATTCGCTCATCCGCTTGACGAGCTTCTCGGTGAACTCCTCGCGCACGGCGTTGGCGACATGGAACCGGTTGGCGGCCGTGCAGGCTTCGCCGCCGTTGCGCATTTTGGCCAGGATCGCGCCCTCGACCGCGGCATCGACGTCGGCGTCGTCGAACACGATGAACGGGGCGTTGCCGCCCAACTCCATCGAGGTCCGCAGCAGCTTGTCCGACGATTGCCTGACCAACGCCTTGCCCACGCCCGTGGACCCGGTGAAGGTCAGTTTACGCAGCCGGCCGTCGTCGATCAGTGCGGCGGTCAGATCCCTGGGCTTGGTGGTGGGCAGCACGGACAGCACGCCTTTGGGCAGGCCGGCCTCGTCCATGAGTTTGGCCAGCAGCAGCATGGTCAACGGGGTCTCCTGCGCGGGTTTGACGATCATCGTGCACCCCGCGGCCACGGCCGGGCCGATCTTGCGGGTACCCATTGCCAGCGGGAAGTTCCACGGCGTGATCGCGTAGCACTGACCGACGGGCGTCTTTGTGACCAGGATGCGGCCGGTGCCCGCCGGGCTGTGCAAGTACCGGCCGTCGATGCGAACCGCCTCCTCGGCGAACCACCGGAAGAATTCGGCGCCGTACTTCACCTCGCCCTTGCTCTCGGCGAGTACCTTGCCCATCTCCAATGTCATCAGCGCGGCGATGTCATCCGTGTGCGCGGTGATTGTGTCGAACACCGAACGCAGGATCTCTCCCCGTTCACGGGCCGGCGTACCCGCCCACTGGGCCTCGACGGCGCCGGCCGCGTCCAGAGCCGCGATGCCGTCCCGCGCCGTCGCGTCGGCGATGCTCACCAGAACCTCGTCGTTCGCCGGGTTGAGCACGTCGAACGTCGACGAACCGGGTCGCTCTTCGCCTCCGATCCACAGCCCGGTGGGAACAGACGAGAGCAACGCTTCGACCTGATGGGCGTCCATACTTCCATCATTTACACCTTCGCTGCGCGCACCGCACTAGGGTCACCAGAATGATCTCTGCCTCGCCGGCCTGGAACGCGTTGTCACGCCATTACGAGCAGGTGCGCGAGAAGCATCTGCGCGAGTTCTTCGCCGAAGATCCCCAACGCGGCCACGAGCTGGCGCTCACCGTGGGGGACCTCTACATCGACTACAGCAAGCACCGGGTGATGCGCGAGACGATCCGGCTGCTGATCGACCTGGCCAGGGCGGCCGGACTCGAGGAACGCCGCGCCGCGATGTTCGCCGGCGAGCACATCAACACTTCGGAGGACCGTGCCGTGCTGCACACCGCCCTTCGGCTGCCACGCGATGCGTCGCTGACCGTCGACGGTCAGGATGTGGTCGCCGATGTGCATTCGGTGCTTGACGCCATGGGCGACTTCACCGACAGACTCCGCTCCGGAGATTGGCGGGGAGCGACTGGCGAACGCATCAAGACCGTCGTCAACATCGGCATCGGCGGATCCGATCTGGGACCCGTGATGGTCTACGAGGCGCTGCGCCACTACGCCGACGCCGGCATCTCGGCGCGGTTCGTATCCAACGTCGACCCTGCCGACTTGGTCGCCAAGCTGGACGGACTCGACCCGGCCACCACTGTTTTCATCGTGGCCTCCAAGACGTTCTCGACGCTGGAGACGCTGACCAACGCGACAGCGGCGCGACGGTGGCTGACCGACTCCCTCGGCGACGCCGCGGTGTCGAAGCATTTCGTCGCGGTGTCGACGAACAAGCGACTGGTGGACGGTTTCGGCATCAACACCGACAACATGTTCGGATTCTGGGACTGGGTCGGCGGGCGGTACTCCGTCGACTCGGCGATCGGATTGTCGGTGATGGCCGTCATCGGCCGCGAGGCATTCGCCGACTTTCTCTCCGGGTTGCACCTGGTCGACCAACATTTCCGAACCGCGCCGCTGGCCGAGAACGCCCCAGCGCTGCTCGGGCTGATCGGGCTGTGGTACTCGAACTTCTTCGGCGCGCAATCCCGCGCGGTGCTGCCGTACTCCAACGACCTGTCCCGGTTCGCCGCCTACCTTCAGCAGTTGACAATGGAGTCCAACGGCAAGTCGGTGCGGGCGGACGGCACGCCCGTCGACACCGACACCGGCGAGATCTTCTGGGGCGAACCCGGCACCAACGGCCAGCACGCCTTCTATCAGCTGCTGCACCAGGGCACGCGGCTGGTGCCCGCGGACTTCATCGGGTTCAGCCAGCCCATCGACGACCTGCCCACAGCTGACGGCGCAGGCAGCATGCACGACCTGCTGATGAGCAACTTCTTCGCTCAGACGCAAGTGCTGGCGTTCGGCAAGACCGCGGAGGAAATCGCCGCGAGAGGGCACGCCGGCAGGGGTGGTGCCGCACAAGGTGATGCCGGGGAACAGGCCGACCACGTCAATCCTTGCCACCCGGCTCACGCCGTCGGTAGTGGGACAACTGATCGCTCTCTACGAGCACCAAGTCTTTACTGAGGGCGTGATCTGGGGTATCGACTCGTTCGACCAGTGGGGCGTGGAACTGGGCAAGACACAGGCCAAGGCGTTGTTGCCGGTGCTCACCGGCGACGCTTCACCGTCCGCCCAGTCCGACACCTCCACCGACGCGCTGGTGCGCCGTTACCGCATTCAGCGCGGCCGCGCCGGTTAGCGCGTCACGGTGCGGGGATGGTCACGCATCCCACGTTCGGAATACACCCGGAAGCACCACCCATGTCCGCGGAACCGCTGGGCCCATACGGCGAAAGGCTGCCGCTCGCGCCACCCGGTCCGGCGGTGCCCTCAGGGCCATACGGAATGCTGCCCGTGGCGCCGCCCGGGCCTGCCGCACCCTCTGGACCGAACGGAATGGAGCCGCTGGCACCGGCCGGTCCGGCCGAGCCGCCGGGCCCGTAGGGGATCGCGCCGCTGGCGCCACCCGGGCCCACGTCACCCAGCGTCGCGCACGGAGTGCCGTCGGCGTTGAAGCAGGGCGGCGGTGGAGGCGGGTCCGCCAAGGCGAGCGGAGCCAGGCCAATGGTGGCCGCGGCGGTGCCGGCGAACAACGCCATTGTCAGGTTGAAACGTTTTGCCATCATGTGAGGCGGACTACCACCGATTCCCCCGGGCTAAACCCGATCGGGACGCCGGATAGACAAGCCGGATCAGCCGGGGCGGAGTCAGCCTGAGCAGCGCCACGATCGGCGACCACGGCCACGCCGGCACCACGGCGCGGCCCCTCTCTCGCTCGATGGCGTTGACCAGCGCGCGCACGCCTGTCTCGTTGTCCACCATCAACATCGTCGACTCCGACTTCGCGGTCATCTCTGACTCGATGTAACCGGGCTCGAGCACGGTGACGTTGATGGGGCCCTTGGCGTACTCGGCACGCAGCGACTCCCCCAGCGACGACACCCCGGCCTTGCTCGCGGCATAAGCGGCCTTCACACCGGGCACGCCCTTGTTGCCGAGTACCGACGACACCAGTACGAGGTGCCCGGACCCCGACTCCTTGAACATCGTCAGTGCGGTCTCGACCTGCACCAGTGTCGCGACCAGATTCGTCTCGATGGTCGCCTTGTTTGCCGGCAGTTTTCCTGATCCCAGCGGGGCGCCCTTGCCGATGCCGGCGTTGACCACAATGCGGTCGAGCCCACCCAGCTGGTCGGACAGCTTGGCGAACACCTTGGGCACCTGGTCGTGGTCGTTGACGTCGAGCGTCTCGACGGCGACGGTGATACCCGGGTGCCGAGCGGTCAGTTCGGCCTTCAGCTCGTCAAGTCGGTCGGTGCGCCGGGCGCACAGTGCCAGGTCCCGCCCCTTGGCGGCGAATGCGCGCGCCATGCCCGCGCCCAGGCCGGAGCTGGCGCCGGTGATCAGTATCTTCTGCCGGGTCATGAGGCTCAGCGTAGCTACTTGAGCAGCCTGGACAGGCGCCTGTCGGCCAGCACCTTGCCGCCGGTCTGGCAGGTCGGGCAGTACTGAAACGACTTGTCGGCGAAAGCCACCTCCCGCACCGTGTCGCCGCAGACCGGGCACGGCAGACCGGTGCGGGCATGCACACGCAGCCCGGATCGCTTCTCGCCCTTCAGGGTTGCTGCCTGTTGTCCGACCGAACGGGTGACGGCATCTGTCAGCACGGCGATCATGGCGTCGTGAAGCGTGCCCAACTGGGCATCGGTGAGTTTGTTCGCGGTTGCGAACGGCGACAGTTTGGCCGTATGGAGGATTTCGTCGCTGTAGGCGTTGCCGACACCTGCGATGACCTTCTGGTCGGTGATCACCGTTTTGATCCGGCCGGCGTGACCCTCGAGCACCTTTCCCAGCTCGCCGCGATCGAGCGACAGCGCGTCGGGCCCCAATCCGGCGATGCCCGGCACGGCGGCGGGATCGTCGACCAGCCACACCGCAAGGCGTTTCTGGGTTCCGGCCTCGGTCAAGTCGAATCCCGTACCGCCAGGTGTGCCCCCATCGCCGAAGTGCACCCGTAACGCGATCGGGCCCTTTCCCGGTCTCAACGGTGCTGTGGCCAGCTTGTCCGACCAGCGCAGCCATCCGGCGCGCGAAAGGTGAGTGATGAGGTAAAGGTCGCCGGCTTCGAGGCACAGGTACTTGCCCCGCCGCCCCGCCCCGGAGACGGCCCGGTCGCGCAGCGCCGTCAACGGCGGATCGAACGTCTTGAGCACCGAGAGCGCCGACACGTCGACGCGGGCCACTCGCAGCCCGATGGCGTGCCGGCGCAGGTGGTCGGCCAGGGCTTCGATCTCGGGGAGTTCGGGCACAATTTCCAGTTTGCCGACCCTCCGCGCGGCGTGTCCAACTTGTCTACCGGGACTTCAGCGACCACGCTTGATCCGTGACGTCAAAGAAGACACCCGGTGGCGGCCCGTTCGACCCCGTGGCCATGTTGCTCCGGTTGCCGTTCAACACCGCGGAGTTCATCGAGCGGATCGTGAAGGGCAGTGTCGACACCGCGGGGAAGCGCACTCTGCAATCCCTCATCACGACGTGGGACATCGCCGACGGAGGTCCGTTCGCGGCAAGTGCGATCTCCGTGACCGGTATGGCCAAGACGGTGGACATCGTCTACAACCACCTCATCGGACCGGTGTTCGGGCCGATACTCAAGGCGCTCGGCGCGGACGAGGCCTCCGTGCGCGCGGGACTGTGCGCGACGCAGCTTGTGGGTATAGGCGTGGTGCGCTATGTGGCGCGCGCCGAGCCGATTCGATCGATGAGGCCCGATGAGCTCGCGGATGCGGTGGCTCCCACATTGCAGCGCTACCTGGTAGGCGATATCACGTCATCGCGTGGCGGGTCCGCCGGCCAGGGTCAGGGCCGCAGCAGGTAGGTGTCCATGATCCAGCCGTGCCGGGCGCGCGCGTCGGCACGCAGTTCGACAATCCGCTGACCCACATCGCCGACCGATCCGGCCACCACGAGCTCGTCGTCCGTGCCCAGGTAGGCACCCCACCAGATATGGGTCGTCGGCGGGCACGTCATGAAGGCGCAGTCGGCGTCGAGCATCACCACCGCCGACCCCGTCAACCCTGACGCGCGTAACTGCCGCCCGGTAGTGATCAGTACGGACCTCCCGACCTCGTTCAGGGGAATCCGGTGCCGGGCAGTCAGCGCCTGGATGGCGGTGATGCCGGGGATGACGTCGTAGTCGATGTCGACATAGTCGCGCACCAGGTCGAGGATCCGCAGCGTGCTGTCGTACAGCGAGGGGTCACCCCATGCCAGGAAGGCACCGACACCGTCGGGGCCCAGTTCGGCCTCGATCGCAGCGGCCCAAACCGCCGCCCGCTGCCGGTGCCATTCGGCGACCGCCTGGAGGTAGTCGCCGTCCCTGGCCCGCGCCGGGTCGGCCAGTTCGACGAATCGGTAGCCGGAATGGGCGATGAACCGCTCGCAGATCGCCCAGCGCAGCGCGACCAGGTCGTGCGTCGCGGCGCCTTTGTCCATTGCGAAGAACACCTGTGTGTGGTTGAGCGCCGCGACGGCCTGAGCGGTGATGTAGGCGGGGTCTCCGGCGCCGATACCAATGACGTGGATCATGCGCACAGCCGAAGGGTAGCCGGTGCATTTCACCCGGTTCGGACGGTATCGGAACCGGAGTTATGGACTAAATCCCGGGTTGTCCCCGGCTTGGGGGCATGGTTTCGCGGCACCGGCCTTGGCGCATCTGGGCCAGCCGCCCCGTCGGCGAACCCGTCTTGGCTAGAGTAGCGAGCGTCCTCATACGTGGGGGCTTGGTTGGGTGATGCTCGCCCGGTGGGCCGAGCGTGCTGGTGAGACGAGGGATCTCCGTGTTGGGAAGCCTCCCGTGTCGGTCGTAGCCTCAGGGTTGTTCGGACCAAGGAGGCGGTGATGGCCGACTATGCAACTCTACTGCGGGATCACGTCACGTTGAGGTGTCGTTCGGTGGATCGGATCTTTCTGCAGGCATACATTCCGAAGCTGCAGTTCGTGGGCGGGGTGTGTCAGTTTCTGTATTGGCAGAAGGGGTTTCCGATCCCCTCCTCGGCGGCGTTCGGCAAGATCGGCGACGCCTATGTCGCCGAGGTGCACCGGTGGGCCAAGGCGCGCGGTATCCCGGTGCGCCGGTTCGCCAAGGGCGAGAACAAGGAGCAGATCGCGCGGCCGCTGATCGAGGCGGCCGAGAGGGAGGGCGGCGACGGGCAGGTGGTGCTGATCGGTATCGCGCAGGAAAAGACCCCGATGTGGCGGTCCTGGAAGGCCAAGGGCCAGGAGCACGCGGCGCATCCGCACATGGAGTGGGCCCGGCAGATGGGCTTTGTCAACCATTTTTATTTTTACCTGTGGGACCCCGAGTGGGGCGGGGCGTTCTGGAAGACCAACGCCTATGCCCCGTGGCCGGTGTGGATCTGGCTCAACGGGCACACCTGGGCGCAGCGCCAATGCCAGCGGCAGGGTATCGGTTATACCGCCTGGACAACGGCTTCCGCGACTGTGAGGATCCCGCGGCGCTGCAGAAGATCTGTGACCGGCTCGGCTCGGGCGCGGTGAAAAGTTTCTTTTGGCGCTGGCAGCGGCGGCTGCCCTCGCCGTTGACCCGCGAGGATGTGCGCGCGGGTTACGTCTACGAGCTGGCGTTTCGCCAGTTCGAGATTTCCGACACCCGGGTGTTTGATCGTCCGGCGGCGGGGCGCTCGTTTTTCGAGCAGGTCATCCGCGATCACCTCGACGTGGGCCGGCCCGAGTCGGTGTCGCTGATCTTCGACCGGCGGATCAGCAGCCGAACCCCGGGCACCTGGCGCACCAAGGTGATCACCAAAGGCGTGGATCCACAGGTCAACTGCTACTACAAATCCAGCCGGATCAAACAGTATTTCAAGGAGCATCGGGCGTTGCGCACCGAGACGGTGATCTGCAACACCCGTGACTTCGGCATCGGCCGGCGGGTCACCGCCGAGAACTGGAAAGCCCTGCGGGCGGTTGGCGAGAAAGCCAACCAGCGTCTATGCGACGCGCAAGCAGCCGATGCCCGGCCCGCTCCGGATGTGGCCACCTTCACCGAGGTGACCCGGCCATCGCTGATTGATGGCCAGCACGCCCCCGCCCTGCGGTTCGGGGAGCCCCGGGTGATGGCGGTGATGGCCGCCATCGTCGGGTTCACCCACCTGCTGGCCGGGTTCGACAACCCGACCCTGGTGAGGCTCGTCGGCACCCTGCTCGACCGGCCGTACACCAGCCGCCACGCCACCTATGATCTGCGCCGGCTCAAACGCAAAGGCCTCATCGTGCGGCTCTCAGGACATCACCGCTACCAACTCACTCCGCTGGGCAGACGCGTTGCCGTGCTGTTCACCAAGACCTACGGGCGGGTCCTGGCCCCAGGCCTTGCCGCCCTTGACCCACGCCTACCTCCGGAACTGGTTCGACGAAGCCCGCTGGCCATTGCGTGGCGACAATTCGACTGCGCGCTAGACGATTTCATCACCGAGGCACTCACCGCAGCATAACCTTGAACTTGATCTGATTGTGAACTTCACCCGACAAGCGAAGCTAGCATCGCCCGCATGCGGTTCACCTACGCCGAATCCATGACCGATCCGTCGTTCTACCTCCCCCTTGCTCAAGCCGCCGAGGCGGCCGGCTATCACGCAATGACCGTCGCCGACAGCATCGCCTACCCGTTCGAGTCGAACTCGCGATACCCGTACACGCCGGACGGCAACCGCGAGTTTTTGGACGGGAAGGCCTTCACCGAAACCTTCGTGCTCACCGCAGCCATGGGTGCGGTGACTTCGCGGCTTCACTTCAACTTCTTCGTGCTCAAACTGCCGATCCGTCCGCCCGCTCTGGTGGCCAAGCAGGCAGGTTCTCTGGCCGCGCTGATCGGCAACCGCATCGGGCTCGGCGTCGGCACCAGTCCCTGGCCGGAGGACTACGAGATCATGGGCATACCGTTCGCCGATCGTGGCAGGCGGATGGACGAGTGCATCGCGATCATCCGGGGGCTCACCTCCGGTGACTACTTCGAATTCCACGGCAGCTTCTACGACATCCCGAAGATCAAGATGACACCGGCGCCCACCGCGCCGCTGCCCATCCTCATCGGCGGCCACTCCGATGCCGCACTGCGACGGGCGGCACGCAACGACGGATGGATGCACGGCGGCGGCAGCGCCGAGGAACTCGATGCGCTGTTGGCCAAACTGGACGCCTACCGGGCGCTGGGCGAGAGTGTGCGTCGCGGCGACTTCCAGGTCCACGTGATCTCCATGGATGCCTACACTGCCGACGGTGTCAAGCGACTCGAGGACAAAGGGGTGACCGACGTCATCGTGGGGTTTCGGATTCCTTATGTCGCCGGACCTGATACCGAACCGCTCGACGCCAAAGTCCGCAACCTCGAGAGGTATGCGGAGAAGGTCATGTCGAAGGTCTAGCTGTCGCCGACAGCGCCCGCGTTGAGATGGCACGCAGAGCGACAAATTCGGCGATTCGGCGCTCTCATTGCCGCGTCAACGCACGAGAATGCCCGGCGCTGACCCGCGCGAGCGCAGCCGAAGCCAGGAACCATCCGAGCGACGCCCACCCTGCGAATCCGGTCAGCCCGTTCTTGGCCAGCAGAACCAGCGCCACGCCCGCAAAGCACACCAGCATTCCGGCAGCGGTCGACCTGCCCCGGTGGCCCGTACCGGCGCGTCCCACCACGGGAGCCGGCGGTGCTCGAGCGGTGACAGCATTCGGAAGACGACGGCCATCACGCCCGCGAACATGACTGCCCGAAGCGCAAGCAGGCTCCAGAACCCCGGCGCGTCAAGGTGGTACGCGTCGAGACCGACGGCGTGCAGGCAGAAGGGCGGCAACGGCGATCGCCGGAATGTGCCAGAGGTAGAGCGTCATCGCTCCCCCATTGCCCACCGCGACGACGTACCAGACCCGGGGCCGCGAGGCCCATCGCCGGATCGCGGTCCCGCGGCGGCCACGAACGCGCAGGACATCCACGTGCAGTGCAGCGCAGCAGCAGTGTCGGCGGCGACACATTGGACAGCCGCTCGGTGCCGGTCACGACAAGGGAGACTCGTAGGTCCCGAGCACCGCGAGCAGCATTTGCGCGGCGAAGGCCGACGCGGCTACGGCGAGCGCCGCGCGCGACCAGATCATTCTGCGCGCGTAGGCCACGCCGATCGCCACCGGGATCAGCCAGACGATCAGGAAGTTGGCACGCCCGCCATGGGCGTGCCGACGGCGAACCGGATCGCGTCGACGCGCGGCCGCGGCGGCGAGAAGGGACACGACCAGCAAGGTGACCGCGCGCCCCGTCGGCAACCGGGTCAGCGCCGGGACGAAGGCGAGCGCAACGAGGTAGACGCCGAGGAACCACAGCAGCGCGACGCACTCGCGCCCGAGCCCGGCCGCGGAGTCTGCGCCGAGGAGCATGCCGAGCCACGACGCAAGACCGATCGACCACGCCGCGAGGTACCAGAACACGGGTCGGCACAGTCGTTGCGCACGGGTGAACAGCCATGTGCCCCACGGGTGTACCGGGGCGCCAGCCGTATGCGCCCGCGGCGCCGCCCGCGAGGAAGAAGAGCGGCATGACCTGCACTATCCAGGTGAGCGGGGCGATCGCAGGCAGCTCGCCGAGTAGGTTGCCGATGCGCAGACCGCTCGGCGTCGATGGTGGCGAGCAGCAGTGCGCAGTGCCCGAACATCACCACTACCAGTGCGGCGAGCCGGGCGACGTCGACGGCGCGGTCGCGGGCAACCGGCGTGTTCTGGGCGATCCTGCGCACATCGGACATGGGTGTGGTGAACGACATGCGTTCAGGATGGCGTGGCCGAGGGCCGGGGCGCATGCGTAGGACTACGCAGCCCTATGGGTCGTGCCAGACGGGAGGGCGCTTTTCCCGGTGCGCCGAGGGCCGCCTTCATCAATCCGTCCGGGGATTCCACCTCGTTGACGAGGTGGATCCGGAATTCCTCGTCGGCGTCGACGATCCGGCCGGTCAGCATCAGTTCCCTGGCCACCCCCGCCGCCGCCCATCGCGATCCCGTTGACCGCCGCGATGTCCGGTTCGACCATTTCGATTTCGACAACAGCCATGACGCGACGACAGGCGAACCCGAAGTTGTACCGTGCGGAGCATGGGCGCTTACCGTGAACTGTTCGACGCCAGCATCGCCGATCCCGCGGGCTTCTGGGCCGCGGCGGCCGAATCGGTGACCTGGACGAGCCCGCCCGAGCGGATATTGGACGACAGCAATCCGCCGTTCTACCGCTGGTTTCCCGATGCTGAACTCAACACCTGCGCCAATGCCCTGGACCGTCATGTCGCCGCCGGCCGCGGCGACCAACCGGCGCTGATCTACGACTCGCCGGTGGCCGACGCCCGGCGGGTGTACACCTACGCCGAACTGTTGGACGAGACTTCGCGATTCGCCGGGGCGCTGCGCGGTCTGGGGGTGGGCAGGGGCGACCGGGTTGTCGTCTACATGCCGATGATCCCCGAAGCGGTCATCACGATGCTGGCGTGCGCCCGCCTGGGTGCGGTGCATTCGGTCGTGTTCGGCGGCTTCGCCCCGCACGAACTGGCCATGCGCATCGACGACGCGCGCCCGTCGGTGGTGGTGACCGCCTCGTGCGGTATCGAGCCCAGCCGCATCGTGGAATACAAGCCGATGATCGACGACGCGGTCGAGAAGTCGAAGCACCCGCCGCGGCACTGCGTCGTCGTCCAGCGCGACACACAGCGTTGTGGCATGGTCGACGGACGCGACCTCGACTGGCAGGAGTTGATGGCCACCGCCGAGCCGGTGGATGCCGTCGCGGTGGCGGCCACCGATCCGTTATACGTGCTGTACACCTCCGGCACGACGGGCAAGCCCAAAGGGATCGTGCGCGACAACGGCGGCCACGCGGTGGCTCTGCTGTGGACCATGCGTCACATCTATGACATCGCGCCCGGCGAGGTGTTCTGGGCGGCATCGGACGTCGGGTGGGTGGTCGGCCACTCCTACATCGTGTACGCTCCGCTGCTGCTTGGGGCGACGACCGTGCTGTACGAGGGCAAGCCGGTCGGTACGCCGGATCCTGGCGCGTTCTGGCGGGTGATCAGCGAGCACCACGTCAAGGCGCTGTTCACGGCACCCACCGCCATCCGGGTGATTCGCAAGGAGGATCCCGACGCAACCCACATGGACCGCTACGACCTGTCCGGGCTGCGGTACTTGTTCGTGGCCGGTGAGCGACTCGACCCCGACACCTACCACTGGGCGTCGGAGAAGCTCGGTATCCCGGTGATCGACCACTGGTGGCAGACCGAGACGGGGTGGGCCATCGCCGCGAATCCGATGGGCGTGCAACCACTTCCCATCAGAGCGGGATCGCCGACGGTGCCGATGCCCGGCTACGACGTGCGCATCCTGCACGACGACGGCTACCGCTGCGAGATCGGCGAAGAGGGTGCGATCTGCATCTCGCTGCCGCTTCCGCCGGGCACGCTACCCACGCTGTGGAACGACGACGCCCGTTACCAGGCTTCGTATCTGAGCGAGCATCCCGGCTATTACCTGACCGGCGACGGCGGCCGGTTCGACGAGGACGGCTATCTGTTCGTCATGGGCCGCATCGACGACGTGATCAACGTGGCCGGGCACCGGTTGTCCACCGGCGCGATCGAGGAGGTGCTGGCCTCACATCCCGCTGTCGCCGAGTGCGCGGTGATCGGCGTGCCCGATGAGATCAAGGGGCAGGCTCCCCGCGGACTGGTGGTGCTCAAGGCCGGTGCGTCCGCGGAGGGCCTGGCCGACGAGCTCATCACGTTGGTGCGCAACGAGATCGGTGCTGTCGCGGCGTTCCGTCTGGTGGATGTCGTTCCCGCGCTGCCCAAGACGAGATCCGGCAAGATCCTGCGCAAGACGCTGCGGGGGATCGCAGCCGGGCGCGACGAACCGGTGCCCTCGACGATCGACGACGCCTCGGTGCTCGACGTCCTGCGCCCGATCCTGCGCGGATGACGGGACCGCCCCGCCGCCTGCGCTAACCGCCGGCCAGTCCCCCTTCACGCACGACGGAATCCGTCGACTTGTCGGGGCGTAACCCTCGCCAACTCGGATGACGCAGCCGGCCTTCGGACGTCCACTCGCCGTACCGCACCTCTCCGACGAGCGTTGGCCGGACGAAGGTCACATTTCTGGCGTCGGCGCCGCTGAGCCGGACATTGAAGGGTGACCGCTCGCTCTGCAACGGCGCAAGCGTGCGCTTGAGCATGGCGAGCTCTTTCTCGGTGAACCCGGTGCCCACCCGTCCGACGAAGTCCAGGCCGCCTTCGCCGGGTATGCCCATCAGCAGGGCTCCCACGCTACCCGCGCGTCCTCCGTCGCCCTGACGCCATCCGCCGATGACGATCTCCTGAGTCTTCCAGTTCTTCTCCTTCAGCCAGGCGGCGGAGCGACGCCCGGGCTGATAGGTCGAATCCCACTTTTTGGCGACTACGCCTTCCCACCCCTGTCGCCGCGAGTACTCCAGCGCAACCTCCCCGTCGCCGGCGATCTGCGCCGGAACGATCAGATTCGTCCCGTCCGACAATGCCTCGAGAACCCTGCGGCGATCTCGGAACCTCACATTCAACAACGACCGGCCGTCGAGGTAGAGCACGTCGAAAGACCAGAACTCGATGCGGGTCGCCCGGGCTCGGTTCTGCAATTCCCCGAAGGCCGGCACGCCGGACTCGTCAAGCGCGACCACCTCGCCATCGAGGAATACGTGGTGATCGGCAAGATCCGCGGCGAGCGACCTCAGCTGCGGGTACTCCGAGGTGACGTCGCGGCCGCTGCGGGAACGCAGCGCGACCTCGCCATGTCGGGCATTGAGGAGGAGTCGGTATCCGTCCCATTTTCCCTCGAACGCCCACTGCGACGCTTTGAGCTTCGCGACCGTCCCAGGCGTGGCCAACATCGGTGCCAGATCCTGCGGCGCGGTCTCGGGCTGCTCCTTGGTGCGGTGGGCCAGCCAGTTCTTGCCGTCTGTCTGGATCAGCGCGTAACGGCCTGAGACCTTGCGGCCGTGCAACGTGACGACCACCTCGCCGTTCTCGCCGGGGTCGTGGAATTTCTCGGCCTCGTAGCTACCTGAGTCCCAGATGGTCACGACGCCCCCGCCATACTCCCCTTTGGGAATAGTGCCCTCGAACG
The DNA here is from genome assembly GCA_963846905.1 of uncultured Actinomycetota bacterium. Taxonomy (GTDB): domain Bacteria; phylum Actinomycetota; class Actinomycetes; order Mycobacteriales; family Mycobacteriaceae; genus Mycobacterium. Next base: position 121,136 of record CAWJYB010000044.1, read on the forward strand.
TCGCGTATTCAAGTGGATGGTCCTCTGTGTGCACCGCGAGATGATTCACCGATGTCGTTTCCGGGAGGTTCTTCGGAACCGCCCAGGACACCAGGACACCATCGCGTTCGAGCCTGAAGTCATAGTGCAGCCGCCGCGCGTGGTGTTCCTGGATGACGAAGGTATTGTCCTGGCCCAGAGCAGGTTCGGCGGCGGGTAACGGTTCCGGTGTTTTGTGCGGGTCGCGCATGCCGCGGTAGGCACTCAACCGGTCGGATGCCCCCACCGCCTCGTCGAGCCCGGCGATCAGGTCTCCGTCCCGGGACACCCGCCGCAGCACTTCGTCGAAGCGCAATTGGGACAGCCCGGGGTCGTCGAGTTCCGCCCACGTGCGCGGGGCCGCGACCGTCGGCTCAGCCCGGCCGCGCAAAGAATAGGGCGCGACGGTCGTTTTCGACGCACTGTTCTGGCTCCAGTCGACAAACACCCGCCCCGTTCGGAGGCTCTTTGTCATCGTCGCTGTTACCAGCTTGGGAAAATTCTGTTCGAGTTGCTGCGCAACGCGTTTCGCGAGCAACACCGCACCCTGGCTGCTGACGGGTGTGGCGAACGGGGTGTAGAGGTGCAAGCCTTTGCTGCCGCTGGTGACCGGGAACGTCGTCAACCCGATATCCGTCATCAGGTCCCGCACAGCCCGGGCTACGCCGCAGAGTTGCTGCATCGTGACGTCCTCACCCGGATCGAGATCGAATACCAGCCTGGTGGCCGGGCCCGGCCTGGAGTCGATGAAACGCCATTGCGGTACATGGACTTCCAGCGCAGCCTGCTGAGCGATCCAGGCCAGCCCGGAGGGACCGTCGACGACGGGATACGTCGTCGTACCCGAACGGTGGGTGACGGTGCAGCGACTCAGCCAGTCGGGAGCCGAAGACGCGAGTTGCTTCTCGAAGAACGCCGATTGCTCGACACCGTTGGGCCAACGCTTACGGGTGACGGGCCTGCCCGCGATATGCGGAAGCATGGCCTCGGCGATGGCCGTGTAGTAGCCGAAAACATCACCCTTTGTGGTGCCTGTAGCCGGGTACAGCACCTTGTCTGCATTGGTCAGCAAGACCTTGGCGGCCGATGAATCCATTTCTGCAACCGTATACCCCTGGTAACATCGAGTTGTGTCACGCGGGTTGCGGTGGCGAATGGCGTTGGCAATTGGTGCCGCAGCGATTTCGCTTGCGTCTCCGGCCGCCGCGGACCCCCGCGACTGGATTCCCTGGTGCACGGACGACCAGACGCCGATGGACAACAACTGCCGGAGCTCCCCTGTCGACACGTTCTTGTCCGGCGATGCACCCGGCGCCAATCCGCAGGTGCCGATCGGTGTCGGTACGGGGGATCCGACCGGATCCTGAAACGCTGAGCCGGCAACGGCAGACCGCAAGGCGGACGATGGAAAGTTTGGTCTGCCCTTCGGCACAGGCTGCCATACTGGGCACATGCGGTCCATCTGGAAGGGTTCGATAGCGTTCGGCCTGGTCAACGTGCCGGTGAAGGTTTACAGCGCCACCGAGGACCACGACCTCAAGTTCCATCAGATCCACGCCAAGGACAACGGGCGCATTCGCTACAAGCGTGTCTGCGAGGAATGCGGTGAAGTGGTGGACTACAGCGACATTGCGCGGGCATTCGAATCCGCCGACGGACACAGCGTGGTGATCACCGACGAGGACATCGCGACATTGCCCGAGGAGCGTAGCCGTGAGATCGAGGTGGTGGAGTTCGTGCCGGCCGCCGAGATCGACCCGATCATGTACGACCGCAGCTATTTTCTGGAACCCGATGCGAAATCAACGAAATCCTATGTGCTGCTGGCCAAGACGCTGGCTGAAACAGACCGGGTAGCGATCGTGCACTTCGCGTTGCGCAACAAGACACGGCTTGCGGCGTTGCGCGTCAAGGACTTCAGCAAGCGCGAGGTCATGGTGGTGCAGACACTGCTGTGGCCCGACGAGATCCGCGACCCTGATTTCCCGGTGCTCGACACGAAGGTCGAAATCAAGCCGGCCGAGCTGAAGATGGCGGGCCAGGTCGTCGCATCGATGTCGGAGGAGTTCGATCCCGACCAGTTCCGCGACGACTACCAGGACCAGCTCAGGGAACTCGTCGATGCCAAACTCGAAGGCGGCGAAGCTTTCACCGCCGAAGGCTCGCCCAAAGAACTCGACCAGACCGACGACGTCTCGGATCTGCTGGCCAAACTGGAGGCCAGCGTCAAGAAGCGCCGCGGTACAAGCGAATCCGGTGATTCCCACGATCAGGACGATGCCGCTTCGACGAGCGGAAAGGCGCCTGCGAAGAAAGCGCCGGCCAAAAACCGCCAAAGAACCGGCGGAGAAATGAGTGAAACGAGACCCCGGACCGCCTGATCGACGCCGCAATCACGCTGGTCCCAGAGCGCGGAGTTCATGCCACCGGTCCGTCTGATCTGTTGAAACGAAGTTCAGCTGCCCGCAACTCCATTTATCAGCATTTCCCCGGCGGCAAGACCGAATTGATGGTCGCAGTAACCGATGCGGCGGCCGTGTCATGGCGCAAAGGATCGATCGGCTCGCCGCCGACGGTGGTCCGGCTGCTGTGATCAGCGGGATGATCGGTCGCTGGGTGGCGGATCTGGAGCGAACGGATTTCGAAACGGGATGCCCCATCGCAGCGGCGGCACGCCGGTTTCGAAGAGCCATCCATTGCCGAAGCCGCGGCGCGTGCCTTCGCGCGACTGCGTGACGGGGTGGCCGAAGCATTGCGATCAGCGGGCGCCGATGAGGCTACCGCGCGGATCCGGGCTTGTTCGTCGTCAGCGTGACCGAAGGGGCACTTCTGCAAGCTCGCGCGGACCGCTCCGTTCAGCCGCTGCGCGACGTGGAGGCAGAACTGATTCGCTACCTCGCTTAGCGCGACAGCATGTCGACCGCTTCGCCGAAGACGCCGGGGATGGCAGCACATACGGGGACGATGGCACGTCGCACGACATCCAGGCCAGTTGCGAGCACGAGAGCTCGGGTCATCAACCGGTAGCGCCGGGTTATCCGCCGCCACGACAGTTCATATGCCGAGGGCTGCTCAGCGATGATCGCGGCCACCGCTGCTTCGGCCTGTTTGATTGCCAGGCTGATTCCCTCTCCGGTCAGCGCGTCCTCGTAGCCGGCCGCGTCCCCGACGAACAGAACCCGACCGGCGACCCGCTGCGAAACGACCCGGCGCAGCGGACCGCTCCCACGTTCACGGTCGTGCGGCGCATCGCCCAGACGGTCCGCAAGCTGGGGAAACCAGCTCAGGTCGGGCTTGTGACTGCTTAACAGCGCCACCCCGACCAGCCCCGGTTCCACCGGAGTCACGTATGCCTCACCCCACGCCGACCAGTGGACCTCGACGAGATCTGACCACGGCTGCACGCAGTAGTGGCTTCGGATGCCGAACCGTCGAGGCGTACCCACCCGTGCGCCGACTCCGACCGCACGGCTCACCGCCGAGTGCAGGCCGTCCGCAGCCACCATATATCGAACGCGCAGCCCGGCTGCGGTGACACCGCTGCCATCCTGTTCAACCGATGAAACCTTCTGCGAAATCCATTGCGCGCCAGCGGTTGCAGCCTGATCCGCCATAGCCAGGTGCAGGGTCGTGCGGCGAACACCCAGCCCGGGGCCGTCACGGAAGCCGGCTTCGGCCCGGTGCCGTCCGTCGATGTAGGCGATTCCCCGCAATGGTGTGCCGGCAGGGTAGACACCCAGGGTGGCCAGCGCCCGCGAACCTCCCGGCATCAACCCCTCGCCACACGCCTTGTCGATGGGCGCCTTACGCGGCTCAGCCACGATCACCGAAAGTCCTTGTGCGCGTGCGTGCAGCGCTGCAGCAAGGCCGGCGGGGCCACCACCGGCCACGAGCACGTCAGCGTCATAGCCGGGCATCGGCGTATCCCAACGCCACATTTTCCACGCGGACCCGAATCGTCAACAGCAGGGCATTGGCCACGGCGAAGCAGATCGCCGTCACCCAGGCGGTATGCACCAACGGCAGCGCGAAACCTTCGACCACGACGGCCAGGTAGTTCGGGTGGCGCAACCAGCGATACGGCCCGCGCCGCACCAACGCTGCGTCGGGCAGAACGATCACCAGCGTGTTCCACCGGCGTCCCAACGTCGCGATGCACCACCAGCGCAGGGACTGCGCCGCAAGTGTCAGCGCCAGCATCGGCAGGCCCAGCCAAAGCAGAAACGGGCGATGCAGCAGCCACACCTCGACTACGCAGCCGACCAGCAGGCCGATATGAATTGCCACCATCGACGGGTAGTGACCACGACCGAACTCCCGGCCGCCATGAGCGAACGCCCACTTCGCGTTTCGCCGGGACAACATGAGTTCGGCGACGCGTTCCACGCCGACGGCAAGGATGAGCAGGTAATACACCGCTACCACTCGAGCAATACCAGTTCGGAGCAGAAGCCGGGGCCCATCGCGATCATCAAGCCCATTTCTCCGTGGCCGGGCGGTTTGGTCAGGTTCGCCGACAGGACGTCAAGGATCGATACAGACGAAAGATTTCCGTTCTCCCGCAATGATTTCCGTGTCAGGTCCAACGCGTCGCCCGGTTGCGTGTGGCGGTGCGGGGGGAACTCGACCGCCGTCGCCGCGATCGCCGGGTTGGGAGACGGATTGCTCATGGTGGTGCTACGTGCCGAGTCGCTGCCCGGTTCACGGGCGCCCCTGTTACCTTCCCACGATGATCCTCGACAGATTCCGACTCGATGACCGCGTGTCCGTTGTCACCGGCGCCGGCCGTGGCATCGGCGCCGCCATCGCCTTGGCTTTCGCAGAAGTCGGTTCCGACGTCGTCATCGCAGCGCGCACACGAACCGAACTCGAATCCATGGCCGATCAGATCCACGCCACCGGGCGGCGGGCGCACGTGGTCTGCGGCGATCTCGCCCACCCCGAAGCGACGGCCGCTCTGGCCGCAGCAGCAGTCGAGGTTTTCGGCAGGCTGGACATCATCGTCAACAACGTCGGCGGCACCATGCCCGGCCCGCTGTTGGGCACGTCCGCCAAGGATTTCCGCGATGCGTTCACGTTCAACGTGGCGACCGCACACGCATTGACGTCGGCGGCCGTACCGCTGATGCTCGAGCACTCCGGCGGCGGGAGCATCATCAACATCACGTCGACGATGGCCCGCTTCGCCGGGCGAGGATTCGCCGCATACGGCACTGCGAAGGCCGCGCTCGCGCACTACACTCGACTGGCCGCGCTCGATCTGTGCCCGCGCATCCGTGTCAACGCGATAGCGCCCGGATCGATCCTCACATCGGCGCTGGACATCGTGGCCTGCAACGACGACCTACGGGTGCCGATGGAGAACGCGACGCCCTTGCGCCGACTCGGTGACACCGCTGACATCGCCGCTGCCGCGGTCTATCTGGCGTCCCCGGCCGGAAGCTACCTGACCGGCAAGACTCTCGAAGTCGACGGAGGCATCACCTTCCCCAACCTCGACCTGCCCATCCCCGACATCTAGCGCGTTCGGGACGGTCGGCGACGCGCTCGACAATGCGCTCTGTGAAACCACGATCGGGCTCTACAAGACCGAGTGCGTGCGGCCAGGCTCCCCGTTTCGCACCGGGCCGATCCGTACCCTGTCCGACCTGGAGAACATGACCTCGGCGTGGGTCAGCTGGTACAACGCCGCCAGGCTGATGCACCGCCTGGGCCGCATCCCACCGGCGGAAGCCGAGGCCGAGTACTACGCTCGGCTGGAAGCCGGGAAGCACACCGGTCACACGTAACGAGGTGTGCATGGAAACCGGGGATGCTCCAACTACCTCAACCTTTGTTGAGAGGTTACGTTCGGGTGTGTGGACTTCATGGACTTGGGACCCTTCGGATTCGCCATCGAAAGAGAACCCGACGACGCTCACCTGATCGCAGCCGCCGATATCGAAAAGCTCGGATTCACAACGCTGTGGATAGCCGGCGGCCAGCTGGACCGCCTCGAACGACTTGACGACCTGATCCGGACAACCGAGCGCGCCGTCGTTGCGTCGTCGATCATTCCCCCGGATGTCTACGACCGCAGGCGGTTCTCGCCCTATACCAACGTGTGGAGGCGACCAGTCCGGGCCGGCTAGGCTAGGCTCAATGCCGGGAAGTTAAGGTCGAGGTCTGTTGTCAAGCATTTCTGTTGGCGTGTTGTGTTGTCGGTCTGGGTCGTTGATGGTGGTGGTGAGGTTGGTGATCGTGGTGCTGCGTTCTGGCCGGTAGGGGTCTTTCTTGTTGTACTTCGACAGTGGGGACTTGACCTTGCGGACGCTGGTGCGGGGCCGTGGGGCGGGAGCAGGTCGTGCAGGACGGCGCGGCCGATGACGCCGACGAGGTCGACCGTGTCGGTGACGACGTTTCTGGCGGTGACGAGCAGGTCTTTGGCGGTTTCTAGGGCGGTGGTGAAGCTGGCCCGGTCGGGGTCGGTACCGGGGATGGTCTCGACCGCGTCCACCATGGCGATGCGCAGCGCCTGGTAGACGGTGAGCAGTGCCCACATTTCCTGTCGCAGCCGGCCGGGTCGTGCGAGCGCAGTCCGGTGTCGGCACAGGGTGTGGCGCAGCGCGAGGTAGGCGATTTCGTGTTCCACCGTTCGTGATACAAGGTGATCAGCTTGGCCGCGGGGTGCCGGAGCGGGTTAGCAGGGTGGTGGCCAGCCGGTAGCTCGCGGTGTAGCGGGTGCGTCGGCGCAGGTGACGGTGATCGGCGGTGATGATCGCACCGTCAGTACCCCGATCGCGACACGTAGGAGCCGTGTCGAGTCGCGCGCACCGGCAAGCGGCGGGTGGCGGTGAGCGGACCAGGAACTGGGCGCGTGCCGGCGAGTTCGGTGAGGAAAGCGGCGCGTCGAAACGCGGTCGCACAGCACCAGCATGGTGTCGTCGAGCAGGTGCAGCAGGCGCCGCGCGTAGTCGGTCTCCCGGTCGCGGCGGCCGAACACGCGCCGAGCAGGGCGCGGGTGCCGGTCTCGACCAACGCCATCAGCTCCACGCAGGGTAGCGGTGACGTGTTTCGCGTTCGGCTGCTCAGCCAGGACCGGTTCGCGCCGGTGTCGGGCACTTGGTCGAGGTGCAGCGTCGAAGGCACCGTCCGGTACCGGCCGAACCGCACCCGGGGTGCGGTTGCGCGGCCGGCCGGCAGCCCTGAACAACGCCTGCATCGGCGCGGGCCGAGGCGGCGGCGCAGGTTGCGCAGCGCGTGGCCGACGGCGGCGCCGATCGCAGCCAGGGCGCGGGTCAGCTTCTTCCACACGTTCTGGTATCCAGCTCGGGGTAAAGACCAGTGCCAGAACGAAATACACTCCCACCGCGACGGCAGCTCCCGCAACGCCGCTGCACGTTCCGGTCTGTTCCAGCACGCATCCACCAGCTCGAACGGCGCTGCGGGTCAGCTCGCCAGGTGACCGGGCCCGAACACACCGGCCGCACCGTGATCGTCCTGGTGACGGTCTGCACGGCACGGCCGAGCGCGCACGCGGGGCATCGCGGGCGGCCTGCGGCTGGACGGACATGGCAGAATCTGGCATCGCGGCTCCTCGGTAGGGATTTTGATCTTGGCGATGTTCTTCTACCAGGAGCCGCACCTATTTCAACGCAATAGCCCCACTTGCCCCGCGTGTCGCACTTGACTCAACAGTCACACCCTTAACTTCCCGGCATTGAGGCTTGAGGCTAGGGGTCGGTCTGGGCGCTCCGCAAAGGCCCCGCGCCCTTGCCGCACTCTCCGAGTACCTCGATCAGCTCGACGCTGCCGAACACCCTGTGCCCCAAGAACGCCGAATCCTGGCCGCGATCGGCCCACGCAAACTCGACATAGCTCGCGACCGACTCGCCGGCGCCGTCCCGATACTCGTGACGTCGGCATACACATCGATGGCCCGCGAACGGCTCGGGCCCAATCGCGTTCCCGTGGTCGGGCCATTCTCGGTGCTCGACGAGAATCCCACGACAGCGCGTGAGACCGCACGAATCCCACTGCGATTCCTGATGACGGTCCGCGGGTACGCCGACTCCGCTCGCCGCCTCGGCTTCACCGAAACCGATATCTGCAGGCTCCCAGCAGCAGCGCCCCGTGCGGTCCGTCGAGGAAGCGCAGGCTGGTCAGGTCGGTCCAGCGGGTGCGGTCGTAGCGCACCGCGGCGGAGTCGTCCCAGCTGTCCAGATGCATGGCGGGGTCCAGGCCGGCGTCGCGGGCGCGCGGGGCTGCGGAGCTGGTGTCGCGGCGGATGGCCTCATCGGCGAGTACCAGTTCGAGGAACGCCGCATGGGACAGGTGGTGTTGGCGGGCCAGGGTGAGCCGCTCGGGCAGGGTGTCGAGCATGCGCCCGAGTTTGACCTGGCGTATCACGCAAACGTTGATGTTGACACCTCAGAATCGGCACGGCATAACGGCCAGCCCTTCCACCGCGCGCTCATCCGGCAGCTTCGGCAGCGGAAATCCTCCCGCGGCGCCACGGTGCTGCGCGGGATCTGGGGCTTCCACGGCGACCACGAACCCCACGGCGACAAGCTTTTCAAACTCACCCGCCACGCCCTCGTGGTCACCATCGTCATCGACACCCCACCAAACATCGCCGAATCCTTTCGATGTGATCGACGAATTCACCCACGAACAAAGGTTTTGTGACCAGCGAGATGGTTCCCGCCGTGCTTTCCGTCGACGGTGATGATGGCCACGGCGGAACCGGCATGGCCCGCCACCGCTACTGACATCGGGCTGGTACTGCTCAACGCGGCGGGGGCGGTGGCGGGATGGTTGCCCTGCTCGGGGCGGGCTCCGGCCAGACCAGCAGGACGGGGCAGGGGGCGTGGTCGACGATGAAGCGGCTGGCGGGGCCGAGGCTGCGGGGCCCGAGGTGGGTGCGGTCGCCGTCACGGGCGAGGATGAGCAGCTCGGCGCCGTCGGCGGCGGCCACGACTTCGCGTTCCACCCGGCCAGAGCGTTCGCTGCCGAGTGCAGGGGCGCCCCAGCCGTGTCGCTGCGGCAGTCGAGCAGCTGTTCGGCGGATGCGGCGGCCAGGCGTTCCAGCGCGGTGCCGGGGTCGCGTTCGGGGTGGCCGCGGCCGAGCAATCCGGCATAGGCGCCGTGCGCGGCGCCGGGGACCTCCGGGCCAGTGACGTGCAGCAGGACGACGTCGGCGTCGGCGGGCGCGTAGACGCGGACGGCGTCCACGCAGGCGGGCCAGCTGCTTTCGACGATCCAGGCGATGACGGTCACAGGTATTCAGCCTCCGATCACGGCCAGCGAGACCCACAATGCCACCACCGCGGGCAGCAGGGCGGCGGGCACGGTGAGCAGGCCGAGCCGGGTGAACTCGCCCAGTTCCACTTCGGCGTCGTGTTGGTGCACGATGCGCCGCCACAGCAGAGTGGCCAGGGATCCGGCGTAGGTGAGGTTGGGGCCGATGTTCACTCCGAGCAGCACCGCGAGGACGACGCCGGGCCCCGCGGGGGCGGCCAGCGGTAGCAGCACCAGGACGGCCGGCAGGTTGTTGATCACGTTGGCCAGCACCGCGGCCAGCGCCGCGATGCCCAGCAGGGCGGGCAGTGCGGCGCCGTCGGGGACCAAATGCCCCAGCGCGGCGCCCAGGCCGTTGTCGACCACCGCGCGGACCACGATGCCCAGCGCCAGGACGAATGCGAGAAAGGGCAGGTCCGCGGCGCGCGACGATGGCGGCGGGAGTGGTGCGACGCTGGGCCAGGGCGCGGACTGCCAGCACCAGCGCCCCCGCCACGGCTGCCCACGCTGGATTGATCGCCGAGGCGGAGGTCAAGACGAACCCGGCAAGCGTGCACGCCACCGTGACCAGCGCGAACACCGGCACCTCGGCGCGGCTCGGTGGTCGGATGGGGCCGCGGCGCCAGCGTCCAGGTCGGTGGCAAAAAACCGCCGAAAGACCAGGTATTCGGCGGCGATGGCCGCCAGCCAGGGCAGTGCCATCAGTGTGGCGAAGCGGGTGAAGCTCAGCCCGCTGGCGGTGAACGCGAGCAGGTTGGTCAGGTTGGAGACCGGCAGCAGAAGCGACGCCGTGTTGGACAGGTGGGTGCAGGCGTAGACGTGCGGTTTGGGCCGGACGCCGAGGCGGGCTGCGGTGGCGAACACCACCGGGGTCAACAGCACGATCGTGGCGTCCAGGCTGAGCACCGCGGTGATCACCGACGCGGCCGCGAACACGTGTATCAGCAGCCTGCGGGGCCGCCCGTGCGCGGTGCGGGCCATCCACGACCCGCAGGCACGGAACAGACCCTGGTCGTCGCCGAGCTGGGCGAGGACAAGCACGGCTGCCAGGAAGCCGATCACCGGCCCGAGCCGCTCGGCCTCGGCGCGGGCCTGGCCCAGCGAGATCGCCCCGACGCCGACGAGGATGCCGGCGACCGGAACTGCGACGACGGCTTCGGGCCAGCCGAACGGGCGCAACACCGCGCAGGCCAGCACAGTCAGGAGCAGGGTGGCGGAGAGGGCTTCCGCAAGCGAGGCGTTCAGGGTCGGAACCTTCCCGGGGTTTGTGCACCGCCAGAGGAACTGCCAGCGGCCCTGCGATTCTTTCAAGCACACCGGGCAGTAGCGCGACCATGACACGCTCCGGACCCTGCGAACAGGAACGTCGAGTCAAGACCGTCAGAATCAGGGGTCGAGCTGCAGTGCGGTGCCGTCGTAGACGCTGAGAGTCATAGCTTCGACGACGTTCGACGTCACACCAGTGCCGCCTCTATCGCGAGAGCCACCTGACCCAGATTGGACGCGTAGCGGTGGGAAGGTCCAGCGCGGCGACACCACCGAGGGGTAACTCCATGGCCGAGCGGTCACTTCGAGCCAAAAGTCGATAGCTTCCCCAGACACTGGCGCCACCCGAAGCGGGCTAGCAGTCCCCTCGCAGGGTTCGTCGACCATGAAATCGATGACATCGGCGACGACCCCGCGGTGCCACGCAGAGCCGTAGAAAACCCAATCGGTATCGCCGCCCAGATATAATTTGAGGCTCTTCCGGGAAGAGCCTCTTCTTCGGGGCTCCCGCAGTCGGAATCGAGCAACTCCGCACCGCGCTGTCGGCCGCGGTCTGCCTGGTCAGTGCGCGCAGAACCCTGCCGCAGGTCATCACATCGCTGGGATCGGCCACCACTGCGCCGGCGGTGTCCCGGGTCCTGCAGGCGCTGCACGCCGATCACCGCCGGCCGGCCATGTTGGCTGCGCTGACGGGCCTGGCCGAGGCCACAGGCATGCGACCAGCTGGTTCTCAGTAAGGGGACGTTGGTGATTCGTCTATTTGAGGCCGGCTATCGGTCGCTCCAAACGGGTCATGTCCGGTACGGAGCTGATCGCTGAGCGGTCGTGGGGGATCGTCCACAGGACGAAGGACGGTTCGCCAAGGGCCTGACGGAGCCGGGAGCTGCGGTGAGCCAGCTTCCGTGGTGAAGGTGCGGTAAGTTTGGCGCCCGTGCCGATAGCTCGAAGCGACACAACGATCGACGAGGTGCTCCTGCGGTTCCTGGCCGAGCAGCGGGAGCGGCTCTCGGTGCGGACGTATCGCCGGTATGAGGAGGTCGTCGAGCTGCTGCGGGGCTGCCTCGACGGGTACGCCCACCAGTCCCTGGACGACGAGGAGCGCCGGCGCTGGGAGGCCGAGTTCGAGGCGAACGAGGACGGTGCCTTCTGCCGCTTGTTCGGGCCGGAGAAGATCGCGGAAAACCTCGGCGAGTTCCTCGACTACTTCATGGTGCGCAAGGTGATCGCCGGCCAGGAGCTGCTGAAGGCCTCCGGCACGGTCACGGGCAAGTTGGTGCGCTGGCTCGGTGAGCGGGGCTACATCGACGGAACGTCTGCCGATGAGGCTGGTGATCGAGCTCGTGAGGCCACGCGTGATCTGCCGAGGGCTGATCGCCTGGGCACGCTGCTGCACGAGGTCACCGATCAGGCGCCTGCCATCGATCCCGACGATGTCGACGACGAGGACTGGGTCGAGGACTACCTTGAGATCGTCGAGGTCCAACCCGGCAAGATCTGGTTCGGGAACGGTGTCGGGCCGGTCGCCGTGCCGCGAAAGGCAAGCGATCTCGCCCGCCCCGGTTGGTCGGCGTTCGTGACCGCCGCGAGGATTGACAAGCGCTGGCACTTGCTCGAGATCGGCGTCGTCTACCCCTGAGGTCCCAAGTCACCGGCTGCGGGATCGATGGATGTGTACCGCCATTCCTGACCCGGTGCAAACGGCGGCTTTGGGGTGGGGAACTTCGTCGAGGAGTCGGCTGCGCGGTTACTGCTGATAGTGAGCGGCGGGGGCGGCGTCGTTGAAACCCAAGCCGGCGGCGACGGGCAAGCGGTCAACAGCAAGGTTGTCGGCCAGTGTATGCGCGATGGATTCAAGATCGTCGTATGGACCCTGGATGTAGAACGGAGATCCGTTGTATCCGAACTGAATCGGGCAGGGTCCCGGCCACGTTCCGAGGTGGTCGGTCACGGTCGCGAAGTCGCGATGGGGTTCAAACCCGAGCCCGCGTGCGAATTCAACCGCGCCGAACACCAGGTGCTGCGCCAGCTCCGGTGGCGCGGACACGCCGGGCTTGTCATAGCCAGCGAACACGGTGTGACGAAGCTTGTCTAGCCGTTTGGTGGGCACCACGTCCGGACCGATCACGTTTTTGACGCCAAGACAAAACGTGTCGACCAGGTACACGCACACGCGGCTTCGGGCGCGCGACTCTGGGCGCGCGACCATCACCGTGACCAGCCCGCCCGCGCCGTCAAGCGCGCTGGGAGTGACCGGCCAGTCCGGGTGCGGCTGGAATCTCAGCCCATCGTGCCAGCCGGGGTTTATCCAGCACTCGACGGCATCAGGCTGGTGTTGCAGCTCGGCGTTTTGCGCGCCGATCAATCGGACCAGCGGCGCGACTTTGGCTGGCGACACGCGCAACGCCCGGGAGATCTCTTTGGGCGAGGCGCCCTTGGCCCGTAGCTGACGAACTCGTTGCAGCAACTCCTCATCGTCCATACCCCAATCGTCGGCCACCCGGGTGCCAGCAGGTCTAACAACACGCCGGGATAACCTCCTTTGCCGAATAGGCGATCTGGCCCGTCATCGCCCCCGCGCGCGGCGCACGCCCGTGCGGTCGCCGAAGCCGCCGGCCGCCAGGTCGGTCAGCCACGGGCGCACTGCGCCGACAAGATGGACTACGCCAGGCTGTACGAAGGCCACAAATGGGCCGGAGACGTCGGCTCACCGCGGCGAGGGGCGGCGAGGATAGCGCCCTTCTTGAGGTGTCGATCGAACGGTTCGAGCACGCGCTCACTGCCTGTGCTCATGGCCCTCGTGGCGTTGCTGCGCCGGCAGGTCGCCAGCCTTTAGCCGCGAGCCATGCTCGCGCCCGGCCGCGCTGGCGTTCATTCGATAACAGGTAGTACCGCTGCAGCTCCTGGGGCCAGCGTGAGAGCACGTCTTTGAACCGACGGAAGGGACCTTTCCTCGTGATCGCTGTCCGCAGACGGTCGGCTATTGCGGGATCGTCCACGCCGGCTATGAATAGCTCCATATCCCGGTAGCCCTCCCGCGAGCCCAACGGGGCCACGTAGAGCCAACGGTCCTCGTCATCGTCGTCTTCGTCATCCTCTCCGTACCCCACGCCGTAAGGCCAGCACATGCCCGACCGTGAGTCGATGCGACCACCACCGCAGAGCGGATCGCCTTCCAGCAGCGAAGCCAGCTCTTCGAGATCGACCGGGAGCGAGCGAAGCAGCGGCGTGGCGCCCCGGCCCAGCGCCGCCTGCAGCTGGTCGGCCAACTCCTCATCGCCATCCCAACACCGCTCCCGCAGCGCCGCCACGCATTGTGCGGCCAGGTCCACCGCTCCCTCTACATCCTTTGCGAGCGCGTCCAATAGGCCATCGCCCGCCAGCTGCAGTACCTGCTCGCTAAGCCGGCCACGCACGACCCCCACAACAACGGACCCGTCAGCGTTGTACACCCCAGCACGTAGTGCCGTGACCTCCGCTGGGTCCCACTGGCTCACCAGGCAACCGTAATCAGATGATATCGCGTCGTCGAATCCCGGTAGTCGGCAAGCGTGCGGTTACCGAGGGCCGGGCACGATTGTCCAGTCGCCGACGGACTGATCCAGTGTGCGCCCCATCGTCCCGCCGAAGTCGCGGTTGGGCAGCGGCAGCCGGGTGCGGTCGGGATTGAATTTGCCCATCGCCTCGGCCAACGCCGCCTTCATTCCCCGCAGCGTCGAATGCTCCAACTCCACAACTGATTTCATCGGCGACCCTGCGAGCGCCTGCTCGACGGCAAGCCGGCTCTCGGGTGACAACACCACGACGATCACCCCGGTACCGGCGGCCAGCGCTTGGCCGATCTTGTCCTGCAGACCGCTCGTGAGCCGGTGATCGGCGAATGTGCCAGCCAGCGCGCCCGCGGCCGCGCGCGACCGTCACGGAGGCCAGTAACGCCGGCGCGAACAGACCCACCGCGACACCAACGCCCGCCCCCCAGCCGGCACCCTTGCGGCCCAGGTGGTTGCCCGTGTCGATCACGGTGGCTTTACCCTCGGCGTCCTTTGCCACGAGCACTGCCCCGCCAGGCGCGATGTCCTTGGCTTTGACTCCCTCGGTCAGCGTGTCGAAGTCCAGGCGAGCAGAATCAAGGTCCGGATAACCGCCCACCAACACCAGCGCATCGTCGTTACTCATACTTGCTCTCCATTTCGTCGCCGCCTTACAAGCCAATTCCTTCGTCGCAGCCTTTGCCTTGTGCAGACGTGCAGACACACGATATAGAGCCGAAGGTTAAGCTTGAGTTTCGCAGTTTGTCCTGTGTTGCTCGTGTTATTGTGAGAGGTATTTGTGGCGTGATCGGCGTGTCGCCGTGATCCGGCGGTGAGCATGACGAAGCATCGGCGGTTGGATGAAAGTTCAACGCTGATGCGAGGTTTCCGCCGATGCTTCGGGCTCTGACCCTACCCGCCACGTGGCGTGGCCTACTGGAGGCGTTGCGCCCGGCGTTTCGCCGTCGGATCGACCTTCGCGATGTTCATGCTGTTGGCCAGCGGGCTGGTGGCGCAGACCGCGCGCCGGACGGTGGTCGGGATGCTGGCGGCGACCGGGATGGCGGCGATCGTGTCGTTCCACACGTGCTGCCGATTCTTCTCGGCGCATCGCTGGGACACCGATCGGCTCGGGCTCGCCTTGGCGTGGCTGATCGTGTCTCGGCTGCTGGCCGAGCGCGCGGCGATCGAGGTCGTCATCGACGACACCTTGTTTCGCCGCTGGGGGTCGCAAGGTGCACGCCGTGTTCTGGACCCATGACGGCGCCGCGCAGGACCCGAACGCGCTGGGCCGCGGCAACCGGTGGGTCGTGCTCAGCATCGTTGTCGAGTTGCCGTTCTGCTGCCATCCGGTATCCCTGCCGGTGCTGTTGCGGCTCTGGGCCGGCAAGGGCACCGCGTCCCCGGTGCAACTGGCCGGCGAGCTGATCATGTTGCTGGCCAAGGAATGTTCCCGGACCGGAGCATGCATGCCGTCGGGGACGCCGCCTATCACGGCAAGCCCCTGCTGGTGGCCGGCGCAACGATCACCACCCGGCTGCCCGCCAACGCCGCGCTGTATGCGCCCGCACCGCCGCGCACCGGCAAACGCGGCCGCCCCCGGCGCAAAGGCGACCGGCTCGGCACACCGGCCGAGATCGCCGCCACTGCACAGTGGCACACCACCACCGTGTCCCGCTACGGCCGCGCAGTGATCGGCGAGAACGCCGTCCTCGACGGCATCTGGCACGGCGCGTTTGGCAACACCGATTAGGCCGCATCGTCCTCGTGCGCGACCCCGGCGAGCAAGAAGATCCTGGCACTGTTCACCACCGACCGCGACAGCGACGGTCGAGACCATCGTGGCCCGCTACGCGCACCGCTGGACGATCGAAACCGCCATCGCTGCCGGCAAGCAATTGCTCGGCATCGGCCAGGCCCGCAACCGGCTCCAGCGCGCAGTCGAACGCACCGTCCCCTTCGGATTCGTGCGTCTACAGCCTCGTCATCGTCTGGTACGCCCTGCACGGCCACCACCCCGACGACCTCCACGCCCGCCGCGCCGCACAGCCCTGGTACCGGCACAAGGACCGAGCCCGCGTTCGAAGACATGCTCGCCAAACTCCGCAGAACCCTTGTCGCAGCACAAATTACCGGAGTTGCCGCAGCTCAACCCGACCCCGACAAATACCGCGACTACGAACTGGCCTGCGCCGCAGCCGCTGCGTAACTGCGAAAGTCAAGCCCAAGGCTTGCGCATGATTTCGCCGGCTTGGTCGAAATGCTTTGTACTGGCGAGCGGGCGACAGTGGGTCAGCCAGCACTCGGCACCACCTGCAGGTGGACCGCACCGGCGTGACCGTTCTGAGTACTGCGCCCCGTAAGCACTTCGCAGCTTTGGAACCTCAGGCCGCGTGCTCAGCCGCGCTGATGGCGTGATCCAACAAGTAGGTGATCACTCCGCACCGCCCACGCCGACCGCACCGCTGGGTCGATGCCACGGTGGTGAGCACACGTTGAGCCCAGCGCTTCGCCACGCCAATGATGATTGGGGCTCGTCGCAGATCAGCCGGCGACAGGCTGACCCGACCGGTGCGCGGAAGGCGCCTTGCACTCTGATACAACCGGTGAGATAGCCGTATCAGCTATTGTATAGCGGTTAGCCCCGCCTGAAGGATAACTACGTGAGCGCAGCGACATTGACGATCCATCGCAGGCTGGATGCCCGCCAGGTGGACGTGCGCGCGCGGGTTCTGGCGGCCGCTCGGGAGCTGATTCACGACCGCGGCCATGAGGTCGTTGGCATGGCGTTGATCGCCACAACCGCCGGTGTTTCGAGGGCAACTGTGTATCGCTATTTCGCGTCCAAGGAGCACGTGGTCTGCGAGGCGGCGCTGGCCTGGGGCAATGACGTCGCAGCGCGAATTCCGGAGGCCATCGCCGCTGCCGCCGAGCCGCCGGCTGCTGCCATCGACGTTGCCATTGATCAGGTGGTCCAGGAAGCGGCGTCGGATCTGCCGATGGTTCGCGCCACGATGGCCTCAGTGTTGGCGCAGGGGCCAGTCGCCGATCAGTTTCGCTTGGGTGTCCGCGAGATGTTTCGGGCGCTGCTAGCCGGTGCCGTTGACAACATGCCGGAATCTCTCGATCCGTCAATGACGCTGCTCGGGCGCGTTTTCTTTGCTGATTTGGCGTTGCTCTCGGTCGACGATATCAGTGTCGACCAATGCATCGAAGAACTGCGCACTGCCGCGCAGCGCTTATTGATCCCCACCATTCATGACAACTAGGAGCTGGTAGGTGAACCAACCATCGCTGTTACAACCGATCTGGGACTGGATGTTGGGTCATCTGGGCGTGGGTTTTTTCGAATTTCCCCTGTATTTCTTACCCGTTGTCGTTGCGGTCGTTTTTCTGACCGGGGTTGCCTTTTCAATATGCGATGTCGCGGTCTACCGGAAGATCTCGGCCAAGGCATCCGCTAAGCAGGGGATTCGCATCATGTCGACCTATATTGGTGCGGCAGTAGTGCTGTTCATTCTCCACAACATGTTTATGTCCTGGGTGGCTGAAGTCCCCGGCGCTGCGCCGACGCTGGCGGCCTTTGTCACGCAGCTTATGGTCTTTATGGTGCTCGGTGAATTTCTGACCTATTGGTGGCACCGTTTGGAGCACGGCAACCGCTTTGTGTTTGAAAAGGTGCACTACCTGCACCACAGTGTCGAGAATCCCTTGACCATCTGGACCAACTTCGTCGTGCATCCCATCGAAGGCTTTATGGTGATGCTTTGCCTGTACGCTCCACCGCTGATGTTCGGGGCGCATCCGTTGGTGGTGGTCACATACGCGGTGGCCAACACGACCGCCATGGTGATCACGCACAGCGGCTACGACCTCAGGTTTTATCCCCGCTGGCTGCTGCCGGCGGCGTCCGGCCACGAATTGCATCACTCCGAAAGACGCCCCACCAACCTTTCGGTGGTAATGACGTACGGCGACAAGCTGTTTGGAACGTACAAGAAGCCGCTCGGATTCGGGCTGACGGGAACGACGTCGTACACCGCCGGGGCCAAGGCACAAGCCTGACGCGCGGTGCGGGGTTGGACCGACTCCGGCATCGGCCAATCTCGACATCATGAGCTGGCGATGTTGATCTAACGGGAAAAATCCGGCTTTGCCGGATCTAGATGGCTATGCCGCCGCCGGGACTTCGCCCGGCAGCGGTGGCCCTTCGGGCAGCACAAAGTGACGGTCTGCCTCGTAGCTCGGACCGCCATGCCCGAGTCCCTGCGTCGGTTTCGCTGGTGGTCTCGCCCTATGATCTCTTGCCGAGACGAGGTATCTGCGTTACCCACCACCGTTGCGGCACAATTAGTTCCGCGAGACGCGAACGCCCTTTGGTCCGGTTCGGACGAGGATCTGCGTTGGCGACCCGGTGCATCTTGAGCCTGCCACTTCGCTCGCTCCATCACCAACAAATTGTCGATAGTCGATCCTCAAGCGCCTAGTTCCGGCGACAGCCGGGTTTTAGACCCATGCGCACAGACCCGGAGTAGGATTGCGCCAGCGATCGGAGCAGGTCATGGCCGCAAAATCGATTTTCGGCGGACTCCTCGCCCAGTTGGTGATCTTCGTGGCGCCAGTATCGGATTCGCACGCGGCTGCTGAACCCCCGCAGTGTGTCAACATCTCACCCAACACCACCCAGTGCGTCACCAACGGCAGCACGCAGATCGTCACCACCCCGACCCGGCGGACGTTCAACTACGGCTTCCCCTGGTTCGGGTGGTCCGGCCTGGTAATCGGAGTCCGGTGACCCGCCGAGCCACTCACGGTAGATTTCGGCTAACCTAACTTTCTGATTCGAAGTTCCGTATCGAAAGCGGGTTTGGTGCAAGACTACCCACACGCGGCCCAAGCTCGGGCCACGATGGCACCTGTTGGGGCCGGCATTCGTCGCCGCGATCGCCTATGTCGATCCGGGCAACGTCGCCGCAAACGTCAGTGCCGGTTCCCAATACGGCTTCCTGCTGGTCTGGGTGGTTGTGCTGGCCAACCTGATGGCCGCGCTGGTGCAGTACTTGTCGGCCAAGCTCGGACTTATCACCGGACGCACCTTGCCCGAGGCTGTCGCCGACAACACCCGGCGGCCCAGCCGTATCGCCTACTGGCTGCAGGCGGAAATGGTCGCGATGGCAACGGATCTCGCCGAAGTCGTCGGTGGTGCGATCGCGCTGCAGCTGTTGTTCGGCCTGCCGCTTCCGGTCGGTGGCATCATCACCGGGGCCGTGTCGCTGTTATTACTCGTGGTCCAGGATCGGCGCGGGCAGCACGTGTTCGAGCGGGTCATCTTCGGACTGCTGCTCGTGATCGCGCTTGGTTTTGCGACAAGCCTGTTCGTCGCGCCGCCCCCACCGGGTCAGGTCGTCGCCGGCCTGGTGCCCCGGTTCGACGGTGCGGAGAGCGTCCTGTTGGCAACGGCAATGCTCGGCGCCACTGTCATGCCCCATGCGGTCTACCTGCACTCAGGCCTGGTGCGCGACCGCCACGGCAATACGGTATCCCTGCGCACGCGTCGCGCTTTGCTGCGAATCACGCGCTGGGATGTCGGCCTGGCGATGCCGCTGGCCGGCGCCGTCAACCTGGCAATGCTGTTGGTGGCCGCCGTCAACTTGCAGGGCAAGCCCAACACCGACTCGATCGAGGGAGCCTACGGAGCTGTCCGGGACACCTTGGGCCCGGCGGTGGCGCTGGCGTTCGCGATAGGACTGCTGGCATCCGGCCTCGCCTCGACCTCAGTCGGTGCGTATGCCGGGGCGATGATCATGCAAGGTCTGCTGCGGGTGTCGGTGCCGATGGTGCTTCGCAGACTGGTCACTCTGGTGCCCGCGCTGATCATCCTCGCCGCCGGCGCCGACCCGAGCCGGGCACTGGTGCTGTCCCAGGTGGTGTTGTCATTCGGAATCCCGTTCGCATTGATCCCGCTGGTTAGGCTGACCAGCGATCCCGCCCTGATGGGCCAGGACACCAACCACCGAATCACGTCAGCGCTGGCGTGGCTCGTCGCCATTGTGATCAGCGTGCTCAACATCGTTCTCGTCTACCTGATCGCCACCGGGTGAGCGCAAACGCGCGAAGCCCTGTCGCGACGGGCCAGAACCGACCTACGCCGTTGCCTGCACCCCGCAGCGAGCCGACAGCGCTCAACGGCTATTCCAGCGTCGCATCCGCCGCGGCTGCAATCACGTCGACCACGTCGCCACTGACGCTGCCATGCGCGTCGTTGCCGCATCGCGCCGTTGCCGTCGACGAAAACACGCGCCAATTCCGCTGTCGCGTAATCATATTCGCCGAGCGCCCGAAGCGCGGGCGAAATCTCTGAGACGAACGCCATAACTGCCTTCCGCGTCCGGCCGTCCAAACCCTCTCGCGAGGCACGCCAGTACTGTGCGCGCAAGACCTCGTCCGCGATCCTCACCTCCGGGACGCCGCACCGCATCTCATGCAACGCGGTCATCACCGCGGCTCTGACAAGGGTGGCGAGCAGGACGGTCTCCGCCACGGTGGCGGGAACATCGGCGACGCGCACTTCCACGGTCGGAAAGCGCGCTGACGGTCGAGCATCCCAGTAGACCATGCCGTCGTCAAGCATCGCGCCCAAGTCCTGCAAGGCCTGCAACGTCGCGTGATAGGCGTCCGCCGATTCGAGATGAGGGGGCGGACCCGCTGTCGGCCAGCGACCCCACTGGATGTTCCGCCAACTGGCATAGCCGCTGTCTTGATCACGATAGATCGCCGAGTTGGCACTCACTGCCAGCAACAGCGGAAGCCACGGGCGCAACCGGTTACAGACGTGCACCGCGTCGTCGAGGTCAGGATACCGCGACGTGTACGTGACAACCGCAAATCCCCTGCTCCTGGGCGATCATGGCGTAGCGCTCGGCGATATGGCGATAGCGGGGTGTGTCGGTGATCGGGAACTCCTGGGGCACTGTCGGCGGAAGCCCGACCGCCAGTAACAGAGCGCCGCATTGCTGGGCGGACTCTGCCGCCGCATGTCGCAGTCGGAACACCTCGTCCCGCAGTTCGCTCGACGTCACGACGGGCCGAGTAGCGGTTTCCACCTGGCATGAGGCGAATTCCAGTTGCAGTTCCACGCCGCGATCGCGCGCGACGTCGGCAACTGCGGTGTTCAGGGCCACCGGCTGCCCATTGCCGGGGTCGACGAGCAGGAACTCCTCCTCGACCCCGACCGTGGGCGGATCGCCGAAGTCAGTGTTTGAAGGCGTCTTTCACCTTCTCTCCGGCGTCCTTGAGGTCGGATTTGGCTTGGTCGGCCTTGCCCTCATTCCTGGTGCTCTCGTCGTCCGTCGCCTTCCCCAAAGCCTCTTTGGCCTTGCCGGCGAGGTCGTCCATCTTGTTCTTGATCTTGTCCGTTCCACTCATGGGGGCAGGGTTACCGTTCTGCAGACGCCCAAACATCGCACGTGCATCGACGCGGTGAACGGCCTCCTCGAGAAGTTCGAAGCAGCGGAGATGCCCTACCCAGCGCGGGCGCAAGAATCGCTCAGCTCGAGCACACCACCAAGCATTTGAAGGCCAACCATCCGTTGATGCCGATCGTGATCGCCGGCAACGGCGACGGGTGCTGACGGTGGCCGCAAGATACGCGGACATGATCGGGCTGACCGGATCCGGATCTCGGCAAAGATGTGGACGATCCCCTCGCCGAGCGGGTGGAACTTCGTCCGTAGGGCTGCCGGCGAGCGGTTCGACTCACTGGAACTCAACCTCGCGATCACCGCGTGCCCGTCGGACGATTCCGGTGAGCCGGACCTGACGATCATCCGTCGCTACTCGCCTCACCTCGCCGACGAGCAGCTGCTCGCGCTGCCCGGAGCGTTTGCCGGCACTCGGCGGGACGGCGCCGACAAGATCAACATGCTTCACGCCACGTATGGGGTGCGTTCATTCACAGTTCAATAACGACACGCCGCGTTCATCTCGTCCGTAATCGCTGAATTGCGATAATCAGTGGCACCCTGGAGGCATGAGAAAGCCCCATCCGGTCGCCAGAACGGTGGCCTGGCTACGCTCCGGCTACCCGGGCAATGCGCCGCGACATGGTTATGCGCCGCTGATCGCACTGTGCGGACGGACACCGGACTCCGGTAACCACCCAGGCTGAACTACACTGCGAGACCGGCCGCCCTCGTAGCTCAGGGGATAGAGCACGGCTCTCCTAAAGCCGGTGTCGCAGGTTCGAATCCTGCCGGGGGCACCAGGTCAGGCCATGTTTTCGCAGTTGCGGGCCACTTTCGGGCAATAGCGGTTCCATCACTCCAAGCATGCTGTTCGCGCAGGCACCGCCCGCGCCCACTATCGCTCATAATCGGTGCACTGATGTCAGAGATCACGGCTACCACACCCTACCCAGTTCTGACGGTATCCGGTACCGCGGGTATTGACTAAATATCCGGTCGTTCCTACCTTGGGAGCATGGTTTCAGCATCCAGCGCCGCCAGGGTTCCCACCCGCGAGGAATTCTCCGAACGCCTGTTGAAAGGTTCGGTCAACAGGTCGTATGCGCCGATGGTCGACATCGACTGGGACGCGCCGCTGGACCCTGACAAGTTCTTCCTGCCTCCGAAGGTCGTGACGCTGTACGGCACCCCGCAGTGGGACGCGATGACGCGCGAGCAGCGGATCGAACTGTCCCGGCAGGAGCTGGTGAACATCCTCTCCGCGGGCATTTGGTTCGAGAACATTCTCAACCAGGCACTGCTGCGCGACCTCATGCACAAGAACCCCACCGCCAGCGCCACCCACTACGCCTTGACCGAACTCGGCGACGAAACCCGGCACATGGTGATGTTCGGCAAGACCATCGCGCGGATCGGCGGTATCCCGGTGCGGCCGAAGCGGTATCAGCGAATGATCATCAATGCGCTGCCGTTCGCGTTCCGGGGGACCGCAATATGGGCGGCAGCCCTGGTCGGCGAGGAGATCTTCGACGCGCTCCAGCGGCAGATCATGGCAGACCCTGAATTGCAGCCGATTGTGCAGCGCCTCATGCGGATACACGTCACCGAAGAGGCCCGCCACATCCAATTCGCACGCGACGGCCTGCGCAGGCACCAGCCGTCGATGCCGTGGCATCGCAAGGTGGTGCTGGCCAACCTGCACGGGCTCGGCGGTCCGTTCTACCGATATCTGCTCACTCAGCCGATCCAGTACCACCGAACCGGCCTCGACGGCGAGGAGATGCGCCGCGTTGCTCGATCGAGTCCGAATTTCCGTGCGATGTGCGTCAAGTCCTTCGAGTCGCTCGGAAGTTTCTTCGAGGATGTCGGACTGATGGGCCGGCTCAGCCGCAGTATGTGGCGAAGGACGGGATTCCTGTGAGCGTCATCGTCATCCGGGACGCTTCCGACACCGCCCATTTCGACACAGCCACCGAAACCTGGACGGTGACGAACGCCCAGGGCCGATCCACCTCGGCCCGTGCGGTCGTCGACGCACGCCCGTCCCGTGACAAAGCGGTCGCCGTCCACGGCATCCCGAACTATTTCCGCATCCCAGGCCCCGACGTGAAACGCCAGACCCGGTACGTCGACCGGTGCCTGGCCGTGCTGGAGCGGTCCGGCTGCGCGCGCATGGAAGCGAAGTCGCGCATCACGGTTCGGCGTTGGAGGCCGCGGCGGGTGGCCGGAGGCTTCTACCTGAGCGGATGGGCGCCGCGCGACGACGACCTCTACGACGGGCCCGCGCTGCTTCGGTCGGGTGGCCGAGACGTCGACGTACGCGCCCGGCTGACCGGGTACCTCGATGCGATCGACGGGAAGTACCACTGGCGCGGAACCCTCACCGGCGACCTCCCGGCACACGCTCTCCAAGCCCGGCGGGCGGTGCTGGTTTCGATCGACGGCCGCAGCGCGCCGGGACGCATCGTGGAGCGAACGCCGTGGGGTAGCCACACCGTCGCCGGTACCGGCGCGCCGCCCTTTCCGATCGCCATCTGACTTGCCGACCGCGCTGCTACGGTGCCAGTGGTGTCCACCTTCAACGGGCTGCCCGCCCATGTCCTGCTGGTGCACTTCGTCGTGGTACTGGCTCCGCTGACAGCGATTCTGGCGATCGTCTGTGCGGTCTGGCCCGCCGCGCGCCAGCGCCTCGTCTGGCTCGTCCTGGTGCTTGCGATCGCCACCACGGCGCTGACCCCATTGACCGTCGAAGCCGGAGAATGGCTCGAACACCGCGTCGGCTCCTCCCCCGCTCTGGAAACCCACGCCGAACGGGGTGACACCATGTTGTACTTCGCGCTGGCGCTGCTGGCGGCGGCTATCCTGCTGGTCTTCGCGCACCTGCGCGCGTTGGGCGTGGCGGCCCGAGCGGTCATCGCGGTCGCGGTGATCGCCGCGAGCGCGGCCACCATCGTTGCGGTGATCCGCATCGGCGACAGCGGCTCACAGGCCGTCTGGGGAGGCGTCGCGATCGACTCGCCGTCCCCCAATTAGTCGTGGCCTAACATCGCGCCCATGCGGTTCACCTACGCCGAATCCATGACCGGGTCGCGCTCGTCGGAGCGCGTGATGGCCTGATCTGAGATGCCACCGCCATGGATGCCGCTGGCCCAGAAACACCCTATGCGCGCTCGGCCATCATGTGAATGTCAACGTGCCCTGGCACGCGCCACTCAAGATCTCGGTGTGCATGGTGCCGGACAGCGACCCATCGGGTTGGGGCGTGTAGCGCACGTCGGCTCGGGCGGGATTCCCATTCGAGGTTCGTCGGCATATGCAGTCCCAGTCGGTGTACTGCCCCTCAGGCTGACCGGCAGCGATACTGCTCCCAGACCTCGGGCCGACGATGAACGTGATCGTGTACTCGCCGTTCCAGGCCGCAGGGTCCGCCCAGGAACTTGAGGGAAGCGACATGGCGATCACGAGCGGCGCCATGCACAGGACGACAAGGCTCCTCAAACGGTCGGGGGCCATCGGTGTCTCCTGAGGACGTCTACCACGGGGTGGGTGTGTCATAAACAATCCTGCTGGGGCTCCGGGGAAATCGAGGAAGCACCTGTGCAACTCCGCCTCAGGTGTGAAGATGCTTGCCATGGACGTTGACCATCCTGGTATGGACCTGCTGTTGCGCGTGGGGCTGGCCACGATGCTCGGGGTTGCAATCGGCCTGGAACGCCAGTTTCGATCGCGGATGGCCGGGCTGCAGACCATGGCGCTCGTAAGCATGGGCGCGGCGTTGTTCACGCTGATGGGCGCCTACGACTTCCCCACCCAGGGCGACCGCAACCGGGTGGCCGCCCAGGTTGTCACGGGTATCGGCTTTCTGGGTGCCGGCGTGATCATCAAAGAAGGTATGACGGTGGTCGGGCTCAATACCGCCGCGACGCTGTGGACGACGGCGGCGGTCGGTGCGCTCTGCGGTGTGTGGATGTGGCGCGAAGCGATCGTGGGTGCGGTGCTCATCATCCTCGGCAACGGGTTGCTCTACCCGCTGGCGAGAGCGATCGACAAGAGACCTCGCAAACCCGACAGTGATAGACAGGGTGACTTTTGAGGCTTCGACGCGGTACCCGATACGGCATGGGTGGCTGCCGGTAAGCGATCCGTGACGGATCAGCTATCGCGGGCCACGATCAGTGGGATCTGCACGTAGTGCGCCAGCATCGAACTGACCGAGCCCAGCAACATCCCGGTGAAGCCGCCGCGGCCCCGGCTCCCGATGACCAGCAGCTGGGCTTTCTCGGCTTCGTCGGCCAAGTGGAAAGTCGGTTGGTCGCGCACGACCAATCGACGGACCGTCACGTCGGGGTAACGCTCGCACCAGCCTGACAATCGCTTGTCCAGCAACTTCACCTTGCCCTGCGACACCGCATCCCAGTCCGCTTCGGGAACGTCCATCAAGTCGACGTCGCTCCAAGCGTGCACGGCGACCAGTTCCACACGCCTGTGAGCAGCCTCCTCGAACGCGATACACGTCGCGAGATCGGAACTCGGCGAACCGTCGATTCCGACGACCACGGGCAAGTCGGCGGGGGGCGCAGCACGATCGTGAATCACCGCCACCGGGCAGTGGGCACCGGACACCAACCCGGTACTGACCGAGCCGAGGAGACCCCTGCGCAATGCGCCGTGCCCGCGGCTGCCCACCACGATCATCTTCGCGCGTTCGGACAGGTCGATCAGCGTGGGAATTGCTGCGGAGTTGTAGATCTCGGCGCCGGCGATTTCCGCCGAAGCGCCGGCGTCCTCGGCCGTGCGGTGCACGAGGCGGGTCGCGTTGTCGACAATCTGGCGCGCACGCGCGTCCTGCGATTGCTCCGCCGACACCGGGATGGGCATCAACGAACGGGTGACAGTCGGCGACGGCACGATATGCACCAGCTTCAACGGAACGGCCCGCATCAGTGACTCGCGGGTCGCCCATCGCAAGGCGGCATCCGAAGGAGCCGAACCGTCTACGGCGACAACGATCTCGTTGGCTCTCGCGCCCTTCTCTTTGGACTTCTTTTTGGACTTCTGCTTGGCCATGCGCTACCGCCCGTTCTGTAGTGAATACATCCACGATCTGCCGGTGCGCCACGGACGCGCCGCCGATTGCCGGCCAGCGCCGGCGCCATCGCCTTCCGGCGAGGGACGCAGGAGCGGCTCCGTTGGGTGCTCGGACACAACACGATCTTTGCGCACTGACAGCCGCCTCGCGGCCGAAAACGTTAGGTGAACATGAATTCGCGCAGAATCCGGGGCATCGCCGCAAATGCTCGGGCCGGGTGGCATCGACGACGCGCGTCACGCGACTGGGAACAGTGCGATCGGCGGTGTCCCCAGTAATGCCGGCGCAACCCCACCACCGGTTGACGGACAATCCCGCCGGGCACGCGGTTTCGGGGGTGCGCACCGATCTCGGACCTGGCGGTCAGCACGATCGAGTAGCCCCAGCGAATTCCGCCGAGCGCAATCTTTCCGCGCTTCGTCGTCTTGGCCGAAGTTACTCCGGTCTAGGATTTGCAGACAGTAAACTGCCGCCGCCCATACAGCCGCGATAAGACCGATGGACTGGATCGGAGCCGCGCTTCCAAGATCAGGAGAAGGCGGAGGTGCCGCGCTTGGGTCAGTTGGAAGCGAGCCTCATTACACTGAACGTCGCGCCCTGCGGGTCGGTCAACACCGCGCAGCGTCCCACCGAAGGGATATCGAACGGCGCCGCCACGATTTGACCACCATCGGCAGCCGCCTTTGCCGCGGTGGCGTCGGCGTCGTCGACGGCGAAGTAGACAAGCCATTGGTTGGGCACGCCGGGCATCGGCGGTTCCATGCAGCCGCCAACGCCGGATCCGCCGACATTGAGCACTCGGTAGGTCTGGCCGGGCGCCATCTCCATCGTCGAGTGGGTCAAACCGAGCACGGCTTCGTAGAACGCCAACGCCGAATCCGGCTTGTCGGTGAGCAATTCGTTCCAGACCAGCGCACCCGGTTCGTTGACCAAAGTTGCGCCGATGTGCCGGTTCGCCTGCCATAGACCCACCGTCGCGCCCGTCGGATCGGCGACAAAAGCCATCCGGCCGGCCTCGCCGATGTCGACTGCCGACATCAGCACCTGCCCGCCCGCTGGCGAAACCTTGGCCACCGTCGCGTCGGCGTCGTCGACTGCAAGGTAGGTATTCCACACGGGCGGCACGCCCTCCGAAGCGCCGGGCGGGATCGGCGCGATGGCTGCCACCGTTTCGCCGTTCAGCGTCGCCATGGCATACACGCCGCCGCCGGGCATCGGGTTGTCGTCGTAGCTCCAACCGAACAACGATGTGTAGAACCGCTTGGCGGCAGACTGATCGGTTGTCTGCAGATCGACCCAGTCTGGCGTCCCCTGCGCATACTCGGTTTTCCTGGGCATGATGATCCTCTCTTCAGTAACGGATACCTACGGCACGATTGCCACACGGCCAGGTGCCGGCCATGACCCGCGCGATGGAACCGGAGTCGGACTCCTCGGCCACCGCTTCGGGCGCACCGAAAAAGGTTCGCCGTGGATCCCCCGTGGATCCCCCGTGGATCCGCGGCACAGCGACTGCACGGCCCGACTCCAACCAGTTGGCTGACTGTTCGCGCACTCGATTCGACGAACCAACCGTGCGTCAGCAGGTCGCAGGCCAGTTCGTCGCAGGCCGATCAAAATCGGTCGGCGTACTCGACGTGGTGGCGCAATTCCTCCAGCGCCGCTTCGATGTGGCGCGCGAGGATGCGGCGAGTGAGCAGGCCGGTGAGCCGTCCGGTCACCCTCCCGGCAAACTCGACATTCATCGACATGGTCACCAACGCACCTTCCTCGGCCGGGGTGACGTGGATGCGCGCGTTGTGGCGGGTGCCTCTCACTGAGCGCCACACCAGGCTGTCCCCCGAGGACGGCTCAACCAGCACACGGCCACCCACGTGAATCGTTCCGACGACGAGGTACAGGTCGCGCTCCTGCGAGCCGTCGGCGTTGCGCGCGATGAACTCGGTTCTGCCGAGACCGCAGATCATGGGAAACACCACGTCGGGGTCGGTCGCGGCCTTCACCACCTCATCGGCCGGGCGATGGACCTGCACCGACCTGGTGACGCCGGCCATCAGCCCACCACCGGGGCGACGGTCTTTGCGGCGAGTTTCGACAGAGCGACCTGCATCACCGAAGTCACATACCCGTACGCCTCGTCCCAGTCCGGTTCGTCGCCGAACAGCTCGCGCAGGTCGATGGCCGGCAGCACCGCAATCCTGATCTTGGCCGGGAACGGAATGTGCGGAAGGTCGCCGAGCATCAGCCCCCAGGGGAAACTCAGACTGATCGGCACGGACTTCACTCGGAGCAGTTTGTCGAACCGGAGTAACTTCGCCGTCTTTCGTCCGTCATTGAATACGAAGAATGTGTTTTGGCCACCGTTGGACACGACGGGAACGATCTTGACCCCCTGCTCGTGGGCGAGTTTGAGAAAGCCTTCGCGTCCGCTGAACACGATTCTGTTGCGGTCCTTCCACGGGCGCAGCGCCTCCACGTCGCCGCCCGGGTAGACCAGCACGTTGGCGCCTTGGCGCAGGATGTCCGCGGCAGCGGACTGCCCGGCCTGCACCATCCCGAATTTGCGTGCCATGTTTCCTATCACGGGCATTCCCACCACGATCCGGTGGGCCAGAGCGACCAGCGGACGGCCCTCCACCGTGAAGTAGGTGTGATACGCCAGGGTGAACACGAAGGTGTCCGGGGTGTTCGCTCCCCCACTGTGGTTGCCGACAAAGAGCACCGGCTCGTCGGGAACGTTCTCGAATCCATTTACCTCGGCCCGGAAATAGAGCTGGGCGCTGAGCCAGAATCGGGGCAGCATCTCGCGGATGAACTCCGGATCACGGCCCTCAAGCCCCGGGGGGATGTTCGCCACCCCCCGACTGAATCCCTCCTGCGGTCCACTCAAGACAAGCTCCTCGGCCTCGGCACGACTCAGTCCGGCATAATCGCGCTGATCTGATTCTGCTGCAGCGCGCACGGTCGTGTCCCGGCTTTGGGCGGTGCTTTTCGATGTTTGCGCGGCGTCGACAACATGGCGATGCGAGCGCATTTCTACCGCGGACTGCGGTTCAGGATGGCTCGACGAGCCACACTCCGTGACGCAGCACACCCGCCACCCTGAGCCCGCCGTCCAGAACCACCAGGTCGGCGGCGGCGCCAGCAGCCAGGCCGACAGCGGGCAGGCCGAGCGCCCGCGCGGGATTGATCGATGCCTGGCGCACCGCCAGCAGCAACGCCTCATCGAGGGTAAGCCCGCTGTGTGTGACCGCGTACCGGAACACCCGGTCCATGGTCGCGGTGCTGCCCGCGATGGTCTGTGTTCCGGCCACCCGGGCCACCCCGTCGACGACGTCAACCGCCAGCGGTCCGAGCCGGTAGGGGCCGTCGGTCATACCGGCAGCAGCCATGGCGTCGGTCATCAGCGTCGCCCGGTCCGGCCCCACGGCATGGTTCACATGCCGGTACAGGGCGGGATCGATGTGGACCCCGTCGGTGATCAGTTCGACGGTCACCCGCGGGTCTTCCAGCAGCGCGATCACCGGACCCGGTTCGCGATGGTTGATTGGACGCATCGCATTGAACAGATGCGTCGCGACCGTGGCGCCGCTCTCGATCGCCGCCCGGGTTTGCACGTAGGTCGCGTCGGTGTGTCCGACCGCCGCCACCGCCCCGGCTTCGACTATCCGCCGCACCGCCGCCAGCGCGCCGTCTCGCTCCGGCGCCAGAGTGACCATCCGCACTCCCCCGTCACCGGCCTCGAGCACACGGTCGATTTCGCCGGGATCCGGATCACGCAGTACAGAAGGATCGTGGGCGCCGCACCGCTGCACGGAAAGCCACGGCCCCTCCAAATGAATGCCCGCCAGGACACCCGCCCGCGCCTGCTCGGCAAGCTGCGCAACCTGCCGTAGGAGTTCGTCCGGCCCCGCACTGACCAGCGAAGCGATCAGTGTGGTCGTCCCGTGGCGGCGGTGCATGTCGACCGCGGTGGAAGTCTCCCCTGCCGAAGCGGCCGAGAAACTTGCCCCGCCACCACCGTGGACATGGGTGTCGACGAACCCCGGCACCACGGTGACCGCGCCCAGGTCGCGATCCGCCGCCCTCGGCGGCAAGCCCGCACCGACCTTGCGTACCGTCGTGCCGGAAATCTCAATCCATCCGGGCCGCAACAACTCTCGGCCGTCCAAGAGCGTGGCGGCGGTGAGTAACATGGGTGTCAGAGACCTTGCCACCGCGGCTTAGAGAGGTAGGTCTCACGGTAGTAGTCGACCAATTGCAGGCGCCTGGCCGCGGCGTCGTCGAGAAGTACGGTCACGTGCGGGTGATGCTGCAGGATGGTGGCGGGCCACATGGCGCTCACCGCCCCCTCCACCAGATGGTGTGCCGCCTCGGCTTTGCCCCGGCCGCTCGCCACCAAAATGACGTGTCGGGCCTCCATGATGGTTCCCAGCCCCTGGGTCAGGCAGTGGGTGGGCACCGCGTCGAAATCGCCGTCGAAGAAGCGGGCATTGTCGATGCGGGTCTGCCGGGTGAGCGTCTTTATCCGCGTACGCGACGCCAGCGACGAGCCCGGCTCGTTGAATCCGATGTGACCGTCGGTACCGATGCCGAGGATTTGCAGATCGACCCCGCCTGCCGCACGGATCGCCTCTTCGTAGGCCGCACAGGTCGCGGGGATGTCATCGGCCAGCCCGTCGGGGCCCTGCACTGCCGCATGCGCGAAATCGACCCGTGAGACCAGCACCGTGTCGATGACGGTGCGGTACCGCTCGGGGTGGTCGGCGGGTAGACCGACGTATTCGTCCAGGGTGAAACCGCGCGCCTGCGAGAAGCTGATCAGCCCCGCCTGGCAGCGCGCGGCCAATTCGTCGTAGATGGCCAGCGGCGACGATCCGGTTGCCAGGCCCAGCACCGCGGTCGGCTTCCGCGAGAGCAGGGCCGCAATGGCGTCGGCGGCCAGCCCGCCGATCGCCACCGGATCCGGCAGGACGATGACCTCCATTACTTGTTGGCCGTGAAAAGTGTTGCCCCGGCATTGATCCCGGCACCTGAGGCGACGGCATCGGAAACGGCCACATTGCCGGGTTCCCGTTCGTCCATCACCACCACGGGCACAATGGGATTGAGCCCGACAGCCTCGACGGAGGCCACGTCGTAGGTGGTGACGACCTGGCCCGCGGCCACCTCATCGCCTTCGACGACGTGGGTCTCAAAGCCCCGGCCCTCCAGGGTGACGGTGTCCAGGCCGAGGTGCACCAGGATCCCGACGTTGTCTGCGGTCATCACGACGAAGGCGTGCGGCATCAACTTCAGCAACTTGCCGCCGACCGGGGCGACCACGTCGATCACGGCGCGGGGCGGGTCGATCGCGGCTCCGTAGCCGACCATGCCCTGGGAGAAAACCGGATCGGGGACGTCTCCAAGCGCGACGGCGCGCCCCCCGACCGGGGCGAGGACGGGAGTCTGGCTCACCGCTGCTCCTAAGGTTGGAAAATGTGCAGGCCCCAGAATACGAGCGCCCGGCAAAGAAGGGCTCAATTCGGCCCTTCTGGTCTACGCTTTCGCAAAGCTGTGACTGAGGGAGGTCGGCCCTAGATGAGCGACACCGCGAAAGCCGAAGGGGCACCGGTGAAAGTCGGGACTGCGCATTCCCGGCTTCGCGCAGCTGCAACGGCTGGGCAAGAGCCTCATGCTGCCCATCGCCGTCCTGCCCGCGGCGGGAATCCTGCTCCGGCTGGGCCAGGACGATGTTCTCGGCCGGATTCACGCGCCGGTCATCGGACCGTTCTTCGAGGCCATGAGCGCGGCCGGGGGGGCACTGTTCACCAACCTCGGACTGCTCTTCGCAGTCGGCGTCGCCATCGGGTTCGCCCGAAAGGCGGACGGGTCGACAGCGCTGGCAGCCGTCGTCGGCTACCTGGTGATGCAGGCGGTGTTCAAGACCATGTCGCCGATCGTGCTCGCCGGTCAACTCGACAAGGCGGGCGCACAGGCGCAGATCAATTACAGCGTTTTCGCCGGGATCGTCGTCGGCCTGGTCACCGCATCGCTGTTCGACCGATACCACACCATCGCGCTGCCGGCTTACCTCGGCTTCTTCGGAGGCCGGCGGTTCGTGCCGATCGTCGTATCAGTGGCGTGCCTGATCATCGCCTTTGCCATGAGCTACTTCTACCCGGTCTTCGATGCCGGCCTCACCGGCCTCGGCAGGTTCATCGGCGGTTCGGGAGCGTTCGGCGCCTTCATTTATGGGTTCGCCAACCGGATGCTCCTCCCGCTCGGGCTTCACCACATCCTGAACTCCTACGTCTTTTTCCTCTACGGCGACTATCAGGCACCGGACGGCCAAGTCGTCACCGGTGAGCTGACCCGGTTCGCCGCGGGCGACCCCACGGGGGGCCACCTCACGTCGGGGTTCTATCCGATTCTGATGTTCGGCCTGCCCGGGGCGGCGCTGGCCATGATCCACGTGGCGAACAAGCGGCAGAAGAAAGCCGCGTTCGGCATCCTGTCCGCAGCCGCATTGACCGCATTCCTGACGGGCGTCACCGAACCGCTCGAATTCGCGTTCATGTTCGTGGCGTTCCCGCTCTATCTCATTCACGCCGTACTGACGGGTCTGTCACTGGCCGTCGCGTACCTGCTCGACATACACCTGGGCTTCTCGTTCTCCGCGGGTCTCATCGACTTGGTTCTCTGGGGCGGGGCCCCGGCAGCGAAAAACATTCCCCTGTTGATCGGCATGGGTGTGGTGTTCTTCGCCCTCTATTACCTCATGTTCCGGGTTGCGATCACCACGTGGAACATGAGAACGCCGGGTCGCGAGCCGGAGTCCGAATTCGAGGCCGAGCAAGATGCCAATCTCGGCGACGGGCCCGCGGCCCCGGTCCTACCGGCAACGACGACCGCGACTTCTCGGGCGGCGACGCTGTCGGCGGGGGCCCGGGCGCCCGCCGACAGCCGTGCCGAACGGCTCATCGCCGCGTTCGGCGGCCGGGAGAACCTGGTCAATGT
Source organism: uncultured Actinomycetota bacterium (assembly GCA_963846905.1). Lineage (GTDB taxonomy): Bacteria > Actinomycetota > Actinomycetes > Mycobacteriales > Mycobacteriaceae > Mycobacterium. Next base: position 154,777 of record CAWJYB010000044.1, read on the forward strand.
GGACGCCTGCATCACGCGGCTGCGCATGGAAGTGGCCGACAAGACCCGGGTGGACCAGGCCCGGCTCAAAGCTCTCGGGGCGGCGGGAGTGCTCGAAGTCGGCAACAGCGTCCAGGCGGTGTTCGGCACCCAGGCCGAGTCACTGAAGAACGAAATCAAGGACGTCCTGTAGAGCGCGGCCCTCAGCCTTCCCGGGTGTCGATGACGCGCTGCGCGATCTCGACGAGCTTGACGTTGGACGACTGCGACAGCTCGCGCAGCAGCTCGAAGGCGCGCACGGCATCTACGCGGTAGCGCTCCATGATGATGCCCTTGGCCTGACCGATCAGGTCGCGGCTGGACAGGGCGGATTGCAGTTGCTCACCTTGACGACTGGCGATGATCGCCGCCGCTGCGTGAGCGGCGAGCACCGAACCGACCGCCTCGTCCTCGGGACCGAACGCCTTTGGCTCGAAACCGAAGATGTTGAGTGCTCCGGCGTTGCGCTGGGTGGTGTAGAGCTTGAATGACAGCGCGCTGCGCAAACCCAAGGTGAGCACCTCCCCCGAGTAGTGCGGCCACCGGTCTTCCCGCTCAAAGTCGTCGGTACGCACGACCAACTCGTCGACAGCGGCCTCGATGCACGGCCCCTCGCCGTGCTTGACCTGCAGTGCATCGACCTCGTACATGAGATCTGACGAAGCTGCCTTGGTTTCGAACTTGCCCGCCTTGGTGAAAAGCAGGAACCCGGCGACGTCAGCGCCTGGGATGACCTCCAGCACGGTGCGTGTGACGCCGGTCAGCACCTCGTCGAGGCTGAGCGGCACGGCCAACCGTCTGGCCAGTTCGGCCATCCGGTCCGCGAACGGGTCTTCGGGGTCGCGCATCACGACAAAAACTTTCGCACAATCCGCGCCCGGCGTGCACGTTTGTCGGCGACGCAGCCGGGGTAGGCAGGCCAGAGGTGTGTTCGGTGGTCGACCTCCGCACTCACCAGGTCTCGTCGGTTCAGACCCACGAGCCGACGAGGCCGACTCCCGATGGTCACTCCGCTACACCGCGCGGAGCGTGAGTACCAGGTTGTGTCCGATGCCGGGCATCGACCACGGCCCAAAGCGAACAGCCGATCGCCGAGACTGCGCCCACCGCCCCCAGGTACCACCCGTAGGACACCGATATCGCCGGTCCGACATTGAGGTGGTGGTACCACCAGGTGAGCGCCGAGATGCAGACCGAGATCGCCACTGCGCCGAGTGAAGCCCGCCGCGGCGAGATGCCGCGCGCCGTCATGGCGCCCGCGACAAGCAACGTCGCCGTCAGCAGAACGATCACCTGGCCGGCTCCGAAGCGCTGCGGCAGAACCACACTGCCGACACTGCCGCCGACCGCGTTTGCGTGCCCACCACCGTTGACCGATGTTGTCAGCCACGGCATCCAGATACTGGCCCCCAGAATCGCGGCGCACAGGGCGATCATCCAACCGGGGCGCAGGCGGGTCACCCGCTGACCATATCGCCTTACCGTGCCTGCGCGTTGTCTCCTACTCTGTAGCGATGACTGAGCTCCCCGACTGGGCCCGGCACCTGGACCTGGCGCCACACCCTGAGGGTGGCTGGTTCCGCGAGACGTGGCGCAGCGACGTGAGCATCGCCCCATCGGGGTTGCCGCCGGATTACTCCGGACCCCGCAGCGCGGGCACCGCCATCCTGTTCCTGCTGATGCCGGGCCAGCAGTCCGCATGGCACACGGTGCGCAGCGCCGAGCTGTGGTTCTACCACCGCGGCGGTCCGCTGGGGCTGGACATTGGACCCGAACGTCACACTGCCACAACGTATTCGCTCGGTAGCGATATCACCGGCGGCGAGCACCCGCAGCTGGTGGTTCCACCCGGGTACTGGCAGCGGGCCCGCTGTGCCGCCGAGCCATGCCTGCTCAGCTGCGTGGTCGTGCCCGGCTTCGACTTCGCCGACTTCACCATGCACGGCTAACGCAGGAGGCGCAGGCCGGCGCCCGGCAAGTCGGACATGATCACATCCTGACTCCCCGGCACGTAGCCTGCACAGATGCGCGGTCACATGATCGTCGCCGGCAGTGACGCCCTCTCCGAATGCATCGCCGAGGAGCTGCGCAACGCCGGCGCAGAAGTGGTGCGAATCGACACGGCAGCCGACCTCTACCTGGCCGGGATCTCCTCCGCAACCGCGGTCGTGGCCGTGGGTTCAGACGACGGGATCAACCTCGAAATCGCGCTGCTGGCACGCCAATTGAACCCGACCGTCCGGGTGGTCACGCGGCTGGCAAACAGCGTCCTGCGGGAGGCGGTCGCGGCGGACAACGGCCCTGGAGCCGTCCTGGACGTCGCCGACCTGGCCGCACCGATGGTCGTCGAGGCGTGCCTGTCCCGCACCATCCACCGTATCCCCGTCGCCGGAATCGAATTCGTCGTCTCGGGCGCCGACGCACCTCGCGACGGCACCCTCCGGCAGATATACGGCGAGCTGTTGCCGGTCGCGGTGATTCGTGGTCAGGATTCACCCACCCCGGGCGAATTGGTCGCCTGCCCGGGACGAGACGAACTGGTGCGCCGCGGCGATTCGACAGTGATGATCGGCACCGCGGACGAACTCACCGCGAGGGGGATCGACGTCAGCGTGCCCCAGCCGCCCCGGGCCGCGACCAGACCGCGACTGCAGTTGCTCAAGGGCGCACTTCGCACATTGCGTCAGGACATAAACCCCAACTTCTTCGTGGCGGTGGGCGGTTCACTGTCGTTACTGTTGTTGTCCTCCATCGTGCTTGCCCTTGCCTACCGGCGACCGGAGATGTCCTTCATCGACGCGCTGTACTTCTCGGCGGAGACATTCACGACCGTCGGGTACGGCGACTTCAGCTTTTTGGGCCAACCGACCTGGCTGCGAATGTTCGGAATAGGACTGATGCTGGCCGGGGTGACCACCATGGCGGTGCTGGTGGCGTTCATCTCAGACCTGCTGTTGTCGAGGCGGGTGGCTCAGTGGGCGTCGCGCAGTTACGTGGGCTATGTGTTCGATCATGTGATCGTGGTGGGGCTGGGAACGTTCGGCAACCGCGTGGCGATCGACCTCCGGACCGCGGATCGCAATGTCGTCGTCATCGAGCGTGATCCCGACAACCGATTCCTGTCGTCGATGGCCGAACTCGGCGTCCCGGTCATCATCGGGGATGCGACGCTGCGCAAGACCTTGGAGGACGCGCGGATCGACGTGGCCTCGGCGGTTGCGGTGGTCACCGACGACGACATGACCAACATCGAGGCCGGCATCGTCTCACTCCGACTGCTGGGCGACCGCGGACGCCGATTGGGTGACCATCACGGGGTCCCGGTCGTCCTACGGATTTTCGACCGCGGGCTGGACGGGGCTGTCGCGCAACGCTTCCGTTTCGTCTACGTCCGGTCCACCGTTGAACTCGCCGCACCGTGGTTCATCGGCGCCGCCATGGGCTTACAGGTGTTCGGCACGTTCTCCATCGGTCAACGGTCGTTCATGGTCGGCGGCGTGCGCGTCGAAGCCGACAGCGAACTCGACGGGATGCGGGTGGCCGATCTGTCCACAAAGACCCGCGTGATCGCGGTCGCGGGCGTCACCGGCCCCACGCTGGCAAACCTGGATCCGCACCGGGATACCACTTTTGCCGCCGGCAACACCGTTTACGTGGTGGGCCCGTACCGGGAACTGCTCGCCACGTTGCGCCAGGGACAGCGTATCGAATCCGACGGTGCATCCGCGGGAGACTGACCACCTCCCACCGCGCCCCGCGAAAACAGTTCAGGCATCCCCGCGTTCCCCGAGCACCCGAAGTGCGTTCTGTTTGTAGACGCGGTCCGCGATCTCGGGCGACAACCCCAAAGCGTCGAAATCGCGGCGCCAGCGATCGATGCCGATGTACGGATGGTCGGTCCCGAACAGCACTTTGGTGCTCAGCTGCCGGGCCATCGCCCGCACCAATTGCGGCGGGAAGTACTTCGGTGAATAGCCTGACAGGTCGATGTAGACATTGGACTTGTGCGTGGCGATCGCGATCTGCGCGTCCACCCACGGCACGGCGGGATGAGCCATGACGATCGTGAGATCGGGAAAGTCCGCGGCGACGTCATCGAGCAGCATCGGATCTGAATAGCGCAGCTTGATCCGGTGCCCGCCCGGCAAACCCGAACCGATTCCCGTCTGACCAGTGTGGAACAGCGCAGGCACACCGGCCGCCGCGATCGCCTCGTAGATCGGGTAGAACCGGCGGTCGTTGGGCTCGAACGCCTGCATGCTCGGGTGAAACTTGAACCCCCGCACCCCGTAACCGTGCACCAATTCTCGAACGCGGGAGACCGCCCGGCCCCGCTCGACCATCCAGGGGTCGACGGTGCCGAACGGGATCAGCACGTCGTTGTTGCGCGCAGCTCCCTCGATCAAATCCTCGACCGAGTTCGGCACATGACCCATGGCCGTTTCGGCGTCCACGGTGAACACGACGGCGGCGACGTTGTTGCGCCGGTAGTGGGCGGCCAGGTCGTCGACGGTCACGGCATTCGACCCCACCCCCTCGTCCATCTTGAAATAGACCCTGGTGGCCTCGACAAGTACGTCGTCGTAGGCGTGGTGCCCACGGGAGTCGAGCTCGACGTGGGTGTGGACGTCGATGGCGTCGACGGCTTCGAAGTCGACGCCACATCGGTACACAACGCTGCGGTCGGCGGCCACGAGCGCCATATTAGAACGCGGGCGTTAGGGTCAGGCTGTGATCACCGTCTTCCTGGTCGACGACCACGAAGTGGTCCGGCGCGGCCTTGTCGATCTGCTGAGCAGCGACCCTGAATTGAAAGTGGTCGGTGAAGCAGGCTCGGTGGCGGAAGCAAAGGCGCGGATACCCGCCGCACGTCCCGACGTGGCCGTGCTGGACGTGCGCCTGCCCGACGGGAACGGAATCGACCTGTGCCGCGACCTGCTGGCCGCACACGACGAGTTGCGCTGCCTGATCCTGACGTCGTTCACCGACGAGCAGTTGATGCTCGACGCCATCCTTGCCGGAGCAAGCGGTTATGTGGTCAAAGACATTCGTGGCATGGAGCTGGCCCGGGCGATAAAAGCTGTCGGCTCGGGCAAGTCGCTGTTGGACAACCGCGCCGCAGCGGCTCTGATGGCGAAGCTTCGTCAAGACACTCATCAGGGCCGGAGCACCGAGGACCACCGCCTGCGAGAGCTGTCGGGCACCGAGCGCACCCTGCTCGGACTGCTCGGTGAGGGCCTGACGAATCGCGAGATCGGTGAGCGGATGTTCCTTGCCGAGAAGACGGTCAAGAACTATGTGTCGCGGCTGCTGGCCAAGCTCGGCCTGCACAGCCGCACTCAGGCGGCGCTGCTGGCGGCCGAACTCCAGCAGAAGCGCCATGACCGACCCTGAGCCTGATGCGGCGGGGATCAAGAACGGCCTCGTCGAAGCCATGCTCGCGGTGACGGCCGGCCTCGACCTCGAGCACACCTTGCAGACAATCGTGCAGACGGCGATGCAATTGGTCGACGCCCGATACGGCGCACTCGGAGTGCGGGCCGCGGACCCGTCCCCCACCCTGGAGCGGTTCGTCCACCGCGGAGTCGACGATGCCACCCGCGATCTCATCGGCGCGTTGCCGTCCGGCCGCGGTGTCCTGGGGTCACTGCTCGGCGAGAACCCCGAACCCGTTCGGATCGAAGACATTTCGCGGCACCCGGCCTCGGTCGGATTCCCGGCGCACCATCCGCCGATGCGCACGTTCCTCGGCGTGCCGATCAGCATCCGCGACCGGGTGTTCGGCAACCTCTACCTGACGGAGAAGTCGGGCGGCAGGGGGTTCACCGCAGACGACGAGGTACTGGTGATGGCGCTGGCGGGCGCCGCCGGAATCGCCATCGACAATGCCAGGCTCTATCAGGCCGCCCGCACCCGCCAGCTATGGATCGAGGCGACCCGGGATATCAGCACAAGCCTGCTCGCCGGGGAGAATCCCGAACACGTTCACCGCCAGATCGTTGCGCAGGCGACCGGTCTGACCGGTAGCGAGTTCAGCGCTCTGCTGACGCCCGGCGGCGAGGCCGAGCTGACCGTTACGGCGGCTACGCGCGAAGGACTGACCGGGCTCGTCCTACCGGTCGCCGAAACCGCGGTCGGACGCGCGTTCACGCTGCGAATACCCTTGCACATCAAGGATTTCCACGACTTTGGCGGGACCCGAACGGCACTTGTGCTGCCGACACGCGAACCAGACACGGTGCCGGGGGTCCTGGTGTGCGTGGCGCGCGCCGGCGGGTCCTATACCGGTGACCAGATGGACATGGCGGCGGCGTTCGCCGACCAGTCGGGACTAGCGCTGCATCTGGCCCGGGCGCGGGCGAGCACGGTCGCGACCCTGCGCGAACTCGACGTGCTCTTCGACCGCGACCGGATCGCGCGCGATCTGCACGACCACGTCATTCAGCGACTGTTCGCGATCGGGCTGTCGCTACAAGCGGCGACGGGTCCCGCGTCGGCCGATACGCCGCGACGGATCTCCCGGGCACTCGATGACCTGCAGGAGGTGGTCCAGGAGATCCGCACCGCCATATTCGACCTGCACGGCGGTAACGTCACCCGGCTGCACCAACGCCTCGAACAAGCGGTGACCCAGATGACCCGGGACTCGGGAGTGCGCAGTGCGCTGCGCGTCACCGGACCGCTGTCGGTTGTGGACCCCACACTGGCCGACCACGCCGAAGCGGTTGTCCGAGAAGCGGTCAGCAATGTCGTCCGGCACGCTGCGGCATCCGCGGTGACCGTCGATGTCCGCGTGGACGATGACCTCACCGTCACCGTCACCGACGACGGGTGCGGCTTTGTTTCTGGCACCACGACCAGCGGGCTGGCGAACCTCGCCGCGCGGTCACGGGAATGCGGCGGCCGACTCGACGTCGCCAGCGGTCCAGCCGGCGGCACCCGGTTGGTATGGTCGGCCCCCCTGCCCTGACCGGTCTGGTCAGCAGCGCAGTCCCGGTGCCGTCGATCACCGGTCCGCGGCGAAAACCGTGACGAACTTGTCCAGAGATCGGCGGAGATCACTTTTCAGTGCCCCGGCCACCACCACGCCGATTGGCCCGAACAGTGCGGGTCCACCGAGATGGATGTCGAAGGTGACGATCGACTCGTCGCCTTTCGGGGTGACCTTGGCGATCATCTTGATCTTGACCCCGCCGCGCCCGTCCCCGTTGAGCGTCATCGCCTGCGGTGGCCGGTAATGCACGATCGTCCACTTGACCCGGTTGGCCATACCCTTGACTTCGACAATCGACTCGATCGTCGTGCCTTTTTCCAGGGTGTCGGGCAGCTTGCTGCGCCAGACCCGGTGGATAGTCAGCCACTCTTTGTATCGGGACAGGTCGGACGCACACTGCCAAGCGTGTTCAGGTGGTAGCGGGACGTCGACGGAGACGGACAGCTTGGCCATGCAGCGGAGCGGATCAGGCCGACGGCTGGTCCTTGTCTTTGCCGGTGGCCCTGCCGGCCGCGTTCTTGGCAGCGTCCTGCACCTTGTCGACAGCTCCCTTCAACTTGCCGCCCGTCCTCTCGTCGACGAGATCCCCGGCTTTGTCGACTACCTGCTCGACCCTTCCGATGTTTTTGCCGACGATGTCCTTTGCCTTGTCCAGAAGCGACACAACCTCACCAACCTCTCGTCCGTTTCCAATTGTCGCCAAATATTCTTCTCGGCGTCGGCTGCCTCCACAAGGTTTCCGCTACTTCCACAGACGCCGCGGCTGCCGGAGAATCCTGCCCTGCAGCCACCACAGCGCCTCGATCACCGCCGCCCCGGCCAGGCCGATCCCGATGGCGGCCGCCGTCATGGGGACGTCGGATGGGTCGAGCATGAACTCGCGACGCGCCAGCGGAATGGCGAATATCACGACATAGGCCAACCCCGAAACGGCCACCAGGGCAACCCGCCACCACTGGTAAGGCCGAGCCACCGTGGCCAGCACCCACCATGCGGTGATCAGCAAGGTGATGAGCGCCGACGTGGAGGCCTGCGTCTGCTCGACGACGGAGGAGCCAGGGCCGGGGTAGGCGAGCAGGTAGGAGATGAACGTCGCGATGCCCACGATCAGCCCAGACGGCAGGGCGGCGAACATCACGCGGCGCAGGAAGCCGGGCTGTGCGCGTTCGTCGTTGGGAGCCAGGGACAGGATGAACGCCGGGACACCGATCGTGAACCAGGCGGCGATCGTGACGTGAATCGGCTGGAACGGGAACAGCAGTGCGTTGCCGCCGAAGACCGACGAATACACACCGAACAGCCCTACCAGCAGGGCCAGCCACACCGAGTAAACCGTCTTCGTCAAGAACAGATTGGAAACACGTTCGATGTTCCCGATGACGCGCCTGCCCTCGCCGACGACATACGGCATGGTCGCAAACCTGTTGTCCAGCAATACGATATCGGCAACTGCGCGCGATGCTGGGCTGCCCGAACCCATCGCCACGCCGATATCGGCGTCCTTGAGCGCCAACACATCGTTGACTCCATCGCCGGTCATCGCAACCGAGTGGCCCCGCGACTGCAGGGCATGGACCATCGTTCGCTTCTGGTCGGGCCGTACCCGGCCGAAGGTGGTGTAGTTCTGCAGGGTGTCGGCAAGCGCCGCGGGCTCGCTGGGAAGATTGCGCGCATCCATCGCCTCACCGTGCAAGCCCAGCGACTCGGCGACCGCATCCACCGACGACGCGTTGTCGCCGGAGATGACCTTCACCGAGACATGTTGTTCAGCAAAGTATTCGAGCGTTTGACGGGCATCCGGACGCACTTTTTGCTCCAGTACCACCAGTGCGACCGGGGCGACCGAACCGGGAGCGTCGACAGCATCCACCGCGCGGTCCGATGAGCCGAGCAACAGCACACGCAGCCCCTTCGCGCCGATCTCCTCGGCCTGTGTCGCCGCCGGCGATCCGGGATCCAGCAGGACGTCCGGCGCACCGATGACCCAGTTGCCGTGCTCTCGGTAGGACGAACCGCTCCATTTGGTGGACGATTTGAACGGTGCCGAGACGGTGGCCGTCCAACCAGGCGGCTGCGCAAAGGCTTCCGCGATCGCTTGCATGCTGGCATTGGGCCGGGAGTCCTCGGCCGCCAGCGCCGCCAACGCCTCCGCGGCGATCTGCTGGGCGTCGGTCTGCAACGGCTTGACTGCGCTGAAACGCATTCCGTTCTCGGTCAACGTGCCAGTCTTGTCCGCGCACACGACATCGACGCGGGCCAGCCCTTCGATCGCAGGCAATTCGTTGACCAGACACTGGCGCCGTCCGAGCCGCACCACGCCGACCGCGAATGCGAGGGACGTCATCAGCACCAGGCCCTCGGGGACCATCGGCACCAGCGCACCCACCATCCGCAGCACCGATTCACGCCAGCTGGCCTCAGTTACGAACAGCTGTGTGTAGACGATCAGCAGACCGGTGGGCCACAGCATGTAGGTGATGATCCGCAGGATGTGGTTTATGCCGGTCCGCAGTTCGGATTTCACCAGTGTGAACTTGCTGGCCTCCTCGGCCAGTTTGGCGGCGTAGGCCTCGCGGCCCACCTTGGTCGCCCGGTATGCGCCAGTGCCGGCGACGACGAAGCTGCCCGACATCACGGGGTCGCCGGCATCCTTGGCTATCGGATCGGCCTCGCCGGTGAGCAGGGACTCGTCGATCTCGATGTTGGCTTCCTCGACGAGTACGCCATCGACGACGATCTGATCGCCGGGCCCGAGTTCGACGATGTCGTCGAGTACCACCTGATTCGCCGACATCGGTGCGGCGACGGACCCGGTGCCTGAGCGGCGCCGAACGGTCGGCTTCGCCTGCCCGACGATCGCCAGCTTGTCCAGGGTCTGCTTGGCGCGCAGTTCCTGAACGATGCCGATCGCACTGTTGGCAATGATCAGCAGCCCGAACAGTCCGTTGATGAGTGAACCTGTGACGAGCACAAGGATCAGCAGCGCGCTCAGGATGGCATTGATCCTGGTGAACACATTTGCCCTGATGATGTCGGTCACGCTGCGGCCGGCGCGCATCGGTACATCGTTGGTTTTTCCCTCGGCCACCCGCTGGGCCACCTCGGCGTCGGTCAGGCCCGCCGCAACTGAGGTGGTCGTCATCCTGACGGTCTCTTCCATCGCGAGAACACTCCCTTGCCGTCGGGGTCGAAGTACTCCAGGGTGAGCGTGTCGCCGTCGAACCTAGCCGTGCAGATACTGCATGAGATCTAGGTCGGCTCTCAGTCGGCGCTAGGTCGGCTCAAACCGCCACCACGGAAGCCCATCCACGGACGATCCGCGGCCTGACCGTGCACCCGGTCGCGGCACCGAGACCGTCACTCCAGCCGCACTGGCTGCCGGCAGAAGCCGCTCGATGGGTTCCGACCACGGGTGAGGCGCGAGCCGGAACGTCCCCCAGTGAATCGGGACGAGCAGGCCATCGTCACGATCGGCGAGATCCAAGTGCGCGCGCACCGCTTCCTCGGGATTCATGTGGATGTCCGGCCAGCCCGGGTGGTAGGCGCCGACCGGCATCAGGGTCAGGTCGAAGGGTCCGTATTCTGCACCGATTTCGGCGAAGCTGCCGGTATATCCGGAGTCGCCGCCGAAGAATGCGCGGTGGCGTGGCCCGATGACCGCCCACGATGACCACAGCGTCGTATTGCGGGTCAGAAAACGCCCGGAGAAGTGTCGTGCCGGCGTGCAGACGATTCTGAGTTCGTCGACTTCGGCCTCGGCGTTCCAGTCAAGTTCGATGATGCGGTCGGAGGGGATGTCCCAGTCGCGCAGGTGCGCTCCCACTCCGAGCGGAACGAAGAAGTTGCACCACTGGGTCTCCGCGAGCAGGGTAACGGTGTCAATGTCGAGATGGTCGTAGTGATCGTGGCTGATGATCACGGCGTCCACCGCGGGCAATGCGTCCAGCTGAGCCGGTACCGGATGCATACGCCGCGGCCCGAGCGTCTGCGACGGCGAACACCGCTCGCTCCACACCGGGTCGGCTAGTACCCGGTACCCGTCGATCTCGATCAAGACGCTGGAATGGCCGAACCAGGTCACAGCGGCATCGCCGGCGGGGTCGGCCAGAACGGGCCTCACCACCGGGATCGGCCCGGCGGGCCGGCCGGCGGTCCGGCCAAGCACCAAGTCCCGGGCGAGCATCCGGCGCTCTTCGCGGCCCAGCTTGGTCGTCGACGATGATTCGAGGTTCACGAACACGCCATACCTTTGATGTGCGGACTGCCCGTGTCGCGGCGGCAATGGCATTGGAATCGGCACCCAACGCCGTCGGCACCCCGTGGAGCATCTTGAGCATCCAACCGCCGGCAGCCATCGTCGCCGCACTTCCCGCGATGCGCGTCGTCTGCTTCACGGCTGCTAGGCCCCCTGGAAGTTTGGTGGCCGCTTCTCGATCCGGGCGACCTGTGCCTCGATGACGTCCTGGCTGCCCCACGCTTTGTCGAATAGATCCTTGTGCGCGTCGCCCTGCTGCTCATATGCGCCGTCGTCGTTTAGCACGCGCTTGGCATGGCGCAGCGTCAACGGCGCCAGGCCGGCGATCTCTGCCGCCCAAGCCTGGGCATCGGCCAGCGTTCCGATCCGGTTGGCCAGGCCGGTTTGAAAGGCGACGTCGGCCGGCAGCTTCTCGGCCGCCAGCAACATAGCGCGAGCCCGCCCATAGCCCACCAGCGACGAAAGCCGCCGGATGCTCCAGTTATCAAGTGCCAGACCATATTTGGCGATCGGGAACTGGAAGAATGCCTCGGGTGCCACCACACGAAGGTCGGCGATCATCGCCAGCTGCACGCCCGCGCCGACGGCCGGCCCGTTGACCGCGGCGATCACCGGGACGGGCACCCGGTCGATGGCCAGGTTCAACGCCAGCGCCTTGTCCGGGAAGTCAGCGCCCAAGACGTCGCCGGACAGGTCCGCGCCCGCGCAGAACGCGGTCCCCTGTCCGGTCAGCACGATCACACGGATGTCCTGCTCCGCGGCGTGCTCGATCGCTTCGCGCAGACTGTCGACGAGTTGGCTGTTGAGCGCGTTGCGACGATCCGGGCGCCGCAGTTCGATGGTCATGACGTTGCCGTCGCGGGTAACACCGATCATGTCCCAACCCTAACTGGAAACGCCCTCGCCCCTACTCCGCCGCGCCTTTACTCCACCTCGGCCGGCGGCGCGGCTAGCCTGACAGCTGTGAGCCTGATCAGCGCACACGAGCTCCGGGACGCCGTACTGGACCCCGGTTCGTTCGTGAGCTGGGACACCGCCACGCCGTTAGCGCCCAACAGTGATCCCTATTTCGCCGATTACGGTCGCGAACTCGCCGCGGCACGCGCTGCCACCGGTTTGGACGAATCGGTGCTGACCGGTGAGGGCACGGTGTTCGGCCGGCGGGTCGCCGTGGTCGCCTGCGCTTTCGATTTCCTCGCCGGATCGATCGGAGTCGCGGCGGCTGAGCGTGTGACGGGCGCCGTCGAACGGGCGACAGCGGAGGGCCTGCCCCTGCTGGCGTCGCCCAGTTCCGGAGGCACCCGCATGCAGGAAGGCACCGTCGCGTTCCTGCAGATGGTCAAGATCGCTGCGGCGGTGACGCTTCACAAGAAGGCGCACCTTCCCTACCTGGTGTACTTGCGCCACCCGACGACCGGAGGTGTGTTCGCGTCGTGGGGCTCACTTGGTCACATAACGGTGGCTCAGCCCGGCGCGCTGGTCGGGTTCCTGGGTCCGCGCGTGTACGAGAAGCTATACGGAGAGCCCTTTCCGGCGGGTGTCCAGACCGCGGAGAACCTGCAACGGCACGGCGTGATCGACGCAGTGCTGCCGCTGTCGCAACTGCGCGACGCGCTGGACCGTGCTCTACGGGTGATGTCGGACATGCCGGACCCGGCGCCGAGCCGAGCACCCGCCGAGTCGCTGCCCGACGTGACCGCTTGGGATTCGGTGCTGGCGTCGCGCCGCGCCGATCGTCCAGGCGTGTCGCACCTGCTGCGCCACGGTGCCACCGACGTGGTGCTGCTGTCGGGGACCGGACGCGGCGAATCGGAGACCATGGTGCTGGCGCTTGCTCGCTTCGGCGGGCAACCGGTCGTGCTGCTCGGCCAGCAGCGAGTGGTCGGTGGTCTGGTCGGTCCTGCCGCTCTGCGTGAAGCCCGCCGCGGCATGGCGCTGGCGGCCGGTCTGCGGCTTCCGTTGGTGCTGGTCATCGATACCGCGGGCCCAGCCCTGTCGGAGGAGGCCGAGGAGGGCGGACTGGCCGGCGAGATCGCACGCTGCCTGTCCGATTTGGTTGTGCTCGGCACACCGACCGTTTCGGTACTGCTCGGGCAGGGCAGCGGCGGACCCGCGCTGGCGATGGTACCGGCCGACCGCGTGCTGTGTGCGCTGCACGGCTGGCTGGCTCCGCTCCCGCCTGAGGGGGCCAGCGCCATCGTGTTCCGCGATACCGCACATGCGCCGGAGCTGGCCGCGGCCCAGAGCGTGAGGTCCGCCGACCTGCTCCGCAACGGGATCGTCGACCTGGTCGTCCCGGAATTCCCCGATGCCGCCGACGAGCCGATCCCGTTTGCGCAGCGCCTGTCGCGCGCCATCGCGGCGGAAGTGAGCGACCTGTCCTCCCAGCCCGATTCGTCACGCAGGGCCGCACGGCTCGCCCGCTACCGGAAACTGGGTTGGCCTGTATGAAGCGGGTCGCGATCGTGGGGAAGTCGTCCTCGGGATGTTTCACGGGCGCCAACGGGTCGGGCGGTTCGTAGTGGTGCGAGGCCGTCATCAGGCTCCACGATGAGAGCGGGAGCGTTAGCCAGCACAAGGAGCCGACGCCGGCACCGCGGACATACCCTGGCTTTGCCAACATCGCGAAGCCCGCTCCGGGCTCGCCGGGACAACAGCCCGGGGCACACGCGCCTCCCGCTGACCGGGTCGTTTATCGGGCAAGATAGCGGGCATGGACAGTGGTGCATCCTCACCCCGGGTGCTGGTCGTCGATGACGATCCCGACGTGCTGGCCTCGCTCGAACGGGGGTTGAGGCTGTCCGGGTTCGACGTCTCGACCGCCGTCGACGGAGCCGAGGCGCTGCGCAGCGCCACCGAAACCCGGCCCGACGCAATCGTGCTCGACATCAACATGCCGGTCCTCGACGGCGTCAGCGTCGTCACGGCCCTGCGGGCAATGGACAACGATGTTCCGGTATGTGTGTTGTCAGCCCGCTCATCGGTCGACGACAGGGTGGCAGGTCTGGAAGCCGGGGCCGATGACTACCTCGTGAAGCCGTTCGTGTTGGCGGAGCTGGTGGCCCGGGTAAAAGCCCTGCTCCGGCGGCGTGGTTCGACGGCCACCTTCTCGTCGGAGACCATCAGCGTCGGGCCGCTGGAAGTCGATATTCCCGGTCGGAGAGCGCGGGTGAACGGCGTTGACGTCGACCTGACGAAACGCGAATTCGACCTCCTGGCGGTGCTCGCCGAGCACAAGACAGCGGTGCTCTCCCGGGCACAGCTCCTTGAGCTGGTGTGGGGCTACGACTTCGCCGCCGACACAAACGTCGTCGATGTGTTCATCGGCTACTTGCGCCGCAAGCTGGAGGCGGGGGGTGCCTCGCGGTTGTTGCACACGGTTCGCGGAGTCGGATTCGTGCTTCGCACACAGTAGCGGGGTCTGGCCAATGGCACTTTTGTCGCGAGTTCTCACCCGAACACCGTCGTTGCGAACCAGAGTGGCCTTCGCGACCGCCATCGGTGCGGCGATCGTCGTCACCATCGTGGGTGCGATTGTGTGGGTCGGGATCACCAACGATCGCAAGGAGAGATTGGATCGTCGTCTCGATGAGGCGGCCGGGTTCGCGATCCCTTTCCTGCCGCGCAGCCTTGAGGAGATCCCGCGCTCACCCAATGACCAGGACGCCGTCATCACGGTGCGCAACGGCAGCCAGGTGCGATCGAACTCATCGGTGGTGCTGCCCAAGCTCGGCTCCGATTACGCCGACACCTACCTCGACGGCGTTCACTGGAGGGTGCGCACCGTTGAGATCCGCGCGCCCGATCCGATGTCCGTGGCGGTTGGTGCCACATATGACGACACCTACGCGGAGACGAACAACCTCCACCGGCGGGTGCTGGTGATATGCGCACTGGCAATCGGGGCCGCCGCGGTGCTCGGCTGGCTGCTGGCCACGTTCGCGGTGCGGCCGTTTCGGCGACTTGCTGAACAGACTCGCATGATCGATGCGGGCGACGAAGCGCCCGAAATCGAGGTCCGAGGGGCGACCGAAGCCGTCGAGATCGGCGAGGCCATGAAGGGAATGTTGGCGCGGGTCTGGGAAGAACAGGACCGCACCAAAGCTGCGCTGGCATCGGCGCGTGACTTCGCCGCCGTGTCGTCACATGAACTGCGTACTCCGCTCACTGCGATGCGGACCAATCTCGAAGTGCTCTCGACACTCGATCTGCCCGACGAACAGCGCTCGCAAGTGCTGAACGACGTCATCAGGACGCAGTCCCGGATCGAGGCAACGCTCGGCGCACTGGAGCGCCTGGCTCAGGGCGAATTGATCACCGACGAGGATCATGTGCCCGTCGATATCACCGAACTACTCGACAGGGCCGCCCATGACGCGATGCGGGTATACCCCGACCTCGACGTGTCGCTGGTTCCCGCACCGACCATGATCCTCCTGGGACTGCCCGCCGGGCTGCGACTGGCGGTCGACAATGCCATTGCCAACGCGGTCAAACACGGCCACGCGACACGCGTTCAACTCGCGGCAGTGAGTTCGCGGGCCGGGGTCGAGATCGCTATCGACGACAATGGGACGGGCGTACCGGAAGCTGAGCGCAAGCTGGTGTTCGAGCGGTTCGCCCGCGGGTCCACGGCCTCGCGCTCGGGCTCGGGTCTCGGCTTGGCGCTCGTTGCGCAGCAGGCAGAAATCCATGGGGGTACAGCGGCGTTGGATTCCGGTCCGCTGGGTGGTGCCAGGCTGCTCTTGCGATTGCCGGCACCGCAGTGATTCCATAAGGCACCGCACCGCCGACTGCCTGGTGTTGGACCGTCGGCGGTGCGATGGCGGCGTGCTATTTCTTGTGCGACCTGCTGTCCCACCGGGCAAAGCCGGCCCGTTTGGCGCTCGCCTCATCGGCGAACCAGACCTCGGCGATGGTGACCTCGTATGACGGGCTGTCCTTGGTGTGATAGAGCATCGAGTCTTCGTTGCCCTTGATCGTCCAGCCCGCCGGGCCGCTTCCACGGGGGCCGGCCTTCGCCGAGCCGGCACCGTACGGCCCCGGCTCACCGGAAACCCCGGCGGACTTCGCCGTCGTGTCGGCAATCCCGGCCCGGATTACGGTGCCATGGACCGCGTCGGTAACTGTGAAGCTACCCGGCGCAGACCACCGCAGGAAGCCCGCACGCTCAGCTGATGCTTCGTCCCTGAACCAGACTTCCGCGCCCACCTTTTCGTAATCGGGGCTATCGACGGTGAAATAGCGCATCGTGTCTTCGTCGCCCTTGACCAGGTATTCCGACTTCGGCGCCTCGACACTCTTGGTCACCCGCACCGAATCGGCGTCTTTGACAACTTTGGCCGCCGTCACGCCACCCACGACCGCGGCCGCCGTCGCGTCGGCTGCCTTGACCTTGGGCTTGGGCACCTCCACCTTGGGCTTGGGCACCTCTACTCTGGGCTTCGGCACCTCCACTTTGGGTTTTTCAACGACGGGACGCTTCACGTCCGCCTTGGGCCCGCGGCCCAAGGCGGCGTAGATCGGCACTTCGCGCCTGACACGCCGGATGCAGAACACCACCGTGAGCAGCAGTCCCAATAAGAAGGACAGGGCCATCAACCACCAGTTCACGTCGTGCATCATCGAGCTCCAATCTGGCGCGACCCAGGAAGGTCGGCGATTGCCTGTTCTTCGCTGGTACGACTGATCGTCACGCTCGCGATGATCCAGGCGACCACGGACCCCACGAAGAAGGCCAACATGTACAACAACCAATGGATTACAAATGTCATGTCGGATTCTCCTTAGCTGACCGCGATGTCGACACGACGGTTCTGGGCCCGCCCCTCGGGCGTGTCATTGCCGGCGACCGGATTGGCCGAGCCGAAGCCCTGCGAAGTCACGTTGCCGGCAACAACGCCCTGCGAAACGAGGAAGTCCGCAACTGACTTCGCCCTGTTCTCGCTGAGGGGCTGGTTGATCGCGTCGTTCCCGCTGTTATCCGTGTACCCCTTGACGGCGATCTTCGAATCCGGGCAGGCCTTGATCTTGTCTGCCACCTGGCTCAGCATCTGCCTGGAATTCGATGCGACAGAATAGCCGTCCGTATCGAAATTGATTGGGGTACGAAGCAATCCGGAGACATCAGCCTGCAGACTCGCGCAACCGGTCGCGGAGGCTACCGGCGGGCTTGCCGCGACGACCTGTATCTCGTTGTCGATGTCGACGGTGGGCCATGCGGCCTTCGCAGCCGCTCCGGCAGCCGCCTTCACGTCATCGGACGGAGCCGTTCCCGTGAGGGTGATCTTGTCGACATCGAATTTCCAGCCGAAGTCGGGAATGTCGATGGCGGACTTGAACGACGGACCGATCCCCGCCAGATCCGGCAGGTTGACCCCGGACTTGATAGTGAGCTTGTCGATGAGGTTGACGTCGGGCCCGTATACGCCTTTGAGCGAATCCACGAGCGACGTCTTGGCCGCTTCATCGGGCACCTCGCCGGTGAGTGTCAGATCATTTCCGGAACGCATGATCGCCAATGCGGTCGGTACACCTAAGTCCGGCGCGGCAACCGTAGGCACCGTTACCGACGGACTCACCGCCGGAACCGTCAGGTCGACGTCCTTCTTGGGCTTCCCGAGCACCCCGCTGAGCAGAGCGAGCAGCAACGGTATCACCAACAGGGCCAACAACCAGCCCAAACCGGGCCTTCGCCGGTACCACCGAGTGGCTTGACGCCATCCTGTGATGGTACGAGTTTCATCAGAACCTGACATCGATCCTCCAACCGTTCCGTCAAGTGATTCTGACCCTTGAACAGTTCGACCCTAGAACAACCTTTGTGACAGTTGGCGCAAATAGCGAAAATGGTGGCATGGAGAGTTACACATGTCCGGCCGTATCCGTCAACGCGGGATATCAAGCAAATCGATAACGAAAATCAACGTCTTTCCAGCCAGGCGGTGTCCTGATCCCGCTGGCCCGTAGGCCAGTGCGGGCGGGATGACCAATTTCCTGCGACCCCCGACCCTCATACCCGGGATCCCGTCCTGCCATCCGCGGATGAGACCCCGCAGGGGAAATTCAATCGACTGACTGCGATCCCAGGAACTGTCAAATTCCTCACCGGTGTCGTAATCCACACCCACGTAGTGAACTTCGACAGTGCAGCCCGGCAAGGCTTCGGGACCGCCACCAATTATCAGGTCCTCAACCACCAACCCTTGTGGCGCCGGGCCCTCCGGAAAGTCGATCTCGGGTTTCGTCGTCATCGGATGGAGGCTAGTCGGTGGAGGACTACTCTGACTGACCGATGGCATCGAGTAGCGGCATCCTCGACGTCGTCGTGGTGGGCGGTGGTCACAACGGACTCGTCGCCGCGGCGTACCTCGCACGCGCGGGCCTACGTGTCCGGGTGTTGGAGAGGCAGGACCATGTCGGCGGCGCAGCCGTTTCGGCACTGGCCTTTCCCGGGGTCGAAGCGCGGCTGTCGCGATACTCGTATCTCGTCAGCCTGCTGCCGTCGCGCATCATCGACGATCTGGGCCTTTCCATCCGGCTGGCCCGCCGTCGCTATTCGTCGTACACGCCCGATCCGTCGGCTGACGGCCACACCGGTTTGCTGATCGGGCCGCGCTCCACGTTCGCGGCGATCGGCGCGGCGAGCGACGAGGCGGGCTTCACCGACTTCTACCGCCAAACCCGATTGGTCACCGAGGCATTGTGGCCCACGCTGATCGAACCGCTGCCCACCCGCGAGCAGGCGCACGGCCGGGTTCTGCGCAGTCGGCGACACCGCGGCGCCGGCGGCGTGGACAACAATCGTCGATCGGCCCATTGGAGAAGCGATCAGAGTCGCCGTGGACAACGATGTTGTCCGCGGTGTCGTGGCCACCGACGCTCTCATCGGAACGTTCGCCGGAATCGACGACCGCTCACTTTGCCAGAACATCTGCTTCCTGTATCACCTCATCGGCGGGGGAACCGGGGACTGGGATGTGCCCGTCGGAGGGATGGGGGCGGTCACCTCCGCACTGGCCGCCGCGGCCCGTGGGTACGGCGCCGAACTGATGACAAGCGCGGACGTTTTCGCCGTCAGCCCCGACGGAGATGTCGGCTACCGAATCGACGACGTCGAATACCAGGTGCGCGGCCGGTTCGTACTGGCTGGGGTGACGCCCGTGGTGCTCGCGACGCTTCTCGGCGAGGCCGCACCGGCGCTGGCACAGGGCGCGCAGGTGAAAGTGAATCTCATGCTGCGGCGACTGCCGCGCCTGCGGGACCGCACGGTCACCCCTGAGCAGGCATTTGGCGGCACGTTCCACATCAACGAAACCCTCAGCCAACTCGAAGGTGCCTACACGCGCGCTCTGAGCGGCGGCATCCCCGAACCGTTGCCATGCGAAATCTATTGCCACTCGTTGACCGATCCGAGAATTTTGTCGCCCGCTCTGCGTAGTTCGGGAGCACAGACGCTGACGGTGTTCGGACTTCACACACCGCACAACCTGACGGCCGGCGCCGACCCCGACGCAGTGCGCTCAAGGCTGACCGAAGCGGTTCTGGAGTCGTTGAATTCTGTTCTCGCCGAACCAGTTCAAGACGTCGTGATGGCCGATGCGAACGGCCGACCGTGCATCGAGACCAAAACCACGCTCGACCTGCAGAACACACTGCAAATGACCAGGGGCAACATATTCCACGGCGCGCTTGAGTGGCCCTTCGCCGAAGAGGGCGATCCGCTGGATTCACCGGCACGCCGATGGGGCGTGGCCACCCCACACGACCGAATTATGTTGTGCGGTTCAGGGTCTCGCCGTGGCGGAGCTGTGTCCGGACTCGGCGGCCACAACGCCGCGATGGCGGTGCTCGCAAAGCTATCGGATTAGCGGGCCCACTCAGCCGACGATCTTGGCTATCATCCTGCGCAACTGCGCCAGTTCGTCCTCACTCAATGCGGCCAACCCGTCGGGCGCCGGATCGTCGACGGCTTTGACCGACACCACCAGGGCTTGTCCGGCGTCCGTGAGTGAAACCAGCTTGCTGCGCCGGTTGCTCGGATCCGCTTCCCGCACTACGAGTCCGCGGGCTTCCAGATCATTGACCGCCACCGTTGCCGCGGGCGCGTCTATGGCAGCGGCCGCGGCCAGCTGCTTGACGGTGACCGGGCTGCGGGCCAGCCGTAGAAGTATCCGTATCCTGCTGAACGGCAGGCCCGTCTCGGCGACCACGGACCTGCGCCAGGTGTCTTTATTGTCCAGGACGAGGCGGGTCAATTCTTGCCACGTTTTGTTTGCGAGCCGATCACGGGCGGACGTCGACATGATTCCTCATAGGTCCGCAAACCAACGGAGCGAGTCGCACGGCCGAGCGAAGCGCCCGCGGTGACGTCGCAAAAATACCTACCGCCAGCACCATAGCGCCCAACCCGGCGCAAACGAGCCACAGCGGCCGGCATCGGCCACGAAACCGGCACCCTGGTTCGCAAGCGCCGAGGGGTCGAGATCACGCATGGTCGCGGACTTGCTTTGCGGAACGAACAAGGCCGTCAACAGGATCGCCAGGGCGCAGATCGGGAGGTTGATCCAGAAAACCGAGCGCCACCCCACGCACTCGATCAGGGCCCCACCGACGACCGGGCCAACCGACATCGATATTCCGATGACCGCACCCCACACTCCTATGGCACGGGCACGCTCCGCGCGCTCGGTGAACACCTGACTGATGATGGACATCGCACCCGGGTTCAGCATCGATCCGCCAACCGCCTGTACGAACCTCGCCGCGATGAGCGCGTCCATTGTGGGAGCAAGGCTGCACAGCATCGAGCCGAGAGCGAAGATCGCCAGCCCCGCCTGAAAGACACTTCGGCGGCCGAGACGGTCGCCCGCGGCTCCCGCCAGCAGCAGCAATAGGCCAGCACCAGGGTGTAGATGTCGATGACCCACTGCAGATGCGTCGGCGAAGCGGCGAACGCGACGCGCATGGAGGGGATCGCGACGTTCACTATCGTCATGTCCATCGACACGATGAGCAGACTCAGGCAGCAGCAGACCAGGATGACCAGCCTGCGACGGCGGCTCAACTCATCGATAGTTTCAATCACACAATAATTGTGAAACAACAACTATTGCGTTGGCAAGCCCGCCGGTATCGTGGCCGGCCAGCCGGGGGCTACCGGGAGTCGATCACGCTATAGGCCCGCTCGGTGTAACCGGTGTAGACCTGCCTCGGCCGGCCGATCTTGGCGGGCTCTTGGTGCATCTCACGCCAATGCGCAATCCATCCGGGCAGCCTGCCCAGGGCGAAGAGCACGGTGAACATCCGGGTCGGGAAACCCATCGCGCGGTAGATGACGCCGGTATAGAAGTCGACATTTGGATACAGCTTGCGTTCGATGAAGAAGTCGTCGGTCAACGCGACCTCTTCGAGCGACCTGCCGATGTCGAGCAGCTCGTCGTCCCCGCCGAGCTTGCCCAGAATCTTGTCGGCCTGCTCCTTGACGATGCGCGCCCTGGGGTCATAGTTCTTGTAGACGCGGTGACCGAATCCCATCAGTTTCACGCCGTCTTCGCGGTTCTTGACCTTCCGGACGAACTCGCGAACATCCCCACCGTCTTTCCGGATCTTCTCCAGCATCTCCAGCACAGCTTGATTGGCCCCCCCGTGCAAGGGCCCCCACAACGCGTTGATACCGCCGGAAATGGAGGTGAACAGGTTTGCCTGCGACGAGCCGACCAGGCGGACCGTCGACGTCGAGCAGTTCTGCTCGTGATCGGCGTGCAGGATCAAAAGCATGTCGAGGGCCCGCACGATCTCCGGGTCGGCCGTATAGGGCTCAGCGGGGAACCCGAACGTCATCCGGAGGAAATTCTCGACCAATGTGAGCGAGTTGTCAGGGTATAGGAATGGCTGGCCCACCGACTTCTTGTAGGCGTAGGCCGCGATGGTGGGCAGTTTGGCCAGCAGACGGATGGTCGACAACTCGACCTGCGCATTGTCCAGCGGATCCAACGAGTCCTGGTAATAGGCGCTCAGCGCGTTGGCGGCGCTCGACAACACCGGCATGGGGTGCGCGTTGCGGGGAAAGCCGTCGAAGAAGCGCTTGAGGTCCTCATGCAGCATGGTGTGTCGCTGAATCTGGGTGGTGAACTTGTCCAATTGTTCCTTGGTCGGCAGCTCACCGTAGATCAGCAGATAGCTGACCTCGATGAACGTCGACTTCTCGGCAAGCTGCTCGATCGGGTACCCCCGGTAGCGCAGAATGCCGGCGTCACCGTCGATGTAGGTGATCGCCGACTTGGTCGAGGCCGTGTTCACAAACCCGCTGTCGAACGTGGTTAAGCCCGTCTTGGCGAGCAGAGACCCCAACGCAATGGCGTCGGCCCCTTCTGTCGCGTGCACGAAATCAAGGTCGATCTCACCCCCCGGGTACCGGAGAGTCGCGGTTTCGAGGGATGATTCGTCGGCCACAAGAACCCCTTCTGCTGATCGGCAGCGACCACGCTGCCTGTACCCCCGAAAAGGTAGTCGCTATCGCGGCAGCTCGCCTGCGGGGGGTTCCAGGTTGGTCGACGGATCGGTATGCCAGGGCCTCCACGTGCGCGCGAAGATGGCGGATGCCGACTTCAGCCGCTCGCAGAACAGCCCCGCCTCAATCGGATCGTTTCCCGGCTGTCCCATACCGGAAAACGCCGACTCGACCAGTGAGGTCCACCCGGCAACCACAAGGCGCACCGCGAGATGGTCCGCCGGCAGGCCCATGCGCCGGGCCGTCACCAATCTGAACTTGGCCGGCTGCAGATTGCTGACCAAGCTGGCCGTGGTGAGAGTCGGAGACGAATTGAGGATCTGGATCACGACCGCCATCTGGTTGAACGCCGAAGGCGTCCGGGAGCCGTCGGGCTCGCAAAGCTCGAGGTGTGCCCGCGCCAGGGCCTCGTACTCGGTGATATCCCGCGGCTGGAGCTCCAGAGCCTGGGCCACGAGATCGTCGAGATCGGCGGCGACGGCAGCGACTACCGACTCCTTCGTAGGGAAGTACCGACTGAACGTGCGGGTCGAGACCTCGGCGGCAGCTGCGATCTGGTCCACCGTCGTCCGGTCGTAACCATGCCGTAGGAACAGCTCGACGGCCGCGTCGATGATCAACGACCTCGTACGCTGCTTCTTGCGCTGTCGCAAACCGAGAGCGTCGTTGCCTACGTCATCTGCCACGGGTGACATCGTAGTCGAGGAAATCGAGCGAATCCGCGGATGTGCCTCCCCGCAGGTGCGCGGTCATCGCTCCGAATTGATCGAATGTTTCGGTGATCCGTTGTGCCATCACTTCAGGCCCGAGCTCAAGGCCGTCTCGTCCCCACACCAGGTCACCACACCCCGTCACGATGATCGCCGACCACACGGCCATCACCAGTCGCAACTGCCTGCTGTCCAATCCGACGCCCAGCCGTTCGGCAAGCAGACCCAAGACGACCGGGGACTGGACCTCCGCCGCGGCCAGCTTCAGTTCATGGGTCGAATTGAGAACATGCAGCATGAGGGCGATGCCGTCGGCGCTCATTCCGGGGACTCCTCCCGAATGAATTTGGCCCAGGACGGCCAGATGGGAGTCTCTGAGCGCACGCAGCGGCGGAACCTCGGGCGGGATCGTTGCGAGTTCGGTACCCACGGCCCCAATAAAGTTCTCGAGGAGAGCCAGGTAGACCGCATCCTTGGTGGCGAAGTATCGGCTGAACGTACGCGGCGAGACCTCGGCGGCGGCGGCGATCTGCTCGACGGTGGTGTTCTCATAGCCCTGGCTGAGACATAACGCCACCGCGGCATCGATGAGCGTCGTCCGTGTCCGCTGTTTCTTGCGCTCTCTGCGGCCGGACGCAGTGTCATCCCGGTCCACCACAGGCATATGTTAGCGCGGCCCGCCGCCCCGCCGCCGCCAAACTGCCCATCACCGGCATTCGCCGGATTAGGCTTTTGTCAGGAGATGTCATTTCGACGCGTCATCGGATACGCCCGGCAACGTCGACGCGGTACCGCACGAACGCCGGCACCGCGAACGCGGCAATCACGACCCCTACCACGACGAGCGCTCCACCGCCGGCGACCGCCGCGGTGGTGCCGATCACCGCCGCCGAGAAGCCAGGCAGGGTGTCGGCCAACCGCGGCCCGCCCGCGACGACCACGATGAAAACGCCTTGCAGCCGTCCACGCAGCTCATCGGAGGCGGCACGAGGCCGCCGCGAGGCCGCATGAGGCGATGATCAGTAACGTGCGCCGGTCCATCGCGTCGGCCCACGCGCCGCCTGCGTGGTGTCGGCGAGCAGTCCCCTCACGGCTGCAGGCGTTCCGCGCGCCCTCCTGAGACGCGAATCCTGTTGTGCACCCGGTTCTCTCGGCCCTGCCAGAATTCCACGACGTCCGGGGCGAGCAGGTAGCCCCCCCAGTGGGGCGGGACCGGCACGGCTTCGGAGTCGGCGAACCGGGCGGTGACCTCGGCGAGCTGGTCAAGCAGCGCCACACGGGATGCGATCGGTTCCGACTGGTGCGACGCCCACGCACCGAGCTGGGAGCCTCGGGGCCGTTTCGACCAGTAGCCGGCGGTGAGCTCAGGACTCACCTTGGTTACGGCGCCCCGTACGTGTACCTGCCTACCGAGGGCGAACCACGGGAAGGTGGCGGCGGCGTACGGGGTGATGGCCAGCTCCGAGCCCTTCGCGGAGTCGTAATTGGTGAAAAAGGTAATGCCGGATTCCTCCACGCTCTTGCACAACACCGCGCGGCTGGCCGGCCTTCCGTCCCGGACGGTGGCAAGGACCATCGCGTTGGGCTCCGCCACACCCGCGTGGTCGGCGTCGTCAATCCACTTGCGTAGCAACACGAGCCAACCGTCGTCGAGCCAGTCCGCGTCAAGGTCGGCGCTGTCGTCCTTCTCCGCCGAGCCGTATTCGACCCTCATGCGCGCCAAGGGGCCATCCGATCCGGTCATTGTGGTAACGCTACGCCGCAGCGCCGACCGAGCCGACGATCAGCCGCCGACCGCGCCGTCAGGGCATCAGCGCCAAGCGCGTTCGCGTCCGCCGACCGGCGGTGGCGTACGCGAGTAGGCCGGATGGGAGAATCGCCTCATGACTGTGACTGCGCTGGGGGCGGAGAATTTCGTCCCGGGTCTCGAGGGTGTGGTGGCCTTCACGACCGAAATCGCCGAGCCTGACAAGGACGGCGGTGCGCTGCGGTATCGCGGCGTGGACATCGAGGATCTGGTGAACCAGCGCATCACATTCGGTGACGTCTGGGGGCTACTGGTCGACGGCAGATTCGGGACCGGCCTGGCGCCCGCCGAGCCATTCCCGTTGCCCATCCACACCGGGGATGTGCGGGTGGACGTACAGGCCGGGCTGGCAATGCTCGCACCCATCTGGGGCTATCAGCCGTTGCTGGACATCGATGACGCAACCGCACGCGACCAGCTCGCCCGCGCCTCGGTGATGGCGCTGTCCTATGTCGCACAATCGGCCCGGGGTATCTACCGGCCCGCCGTCCCGCAGCGGCTGATCGACGAATGCTCCACGGTCACAGCGCGTTTCATGACGCGCTGGCAGGGCGAACCCGATCCCCGGCACCTCGAAGCCATCGACGCCTACTGGGTTTCCGCCGCAGAACACGGAATGAACGCCTCGACATTCACCGCGCGGGTGATCGCGTCGACCGGCGCGGACGTGGCGGCGTCCCTGTCCGGAGCGGTCGGCGCGATGAGCGGTCCGTTGCACGGCGGTGCGCCTGCGCGGGTGCTGCCGATGATCGAAGAGGTCGAGCGCATTGGCGACGCGCGTGCGGTGGTCACCGGGATACTCGATCGCGGCGAGAAGCTGATGGGGTTTGGCCACCGCGTGTACCGCGCCGAGGATCCTCGTGCGCGCGTGCTGCGCTCCACCGCCAAGCGACTCGGGTCACCGCACTTCGAGGTCGCCGCCGCGCTGGAGCAAGCCGCGTTGGCCGAGCTACGCGAACGCAGACCGGACCGGGCCATCGAGACGAATGTCGAGTTCTGGGCGGCGGTCGTTCTGGACTTCGCGGGCGTGCCCGCCAAGATGATGCCGGCGATGTTCACCTGCGGTCGCACGGCGGGATGGTGTGCCCACATCCTCGAACAGAAACGGCTGGCCCGGCTGGTACGGCCTGCGGCAATCTACGTCGGGCCCGAGCCGCGAAGCCCACGCGACGTAGCGGGTTGGGACCAGATCGCCCGGCAATAGACGGGCTGTGATCGAAGAACGCGCGGCGATGAGTTTTCTTGTCGGTGCTGGTCGGTATACCTGAAGACCTACACCCAGCCTGAGGAGATCCCATGCCCGAGGAAACCACCCCACTGACACAGCCGGCCCTCATCCCCCATCTGGTCGTGGGTGACGCCGCGGCGGCCATCGATTTCTATGTCAAGGCGTTCGGCGCCGTCGAGCAGGGCCGCGTTCCTGGTCCCGACGGCCGGCTGATTCACGCCGCGGTGCAGGTCAACGGCTTTTCGGTGTACCTCAACGACGACTTCCCCGAGGCGTGCGGCGGTAAGTCCATGACGCCGACCGCGCTCGGCGGTTCGCCGGTGACCATTCATCTCGAAGTCACCGAAGTCGACGCCAAGTTCCAGCAAGCTTTGGACGCCGGAGCCACCGCGATAACGCCGCTAGAGAATCAGTTCTGGGGCGCGCGCTACGGCGTGGTCCGCGACCCGTTCGGCCACCACTGGTCGATGGGGCAACAAATGCGTGAGGTCAGCCCCGAGGAGATCGCGGAAGCAATGGGCGCTGCAGCCGGGGACGGGTAACGCAGGAGCGGCCCGGATAGCACTCAGGCCAGGTTGCGGATGCCGGTCAGAATCCGTTCCCGCACCGTCGGTTTGGGCGCTGAGCGCGCCGCAGTGAGCATGTCGGCGATCGCCGTGAACTTGTTGCGTGGGCGGTGGGCCGCCGCACCGCGGGCAATTTCGGCGGCGTCGATTGCCCGCCATCCGGCGGCGTCGACGACGCTGGGCTGGCGGGCCCGCACCAGTGTCGCCAGCGCGGCGGGCCGATGCGCTGGACTCTTCAATGAGCCTGCGTTGAAGTCGGCAACCAACTCGTGCACCGTCTGCAGCGCACATGACTTGTTGGTACCGATGAAGCCGGTAGGGCCGCGCTTGATCCATCCGGCGACGTACGCCCCGCTTACCGGCATCCCTGTGTCGGGATCGATCACCCGGCCGCGTTCATTGGGCACCACCGCTGTGGATTGGTCGAAGGGCAGATCGGCGATGGGCTTTCCCCGGTAGCCGATGGAGGTCAGCACCAAGCCCGCATTGACGGTGTGTATGTCGTCGGTCCCGGTGCGGCGGAATTCGATCGTCTCGGCTCGCGACGCACCCGCGATCCGGTGCGGCGTCAGCCGGTAGGCCAGCTTGACGTGCGGATGCGTCGAACCGTCGGCCACGCCGAGCGTGCTCAGTATTTCCAGTTTGGCGCGCGTCGTGGGGTGGTCGGTCGTTGCGAGATCCTCCTGCACCAGTTGGTGATCGGATGCGTCCAAGACCACGTCGACACGGGAAACCAGACCGATCAGTTCGGGCAGCGTGAACGCCGACTGCGCGGGCCCGCGGCGCGCCGCGATCAGCACTTCGTACACCTTGGAGGTGCGCAGGGCCGCAAGAGCATGGTCGGCGATATCGGTGCGGGCCAGCTCATCGGGATCGGTGGTCAGAATCCGGGCCACGTCGAGGGCGACATTGCCGTTGCCCACGATGACAACCCGGTCGTGACGCAGGTCGACGGGCAGGCCGGCGAAGTCGGGATGGCCGTTGATCCAGGCGACAACCTCGGTGGCCGTGCCCGTACCCGGCAGGCCCATCCCGTCGATGTCGAGGCGGCGGTCATTCGGCGATCCGACGGCATACAGCACGGCGTGATGATGTTCCAGCAGGTCCTGGCGGGTGAGATGCTTTCCCACTTCGACGTTGAGGTAGTAGGTGAAGCCCGGGCGCCGGGCGATCGTGTCGAACAACCGGGTGACCCGTTTGGTGTCCTGGTGGTCGGGGGCCACCCCGGCTCGGACAAGGCCGTAGGGGGTGGGCAGCTTGTCGAAGACGTTGACCCGAACGCCCGGTTGGGTCAGCAGCTCGTCGGCGGCATACATCGCGGCGGGCCCCGAACCGACGATCGCAACAGTGAGCGGCCCGCGATCCTGCCTCACCACCGGCGCGGGAAACACCGGAGCCAGTTTCGACGTCGGCGGAACTTTGACTCCCGGCGGCCGTTGGGGGTAGAAGGCGGCATTGACCGCAACAAACGGCAATTGCGCGCTGTCCAGCCTGACGTCGGCGCTGATCGCGCCCACCGGGCAGGCACTCACACAGGCACCGCAGTCCACACACGCCGCGGGGTCGATGTGCAGCATCTCGGCGGTGGCGAAGCCCGGCTCGTCCGGAGACGGATGGATGCAGTTGACCGGGCAGGCATAGACGCAAGACCCGTCGCTGCAGCACGACTGGGTGATGACGTGGGGCATGAACCTAGGCCGGGACCGTCTCGGCTGGTTGCGGCTCCGGGACGGCGAACTGCGCCGACGTCAGATGCCGGCGCTGGGGTTCGCTGCGGTAACGCGAGGGCTTGCCATCGATCCGGCAGACGCGCCACATGACCTTTGCTGCCGGGTTCATCAGACCGATCTCGTGACAGAGCATCCGGACGTCGGCGAACATGTCGGTGAGCATCTGCCGGGACTGCGGTGCGCGGAAGAAGACCTCCCGCTTGACCGAGCGCGGGATGTCGAACTCCTTCCAGAACGACCGCGGCGGCACGATGATCGCCTGGCACATGATCCGCATGATCACCGGCACATGCAGAGACAGCCAGAACCGCTTGCGCGGCCGCATGCCGGGGACCCGCTTGCGCAGGTACTCGTGGGCGAACGAGATGTGGCGGGCCTCCTCGGCGACGTGTATGGCCATCACCCGCTCCATGATGGGATGCAGTGACTTCCCTTCGCGAAGCACGTTCTTCTGGGTGTGGTCGATGGGTTCCTCACCTGCGAGCACGCCAAAGAAGAACACGATCGGCAGCGGGCCGGCCGCCAACGGGATGAACTGCGAGAGCCATTTGAGGATCCGCGGCATACCCGGCACATCGGCACCTATCCGGTTCACCATCTCCTGAAACATCATGGTGTGCTGGCACTCTTCCACCGACTCGTGCAAGCAATAGCGGTACTCCGGGGATCCGTTGGGTACCCAGAAGGAGTAGTTCATCAGTCCGCGGATGAGGATCGACTCGAAGTGCAGCCCAACCTTGGCGACGTTGGCCTGCCGCCACATGCCGATCTCGATCTGTCGCTCCCTGGGCTGCGACTGGTACCACGGATGTCTGCCGAACGGATCGGTGGCCGGCAGTATCCAGCGCTCGTCATTCGGAATGACAGCGAACTCCGGAGAGTCCCAGTCGATATCGGTGTACGGGTTGAAGTTTCGCCGCACCGAGCCCTCGGACAGCGTCGTGAGCATGTCCACGTACTGCTGATCGTCACTGACGTCCATGTTGCGCCGCCAGCGACGGATCATCTTGCTGCGAGCCATTGCCAGACCTCCCTGCGGGGTGCGTCGGGTTTACATCAAGCCGCTTGGTGTCCAACGGTACCGGAGGTATCGCATAAATGCCATAGCGCAAATCTTGTTTGCCAAACGTCGTCGCTGGCCACCGTCACGTGTAAACCCGCTCGGCAGATCGCTCGGAAATGTCGAGTGGCGCGCTACTCATGACGCGGACGCACCCGTCCGCCGAAGCTTGCTGCGACATGTCAGCGTGGATCAGAAAGGCAAGATCATGGGCTGGTAGCGCATGGCCGCATGGAATCGTCAAAGGACGGCTGGGGTCCGGCCGGGTCGCAACCCTGACCGTGGCCTCGGGCGCGCCGATGCCCGGCCGCCAGTCGGTTCGGCTCCGATAGCGACCGGTTAGCACCGTTACCCGGGCGACTTCTAGGCTGGGCACATGGGTGAATTGAAGATTCCCGCCGACCTCAAGCCCGGCGACGGACGTTTCGGATGCGGGCCGTCGAAGGTCCGGCCCGAGCAGTTGCAGGCGCTCGCCACTGCAGGTGCCCAGCTATTCGGCACCTCACATCGGCAGACACCCGTGAAGGACCTGGTGGGACGCGTGCGCACCGGGTTGCGCGACCTGTTCACCATGCCCGACGGGTACGAAGTGGTGCTGGGAAACGGCGGGTCAACCGCGTTTTGGGACGCCGCCGCCTTCGGGCTCGTCGGCCAACGATCGCTGCACCTGGCTTACGGCGAGTTCAGCGCCAAGTTCGCGGCCGCGGTCGCGAAGAACCCGTTCGTGGGCGATCCGGTCATCATCAAAGCCGACCCGGGCAGCGCGCCGAAGCCGCAGTCGGACGCGTCCGTCGACGTCATCGCCTGGGCCCATAATGAAACGTCGACGGGTGTGGCCGTGCCGGTGTTTCGGCCCATGGAATCCGACGGCAAACTCGTCCTCATCGACGCCACATCGGGCGCCGGCGGTTTGCCGGTGGACATCGCGCAGTGCGACGCGTACTACTTTGCCCCGCAGAAGAACTTCGCCGGCGACGGCGGCCTATGGCTGGCGATTTTGAGCCCCGATGCGCTCGAGCGGATCCAGGAGATATCCGCCGGCGGCCGATGGGTGCCGGAGTTCCTGTCACTTCCCATCGCGGTCGAGAACAGCACGAAGAACCAGACCTACAACACCCCCGCGATCGGCACGTTGTTGCTGATGGCTGACCAGATCGACTGGATGCTCGGCAACGGTGGCCTGGACTGGGCCGTCAAACGCACCGCCGACAGCTCCCAACGGCTGTACTCGTGGGCCGAGAGCACGTCTTATGCGACCCCGTTCGTGGCTGATCCGGCCCTGCGCTCACAGGTGGTCGGGACCATCGACTTCGACGACGGCGTGGATGCCGCGGCCGTCGCAACCACATTGCGCGCGAACGGGATCGTCGACACCGAGCCGTACCGCAAGCTCGGCCGCAACCAGTTGCGGGTCGCGATGTTCCCGGCCATCGAGCCGGACGACATCAGCGCGCTGACCGCTTGCATCGACTGGGTCATCGAACGGATCTGATCTCAGGCACGCGCGTTCCGGTCGGCGCAATTGGTCGATCCGAGACCTGCGTGTCACCGCGGAGAGAGCATGTCACTGCCGTAGTGTGCTGCAAGCAGCAGGGCTCAGTGCGGAAGCCTCAAGGAGGTCGGCATGCGGGAACTCGGGGTCGTAGGGCTCGATGTCGATGGCAAGCACCTGCTATGCGAGGAAGAGAACTCGACCGTCCGGTTCAGACTTCGACTCGACGATCGCCTTCGGACCGCGGTGCGTGACGCCGCCCGCGTCACGCAGACCGCGACAGCTGTCGACGCCAAGAGCGCGTTGCGGCCCAAGGAAATTCAGGCACGCATCCGCGCCGGGGCCTCCATTGAACAACTCGCCCAGGCGGCTGGCGTCGAAGTGTCGCGAATCGAGCGATTCGCCCACCCGGTCCTGCTGGAGCGATTCCGCGCAGCCGAGCTCGCCACCGCGGCCCACCCCGTTCTGGACGACGGACCATCCGTGCAGACACTGCTGGAGACCGTGACCTCGGCGCTGGTGAACCGCGGCTTGAATCCCGACGCCACCAGCTGGGACGCGTGGCGCACCAGCGACGATCCCAGATGGACCGTGCAGGTGGCCTGGCAAGCCGGCAGGTCCGACAATGTGGCGCACTTCCGGTTCAAGCCGGGAGCGCATGGCGGCACCGTCACCGCGGTTGACGAGTCCGCCAGCGAGCTGGTCGACCCGAACTTCGAGCGGCCGCTGCGGCCGGTGGCGCCTCTGGCGCAACTCGACTTCGACAGGCCCGCTTCCGACGTGGCATCTGCTCCCGAGCCGCAGCCCGAACCCATGGCCCCCGAGCCGCAACCCGAACCCCCGGCGCATCCGGTGCGCGCCAAGCGCCTCAAGCCCACGGTTCCGGGTTGGGAAGATGTTCTGCTCGGGGTGCGCTCCAGCGGCGACCACTGAGGCTTCGAACCGCCGCTCGCCATCTGCAGGCCGATCACCGGGGTTCGCGGTTTCACAGTGCGCCGGTGGCTCCCAATGCCAGCACCGCCAGCCAGGCGATGGCTACGCCGATTCCCGATCCCAGCGCGAACCAGCGCACCACCGGACTCGCGCGCCAGCCCCAAACGGTGGGCGCCAAACCACCCACGGCCACGATGTTCAGCCCGAGCGCCAACAGCGGGTGCACCCGAACCAAGCCCATGCTCAGCACCACGATGGCCGTGCCGATCACGGCGGCGACAAATGCAGCCACCGTCAGGCCCGTCGCCCACGGGGTTGGCTCGTCGGTCACGGCGCGAGCCTAGCGCGTTCGTAGAACGCCAGCGCCGCTGAAGTCGCCACATTGAGAGAGTCGGTGCCGCGAGACATCGGGATCCGGACCCTCATATCGCTGGCCCGCATCACCTTCTCCGTCAAACCCGGCCCCTCCGCGCCCACGAGGATTGCGACCTTGGACTTCCCGATGGCTGACATCGCCTCCGCCAATGCGGGAGCACGCCGATCAGGAGTCATGGCGAGCAGGCAGAAGCCCTTGTCGCGCAGCATGTTCAGATCGCCGGGCCACTGTGACGCCCTGCCGAACGGTACCAACAATGCATGGCCCATCGACACTCGCACCGCGCGCCGGTAGAGCGGATCAGCGCAACCGGCCCCGAACACCACGGCGTCGATGCCGAGCCCCGCCGCGTTGCGGAAGATCGACCCGAGATTCTCGTGGTCATTGACCCCCTCCAGGACGGCCAACGTTCGCGCGCCGTCGAGGACGCCCGGCATGGTCAGTTCCGGTGGTCGGCGCGCAGCGGCAAGGACGCCGCGATTGAGATGGAAGCCCACCACCTCGGCCATCACCTCGGCACCGGCCCGGTAAAAGGGAACGGCCGAGCCACGCAAATCGGGCCTGAGTTCGACGCAACGACGATCGGTTCCCAGCAGCGCGTGCGGCACGAAGCGGGACGCCAGCATGCGTTGGACCACAAGAACGCCCTCGGCGATCACCAGACCTTTTCCGCCGGGAAGGTCCGGCCGGCGATCGACGCTGTTGAGGTCCCGAAAATCGTCGACCCGCGGATCAGCGGGGTCGCTGATGTCGATGATGTTGGCATTCACGCGCAGTCGATGATGCGGTGATCACACGCTTTCGTCAACCAGGGCGAAGATGAGGTCGGTGGCACGCAGCAGGGTTGCCCGTTCGTCGTTGTTGAGCGTGGACAACCGACGCATTAGCCACTCTTCGCTGGCGCGGCGTTCGGCCGCGAGCAGCTGCAGCCCGGCCGGGGATACCGACACGAGCACCTGGCGACCGTCGAGAGGATCAGCGGCGCGTTCGACGAGGCCGAGCCCCACCAGAGATCCGATCACCCGCGTCATCGACGGAGGGCGAACGTGCTCACGTGCAGCCAGCGCACCCGGCGTCAACGGGCCTCCCTTGCTCAAAGTGGTCAGAACAGAGAATTGCGAGAGCGACACCACCGATTCTTTGCGCCGAAACCGCAATTGCCGAGCCAACCTAACAACCGCTAACGACAAGTCGTTAGCAAGCCCCCTGTCGACACTTCCCACAATGCGCACAATACGACAACATCGGCGCACAGAACGCGATAAGCCAAGCACAACCGGCCCGGGTCGGTAATCGGCTACGTTGGATGACGATGTCATCCGAGCCAGCCGTCCCGCCACCTGCCGCACCCGTGCCGCCGCCGCTGCCCGCAGGATTGCTGGAACCACGGCGCGCCATTGCGGCGGGGGCAATGGCTTGGCTGATCAGCACGATTCTGGCGTTCAGTGTGCCCACGCTGGAGACCTGGCGGCCGGTTTGCTTGGCCGGATTGGGCACCGGCGTACTCGGGACGGTCATCTTCATGTCGCAGCTGCGCGCCTCCCAGCGTGGCGCCCGGGGAGCACA
This sequence comes from uncultured Actinomycetota bacterium, assembly GCA_963846905.1. GTDB lineage: Bacteria > Actinomycetota > Actinomycetes > Mycobacteriales > Mycobacteriaceae > Mycobacterium. Next base: position 189,024 of record CAWJYB010000044.1, read on the forward strand.
GACAGGTCTCGCCATAGGCGAAAACCGCAATGGAATGTGAATTCAGCAAATTTCTAGCGAGCAAACCAAACGGGCTCGAGAAACAATGGCGGCCTACTTTTGCATCCCGCAATCGACATCGATGCCGAGTTGCGGCTGTGTGAATCTGGTCGCATTGGGCCGAACGCCACCTGGAGACCGCATGCACGTGCAGTTCGATGATCGAAACGTCCCCGAGTCCCGTCGATACCCGACACCGGACCGGGGCCCGCTGCCTCCCGCCCGCTCAGCAGAGGTATACGGCCCCCGCTTGCCTAGGGTCAGCGCGGGTTTTCAGTGAGGTCGAGCACTCCGTCGTCGTACGGATCATAAGAAGGTGTTCCGGCACCCGCATGCGGCGGCGTGTCTGAATGTGCGCCGCACCCGTAGCCGAAGTCGACAACGTGGCCGTCAGCGGCCAGTTCATTGCCACAGACCCCGAACATCCCGCCCAGCGAGCCCGCCAACGGAAGGAAGAATCCGCAGTCGCTGCAGACCCGCCCGGTCGAACGTGCCATCGCCGAATTCGGCCCGTAGTCGCCATCGCGCCAGCGCTGGGCCGCGTCGGACCGGCCCCAAGCACTGAGCACCCGCTGGCGGCCAAGCCCGATGTCGGCCGCGGTATCATCGATCTCGGGGTCTCCGCTGAGCACATACCCGGGTACGAGGCGCGGATCGTCGGCCGGGGGCGCAAGCAGGTCACCCGGGGTCAGATCGCCCGGCCTGACGCGCTGTTCCCAGGGCAACCACTGCGGCGCCAGCAGCGCCGTCGGACCGGGTACCAACACAACCTCGCTGATGGTGGCGCGTTCCGCGTCCGGGTAACCGGCAACGACCACCGCCCACTGCCAGCCCCGGTATCCAGGCAGATCGGCCAGGAAGCGATGCGTCGCGGCATTGGTGTCCTCGTAGGTGAAACCCAGGTATTCGCCGATGGCGTCCTCACTGAGTTCCATCACGGCAGCGCGCGCTGCCTCGACCGCACCGGCCAGGACACCGGCGAGACCCGGTGAGCCAGGGTACGGCGGGACGTCCGCCGGGACGTCTGCGGTATCAGTGACGCTTTCCATCGATACCCATATTGCCGAATGCCTCCGCGCAAAGCCACACCGGTCGCCTGTCGCTCCGCTATCTCACGAATAGGGAACAATCGACGATGTGGCAGGACCGCGGCGCGATCGACCGCCCCCAGGCGTCAGTACCGGCGGGCAACGCGGTTCATCCGGTGAACACCCCGGAATGGCAAACTACCCGAGCGGGAACGGCGGCGGGGCCGGCCGCGGTGGGCCGCGCCGGAACTCGGCCCCGCCGCGGGTGAACCGCTATCTCCACCCGCTCGACGAGGACCGTACCCGCCGCGACCAGCATGCCGGCGCTGCAGCCGATGATGCGGGCGATCCCGGCCAAGCGGCTCAACGCGTGACTGTGACCCGGGCCGCAGCGTTGCGTAGCCGCGAGGTCGGCTCGAAGATGTACGGGCTGGTGCACCGCGCGGCGACGGCCGACGGTGCCGACAAATCCGGCCTGACCGCCCTGACCTGGCCGGTGATGGCCAACTTTGCAGTCGACGCAGCAATGGCCGTTGCCCTGGCCAATACCCTGTTCTTCGCGGCGGCGTCCGCCGAGAGCAAGGGCAGAGTTGCGCTGTACCTGCTCATCACCATCGCGCCGTTCGCCATCGTGGCCCCGGTGATCGGTCCCGCGCTCGACCGGGTGCAACACGGCCGTCGCGCCGCATTGGCCGCATCGTTTGGACTGCGAACCATCCTGGCCGTTCTGCTGATCCTGAACTACGACGCAGCCACCGGCAGTTTCCCACCATGGGTGCTGTATCCGTGCGCACTCGCCATGATGGTGCTGTCCAAGTCGTTCTCCGTGTTGCGCAGCGCCGTCACACCGCGGGTAATGCCGCCCACGATCGACCTGGTGAGGGTGAACTCGAGGCTGACGGTGTTCGGCCTGCTCGGTGGGACGATCGTCGGCGGCGCGGCGGCTGCCGGGGTCGAATACGCCTGCACCACTTTGTTCGAGCAACCCGGCGCGCTTTTCGTCATCGTCGCCGCGACCATCGCCGGCGGGTGGCTGTCCATGCGCATTCCGAGCTGGGTCGAACTCACCGCCGGCGAGGTGCCCACCACACTGAGCTACCACGACGGCAGCGACCAGTTGCGCCGGCACCGCCACCCCCCCGCTCACGAGGTAGCAGAGAGCGTGCGGCAACCGCTGGGCCGCAACATCATCACCGCGCTTTGGGGGAACTGCACCATCAAAGCGATGGTCGGCTTCCTGTTTCTGTACCCGGCCTTCGTGGCGAAGTCGCAGGATTCCAGCGGATGGCAGCAGTTGCAGATACTGGGCCTGATCGGCGCGGCCGCCGGCATCGGCAATTTCGCCGGAAATTTCGCCGCGGCCCGGCTGAAGCTGGGTCGCCCGGCCGTGCTGGTGGTGCGCTGCACATTCGCGGTGACAGTGATGGCGCTGGCCGCGGCGGTCACCGGCAACCTGCTGATGGCCACGGCTGCCACGCTGGTCACGTCAGGTTCCACTGCGATCGCCAAAGCGTCGCTGGACGCTTCCCTGCAGAACGACCTGCCCGAGGAGTCGCGCGCGTCGGCCTTCGGCCGGTCGGAGTCGGTGCTGCAGTTGTCATGGGTCCTGGGCGGTGCCGTGGGTGTGCTCATCTACACCGACCTGTGGGTGGGATTCACCGTCATCTCGGCCATCCTGATTCCAGGGTTGGCACAGACCGTCGTCAGTTTCCGCGGCGCCTCGCTGGTCCCGGGTCTCGGCGGAAACCGACCCGTGAAGGTGCATCAAGAGGGCGGAAGCCCAGCGCCGCACCGGCCATGGTGACGAATCGGTGAGTCGGCGCAGGGTCGGGGCGGTGGCGATCGCCGTGGTGCTGGTTTTGTCAGGAGCGGGCGTGGGCGCGTGGCTGTGGGCGCGACACCGGGTCCCGCAGCATCCGCAGATCAGCGCCTCCACGCGCGGAGAGACAACCCGCGTCGGGCCCTACTTCTACTGCAGTGTGTTGAATCTCAACGAGTGTCGGCGTCCGGAGACGCAGGGCGAACTGGTGGTCGATGACCGCGACCCCATCGAGCTTTCGGTACCCGCAGCCATCGGGACCGTTCCGTGGCGACTGATGGAGGTGTATGACGACCCGAGCAACACAACCGCCTCCGTGTTCCGCCCGAACACGCGGTCAGCCGTCACAATCCCGACGGTCGACCCGCAGCGGGGCAGGTTGCGCGGCTTCGCGGTGCAACTGTTGACCCTGGTCGTCGACGAGGCCGGCGAACTCCGTGAGCTGCCACATGCCGAATGGTCGGTCCGCACGGTCTGGCGCTGAATGTACTCGACGTCATCGCAGGTGCTTTCGGAGGAATTCCAGATCGGCGACGATCCCTTCGGGCGGAGTCTCGATGATCACGTCGCATCCGGCGTCACGGCACACCTTCGCGATCAGCTCCGAGTCGAACGTGCCCGTGTCGAAGTTGGTGTGACGGTCCGCCCCGGAGTCGAAAGCGTCGCGGGAGTTGTTCGCGTGCACCAGGTCGATCCGCCCGGTGATCGCCATGGCGCGGTCGACGACGTCGGCGAGCTCCTCGCCGCCGGCCCATGCGTGGCAGGTGTCGAGGACGAAGCCGGGCCCGTACTGACCGACCGCGTCCCACAGCATGGCGAGCCGGTCGAAGCGACGGGCCATGGCGTTGTCGCCGCCCGCGGTGTTCTCGATGAGAATCGGCACCGCGAACCCGCCGTCGGCCTCGGCGCGTTCGAAGGCCTTGCGCCAGTTCTCGACCCCGGCCTTGGGATCGTCCCGCGCCGTCACGTGTCCGCCGTGCACGATCAGCCCCTTCGCGCCGATCCCGGCGGCCGCCTCGGCATGCTGATGCATGATCTTCCGGCTCGGGATGCGGATCTTGTTGTTGGTCGACGCGACGTTCACCAGATACGGGGCATGGATGTAGATGGTCAGATCGGTGGCTCGCAGCGCGTCGGCATGGGGGTGCTCGACGGGTTTCTTCCAGCCCTGCGGGTCACCGAGGAAGAACTGGATCGCCTCCGCCCCAGCCACCTCGGCCGCGGCCAGCGGATCGTCGGAGTCGACGTGCGCGCCCAACAAACCCATGCAGTCGAGCTTAGAGCCCGAGACGCCCGGTCGACGACCGTCAGGCGTCGAGCTCGCGGGCGACGGCCTTGACCACCTCGGAGACGCGCCGCGCCGCGTTGCGGTCCGGATACCGACCCTTGCGCAATTCGGGCTGGATGGTGCCCTCGAGCAGCGTGATCATGTCCTCGACCATGCCGTGCAGTTCGTCGGGCGTGTGCTTGTGCTCGGGGGCGGTTGTCTCGCGGCGAGTGCGGGTCAAGCTCGGCGGGGGGTCGATCAGCTTCACGCTGAGCGCCTGGGGCCCGCGGCGTCCTGCGGCCACGCCGAACTCCACGCGCTGACCGGCCCTGAGGTCTTCGACACCTGCGGGCAACGCGGACGAGCGTACGTAAACGTCGTCCCCGTCCTCTTGCGACAGGAAGCCGAATCCCTTGTCGGCGTCGTACCACTTAACCCTGCCGGTCGGCACTGGTCTCACCTGCTTGTCTCACGGGTTGCCGGGGTTGGCAACACAGATATGCGTCCCGCCTGCGCAGGACGCACCTCAGGTGATCCTACTCGGATGGCCGAGAGGCCGGCATCGGTGTTCAGTCGGTAGGCTTGTGAGACCTCTGGAGGAGAGATGCGCCTGGTTCTGCTCGCCGTGTGGTGGCTGCTCGGCAGTCGCCGATCCGGCCCGATGTGCTCGGTTGGTGTCGGTTGCGGGATTTCCGGTGGGAAACTCGACCCGATGCCGATCGGATGAAGGCGACTGCATGACTGTGACAGTGCTGGGCCTGCCCACCGTATCGCGACCGATCACGCCCGCCCCGTCGCGCGGGCCTCTGGTCGACACGTTCGGCCGCGTCGCCACCGACCTGCGGGTATCGGTGACCGACCGGTGCAACCTGCGCTGTACGTACTGCATGCCGGAGACGGGACTGGAATGGCTTCGCGGCCCTCGACTGCTGCGGCAGGACGAACTGATCCGACTGGTGGCCATCGCAGTCACCCGACTGGGAATCACCAGTGTGCGGTTCACCGGCGGCGAACCGCTGTTGGCGAACTATCTCGAAGATGTGGTCGCCGCCACGGCGGCGTTGACGCCCCGGCCGGAGATTGCCCTCACCACGAACGGTGTGGGGCTGGCCCGCCGCGCATCATCGCTGGCCGCCGCGGGCCTCGACCGGGTAAACGTGTCGCTGGACAGTGTCGATGCCGCCCACTTCGCCGCCATCACCCGCCGTGACCGCCTGCCCGATGTACTTGCCGGGCTTGCCGCGGCCCGGCAAGCGGGTCTGGACCCGGTGAAAGTCAACGCGGTGCTCGATCCGGTCAGCGGGCGCGACGATGTGGTGAACCTGCTGCAGTTCTGCATCGAGGGCGGCTACCACCTGCGGGTGATCGAACAGATGCCGCTCGATGCCGGCCATCGGTGGGATCGAGGCAAGGCGGTGATGGCCGACGAGGTCCTGTCGATCCTCGGTCGGCGGTTCCTCCTGCAGCCCGACCCGCGCCCCCGGGGGTCGGCGCCGGCAGAGCTCTGGCTGGTGGATGGTGGGCCCGCCACGGTAGGTGTCATCGCATCGGTGTCACACGCGTTTTGCTCGGCATGCGATCGCACTCGGCTCACGGCTGACGGGCAGGTGCGCAACTGCCTGTTCGCGGCTTCCGAAACCGACCTGCGGACGCTGCTGCGCGGGGCTGCGGACGACGACGAGGTCGAGGCCGCCTGGCGCTCGGCGATGTGGAAAAAGGCCGCCGGCCACGGGATCAACGACCCCGGCTTCGTCCAGCCGGTGCGTCCGATGAGCGCGATCGGTGGCTGAAGTCAACGTGGCCGCCACTTCGATTGCAGTGCAGGTTCGCTACTTTGCTGCGGCGCGTGCAGCGGCCGGTCTTGACGATGAGGTGCTGACGGTGCCGGTCGGCACCACCCTTGCCGCGTTGGCTGGTGAACTGGCGGCCCGCAACGCCGAACTGGCGCGGGTGGTGCCCGAGGTGTTCCTTCCTCTGCGACGGTTTGGCGGTGAGAACAAAGCAGTTGACGCTGCGATCGGGCCAAACCGTCGATGTGTTACCGCCATTCGCCGGTGGGTAAACGTGATTTATGTCACATTTCAAGACGTTCACGGGCTGGCTACAGCACTGGCAACGGTGCGCTCCCAACTGCGGAAACGCCAACTCGATTTGGGCTTTTCGAGCTTCCTTAGTGTTTAGCCCATACCAGAAGTCTGATTTTCGTCAAAAGGTGACGAAGCTCTCCTGAGCCACTACCGTCTCTCGAAGCCAGTCGAACCCCCAAGCGATTGGCCCGCCCTTGTCGTACGCGCCGAACTCCATCCTTCGGACAGGGGTACCAAACAAGCCATAGTGGATGGAGGCGGGGGACCCAACGGTCCACCGACGATCGGACCTGGAACCTCGCGGTTCCTCGGGGTGAAGTCGGGCCGTGTCCACCGGACACCGGCCCGGCCGGGCAACCTCTCCCGCCCGAACCCGACAGCTGACCTCGCAGGCGCGTGCAGAGAGGACCGACGAGCTTATGAGTGGACGACATCGCAAGCCAACGAGTTCGAGCAAGCAAGCCGCGAAAATCGCATTCACGGGTGCGGTTCTGGGCGGTAGCGGACTAGGCCTCGCAGGACATGCGGCCGCGGCAACCGACGGCGAATGGGACCAGGTCGCTCGCTGCGAATCCGGCGGGAACTGGGCCATCAACACCGGGAACGGCTACCAGGGCGGCCTGCAGTTCTCACCCGGCACCTGGAGTTCGCACGGCGGTGGCGAATACGCGTCGGCCGCCAACATGGCGACCAAGGATCAGCAGATCGCTGTTGCCGAGCGCGTGCTGGCCTCCCAGGGTCGCGGCGCCTGGCCGGTGTGCGGCACCGGCTTGTCTCGGTCGACGCCACGCAATGTCACTGCCAAGCCCGCCACGTATGAAGCGCCCGCCAGCAGCGATGGCGTCACCGGGTATGTCGTGGGACTCGATGCCCCCGCGCCACTTGCACCGGAACCACCGGCCCCGCTCGAACTGCCGCTGTTGGCGGATGCGCCCGCCGACCTCCCCCAGGCGCCCGAGCCTGCGCCTGAACTCTTTCCCGCACCGAGCAGACGTCTTCGCGCCGGCGTTCGCCGCGGCACCCAACCGCCACTGGCACCTGAAGTTGTCCCGGCCGCTCCGGCAGACGCCCCGCAGTTCGCCCTTCCGGAATTCACCCTGCCGGAATTCACCCTGCCGGAATTCACCCTTCCGGAATTCACCCTGCCGGAATTCACGCTCCCGCAATTCGGCCCTGCGCCCGCCGATCCCGCGCCGGTCGACGACCAGTTCGCCATCATTGACGTCGCCTTGGAGGCCTCACCACAGGAGACCCCGGCACCGGCTCCCACGCCCGAGCCGGCGGTCATCGCGGCGCCAGACCCCCTGGCCCCACTCAACGCCGTCGACATTCCCGTGCCGGCTGTCGATGTGGCGAATCAGGCGGTATCCGGTCAGCTGCCCGATCCCTCCGACAGCGTCGCGCATCTGTCCAGCCCGGACAATCTGCCAGGCTCCGCGGAGCCTCTAGGGCCCCAGCAGGGCCCTGATGCGACCTATCTGGACGAGCTCTGGCACGCAGTGCGCTCACAGGACATCAGCGGCAACGATGCCCTGTTCGCTCTGGCGCAGCGACCGGTCACGCCCGAACCTTCCGACGTGGTGTAACCCGAGGCCGCGCTGCCTTCCGTCTGACACCTGGGGTGAATTCTGCGTAGCGACGTGAGCCCGTCACGCCGCTACGCAGAATTCACCCACTCGTCGGTGCCATCGGCGAAGAACTGGTGCTTCCACACCGGCAGTCGTTGCTTCACCGCATCAACCAATCGGCTGCAGGTCTCAAAAGCAGCGCGACGATGGTCCGCGGCCACTGCGGCGACCAGAGCCGCGTCGCCTATCTGGAGCGTTCCGACCCGGTGGCTCGCGGCGACAGCATGCACTCCGGTGGCATCCAGCACCACTTCGGCGAGAACCTCGGCCAGTGTCTGCTCCGCGAGTGGATGGGCCGAATACTCCAGGCGGACAACCCGCCGACCGGTGTCGTGGTCCCGGACCACGCCCGGCAAAGCCCACCACGGCCCCGGCCGCGGGAGTGGCGACCAACTGCTCATGTTCGGTCAGGAAGATCGGTTTGTCGGTCACGGCGGAGCGCAGAACGCTCGTCATCGAGAGTGGTCCCCGCCCGCCAACTGATCGAGCGCGTGATGCACTACGTCGGTGAGTACGCCCAGGCCGTCGCGCACGCCTCCGGGCGACCCCGGCAGGTTGACGATCAGTGTCTGGCCGGCAACCCCGCAGAGTCCGCGGGAGAGCACCGCCGTGGGCACCCTGGGCAGCCCGGAGCGCCGGATCGCATCTGCCAGGCCGGGCAATTCGAAGTCGAGCATCGCCATTGTCTGCGCCGGCGTCTTGTCCATCGGAGAAATCCCCGTGCCCCCGGACGTGATCACCAGGTCGACGCGGTCCGACACAGCGATGCGCAAGGCGCGGCCGACCGGGTCGCCGTCCGGTACGACAACCACCTCCGGTGCTGAAAAACCCTGCTCGACGAACCATTCCGAGATCATCGGACCGCTGCGATCGTCGTACACACCCTCGGCGGCCCGGGTGGACGCAATGATGACGCGGCCGGTACGGGTCATCGGGTCCATGTCCCGGTTTGCCCGCCGGCCTTGCGCAGCACCTTGACGTCGTCGATCCGCGCCGCCGGGTCCACGGCTTTGATCATGTCGTAGAGCGTCAGCGCGGCGACACTGACGGCGGTCAGCGCCTCCATTTCCACCCCGGTGCGGTCGGTGGTACGCACGGTCGCGGTGACGGCGACCGTGGTATCGGCGACCTCGAATTCGATGTCGACGCCCGTCAACGCCAGTTGATGACACAGCGGAATGAGATCGCTGGTTCGCTTGGCCGCCAGGATGCCGGCCACGCGAGCGGTAGCCAGAGCGTCACCTTTGGGCAGACCTCCCGACGAGATCAGCCTTACCACCTCATCCGTGGTCCGAAGGGTGCCCGCCGCCACCGCGGTCCGTTTCGTCGAATTCTTACCGGTGACATCGACCATGTGCGCCGCCCCGCGCTCGTCGAGGTGGGACAGGGGCCGAGCCCCCGGGCCTCGTACCACCGCTATTGGTTGATGACGGTTACGGGATGCAGGTAGGGCAGTTCCTCGGCAGGCACCGGGAAGATGATGTCGCCGAAGGGCGACAATGCCCCGGTACGGTCCGCGGCGAGCTCGCTCACCGCATGGTCGTCGGGATCGGTGGTGGGCCAGCCGTTGTCGACGTAGCGCAACCTCTTGCTCTTGGTGCTGTCAGCCACGACAGTCATTGTGACAGGTTATGGCCCGATCGCGCGCGTTCGCGGCTGCTTTACGCTGATCCACGATGACCGAACACACCCCGGGCGTCCCACTGGGTGCATGGTTGGCAGACCTGCCCGACTCGCGGCTGGTCCGTATGCTGGAGTTGCGGCCCGACCTTGCCCAGCCTCCTCCCGGGAGTATCGCGGCGCTGGCCGCCCGTTCCCAGGCACGGCAATCGGTGCGGGCCGCGACCGATGACCTCAACTTTCTGCACCTCGCGGTGCTGGAGGCGCTTCTGGTGCTGCACGCCGACACCACAGCGGTCCCATTCGCGGAGCTGGCGGCGGTGATCGGCGATCGCGCGCCGCAACCGGCAATCGCCGCCACGCTCGACGATCTTCGCGATCGTGCGCTGGCGTGGGGCGACCCGTTGATCCGTGTGGTCGCCGAGGCCGCCGCCGGACTGCCGTGGTACCCGGGCCAGGTCATACTCGACACCCACGCCGAGACACCTGCCGACGTCGCCGCAGAAATCGACGCCCTGGGCGACATCGAGCGCGAACTGCTGCACCGGTTACTTGAGGGCTCCCCGGTGGGCCGCACCCGCGAGGCCGCACCCGGCACACCACCCGACCGGCCGGTCCAACGACTGCTGGCGGCCGGCCTTTTACATCGGCTCGACCACGAGACGGTGGTTCTGCCCCGCCGGGTTGGCCAGGTGCTGCGCGGCCAACAGGTGGACCCCGCTTCACTGAGCGCCCCCAGCCTCCCGACAGCCGCAGCCGCCGCGGCGCGCGACGTCGACGGGGCTGCCGCCGGAGCTGTCATCGACCTGCTGCACGAGTTCGACGTCGTCATCGAGGCGCTGGGCACCGCACCGGTGCCCGAGCTCCGCAGCGGCGGTCTGGGCGTCAGGGATATGAAGCGGCTGACCAAGCTGACCGGTGTCGACGACAGCAGGCTGGGGCTGATCCTTGAGCTCGCTCACGCCGCCGGGCTGATCGCCAGCGGGTTTCCCTATCCCGAACCGGACGCCGGCGCGGGACCGTATTGGGCACCCACGGCAGCAGCGGACCGCTTCGCCGAAGCCCCGATCGCGGAACGTTGGCACCTGCTGGCCGCCACCTGGCTGGACCTGCCGGCACGGCCAGGGTTGGTCGGGCGCCGCGGCCCTGACAACAAACCCTATGCCGCGCTTTCTGATGCACTGTATTCGACGGCCGCCGCAGTGGACCGGCGACTGCTGCTCGAACTTCTCGCCGTCCTTCCGCCGGGAAACGGCGTCGACGCGGCAGCCGCGTCTGAGACGCTGACCTGGCGCCGGCCCCGGTGGTCGGCGCGCCTTCAGCCCGAACCGGTCGCCGATCTGATCGAGGAGGCAGGCGCACTGGGGATCGTCGGGCGAGGTGCGATCACCACACCGGGGCGGAGGTTGATCGTCGAGGACGCATCCGCCGCAGTCGTCGCGATGGCCAAGGTACTGCCCGCCCCGATCGACCACTTTCTGCTGCAGGCAGACCTGACCGTGGTGGTGCCGGGGCCGCTGCATCGTGGCGTGGCCGAAGAACTGGGGGCTGTGGCCACCGTCGAATCAGCCGGCACCGCGATGGTGTACCGGGTGAGTGAAGCGTCCATCCGCAATGCGCTCGACACCGGCCGCACCGCCGGCGGCCTGCACACGTTCTTCGGAAAGCATTCCAAAACCCCTGTCCCGCAAGGGTTGACCTACCTGATCGATGACGTCGCACGCAGACACGGTCAGTTGCGGGTCGGCATGGCATCGTCATTCGTACGTTGCGAGGATGCCGCGCTGCTGGCCGAGGCCATCGCCACGCCTGCCACACAGCGGCTCCAACTGCGGCTGCTGGCACCCACCGTCGCGGTCACACAGGCACCGATCGCCGATGTGCTCGCCACACTGCGGTCGGCAGGCCTGACACCGGCCGCCGAGGACACGTCTGGGGCGATCGTCGATCTTCGAGCCCGTGGCGCACGCGTCCCCGCGTCCGGACACCTGCGGGCATTCCGGCCACCAGCCAGCGGGCCGAACAAAGAAACCCTGGCCGCCATGGTTGCCGTGTTACGCAAAGTCGTTGCGCTGCCCACGGACCGGACCCGCGTTGATCCGGCGCGAGCGATGGCGCTGTTGCAGCAAGCCGCGATCCAGCAGCAGTCGGTGGTGATCGGATACACCGACGCCGCCGGTGTCTCCGCGCAGAGAATGGTGTCCCCCATCAACGTGCGCGGCGGACAACTCGTCGCGTTCGAGCCTGCATCGGGACGGATCCGTGACTTCGCGGTGCACCGGGTGACATCGGTCGTACCGGCGGACAGCGTCTGAGGCGAACTCAGATACCGGTGCAGATCGATACGAACGGAATCGGAGCGCAGATACCGATCGAGAAGCCCGGCGTCGGGTCACCGTTCCAGACCGGCGGTGCCGGCGGAGGCGGCGGGGGCGCCGGTGGCAACAAACACAGGTTGGTCGGCGGATCGAAAATGGTACCGGGACCGCACTCGGCCGCGTGACCGCTCGCCGGCCAGGCCAGCGACACACACCCGAGCGTCAGGACAATGGGCGCCCCGGCCGTCAACAGCCGGCGAACTCCGACGATCACCGCAGACACCTCCCTCGCTCCTCGCCGACCTATTTGGGAGCTAGTGTAGGACGCCCGGTCACACGGTTCATCAGGTTTACCAAAGTGCAGGTCAGCGGCGGCGGATCGGCGCAGCAGCGCCCGGAGCAGCGAATCCTGGCAACACAGGCTGGACGACAGCCGAGGCGTGGAGATGGAATGCGGTCAAGATGTGCCGACCGATCAAAGCCGACCAAAAGGCGGACCAACAGAACGGACCAAAATGCGGAAGAAATATAGTTGGAGAAATGACCGACGGACCACTGATCGTCCAGTCCGACAAGACCGTCCTGCTCGAGGTGGGCCACGAACGGGCCAACGACGCTCGCGCGGCGATCGCACCGTTTGCCGAGCTCGAGCGCGCACCCGAGCATGTGCACACCTATCGCATCACCCCGTTGGCGCTGTGGAACGCCCGTGCGGCCGGGCACGACGCAGAGCAGGTGGTCGACGCGCTGGTGAGCCTCTCGCGGTACGCGGTTCCGCAGCCGTTGTTGGTCGACATCGTCGACATCATGGCCCGCTACGGCCGGCTGCAGCTGGTCAAGCACCCCGCACACGGCCTCACACTGGTGAGCCTGGACCGCGCGGTGCTCGAAGAAGTGCTGCGTAACAAGAAGATCGCCCCGATGCTGGGGAGCCGCATCGACGCCGACACCGTACTGGTGCACGCCAGCGAACGCGGCCGGGTCAAGCAGATGTTGCTCAAGATCGGCTGGCCCGCCGAGGATCTGGCGGGCTACGTAGACGGCGAGTCGCACCCGATCAGCCTGCGCCAGGAAAGTTGGCATCTCCGCGACTACCAGGAGATGGCCACCGAATCGTTCTGGGCGGGTGGCTCCGGTGTGGTCGTACTGCCGTGCGGCGCCGGCAAGACGCTGGTGGGCGCGGCGGCGATGGCCAAGGCGGGCGCGACGACGCTGATCCTGGTGACCAACACCGTGGCGGGCCGGCAGTGGAAGCGCGAACTGGTCGCCCGGACATCGCTGAGCACCGACGAGATCGGCGAATACTCGGGCGAACGCAAAGAGATCCGGCCGGTAACGATCGCGACCTACCAGGTCATCACGCGCCGCACCAAGGGCGAGTACAAGCACCTCGAACTGTTCGACAGCCGCGACTGGGGCCTGATCATATACGACGAGGTGCACCTGCTACCGGCTCCGGTGTTCCGGATGACGGCCGATCTGCAGTCGCGCCGCCGCTTGGGACTGACCGCGACATTGATCCGCGAGGACGGCCGCGAGGGTGACGTGTTCTCGCTGATCGGGCCGAAGCGCTATGACGCACCATGGAAGGACATCGAGGCCCAGGGCTGGATCGCGCCGGCCGAATGCATCGAGGTGCGGGTGACGATGACCGACAACGAGCGCATGCTCTACGCCACTGCCGAGCCCGACGAACGCTACCGGTTGTGCTCGACGGCGCACTCCAAGATCGCGGTCGTGAAGTCGATCCTGGTGCGCCATCCCGGCGAGCCGACCCTGGTGATCGGGGCCTATCTGGGCCAGCTCGACGAACTCGGCGAGCAGCTGAACGCGCCGGTGATACAGGGTTCGACCAAGACCTCGGAACGCGAGGCGCTGTTCGACGCCTTCCGGCGCGGGGAGATCGGCACGCTGGTGGTTTCCAAAGTCGCGAACTTCTCCATCGACCTGCCGGAAGCGTCTGTGGCCGTGCAGGTTTCGGGGACCTTCGGGTCCCGTCAGGAGGAGGCGCAGCGGCTCGGCCGGCTGCTGCGGCCGAAGGCCGCCGGCGGCGGCGCGGTGTTCTATTCCGTCGTTGCGCGCGACAGCCTGGATGCCGAATACGCCGCGCACCGGCAACGGTTCCTCGCCGAGCAGGGCTACGGCTACGTCATCAAGGACGCCGACGACCTGCTGGGGCCGGCGATTTAAACATGCGGCCCAACCGATTTGACGACGGTCAGTAGCACCACCGAATCCTCGATGGCCTGCAGTGCATGCCTGCTGCGCGGTATGACGAGGTGGTCGCCGGGGGCACCGTCCCACCCCGTGTTGGAATCGGTCAGCCGAACCCTGCCCTGCAGAACCTGCAACGTGGCCTCACCGGGGCTTTCGTGCTCGTCCAGGCCGGTGCCGGCGGTCAGTGCGAGCAGGGTCTGACGCAACGCGTGCTCATGGCCACCGTACACGGTGTGGGCGCTGCGCCCGTTCTTGGACGCCGACGCCGACTTCAGGTGTTGACGCGCCAGTGCCGTCAGCGAGATCTTCTCCATCGCAAGCGGTTTCCTTCCTTCGATCACGGACCGTGCCGGCAGTCAGCTCAACGCCGGGATCACCTGTTGTTCGAACATCTCGATGCCCGAGCGGTCATAGGCCGCCTCGGGAAAGTAGCAGATGGCGTACTCGCAGCCGAGATCACGCATCCGCTGCAGCTTCTCGACGACCTGATCCGCAGTGCCGGAAGCCGAGTCGGGAGCGGTGAGCATGGCCAACACGACATCGACGGCCGCTTCGTTGGCCTTGGCCACCTGCCTGGTGCGGACGCGTTGGATACGCTGCTTGACGTCGGCCTCCGATTCGCCGACGACGACGTTGAAGTTCGCGGAGCGCACGATGGCACGTAGTCGGCACCGACGTCGCGGCAATGCCCGGCCAGCACCTGCGACTTGTGCGAAAACCCTTCGGAATCGGAAGCGAAGTTGGTGTACTGCGCGTATCTGGCGGCGATC